>NZ_CP109327.1:7470867-8806301 GCF_035918155.1 Streptomyces sp. NBC_01591
ACCACGGCACGGTGTCGCCGAAGAGGAGCTCCCGTCGTTCGCGCGCAGCGCGGGCGCGGCGGCGTCCGGTCTCAGCGGCGCTCCGGCGGCTCGTTCCCCGGGGCGCCGGACAGGGCCGGGAAACGGGCCTCGACACCGTCCAGCAACATGGCCAGGCCGGTCTCGAACTGCTCGTCGCGGCCGCCGTGCCGCGCCTCGCGGACCACCCGCTCCAGGTACGGAAAATGGCCGGTGGCCAGCAGCTCGGTCACATACGGCCCCATCCGCTCCTGCCAGGCCGTGCGTTCCGACCCGGAACGGGAGTCCGCTTCCCGTTCCGCCGTCTCGGCCTGGTTGGCACCGGTGACCCAGTGCCGGATCAGGTTCACGACGTGGATCATGTCGTCGATGCTCAGTCCGCGGCCGTCGAGGAGGGCGAGGTCGCGCTCGTTGGCGCGGAGCATGTTGGGGCCCATGATCGGCCTGCCGGCCATGGCGTGCGCAAGCCAGGGGTGCCGGCGCAGCGTCTCCCGGTACCGGCGGGCGAACGTGGTCAGATCCGCACGGGCGTCCCCGGTCGGCTCCTGCGGTTCAAAGCCGAGGGCCTGGTCGATCGCCACGGCGTACAGGTCTTCCTTGTTCGGCAGGTACCGGTAGAGCGTCATCGCGCCGGTACCCAGTTCCTTGGCGATGCGCCGCATCGTCACCGCCTCGATGCCCTCGCCGTCCGCCAGCGCGATCGCCACCTCGGCGATGCGCTCACGGCTGTACGTCGGAGCTGGTCCGCGCGCCCCTCTTTCCCGCCGCAACCAGATGATCGGATTCGGATCGCTCATGCGCCGATGGTAATCGCGTACAGCGTCCTCGATTACAACCCGTCTTCCGGATCCCAGGAGGTCGCGAGTGGCATCCATCGCCGGAAGGCCGCTGCGTGAGACCGCGACCATAGGGTGTCCGTGCCCGCGCCGGCCTCGCCGGCGATCCGCCGCTCACGCCCGCTGCCCCTCCATCAGTTCCTGAGGGCAGGGGGGTGCATGACGGTGACCTGTCGATCGGAGTGAAGGGGGTGGGCGTGTACCGAATGCTGGGACCCGGCCGTGGTCCCGGGGGTTACTGGTTCTGTTCGAGTATGGACTCGAGGAATGCCTTCGCGGCGTTGGCGTAGCGCATCGCGGCGCGCTCGCTGATGCCGAAGACGGCGACCAGGTGGAGGGCGTCTGGTCCGCGGGTGAGGGCTTCTTCGAGCTGGCGGTCCATCCGGATCTGGTTGAGCGTCACGCCGGTCTCGCGGAACTGATCGCCGAGCCAGTGCAGACCGGCGGGCTTGTCGCTTTTGGCAAGTCGGGCGAGAAGAGCCGCCTGATCGACCGGCCCCGATTCCACCTGCCGTTCAAAGGAGCCCGCAAAAGTTTTGCCTGAACCGACTACCGCGACCTGCTGGTCCGCGCGCACATCCGGCTCGGCGGCCCGATCGTGGTGGTCTGGGACAACCTCAACTCATCGCACGGCCGACATGAAGAGGTACGCGGCCGAACACGACTGGCTCACCGTCTTCCAGCTGCCCTCGTATGCTGCGGACCTCAACCCCGTCGAGGGCGTCTGGTCACTTCTTCGGCGCGGCCCGACGGCGAACACCGCCTTCGAGGACCCAGACCACCTCACCCGAACGCTCCGCCGAGGCCTCAGACACATCCAACTCCAGCACCAACTCATCGACGGATGCCTGGCCGGGGCTGGACAGACACTCACAACACCGACCCCACCCTGAAAACCTCCTCAGTAGCTACGGAGTGCTGTGCCGTGGCGGAAGCCACGTAATGGACCGGTCGCTTTCAGTAAGAGTTTACGGCGAGCGCCGCATCGATCTCGTGGAGGAACGGCTCCAGATCACCTGGACTGCGCGAGGTGATGAGGGTCCAGCCGCGGGAGTCATCCTTGATGACCGGCTCGTCGGCCCATTCACCACCGGCATTGCCGAGGTCTGTCCTCAACGAGGGGTAGGAGGTGAGCCTCTTGCCGTCGATGACACCCGCCTCGACCAGGGCCCAGGGACCGTGGCAGATGGCCGCTATGGGGCGCCCGGACGATGCGAAGGAGCGGACGATCTCCGTCGTCGAACCCTGCTGGCGCAGCGCATCGGAGTTCAATGTGCCGCCCGGCACGAGCAGTAGGTCGTAATCGGCCGGGTCAACGTCGCTCAAAGTAAGTTCGGGGCGGATGGTTTTTCCGGGAGCCTTGTCGCCGACCAGGGTCTGAATGTCGTCCGCCGACACGGCAGCGACGTCCACATCGGCGCCCCAGCCCCGTAGGTGTTCGAGGGGCACCAGGAGTTCGTCCTGCTCGACGCCGTAGTTCGTGACGATTGCTAGCACCTTCCGTATACTCACGTCGTTATCAGACATTCCCAGGTCCTTTCGGGTTGGAACGGTCCCCGGGTTGCTGTCGCGGGTTCCCCGAATTTTTTGCGCCTGTGCGACCTCGCCAGGCCTACCGGCCCGCGGGGACCAATTGGGAGCTGCGCCAGGCCGGAGCCCACCGCCGCGGCAATGATCACGGAGTTGCGTGGAGACCTGACACCGAAGACCGCGCCGTGCGGGGCCTTGCGGTGATCAACTGCTACGGCCCGGCCGATGGTTCCGTCACCGTGCCGGGAGGCTGTCTCCGCTGCTATGTCGGCATTCGGTGCGGGGAAGCAGACCCCGCGACCGAGGCGAAGGCGGACCGGACCCACCGCGATGGTGCCGGTGCGTTCCACGATGCGGGCCGTGGCTTCGTCGGTGTTTGTGACACAGAAGTAGGGCGTCCAGTCCAGGGCCACCTGCAACCCGATTACGGCGCCGTAGAGGTCCTCGGGGGCTCGGGGGTCCGGCGTGGCGAGGTTCGCCCAGCAAGGGGCACCGACAGTGCAGCTGGCCAGTTCCGTGACCTCTGCCGGTGGTCTGTTTGGCCGGGGCGAGCTGGGCGTGGAAACCATGGCGTTGCCTTCGAGGTGGACACGACCTTTTTGCCAGCATGCATGTTCAGCGCCTTCGGCGGCGAGCGTACAGCGGGCGGCCGAAGCGGGAAGCCACTGGGTTCTTCCTCCGCCCACGCGCTGAGCAGGCATAAGAGGCTTCGGAGAGAACGCTGCCCGTACCACGTACCGAGGCCGGGCACGGCCGACACTCCCACTCCGACGCCGCTCCCGCCTCGAGCTTCGAGAGCAACCGGGGAGACGGATCGCTCCGCAGGACGGCACGGTCAGCACCAGTCAGGGAGACAGCATTCAGGTCGACCACGCGCTGCTACGGTCGTCGCTGTCCTCTACGACGCGGTGGTGCTGTCCGATGGGGGGCGTTCACCGACGATCCGGTCCGGAGGTTCGTCCGCGACGCGTGCGGCGCGACAAGCCCATTGTTGGTCACCGGTGGAGGCGTCGGCCGCCCTGGGCGATCTCCTGCCCGCTGGGGTCACCGACCCGAATGCGGGGTGGGAGGCGAACCCGCCGCTCGGTACGGAGTGGTGACCGCGACCAACGGTGACGACACTGCCAGTAACGCGTTCGCCGTAGCGGTTGCCGACGGCAGCTTGATGAGTGGCCACAGCCACGCGCGCCGGGCGAACTTCGGGGCACGGTGGAAGCATGGCGGGGGGAGGGCGCGTTCGACGCCTGTCACGAAGACCGACGGATGCAGTCGTTGATGCGCAGCTCCTTCAAAGTGACGCAATACCGCGGCGCCCTGCTCTCGCTGCCGCACTGGGACATCCCCGCCACCGCGCAGGACGAAGGGGCGAGCACCCAGGGGCATCACCGGTGTTCCTCGCCACGGTGCATCCCCCGGCCGCGCTGCGGGCGAGGGATGCACCGTGGCCATGTGAGGGCCTCACGTCCGATTTGCAGATAGCACAATTCCTTTGTGCGGTCTCTGTCCCCGTGTGGGATGCCGACTGCGGCGCAGGATCGTGCCCCCGTTGCCAAGGACCATTTCCGAGGCGACCTCACTCAACTTGCGGTTGGTCGGCTGTGAGGGTGCGAAGCAGCGATGCGAGAGAGGACGAGAGTAATGACCACAGAACCTTCCCCCGAGGGTCCCGGGCCAGTCCCCAGTCGGCCGGATCCGGTGCCACGCGACCCGCAGCCGCCGTCCGAACCAGGTCCCAGCGAACCTGAGCCCCAGCCAAACCCGGAGCCGCCCCCGGCGCCGGTTCCCGGTTCCCGCCCGGTCCCCGAGCCGCCCGACTGACCGGAGAGTACGGCTCCCGCGGCCCCTCTTTCCGGTTACTCGTGAGCGCGACACCTCACCGATTGCGGCCTCAAGGTGATCGACGCAAGGTGGATACGTCACCCCCACAGTGAAGGACAGGATCGTCATGGGTAAGGCAAAGGCGAAGGCCAAGCAGGTCAAGGGCAAGCTGAAGGAAACCGTCGGCGATGCCATGGACGACAAGGACATGCAGGCAGAGGGTCGTGGCGAGCAATTGGCAGGCAAGGCCCAGGAGGACGCGGCAAAGGCGGCTGAGCGGCTGAAGAAGTCCGGACAGTAGGACCTGCATCGTGGGCCGCGCACCCGGGGCGATCGCATCCGGGTTTCACGGCCGCCGGGGCGCGGCTTGGTGCTGGCCGCGCGGCCAGCACCAAGCGTCCGGCTTTCGTTCGGTGAAAGCTTGCTGACGTTCGGCGGTCCCCGGCGATTGCAACGCTGGGGCGCCGAGGCTGATTGCCCCACCCTGTGTTCCTCATGTCTCCCATTGAGGAAAGCGCCGCCGTATCGACTCGGGGTTACGAGTGGTGTCGCCGACCTCACGCGCGTGGGCCGCCACCCAGCCTGAGGAGCCGCGATGCGGGTGGACCCGATCGGTGATGCCAGCTGCCGATGTGATGTCGCGGGGACGGCGGAAATCAGTCTCGTGAGTCCTCGGGCCCGAGGCGAGCGGACTCGTCACATGACCCGGGTGCCCCGGAGTCGGACAGTTTCGTGTTCGGAGCGGAAGGCTCGGCAAGGAGTGTTCCATGGTGCTGGTCGGATACACGACGATGACCGAGCAGGCCGGTCCGCGTGAGCTTGTTGAGCATGTGGTGGGCGCCGAGCGCGCCGGATTCGACTTCTCCGTCACTTCGGACCACTTCTTTCCGCGGCTGGACTCCCAGGGGCATGCCCCCTACGCATGGAGCGTGCTCGGCGCGGCCGCACAGGCCACGTCGCGGATCCCGTTGATGACGTACGTGACGTGCCCGACCGTGCGATACCACCCTGCGGTGGTTGCTCAGAAGGCTGCGACGATGCAGCTGCTCTCCCAGGGGCGGTTCCGGCTCGGTCTGGGCTCCGGCGAGAACCTGAACGAGCATGTGGTAGGCGCGGGCTGGCCCGCCGCCCACGTTCGCATGGAGATGCTGGAAGAGGCCGTGGAAATCATTCGCGCGCTCTTCGGCGGCCTTGACGTGAGCCATCACGGCACACATTTCGACGTGGAGAACGCCAAGCTCTGGGACCTGCCCGACGAGCTGCCTGCGATCGGGATCGCGGTATCGGGGGAGCAGTCGTGCGAGATCGCCGGCCGGCTCGCCGATCTCGTCATTGCCACCGAGCCCAAGAGTGACCTGCTGGACGCTTTCGACCGGCACGGCGGTACGGGCAAGCCGCGGGTCGGCCAGCTGCCCATCTGCTACGACACCGACCGGGGTGCGGCGGTCGCACGGGCGCACGATCAGTTCCGCTGGTCGGTCGGCACTTGGAAGGTCAACGCAGAGCTGCCCGGGCCGGCCGGATTCGTCGGAGCCTCCCAGTTCGTGCGCCCGGACGACATCGCGGATTCCATCCCGTGCGGTGACGACGTCGGCACCTTCGTCGAGGCAGTGCGTCCCTACGCCGAGGCGGGCTTCACGGAGATCGCCCTGGTTCAAGTCGGTGGTGACCGTCAGCAGCCCTTCCTCGACTGGGCGGAGAAGGCCCTGCTGCCCGCCCTACGTGATCTCTGAGAGCCGGTGTTGCGACATTGAAGCTCCTCCAGCCTCCAGGTGTCTACGCGCCACAGGAAGACACAGCCATGTTGATATCCGCTCTGCGGCGCGAACGTCTGTCCCCCGGAGCGGAGGTGCTCGACGTGGGTACCGGTACCGGCGCGGTGGCGATCGCCGCCGCCCGCCACGGCGCTGCCCACGTCATCGCCATCGACACGTCGGCCGCGGCGGTGCTCACGACACGACTGAACGCACTGCTGTCCGGGTACGCGCGGGCTGTCCGGGCCAGCCGCGGTGACCTGACGGAGCCCGTGACCGGCCTGAGATTCGACCTGGTGCTGGCGAACCCGCCGTACGTACCATCCGCGAACGTCCGATTGCCTCGTCGCAGCACTGCTCGCGCCTGGGAAGCGGGGATCGACGGCCGGGTGGTGATCGACCGACTCTGTGCCGAGGTCCCCGCTCTGCTGCGCCCTGGGGGTGTGCTGCTGGCGGTCCACTCCGCGCTGAGCGGCCCAGTGATGACCGTAGCGCGGCTGGCTGAAGCCGGACTGGACGTCACCGTGATTGACCGCCGGTTCGTCCCCTTCGGGCCTGTCCTGCGTGAACGGGCCGACTGGCTGGAGATGCAGGGCCTGATTGAGCCCGGCCAGGAGAAAGAGGAACTGGTGGTGATCCGTGCAGCACAGCCATCCTGAACCGGAGACCACACCTCGGGCAGCTGCACGGCGCGTCATGCAGGAGCCGGGCGGACCCATGCTCGTGGAAGGGCCCGTCGAAGTGGTCCAGGAGGACGGCACCATTGCTCGCTCGAACCGTCCTGTTGTTGCACTGTGTACCTGCCGACGGAGCCGCATCTTGCCTTGGTGCGACACCAGCCACCGCGGCCGTAAGAAGCCGAAAGCCCCATTGCCGGCCTCAGAGCGGCACACGGAGTGAGGACTCGCCGTGCCGCCAGGCGCCGAGCAACTGCTCCCCGAGCCGGTCTTCCACCCATCCGGTGGCCGCGATGCCGAAGGCGACGTCCGATGCCAGATCCGGCTCCTCCTGGAGCAGACCGGCGACGACCTCATGCCGCATGAGTTGCTCATGCACGGCGTCGGCCTCCACATGCTCCGCATAGAAATGGACCGCTGCAGGCCCGGCACCGGCTCGCTCCAATGCCTCAGCTAGGCGCCTGGACCCTGGTGATGAGGTGATCTCCACTGAGGCGAAGTGACCGACCAACGCACCACGGTGTGAGCGGTGGAGTCCGAAGAGCGACATGAGGTTGACGGTCGCGAGCATCTGCCGCGATCCGGCGTCGAGGTAGCGCCCATACGAGGGGTCCAGGTGGAGGTCCGCCATCAGATCGGCGAACAGCTTCGAGTGGACCTGTTCCGCGCGTCCTGCTCCGAATTCGTCGTACTCCACTGTGGCCATTCCAGCCTTGGCCCGGCCCGTCAGGCGTGGAATCACCCACAGGTGCGGATCGGCCTCCTTGAGGTGGTAAAGCGAGCGGTGGGCGGCGTACTCGCGCAGATGCCACAGCTCGCCCTCGTCCCGCAGAAAGTACGAGACGCCTTCGGCGTCCACCGGTTCCAGAACGGCTTCCTCCAGCGCGCTGCCGACATCGTCGGCCACCGGCACGTCAGCGCGCAGAGCGGCCAGGAACCCGCGCTCCAGCGCGGCACGCACCCTGAGCAGTTCCGGATCCCACTCCCAGGCGCCGTCCACCCCGTCGAAGCCGCGGTAATGCAACTCGTAGCAGAGGTACAGGGCGAGCTGGAGGTCGTCGCTGTACGGGTCGGCCCCCGCTACCAGGGACGTGTCCGGCAGCCTGCGCCGACCCGGTTTCCGGCCGAGCGCTCCGATCAGGGCGGCAGACACCTCACCTCGGGGCTCCGGCAGCTTCATGGTGCTTCCTCTCCTCGGCCCGTCGGCTCGTTCCGTGGGGGCACCACGAAGGAGAAGGAATGCCTGGTGGGGTCGGCGTAAAAGCTTACGCCGCGCAGCCCACCGCTGGCCTTGGCATCCACCGGCATCTCCCCGAGGCTCACCGCCTCTCGTTCCGCTTCGTCCAAATCACCGTGCGCGACGGGTATCCGAAAATGCGCCTGCTGGGCGTCGTCTGGCCGCGGCCAGTTGGGAGGGGCGTAGCCGTGGTACCGACGGATCGCCAGGTGCACGCCGTTGTGGCCGACGAGTTCCACAAAGCCAGGATCGCTCACCACCTGGATTTCCGCACCGAGCAGTGACGCGTAGAACTTCCCCAGGGCTTCGGGCTCCGCGTAGTCCAGAACGAGGACGCTTGTCTTTGTAACAGTCATGTTGTTTCGGGTACCCGCCGACGCTCAGAACACACGGGCGACGGCCAGCGCTTGCAGGGACGGGATTTAGTCGTCGAGATCCACATGGCTTTATCGAGCAGTAACGGTTCACGTTCAACCTCCGTGACCCGCGCACGCTGAGTGACAATTGATGCTCCGGCGAGCCACTGGGAATTCACCCGAAAACGAGGACGACCCCAGTGTGTCCGACAATTCGGCGCCGTGGAAGAGACGGCGTTCGGGACGGAAGAGATGTTGTTCCCGTCGATCTCGGAGGTGGCGGTGCAGTCGCTGGACGTGAACAACGAGGCGATGCGCATTGATGTCGGCAGCACGGCCACCGGGGGCGGTGTCCGGGCTGCGGGAGCCAGTCGAGCCGGATGCACAGCTCCTACCTGCGTTTCCCGCAGATGTACTCAGTGCGGACTGACGGGTTGTCCTCTGCCTGCGGCTCCGTGGGTTCCTCTATCTGGGCGCTTCGTGTGAACGGCGGGACTTGCGTTGATCAGTTGCCGGGGCCCAGCACGGCGGCTACCTGCGCGTTCTCGACCCCGCGGCCCCAGAGCACAGTGCCCAGGCGCCCTCCTCCTCGTTCTCCGCGTCGCCCTCGCACTCACCCATCCTCCCCTCGTCGTCGTGGGCCTTGTTGTGAGGACGACGAAGAGCAAGGAGACGAAGAAGAGGAGTGAGTGGAGACACCGGCAGGCCCCACAGGCATGACAACGTCCTGCCCGAGACGCCTGCAGCCACCAGAGTGGAGCGGAGCTGACGCTTGTTTGGAATTCGGCCGCACATGGCAAACCGCTCATCATGCGGCTTTCAGCGAAGTATACGAAATTCGCGGTTCTCGCTCCGAGTAGCGGCACAGTGAAAGTGGCGGCCGCCCGCACCGAGGACCTCTTTCTGAGGTCCCTCGACGCGCTGGGTCGCCTGGAGAAGCTTGATGTGGTGATCAGCCCCGTGCGGCGGATGGTGCGCGGCGTGCCTCTGGGGCGCTACCGCGATGTGCTGCATGGTCTGCCGATCGGCCATCCCCTGCACCCCGCGCTCGTGCAGGTTCCGATGGGCGCGTGGTTTTCCGCCGCAGTGCTGGACGTCATGCCCGGCACCCGGCGCAGTGCCCGCATCTTGGTGGGTGTGGGCGTGCTGGGGGCCGCGCCGGCCGCGTTGGCTGGCTGGGTGGACTGGGCTGAGCAGCACGAGGACCAGATGCGTACCGGCCTGGTGCACGCGGCGTCGATCGCCGCGGCCATCGGGCTCTACGCGGGATCCTGGGTGCATCGCGGTCGTGGTCGTACGGCATTGGGCAAGGCGCTCGGCTTCGCGGGACTGTGTATGGCTGGCACCGGCGGGATGCTCGGTGGCCACCTCGCCTATCGCCAAGCCGCAGGCGCCAACAAGGCGGCAGCGGTCCGTCGTCTGTTGGAAGAGGGTTGGCATCCGGTCGGCAGAGTGGAGGACTTCCCAGTCGGCGAGGCCGTGCGGCGGGAGTTGGGCGAGGTGCCTTTGCTGGTGTTCCGTCAGCCGGGCGGCCGCATTCATGTCCTTGCGGAGCGGTGCAGCCACCTGTCAGGGCCCCTGTCGGACGGGAAGATCGCCGACGGCTGCGTGGAATGCCCCTGGCACGGCAGTCTCTTCCGACTGTCGGACGGCGCGAACGTACGTGGGCCGGCCACCGCACCGCAGCCGTCCTTCCAGGTGAGCGTGGACAGCGACGGCACCGTCCACGTGCAGCTGCCCGGCGTTGGCTGAACCGCGATGATGTATCAGCGGCCCAGGGCATTCCGAAGCTGCTGCTTGTTCATGGAGAAGCGACCGGCGATGTTGCGATTCTTCGCCTCCTCATAAAGCTGATCTTTCGTCGGCCCTTGCGATCTGCTGGTGGAGTGTCGCCACCACGTTGTGACTCCTTGACCTGGGCAGATGTCGTCGACGTCGAACAGCGGACAGCTGCGACGCAGTGCGGTCGTCCTGCCACACATCACACTCCACTTCAGCCCCGAGCAGCTGCACTGCGCCAAATCGGAGCGCGAGCCGGATCGGTCCGCCTGAGGGAGCGAACGGCTCCTTCGTGGGTGTCACCCCGTACCCCCGCACTTCGGAGGACTGCCCGTTCCCAAGCGCAGGCCAACGAGCACCTCGGTACGAACGTTGCCGGCCCCGTCGGTGCACGGAGTGCGGCGGCGGGGCCGTGACTGCTAGTGCCTGAGCGTGCCTTTCAGTGCCGGAACCTGTCCTTGCCCTTCTCCACGGCCTGCTTCAGTTTGCCCTTGGTCTTTTCGGCCCTTCCTTTGCTTTCCAGGCTTTCGTTACCAACGGCCTTCCCGAGCGTTTCCTTGGTTTTTCCTTCGGCGATCTCGCCGACGTTCTTGGTCTTCTTTCTGATGCCCATGTCGTGCTCCTTATGGGCCTTCGGCCGACTGCTATTCGGACGGTGGCAGCAATGTTCCGAGAGGTCCGAGATCCAGATTGAGGTCTTGCATGGAAAGTTCGTACCGAGCGCAGAGTTCCACCATACGCTCGTGCAGAATCATGAGTGTGGCGCCCAACCGCTCCTCCTGTTCCTCGGTGAGGTCTCCGGCGTCGACCCGCTGCAGTGCCTGGCGTTCCATGAGCTGCCGCAACAGCTCGACGATGGTGAGAACGAGCTTGATCAGGTCCCGTTCCACCGTGTCGGGGCTGGTGGTCACCCGATGTGTGGTTCCCCGCGCCCTCGAGCCGCCCGGCGGCAGGACGTCCTGCGGGGCGGCGGGCAGCAGACGGAAGGCGCGGGCCGCCGCATCGGCGACTTCGTCGAAGCGGTTGCCGGGCCGGCGGGTTTCATCTGACATGGCCGCCTCGCAGGGGTGCAGTGGCGGGCCACGGGGAGGGGTTCTGTTCGCTGATGGAGACGATCAGCGCGCGCAGCGAGATGCGTACAAGATCGATATCGGCGATCGAGAGCACGACGTCACCGGTGAGGACCACACCTCCGCTCAGCAGCCGGTCCAACAGGTCGATCAGCGCGATCTGCCGGTCCGGCAGCGGCTCTTCTGCCGCGGCCAGCGGCCCGCCGCCCGCCCTCACGGCACGGCTCTCTTCAACGGTTCGGCTTCGGCGGGCGTGGCGAAGGAGTAGGGCGCCCAGGGTCCGGTGACGTCGATGCGTACCTCTGGAAGCCCCTCGGCGGCCTGCAGGACGTCGGCCCGGAATTGTTCGGCGTGCGCCAGCGGCACGAGGTAGGCGTCGTTGACGACGTTCTCTCCCGGCCCGTGGGCGAGTTCGCCCTGCTGCGTCCGGTGTTGGACCCGATCAACGGCCACGTCTCGGGCCGCGTCCTCGACACGCCGGGCCGCCTGTTCGGCGTTGCGGTAGGCGTCTTCGCGGGCGTGGCGTTGTGCTCTGCGGTGGCTGAGATAGGCCCGCCCGGGGCTCAGGGCCGGACCTGCGGACGGCTCCGCGGGGCTTTCGGTGGCCGCGGGCGCTTCGACGTAGATCTTCACGCCCCATTCCACTTGTGCGGCCAGGTCGGACAGCCGCTCGGCGAACGCCTCCCGGCGGGCATTGAGCATCTGCCCCACCCGCTCGTCGTCGAGGTACACGGTGGCCAGCCGGAGCGGCAGGACGGTGGTGCGCGCGGCCAGCGCCTCGATCACCCGGTGATGGGCGCGAGCCACCGACTCCAGCCAGTCCAGGTCTTCGAGGTGCGCGCGCAGCGCGGCCTCCTGGAAGTCCCGTGCGGGCACCGGGCTGACCGCGACCACCACGTCACCGCGGTGTCCTGAGCGCACCAGATGGACCGGCGCATCTGCCACTCCGGGGAGCCCGGACAGCTCCTCTCCCAGAATTCCGTCGGCGTCCCGCGCCACGGCGTAGGCGTAGGTGACGACCTCGGTCATGACTCATCCCCCTTCTGCGGATCGGCCCGTTTGGTGTGTGATGTACGTGCGGTGCGGCGGCGAGCGGCAGGATGGCTCTGGTCCTCGTCCTCGGCCGGAGGCAGCTCACCGCCCTTGCGCATGGCCTCGATCTCGGCGCGCAGCCGGCTGTTCTCCCGGGCGAGTGAGCGATAGCCGTCGTGGGCGCGCGAGGACAGTGAGGGATCGTGCTCCCACCAGTCGATGCCCATCTCCTTCGCCTTGTCCACCGATGCGACCAGCAGGCGCAGCTTGATGGTGAGCAGTTCGATGTCCAGCAGGTTGATCTGGATATCGCCCGCGATGACGATTCCCTTGTCCAGGACACGCTCCAGGATGTCGGCGAGATTGGCCGAGGAGCCCTGACCGCCGTAGGGGGTGGCCCTGGACGGGAAGTCGCCCATCCTCCTGGCGACGGGTTCGTTCACGGCGCTGCACCTCTATCCCGGGTGTTCCGGCTGTGTGACGGGAGTGTGTGGTGGCCCTCCGCGGCGGCTGCCGCGATCAGGTACCGGTGCCCTGGGCATGGGCCCTGATCTCGTCCAGCCGGTCCAGCAGTTCGTCCTCACGCCGGTCGAAGGTTTCCTCGTCGATGTCTCCCGCCAGCAGCGCCTGCTCGAGCTCGGCGAGTTCCCGCTCGACCGGTGCGGGGTCGTAGTACTCGTTCTCCGCGGCCTCGAGGGCGCGTTCCATGACCCAGGCCACGCCACGCACCGGCGCCAGTGGCAGGGTGGCGAGTTGAGTCAGCAGTCCCATGAGGACTCCTTAGACGAAGCTGTAGGCGGGCAGCGGTCCGAGCAGCCGGAGACTGAAGTCCTCTCCCAGCTCCTTGGCGAGATCCTGTTCCGCGCTGAGGAAGCCCTTCTCGTTGTCCCGCTCCACCAGGAAGGACACGCTCAGGAAGTCGTTCCCGGTCGCCTGCGACGAGCGTTCCTCCCGCGCGAATCCGCGCAGCGCATCGAGGACTCCGGCGGCGAGCTGATCCTGCCGTGCCTGCACTTCCTGGGCGACCAGTTCCCCGAGGGCGAGCGGTTGTTCCGGGCTGCCGCTGCCGCTTCTGATCTCCTCGTTGAGCCTGCGCGCCTCGTCGGACTCCTGAAGGATCTGCCGCAGCAGCGCATTCTCGTCCTGGGCGGCCTTCAAGTGGTATTCGACGCAGCCCTTCAGCGTCCGCAACCGTTCGGTGAACTCGTCCGTACGGTCCTCCAGCACCGCTCGTACGGCGTTGTCGTCCGTGGTGGTGAAGCCGAACTGCAGCGGTAGAACCGTGCCGTCGGCCATCAGCCGCTCCTGGACGGCCTGGTGCGCGCCGAGGTCGCGGCGTTTGGGCCGTAGCTCCTCGGGGGCGTTGCTGACGACCGCGGACAGCTTTTTGGTGTGCACTGTGCGGAGGGTCGAGGGCGGGTTCCCCACCCCGTCGAGGCCGGCCAGGCGCTGCGGATGAGTGGTCCCGACAATGGAGTAGACGTATACGGCCATGGCTCACTCCTTCCGGCGCCGGGCGGCAGGCCGACGCCTCGGCCGCTCCCGCCTCTCCTCGGGCTCCTCGAGCTCCTCGTCGTCCTCATGTCTTCCCTTGAGGGCGTCGGTGACCACCTCTGCGGCCCCGCTGAGGGCTCCTTTGGTCTTGCCATGCGATCCGCCTTCGGTCACCTCGCCGACCAGGTCGGTCAGCTCGGAGGGCGCCTTGCGGCCCTCCTCGAGGTCGAGGCGGTTGCAGGCCTCGGCGAAGCGCAGGTAGGTGTCCACGCTCGCCACGACGATGCGGGCGTCGATCTTGAGGATCTCGATGCCCACCAGCGACACACGCACAAAGACATCGATGACCAGGCCGCGGTCCAGAATCAGATCGAGGATGTCGTAGAGGTTCCCGGACCCTCCTCCGCCGCCCCTGGAAATGGTTCCTCCGCCTTGCGGCACCACAGTCATAGTGCCTCCTTTCACGCCTGGTCCGGGCGTGAACTCCGTTCTTCTTGCGAACGGTGCTGCGATAGCAGCCCGGCCCCTAGCTGCGTCGGTCGATCTGTCCTCGGGTGTAGCGGCGGGTGCGCTCGTAAGCCACCAGTTCGCCCTTCTTGTCAAGCGTCACCTGGTAGGTCGCCATGACGCTGGTGGTCGTGGGGACACGTTCCAGCTCCAGCACTTCCACGTCCGCCTGCCAGCCGTCCTCTGTCGGCTTCACCGCCGAGACGGACTCGGGGGCTCGCCCCAATAGCTCCTGGAGTTGTTCAGTCGCGTACCGCATAGCCCGGGGAGCCGAAACCCGGCGGGCCGTGCGCTTCGTTTCGCTCGTTCGGCTGCTGGCCCGTCCAATGCCGGTTTTCCTTGCGCTCTGTTTGCTGGACGGACGCCGGACGTGCTGTGTCTCGTCCTCTTCGTCTGCGGCCATGTTCCCTCTCCGGAATCGGAGACAACACGCTGCCCGCGCCACATTTACGACGCACCATTTCATGATATACGGCCTGGGCTGACCGCATCTCGGGCTGCCCCACACGGCTCTGTCACCGCTGGGCACAACTCAGCCACATGCCGCAGCCACGCTGGCTGCGTATCCCGCCATTACTGCCCGTGAGCAACGTCATGACCGTGGGGAGCAGAGCCCTTCCTCTGCGTCGGTCCGCCCTCGGCGCGGCGAATCAGCAGGCCTGAGCGGTCGCGATGTCCCGATGGCATGTCAGGCCGCCTGGTGCACGGGCGGTGGTGCCAATATCAGGGCGTAAGCGTGGTCTCGACCATGCTGTCGTCCTTCGCCTGGAAGCCTTGTATGCCTGCAGGCCTTCCAGGTGGGGCATGGGCAGCGGCAGTCCGCACCGCGCTCTCGACCTGACTCGCCGGTGGTTCTCCCGGCCGCCGGTCTTCTTGCTCGGCCTCAAGCACTCCAGCAGCGTTTCGCTATTTTCCCTGGTAAGGGGCTTGTTCTAGGGTGTAATTACCTGACGTTGTGTCAGGTACGCGCTTGGTGTGTCATTCATTCGAATGATGGGTTTGTGTATGCGTGCTGCCTCGGGCAGGGCAGCATTCGGGGGAATCGAAGATTTTGGAACTCGGTTGCGGGCGACGGAACTTGAGAACTGTTGCGGGTCGGCGCGAGATTCTCGCGGGTCGAGCCACGACGGCGGATGCGGACTGCGTGTGGGGCCTGCGGTGCCCAGTCCGCCTGAAAGATGGCTGGTAGTTCGCAGAATTCGCAGGTCACCGCACGCTCGACGGGCTGCAGGCTGATCCGCACCGACTCCGGTGGCGTGACCCGCGAGTTCGTCTCCTGGCCCACGCAGCGTGGCCGGTGGCTGTCGTACTCAATCGGCATGACCATCACCGACGCCACCCATCAGACCGTCGCGATGGTGCCGGCCTCGGCCTGCATGCCGGCCGTCGAGCCGGACGGCGAAGTCCATGACGGGGTATGGGTGACCGAACTCGCCGGGGACGTGCTGGGCGGCTGGCCGGACGGGATGCGGCTGATCGTCCGCAAAGAACGGCCATACCTCGGCGCCCAGTTGCGATTCACCGGCGCCGACGGCATGCGCCTTACGACGTTTGCCACCCATACCAAGCACACTCCGATCGCCGCCCTGGAACTGCGTCACCGTCGGCGTGCCAGAGCCGAGGCTCGCATCTGCGCCGCCCGCGCTACCGGCTTGCGCAACCTCCCCTGTACGGCGCGACGCAGAACCAGATCTGGCTGGAGATCGTCTGGATCGCCCTCGATCTACCCACCTGGATGCCAATGCTCGGCCTGACCTGCAAAGCTCGGCTGTGGAAAACGAAGCGACTGCGGCTTCGACTGTTCTGCACAGGCGCCCAGCTCGTCACCACGAGCCCACGCGGTATCCTTCGCGTCGCGGCCCACTGGCTTTGGACAGATGTGATCACTGCTGCTCTGACACGGCTCGAAGCCCTGCCGTGCCCCGGCTGATCTGCATCTTCCCGTCCTTACGCACAGCACCAGCCCGAACCGGAGCGGTGGAACCCGGCGCTCACCCGACACGACAGCCGGGCGTTGGTGACAACGCCGACTGTGGCGATGACTATCGCAGCGATCAGGATGACGATCCTGGCGTACTCCGGGAATTGCGGCGCACAACTACATTTAAGTGCGGCAGCCTGGGCATCTTGATGCCGACATGATCGGTACGTATGCCTGTCGACGTATAGGTCCAGCCACCACCGCCCCGGTGGACGTGTGTAGCACGTCGTCACGGCAGCAGAGCATATTTTCCCTATATGGGCGACGATCGGTATATGGGTGACGATCGGTGTGGCTGGTGCGACGCTCCACTGCCAGAGTCGGCAGGCCCGGGTCGGCGGTATTGCCATCAGGCGCATCGGCAGGCGGCCTGGCGGGCCAGGCGTCGCTGGCAGGCGGCGGCGGAGGCGCGGCAGGCGCTGGTGTTCGCGGAAGCGGATCTCCTGACGCAGGTGCAGGCCGCAACCCAGCAGGCGAGCGACTCGCGCCCGGGGCGAGGAGCGGAGGGCTGCCATGTTGCCGCCGTGGCGGAGGTACCCGGGCTGGCCGGGCGGCTGGTGAGCTGTGCCGTGTTGGCGGACCGGCGAGCCGGGGCCAGCTGGGCGCAGATCGGTGCTGGCCTGGGCATCAGCGCGGAGGCGGCCAGATGTCGCTTCAGGCGCCTGGAGGGATCCCTGCCTGGTGCCGCTCGGGGGAGTGAGAGCATGAGGGACCTTGCCGGCTTCGGCACTGGCACAGGCTCCGGCACGCATCTACTCCACGCCGTTTTGGACCAGTTCATGCGGGAGACAGGCGCCTCCGGGGGCCTGGTATACCTGCTGCCGCCGGGCGAGCGGGTGCTGCGGCTGGCGGTGCTGCGGGGGGTTCCCCGGCAGATCGCCGCGCACTGGACGCAGGTGCCGCTGGCGGCCCGCACCCCGGCGACCGACGCCGTGCGCGAGCGGCGTCTGGTGTGGGTAGGCGGCCAGGAAGAGATGGCGCGGGACTACCCGCAGATGGCGCTCGCGCTGCCCTACCCCTTCTCGGCGGCCGCTGCCCCGATCACCACCGGCACCACCGCCTGGGGCGCCCTGGTGGCGCGGTGGCCCAGCTCGCATCCATTGCCGCTGACCCGGCACGAACGCAACGCGGTCCGTGCCTCCTGCCACCGCCTGGGCCTTCTGCTGCGGCAGGCCGCCGACAGCGGCCACCCGCTGCTGCCCGGGTCCGAGCCGCAGGTCCTGGCCCCCCTGCGTGCCCGCGCTCGCGGGCCAACCCAGGAGGCGGCAGCGGCGGACTTCGCCGAGCGCCTGCCCGGAGGATGCTGCACCTTGGACCTCGACGGCCGGATCACCTTCATCACAACCACCGCCGCCGACCTCCTCGGCGCCAGCGCCGCCGACCTGCTGGGCGTCCTGCCACGACAGGTCCTGCCGTGGCTGGACGACCCAGTGGTCGAAGACCGCTACCGGGCCGCGGTGCTCAGCCACGAGGCCACCTCCTTCACCGCCTTGCGCCCACCGGACCGGTGGCTGTCCTTCCACCTCTACCCGGACGTCTCCGGCATCAGCGTCCGCATCGCCCCGGCCTCCCCGGCCCCCGCCTCGGAGACGTCAGAGGTTCTGTACCCCGCACCGGCGGCCGCACCAGGCCGGTCGACCGCCCACCACCATCTGATGCACCTCGCCGCCACGCTGACCGAGGCCGTCGGGGTCACGGACGTGATCGACCGGATCGCTGACCTGATCCCGACCGCCTTCGAGGCCCAAGCCCTCGCCCTGATGATCGCCGAGGAGGGCCGACTGCGGATCATCGGCTACCGCGGCTACCCCGCCGAACTCATGGACCGCTTCGACGGCACCCCCCTGGCCTCCAACACCCCTGCCGTGTGTGTCCTGACCAGCGGCGTCCCCAGCTTCTACGCCACCTTCGCGGACCTCAAGCGCGCTTTTCCCCCCGCCGCTCTGCAGGACGACAAGGCCGCCTGGGCCTTCCTGCCCCTGATCACCTCCGGCCGCCCCGTCGGCTCGCTGGTCCTCGCGTACGACCGTCCGCATCCCTTCACGCCCGAGGAACGAGCCGTCCTCACCTCGACCGCCGGGCTGATCGCCCAGGCCCTGGACCGTGCTCGCCTCTACGACGCCAATCAGGCTCTCGCCCACAGCTTGCAAGCCAGTCTGCTGCCCCAAGCACTGCCCCGCGTCCCCGGCCTGGACGTGGCCACCCGCTACCTCCCCACCGCTCACGGCATCGACGTCGGCGGCGACTTCTACGACCTCATTCATCTCGACACCGACCTCGCCGCCGCAGCAATCGGCGACGTCCAAGGCCACAACGTGAAAGCCGCCGCCCTCATGGGGCAGGTCCGCACCGCCGTCCACGCCACCGCCGGGGCGTCGCCCGGCCAAGTCCTCGCCCGCACCAACCGCCTGCTCACCGACCTCGACCCCGGCCTGTTCACCAGCTGCCTCTACGTCCAGCTCGACCTGGCACGCCACCGCGCCTGCCTGGCCACCGCCGGCCACCCGCCCCCACTCCTGCGCCACCCCGACCTACACACTGAGATCCTCCCGATGACGCCCGGTCTCCTGCTCGGCATCGACCCCGCCGCCGACTACCCGGAGACCGACATCCCCCTACCGCCCGGGGCCGTGCTCGCCCTGTACACCGACGGACTCGTCGAAACCTCCGGCATCGACATCGACGACGCCACCGCCGACCTCGCCGCCCAGCTCGCACAGGCCCGGGGCCAGACCCTGGAGGCTCTAGCCGACACCCTCATCCACCACGCCCAACGGTCCGCCCCCCGCAACGACGACATCGCCCTGCTCCTCATCCAGCCTCAACAGCACGGCCGCTGACACCAAAGGCCTGCCCGGCTGACAGCCGGCTCGGACACGGGCTCGAGCGGTGCCGGTCCGATGCGTAGCGTCTCCAGCCAAACACCGGGAATCTCAGCGGCCGTGGGCCTGAGGGCCCGGACGGCCGCTTGCTCGGTGATCCACGTCCCATCGTCGGGTCCTCCGAGTGGGAGTAGTCGGCCCAGATCGAGCTGGCGCCGTACTGCCTGTACCCACGCTTCACTTGTCACCGGTCTCTCACCCTCTTCTACGGCTGCGGTTCTCTCCCCCCTCCACCCGCACTGCGCCCCGATTCCACAAGGGATCCAGTCATAGGGGCGCTCATGCCGCTCGTTTGACCACCGGATCTGAACTCGGACGAAACGCACTAAAGCGAATATAATCTGACTCGCGAATGCCAGGTGAGTTCCTTCAGGGAGGAATGACCTGATGACTGAGAACAGCGGCGTAGAGCACGGCAGGGCGCCCGGCTCTCGAGGCCGGACGACCATCGCCGAGGTGGTGGTAGAGAAGATCGCCGGAATGGCGGCACGGGACGTACCCGGCGTCCATGCCTTGGGCAGTGGATTCGCGCGCTCGATGGGATCCGTGCGGGAGCGGATGCCCGGCGCTGGTAGTGGCAAATCTGTTACGCGGGGGGTCAGCGTCGAGGTGGGAGAGGTGCAGGCCGCCATCGATCTGGAGATCGTCGTCGACTACGGCGTCTCGATTGCGGATGTGGCCAGTGACGTTCGCGAGAACGTGATCTCCGCAGTGGAGCGGATGGCGGGTCTGGAAGTCGTGGAAGTCAACATCGCGGTCAGCGATGTGAAGCTGCCCGACGAGGAGGACGCAGAGGAACAGCGGCAGCGGGTCCAGTAGCCAAGGGGGGGGATCAGCCCGCTTGACTGAAGGAGCGCGTGATGAGCAAGGCCGTGGTGGGCTTGATTGCCGGAATGGCACTGGGTTTTGCCGGGTACTTCGGTGGCTTCTGGGCCTTCCTGCTGGTGCTGGTACTGGGCGCCGCCGGACTTGTCGCTGGGCGCTTGATGGAAGGTGATCTCGAACCCAGTGACTTCATCCGCCGCCGTGACAACCACCAAGGGATCCGCCAGGGAGACCGGTGGCAGTGACCAGCGACCCCGATCATCGTCCGGGCATTCCCCGCGGGGAGCGGGGTGCGACCACCGTCGCCGACCGGGTCGTTGCGAAGATTGCTTCCCACGCGGCCCGCGAGGCGCTGGGCCGGTTCACCGAGTCGACCAGCCACGTACCACCCGGCCGCCAGACGCCACGCGTGACGGTGTCCGTGCGGCGGGCACCGGAGCAGGGCGACGCAGGACGAGGCCGCCTTCCTACCGAAAGCCGGTCGGCCGTGCTCGGCGAAGCGCGGATGCGCATCGCGGTGGAGCTGGGCTATCCGTCCGACATCGGGGCTCAGTGTGCTGCGGTGCGCCGCGAGGTCACCGAACGGCTCAGGGCATGGGCCTCCATTGACGTGTTCGAGCTCACGGTGTCGGTCGAGAGGCTGCACTCGGTGCACTCGCGGTATACAGACCAGGCGAGGGTGAGATGAACGCGAACCCCCGGCGGCAACCGGCCGGCGATGGCGACATTCCCTTCGGTACGGGACAGGCAGCTTCGTCCGCGGGCGCTCCCCGGGGCACGGGCGCGACAGAAGCGGTCCATAAATCGGGCCGGGCGGCGCGCCGCTTCTGGTCCGCGCGACGGATCCCCGCAGCCATTGTGGCGCTGCTGTCCGTCGCAGCGATTGGACTGCTCCTGTATGACGTGGTCTTGGCGCGGGCCGACCGGTCTGCGATGAGTTGGCGTCGGCGGCTCGCCGAGGAACTGGCCACACGGCCACTGGATGACATCTGGATGATCGTCGGTGCCGCAGTGGCGATGGCCCTCGGCCTGTGGCTTTTCCTGCTGGCAGTGACGCCGGGTCTGCGCAAGCTGCTGCCCATGCGGCAGCCCGCCGGTACCCCCAGGACAGGGGAAGTATGCGCCGGGCTCGACCGCCGCGCAGCCGCCCTGTTTCTGCGCGACCGGGCCATGTGGGTGTCCGGTGTCCAATCGGCACAGGTCGATGTCGGCCGCCGGAAGGTCAAAGTCCTGGCGCATGCACACTTCCGCGAACTCAACGAGGTCCGCGCAGACCTGGACGTCACGCTGGGCGAGGCCATGACGACACTGGGTCTCGGCCGGCAACCCACGCTGGTTGTGCTTGTCCGGCGCCCGAAGAAGGGGTGAGGTGTCCCGATGCTCAAGGCGGTGAACCGGGTGCTGCTGGGGCTGATCGGCCTTGGACTCTTTGCCCTGGGGGGCGGTGTGGTGCTGGGCGGGCTAGATCTGCATCGTCGCTGGGGTTTTGACGTGCCGGGATGGTGGCCCTTCCGAGGTCCGGACGATGTGGTGCTGGGCACTGAGGGAAGCACCCGGTGGCGGGAGGAGGACTGGTTGTGGCCGGCCGTCATTGCCGTGCTCGCCGTGCTGCTCGCGCTGCTGCTGTGGTGGTTTCTGGCGCAACTGCGTAGACACCGGCTGGGTCAGGTTCTGATCGACAGCGAAGACGACGCGGCGGTCCGACTCAACGGGCGCGCGATGGAGGACGCGATCGCAGAAGAAGCGCAAGCTCTGGACGGGGTCTCGCGGGCTCATGTGCGGCTGACACATCGGCGTGCTGCTCCGGCCGCACGAGTGCGGCTGCTGCTCCGGCCTCACGCGGAACCAGCGCAGACGCTAGGGCAACTGAGCCGGGAAACGCTCGCACACGCACGGGACTCGGCAGGCCTGGACCGCCTCCCGTCGGAGGTCCGACTCCGGGAAGTCCGCCACCGCGCCCGCCACGTCGCTTAAGAAGGGCTTGCAGAGAATCAACGTGCTGGTTTGATCTTTGTTGGGCCGTTGGCTGTCGCAGGGAACGCGGCCACGTCGGTGGGCGTGCGGAATCAGACCATTCGACTTGGTGCCGGTGGTGGTCGAGGCGACAGTTTCCACGATGACCTCGTGGCCCCTTTTGCAGGCTCTGCCGGATTGCTGTTCACTGTGCCGGACGCGCTCTCGCCTGTGTCACCGAGGGCCTCGCTCGTTCCTCCTTGGACACCGTCCTGCCGGGGCCGGGCTCGGTCGCCTATTCGTCGGCATGGAAGCAGTGCTGCGCACTGAGATTGTCCTGTCCTGCTGACGTTTCGTCCACATCAGTGACCAGCTGTGCTGTTTGGATCCCCCGCAACCCTCGCCTCGCCTGAATCGCCGTGTGTATGCGTGAGGCGCATACTGAAAAGACCTGCGAGAATGGAGGACGCCATGATCATTCTCGGCGTCATTCTGCTGGTCATCGGCCTGGTGGCCGGCATATCGATCCTGTGGACCATCGGTATCGTGCTCGTCGCGATCGGCATCGTTCTCTGGATCCTGGGTGCCGTCGGGCATGCGGTGGGCGGTCGACGGCATTACTGGTAGAGCTGCTTGTTCCGGCTGGCCTTACACGCGGCCATTGAGACGTCCAGCAGATCTCAGGGTGCTTGGGCGCCGTGTGCTCGTATATGGTGCCGGTCCGCAAATGGCTGCCAGGGTCGGAAATCAAACGTCCCGGATGGGAGCAGCTCATCGCCCGGGAACCCGTCCGTCCCCGTCCTCTGGGCGGTTCTGGAGGACAAGAGCCGGTACGCGGACTGGGTGTTGGGGACCTTCGACTCCGTCCTGGGCAACGGGCGTTGGCCGGAACTCGGATCGTCGATCAAGTATACGGTGCGTCTGGGGCCGGAGGAGTTCCGCGGACGTACGACGGTCCGTCGCTCGACGCGATGCGCGCACTGGAACTGGAAGCGCACGGGGGCCCGTTGGGTATGGCGCGGATTGCCATTGACGTCCGGCCGTAGGCGACAAAGCCTTGGTCATTCTCGACGAGCATCCGCTGCGCGGGCTGGGAGGAAGTCTCCACGACACAGTTCTCGAAGCCGTTGCGCAGATCCGGCACCGCAGCATGCTGCGGCGACTTGCAGAAGTCGTCGAAGGAATGCCCCAGGACGCGGGGTGAGTGACAGGCCGAGAGGGCCTGCTCCAACAATGCGTCTGCCTGCCGATCCCGGTGGGCAGTGAGGCATCGGTGCGCAGGGTCTCTGTCCCGTTCCGTCCCCGCTCATTCAGGCGGCGATGAGAGTGGTGCTCCTGGGAGCAACGTCGCGCGCTGGAATTGCATGAGCGTCCCGTCCTTGCCCTGCGTTGGAGCCTCGCATACACCGCGACAACAGCCATGGAACAACGCACCCGGCCGGCACTCTGTGACCGTACGACCTGTGCCTGGGCCCCGCAGCGACACATCGCCAAACATCGATCACCGCACGGCGGGCCACCCCGGCAGGAGCGTCCGATGCGCCGCCCAAGGTGCGAGGCGCCCGATACCGATCAGACTTGAATTCATGGCAGAAGAATGTCGGCCGAGCGCCGGGAAATCCTTGACGACAGCAGTTCGCCGCACGCCATGCGTGCGTGGAGCGAAACATGCTGCCCGTCCTGCCTGCCGGAGCCTGAATGGGCTGATCGACCATCCAACGGAGGGCGGACCAGTGGTGAGGCGTGTGTCGAGGGCGGTTGGTGCGTCGTCGTGGACGTCCTTGAACTGCTCTGGTTTCCAGGCACAACGAGCCTTCTTGCCACCTACGAGGTACAGCTCGATCGCGACGGCGAACTCATGGGGTACCGCAGGATCCGCCGCTATCGGCGGGGGTCCGCCGATGAGTGATGCAGGTGTGCCCAACAACCGGAAGGACGACCCATGCCTGCGGCTGCTGCCGAGGAACGCCGGCGGCGTGGGCACCCCGTCTGCCCTTCTGCGGACGATCCGGCACGGGCAGGTTGACGCAGTCGTCAGTGAGGCTCTTTCGAAGCTCCGCGCCCGGCGGCGTGATGTGTTGGCTCACCGAGATCTTTTGCTGCGATTCTCGGATGAGGGCCCGGTACCGCCCATGCGGTTCGGGATTGTCGCTCTGGATGAGGAGACCGTGCGCGGTCGACTGGCCGTTGGCGAGACGGGTCACGTTGCTGCACTGGAGTATCGCTCCGACGCGGTCGAGGTCAACGTCAAGGCACTCCCGACACAGAACGCACTTGCAATTCTCGTCGCGGAGGACAAGAAGGTCCGGCGGCTGCTGGAGGAAGTACGTCGACGCCCCGGATATAGAGCCGGCCTCCGGCCGGGCGAGGCCGTGGCGGCTGCTCTTGAGAACAGGGCCGCCGAAGTCAGCCGACGAGTCCTGCGCGAGCTCACACCCATGGCCCGCGTGGTGGCCACCGGACCGGACGTCCAGGGACGTGTGCTGAACGTGTCCTTCCTTGTCACCCGCGGAGACAGCGACGACTTCCGAAGTGTGGCGGAGCGAATTACCGAAGCGCACCGTGAACACGTCGAACTTCGTCTCGCGGGCCCGCTGCCCTGCTGCGGCTTCGTTGCCGCTGAAGGCACTCACTTTCGGGCCGCCGGAGTCTGACATGGGATTGCTCACGCTGCCCATCGCATCGGTCTGCGGTGTGATCTGGGTGGCGGAGAAGCTCAACGACGCTGCCGAGCGCGAGCTGCACGACCCAGGAGTGCTCCGTGCCCAGCTGGCTTTACTGAAACGGGAACTGAAGACGGAGACGGACGAGAAGGGGAATGGCTGCTTGCCCGGCCACATGCTGCACAACGGCCCTACGCCGAACGATCGAAGGTGACGCACTCATGGATGACACAGCCAAGGTGACCCTCGCGGCCGCAGTAGTGGGCGGCTATGTGCTGGGCCGGACGAAGAAGGGCCGGCTAGCGCTGACCATTGCAACCTATCTGGCAGGCAGACGATTCGGTCTTGAACCCCGGCAGCTTGCCGCCGAAGGGATGCGCAGACTCGGCGAGATTCCCCAGTTCGCCGAGCTGCAGGAGCAGCTGAAAGGGGAAGTCCTCGACGTGGGCCGAAAGGCAGTGACGGCCGCCGCCGACCGCGGCATGAGTTCGTTGGCCGACGCTCTCAGCGATCGCACGGCCCGGCTCGGCGAGAAGCAGGACGAGGAGGAGGAAGAGGGGGACGAGTACGAGCCGGAAGAGGAAGGCGCGGAGTACGAGGAAGAGGAGGAGCCGGAAGAGGAAGAGGAAGAGGAAGAAGAGGAGGGACAGCCGGAAGACGAATACGAGGAAGAAGAGGAAGAGGAAGAGGAAGAGCCGGAAGAGACGCAGCCGAAGCGGCGTAGTTCTCGGCGATCAGCCCAGCCCAGAACGGAACCCAGAGGAGGCGCGGCACGCAAGAAGGCCGCTCCCGCCCAGGGAGAGAAGCCCCGGACGGCGAAGAAGGCTGCGGCTCGGAAGACGGCTCCGGCGAAGAAGACTGCGGCTCGGAAGACGGCTCCGGCGAAGAAGACCGCGGCTCGGAAGACGGCTCCGGCGAAGAAGACCGCGGCTCGGAAGACGGCTCCGGCGAAGAAGACCGCGGCTCGGAAGACGGCTCCGGCGAAGAAGACCGCAGCCCGGAAGACGGCTCCGGCGAAGAAGACTGCGGCTCGGAAGACGGCTCCGGCGAAGAAGACCGCAGCCCGGAAGACGGCTCCGGCGAAGCGAGCAGCATCCAAGCACGCCGATCGGCGGAGGTAGCCAGTCATGGCCAGGACGGAAATTGACCAGCCCGCAGTGGAAGAGTCAGGTGCGGATCGGCTTCGTGAAGAGCTGTCCAACTTCCTCACTGCGCAGGTGGAGAGACTCGCCGAGAAGGCGGGCGACAAACTGACCGACGTCACGGAGCAGCTTGCCGATGTAGCCGAGAGCGGATCGCTTCCCGCAATCGGCTCCCGCATCCTCCAGGGCGACTCCCCCCTGCAGGCATTCGTCGGGGAGAAAGCCAAGGGCCTCAAGGACAACGTCGTGCGGAACGTCAAGGAAGCGTTCGGCGGTGGAAAGGGGAAACGCAAGTCGAGCGGCGGCAAAGTCATGAACATCATGGAGGTTCTCGATGTGGGAGTGCCCCTGCGCGTCGCGTACGACCACTGGACGCAGTACGACCAGTTCAGCAGCTTCGCGAAGGGCGTTCGCGACGTCTCGAAGGACAACGAGATGGCCAGTGATTGGAAGGTCAAAGTCGGTCCTTCCTCGCGCAGCTTCAAAGCGACTGTCCAGGAACAGATTCCCGACGACCGCATCGTTTGGACCTCCGAGGGAGCCAAGGGAACTACCCGCGGTGCGGTCAGCTTCCATGAGCTGGCACCCAGCCTGACTCGAATTGTCCTGGTCGTGGAGTACTACCCGTCCGGGTTCTTCGAGAAGACGGGCAACCTGTGGCGCGCCCAAGGACGCCGAATGCGACTCGACTTCAAACACTTTCAGCGATACGTCACCCTCGCCCAGGAGGAGCCCGAAGGCTGGCGCGGCGAAATTCGGGACGGTGAAGTCGTCGTGTCTCACGAAGACGCCGTGGAAGAAGAGGCCGCCGAGCAGGAGGACGCAGAAGGTGAGGAGCCCGAGGACGAGGACTACGAGGACGAGCAGGGCGCCGACTACGAGGATGAAGAGGAGGAAGGCGAATACGAGGACGAGGACGTAACCCCCTCCAGGAAGTAAAGAGGACAGAGACGAGACGCCGTGACTGACGTCGACTCTCAGGCAGGGGGCCCACCCCGTCTCGGGGCCGCAGACCACCACGACGCGGCTGGAGGGCCGAGGGGCGCCCAAGCGGTGGGCAACCATTCCCTGGCGAGCGCGTCAATGAGCTCTTGACGGCTCATCTTGGAGCGGCCCGCGATGTCCTGCCCGGCAGCCTGCTGGTACACCTCCGACTTGCTCAACTGCCGAAGCTCGCTCTTGTCCCCGCCCCGGCCGAGGGCTGAAGCCGTCGCGCGGGCTGCCTTCGGTGGGGCCTTCTTGGCGGCGGTCTTCCTCTTCGCCTGCGGCTGTCGCATCTTGCGGGCGGATGTCTTCTTCTGCCGCGGCTCGGTCGGCTCCTGGTCTCTGGCACCCTGGGCCTGGTCGAGGCTGCCCTGCAGGAGTGCCATCAGGTCGACGACGTTGGTGGCCTGCGGCGCCTCCTCCACCGCCGCGATCTCCTGGCCCTCGGCCTTCGCCCGCACCAGCGCCTGCACCTTCTCCTGGTATGTGTCGTGATACCGGGACGGGTCCCTCGGCACGCAGCGCGGTGAGGTACTGCTTGCCGCGCATCACGAACGTGGCGATGCCGACTTTGCCCGCCTCCGCCAGCGCCGCCCGCAGCAGCTTGTAGACCTTGGTGTACTCCTTGCCGTGAGGGGCGACGTAGTATGTACGGTCGAAGTAGACCGGCTCGATGTCGCGCAGGTCGACGAAGTCGCTGATGCCGATGGTCTGCGAGTGGCCCGGCGCGATCTCGTCCAATTCGTCGGGCTCGACGAGGACGAACTCGCCTTCGGCCACCTCGAAGCCCTTGACGATTTCCTCGGCCGGCACTTCCTTGCCGGTGCCTTCGTGGACCCGCCGGTTGCGGACCCGGTCGGCACTGCCGCGCTGCAGCTGGTGGAAGTGGACCGTGTGGTCCCCGACCGCGGTGTACAGGCTGACCGGCACGCTTATCCAGTGCCGCATCAAGCAACGTTTGCCCGAGCGGCCTGGCGGTGTGGGCGGGCGCGCTATGTACGGGTGGCCTCGAAGGTCCACACGTCGTCTGCGGCTTTTGGCGCGGCACCTGCTCGGTAGCCGCCGTGGACGGTGACGTTGGTGAAGCCCGTCTGGTGCAGCATGGTGGTGAACTCGCCCAGCCCGAACCACAGCAGGGAGAAGATCTGGAGCTCGGTGCGTGTCAACGTGCCGTCCTTCCAGGCTTCGTAGCGCAACCAGCGGGTGGTGCGCTGGGCTACCGGGTCCACGTGCGTGCGCCAGGTGGTGAGGGTGAGCAGATCGCTGCCGCTCCAGTGGTGGGGGAACGTTCCGGTATCGGGAGTTGTGCCCGCGGACGGCGGTTCGATGTCGACGATCAGCCGGCCTGCTGGAGTCAGGTTGTTGTGCATGGCGGTGAGCGCGGTCTGTGCGCTGTCACGGTCGGGAAGCAGGGCGAAGGAGCCGGTGGGGATCACAATCGCTTCGAAGGCGCCGGGGTCGTGGTGCGTGGTCATGTCGCCCTCGAACACGTCGGCTTTCAAGCCTCGCTGGGCACAGTTGGTGCGGCACTGTTCCAGCATGGAGGCCGAGGTGTCGTAGCCGCGCACGGCCAGTCCCTGTTCGAGCAGGGGGATCAGGATTCGGCCGGTGCCCACGGCGGGTTCCAGGACGGGGCCGGACACGTCCCGAAGGCGGTCAGCGTAGAACTCGACGTCTCCGAACGAGGTGCCAACAGGCTTGTCGAGTTCGTAGAACAGGGTTGCCAGCGGTCCGTAGTGCCAGGCGGGGCTGTCGAATCCGGTGTCCATGCGTTCCTTTGGTGATATTTCAGGTCAACAAGAGCGCTCTGTCTATTATCTTGTGGACATATTGCTATGGCGCCGCCCATGAAACCAGTGAATATGCGGGCATGGCCGCACCGGTGCGTTTGCGTGGGATTGATGACGATGGAGGGCGGAGGCTGCTGCGGATCATCCGCAGGGGTAGTGGGTCGGTGGTGACGTGGCGCCGGGCCCAGATGGTGTTGCTGTCCGCGCAGGGTATGCCGGTGGCGCGGGTCGCCGAGGTGTCGTTCACCAGCGATGACCGGGTCCGGGATGTCATCCACAACTTCAACGCCGACGGCTTTGAGTCGCTGTATCCGAAGTACTCCGGCGGCCGGCCGAAGAGGTTCACGCTGCCCGAGCGGCGCGAGATCGCGAAGTCCAAGCCGACCGAGCGCGACCTTACCCTTTCGACCTGGAGCCTGACCAAGTTGGCGGACTTCCTGGTCGCCGATGGGGTGGTCGACGACATCAGCCACGAGGGCCTGCGCATTCCGCTCCGCGAGGAAGGCGTCTCGTTTCAACGGCTGAAGACCTGGAAGACCTCCCGTGACCCCGATTACGCGGCCAAGACAGCGCGCGTCGAGCACCTGTATGCGACCGCCGACGGAGAGGTCATACCCGAGGGCGGTGAGCCCGGCGTCGTCTTCTGTATGGACGAGTTCGGTCCGCTCAATCTGATGCCCCATCCTGGCCGGCAGTGGGCCGAGCCTGGCGGCAGGCGCAAGAGACCCGACCACGAACCGCGACGACGGCGGCGGGCGACCTACAATCGCTACGGCGCCGTCCGGCACCTGTTCGCCGCACTCGACCTGGCTAAGGACAAGCTCTACGGCCACATCAAACCGATCAAGCGACGGACCCAGTTCCTGGAGAAGCGACGCGGCGCCTTCCTGACCTGCACGCACTCCAGCCACCGCCCTTCTGGCCTGCGGGTTAGCGGTCGGCGGCTGTCGTCGCCTGTCATCGTTTGAGTCCCCTCGCACGGCCCAGAGACGGCCCCAGTCGGATGTATCGGGGTCACGGCCACCGTCCGGCTGTTCCCCGGGGGTGTCAGCACCAGGTGGCAGGATGCCGTGCCATGACCGCACCGATCAGTGAGTCGTGGACGCGAATCGAGAACTGGCTGGCCGAGCATGCGCCAGCGACCTACGCTGCGCTGGCGCCGCCCGCGGATCCGGCGGACATTGCCGCAGTCGAACGCGTCATCGGCCGGCCGCTGCTGAAGCCCTTGGTGATGTCGCTGCTGCGGCACGACGGTCTCCTCGATCAGCGGGGCTCGCTGCTGCCAGGGTTCTACAGACCGATGAGCGCACGCGAGATAGCGGCTGCGTGGCAACTTTTCACCGGCTTCTACGACAAGCGCACGGCGGATGAGGAAGGAGGGGAGGTGGACTACGACTTCATGAAGATCGGGGCCAGCAGCGTCCTGTACGGACATCCGCAGTTGATCCCCATTGCGCGGGATGTCGGCGGGGGTTGCCTCGTACTGGACCACCGTCCCGAGATCGACCGGGGGCGCGTCCACGAAGCCGAGGCCGCGGAAGGCCTTATGCGCGGATCACACGAGATGTGGACGTCCCTGCCCGTGCTCATGGAGGTGATCGCCACGTCTCTCGAGACCTACCAGCCCCTCAACGACTACACGCCGGTAGTGGACGAGGAGCAGAGGCTGTACTGGGACTTCATACCGCTGCGCAGTGACCGGACCCTGCATCGGTCATGACGTAGCAGCGGGCAGTGAGGTCGGTGGACTCTCAATGGCCGAGTTGAACGGGCGGGGCGCCGCCCATCGGCCTGGCGCCAGAGCCCACTACGACCGCCGCCGAGAAGCCGGCGCCCGGCACACCGCCGCCCAGAGGAACCTCTTCAACCGCTTCCTGGGCTGCCTCCACCACTGCCTCACCCGAAGTATCGACTACGACGAATCAACAGTCTTTCCCACCCACACCGAACCCGTTCTCGCTGAGGCGGCTCGACAGATCAACCACATCGGATGTCTGGCGAAACGACCACACCGCCGACGAACGGCTACGCCAGGTCGTCAACAGGGCGAACACTGCCTGATGCGGCACTAGATCTGGCGACCATTTGCGCAGGTCAGGAGCCTTCCCTTTGAGTAGGGACGTAAGGTCAGTGGCGTCAACAATGAGGGTCAAGGCGGCGTGCGAAGGTGCTTTCGGTGGCTCGTGAGACAGCCGGACCCATGCCGGGCACTGTGGGAGGGGATGCATGAAAGCGCTGCCTGAGATTCTAGGGCGTGACGAATTCGATGCCCTGATCATCCGGACCGACTATGGGGACGAGGCCGCATGGCAGGCGGTGGTCGCGGACCTGGCTCAGCCGTGGGGAGACGACGGCGAGTTTGAGCCCTCTGTTCACCTCGTCGACAATCCTGCCTGGGCCGATCTCACGTCTGATGAGGTCCTCAACGAGGCGAGGAGGGACGAGAACCTGAGCGTTGTGTTCCTCGCCGACCGGGTCACGATGCAGTCTGCTCATCGCGCGCTGCTCGCCCTCGACATTACCGAGGAGGAAGAGCTCGACCCGGTGTACTACCAGGAGCTCATCGACTCCCGGCTGCCCCGAGAGTTCCGGACCGTCCCGGCCGGCGTCCACGACGTGCACGCAAATTTGTCGATCGCCAACGTGGACTTCGCGGAGTTCGCCGAGGCAGCCTTCGCCGATCCCGACCGCATCTACCGGTCCTTCTGAACCAGCTACTGCCGGTTCTCGTCCCGGATCATCTGCCGCAGCCGGTGCGGGCCGAGGCCAGGTCCCGGTCCCGTTCATTGACGTAGTCGGCGAGCGGACGGAACTGGGCCAGGCCGTGTTCGAGCCTCCTGTTGACCGCCGTGAGTTCGGTGATCCGCTCGGTCAGCTTTCGGTTGCTGATCTGATCGAGTTGATGTCCGAGCTGCTGCCGCATAGCGATCCGAAGCTGATCGCGTTCCGCGCGGAGTTCTTTGATCTCCTTGCGAGCCATGGCCAGGTCGGCGTGCAGGCCGGCGGGCCTTTCCCTGCGGCCTTGGGCAGCTGCGGAGACGGGAGCCTGTCCCTGCCGCTGGATGGCCGCCTGGACGTGCTCGCGTACGCCCTCGGCATAGACGAGCCAGGTCGACACTTTCGCAGCGCGAGCGACGGCGGCGATGGAGATCGGCTCACCGTCGTCCAGCATGAGCCGGATGGTGTCGAGCACGCGCTGGCGTTTGAGGAGGCTGGTCCTCCGCCGGGATTCAGCGAGGACTTCCGCGGGGGTTCGGGCAGCCATCTCACGTCCGTTCTTGGAGACGACGGTCAAGGGGAGGAGCTTGTGGTCGCCGTCGGCTCGGACCCGGCGGAGGAACGCGGCGGCCTCCTCCAACTCGGCCCGTTCGTCCTTGGGCAGGGCTGCCATCCGTTCGCGCATCTTCGCCGCGACGTCATCGTAGGAGGTGCGTGATCTTTTCGGGTGCAGGCATCCGATGCTCTTTCCAGTGAACGAATCGTTCGGGGGTCTGCTTGCCGGGCGAGGCGTCGATTGGCCGTGCCGGGGTCAGGTCTTGCGGCCGGTCAGCAGGTCGCGCACGCGGTCGACGAGGCCTGCGCCGGGCGCGAGCAGCTTGTTGGCGGGTGGAGTGTTAGGGAGGGAGGGAGGGAGGGGTGCGGGCGGGTGGGGGCGGTTTCCTTGGCCCGGCGGATGAACTGTCCCAGTCGGTCCAGTTCCTGGGGTGAACAGGAGGCCGCGAGTTTCGGGAAAAGCTCGTTCTCCTCCTCGCGTAGGTGGGCAGCGACCTCGAATTTCAGTTTCGCGACGATGTCGTTGAACTGTGGATCGTCGGCTTTCAGGTCTTCGAGGTCCTCCAGCGTCCGCTCGACCTCGGCGTGATCGGCGAGTTCCTCGTCCGCCAGCACCGCAGCGTTGCTGACGTGCTCTCGTACGGCGGGGTAGAAGTGCATCTCCTCGGACACCGAGTGCCGCACCAGTTCCGCCGTCAGCCGGTCCGCCAGTTCCCGCCGCTGCGGACGGCCGACGGGCTGCGCTTCGATCTGCGCGAACAGCTCCTCCACCTCACGGTGGTCAGCCATGAGTTCCTCAATCGCATTGCCGCCGTGTCCCATGGCAGTCCCTTTCTCGGCTTCGGTGTCCCGCAGTGCGGGGTGCGGTCACCCAGCCAACAGGTCTGGGGCGGAGAACCTGTGCCACCACGACAGACCCGCCACTCACCTCCCCGGCCCAGCCACGCAGCGGACCTCGCACGTGCCTGGGGGCGTGGATCACATATGGGACTGCCCTTAACCGAGACTTATCGGGACCCGAGCGTGGGCGCGAGGCTGCTGTGTGAGTGATTCCGGCAGAACGGTCGGTCGCAGTCCGCGCGCTGCCGGAGGATCGGTGCGGTCTTTCGCTAATGTCCGGGGCGCCGCGTCTTCGCGTGCAGGTGCCCCACTTCATCGATTCCGGCAGCAAGGAATGATCACCATGGCCGTGTGCGAGGTCTGCCACAACGACTACGAGCTGGCGTTCGAGGTGCGTGCCGCGGGAGGAGCGGTCCACATCTTCGACAGCATCGAGTGCGCTGCCCAGAAGATCGCCCCGATCTGTGTCAACTGCCAGTGCCGCATCCTCGGCCACGGCATGCAAGCCGACGGCCAGTTCTTCTGCTGTGCACACTGCGCGCGTGAGAAAGGTTTGTCCCAGTCCCAGCTCGTGGATCACGCCTGAACCCCTCGGCCCGGTCGCCGGACCACCCTGCGGGGGGAACACCCTTCTCTGCGTGCGGTGCGGCTGCCCGGTCGGTCAGCCGGCGGACAGCGCTTCGAGGAGGTCGCCCACGACCGGATCAGGCAGTGCCCGGGCGACATCGGCCTGGGCGACCGTCCCGACCAGCACATGACCGTCGATGACCGGCAGTCGACGCACCTTGTGTTCGCTCATCGTGCGGAGAATCTCCGACGCGTCGTCGTCCGCGCCGATCGTGACGGCTTCACCCTGTGCCAGCTCGCCGGCCTTGATCTCGGCGGGGTCCTTGTCCGCCGCGAGCACCTTGACCACGATGTCGCGGTCGGTGAGTACGTCATCGGTGCGCGGTCACGCCGCCCCTGACGTCCGCCGACCCTTGTAGTTGATCTTCATGGTGTCCATGTCCGTCACCGTGGACCGCAGTGCGCCATGGCCGTACCCCTGCTCGTCCAGGAACGTCTCCGCCCGGTCCTCGGCGATCGCGCCCGCCATCTCCTCGCCGTCCTCGGCGTCGGAGACGACCATGTACCGGAAGCTGAAGTGCTTGAGCACACGGTCGTACGCGAGCGATCCCTCCTCGGTGAACTGCATCGCGCTCAGGCCGTGTCCGTCCACCTCGGACAGCAGCCGGGCACGGGCGGCGTCCGTCAGGCCGTCCCAGGTGCCGCGCACGATCACTCGGTAGGTGTGCTGCGTGCTCATCGTGTTCCGCTCCGCGTTCCGTTCGGGCGTGCCGCATCGGCAACCGCTCGTGATCCGTCGAGGGCCAAGATTACGGCGGTACGGACGCAACGCATCCGAATTACGGGCGGGACGGGAGACAGGCCCCGGGCCGCCCTCGCGGTCTTTGCCGAAGTCTGACGGCGACGCCCCTGGCCGGGGCGTCGCCCAGCGTGTTCCATGGTCATCGGGGGCGCCCGGACCTGCGGCGGCCCGTGCGAGGGAGCGAGGTTGTCTTGGCCACGACCGTACGACGTGCCGTACTGACTCTGCCCGCCGCGCCACTGGGCCCGGAGAATCCGCTGCCCGCGCTGCGGCCGCTCGACGAGATGCATGTGGTCGACGAACGTGACCGGGCCACACTGCCACGCGACATGGCACGCCAGATCGGATTTGAGCCACTGGCCACTGTGCTGCCGGTGCGCATCCTCGACGGATACGGGCGCGAGCGCACCCCCGCCGGACTCGACGCGATCGTCATCGAGAACGACCGGCTGCGGGCCACCGTCCTGCCCGGCCTCGGCGGCCGCATCCACTCCCTCCACCACAAGCCGACCGGCCGCGAACTCCTCTACCGCAACCCCGTTCTGCAGCCCGCCGACTTCGCGCTCAACGGCGCCTGGTTCTCCGGCGGCATCGAATGGAACATCGGCGCCACGGGTCACACCACACTGTCCTGCGCCCCGCTCCACGCGGCCCGCGTGCCCGCGCCCGACGGGGGCGAGATGGTCCGCCTCTGGGAGTGGGAGCGGCTGCGCGACCTGCCGTTCCAGGTGGACCTGTGGCTGCCCGAGGACTCCGACTTCCTGCACGTCGGCGTGCGGATCCGTAATCCGCACGAACACACCGCACCCGTGTACTGGTGGTCCAACATCGCCGTGCCCGAAGGCGAACGCACCCGCGTCCTGGCCCCCGCCGACGAGGCATGGCACTTCGGGTACGAACGGACCCTGACCCGGGTCCCGGTACCCGTGACCGGCTCCGTCGACCGTACGTACCCGCTGCGCGGCGACTTCCCCGCCGACTACTTCTACGAGGTGCCCGACGGGGCCCGCCGCTGGATAGCCTCGCTCGACGAGGACGGCCACGGGCTCGTCCAGACGTCGACCGATCTGCTGCGCGGCCGCAAGCTGTTCCTCTGGGGAAGCGGCGCGGGCGGCCGGCGCTGGCAGCAGTGGCTCACTGAGCCCGGCACCGTCGGGTACGCCGAGATCCAGGCCGGACTCGCCCGCACCCAGCTGGAGCACGTCCCCCTCGAACCGGGTGCCGAGTTCAGCTGGCTGGAGTCGTACGGGCCGCTGTCCGCGGACCCCCTCGTCGTGCACGGCGAGGACTGGGCGGCGGCCCGCGCCGAGACCGAACAACGGCTCGCCGAGGTGCTGCCGCGCGCCGATGTCGAGGCCGCCCACGCCGCCTGGCGCCCCTGCGCCGACACCGAACCGGGTGAGTCGCTCGCCACCGGCTCGGGCTGGGGCGCGCTCGAGGTCAGGCGGGGCAAGTACGAGCTTCCCGGTACTCCGTTCGCCGACTCCACTCTCGGTGAACAGCAGGAACCTTGGCTGGAGTTGCTGGATCAGGGCACCTTTTCCGAGCCGCGCCGGGTGGCCCCGCCCGGCCCCTCACTGGTCTCCCCGCACTGGCGAGACATGCTGGAGACGGCCCCTGCCGAACCCCTCACCGAGTACCACCTGGGCGTCGCCCAGTGGCATGCCGGTGACCGTGCCCAGGCGGTCCGCAGCTGGGAGCGCGGACTGGTACTCGCCCCGTCCCGCTGGCCGCTGCTGCGGTGCCTCGCCGTCGCCGCCGAGGAGGGCCGCCAGTGGGACCGGGCCGCGGATCTCTACGGCGAGGCGTTCGACGACCTGTGCGCGGAACGCCGCGACGACGGCGAGGCCTGGACGGCGGCCACCGCGGCGCTGGGCCGGGAGGCGGTGGAGGCGCTGCTGACGGCCGGGCGCCCCGCAGCGGCCCGAGCGGTATGGGCCGCGCTTCCTCCGGTGGTCCGGCAGCGCGGCCGCTTCCGCCTGCTGGAGGCCCGGCTGCTGATCGCCGAGGGCGACCGGGTTGCCGCCCGGGCCGTCTTCGACGAGGGCTTCGAGGTCGCGGATCTGCGCGAGGGTGCGGAGATCCTGGACGAGGTGTGGGCCCGGCTCACGGACGAGCCGCTGCCCGACATGTACAACTACCGGATGCGCCCCAAGCGTTGACGAGGCGGCACTGATGCCTGTCCGGCCCTCACCGGCCGGACGGCAGGGTCCGGTCGACGTACTCGAAGACCGAGCCGTCCGGGTGCACGGCGATCAGATTGCGGCCGACCGGCGTCGGTACCGGCCCCGCGAGGATCCGGGCACCGACGCGGGTGAGGGAGGCGTGCGCGTCGCCGGCGTCCTTGACCGCGATCGTCGCCGTCACCTTGCGCAGGATCTCCAGCTCCGGCTCCGGTCCGCTCATCAGGAGGAAGCAGCTGATCGCGGCGACCGAGACCCCGCCGCGCTCGAAACGGAGCGCCGAACTGCCCGTGAGGTCCTCGTAGAAGGCCACCGCGGCCTCCAGGTCGTCGACGCAGATACGCAGCGTTGTTCCCAGAATGTCCATGCGCACAAGGGTAGTTGGCGGCACATCGGCGCGTGATCGATTCGGGGGAGGGGCGGCGCGCTCAGGCCCGGCAGAGCACCTCGCCGTGCGGGACCATGAACCAGGCGTCGTCCCGCGTGCCCCACTCGCGCCACGCGGCGGCGATCTCAGCCAGATCCTCGGTGCTCGCACGGCCGCCCTCGACGGCGATCTTCGCGTACACCGAACCGACCGTGCGGTCCGCCCACAGGCCGCTCCACCAGGCCCTGCTCTCCGGGGTGGCGAAACACCAGCTGGCGGCGGTCGGGGTGATGTCGGTGAAGCCGGCCCGGCGGGCCCAGGAGAGCAGCCGGCGGCCCGCGTCCGGCTCGCCGCCGTTGGCGCGGGCGACCCGGCGGTACAGATCCAGCCAGTTGTCCAGGCCGGGTACCTCCGGGTACCAGGTCATCGCCGCGTAGTCGCTGTCGCGGGCAGCGACGATGCCGCCGGGGCGGCAGACGCGCCGCATCTCGCGCAGCGCCTGCACCGGGTCGCCCACGTGCTGGAGCACCTGGTGGGCATGGACGACGTTGAAGGAGTCGTCGGGAAAGTCCAGGGCGTGCACATCGGCGGTGGCGAACTCGACGTTGTCCAGCCCGCGTTCGGCCGCGACGCCGGCCGCTTGGGACAGGATCTCCTCGGCGGTGTCGACGGCGGTCACCCGGCCGGGAGCGACCAGCGCGGCCAGATCCGCGGTGATGGTGCCGGGGCCGCAACCGACGTCCAGCACGGTCAGGCCGGGGCGGAGCTCGTCGATCAGGTAGGCCGCGGAGTTGGCGGCGGTGCGCCAGCGGTGCGAGCGCAGCACCGACTCGTGGTGGCCGTGGGTGTAGACGGCGGTCTCCTTCGGCATGGCCGTGAATCCTCTCTCGGAACGCGACTGGAAACGCGAGCCGCGAAGCGGTGATCGGTACGGCCACCGTACGCCGCAGTGTCGAATTATGAGATACGCGTCTTGCTATATGGAAGGCGCGCACTCGCGCCCCGGCTCCGGGCCGGGGAGAGTGGACGCATGGCATCTGTCTCCGTAAGCGAACTCCTCGACCGCCACGGCGAGGCGCTCCAGCTCTTCACCGACCGGGTGCACGCGGTGCGCGAGGACCAGTGGTCCGCGCCGACGCCGTGCACCGAGTGGACCGTCCGAGACCTGGTCGCCCATCTCACCTCCGAGCAGCTCTGGGTGGTTGCCGCTGGTCACCGAGGGCCGCACCGTCGCCGATGTCGGTGACGCCTTCGACGGTGATGTGCTGGGCGACGACCCCGTGGCCGTGTGGGACCGGGCGGCGGACGGGGCGCGCAGGGCATTCGAGGCGCCGGGCGCCCTGGAACGGACGGTGAACCTGTCGTACGGGGACAGCGTCGCCGCCGCCTACTGCGCGCAGATGGTGGCCGACGCCGTGGTGCACGCCTGGGACCTGTCCCGGGCGATCGGTGCGGACGAGCGGCTGCCCGCCCGGCTGGTCGAGTTCACGCGCGGTGAGGTCGGGCCGTACGCGAAGGATCTCTCGCAGAGCGGCCTGTTCGCCGCGCCCGTCGAGACCGCGCCGGACGCCGACCCGCAGGCCCGATTGCTCGCGCTGCTCGGCCGAAAGGCCTGAGGTCACCCGGGGGCCTGCGGCATTGCCGGGCCAAATGCCCCGCGATTACTCTGTGCTCGACACCACGAGAGGCAGAAGTGAACGCACCGCACCTGGACGTGGCCGTACAAGAGCAGGCCGAGCTCGGCGAGGGCCCGACCTGGGATCAGGCCACCGGCCAGCTGATCTGGGTCGACATCGTCTCCGCCCGCGTGCACACCTACGACCCGGTGAGCGGCCGCCGTACGGTGATGGCGACCGAACAGCACGTCGGTGCCGCCAAGCCGCGCGCCGGTGGCGGACTCGTGGTCAATCTGCGCGACGGCATCGGCCTGTACGACGCCGACGGCGCCTTCCGCTGGCTGGCCCACGACCCGGAGCCGGGCCGACGCGGCAACGACGCGGCGGTCGCACCGGACGGGGCGCTGTGGGCGGGCACCATGCGCTACGACGGAGCCGCGGACGGAGGCAGCCTGACCCGCATCGCGGCCGACGGCGCGGTGACCACGGTGCTGCCCGTCGTGGCGTGCGGCAACGGCATCGGGTGGAGCCCGGACGGGCTGCTGATGTACTTCATCGACACACCCACGCGCCGTATCGACGTCTTCGACTTCGACGGGGAACGCGCCGTCAACCGGCGCCCGTTCGCCACCGTGGAGGAGGGCGCGGGATTCCCCGACGGACTGACGGTCGACGCCGACGGGGCCGTCTGGGTCGCCCTCTGGGACGGCGCCGCGGTGCGCCGGTACACGGCAGACGGCGCCCTGGACCGGATCGTCCGGCTCCCGGTGCGGCGCCCGACCGCCTGCGCCTTCGGCGGCAGCGACCTGAACGACCTCTACATCTCCACCGCCCGCACCGGGCTCGCCGCCCCGCACCCGCTGTCCGGTTCGCTGCTGGTGCTGCCGGACGCGGGGCGCGGAATGCCCGGGACGGCCTTCGCGGGCTGACCCCGCCTCACCCGATGGAAACCGCCCGCCTGCCGCTCCGTCGGCGGGCGCGGTCGGTCGAACCCTCGTATAAAGGGCCCTGAGTGCGAGACGGCGCGACAGGGTGACGGGGCGACGGCGAAGGAGGCCCGGATGGCGCGGCAGCGGACCGAGCGGACCGGACAGGCACAGCGCGGCGCGCGCTCCGTACGCGAGGACCGCGGCCCTGTCCGGTACGGGCCGCCCGCCCCCGATCCCGGTCTGCCCGTGCTGCCCGAACTGGCCGAGGTGCTCGCCTCGGCGGCGGGCCGCAGTGAACCCGAACCGACCGGTGGCGGCGACGCCCTGCGCGAGGCCGCGACCGCCTACTGGGAGCGGCGCGGACTGCACGGCAGCCCGGAGCACCTCGCCGCGGCCCCGGGTGCCTCGCCGCTGCTGCTCGCCCTGATCGCCGCGCACGGCGGCGACGTGCTCATGCCGCGCCCCTGCACCGCCACCTGGATTCCGCAGGCCCGGCTGCTCGGCAGGCCCGCCTACCATGTGCCGACCCCGGCCGAGTGCGGTGGCGTGCCCGATCCGTACGCGCTCCTGGAGACCGTCCGCAGGGTGCGCGCCGAGGGCGGCAGGCCCCGGCTGCTGCTGATCTCCGTCGTCGACGACCCGACCGCCACTGTCGCCCCGCCGGAGCTGGTGCGCGAGGCGTGCGAGGCGGCCGTCGCCGAGGGGCTGCACGTGGTCAGCGACGAGACCTGGCGCGACACCCTGCACCGGCCGCACGACACGGTCCTGCTCAGCCCGGCCGAGATGTGCCCCGACGATGTCACGGTCGTCTGCGATCTCGCCGGTGCGCTGACCCCGTCCTCCTGGCCGGTCGCGGTCGCCCGGTTCCCGGACACCGAACGGGCGGCGGTGCGCCACGCCCGTACGCTCGACATCCTCACCGCGCTCGGCGCCCTCGTCGCGGGGCCGGTCGCCATGGCCGCCGCCCATGCGCTGCGCGAACCGGACTCCGTGACGGACCGGGTCCGCCGGGCTGCCGCGCTCCAGGCACAGATCGCCGCCGCGGCCCACCGCGCGGTCCTGGCCTCCGGCGCGCTGGCCAGGCCCCCGCAGGCGGGCCGGCATCTCTACGCCGATCTCGGCCCGCTGAGATCCCGGCTGGCGGGCCGCGGCGTCACGGACTCGCTGGAGCTTGAGGAGTACCTGACGGAACGTCTCGGCGCGCCGACGCCGGGCGGGCACCGGTTCGGCGACGAACTGGGGGCGCTGCGCGTACGGCTGGGCACCGGGACGCTGCTCGGGTCGACCCCGGAACAGCAGCTGGCGTCCCTCACCGCTGTGGCGCCCCTGGAATTGCCGCATGTGGCCGAAGCCCTGAGCATTTTCGGAACGGCCCTCGATGAACTCCGATGAGGAACTGCGAGACGGGAGTCTCTCGATGACGGAACAGACCGAGCGCTCCCGCACCGGGACCGCGCAGCCGCACCAGGCAGCCTGCGGCCGGATCGTCGAACCACGTCCGCTCGGCGAGGTCCGGGTCTGGCCGAAGAGCTTTGCGGACCGGCTCACCGCGCCCCTCCCGAGTGTCATGAGCATGTCCCGGCTGGCCCGCGAGCACGCCCTTCGGCCCAATGCGGAAGGACTGCGCGGCATCCACCGGCTCCCCTACGCCCCCGAACCCCTGCCGGACACCCCTGCGGGCAGCACGTCCGTCACCTGGGCCGGGCACGCCAGCTGGATCATCCGCACCGGCGGGCTGACCGTCCTCACCGACCCCGTCTGGTCCCGCCGCATCCTCGGGACCCCGGCCAGGATCACCCCGGTCGGTGTCCGCTGGGAGGACCTCCCGTCCGTGGACGCCGTCGTCATCAGCCACAACCACTACGACCACCTCGACGCCCCCACCCTGCGCCGACTGCCCAAGGACACCCCGCTCTTCGTCCCCGCCGGGCTCGGCAGCTGGTGCCGCCGTCGCCGCTTCACCCGCGTCACCGAACTCGACTGGTGGGAATCGGCCGAGCTCGACGGGGTCCGCTTCGACTTCGTACCGGCCCACCACTGGTCCAAGCGGACCCTCACCGACACCTGCCGCTCGCTGTGGGGCGGCTGGATCATCGGCGCCCCCGGCCCCGGCGCGCAGCGGATCCACTTCGCCGGGGACACCGGGTACGGGCACTGGTTCGGCGAGATCGGCAGCCGGTACCCCGGGATCGACCTGACCCTCCTGCCGATCGGGGCGTACGAACCGCGCTGGTGGCTCGGTGACGTACACACCGACCCCGAGGAGGCCGTGCAGGCGTACGAGGATCTCGGCGCCCGTGCGATGGCGCCGATGCACTGGGCCACCTTCCTGCTCTCGGCGGAACCCGTACTCGAACCGCTGACCCGGCTGCGCACCGCCTGGCAACGGGCCGGACACCCCCGGACACGGCTCTGGGACCTGCCGATCGGCGCCTCGCGCGTACTGGAGCCGGCGCCCCGCACGATCAGTGGCTGAACCGTGCCCGCGTCCTCCGCCACACCGCGGGCGCCCCGCTGATCAGCAGCGTCAGGCCCACCGCCGCGACCACCCCCTGCCACGGCTCGGGGAAGAGCGAACCGCCCAGAACGCCGATCAGCTGGTACGTCGCCGCCCACGCCAGACACGCCGGCACATCGCCACGGGCGAACCGGCGCAGCGGCATCCGGCCCAGCAGGCAGGCCAGCATCACCGGAATCCGCCCGGCGGGCACCAGCCTGGACAGCACCAGCACCACCGCACCGTGCTCGTCCAGCTTCTGCTGGGCCTGCGCCAGCCGCTCCGGAGCGGCCCGGTCACTGATCGCCCGCAGCCACTTCGAACCGTTCTTCGACCGCACCCCGCGCTGCCCGAGCCAGTACAGGCAGATGTCACCGAGGAACGCCGCTGTCGAGGCCACCGCGAAGACGATCAGCAGCGAGAACGACGACGACTGATGCAGCGCCACCACCGCGGCCGAACTCACCAGCGCACCCGTCGGCACCACCGGCACCAGCGCGCCCAGCGCCACCAGCAGGAACAGGGACGGATAGCCGACCGCCTGCTGCGTCGACTCCGGGGGCAGCTGCCCCACGACCTGCTGGATCACCTGGCGGCCTCCGGCCGCACGTGTTCGCCGTGGGACAGTAGGTGCACGGCCACCTCCGGCGCCAGCAGCGCCGCCTTGCGGACGAACTCGTCACCCGGGGAGTGGAACTCGTGCGGCCTGACGCCGTCCATGCCGATCGGCCAGTACGTGCCGTAGTGCACCGGCACGGCCGACCGCGGCGCCAGCCGGGTCAGCGCCTGCGCCGCCCGGCCCGCGTCCAGATGACCGTGGCCCAGATACGGGCCCCAGCCGCCCACCGGCAACAGCGCCACGTCCACCGGACCGACATCCTGCGCCATGTCGTCGAAGAGCCCCGTGTCACCGGCGAAATACGTCCTTGCCTCGCCCTCGACCACGAAGCCGAGCGCGGGGGAGCGATGCGGGCCCATCGGCAGCCGCCTGCCGTCGTGCATCGCCCGAACCGCCCGTACCCGCACATCACCGACCCGGACCTCGTCGCCCGGGGCCACCTCGGTGATCCGCAGCCCGCGCACCGAGCACAGCACCCGCAGCCCCGGCACGGAGCGCATCGCGCCCATCGGCACGATCAGCCTGCTGCCGGGGGCGAGCCTGGCCAGGGACGGCAGATGCAGATGGTCGGAGTGCAGATGCGAGACGAGCACGACATCGGCGACCGTCGCCTCGGGACCGGGCAGCTCACCGCGGCGGCGGCGCAGATGCGCGAAGCGCCGCACGAAGAGCGGATCGGTCAGCACCCGGACCCCGGAGTCCTCGATGGTGCAGGTGGCATGACCCCACCAGGTGACTTCCACCGGCACGCGACGCCTCCTCGTTCCCGGGCTCCTCGGTTCCGGCCCCGGCATCGAGCCTAAGGCAGGGGCGCGCAGGTGGTCCGTGCCCGCGCTCCGCACTCCCGCCGTCCCGGCGCGCGCGCCTTCTTGCGCGGGGGTACCGGAGGGTAGGGTCGCCGGTACGCCTAGGACGGGGGAACGGCCATGGGGGACGTGACGGACGTACGGGTGGCGGCCATCGCCAGCCTCACACCGCTCGAAGAGCTCGACAGCGATCCGTTCCTCGTGGACACCCGCAGCCAGCACGACATGTGCGCCCGCTGGGCCGCGGACAAGGGATACGTCGTCACCCGGCAGCTGCGGCTCTACGGACTGCGCCCCGACCACCACGCCCTGTGGACCGATGTCGACAGCGGCGACGTGGAGCTGTTCGTCGCCGCCAACGACCGCGTGCTGGCACGGGCGCTCACCTCGGTTCCGGAGTTCGAGGCGGAGTGCGAGCGGCGCGGCGTGCGCCTGGAGCTCGCGGGGCTGGACGAGCCGCCGTACAACGCCCGCACGAAAGCGAGCGTGCACCGCAGGCTCTCCATGCCGACCGCCGGTTACGACGGCTGCTGACCAGGCCGTCGGCAGGGGCCCGCGGCCCGCTGTGAAAAGCTGGTGGGCCAGGGCCCGGAACGGCGGGGTCCGGACGTGAGGTGGAACGGCGTGGGTGACGGGCGATGGCGAACAGCCGGCAGCGCCCTGATGCGAGTGGTCGTGGTGTGGGCGGTCTCGACGCTCACGATGCTGGCGCTCGCCGGGATTCTGCCGGACTTCCAGCTCCAGTCGGACGACGGCGACAGCATCACCAAGGTCGCGTTCACCGCGGCCTGGGGCGCCGGCGCGTTCGGTCTGCTCTCCGCACTCGTCTGGCCGGTCGTGGTGAGGGCGCTGCTCATCGTGCCCGCGCTGGTCCTCGGGCTGCTCGTCTTCTTCCTGAACGGCTCGCTGCTGCTGCTCGCCCTGCGGCTCATCCCGGACGGGCGCGGCGCCGCCGACCCGGAGACGGCCGTCGTCGTCGCGGCCATGATGTCCGCTGTCGCCTCGGCCACCTCCACCGCGCTCGCCGTCCGCGACGACAACGCCTACCGGCGCAGACTCTCCCGGCTGGCCGTCCGCCGCCGACGCCGCACCGGCACGGACAGCGGGCGCAGCGGACCGCCGGGCACCGTCTTCATCCAGCTCGACGGCGTCGGCCACGACGTGCTCGCCCGCGCCGTCGACGAAGGCCTGATGCCGACCGTCGCGCAGTGGCTGGCGGACAAGGAGGGACACCGGCTCACCCCGTGGCGCACCGACTGGTCCAGCCAGACCGGGGCCAGCCAGCTCGGTATCCTGCACGGCAGCAACCACGACGTCCCCGCCTTCCGCTGGTACGAGAAGGAGACCGGCGACGTCATGGTCTCCAGCAGACCCGCGAGCGCCCTCGAACTCCAGCGCAGGGCCATCGCACGCACCCACGACGGCGGGCTGCTCACGCTGGACGGTGCCAGCCGCGGCAACCTCTTCAGCGGCGGCGCCGACCAGTTGGCGCTCGTCCTGTCCATGGCGGCCCGGTTCGGCAAGGGCCGCCGTTCCAGGGCCGGGTACTTCGCGTACTTCTCCGACCCGGCCAACGCCGTACGCACCGCGTTGTCGTTCGTCGCCGAGGTCTGCCGCGAGATCGGCCAGTCGACCCGGGCACGGATGCGGAAGGTCACGCCCCGGATCAAGCGCGGCGGGCTGTACCCCTTCATCCGGGCCTTCGCGACCGTCGTCGAACGCGATGTGGTGGTCTCCGCCGTCATCGGGGACATGTTCGCCGGCCGCACCGCCGTCTACGCCGACCTGGTCGCCTACGACGAGGTGGCGCACCACTCCGGGCCGGACAGCCGCGACGCGGAGAAGGTGCTCGCGCGCCTGGACCGCTCGCTCGCCCTGATCGTCAAGGTCGCCGAACACACCCCGCGTACTTACCGGATCGTGCTGCTCTCCGACCATGGACAGAGTCCCGGCGAAACCTTCGCGGGGGCGTACGGGCTGACCCTCAAGGACCTGGTGCGGGCCGGCTGCGGACTGCCCGTGCCCCGACGGGCGCAGCGCACCCGCAGCGGCTCGGAGGCGCGTGACGCGGTACGGACCGCCCTGCACCGGCCGGTCGGCGAGAGCGCGGCGGAACCTCTCGCGAAGCCGTTCGACCCCGTGGTCCTCGCCTCCGGGAACCTCGGCCTGATCTCCTTCCCCGACATCGACGGACGTGCCTCGCGCGAACAGCTCGACCGCAGCCACCCCGCCCTGCTCGGCACCCTCGCCAACCACCCCGGCATCGGCTTCCTGCTGGTCCGCAGCGAGCGGCGGGGATCGGTGGTGCTGGGCCGCGGCGGGACGGAGATCCCGGTGGCGGAGCTGGCGGACGGGGAAGGGCCGCTGGCCCCGTTCGGCCCCGGAGCGGCCGCGGCGGTGCGGCGGACCGACACCTTCCCGCACGTCGCCGACATCATGGTCAACTCGATGTACGACGGTGCCACGGGCTGTGTGCACGCCTTCGAGGAACAGATCGGCTCGCACGGCGGCCTGGGCGGCGAGCAGGCCCGGCCGTTCCTGCTGTGGCCGGCCGATCTGTCCGCGCCGGTGGCACCGGACACGGAGCTGGTGGGCGCCGAACAGGTGCACGAGGTGCTGCGGCGCTGGCTGCGGGAGTGTTCGGGCCCGCAGATTCCCCTGTCGGCGCCGGGCGCGGCGGAGGGCGCCGACGAGGCGGACGGAACGGCTCAGGCAGCCGGCTGAGGGCCGTTGTCAGTGGTGGGCGGCAGGATGGTGGCCATGACGAACTCAGCTGTTGTGCTCGCCGATACCGCCGCCTACGCCGCAGCGGTCGAAGAAGCGTCGCGGGCCGCCGCCGCGTACTACGCCACGGGCGAGAGCACGCTCGACGACGATGCCTACGACCGGCTGGTGCGGGGGATCGCCGCATACGAGCAGGAGCACCCGCAGGAGGTGCTGGACGCCTCCCCGACCGGCAAGGTGGCGGGCGGCGCCGCGAGCGGGGACGTGCCGCACACGGTTCCGATGCTGTCCCTGGACAATGTCTTCTCGGCCGAACAGTTCGTCACCTGGACGGCGTCGCTGGAGCGCCGGATAGGCCGGCCCGTCGCGGCCTGGAGCGTGGAGCCGAAGCTCGACGGACTGGCCGTCGCGGCGCGCTACCGGGCGGGCCGCCTGGAGCAGCTGATCACCCGGGGCGACGGCACCGCGGGCGAGGACGTCTCGCATGCGATCGGCACCGTGGTGGGCCTGCCCGAGCAGCTCGCCGAACCGGTGACGATCGAGATGCGCGGCGAGATCCTCATGACGACCGAGCAGTTCGAACAGGCCAACGCCGTGCGCACCGAACACGGCGGCGCCCCCTTCGCCAACCCGAGGAACGGCGCGGCGGGCACCCTCCGCGCCAAGGACCGCGCGTACACGGTGGAGATGACATTCTTCGCCTACGGCGCCCTGCCGCTGCCCGACTCCGGCGAGCTGACCGACACCCTCGCCGAACTCCCGCACAGCGAGGTCCTCGGGTATGCCGCCCGGCTCGGCGTGCACACCGCGGCGGACACGGACGTGGCGCCGCGCACCGTCACCACCGTGGAGGAGGTGCAGAGCCGGGTCGAGGAAGTCGCGGCGCTGCGCGCCTCGTTGCCGTTCGGTATCGACGGCATCGTGATCAAGGCCGATCTCGCGGCCGACCAGCGCGAGGCCGGTTCCGGGAGCAGGGCGCCGCGCTGGGCCATCGCGTACAAGCTCCCGGCCGTCGAGAAGGTCACCCGCCTGCTCGGCGTCGAATGGAACGTGGGCCGGACCGGCATCATCGCGCCGCGCGCCGTGCTGGAGCCGGTCGAGATCGACGGCTCGACCGTCAGCTATGCGACGCTGCACAACCCCGCCGACATCACCCGCCGCGATCTGCGCCTGGGCGACCGCGTGATGGTCTACAAGGCGGGCGACATCATCCCCCGGATCGAGGCCCCCGTCGCCCATCTGAGGACCGGTGACGAGAAGCCCATCGAGTTCCCCGAGGCATGCCCGCAGTGCGGCTCCGAGATAGACACCAGCGAGCAGCGCTGGCGCTGTGTCCGGGGCCGCGACTGCCGGCTCGTCGCCTCCATCTCCTACGCGGCGGGCCGCGACCAGCTCGACATCGAGGGCCTGGGCGGGACCCGCGTCGTCCAGCTCGTCGACGCCGGTCTGGTGGCCGACTTCGCCGACCTGTTCACCCTCGACCGCGAGCAGTTGCTGGGCCTGGAGCGGATGGGCGAGACCAGCACCGACAACCTCCTGGCCGCCATCGAAACGGCCCGGACCCAGCCGCTCTCCCGGGTCTTCTGCGCGCTGGGAGTACGTGGCACCGGCCGCTCCATGTCACGGCGCATCGCCCGGTACTTCGCGGACATGGACCGGATCAGGGCAGCCGACGCCGAGGAGCTCCAGCGGGTCGACGGCATCGGCAAGGAGAAGGCCGCGGGCGTCGTAGCGGAGCTGGTGGAACTGGCCCCGCTGATCGAGAAGCTGGTGGCCGCCGGGGTCAACATGACGGAGCCCGGTGCGACGCCGCCGCCCGCGCCGGGGGAGGAGAGCGCGGATGCGGCCGCCGCTCCGGACGGGGACGGCGCCGGTCTGCCGCTGGCAGGGATGACCGTGGTGGTCACCGGCGCCATGACCGGCGTGCTGGAGAAGCTCTCCCGGAACGAGATGAACGAGCTGATAGAGCGGGCCGGCGGGAAGTCCTCGTCCAGCGTCTCGAAGCGCACCTCGCTCCTGGTCGCCGGGGAGAAGGCCGGATCCAAGCGCACCAAGGCGGAGGACCTCGGCGTCCGGATCGCCGCGCCGGACGAGTTCGCCGGACTGGTAGCCGTGTTCCTGCCGTCGGAGGTGTGACGCACGGCGGGGACAGGCCCCGCGGTCGAGCCCTTGGATTTTGCCTGGGAGTGGCTTTCTTTGCCTCCCTATTGCATAGTGAGGGCTCGGCCATGCCTCGCTATCAGCGGGTTCATGGGTGGTGTGCGTGGCTGCGGTCGCAGGCCGGGGAGGGGCGATGCGTTCTCTGCACGAGGGACGACCTCTCGGCCCGTCCGTCCGCCGGGGCGACCTGGACCACCGAGGTGTCACCCGTGGCCTCGCCCTGGATCTCGGCAGCTCCCGTACCCGCGTCTGGGTACCCGGACACGGTGTCATGGCCGATACCGACGTCTGTGACGACTCGAGTACGGAAACCGGGTACGGGCGCCCGGTGCGGCGGGGCCGCATCGTCGACCCCGAGTCCTGCGGCCGGCTGCTCGGCCGTATCGCCGACACGGCACTGGGCGCGGACCGCACCGGGACCGTGATCGTCCTCAGCCATCCCGTCCTCGCCGGGGCCAGGCACCGCGCCGCGGCGGAGGAACTCATCGCCGCTCTGGGGCCGACGACCGTCATCGCCCTCGACAGCGCGAGGGCCGCCGCCGCATGCGCCGGACCGCGGGCCGGCGGCCCGCTGCTCGTCGTCGACATCGGCGCCGAACTGACCGAGGCGACGGTGCTCGTCGACGGGCAGGTCCGCGACGCCCGCCAGGCCGAGACGGGGCTGGGCGACCTCGACCCGGCACAGCCGCCCACCGCCGTCGTCCGCACCGTCCTGGACATGATCATGGAGATGTGGAAGCAGGACCGGCACGGCGCCGTCCTCGGGGCCCTGCGCAAGGGCCCGTTGCTCACCGGGGGCGGTGCCGCCCGCCCCGACATCACCAACCGGATCGCGGTCCGCCTCGGCGTTCCGGTACGTCTCGCCGACGACCCGGCGACCGCCGTCGTACGCGGCGCCGGCCTGGTCCTCAGCTCCGTACTCCGCCGGGCCGACGCGGCACCGGCCCTGACCGGCCGAACCGGGTGACCCCCCTCCCGGGGCCGCCCCCGGGGAATGTGCCCCCGAGGGCCTGTCCGGCGGATCATGGCCCGAGGGCACGGCCGGGCGCCCCGGCACATCGCGGCACCGCGCAGGCGGCCCGGCTGCTCCTCGCCGCACTCCTGCTCGCCGTCCTCACCGTCGTCGGCAGCACCCCCGCGGCCGCCGGATCCGTACTCCCCGCCCGGCCGTTCGCCGGGGTGCCGCCCTCCGCCGCGTACTCACCCGGCGCCCACCAGCCCACCCCGCACACCGACCGGACCGCCCGCACGGGCACCGTCCACGACACCCGGCGCACCCGCACGGCCACGGCGACCGACCACGACCGGTACCGGCCGCAGACCGCACCCCCGCCCCAGCCCCGGGCCGGCAGCGACCAGGCCCGCACCGCACACCACCTCCCGCCGCCCGGCCCGGACCTCCTGCTGACCGGCGTGCCTGGCATCCCCGCACCGGACCGGGCCCACCGGCCGGTCCCCGCCGCACCCCCTCGTGCCACCAACCGCTCCCGCGTCGCGCTCCCTGGCGTACGCGGGCCTCCGTGGACGGCCGTTCACCGGCCACCGGTCCTGCCACCGGTCCCGTCCCGCAGAACCGCCGTCCCGTCCTCGCCGAGGTGAGGGCGCCCGGCGCCCCCTCGGAGGAAACCCATGACTCGCGCCACCACGGTGCGAGCGGTTCTGGCTGCGGCCGTACTGCTCGTCTCCGTGCTCATCACGCTGACCATGTCACCCAGACTCGGCCTCGACCTTCAGGGCGGCACCAGAATGGTGCTCCAGGCCAAGGACTCGGACACCGCGAAGGCGGACCGGGAGAGCACCGACCGCACCGTGGAGGTGCTCCGCCAGCGCATCGACTCACTCGGCGTCGCCGAACCCACGCTGACCCGCTCCGGCGAGGACCGGATCATCGTCGAACTCCCGGACGTCCAGGACCCGCGCAAGGCCGCCGAAGTCATCGGCAGAACCGCCCAGCTCAGCTTCCACGCCGTCCAGGGCCAGGGCACGCAGACGCAGGAGAAGCCCGGCGGGTCCGGCACGCAGACCGAGGAGAAGCCCGGCGGGTCCGGCACGCAGACCGAGGAGAAGCCCGGCGGGTCCGGCACGCAGAACGGCGAGAAGTCCGGCAATGGGCCGACGCTCCCCGACGAACAGGGCCGCGCCCTCGACCTCGGCCCGGCCAGGCTCTCCGGCGCGGGCGTCAAGGACGCCACCGCCGCGTTCGACGCCCAGCAGGGCGCCGGCTGGACCGTCTCCCTCGACTTCCACAAGGAGGCGGGCCGGGACTGGACCCGGCTGACCGGCGAAGCCGCCTGCCACCCGGTCCAGGACGACCGGCGCCGCGTCGCCATCGTCCTCGACGAGCAGATCATCTCCTCGCCGCAGGTCTCCCCGTCGGTCGGCTGCAACGCCGGCCTGCCCTCCGGCTCCACCCAGATCACCGGATCGTTCAGCGCGGACGAGGCCCGCGAACTGGCCCTGCTGATCAAGGGCGGCGCCCTGCCGCTCCCCGTCGAGATCGTCGAGCAGCGGACCGTGGGACCGACACTCGGCGCCGCCGCCATCGACGCCAGCGCCCGTGCCGCCCTCATCGGCGCCGCGGCCACCGCGCTCTTCATCACCGTCGTGTACCGGCTCTTCGGCGCACTGGCCGCCGTCGCGCTCGCCGCGTACGGACTGATCTCCTACGCGGCGCTGGTCGCCCTCGGCGTCACCCTCACCCTTCCGGGCCTCGCCGGATTCGTCCTGGCCATCGGGATGGCGGTCGACGCCAACGTGCTGGTCTTCGAGCGGGCCAGGGAGGAGCACACACAACATCCGGGCCGATCGCTGCGCGCCTCGCTGACCGCCGGATTCCGTGGTGCCTGGAGTGCCGTCGCCGACTCCAATGTGACGACACTGATCGCGGCCGGACTGCTCTTCGTCCTCGGCTCGGGACCGGTGAAGGGCTTCGGTGTCACGCTCGCCATCGGTGTGCTCGCCTCCATGTTCTCCGCGCTCGTCATCGCCCGCGCACTCACCGAGATCGCCGCGGGCTCCCGGTTCGTCAGCGACTACCGGGGCGTCAACGGCATCTCCGGCCCCGGCCGGGTGCGCACCTGGCTGACCCGCCGCGACCCCCAGTTGATGCGGTCCCCGCGCCGCTGGCTGCTGATCTCCGCGGCACTGGTCGCCGTCGCCGTCCTCGGCATCGTCGTACGCGGCGTCAACCTGGGCGTCGAATTCACCGGCGGGCGACTCGTCGAGTACTCGACCAGCCGGCCCGTCGACGTGGAGCAGGCCCGCACCGCCCTGGCCGGCGCGGGCTTCGCCGACGCCGAGGTCACCACGGCGGGCGCGGGCGACCTCTCCGTACGGACCGGAAAGCTCGACAACGACGGCGAACACGCCCTGCGCGCCGCCCTCGCGGAGGAGGGCGGCGAGACCACCAAGGTCCGCGACGAGCTCATCGGTCCCAGCCTCGGCGACGAACTCCGGCGCAACGCCCTGATCGCGCTCGGCATCGCCGTCCTCGTCCAGCTGGCGTATCTGGCGATCAGGTTCCGCTGGACGTTCGCGGTGGGCTCGGTCGCGGCGCTGGTCCACGACGTCATCATCCTGGTCGGCGCCTTCGCCTGGCTGGGGCGCACCGTCGACGGCATCTTCCTGGCCGCACTCCTCACCGTCATCGGATACTCCGTCAACGACTCGGTGGTGGTCTTCGACCGGGTGCGGGAACTGTGGGCGAAGGCCCGTCGCGCACCCGTCGCCGAGGTCGCCAACCGGGCCGTCATGCAGACCGTCCCGAGAACGCTCAACACCGGAATGGGCGCCCTCTTCATCCTCACCGCACTCGCCGTGCTGGGCGGTGACTCCCTCGCGGACTTCGCGCTCGCCCTGCTGATCGGCATCTGCGTCGGCACGTACTCCTCGGTGATGACCGCCGTCCCGGCGGCGCTCGTCCTGGAACGGAGCAGCAAGGCCCCGCCGCCCGCCCGCAAACGGGCTCCCGGAAGGCGGTCCGGTACGAGAACGGCGCGTCGGGATCCGCTCGACAACGGAGCACGCGTGTAGCGACCGGTGCTCCTCCCGGCAGGGCGTGCCGGGAGGAGCACCGTGCGTCGGTCGTGGTGTTCCGTGGGTCCGGGGCGCTCGCTCCGAGGCACCCCGTCCATTCCGGTCGTCAGGAAGTGAGGGATCGCAGATGGTCTGCGGTGGCCTGGTCGGCGGGCAGGAACGTCTCGATCGCCAGCTCGGCCACCGTCACATCCATCGGTGTATTGAACGTCGCGATGGAACAGACGAAGGAGAGCACCCCTGCGTCGTGCTCGATCAGCAGGGGCAGCGCGAAGGGCAGCGACGGAACGGGCCCGGAGCCGGTGCCCGCGGTGCTTTCCGGTACGGGATAGCCGGCGACCTCCTCGTACACCTCACGCAGTTCCGCCGAACGGGCCAGGGCGATCTGACGTTCCATCTGGGCCAGCAGATCGGCCCGCCATTCCCGCAGATTGCGGATGCGCGGGGCGAGACCCTCCGGGTGCAGGGTGAGCCGCATCGCGTTCAGCGGCGGTACGAGCAGATGCTCGGCCACTCCGTCCATCAGCGTCGCCATACCCCGATTGGCCGCCACCACGTTGTACGTACCGTCGACGACGAGTGCCGGATACGGGTCGTACGCCTGGAGCAGCCGCTCCATCCCCTCCCGCAGCGTGTCCAGCGCCGGGTCGTCGAGCGCGGTCTGCGCGTAGTGGGGCGCGTATCCGGCCACCACCAGGAGCGCGTTGCGTTCCCTGACCGGGATCTCCAGGTGCTCGGCCAGCCGCAGGATCATCTCCTCGCTGGGGCGGGAGCGGCCCGTCTCGATGAAGGAGATGTGCCGGGCCGAGGAGTCGGCACGGAGCGCCAGTTCCAGTTGGCTGATCCGGCGCTGCTCCCGCCAGCTGCGCAGCAGCGGTCCTACCCCCGTGTCAATCGCGACAGTTGTCATACCCAGACCGTAACGTCACCGGCACCGCCGACCGGCGCCGATCGCTGATGAGGGAGTCGCCGTATGCCCGCCGCACCGCTGTCGCAGCAGGAGATCGAGGACCGTCTGGGTGACCTGCCCGGCTGGTCGCTGGAAGGGGACCGGATCACCTGCACCTACCGGCTCCACACCCACTTCGCCGCCCTCGGGCTGACCGCGCATGTCGCCGCGATCCAGGACGAACTGAATCACCACTCCGATCTGACCCTCGGCTACAACACCGTTTCCCTGTCCGTGAACACGCACGATGCAGGCGGTGTGGTCACGGAGAGCGATCTGAAGCTGGCCGCGCGGGTGACGGCGATCGCCGCCGGACACGGCGTGCGGTAGCCGCGGCGGCACGCGGCATGTCACCTGGTCACGCGGTGACGTGTCACAGTGCCGCGCCGAACCGTGGATGCGCGGCGAGCCAGCGCGTATAGCTCTCGCTGCGCTTCACCGCTTCCGCGTACGCCGCCCGCGTGTGCCCGCTCACCGCGCCCGCCGCCGCCGAACGCGGATGCCGGCCCAGCAGATGGCGCCAGCTCAGCGGTGAGCCGGTGATCGGCCGTGTCACCAGCCCGGGGGTCGGCGGGAACGTCGCCCGGCACAGTCCGACCGCCCGCCCCACCTGTACGAGGTGGACGACGGAGGCCGTGTCCGTCTCGTACACCGAGACCGGGCTGAACCCGGCCCCTGCGCAGGCGCCGACGAAACAGTCGGCGAAGCAGCCGTCGCCCGGCACGTCCGCCCAGCACTCGTCCGCCAGGGCGGACAGGTCGAGCTCCTCCTCACCGGCGAGCGGGTGGGAGTCCGGCAGCATCACGAAGACCGGGTCGATACCGATCACCTGCCAGGTCAACCGGTCCTGCGCGGGCGGCGGGCTCTCCCCGCAAGCCCCGATGAGCGCGAAGTCGAGTCGTCCGTCGACCAGTTGGGCGGCGATCTCGGCCACCGACCAGGAGGTGTACGTCGACACGGGCGCCGCCGGGTGCGCGGCGACCAGCCGGTCCACCAGGCCGCCCAGCAGCGGTCCGTGTGTGCCGCCCAGCCGGAAGCGCTCCATGTTCCCCCAGGCGTTGGCGAACCGCACCGCCTCCTCCTGGAGTTCACTCACGGCGGGCAGCACCACCCGGGCCCGCTCCAGCACCAGCTCGCCGAGGAGCGTGGGCCGGGCGCCGGTGTGGTCCCGGTCGAAGAGCGGGCCGCCGAGTGCCTTCTCGATCCTTCGCAACTGCGCGCTCAGCGCGGGCTGGGCGAGCCCGAGGGTCGCGGCCGCCTTGGTCAGGCTCCCGGTGTCGGCGATGGCACGTACGGTTCGCAGATGGCGCAACTCCAGCTCCATAAACGCAAGTTATGGGCCCGGCGGCCTACCGGCAATATGCCGGTGGTCATTCGGTGCGGTGCGTCCTGAACGGGACATACCTCCGTACGTCCCCGAGCCCCGTCCGCGTCCCGGTCACTGTCCGGTGAGCTTGACCAACTGCACTCCGCTGTATGCCGGTATCCCGTCCCGGGTGACGACCGCACGGACCGTGACCCACCCGGTGCCGGTGCCGGCGCCGGGGTTCGGGGCGAGCCACACACTGCCGTCGGCGTCGGTGGTCAGGTGCGCGATCGGTTGGCCTTCGAGTTCCCAGGCGATGTCCGCGCCGGCCAGGTCGACGGGTGCGCCGTCCCAGGCGGCGAGGGTCAGCGCCGCCCGGGTGGTGCCGGCGGCGGGGAGCTCGGCGGGCGTGGCGGTGAGCCGCAGGTCGGCGTGGATGGTGTCGGACTTGTATCCCGCCAGATCCGCCGGGTACCACGCGAGCTCGGGAACGAACCTGCCGTCCTTCCAGCGCGCGAGGTAGCCGGGCCGGTGGTGCGCGTCGTCGATCAGCGCGTACGTCGGGGTTCCGTGTTCGGAGGCGACGAAGCCGTGCGGCGCGACGGTCACGGTGCCCAGGGTGCCGGGCAGCGGCAGCGCGCGGGGCTCCAGGTCGTGGCTGGCGACGATCTCCACGCCCCCTTCGTACGCCGTCCGTGACACCTTCAGATCCTCGGTGAGGTACCGGAACGCCGTCATCGCCTTCCCGAAATACCGGCCGGCGACCCGCTTCTGGACCAGCGACAGCCCCTTGAGCATCTCGAACCCGCGCCCCGCCCTGAAGTCCCTCTCCATGTGCTGTGCCTGGTAGTGCAGGTTGAGGCCGAAGGCCAGCGCCCAGCTCAGGTTCTCGGTGGTGTCCACACCTCGGTCGAGGTTGTGCGGGTAGAACGCGACCTTGTCGTGCATGACGGCGGTACCCAGCGGCCACTGCTGCACGACGACGCCGTTGCGGTTGGGCCCGTCGTACGTGTTGGCCCGGTCACGCTGCATGGTGTTCAGGTAGAAGCCGAGGCTCGACGTCAGAGTCTGGAAGAGCCGGTCCCCGCCGACCCCCTCGGTGCCGATCGGCAGGATCGCGGCGGACTGCGCGGTCTGCTCCACCAGCTCCTCGCAGTACGCGTACGGCGCCGCGCGGAAATCGGCCGAGTGGTCGTACTCCCGGCGCGCGATCTCGTCCTGGAACATCATGTCCATGCCGTACGTGTCGCGGAACGTGCGGAGCTGGTCGAGGATCAGGGCCCGGGGCGCCTTCCGCCAGCCACCGATGAGGTACCCGAGGTTGTCGGTGTGCGTCTTGGTGACCAGCTTGCCGTGTCCGTCACGGATCCCGATCCGTTCGACGCCGCCGAGCTTCGCCACCTCCCGGCTGTCGGGGTGCCACCACGTCGGGTTGGTGTACGCGCTGGCGTAGTGCCCGCGGTCGTGGATGGTGTCGATGAGCCGCTGGAACTCCGCCGGCCCGCCGAGGTAGTCGAAGGTGAGGAAGTCCGGGTAGTGGTGGTCGTGCTGCCCGTCGGAGTAGTAGCTGGCGAGCTCGACGCTGTACGGCCCGCCGGGCACGGCACGCAGATAGTCGAACGCCGCTTCCGGCCGCCCCGTCGCCCAGGTACCGCCGGTCGGCTGCCACAGGTCCACCTTGAGGTGCACCGAGTCGGCCAGCCCGGCGCGCAGCCCCGGGCCGATCTTGTCCGACAGCCCGCGCCAGGTGTTCATCCTGTTGTCCGCCCGGTAGGCCGCGAACAGGTCGAACGCGGTGCCCCCGGCCGCCAGCCGGGTCGCGGGGATTCCCCCGGACCCGCCGGGGGCGATCCAGGCGTCCACCCGGTGCATCAGCCCGGTCAGGGCCTCGTCGCGGGCGCGGGCACCCACGAAACCGAACTGTGTCGGCCGGTAGGGCTTCACGCTCGCGGGCTGTACGGAGTAGACGCCGAGCGCGGAGTCGTCCTCCTCGAACAGGATCAGGTCGTGGGTCGCGGTCGGCATGCCGTAGTTGGCGTAGAAGCCGCCGGCGAGCACCGACCGGGTGTGGGCCATCCCGCCCCACTTCGGCGCGATGCCGAGCATGGTGCCGTCGGCGGGGATGACCCGGTACGCCACTTCGGGGCAGGCGACCCGGAGGATGGGCCGGGTCCAGAGGTTCCGGATGGCGGTCGGGCGCAGTTCGAGGCGTCCCGCACGGAGCCGTACCGCCACCTCGGCGGCGAAGAACCCGGGCACGGTGAGACCGACCGTGGCCTCATCGGCGGCGACCCGGGCGACGTCGACCGTGGCCTCGTCGGAGTAGACGCCGGTGCCGTTGTCGTAGTACACGGCGAGCGGCAGCACACCGGGGGACTGGACCCGGCCGCCGGACGTCCAGTCGAGCAGCCGGCCGCGACCGTCGATGAGGACCCGGTCCGTGCCGCTGGTCAGTTCCAGTGCGCCGGCCCGGCTCCAGGTGGCCACCGGCCCGCCGTCGCCGGCCACCTCCACGGAGTCCACATCGAGCACGAGCGGATCGGCCGACTGCTTGTCGTCGGGGAAGAACACGAGCACGAGTCGGCGCAGCGGGTAGGTGAGCCGGCCGTCGCCCTTTCCGCTCCACGTCATCCGGGACAGCCGCTGCGGCTCGAACGTGACCCGGGTCCGCCCGTCGAAACCGGCCGGGTCGACCCGACTGGCGAGCGTCCCCCACTCCTCGCTGTCCCCGTCGAAGATCTTCAGCCAGAGATTGCCCTTCTTCGGCGTGACCCCGGTGAGCCACACCGACACCCGGGCGAGGTGAGGCGTGTACGGGCTCGGGAGCGCCACCGAGAACTCGCTGTACGAGCCGGTCATGGTGACCCGCGCCTGCCCGGCCGTGCCGGTGGCCGCGAGCGTGGTGTTGTGCAGCGTGGTCGGTGCCAGATCGTGCGGTACGCCGTCGATCACGAGGCGAACGGTTTCAGCGGCGGCGGCGGTGTCGGTGGAGGCAGGCGCGGCGACGGCTGGTAGGGCCGCGGACACGGCGGCGACGGGTGCGGACACGGCGGCGGTTCCGGCAAGGAAGGTGCGGCGCTTCATGGGTACGCTCCGGCGTCGGCTCGATGGGGGGCGGCGTGAGCACCGTATGGGCTCGACCAAAACGCGTCAACACTGTTGCCGCACAAGCTTGTTGGCTGATGAGTTAACGCGTTAAGCCCTGTGTGGAGGTGGTGCTCGTGGGGCCGGTCCGCCGCCTGCCCGGCCGACCAGGGGAAACTCTCCTTCGGTGGCGGACCGTTGTGCCCCGGGGCGGTTTCGGCCCCGCAGTGCTTGATGCATGGTTGGTTCGCAACGCGGGAGGGCAAGACGCGTCAATGCCGCGTCGCCCGGCGGTACGCCACGTGCGACGCGTGTGCCGATACGACGGCTTGCCGAACCAGCAAGAGATCTTGCCAGGGGGTTGGCGGGCGGTGACGCTGTCCCCATGAGTCAGCACACCGATCACGGTCATCACCCGGACACCCCCCACGGCCACCGCCACGGCGCCACCCAGGGGCATCACCACGACACCGGCGACTTCGACTGGGACGTCATGGGGCCGATGCTGGAGCAGGAGGCCGAAGTCAGCCGGCCGCAGTACGAGGAGGCCGCCCGCTGGATCGCCGGGCTTCCCGAGGTGCCGAAGGTGCGCAGGGTGCTCGACATCGGCAGCGGACCGGGTGTGATCTCCTGTCTGCTCGCCGAGGTGTTCCACGAGGCGGAGGTCGTCGCCGTCGACTCCACCCCGGCACTGCTGGAACGCACCCGCGCCCGCGCCGAACGGCTCGGCCTCGGGGACCGGGTCCGTACCCGGCGCGCCGACATCCCCGACGAACTCGACGGGCTCGGGGGCGCGGACCTCATCTGGGTGGGCAACGCCCTGCATCACATGGGGGACCAGCGCGCCGTCCTCGCCGGATTCGCCGCACTGCTGTGCCCCGGCGGAACGGTCGCCCTGGCCGAGGGCGGTCTGCAGCCCCGCCGCCTACCGCGCGACATCGGCATGGGACGGCCCGGTCTGGAGGCCAGGCTCGAAGCGATCAACGCGGACCGGTTCGAGGACATGCGAGCGGCGCTGCCCGGCACCAAGCGGGAGACCGAGGACTGGAGCGCCCTGTTCACCGCGGTGGGGCTGGAACCGCAGGGCACCCGCGGCTTCCTGCTCGACCTTCCGGCACCGCTCTCCGACCGGGCCCGCGACCATGTCGTCGCCGAGTTCACCCGTCGCCGCGAGATGTTCGCGGAGGACCTCACGGCCGAGGACATCGCCGTACTCGACCGGCTGCTCGACCCCGAGGACCCGGCCGGACTGCGTCGGCGCCCCGATGTCTTCCTGCTCTCGGTGCGTACCGTGCACCTGGGCCGAAGTGGCTGACGGGAGCCCCGACGCCGATCGGACACCCCGGCACACCGCCGATCGACGGATTGGAGTGGTACGGGGTGTCCGGGCAGGACATCTCGTCCACTGCCATGGAGTGTGCGGCATGCCCAAGATGAGGCTTCGCGATCGCGGCCACCAGCGGCCCGGCACGTGACAAGTCGTATCGAGAGGTAGGCAAATGCAGCACACCCCGGCCACCCCGGTCACTCAAGCGGCCCCGTCAACTTCTTCATCGCAGACGCGGATTCCGGGCGGTGACCCGGTGAGAACTCCCGTTCCCGGCCCCCTGTCGGGTGTCGTGGTCGCCGACTTCGGGCGGGTGCTGGCCGCTCCGTACGCCACGATGCTCCTCGCGGACCTCGGCGCCGACGTCATCAAGGTGGAACGTCCCGGCTCCGGCGACGACACCCGGGCCTGGGGGCCGCCCCGTGCCCATGGGGAGTCGACGTACTTCCTGTCCGTGAACCGCAACAAACGGTCCTTCGCCATCGATCTCGGCACACCGGAAGGGCGCCGCGACGCCCATGAACTGGTGCGCCGTGCCGATGTGCTCTTCGAGAACTTCCGCCCCGGCACGATGGACAAGTACGGACTCTCCTACGCGCGGGCCCAGGAACTCAACCCTGGCATCGTCTACTGCTCGGTGACCGGATTCGGAGCCGGTGAAGGTGCCGCGCTGCCCGGCTACGACCTGCTGCTGCAAGCGGTCGGCGGGCTGATGAGCGTCACCGGGCCCGCACCGGGACAGCCCGTCAAGACGGGTGTGGCGCTCGTCGATGTGCTCACCGGACTGCACGCGGCCGTGGGCGTCATGGCGGCGCTGCGCCACCGCGACGCGACCGGTGACGGCCAGCACGTCGAGGTCAATCTGCTGTCCTCGCTGCTGTCGAGCATGGTGAACCAGGCGGGTGGCTACACCCTGGCCGGTCAGGTGCCGGGCATCCTCGGCAACCGTCACCCGTCCATCGCCCCGTACGAGATCTACCGGGCGGCGGACCGGCCGCTGGTCGTCGCCGTAGGCAACGACCAGCAGTTCCACGCCCTGTGCCGGGGCCTGGGCGCCGAGGAGCTGGCCACCGACCCCCGGTTCGCTTCGAACGCGGACCGGGTCGCACACGTCGACGCGCTGGCCGAGGAGATCTCCACGCGGCTCGCCCCGCGCACCGCGGCCGAGTGGTTCGACCTGCTCACCCCGCTCGGTGTGCCCTGCGGTCCGGTCAACGACCTCGAGGGCGCCTTCGATCTCGCCGAACGCCTGGGCCTGTCCCCGCGGGTCACACCGGCCGACGCGGGCCCCGACGACCCCATGCGCCTGGTGGCCAACCCCATCGGGCTGTCCCGTACCCCGCCGCGGTACGAACGGCGGCCGCCGCGCCTCGGCGAGCACACCGAGGACCTCAGGCGCTGGTTGGACGGCTGACCGCCCGCCGGCCGGCTCCGGGCCACGGATGACCGGCATTCACGGCCCCGGTCGCCGCCCGGACCCTGTCAAGGCAAGACACGCTGCCGCCAGGGTGAGTGGGCATCAGAAAGTCCCCTGAGCAGGCTAATGACCGATCAATGTGCCTATGAATAACGGCAGTTGGCGCATCATCTAATGATGCGAAAATAGCATTTGGCGTACTTATGCACCTCGATCGGTGCGTGGGCGTCGACCTTCAACGTGTCCGATATGACACGTATGAAGATTGTCAGTACGTTCATCCCCGGGTCGACTGCTCAGTCGATCTCTCTGAGACAGGAGAAGTGCAATGGTTACCCGTTCCACCATCGTTACCGCCGCCGTTGCGGCCGCTGCGGCCCTGGCCGCCACCGGCATCACCTACGCCTCGGCCGCAACCTCCGAGCCGGCTCAGGCAGCCCCGGCCGTCCAGCAGGCCGCTCCCGCTCCCGCTCCCGTTTCGGCTCTCGGCGGCGGCGACGTCGGCAAGGGCAACGAGGGCGGCGGCAAGGACAACGACCGCGGTGGCCACGACGAGGGTCGTGGCCACTACGAGGGCCGCATCCACATCAACGAGCGGACGTACTCCGACTACCCGGGCGGCTGTGTGACTGTGGTCAGCGGCCTCGGCTCCAAGACCCTCAACATCCGCAACGACAGCCGCCGGACCGTCGAGGTCTTCCGCGGCGCCACCTGCGACAACGGCGCCCCCATCGCCACCGTCGGACCGCACAGCGACAGCAACGGGGTGCACCCGGGCCACATCGACGGCGGTGTGTGGGTCAAGAACGGAGTGGTGGGCAGCTTCCGGGTGCACGAGCGCCACTACGACAACGACCGCGGTGGCCGGGACTGGTGACCGAGTCGCTCGGTTGACGTAGAACCCCGGCCCGCCGTAATCGGGCCGGGGCTCCAGCCAGGGTACCGACCGGGGCGACCCGGTCGGTACCCACACCTGAACGACGACTGACAAGCCCGAACACCTGCCAGGCCACACTAAAGCCGGACGGTGAGGCATCGCCAGCCGACCGGGACAGTCGTGCCGCACGCGGCTACCGGGCTCCGGTTCCTTTCCGGCTCCGGTTCCGGGATTCGGCTTCGGGATTCGTTCTCGGCCCGCGGCCCTTGGCGGGGCCCGGCGACCGGGCGGCAGAACGTGGCGCCGGCGCGGCAGACGCCGCCCATGTCCCGGCCGCCAGGGGGGCGGCGGGCCGTCTTGGCCCAGGTGAGTGACGGCCCGGGCGGGACGGCCCCGAAAGGCCACCCGAATTCTGGTCCGTAGGCATCCGCACATCCGCACACATCCCCATGCGCGTCTGCATCCGGCCTATGCCCCGGGGGTGTCCCGCACCGGCTCCAACCGCCACCACTGACCGGGGGAGTCGGTGTCCTCCCACTGCTGGACACGGGCGCCGTCCGCCGTGCTGCCGTCGGCCACTTCGAGGACGAGCCCGCTGATGAAACTGACCAGGGTCACCACCCCCGGCGCCTCCAGGTGCTGCTCGATCAGCCATTCCTGGGCGCCGTAATTGTTGGCCCGCCACTGCTGGATCACGGCGCCGTTCTCGGTGGAGGCGTTGGCGACATCCAGACGCTTTCCGCTGTGGACATTGACCAGGTAGTGGAGTGCGGCGCCCTCGTGCACGGGCGAGAGCTGCCATTGCTGGGCGGCCGAACCACTCTCCTCGCCCTGCTGGACCGGGGCGCCGCCGCCCTTGGCGGATCCGTACACCTCCAGCAGCAGCCCGCTGGCCACATTGCGCAGCCGGTAGCGGCCCGCCGGGACGACGGGCGCGGTGTCCCCGCTCATGTTCCGGTCCTTCCTGCCCGAGGGCTGTCCCGTAGCAGACCGCCGCCCGGCTCGGCAGCCGGGCGGTCTGTGTCGTGTGATTCAGGGATACGGCGTTACGGATCAGGCGCCGAGGTTGAACTCACCGGGGTTCGGGCCGAGGCGCTTGCCCTCGTCCAGTGCGGCGAACGCGGCCAGGTCGTCGGCGTCCAGCTCGAAGCCGAACACGTCGAGGTTCTCCACGATCCGGGACGGCGTCACGGACTTAGGGATCACCACATTGCCGGTCTGGATGTGCCAGCGGAGCACCACCTGGGCGGGGGTGCGGTTGTGCTTCCGGGCGATCGCGACAACTGTCGGGACCTCCAGGAGACCCTTGCCCTGGCCCAGCGGCGACCAGGCCTCGGTCGCGATGCCGTGCTTGGCGTGGAAGGCGCGCGACTCGGCCTGCTGGAGCTGCGGGTGGAGCTCGATCTGGTTGATCACCGGGACCACGGAGGTCTCGCCGAGCAGGCGCCCCAGGTGCTCCGGGAGGAAGTTCGAGACACCGATGGCCTTTGCGCGGCCGTCGGTGCGGATCTTCTCGAAGGCCTTGTACGTGTCGATGTACGCGTCCTTGGCCGGCACCGGCCAGTGGATCAGGTACAGATCGACGTACTCCAGCCCCAGCTTGTCGAGCGAGGCGTCGAAGGCGCGCAGGGTCGAGTCGTAGCCCTGCTCGGAGTTCCACAGCTTCGTGGTGACGAACAGCTCTTCGCGGGCGACACCGGAGGCCGCGATCGCCCGGCCGGTGCCCCGCTCGTTCTCGTAGATCGCGGCGGTGTCGATGCTCCGGTACCCGGACTCGATGGCCGTGGCGACCGCCTTCGCGGCCTCGTCGTCCGGCACCTGCCAGACACCGAAACCGAGCTGCGGCATCTCGACGCCATTGTTCAGAGTGATGGAGGGGACCTGGCTCACGAGCGGTCGATCCTTACGTCGTCGGTTGGTACTTCCATGGTCAACGATCACCGGCCGCCATGCATTCCCCTGCCGCCCGACGTTCCTCGGCTCCTCACCCGACCCGCCCGGGATCGGCACGGGCCCGCCGCGATACGGCTCCGGCTTCGTCCGTCATCGCTCCGGCCGCATCCGTCCGGGCCATTGACCGCGCCCCGTCGGCACGCAACCCTGGAGCACGTCACTGAACATCAGACACTCTTGTGAACGCGCCAACTCCGAGCCCCTGAACGAACGACTCCGAGCGAGGTCGAAGTGACGAACCTTTCCAGGCGTGCGCTGTTCGGTGCGGCAGTCGGCGGCGCCGTCGCCGTCACCGCGGGGCTCCCCGTCACCGCGCACGCGGCGAGTTGGAAGCTGCGCTGGTCGCCCTCGGCGAGCAGCGGCGGACTCGGCGCCTTCGAGACCGTCGAGGACGACCGGGCCGATTCCCATCCGGCCGGGCAGCCGCACATCCTCGCCGAGGGGGACAACTTCCGGTTCAACATGCACACCGTCGACCGGGACACCTCGGCGGACCGTCAGCGCCAGGAGGTTACCGGGCTGCGCACCGGCGGGAGTTCGTACCTCAAGTGGCTGCCCGGGGAGACCTGGCGGGTCACGTACCGCATGTACATTCCCGGCTCGCTGAAGGCGACCACCAGCTTCACCCACATCATGCAGATGAAGCAGCCGGGCACCGGTACCTCGCCGATCGTCGTGCAGTCCCTGCGTCGGGTGAACGGCGTGCAGACCATCGAGCTCAAGCTGGCCATCGCCGACATCCTCGTAGGCCGCACCGACCTCGTACCGCTGCAGAACAAGTGGATCGACGTCGACTTCCGGATCACGATCGGTGACGGTGCGTCGGGTTCGGTCCGCTGGATCCTGAAGGACGGGGCGGCCACCGTCATCGACAGGTCGGAGTCCGGCGTCGACACGCTCCTCGCCGACCGGGTCCGTCCCAAATGGGGTATCTACCGGTCGCTCGGCGACACCTCGGGATCGCTGCAGGATACCCATCTCCTGCTCACCCGGATGCGCGGGTACCAACTGGTCTGAGAAACAGGAGGCAGTAAGCCCTTGCGAACCAGGGGCGGTGGGGTGACCCCCGTCGCCCCGGAGGGCTGCCCGCACTCCGATCAACCCGGCTGGCCCGCACGGGATTTGGGCCCGCGCGGGGCATTGACAGAAAGCACCGCAGGGAATCCTATGCAGTGTCGGTTAGGAACCTTTCCTAACACCGAATTCGGAAGGGATCACCGTGCACCCTGCCGCACCCCCACGCCGCTTGGTGGCCGCCCTCACAGGCCTCAGCTGTCTGTTCCTGCCCCTGCTGGGCCACCTCCCGAAGGCCTATGCCGCCACGGACCCGTACGAGGCCGAGAACGCGACCCTGTCCCAGGCCGCCGTTGCGACGAACCGCACCGGCTACTCCGGCACCGGCTTCGTCGACTACACCAACGTGGCCGGATCCTCGGTGGAGTTCACGGTGAACGCCACCGCGGGCAGCACATCGCTGGCCGTCCGCTATGCCAACGGAACCACCACCGACCGCCCGCTGGACATCAGTGTGAACGGTACGGTCGTTGCCTCCGGCGTCTCGTTCGGCGGGACAGGGTCCTGGGACACCTGGGCGACGAAGACCATCAGCGCACAGCTCGTCGCCGGGACCAACACCGTCCGGGCGTCCGCGACCACGGCGAACGGCGGCCCCAACCTCGACCACCTCGACATTGGGACTCCCGCCACCGGTGGTCCCGCGGTGCCCTTCGGCAGTCACACATTCCCCTACGCCGCAGGGATGCTGAAGCCCTCGGGCTCGCAGTCGACGATCGACCAGGCCGTGCTCAAGACATACAACGCCTGGAAGTCCGCGTTCGTCAGGAAGAACTGCGGCAACGGCTGGTACGAGGTCATCTCGCCGGACGCCGACCACCCCTACGTCGCCGAGGCCCAGGGCTACGGAATGGTCGTCACCGCGACGATGGCGGGGGCCGACCCGGAGGCGAAGACCGTCTTCGACGGCCTGGTCAAGTACATGCTCGCGCACCCCTCGGTGAACAACGCCAACCTCCTCGCCGCCGAGCAGGACGCCTCCTGCAAGAGCGTCGACGGTTCCGACTCGGCGACCGACGGGGACCTCGACGTCGCCTACGGGCTGCTCCTCGCCGACAAGCAGTGGGGATCCACCGGCACGTACGACTACAAGGACCTCGCGGTCAAACACATCAACGCCATCAAGAAGAGCGAGGTCAACCCGACCACGCACCTGATGCTGTTCGGTGACTGGTCGGACTCGGGTGAATCCCACTACTGGATGACCCGCTCCTCGGACTGGATGATCGACCACTTCCGCGCCTTCAGGACCGCCACCGGTGACAGCACCTGGGACACCGTGCGCACGGCACATCAGAACCTGATCACCTCCCAGCAGTCCAAGTACGCCTCCGGTACGGGCCTGTTGGCGGACTTCGTCGTCAACACCAACACCACGGCCAAGCCCGCCCCGGGCGAGGTGCTCGAAAGCCCCAACGACGGCGACTACTCCTGGAACGCCTGCCGCGACCCGTGGCGCATCGGCGCCGACGCCGTCACCAGCGGGGACAGCGCCTCGCTCGCCTCGGCCCGCAAGCTCAACTCCTGGATCAAGGCCAAGACGGGCGGGGACCCGGACAAGATCGCCAGTGGCTACCACCTGAACGGTTCGGTGTTCGACAGCGGCAACGACATGGCGTTCACCGCCCCGTTCGCCGTGACCGCGCTGACCGACTCCGGCTCCCAGGCCTGGCTCGACGCGCTCTGGAACAAGCTCGCCACCACGTCGATCGACCCGGATCTCTACTACGGCGGGAGCGTCCAGCTCCAGTCGATGATCGTCGCATCCGGTAACTACTGGGTTCCCTGACGGAGGTTCAGATGCAGACCGGAACGCTCACCACGCCACGAGGCAGAATGGCCGCCCTCACGGCCGTGCTGCTCTGTACCACCCTGGTGCAGGCCGTCCCGCAGTCGGCCGCCGCGGCCGCCACCCGGTACGAGGCGGAGTCCGCGACGATCGTCGAGGGCGCCGCCGAGTCCAACCACTCCGGCTACTCGGGCACCGGATTCGTCAACGGCGACAACGTCGTCGGCAGCTATGTGGAGTTCACCGTCACCGCGGCCTCCGCCGGTACCGGCAAGATCGCCATCCGGTACTCCAACGGCACGGCGGACGCCCGGCCCGCCGACGTCGCCGTGGGCGGCACGGTCGTCTCGGCCGCCCGCGCCTTCAACGCCACCACCGACTGGAACACCTGGGCCACCTCTACCCTGACCACCCCGGTCAAGGCGGGCAGCAACAAGATCCGGCTGACGTCCACGACGGCCAACGGGCTGCCCAACCTCGACTACCTCGACGTCACCGTCACCTCGTCCGACACCGAGGCACCCACCGCACCCACAGCGCCCAGCTGCTCGGAGATCACCGAGAACAGCCTCACGCTCAACTGGGGTGCCGCCACGGACGACGTGGGTGTCGTCGCGTACGACATCTACGAACACGGCAACAATCTCGGCGAGGCACCGGGCGCCACCACCACGAAGAACCTGACCGGGCTCACCCCCGACACCACGTACAACCTCACACTGTTCGCGCGTGACGCGGCCGGCAACGTCTCATCGGTCAGCCCGATCGTGGACTGCACCACCCTGCGCAGCTCCGACACCACCGCACCCTCGGCACCCGGCACCCTGTCCGCCTCGGGCCTCACCGCGAACAGCGCCGTCCTGAACTGGGGGGCGTCGACGGACGACAAGGCCGTCACCGGCTACGAGGTACGCAGCGGCAGCACCGTCTACAAGACCGTGACCGGCACTCCGCCCGCCACCACGAGCACGCTCACCGGGCTCGCCTGCGCCAGCCCGTACACCCTGGACGTCGTCGCCAAGGACGCGGCGGGCAACGCCTCACCGCCGAGCAACACGGTCACCTTCACCACCCCGGACTGCGCCACCGACGGCGGTGTGCCGTCCGGCATCGCCACCGTCTCCGGCGGCTGGTCCATCCCCTGGGGCACGTACTGGATGCCCGACGGCAAGACCGCGCTGGTGACCGAACGGGACAGCTTCAAGGTCCTCAAGGCCACCCCCGACGGCACCAGGACCCAGGTCGGGACCGTACCCAATGCCGTCACGACCGACGGCGAGGGCGGCCTGCTCGGCGTCGCCGTCGACCCGAAGTGGTCCACCAACCACTACGTGTACTTCATGCACACCGCGTCCGAGGGCAACCGCGTCGCACGCATGACCTACGACGGCAGTTCGCTCAGCGGCTACACGGTCCTGCTCCAGGGGATCAAGAAGAGCAGGTACCACAACGGCGGGCGGCTCGCCTTCGGCCCCGACGGCTACCTGTACGCGTCGACCGGCGAGGCGCAGACCCCCGACCTCGCCCAGGACAAGAACTCGCTGAACGGCAAGATTCTGCGAATGACCACGGACGGCAAGGCCGCCCCCGGCAACCCGTTCGGCAACTACGTCTACAGCTACGGTCACCGCAACCCCCAGGGTCTCGCCTTCGATCGCAACGGCCGGCTGTGGGAGGCGGAGTTCGGCGACAGCAAGAAGGACGAGCTCAACCTCATCAAGCCGGGCAAGAACTACGGCTGGCCGATCTGCGAGGGCACCTGCACCACCGAGGGCATGACCAACCCGAAGAAGACCTGGAACATCTCCGAGGCCTCGCCCAGCGGGATCGCCATCGTCCGCAATGTCATCTACATGGCCGCTCTGAAGGGCGAACGGCTGTGGCGGGTGCCGATCAACGGTGACACCGAGAACCTCGGCACACCGAGCGCGTACTACGTCGGTACGTACGGCAGGCTGCGCACGGTCACCAAGGTGCCCGGCCAGGACCAGCTCTGGCTCTCCACCACCAACTGCGACAACAAGGGCAACGAACCCGACGGCTCGGACAAGTTGTTCCGCGTCTCGATCACGTAGCGCGGGACGCCGTACGCGCTGTACCGCCGGGGCACACCAGGTCTCAGCGGTACAGCGCGTCGACCTCCGCCGCGTACGCCGTCTCGATCGCCCTGCGCTTCAGCTTCAGCGACGGGGTGAGCAGACCGTGCTCCTCGCTGAAGGGATGCGCCAGGATCCGGAACGTACGGATCGACTCGGCCTGGGAGACCGCCGTGTTGGCGGCCACCACCGCCCGCCGGACCTCCATCTCCACGTCCGGATCGCGCACCAGGTCCTCCGGCTTCAGCGGTGCCCGCCCCTGCATCGAGAGCCAGTGGTCCACCGCCTCCTGGTCGACCGTGACCAGGGCCGCGATGTACGGCCGGTCGTTGCCGACCACGATGCACTGCGCGACCAGCGGATGCGCCCGCACCCGCTCCTCCAGACCGGCCGGCGCCACACTCTTGCCGCCCGACGTCACCAGGATCTCCTTCTTCCGCCCGGTGATCGTCAGATAGCCGTCCTCGTCGAGCGAGCCCAGATCCCCAGTGGCCAGCCAGCCCTCGCGCAGCACCGCTTCGGTGGCCTTCGGGTCGCCGAGATAGCCGGCGAACACGTTGCCGCCGTGCACCCACACCTCTCCGTCCTCGGCGATGTGCACGGTCGTCCCCGGGATCGGCAGCCCGACCGTGCCGTACCTGGTGCGTTCCGGCGGATTGGCCGTGGCCGCCGCGGTCGACTCGGTCAGCCCGTACCCCTCGTACACCGTGACGCCCGCGCCCTCGAAGAACAGTCCCAGCTGCCGCTCCATCCCCGAACCGCCGGACATGGCGTGCCGGATCCGGCCGCCCATCGCCTCGCGCACCTTCTTGTACACGACCTTGTCGAAGAACTGGTGCTGCATCCGCAGCCCGGCGGACGGCCCCGGACCGGTCCCGAACGCCCGCGCTTCCATCGCCTCGGCGTACTTCACCGCGATGTCCACGGCCTTGTCGAACGGCCCGATCCGGCCCTCTGCCTCGGCCTTGCGCCGGGCGGCGTTGAACACCTTCTCGAAGATGTACGGAACCGCCAGGATGAACGTCGGGCGGAAGGACACCAGATCCGGCATCAGCGCCTTGGCCGACAGCTCCGGCTGGTGGCCCAGCTTCACCCGGCCGCGGATCGCCGCGACCTCGACCATCCGGCCGAAGACATGGGCCAGCGGCAGGAAGAGCAGGGTCGCCGCCTCGTCACCCGGCCTGGAGCGGAAGACCGACTTCCAGCGGGCGACCATGGTGTCCGTCTCGAACATGAAATTGGCGTGCGTGAGCACACAGCCCTTGGGGCGTCCCGTCGTCCCCGAGGTGTAGATGACGGTCGCCACGGACTCGGGCGTCACCGCGCGGCGGTGGCGGTGCACCACCGCGTCCTCGACGTCCGCCCCCGCGTCGATCAGCTCGGGCACCGCGCCGGCGTCCAGCTGCCAGAGCCGCTTGAGTCCGGGCAGCCGGTCGATCACCGAGGCGATCGTCATCGCGTGGTCCTCGTGCTCGACCATGACGGCCGACACCTCGGCGTCGTGCAGCATCCACAGCACCTGCTCGGCGGAGGACGTCGGATAGACGGGTACGGACTGGGCGCCGACCGTCCACAGCGCGAGATCGAAGAGCGTCCACTCGTAGCGCGTACGGGACATCAGGGCCACCCGGTCGCCGAACCTGACGCCGTGGGCGATCAGCCCCTTGGCCAGCGCCAGCACCTCGTCACGGAAGGCCGCAGCGGTGACATCCCGCCAGTTTCCGTTCGCGTCCTTGCGGCCGAGCGCGACCTGGTGCGGGTCCTCCTCGGCATGGTCGAAGACCACATCGGCCAGGCCGCCCACGAGGGGCGCGGCCGCCATGGGTGGGACAGTGAACTCGCGCAATGACCTGCTCCTTGTGGCGCTCCGCACAGCGCCGTGACGCTACCCCACCGGGCGGCGCGGCGGGAGGGGCCCGTACCGGCGGACAATGTGGCATATGCACAGGTCAGCCACCGAAATCCGGCCAGATGGGCAAGGCTCGGGCGCGGCTGGGACCGCGGAGTAACCGGCGGGCGCCGGAATCTCCACCGAATCTGTACGCCGCTACCACTCCCGTTTCGGGCTCATGCGCGGGGATCCGACCTCGATTGCCCGAATCGGGCTGATCGGGTCTGCGTCCGTCGCCGTCCCTGCTTCCCGTACGCGCGGGCGGTCATGCGCCGTCCCGGCCGCTGATCGACCCCATCGCGCCGACGCCCCGGATCAGCCGGTCGCCGCCTGCCAGGATCGCTGCCGCCAGGGCATCCGCGGCCTCATGCGCACCGTCGTGGCGCCGTCCGTGCGACAGGACGAAGTCCACCCCGCCCAACTCCGGCAGACCCGCCCTGGCCGGCACCGGCGCCAGGCCCGGCGGGATCAGCCCCCGGCTGTGGGCCATCACGCCCAGCCCCGCGTGGGCCGCCGCGATCAGCCCGCTCAGGCTGGTGCTGGTGCAGGCGATCCGCCAGGACCGGCCGTGCTCCTCCAGGACCTCCAGGGCGCGGGCCCGGGTGATGCCCGGCGGCGGAAAGAGGATCAGCGGAACCGGACGGTCCGGGTCGATCCGCAGCTGCGGCGCGCCGATCCAGGTCAGCGCGTCCTGCCAGACCAGCTCGCCGTGTGTGTCACCGGCGCGCCGCTTGGCGAGCACCAGATCGAGCCGGCCGGCCGCGAGACGCTGATGCAGTGTCCCGGAGAGCTCCACCGTCAGCTCCAGTTCGACCTCCGGGTGATCGCGGCGGAACGACTCCAGGATCTCCGGCAGCCTGGTCAGCACGAAGTCCTCGGAGGCCCCGAACCGCAGCCGCCCGCGCAGCCGGGTGCCGGTGAAGAAGGCCGCGGCCCGTTCATGGGCCGTGAGTATCGTCCGGGCGAAGCCGAGCATCGCCTCGCCGTCCACGGTGAGATCGACCCGGTGCGTGTCCCGGGTGAACAGCTGCCGCCCCGCCGCATCCTCCAGGCGCCGCACATGCTGGCTCACCGTGGACTGCCGCACCCCCAGCCGACGGGCGGCCTGGGTGAAACTCAGCGTCTGGGCGACGGCGAGAAAGGTACGGAGCTGCGCGGGGTCGTACATGACACCAGGCTATCGCGCAGCGTGATGACAGTGAGAGCGGTGTGCGGGATTCCCGATTGCGCCGATCGGCAGCAGCATGGAGAGGGCACGACCGGAACCAAGAGAACATGTGGAGCACATGAGCCGCCGCACCCTGAAGCTGCCGTCCTGGCTGCCGCTCGACCCGTACATCCTGGCGCTGATCGGCACCGTCGTGCTCGCGGCGATACTGCCCGCGTCGGGGACCGCCGCGGATGTGGCGGGCGGTGCCTCCACCGGAGCGGTCGCCTTCCTCTTCTTCCTGTACGGCGCCCGGCTCTCCACCGCCGAGGCACTGGACGGACTCAAGCACTGGCGGCTCCATCTCACCGTGCTGATCTTCACCTTCGTGGCGTTCCCGCTGCTCGGGCTGGCAAGCAGGGGGCTCGTTCCGTACGTCCTGACGCCGCAGCTCTACAGCGGCTTCCTCTTCCTCTGCCTCGTCCCGTCGACCATCCAGTCGTCGATCGCCTTCACCTCGATCGCCCGCGGCAACGTGCCCGCGGCGATCTGCGCGGGCTCCTTCTCCTCGATCGCCGGGATCTTCCTCACCCCGCTGCTCGCGGCCACCCTGCTCGGCAACAGCGGCGGCGGATTCTCGGCGGACGCGCTGCTGAGGATCGGGGTCCAGCTGCTGCTGCCGTTCGTCGCCGGGCAACTGCTGCGCCGCTGGATCGGTGGCTTCATCACCCGCCACAAGAAGGTCCTCGGCTACGTCGACCGCGGCTCGATCCTGCTCGTCGTCTACACGGCCTTCAGCGAGGGCATGGTCGCGGGCATCTGGCACCAGGTCACCCCGGCCCGGCTCGGGGCCCTGCTCGGCGCCGAGGCGCTGCTGCTCGCGCTGATGCTCGTGCTGACCTGGTACGGGGCGAAGCGGCTCGGCTTCGACCGGGAGGACCGGATCGCCATCCAGTTCGCCGGGTCGAAGAAGAGCCTGGCCTCGGGGCTGCCGATGGCGAGCGTGCTGTTCGGGGCGCAGGCGTCCCTCGCCGTACTGCCGCTGATGCTCTTCCACCAGATGCAGCTGATGGTGTGCGCGGTGATCGCCAAGCGTCGGTCGCGCGACGCGCAGGAGGCGAGTCCGGCGAGCGGAGCGGTGTCACGGGAGCCCGCCGCGGTGAGCTGAGGCGGGACCGGCCGGCGCAGGGGCCACTCCCCGCCGGCCGGGCCGGGTACCCGTACGGACGACGGGTGGGGCGCCTCAGCCCCGGCCGACCGGCGCCTCCACGGCGATGCGGTGCTCGCCCGCGTACACGTTCATCGACGGACCCCGCAGAAAGCCGACCAGGGTCAGTCCGGTCTCGGCCGCCAGATCGACGGCGAGGGACGACGGCGCCGAGACTGCCGCGAGCATCGGGATCCCGGCCATCACCGCCTTCTGGGCCAGCTCGAACGAGGCCCGCCCCGACACCAGCAGAATCGCCCGGGACAGCGGCAGCCGGTGGTCGGTCAGGGCCCGGCCGACCAGCTTGTCGACCGCGTTGTGCCGGCCGACGTCCTCCCGGATGTCGAGCAGTTCGCCGGTCTCGGAGAACAGCGCCGCCGCGTGCAGCCCCCCGGTCCGGTCGAAGACCCGCTGTGCGGCGCGCAGCCGGTCGGGGAGGGCGGAGAGCAGGGCGGGCTCGACCCGGACCGGGGGAGTGTCGGCGATGGGGTGCCGGGTCGTGGTGCGTACCGCGTCGAGACTCGCCTTGCCGCACAGCCCGCAGGACGAGGTGGTGTACACATTGCGTTCGAGCGTGATGTCGGGGACCGCGACACCGGGGGCAAGCTTCACATCCACCACGTTGTACGTGTTGACGCCCTCCGCCGTCGCACCGGCGCAGTAGACGATCGACTGCACCTCGGAGCCGTCACCGATGACGCCCTCGCTCACCAGGAACCCCGCCGCCAGCGCGAAGTCGTCACCCGGTGTGCGCATCGTGATGGCGAGCGGCCTGCCGTTGAGCCGGATCTCCAGGGGCTCCTCGGCGACGAGCGTGTCGGGGCGGGTGGCGACGGCCCCGTCCCGGATGCGGATGGTGCGGCGACGCTCGGTGACCCGTCCCATAGCGGTTAAACCCGATTCTGTACGTGTGGGAGGCCGAACCGGCCTCTGAGGATTTCATTGTCCTGTACGGAGCGGACCGGGCGAGGGCGGAGATGATGCCACGCCGAAAGGATATTGTCTACAGAATGCTTTCTGCGCCTCAAAGCTGTTGCCAAGCCTCCAACGGCCGGGCGCTATTCCTGTGGGAACACGTGCCCCTGTACCGGGCAGTAGCGACCAAGACTGGATGGTTCCTGCCATACGTAGCGAGGGGACCCCGTACATGACCGGCTCACGTGTCGTGGCGCTCGGCCACTATCAGCCCGCCAAGGTGCTCACCAACGACGATCTGGCGGCCCTGGTCGATACCAGCGACGAGTGGATCACCAGTCGCGTCGGCATCAGGACCCGCCACGTCGGGGGGCCGGACGAGCCGGTGGACGAGATGGCAGCGCACGCGGGGGCCAAGGCGCTGGCCGCGGCGGGGCTGCGGCCGGCCGAGGTCGATCTGGTCCTGGTCGCCACCTCGACCGCGATCGACCGTTCACCGAGCATGTCGGCGCGCGTCGCCGCACGGCTCGGGATGGGCTCGCCCGCGGTGATGGACATCAACGTGGTCTGCTCCGGTTTCACCCATGCCCTCGCCACCGCCGACCACGCGATCCGGGCCGGGGCCGCCGAGCGCGTGCTGGTCATCGGCGCCGACAAGATGGCGGACATCGCCGACTGGACCGACCGCAGCACCTGCGTCCTGCTCGGCGACGGAGCCGGTGCGGCGGTCGTCGTCGCGGAGCCGGACGGGGGTGACCGGCCCGGGATCGGTCCCGTTCTGTGGGGTTCGGTGCCGGAGATGGGGAACGCGGTACGGATCGAGGGGACGCCGCCGCGGTTCGCGCAGGAAGGGCAGTCCGTCTACCGCTGGGCCACCACGCAGCTGCCGCCCATCGCCCGCAAGGTGTGCGAGAAGGCCGGTGTGGCGCCCGAGGATCTGGGGGCGGTGGTGCTGCACCAGGCCAATCTGAGGATCATCGAGCCGGTCGCCAGGAAGATCGGCGCGGTCAACGCGGTCATCGCCAGGGATGTCGTGGATTCCGGCAATACGTCCGCGGCCTCGATCCCGATGGCCCTGTCCAAGCTGGTGGAACGCGGCGAGGTCCACAGCGGCGCGCCGGTTCTGCTCTTCGGCTTCGGCGGGAATCTTTCGTACGCGGGCCAAGTGATCCGCTGCCCCTGAGGGGGGTGTTGTGCTCGGTAGTCTGTAGACGATAGGCAATGGGTGCTCGTCGGCCGGAGGGGGACCGCGATGGTGTCCACAGGACTGCCACAAGGGGCTGTGCCGAAGCTGGAGCGGCCCGGTCCGCTGCGCGAACGCGTCTATGAGGCGCTGCTCGAACTCATAGCGACGCGCGTGCTCCAGCCGGGCCAGCACCTGGTCGAGAGCGAGCTGGCAGGCCATCTCGGGGTGTCCCGCCAGCCGGTGCGCGAGGCGCTGCAGCGGCTGAACACCGAGGGCTGGGTCGATCTCCGGCCCGCCCAGGGCGCGTTCGTGCACGAGCCCACGGAGGAGGAGGCGGACCAGCTGCTCTCGGTCCGCACCCTTCTGGAGGCCGAGGCGGCGCGTCTTGCCGCGGCCGACTCCGGCCCCGCCGGCATCGCGGCCCTGGAGGAGCTCTGCGCCGAGGGCGAGCAGGCTTTCGCCGAGGACGACGAGGACCTGGCGGTCGCCACCGACGCGGCCTTCCACGCCAAGGTCATGGAGCTGGCGGGCAACGTCGTCCTTGCCGAGCTCGCGGGCCAGGTGGACCGCAGGGTCCGCTGGTACTGCACCCCGGTGGTCCGTCGGCGCGGCACCCGGTCCTGGATCGAGCACCGCTCGCTCATCGCGGCGATCTCCGCGCGCGACGAACAGCGGGCCACGGAGATCATGCGGGCCCACACGGAACACACGCGCAGGACGTACCACCAGCGCGACGAGAGGTAGGGCCGCTCCTCCGGATCGGGGCTCCTCGGGGCCCGCTCCCCGGGGCCGGTTCACGGGGCTGTGCGTTCCCCACCGCGTCCGCGCCGGGCAGCAGGCAGACTTGCTGTTGTGACGATACTGAGCAAAGGCGCCAACGTGCCGGTCGCGGCTCCCGCGGTCAGGGCCGTACTTGACTGGTCGGCAGGGTCCGGAGTGCCGGATGTGGACGCTTCCGCCCTGCTGCTGACCAGCGGCGGACGGGTGCGATCCGATGACGACTTCGTCTTCTACAACCAGCCGCGGCACGCCTCGGGCGCCGTGAGCCACCTCGGTAAACGGTCCGGCAGCGACTCGCTGGACGTCCACCTCGGTGCGCTGGGGCCGGACATCGAACGCGTCGCACTTTGCGCGTCCGCCGACGGCGGTACGTTCGGCCAGGTGCCGGGGCTGTGTCTGCGGCTGTTCGACGCGGCGTCCGGTGCCGAGCTGGCACGCTTCGACATCGCCGCCGCGACGGAGACCGCCCTGGTCGGCGGCGAGCTCTACCGTCGCGACGGCGGCTGGAAGTTCCGCGCGGTCGGCCAGGGCTACGCGAACGGGCTGGCGGGACTGGCGACCGACTTCGGGATCAGCGTCGACGAGGAACCGCCCCAGGCCGGGCCCGGCCCGCTGCCCATGCCGACTCCGGCCCCCGCACCGGCTTCGCCGGAGCACACCGGAGGCGGGCCCCGCCCACGGCTCACCAAGGGCGAGGAGAACCTGCCCGTGGACATGCGCAAGCGCCTGTCGCTGCGCAAGCAACAGGTTCTGGTCAGCCTGAGCAAACACGGCGTACCGGAGTTGCGCGCACGCGTCGTCCTCGTCCTCGACGCGTCGGGTTCGATGAGCGGTCTCTACCGGCGGGGCACGGTGGCGGGTGTCGCCGAGCGGATGGTGGCCGTCGCGGCACAACTCGACGACGACGGCGAGATGCAGGCGTGGACGTTCGCCACCAACCCGGCCCGGCTGCCCGACCTTGCCGTGGGTGACCTGCCCGAGTGGCTCAGGCTGCACGTACGCGTGGGGCAGAGCTTCGGCTTCGGCCGCAGGAAGCCGCCCAAGGGACTGGTTCCCGGCCAGATCGACATGCGTACGGTCGGAATCCAGAACGAGGAACAGAAGGTCATCGCCGAGGTGCGGGCCTTCGTGCGTGACCGGCCGGTGCCCGATCCGACGCTGGTCCTGTTCTTCTCGGACGGTGGTGTGCACCGCAACAGGGAGATCGAGCAGGAGTTGCGGGCAGCCGCCGAGGAGCCGGTGTTCTGGCAGTTCGTCGGACTCGGCAGTTCTCGGTACGGGGTGCTGGAACGGTTCGACACCATGCCGGGCCGCCGGGTCGACAACGTCGGCTTCTTCGCCGTCGACGACATCGAGAGGATCTCCGACCAGGAGCTGTACGACAGGGTCCTGTCGGAGTTCCCGTCCTGGCTCTGGGCCGCCCGGCAGGCCGGAATCCTGCGCTGAGGCGGCCGGCCCCCATCGGCCGGCCTCTATCGAGCGGCCTCCACCGACCGGCTTTGTCCTCGGTGTGGAGAAAGTTGTAGTGGATTCCTGCGCAACTTCTTCCCACTCCGGGCAACCGCTGCTACGTTCCCCTCGAAAGCCCGACGGACAGACCGATGTGGCGGGGAGGGGCGCGTGAGACGTATGACGGCACGACCCGCGAATGCGCATCAGGCGCGACTGCTGCGGCTGTTGCGCGACGGCGGGCCCAACTCACGGGCACAGCTGGGGGATCAGGTCGATCTCTCCCGCTCCAAGCTCGCCGTCGAGGTCGACAGACTGCTGGAGACCGGGCTCGTCGTGGCCGACGGCCTCGCCGCATCCCGCGGCGGACGCCGCTCGCACAACATCCGGCTCGCACCACAACTGCGGTTCCTCGGCGTCGACATAGGTGCCACATCCGTCGATGTGGCTGTCACCAACGCCGAGTTGGAGGTCCTGGGCCACCTCAACCACCCGATGGACGTACGCGAAGGTCCCGTCACCATCTTCGAGCAGGTGCTGTCCATGGCGGCCAAGCTCCGGGCCTCGGGTCTGGCCGAGGGCTTCGACGGCGCGGGCATCGGCGTACCCGGCCCGGTCCGCTTCCCCGAAGGCGTACCGGTCGCACCGCCGATCATGCCCGGCTGGGACGGCTTCCCGGTCCGCGAGGCGCTCAGCCAGGAACTGGGCTGCCCCGTCATGGTCGACAACGATGTGAACCTGATGGCGATGGGGGAGCAGCACGCGGGCGTCGCACGTTCCGTGGGCGACTTCCTCTGCGTCAAGATCGGCACCGGAATAGGCTGCGGCATCGTCGTCGGCGGCGAGGTCCACCGCGGTACGACGGGCAGCGCCGGCGACATCGGCCATATCCAGGTGGAACCCGAGGGTCGCGCCTGCGCCTGCGGCAACCGGGGTTGCCTGGAGGCCCACTTCAGCGGTGCCGCGCTCGCCCGCGACGCCGAGGACGCGGCGCGCACCGGACGGTCGGCGGAACTCGCCGGCCGTCTGGAGGCCGCTGGGAGACTCACCGCCGCCGATGTGGCGGCCGCCGCGGCCGCCGGTGACGCCACCTCGCTCGACCTGATCCGCGAAGGCGGCAACCGGGTCGGCCAGGTCATCGCGGGACTCGTCAGCTTCTTCAACCCCGGCCTGGTGGTGATCGGCGGCGGTGTGACCGGCCTCGGCCACACGCTCCTCGCCAGTGTCCGGACCCAGGTCTACCGGCAGTCGCTGCCGCTGGCCACCGGCAATCTCCCCATCGTGCTGGGCGAGTTGGGACCGGCTGCCGGAGTGATCGGCGCCGCCCGGCTCATCAGCGACCACCTCTTCTCACCGGCCTGACCCCGGGCCGGCAGCACAGGGGCGCACGCCGGAAACACCGGGAGCGCCGGAAACACCGCACCACCGCACCTGGTACAGCCCTGCCCGCTCACCGGCCCGCACCCGCCGAGGGGATTCGTCATGGCACCAGATCCACCCCTGCTCACCATGTCCGGCATCACCAAGTCGTTCCCCGGAGTGCGCGCCCTCGACGGCGTGGACCTGGAGGTCCAAGCCGGCGAAGTTCACTGTCTCCTCGGACAGAACGGCGCCGGCAAGTCCACCCTCATCAAAGTGCTCGCCGGGGCCCACCAGCCCGACAACGGCGAGATCACCTGGCGCGGCGAACCGGCCGCGCTGAAGTCACCCATCGCCGCCATGCGGCTGGGCATCGCCACCATCTACCAGGAACTCGACCTGGTCGAGGGCCTGTCGGTCGCCGAGAACATCTTCCTCGGCCATGAACCCACCACCGCCCGCTTCGTCGTCCGCACCCGCGAGGGCCGCACGGCCGCCGCGGCGCTGCTGACACGGCTCGGCCACCCGGAGATCGACCCGGCCCGCCCGGTCGGCGACCTCTCCGCCGCCCAGCAGCAGATCGTCTCCATGGCACGGGCGCTCTCGCACGACGTACGGCTCATCGTCATGGACGAGCCGTCCGCGGCGCTCGACCCGGACGAGGTCGACAACCTCTTCCGCATCGTCGCCTCCCTCACCGCCGACGGCGTCGCCGTCGTCTACATCTCGCACCGCCTGGAGGAGATCCGCCGGATCGGCGACCGGGTGACCGTGCTCAAGGACGGCCGCGCCGTGGCCGTAGGGCTGCCGGCCGAGTCCACACCGACACGCGACATCGTTGCCATGATGACCGGCCGCAACGTCGAGTACGTCTTCCCGCCGCGCACTACGGACCGTGCGGGAGAGATCGCGGCAGAGCCCGTCCTGAAGGTCGAGGGTCTGACCAGGAAGGGTGAATTCGCCCCGGTGGACCTGCAGTTGAGGCCAGGAGAGATCGTGGGCCTGGCCGGACTCGTCGGTTCGGGGCGCTCCGAGATCCTGGAGACCGTCTACGGCGCCCGCAAGCCGAGCGCCGGACGGGTGACCGTGGCCGGCAAGCAGCTGAGACCCGGCAGCGTCCGCGCGGCCGTCGCCGCCGGAATCGGCCTCGCCCCCGAGGAACGCAAGGCGCAGGCCCTGCTGATGCTCGAATCCGTCACCCGCAATGTCTCCGTCTCCTCGATGTCCCGCTTCTCCAGGGCGGGTTGGATCGACCGCGGGGCCGAACGCCGGGCGGCCCGCGACGCCACCCGCGAACTCTCGCTGCGTCCCGACAACCCGGACACCCCCGTCCGCACGCTCTCCGGCGGCAACCAGCAGAAGGCGGTCCTGGCCCGCTGGCTGTTGCGCGGCTGCCGGGTCCTGCTGCTCGACGAACCGACCCGCGGTGTCGACGTCGGCGCCCGCGCCGAGCTGTACGCCGTGATCCGCCGGCTGGCCGACGAAGGCCTCGCCGTCCTGCTCGTCTCCAGCGAGGTGCCCGAAGTGCTGGGCCTCGCCGACCGGGTGCTGGTGCTCCGAGAGGGCCGCGTCGTGCACACGGCGGACGCCCGGGAGCTCGACGAGCACCGTGTACTCGACCTCGTGATGGAAGGGAGCCCGACGTCATGACACAGCCCGTCTCCTCGGCGCAACAGGGCGGGCCGGACAAGGGGGCCGCCGCCGCCCCGGTCTCCGGACCCCGGAAGAAGGACGGACCGGCGCGCACCTCGGGCCCGCGCGTGGACGTCCGTAACCTCTCGCTCCTCGGCGTCCTCGCCGTACTGATCGCCGTCGGCGGATTCACCGAGCCCGACGCCTTCCTGGACACCGGGAACCTTCAGCTGATCCTGACGCAGGCGTCCGTCATCGGTGTCGTCACCGTCGGGATGACCTTCGTCATCACCAGCGGCGGCATCGATCTGTCGGTCGGCGCGATGGTCGCGCTCGCCTCCGTCTGGGCGACCACGGTCGCCACCCAGGAGTACGGCTTCGCGGGGATCCTGTTCACCGCGGTGATCGTCGGACTCGGTGCCGGGCTGGTGAACGGGCTGCTCATCGCGTACGGGCGGATGGTGCCGTTCATCGCGACGCTGGCCATGCTCGCCTCGGCCCGCGGGCTCGCCCTCCAGATCACCGACGGCAAGACCCAGATCGTCACCGTCAAGTCGGTCCTCGACCTGGGCCTGCCCGACTCCTACGTCCTCGGCATTCCGCCGCTGGTGATGATGTTCGCCGCGGTGACCGTCGTCGGCTGGCTGGTGCTGAACCGTACGACCTTCGGACGGCGCACGGTCGCGGTCGGCGGCAACGCGGAGGCCGCCAGGCTGGCCGGCATCGACGTACGGCGCCAGCGGCTCTTCCTCTATCTGCTCTCCGGGCTGTGCTGCGGCATCGCCGCCTTCATGCTGATCATCCTGTCCGGCTCGGGACAGAACACCAACGGCAATCTGTACGAACTCGACGCCATCGCGGCCGCGATCATCGGCGGCACCCTGCTCAGCGGCGGGCGCGGCACCATCGTCGGCTCCGTACTCGGTGTGCTGGTCTTCACCACCATCACCAACATCTTCGCGCTCAACAATCTGCAGAGCGATGTCCAGCAGATCGCCAAGGGCGCGATCATCGTCGCCGCCGTCCTGGTCCAGCGCCGCACATCGGCGCACGGCGAGACCTGACCCACCACCGCACCCACCACCCCTCCCGCCACGCCACATGCCACGCACCGGATGAAGGGTACGACAGCCATGCCAGAAACCAGCCGCAGACGACTGCTCTTCGGCACCGCAGCCGTCTCCGCGGGCGCCCTCCTCACCGCCTGCACCAGCAACGACCCCAAGACCGAGGACACCGCCAAGAACACCGGACCCGCCGCCGACGACAAGCCCGGCAAGCCCGTCACGATCGGCTTCGCGGGTCCGCAGGCCGACCACGGCTGGCTCAACGCCATCAACGAGAACGCCAAGTCACGGGCGGCCAAGTACTCCGAGGTGACACTGGAGTCCACCGAGGGCTCCAACGACACCGCCGCCCAGATCGGCCAGGTCAAGACCCTCATCAACAAGAAGGTCGACGTCCTCGTCATCCTCCCCGCCGACGGCAAGGCGCTCACCCAGGTCGGCCTGGAAGCCATGCGGGCGGGCATCCCCGTCGTCAACCTGGACCGGATCTTCGCCTCCCCGCAGGCCTACCGCTGCTGGGTCGGCGGCGACAACTACGGCATGGGCCTCAACGCCGGTACGTACATCGGCGAACAGCTCAAGGACAAGGCGGACGCCAAGGTCGTCGAGCTGGCGGGGATCGACAACCTGGAGCTCACCAAGCAGCGCAGCCAGGGCTTCGCCGACGCGCTGAAGAACTACCCCAACATCAAACTGGTGGCCCGTCAGGCCGCCGACTTCACCGTCGAGTCGGGCCAGGCGAAGATGGCCCAGCTCCTCCAGGCGCAGAAGAAGATCGACGCGCTGTGGAACCACGACGACGACCAGGGCGTGGGCGCGCTGCGCGCCATCCAGCAGGCGGGACGTGACGAGTTCCTGATGGTCGGCGGCGCCGGGGCAAAGTCCGCGATGGACGCCATCAAGGCCGGCAACAGTGTCCTGAAGGCCACCGTTCTCTACCCGCCGACGATGGCCGCGTCCGCCATCGACCTGGCCCGCGCGCTGGCCCAGGGCAAGGGCGTCGGTGGCCTGGCCGAGCTGGAGATCCCGACCAGTCTCACCCTCTACTCGGCCGTGGTCACCAAGGAGAACATCGACCAGTACCTGCCGACGGGCTTCAGCTGATCCGCCCCGCAGGAGGGTGCTGACCCTCCTGCCGCACCCATCGAACGACCGACGAGGAGGAAGCCCCGATGGCCCGTAGGGAAGAGACGGATCAGGAGGCCGCAGCGCCGCCGACGCACCGGCCGGCGACGAGTGTGCCGGTGCTCGGAGTCGGCATGGTCGGATACGCGTTCATGGGCGCCGCCCACTCGCAGGGCTGGCGCACCGCGGGACACGTCTTCGAGCTGCCGATGAGACCGGCTCTCGCCGCGATCTGCGGACGCGACCGGGCGGCGGTCGACGCGGCGGCCGCCCGCCACGGCTGGGCGGCGGCCGAGACCGACTGGCGCGCCCTCATCGCCCGGGACGATGTGCAACTCGTCGACATCTGCACCCCCGGGGACAGCCATGCCGAGATCGCCATCGCCGCCCTGGAGGCGGGCAAGCACGTGCTGTGCGAGAAGCCGCTCGCCAACACGGTCGCCGAGGCCGAGGCGATGACCGAGGCCGCGGAGCGCGCGGCGGCCCGCGGCCAGGTCGCGATGGTGGGCTTCAACTACCGCCGGGTGCCCGCGATCGCCTACGCCCGGCAGCTGATCGCCGAGGGACGGCTCGGCACCCTGCGCCATGTCCGCGCCGCCTACCTCCAGGACTGGCTCGTCGACCCCGAATCGCCGCTCACCTGGCGGCTGGAGCGGGAACGCGCCGGCTCGGGCGCGCTCGGCGACCTGGGGGCGCACATCGTCGACCTGGCCCAGTATCTGGCGGGGGAGCCGCTGGTCGGGGTGTCGGCGGTCAGCGAGACGTTCGTACGCGAACGGCCGCGGCTCGCGGGCCCCTCGGCCGGGCTCTCCGGAGCGGCGGACGCGGGGGCGCGAGGAGCGGTGACCGTCGACGACGCGGCCCTGTTCACCGGCCGGCTCGCCTCCGGGGCGCTGGCCTCGTTCGAGGCGACCCGGATGGCGGCCGGGCGGAAGAACGCGCTGCGGCTGGAGATCAACGGGGAGCGCGGCTCGCTCGCCTTCGATCTGGAACGGCTCAACGAACTGTCCTTCCACGACCACACCGAACCCGCCGCCACAGCAGGATTCCGGCGCATCCTCGTCACCGAAACCCAACACCCCTACCTGGAGGCGTGGTGGCCGCCGGGCCACGCCCTCGGCTACGAGCACACCTTCGTCCACCAGGCCCGCGACCTGGTGCGGACGATCGCCGAAGGGACCGCCCCCGCACCGTCGTTCGCCGACGGACTGCAGGTGCAGCGGGTGCTCGCAGCGGTGGAGGAGAGCGCCGAGAAGAACTCCGTACACACCCCCGTGGCTCTCTAGGAGGCCCCACTCATGCCCCGTCCCTTCACACTCTTCACCGGCCAGTGGGCCGACCTGCCGCTGGAGGAGGTCTGCCGGCACGCCCGGGACTTCGGCTACGACGGGCTCGAACTCGCCTGCTGGGGCGATCACTTCGAGGTCGACAAGGCGCTGGCCGACCCCGGCTATCTGGACGGCCGGCGGCAGCTGCTCGACAAGTACGGGCTGAAGTGCTGGGCGATCTCCAACCACCTCGTCGGCCAGGCCGTCTGCGACGACCCGATCGACGAGCGGCACCAGGGGATCCTGCCCGCGCGCATCTGGGGCGACGGCGAACCCGAAGGGGTCCGCCGGCGGGCCGCCGAGGAGATCAAGGACACCGCGCGGGCGGCCGCCGCCTTCGGGGTGCGTACCGTCATCGGTTTCACCGGCTCGTCCATCTGGCACCTGGTCGCGATGTTCCCACCGGTTCCGCCGCACATGATCGAGCGGGGCTACGAGGACTTCGCCGAGCGCTGGAACCCGATCCTGGACGTCTTCGACGCGGAGGGCGTGCGGTTCGCCCACGAGGTGCACCCCAGCGAGATCGCGTACGACTACTGGACCACGCATCGTGCGCTGGAGGCCGTCGGCCACCGGGCAGCGTTCGGGCTGAACTTCGACCCGAGCCACTTCGTCTGGCAGGACCTGGATCCGGTCAACTTCCTGTACGACTTCCGGGACCGGATCTACCACGTGGACTGCAAGGAGGCGCGCAAGCGCCTCGACGGCCGCAACGGCCGGCTCGGCTCGCACCTGCCCTGGGGCGATCCACGGCGCGGCTGGGACTTCGTCTCGGCCGGGCACGGTGACGTGCCCTGGGAGGACGTCTTCCGGATGCTCCGGTCCATCGACTACGAGGGGCCGGTCTCCGTGGAGTGGGAGGACGCGGGGATGGACCGGCTGGCGGGTGCGCCGGAAGCGCTGGCCACGCTGAAGCGGTACGACTTCGATCCGCCGTCGGCGTCGTTCGACGCGGCGTTCGGGGGTGGCGACTGACGGTTCCCCGTCAGGGGTGGCGGGTCCCCGGGCCTCCGGTCCGGGGAGAGCGCCGAGGCCGGGTGGGCCGCGGGAGTGCTCCGCGGCCGTCCCGGGCCCACCCCTGCCCTCGTCCCGCTTTGTCCTGGCACAGGAAAAAGTTCGACCGGACCGCTGTGCAAGGGCTTTCCGTCCCGGACGAACAGGTCTACGGTCCACGACGTGTACATGACATGACTCGGTCGCCGGTGTCCCACACACCCCGGACGACCCGCGCGGCAGTCCCCGCGCAGAACGCACGGCAGCACCCCGCCCGTACAACCGGCACTCTCCGGAGGACACTCGTGCACAGAACCACAACCCGAAACAGGAGCCGAACACGGCTCCGCGTCCGCAAATCCCTCGCCCTGTTCACCGGCGGGCTGCTCGCCGCGGCCACCCTGGCCCTGGGCGCCACCCCCGGAGCAGCCGCTACGGGACCGTCCTCGCCGGCCGCCACCGATGCGGCGGCAGACGAATTCCAGCAGGTCACCCTCGCCAAGGGCGCGGCCGAGACCGGCGAGCCCATGACACTGGCGGTGCTCCCCGACCGCAGCGTCCTGCACACGGCGCGCGGCGGCGAGCTCTGGCTCACCGACAGCGGCGGCGACACCACGCTCGCCGGTGTCCTGCCCGTCTACTCCCACGACGAGGAAGGCCTCCAGGGCGTCGGCGTCGACCCGGACTTCAGCAAGAACCGGGCGATCTACCTCTACTACGCACCCCCGTTGGACACCCCGTCCGGCGACGCCCCCGAGAACGGCACCGCCGCCGACTTCGCCAAGTTCGACGGAGTGAACCGGCTCTCGCGCTTCGTCCTCAAGGAGGACGGCACGCTCGACACCGCCAGTGAGAAGAAGGTCCTCGACATCCCGGCCTCGCGCGGCATCTGCTGCCATGTCGGCGGCGACATCGACTTCGACGCGCAGGGCAATCTGTATCTGTCGACCGGCGACGACTCCAACCCGTTCGCCTCCGACGGCTACACCCCGATCGACGACCGGCCCGACCGCAACCCCGTGTTCGACGCCCGCCGCAGCTCCGGGAACACCAACGACCTGCGCGGCAAGATCCTCCGCATCAAGGTCGCCGACGACGGCACGTACACCGTCCCCGAGGGCAACCTCTTCGCCCCGGGCACGGACAAGACCCGCCCCGAGATCTACGCGATGGGCTTCCGCAACCCGTTCCGCCTCACCGTCGACAAGCCCACCGGCATCGTTTACGTCGGTGACTACGGGCCCGACGCCGGTGCGGCAGACCCCAAGCGCGGACCGGGCGGTCAGGTCGAATTCGCCCGCATCACCAAGGCCGGCAACTTCGGCTGGCCGTTCTGCACCGGCAAGAACGACCCGTTCGTCGACTACGACTTCGCGACCAAGACCTCCGGTGCGGCCTTCGACTGCGCCGCCCCCAAGAACACCTCCCGGTACAACACCGGGCTGGTCGACCTGCCGCCGGCCCAGCCCGCCTGGATCCCGTACGACGGCGGGTCCGTGCCCGAGTTCGGCAGCGGCTCCGAGTCCCCGATGGGCGGACCCGTCTACCACTACGACGCCGCCCTCGACTCGCCCGTGAAGTTCCCCGAGGCCTACGACGGCAACTTCTTCGCCGGTGAGTTCGGCCGACGCTGGATCAAGCGCATCGACCAGGACACCGACGGCACGGTGAAGTCCATCAACGCCTTCCCGTGGTCGGGAACCCAGGTGATGGACATGACCTTCGGCCCGGACGGCGCGCTGTACGTCCTGGACTACGGCACCGGCTACTTCGGCGGCGACCAGAACTCGGCGCTCTACCGCATCGAGAACGCCACCGGCGGACGCTCGCCGATCGCCGAGGCGACCGCCGACAAGACCTCGGGCACCGCACCCCTCAAGGTCGCCTTCTCCTCGGCCGGAACCACCGACGCCGACGGAGACACGCTCAGCTACAGCTGGGACTTCGGTGACGGCGGCACATCGACCGCGGCCAATCCCACGTACACGTACAAGAAGAACGGCACCTACACCGCCACCGTCACCGCCAAGGACCCCACCGGCCGCACCGGCTCGGCGAACGTCCATGTCACGGTCGGCAACACCGCTCCCAAGGTGAAGCTGGAACTCCCCGGTGACGGACACCTGTTCTCCTTCGGCGACGAGATCCCGTTCAAGGTGACCGTCACCGACCCCGAGGACGGAACCATCGACTGCTCGAAGGTCGAGGTCCGCTTCATCCTCGGACACGACAGCCACGGCCACCCCATCACCTCGGCGCACGGCTGCACCGGCACCATCAAGACGGAGATGGACGGCGGGCACGACCCCAACGCCAACATATTCGGTGTCATCGACGCCTCGTACACGGACGGCGGCGGAGGCGGCCAGGCCCCCCTGTCCGGCCACGACCAGTCCGAGCTCCAGCCGCGCCACCGGCAGGCCGAGCACTACGGCGACTCCCACGGCGTCGCACCGCAGAACAAGGCGACCGCCCACGGCGGCAAGACGGTCGGCGACATCCACAACGACGACTGGATCTCCTTCAAGCCGTACCTCCTCACCGGCTCCACCAAGCTGACCGCGCGGATCTCCTCCGGCGGCGCCGGCGGCTTCCTCGAAGTCCGGACCGGCTCGCCGACCGGCAAGATCCTCGGCTCCGCACCCGTCCCGGTGACAGGCGCCTGGGACAACTTCCAGGACATCGACGTACCGCTGCGCGGAGTCCCGAAGACGTCCACCGAACTCTTCCTGGTCTTCAAGGGAGGGGCCGGAGCGCTCTACGACGTGGACGACTTCGAGCTCTCCAACAGCGCCCCCGACAAGACCGCCAAGCGGATCCTGGTCTTCTCGAAGACGGCCGGCTTCCGCCACGACGCGATTCCCGACGGCATCGCGGCGCTGAAGGAACTCGGCAAGGACAGCAACATCACCGTCGACGCCACGGAGACGGCCGGCCAGTTCACCACCAGCAACCTGGCCCGCTACGACGCCGTCGTCTTCCTCTCGACGACCGGTGACGTCCTCGACGCCGACCAGCAGAAGGCCTTCGAGAACTACGTGGCCACCGGCGGCGGCTACATGGGCGTCCACGCGGCGGCGGACACCGAGTACGACTGGGCGTTCTACGGGGGACTCGTCGGGGCGCACTTCTCCTCGCACCCCGCCATCCAGCCCGCCACCGTCCGCGTCGAGGACCACGACCACCCGGCCACCGCGCACCTCGACGGCGAATGGAACCGCACCGACGAGTGGTACAACTACCGCACCAATCCGCGCAGTCAGGCCAAGGTCCTCGCCACACTCGACGAGACCACCTACACCGGCGGCACCATGAAGGGCGACCACCCCATCACCTGGTGCCAGACCTACCAGGGCGGCCGCTCCTTCTACACCGGCCTCGGCCACACCAAGGAGTCCTACGCCGAACCGGCCTTCCGCAAGCTGCTCCTCGGCGGCATGCGGTACGCGGCCGGTCAGGTGAAGGCCGACTGCAGGCCCGACACCGGCTACCGGTCGATCTTCAACGGCAAGACGCTCGAAGGCTGGAAGCAGGCGGGCCCCGGGAAGTTCGACGTCGTCGACGGTGAACTCCGCTCCGAGGGCGGCATGGGCCTGCTCACCTACCAGGCCAAGGAGCTGGGCTCGTACTCGCTCAAGCTCGACTGGAAGATGCAGGGCGACGACAACTCCGGCATCTTCGTGGGCTTCCCGGAGTCCGACGACCCCTGGTCCGCGGTGAACAACGGCTACGAGGTCCAGATCGACGCCAGCGACGCGCCCGACCGCACCACGGGCTCCGTCTACACCTTCAAGGCGGCGAACGCCAAGGCCCGTGACCAGGTCCTGCGGCCGCCCGGCCAGTGGAACAGCTACGAGATCAGGGTCCAGGGCGAACGTCTCCAGGTCTTCCTCAACGGAGTGAAGATCAACGACTTCACCAACACCGATCCGGTACGGAGCCTGAAGAGCGGCTACATCGGTATCCAGAACCACGGTGCCAATGACCATGTGTCGTTCCGCAACATCGAGCTGAAGGAACTGCCCTCGGCGTAGGGCGCCCACCGCGGCGACGGCGGGTGGGGGAGCAGGCATCGTCCCCGCCCGCCGTCACCGGCCGGTCCTTTCCCCCTCGTCGCACAGTGCCACTCGTACGCAGTGCCACTCGTACCGACCAGCCAGCACCCCCAGCCAGGGAGGCAGCCCGTGTCAGCACCCGCCGTACGTACCGGAGTCTGGTTCATCGGAGCACGCGGCTCCGTCGCCGCCACCGCCACCGCGGGGTGCGCGGCGGTCGCGGCAGGGCTCCACCCGGGGGCAGGCATGGTCACCGAGACCCCGCCCTTCACCGACAGCGGGCTGCCCGCACTCAGCTCACTCGTCTTCGGCGGACACGACACGGCCGGCTGCCCGCTGCCGAAGCGGGCCGAGGCGCTGGCGGCCGGGGGAGTGCTGCCGCACGGACTGCCCTCGGCCGTGCACTCCGAACTCGCGGCCGCGGATGCCGGGATACGGCCCGGCGGGCCACTGCCCGGCGACACCCGCAGCGACGAGGAACTCATCACCGCGTTCGCCACCGATCTCACCGACTTCGCGCACCGGCACGGCCTGGCCAGGACGGTCGTCATCAACGTGGCATCCACAGAACCCGTCCCGGACCCCGGCGAACAGAGGCTGCCCGCCAGCTCGCTCTACGCGGCGGCGGCGCTGCGGGCCGGCTGCCCCTACATCAACTTCACCCCTTCCACCGGGCTGCGCACCCCCGCCCTCCAGGACGCCGTCGCGGGCTGCGGACTTCCTCACGCGGGCCGCGACGGCAAGACCGGCCAGACGCTGCTCCGCTCCGTGCTCGCCCCGATGTTCGTGCAACGCGCCCTGCCCGTCCGGGCCTGGTCGGGCACCAACCTGCTGGGCGGCGGGGACGGAGCGGCGCTGGCCGACCCGGGCGCGGCGGCCGCCAAGAACGCCGGCAAGGAACGCGTCCTCGCCGACACACTGGGCACCGCGCCGGAGGGCGAGGTCCACATCGACGACGTACCGGCCCTCGGCGACTGGAAGACCGCCTGGGACCACATCGCGTTCGACGGATTCCTCGGCGCGCGGATGGTGCTCCAGACCACCTGGCAGGGCTGCGACTCGGCACTGGCCGCGCCCCTCGTCCTGGACCTCGCCAGGCTGGTGGCCCGCGCCCACGAGCAGGGCATGAGCGGCCCCCTGCCCCAGCTCGGCTTCTACTTCAAGGACCCGGACGGCGGCCCGGCCGCGCTCTTCGAGCAGTACCTGGCGCTGCTCGCCTTCGCCGAGACACTGCGGGGGGAACGGTGACGGTACGCGCCTGGGCGGAACTGCTACGGGTGTCCGCGCTGTTCACCGTCCCCGGCGACGCGCTGGCCGGGGCGGCGGCGAGCGGCCGGCGACCCGACCGCGGAAGCGTGCTCGCCGTCGGAGCCTCGCTCTGCCTGTACGAGGCGGGCATGGCGCTCAACGACTGGGCCGACCGCGAAGAGGACGCCATCGACCGCCCGCACCGGCCGATCCCCTCGGGCCGGATCGCACCCGGTGCGGCCCTCGCGGCGGCGGGCGCGCTGACGGCCGCGGGGCTGGGTCTCGCCGCCCGGGCCGGCCGCCCGGCCCTCGCGGTGGCCACGGGGCTGGCGGCGACCGTGTGGGCCTACGACCTCCGGTTGAAGCACACCCCGGCTGGGCCCGCGGCGATGGCCGCGGCTCGCGGGCTGGACCTGCTCCTCGGAGCCACCGCCACCGGGGCGACGAAGCGGACGGGGCCCGGGCCGGGGCGGGGGCCGGGGGCGGCGCCGGGGGCGGGGTGGCAGTCGAGGCCGGGGCCGGGCTCGGACCCGGCCGCGCGTGGCCTTGTTCGCGGCGCCCTTCCGGCCGCCGGTCTGCTGGGTGCGCACACCTACGCCGTCACCGCCGTCTCCCGGCACGAGGCGCACGGCGGATCCACCACCGCACCCCTCGCCGCGCTCGCGGCCGTCGCCGCACTGGGCGCAGCGGCCGTGCACGAACAGCGCGGGCGGCGCGGAGACCGGGAGACGGACCCGCCCACGGGATGCGGCGGGCAGGACGAGTCGCCCCGGCCGCACCCCTCGCACCGTTCACCGGCAACCCCCACCCGCACCGCCACCGGTCTCGTGCGCACCGCGCTCACCGGCTCCTACTTCCGGACCGCCGCGGTCCCCCTCCTCCACGCCGCGCTCAACCCGTCCCCACCGCTCACCCAGCGCGCCGTCGGCGGCGGCATCCGGGCGATGATCCCGCTCCAGGCCGCCCTCGCAGCCCGCGCGGGAGCGGTCGGCACGGGGCTCGCCGTCATGGGACTCGTACCGATCGCCCGCAACCTCGCCCGGAAGGTGAGCCCGACATGACGATCCGCTACGGCTACGGCACCAACGGGCTCACCGATCTCCGCCTGGACGACGCCCTCGGGCTCCTCGCCGACCTCGGGTACGACGGGGTCGGCCTGACCCTCGACCACATGCACCTAGACCCCCTTTCCCCCGACCTCGCCGCCCGCACCCGCCACGTGGCCTCCAGGCTCCAGGAGCTGGGACTCGGCGTCACCGTCGAGACCGGTGCCCGCTACATCCTGGACCCGCGCCGCAAGCACGGTCCGTCCCTCCTCGACCCCGACCCGGACGCCCGCGCCGCCCGCACCCGGCTGCTCGTACGGGCCGTCGGCATCGCCGCCGACCTCGGCGCCCACGCCGTGCACTGCTTCAGCGGCATCACCCCACCAGACACCACCCCCGACACCGCCTGGCAGCGGCTGACTGAATGCCTCGCCCCGGTCCTGGAGGCCGCCGACCGGTCCGGCATTTCCCTGGCGATCGAACCCGAGCCCGGACACCTCCTCGCCAACCTCGCCGACTTCCACCATCTGCGGGTCCTCAGCGGAGATCCGGCACCGCTCGGACTCACCCTCGACATCGGCCACTGCCAGTGCCTGGAACCCGCCCTGCCCGTCGACTGCATCCGTGAGGCCGCGCCCTGGCTGCGCCACGTCCAGATCGAGGACATGCGCCGCGGCGTCCATGAACACCTCCCGTTCGGCGAGGGCGAGATCGATTTCCCGCCCGTACTCGAAGCACTCGACACCCTCTCGGACACCGGCTACCGCGGCCTCACCGTCGTCGAACTGCCCCGCCACTCCCACGCCGGCCCCGAACTCGCCCGCACCTCCATCGAGTTCCTCCGCAAGCACAGTCCGTCGGGCCACAGTCCGTCGAGCCGCTGAAACGCCGAAGGGAGCGACGCCATGCCGATGGCCCCGACGAACACCCCGCTGCTGACCCGCAAGGAACTCGACGCACAGCTCGGCGGAGCCGCGCGCGCCTGGCTCGACGAGGCGCTCGCCGAGGCGGAGCACGCCGCCTCCCACCAGGACACCGAACCGCCCGGCGGACCGTACGCCGCCCCGCCGTGGGAACTGCGCTACGCCGCGGCCGGCCGGCACTGCGGACTCGAACACGCCGACTCCGTACGCGCCCTGCTGCTCATCGAGGCCCGAGCCGCACTGCCCGCCTTGACCAGGCTCTACGAACAGGGCACTGCCGCCGAACGACGAGCCGTCCTGCTCACCCTGCACCGGTTGGACCTCGGCCCCACCGCCCTTCCGCTCGTCGAGGACGCCCTGCGCACCAATGACACCCGGCTGGTCGCCGCGGCCGTCGGCCCGTACACCGCCACTCATCTCGATCCGCACAACTGGCGCCACGCGATTCTCAAGTGTCTCTTCACCGGGGTCGACATCGATGCCGTCGACGGACTGGCCCGGCGCGCCCGCGGCGACGCCGAACTCGCCCGCATGCTCGGCGACTTCGCGGCCGAACGCATCGCAGCGGGGCGCAGCGTCCCCGAAGACCTCACCCGCGTCCTCGAACTCACCACCCCCGGCGCTGTCGCCCCCACGGAGGAGTCCTGATGCGTATCTTCGACCCGCACATCCACATGACCTCCCGCACCACGGACGACTACCAGGCGATGTACGACGCGGGCGTCCGCGCCCTCGTGGAACCCTCCTTCTGGCTCGGCCAGCCCCGCACCTCGCCCGCCAGCTTCTTCGACTACTTCGACGCCCTGCTCGGCTGGGAACCCTTCCGCGCCGCCCAGTACGGCATCGCCCACCACTGCACGCTCGCCCTCAACCCCAAGGAGGCGAACGACCCGCGCTGCCACCCCGTCCTGGACGCCCTGCCCCGCTATCTCGTCAAGGACTCCGTCGTCGCCGTCGGTGAGATCGGCTACGACTCCATGACCCCGGCCGAGGACACCGCGCTGGCCGCCCAGCTCCAGCTCGCCGCCGACCACGGCCTGCCCGCCCTCGTGCACACTCCGCACCGGGACAAGCTCGCCGGGCTGCACCGCACCCTCGACGTCATCCGCGAATCCCACCTTCCCCCGGAGCGGGTCCTGCTCGACCACCTCAACGAGACGACCGTGAAGGACGCCAGGGACAGCGGCTGCTGGGCAGGTTTCTCCATCTACCCCGACACCAAGATGGACGAGGACCGCATGATCGCGATCCTCAGGATCCACGGCACCGAGAAGGTCCTGGTCAACTCGGCTGCCGACTGGGGCAGAAGCGATCCGCTCAAGACCCGCAAGGTGGGCGACGCGATGCTCGCCGCCGGGTTCAGCGACGACGACGTCGACCAGGTGCTCTGGCGCAACCCCGTCGCCTTCTACGGGCAGAGCGGACGGCTCCAGCTCGACACCGCGGCGCCGGAACCACTCCACGAAGGCAACTCCATCCTGCGCGGCGGGGAGTGAGGCGATGCGCTTCCGCCACCCCGACGGCTCCACCGTCCACCTCTCGTACTGCACCAACGTCCACCCCGCCGAGACGCTCGACGGCGTCCGTGCCCAACTGCGCGACCACTGCGAACCGGTCCGCAAACGCCTCGGCCGAGACCGGCTCGGCATCGGCCTCTGGCTCGCCAGGGACGCGGCCCGCACCCTGATCAACGACCCGGCCGAGCTGCGGTCCCTGCGCGCCGAACTGGACCGCCGCGGCCTGGAGGTCGTCACCCTCAACGGCTTCCCGTACGAGGGATTCGGCGCCGACGAGGTCAAGTACCGGGTGTACAAGCCGGACTGGACGGACCCGGAGCGGCTCGCCCACACCACCGATCTCGCCCGCCTCCTGACCGGCCTGCTCCCCGACGACGTAACCGAAGGAACCATCTCCACCCTCCCGATCGCCTGGCGCACGCCCTTCGATTCGGACCCGGAGGCGGCCCGTACGGCACACACCGCGCTCACCGCCCTCGGCGAACGCCTCGACGCACTCGCCGAACTCACCGGCAAGTCCATCCGCATCGGCCTCGAACCCGAGCCGGGCTGCACGGTCGAGACCACAGCCGACGCCATCGCCCCCCTCACCGCCGTCGGACACCCACGCATCGGCATCTGTATCGACACCTGCCACCTGGCCACCTCCTTCGAGGACCCCGACGCCGCCGTCGACGCGCTCGGCGCGGCGGGCATCCCGATCGCGAAGGCACAGCTCTCCGCCGCCCTGCACGCCGAACACCCCCACCTCCCCGAGGTGCGCGCCGCACTCGCCGCCTTCGCCGAGCCCCGCTTCCTGCACCAGACCCGCACCGGCACCGCCGCCGGGCTGCGCGGCACCGACGACCTCCACGAGGCCGTCACCGGCCGGGCCCTGCCGGACGGAGCCCCCTGGCGCGCCCACTTCCACGTCCCCCTGCACGCACCCCCCGCACCACCGCTCACCTCCACCCTTCCCGTGCTCCGTTCCGCACTGACCCGACTGGTGGGCGGCGCATGCCCCCTCACCAGGCACCTGGAGGTCGAGACGTACACCTGGCAGGCGCTCCCCGCCGCGCTGCGCCCCCGTACCCGCACCCAGCTCGCCGATGGCATCGCCGCCGAACTCACCCTCGCCCGCGACCTCCTGGTCGACCTCGGCCTCAAGGAGCTCCCATGACCACAGCCGAGCAGCCCACCGGGCCCATGACACCCACCCCTCTCCTCGTCATCGACGTCGTCGGCCTCACCCCACACCTCCTCGACCACATGCCGCGCCTGAAGGCCCTGGGGCAGTCCGGCACCCACGCCCCCCTCGGCACGGTCCTTCCCGCCGTCACCTGCGCCGCCCAGTCCACCTTCCTCACCGGCACCACCCCCGCCGAGCACGGCATCGTCGCCAACGGCTGGTACTTCCGCGAGCTCGGCGAGGTCCTGCTCTGGCGCCAGCACAACGGACTGGTCGCGGGGGACAAACTCTGGGACGCCGCCCGCCGCGCCCACCCCGGCTACACCGTCGCCAACATCTGCTGGTGGTACGCGATGGGCGCCGACACCGACATCACCGTCACCCCGCGCCCCGTCTACTACGCCGACGGCCGCAAGGAACCCGACTGCTACACCAGGCCGCCCGCCCTGCACGACGAACTCACCGAGAAACTCGGCACATTCCCCCTCTTCCACTTCTGGGGCCCCGGCGCGGACCTCGTCTCCTCGCAGTGGATCATCGACGCGACCCGGCACATCCTGGACACTCGCCACCCCGACCTGGCCCTGTGCTACCTCCCGCACCTCGACTACGACCTGCAGCGCTACGGCCCCGACGACCCGCGCTCCTACCGGGCCGCGGCCGAACTCGACCGCGCCATGGCCCCCCTCCTGGACGACGCCCGCCGCGAAGGCCGCACCGTCGTCGCCCTCTCCGAATACGGCATCACCCGCGTCGACCGGCCCGTCGACATCAACCGGGCCCTGCGCCGCGCCGGCCTCCTGGAGGTCCACACCCAGGACGGCATGGAGTACCTCGACCCGATGGCCTCGCGCGCCTTCGCCGTCGCCGACCACCAGCTCGCCCACGTCTACGTACGCAGCCCCGAGGACCTCGAAGCCACCCGCGGTGCACTCCAGGACCTCCAGGGCATCGAGCAGCTCCTCGACGACGAGGGCAAGAAGGCACACGGCCTGGACCACCCGCGCTCGGGCGAGCTGGTCGCCGTCGCGGACCCGGATGCCTGGTTCACGTACTACTACTGGCTCGACGACGCCCGCGCGCCCGACTTCGCGCAGCTCGTCGAGATCCACCGCAAACCCGGCTACGACCCCGTCGAACTCTTCCTGGACCCCCAGGATCCGTACGTCCGGGTCAAGGCGGCCACGGCCGTCGCCCGCAAGAAGCTGGGCATGCGCTACCGCATGGCGGTCGTGCCGCTGGACCCGTCACCTATTCGCGGCAGCCACGGCCGCCTTCCGCAGAGCGACGAAGAAGGTCCGCTCATCCTGTGCTCCACCCCCCACGCGTTCACCGGCCCCGTCCGGGCCACCGAAGTGAAGTCCTTGCTCCTCACGCTTGCCGGCCTCGCATGAGATCGGTTCGTGCACAGCGTTTCGAGCATCTTCGAGAAAGAGAGAGACCGTGATCGCGTACAACGACGAACCCGGAACGGACGGCGACCTGCGCCGCAGCCTCGGCGTCAGCCGCCGCCGTTTTCTGAGCACCTGCACGGCTGCTGCGGCAGCGGCGATCGCCGCGCCCGCCTTCGGCGCTTCGCCGGCCCTCGCCCAGACCTCCTCCGGCAGGGAGCGGGGCGTCGGCCAGGCTCTGGTCCCGGCGGAGCGACGAGGAATCATCCTGTACACCGTGCGCGACGCCACGGGCCGGGATCCACTCAGCACCGACCTTCCCTCGGGCTTCCGTGAGGTCTTCAGGGAGCTGGCCCGCTACGGCTACCAGCAGGTCGAGTTCGCCGGGTACGGCCAGCACGCCAACGCACCCGGCGGAAGCAACCTCGAATCGGTGGAAGGCGCGAAGCTGCTGCGCTCGTGGCTGGACGACTACGGTCTGCGCGCCCAGGGCAACCACGGCTTCATCCCGTCATCCTGGCCGCTGGACCAGAGCGACCTGGACCAGTTCAAGCGCCACCTCGAGATGGCGAACATCCTCGGCATGGAACACATGGGCACCGGTGGCGACCCCACCGGCAGCGCCTACCGTGCCGACTGGGACGTGGCGGCCGACAAGTGGAACACGCTGGGACGGATCGCTCAGGGCGCGGGCATCAAGCTGTACACCCACAACCACGACGCGGCCTATGGCTTCCTGCTCGACGGCGGTCCGCTGGACGCACAGGGCCGCCCCACCCGCAGCTCCGGCATCCGCAAGCTCGAGTACTTCCTTCAGGTCACCGACCCGAAGTCCGTATGGCTGGAGATGGACATCTTCTGGGCGCACGTCGCTCAGTACAAGTTCCACACCTACACCGCGCACGACGGATCGCAGCAGGAGAACATCTTCGACCCGGCGGCACTGGTCCGCTGCAACACCAAGCGCTACCCGCTGTTCCACGCCAAGGACGGCATCGTCAACACAACCAGCGGCAATGGCTACGACATGGTCCCCTTCGGTACCGGGGTCATCGACTACCGGACGTTCTTCCGCCGCGTCGGGGCGAAGAACTACCACAACCCGATGGTCGAGCAGGACAACGCGCCGAGCTCGACCGTCCCCGCGCAGTCCCTGAACCATGCGCGGATCGGCTACGACAACTTGGCGGCGCTGCGCAAGTAGGACCACCGGCGGTACCGGAGGTGCGGTCCGCGCCTCACCCCGAATTCCTGAAGACCGGGGAACAGCGCAAACGCCCGCCCGGTGACGTCAGGCACCGTACGCTCCACGGCAGTCACCAGGAGCGTACGGTGCCTGGCCGGCACCCCGAACTGCGCGACCAACCCCGGGGCCGGCCGGGAATCCGCCGGGACGCGACGGGAGCGGACATCACGGTCGTCTTCGTCCCGCCGCCCTTCGCCAAGTCTGCCGTCATCGAGGCGGCCGACGCGGGGATCGACCCGACGGTGGTCATCACCGAAGGCATCCCGGTCCATGACGCGGTCGCCTTCCACACCCACACCCATGCCCGCGCCCGCAGCACCCGCATCATCGGCCCCAACTGCCCCGGCGTGATCACGCCCTCATCCGGGAGATCGGCAAACCCCGGCGCCTCGCCCGGGCCGACGTCGACCGCGCCATCGACGGCGTGCGCTGATACGTCGACAACATCGACCGGATGCTCGACGCCCGTACATGCGGAACCCGCACCAGGAGCGTGCGGCGGCCATTCCGGCGCACTACGCGTACCGGTCCGACAACGGACTGTGCGTAACGCCCCCGGTCCACCCTCCGGATGTGTACGTCACCCCACCCTGACCACCGAATATGCAGGTGAGAGGCACCCCAAACCCCTGGTATTGTTTTGTCTGTCGCCGCGGGAGACCGGGGCCGATCACCTAGTCCGGGTGGCGGAATGGCAGACGCGCTAGCTTGAGGTGCTAGTGCCCTTTATCGGGCGTGGGGGTTCAAGTCCCCCCTCGGACACAGCACGAACGTTCACGAGATCGTCCCTCGTCCGTTCAAGAGATGTGGCTCCAGTGCTTGCACTGGGGCCACAGGTCGTTGCGTAGAGGGCCCGCCAGCCCTGCAGCTGGCGCGATGAGGCGGTGGTGCTGTGAGGTCTGCTTTGCGATCGGCGCTGCCGATCCATGTGAACCCTGCTGCGAAACCAGCGTACGGATCCGGCGCCGACTCCCACCCCACTGAGGGACCAGGTGTGCCGGGGGCGCCCCGCAGGACCTGACCGAGGCGGAGGCGCTCCTCATGGTCGCCGAGAGCCTGCTGCGGCTCCTGGAAACGGTCGGTCCCAACGGGGTGAGCGAGATGCTGCGCGACCAGGGCTCCCGGGCCGAGGAGGCATTCGAGGCCGCCCTGGCCTCCGGCCATCCGGACCGGGTGCGCATCGCGGAACTCAAGACCGTCGCCGAGCGAGCGCTGCGCAAGTCGAGCGCACGCATCGGCCGTGTCGTCCAACAGCGATTGCACGGCAAGAACATGAACAAGGGCCGGGTTGCTCGCAAGGGAGACAAGAGGCGCCGGTGACCTGCCGGGCGAGCCACCGTTGGTTACTGGGAGGGGCAGGCGCTGACGCATCTTTGGCAGGCGTCAGAACACTCCGCCCGTGCGACCTGAATCCCGGGCGGCGCTTTGCCTCACCTGGCCATGTGCCTCACCTGTCGGTGATCTCGGAGAGCCAGGCAGCGTCCTCCGGGCCCGGCGCTTCGGGGCCGGGCGCGGGCAGCCGGCGGATCTCGCCCGTGCGCAGGGCGGCCGTGGCCCGTGGCCGCATGGGCCCGTCGCCCCTGCGTGAGAGCAGAACGAGTTCCCAGACTGTCGCCGTCATGGTGTCGAGCCGGATGGCGCAGTCGGCGGTTACTCTCCGCGGATCCCGGGAACGGCCCAGGGACAGATGTGGGGTGAAGTTCTTGGCGGGCCCACGACAGCGCGGGAACCGCTGCTGCAGTACGCGGTACAGGTCCGCCCACGGCGCCTTGCCGGCCGCCGTCGGGTCGAGCCACACGGTGAAGTACGCCCTGTGCCGGAAGGTGCGCACCCCGTCCAGCCGGGCGGTGAAGACCGGCGTCTCGGCCGTCGCCGCGGCGAGCAGCGGGGCCGCTCGCTCGAAGTCGGACTCCGGCACGAAGCCGAAGAGCACATTGATGTGCGGCGGCCAGCGGTGGATCTGCGGATCGTAATCGCGGCGGATGTCCTGGATCGGCGGCCACAGCTCCGCAGGCGGGATCCAGGCCACCGCCGTGCGGGCCGTCGGGGGCACGTCGAGGACGCCGGCGGGCTCGCCCCTGCCGGAGCTCAGGTCCGCTTGCCGGTCCCGCAACCGGCCGGCGCCCGACGCGTCGATGCGGTCCACACCCGTGGACCGGTCCCAGACCACCTCGCCGTCCGCCTCGATGAACACCACCCGCTGCCACGGGATGTCGCCCCCGGGCACGAAGGAAGGCAGCGGGATGCGTTTGAGGGCGTCCCCTCGCTGGCTGATCCCCAGCACGAACCGGGCCGGGTCGAACCGCGGGTCCCAGCGGACCCGGTGATAGATCTCGTCGCTGGTCCGCATCTCTCCTCCTCTCCCGCCTGCACACCTTCTCTTCCTCCAGGGTGCCGCCCACCCCGAGCCGCAGCTCCCGGATGGCGTCCTGCGGGAGCAGGCCAGCCGGTCACCGGTCCTGCGGCAGCTGCGCGGCGTGGCCCGAGCGGGCGGGGCGCGAGGGCGTGTTCCTGGAGCATGGTGAGGGCAGCGCGGCGCCTGGGGCCGCCGTGGGGCCCGGTCCATGTGGTGGCGGCGGCTGAGGATTGGGTTGTCGGGGGCGACGGCCCCTCGGTTTCGGCGCTGTCCTTCCGCCTCTGCGGTCAGATGGCTGCTGAGCTGTGGCAGCAGTCCGGAGGCGGCACAGAGCCGCATGGTGCGGGTTGCTGAACACGCACTTCCCGAAGCACGTCGAACCCTGAGCCTCTTCTCGGAGCGTGCCTGCAAGGGAAGTTGGGGTCATGGCAGGTAGGCGCGAGCGACTACGATGCGGAGTTCCGTGAGGGGTGTGCGGATCGTCATGGAGACCGGGAAGGCGATCGGCGTAAGCGCAGTCGATTACGAAAGCAACGGATTGGGCCTCCAGCCTGGGCGGGTGACGTACCGGGCCAGAAGCTTCATACCGTCGCAGAGCCCGGGGTCTTTTGCGTAAGGCCCCCGTGGGAGCGTGTTCGCGCTTCCATGGGGGCCGAAACCGGCGCCTTTCACTGACGAAGATCAAGCATCCTGGCGCGCCCGCGAAGGTCATTCACCCGTCCACGGACCACGAACCAGCCGCCGACCAGCGCCGCCGCGATCAGCGGCAGGCACAGCACGGTCGTACGGCCCACTCCGCCGCCCCACCACATCAGGAACACGACACCGGCGAGGAATGCCAGCGTGACGATCTGCGTGTACGGGGCCCAGGGCAGCCGGTACGAGGGGCGGGTGACCCTGCCGTCCTGCGAGCGGTGCCAGAACAGCAGCGAGCAGAGCATGATCATGCCCCAGGTGCCGAGGATACCGATCGACGCGAAGTTGAGGACGATCTCGAACGCCTGACCCGGCATGACGTAATTGAGCACGACGCCGAGTACACCGAAACCGGCGGTCAGCAGGATGCCGCCGTAGGGCACCTGGCCCTTGTTCATCCGGCCGGTGAACTTGGGCGCGGAGCCCGCCAGCGCCATGGAGCGCAGGATGCGCCCGGTGGAGTACAGACCGGAGTTCAGGCTGGAGAGCGCCGCGGTCAGCACGACCAGGTTCATCACACCGGCCGCGCCCGGGACACCGAGCTTGTCCATGACGGTGACGAAGGGGCTCTGGTCCGCCGAGTACGAGGTGTACGGCAGCAGGAGGGCCAGCAGCACCACCGAACCGACGTAGAAGAGACCGACACGCCACATGATCGAGTTGATCGCCTTGGGCATGATCTTCTCGGGGTTCTGCGTCTCACCCGCGGCGACGCCGCACAGCTCGACGGAGGCGTACGCGAACACGACGCCCTGGATCACCATCAGCAACGGGATCATGCCGGTGGGGAAGATGCCGCCGCTGTCGGAGATGATGGATATGCCCGGCGTGTGACCGTCCACCGGGTGCTGGGTGACCACCAGGAAGATGCCGATGAGCATGAAGGCCACCAGGGCGGAGACCTTGATGATCGCGAACCAGAACTCCATCTCACCGAAGTACTTCACCGAGATGAGGTTGGCGGTGAGGACGACGGCAAGGGCGATCAGCGCGAGGATCCACTGCGGGATGTCGCTGAACATCGCCCAGAAGTGGGCGTAGGTGGCGGCCGCGGTGATGTCGGCGACGGCGGTGGTCGACCAGTTCAGGAAGTACAGCCACCCGGCCGCGAAGGCGCCCTTCTCGCCCATGAACTCCCGGGCGTACGAGACGAAGGCGCCGGAGGAGGGCCGGTAGAGGACCAGCTCGCCGAGCGCGCGGACGACGAAGAAGGCGAAGACACCGCAGACCGCGTAGGCAATGGCGAGGGAGGGACCCGCACCGGCCAGCCGCCCGCCCGCGCCCAGGAACAGGCCGGTGCCGATCGCGCCGCCGATGGCGATCATGTTGATGTGACGGGACTTGAGGTCCTTGCTGTAACCGGCGTCGCCGGCGTCCCGGTGGGGGGAGCTCGTCGCCGGTGGGGCGGCGGCGAGCGTATCGGCCGCAGTGGTGCGGTCACTCATGAAGGAGATTCGCCTTTGTGAGGGGAGGGTGGGCGGTCCCGGCCATGACCGGCCAGAGAGTCGTCACCGTGGCGCGGCTCGACGACACATCATCCGGGATTCCTGCGATTCTGTCAGTGCCCCACAACACTGAGGAGTGAATCTGAGGTACTTCAGAGGTTACGGGCTGGTAATCAAGGGGGCGTGTCCCGGTGCGGCCGGGGCAGTGGGGGTGCCGCCGACCGGGGAGCTCGTGGGGGAGGGGCCGTCGGGGTGCCGGTGCCGGTGCGCATCTGCGCCGCCTCACCCCCGCCCCGCAACCCCGCTCGGTCACCTGCGCGTCCGTCCCCACCAAAGGGGCCCACGTTCAGCTCGGCATGGACAAAGCCCCTGTTGGGCCACCGGTCGCTGCCGCAGGCGTCCTTGTGGATGTACTGCTCCTTGCGGACGATCGGCCACTTGCTCAGTACGGTGACGCCACCGTCCTCCGGAGTGGTGGCCGAGCAGGCGCCGCCCGTGGCGCCCCGGCCGCTCCTGTTCCAGCCCATCACCGGTGTCCGGTGGTACGGGTATTGCGCGGATGCGCTCCGTGTCGGCGCGTCCGAGGCGGGCCGGTGCCGCTGCCCCGAGCCGCCCCGCCCGGCGCCGGGTGTGCCGCCCCGGACCGTGCCCCGGCTCCCTCTGTGTCCTTCGTCACGATCCGGTCCCTGGTGCCCTGTGAGGTCTTGTTTTCGGCCATGTAATCGATTCCAATCATCGCTGTAATCGATTCCACGGCTCTGGGTCGCTGGTTTCGAGGCTCACGGAAACCACAAGGAGGTGGTCCGGACATGACGAGCATCAAGGACGTCGCGGCACAGGCGGGAGTCTCCGTCGCCACGGTCTCCCGTGTTCTCAACAGTCATCCCTCCGTCAGCCCGGACGCGCGGACACGAGTCCTCGCCGCCGTCGACGCCCTCGGCTACCGGCCCAACGCCGTCGCCCGTTCGCTGCGCACCGATCAGACGCGCACCCTCGGCCTGGTCATCAGTGATGTGCTCAATCCGTACTTCACCGAACTGGCCCGCTTTGTCGAGGAGGAGGCCCGCGCCCTCGGCTACAGCGTCATCATCGGCAACGCCGACGAACGGCCGGAGCTGCAGGACCACCACGTCCGCACGCTCCTCGACCGAAGGATCGACGGGCTTCTCGTCTCTCCCGCGGACGGCGACTCCCCGCTGATGGCGGATGTGGCACGCGGCGGTACCCCGATGGTCTTCGTGGACCGCTGGATGCCCGGTGTCGACGTCCCCGTCGTACGCGCCGACGGCCGCCACGCGATCCGGGACCTGGTCGCCCATCTGCACGCGCTGGGCCGCCGCAGGCTCGCCATCATCGCCGGCCCCGCGGCCACCACCACGGGCAACGAGCGCGTCGAGGCCTTCCGCGAGGCACTGCGTGCATACGAACTCGCCCTGCCCGACGTCTACATCGGCCAGGGCGACTTCCAGGCGGACAGCGGCCGACGCGTCACCGAGCGCTTCCTCGCACTGCCCGAGCCGCCCGAGGTCGTCTTCGCCGCCGACAACCTGATGGCGCTCGGCGCGCTGGACGCCATCCGTGCGGCCGGCCTGCGTGTCCCGCAGGACATCGGGCTCGCCGCCTTCGACGACATACCGTGGTTCGTCCACACCGACCCGCCGATCACGGCGATCGCCCAGCCGACCGGCGAACTCGGCCGCGCCGCCGTCCGCGCACTGGTCGACATCGTCGAGGGCCGGTCGCCGCAGTCCGTCACCCTTCCCGCCCGCCTCGTCGTACGCCGTTCCTGCGGCGAGCCCGCTTCGGACCAGAGGAGCAACTTGTGAGCAATCCGGACGAGTTGCTGCGCATCGAAGACGTACGCAAGACCTTCCCCGGCGTGGTCGCGCTGGACAGTGTGGACTTCGACCTGCGCAGTGGTGAAGTACATGTCCTGCTCGGCGAGAACGGAGCGGGCAAGAGCACACTCATCAAAATGCTCTCCGGCGCCTACCGCCCGGACAGCGGCCGGATCTTCGCCCAGGGGTGCGAGGTACGGATCCACAGCGCACAGGACGCCGAACGGCTCGGAATCGCCACGATCTACCAGGAGTTCAACCTGGTACCCGATCTCACGGTCGCCGAGAACATCTTCCTCGGCCGGCAGCCGCGCCGCTTCGGGATGATCGACCGGCGTCGCATGGAGGCGGACGCCGAGGTGCTCCTGCACCGCGTCGGCCTGCACGTCTCGCCGAAGGCCAAGGTCCGTGAACTGGGCATCGCCCGACTGCAGATGGTGGAGATCGCCAAGGCGCTCAGCCTGGACGCACGCGTCCTGATCATGGACGAGCCGACCGCGGTGCTCACCTCGGATGAGGTCGACAAGCTCTTCCGGATCGTGCGGCAGCTGCGTCAGGACGGGGTCGGGGTCGTCTTCATCACCCACCACCTCGAAGAGATCGCGGCACTCGGTGACCGGGTCACGGTACTGCGCGACGGCCGGAGCATCGACCAGGTGCCTGCCTCGACCCCCGAGGCGGAGCTCGTACAGCTGATGGTGGGACGCAGCATCGACCAGCAGTACCCCCGTGAACGCCCCGAAACCGGGAGCCCGTTGCTGTCCGTGCGCGGACTGACCCGCAACGGCGTCTTCCACGACATCAGCTTCGAGGTGCGGGCCGGAGAGGTGGTCGGTCTCGCCGGTCTCGTCGGCGCGGGCCGCACCGAGGTCGCCCGCGCCGTCTTCGGTGCCGACCCCTACGACGGCGGCACCGTCGACGTGCTCGGCGAGCGGCTGGCCAAGCATGACGTCACTGCCGCGATGGGCGCCGGAATCGGCCTCGTGCCCGAGGACCGCAAGGGGCAGGGCCTGGTGCTCGACGCCTCGGTGCAGGAGAACCTCGGCCTGGTCACCCTGCGCTCGGCGAGCCGCTCCGGGCTGGTGGACCTCAAGGGGCAGCGCCTGGCCGCCGCCCGGATCGCCGAACAGCTCGGCGTACGGATGGCGGGTCTCGGTCAGCACGTCCGTACGCTCTCCGGTGGCAACCAGCAGAAGGTCGTCATCGGCAAGTGGCTGCTCGCCGACACCAGAGTGCTGATCCTCGACGAACCGACCCGCGGTATCGACGTCGGCGCCAAGGTCGAGATCTACCAGCTCATCAACGAACTGACAGCATCGGGCCACGCGGTTCTGATGATCTCCAGCGATCTGCCCGAAGTCCTCGGCATGAGCGACCGGGTGCTGGTCATGTCCCAGGGCCGGATCGCCGGAGAGCTCCCCGCGCACGAAGCAACCCAGGACGCCGTAATGGCCCTCGCCGTGAGCGCGGCCCCCACAACACCTTCCGCAGCATCGCCCACAACAACTACGGCAGCAGATCCGACTGTGAACGAAGAGGAGAGCCCCCGTGGCCACTGACACGCTCAAGAGCAATACGGGCGCCAGTGGCGCCGCAGGGCGCACGGTCCGCCGGCTCCTGCTCGACAACGGCGCCCTGAGCGCCCTGGTCGTACTGCTGGTGGCGATGTCGCTGCTCTCCGGCGACTTCCTGACCACCCAGAACCTGCTGAACGTCGGTGTACAGGCCGCCGTCACCGCGATCCTCGCGTTCGGTGTCACCTTCGTCATCGTCTCGGCGGGCATCGACCTGTCCGTCGGCTCGGTGGCCGCGCTCTCCGCGACGGTCCTCGCCTGGTCGGCAACCTCCGAAGGGCTGCCGGTCTGGCTGGCGCTCGTCCTCGCCATCGCCACCGGCATCGCCTGCGGCTTCGTCAACGGGGCCCTCGTCTCGTACGGCAAACTGCCGCCGTTCATCGCGACCCTGGCGATGCTCTCCATCGCGCGAGGCCTGTCCCTGGTCATCTCCCAGGGGAAGCCGATCGACTTCCCCGGCTCGGTCTCCGTGCTCGGCGACACGCTCGGCGGCTGGCTGCCCGTGCCGGTCCTCGTGATGGTCGTGATGGGACTGATCGCGGCGCTGATCCTGGCCCGCACCTACATCGGCCGTTCGATGTACGCCATCGGCGGCAACGAGGAGGCGGCCCGGCTCTCCGGACTGCGGGTCAAGCGGCAGAAGCTGGCCATCTACGCCCTCTCCGGGCTCTTCGCCGCGGTCGCGGGCATCGTCCTCGCGTCCCGGCTGACCTCCGCGCAGCCGCAGGCCGCGCAGGGGTACGAGCTCGACGCGATCGCCGCGGTCGTCATCGGCGGCGCCAGCCTCGCCGGCGGTGTCGGCAAGGCGTCCGGCACGCTGATCGGCGCGCTCATCCTCGCCGTGCTGCGCAACGGGCTGAACCTCCTCTCCGTGTCCGCCTTCTGGCAGCAGGTCGTCATCGGTGTCGTCATCGCCCTCGCGGTGCTGCTGGACACCCTCCGCCGCAAGGCCGGTTCCGGAGCCGCCACACCGGGCGGTTCGTCCGCCGCACCGGGCTCGCCAGGATCCGGCCGCAAGGGAGCGGGAGCGGTCAAGTTCGGAATCGCCGCACTGTGCGTGGCCGTCGTCGTGGGCGCGGTGTCCTACTTCAACTCCGGCTCCTCCGGCGGCAACACCAAGGTGGGCATGTCGCTCTCCACGCTCAACAACCCCTTCTTCGTGCAGATGAAGGCGGGCGCGCAGGCGGAAGCGAAGACGGCCGGGGTCGACCTCACCGTCACCGACGCGCAGAACGACGCCTCGCAGCAGGCCAACCAGCTCCAGAACTTCACGAGTTCGGGCGTGAAGTCGATCATCGTCAACCCGGTGGACTCGGATGCGGCGGGCCCCGCCGTCCGCGGCGCCAACAAGGCGGACATCCCGGTGATCGCCGCCGACCGGGGCGTCAACAAGGCACAGACCGCCACGCTCGTGGCGTCCGACAACGTCGCCGGTGGCCGGCTCGCGGCCAAGGCACTGGCCGACAGGCTCGGGGGCAAGGGCAGCATCGTCATTCTGCAGGGGACGGCCGGCACTTCGGCCAGTCGCGAGCGCGGCGCGGGCTTCGCCGAGGGCCTCAAGGCGTACCCGGGAATCAAGGTCGTGGCCAAGCAGCCGGCGGACTTCGACCGTACGAAGGGCCTGGACGTCATGACCAACCTGCTCCAGTCCCACCCCGGCATCACCGGTGTCTTCGCCGAGAACGACGAGATGGCGCTCGGTGCGGTCAGGGCACTCGGCAGCAAGGCGGGCAAGTCGGTGTCCGTCGTCGGATTCGACGGAACCCCGGACGGCCTGAAGGCGGTCGAAGCGGGCACGCTCTACGCGTCCGTGGCCCAGCAGCCGAAGGAGCTGGGAAAGATCGCCGTGCAGAACGCGGTGAAGGCCGCAGAGGGCAAGAAGGTCGACAGCATGGTGAAGGTGCCGGTCAAGGTCGTCACCAAGAACAACGTCGCCGACTTCTCCTGAACAGCGCCCCCTCGCGCAGCGTCCGACCTCGGAAAGCAGGAACAATGCACCTCAACGACCACGACCGGTACGACCTGCTGGTCGTAGGCTCCGCCAACGCCGACCTGGTCGTCGGCGTCCAACGCCGCCCCGTACCCGGTGAGACCGTGCTCGGCTCCGATCTGGCCGTCCACCCGGGCGGCAAGGGCGGAAACCAGGCAGTCGCCGCCGCCCGCCTCGGGGCCCGCACGGCACTGCTGGCCCGGGTCGGTGACGACGCCCATGGCCGCCTGCTGCTGGAATCACAACGAGAGGCGGGCGTCGACACCACCGGCGTCCTCGTGGGCGGGGCCCCTACCGGCGTCGCGCTGATCACCGTGGACCCCTCGGGTGACAACAGCATCGTGGTGTCGCCGGGGGCCAACGCCCGCCTCACCCCGGAGGACATCCGGGCGGCCGGCCCGCTGTTCGGTGCGGCCCGGGTCGTCTCCGTACAGCTGGAGATTCCGCTGGAGACGGTCGCCGAGGTGGCCGGTGCGATGTCACCCGGTACCCGGCTGGTGCTGAACCCGTCCCCGCCCGCGCCCCTGCCCGACCACGTGCTGGCTGCCTGCGACCCGCTGGTGGTCAACGAGCACGAAGCGCGCTACATGCTGGGCGAAGCCGCAGGCACCACGCCCCAGGAGTGGGCGCGAGCACTGCTCGGACTCGGTCCGCGGTCGGTCGTGGTCACGCTGGGGGCAGCCGGAGCGCTCGTCGCGGACGGCCGCACGGGCGATGTCGTACCCGTACCGAGCCTCAGGGTCGAAGCCGTGGACACGACCGGGGCGGGCGATGCCTTCACGGCCGCCCTGGCCTGGCGGCTCGGCCTGGGCGAAGAGCTCACGGATGCGGCCGCGTTCGCCGTGAGGGTGGGGGCGGCAGCCGTCACCAGGCAGGGCGCGCAGGCGTCCTTCCCCACGGCGGATGAAGTCCCGGCCGCAGAGGTAGTCGCGACCGCAGAGGAAGTCCCGGCCCCGTGAAGAAGGCAGGAATTCTCAACCGCCACCTCGCCGGGGCCCTGGCCGAACTGGGCCACGGCGACGGAGTGCTGATCTGCGACGTGGGCATGCCCATCCCGGCCGGCCCCCGCGTCGTCGACCTGGCCTTCCGCGCCGGCGTCCCGTCGTTCGCCGAGGTGCTCGACGGCCTGCTCGACGAACTCGTGGTGGAGGGTGCGACAGCAGCATACGAGATCACGGAGGCCAACGCGGAGGCCGCGCATCTCCTGGACGACCGTCTCCCCGGACTCGTCCACGTACCCCACGACGAGCTCAAGGCACTCTCGGCGGGAGCCCGGCTGGTGGTACGGACGGGGGAGGCGAGGCCGTACGCGAACGTGCTCCTGCGGTGCGGGGTCTTTTTCTGATTGCCCGAGCTGCCCTCAGAACGATGAAACCAGTTTCTGACCGACGATTTCTTCGTCGGTCACCTCTCCACCGTTCTGCTCCAGATAGAAGTCGCGGAATGATTCGGGCAGCGAACACCGAAACTGTTCCTCGAAATCCTTCAGCTCCGGTTCGCGTAGACGATGAGATTGTCCACCGGGTGGCCCTGGGCATCGAAGGCGCCGTCGCAGGTGATGAGGCGCAGGGTGCGTGCGTCGGTGGCGCGGACGGGGGAGGCACGGCCGTACGCGAAGGTGCTGCTGCGGTGCGGGTCTTCTTCTGACGAGAACAGCCGGCGAAGGAACGGACGATCAGTAACGCACGGCCGAGGTCGCTTTGGGGCGGGCGTGACGTAGCGTTGACCTTTTGGCGGTGCTCGAAGGAGCACCGCGAGGCACCGTTGTGCCCCCATCAGCTGTGGGGCACCGAGGGGTTTTGGGATGAAGCTCTGCTTCCTCGTCGAAGAGCTGTACCGGCATGACGGCATGCCGCTCGACGTCGTCCGGCAACTGACGTCGTGGGGACACCAGGTGGACGTGGTGCGCCCTGGCGGCTCACTCCTGCGGATATCGGAGGAGGTGCGGGCGGGGACCCACGACGCCTGGGTACTCAAGACCGTGTCCGGCGGCCCCGGGCTCACCCTGCTGGAGGCCGCGGCGTCGGTGGGCCTGACCACGGTGAACGACGCGCGGTCGATCCGCGCGGTCCGCGACAAGGTCCTCACCTCGGTCATCGCGCGACAGCACAGGCTGCCGGTCCCGGTGACCTATTCGGCACCGAGGGCCACGCTCTTCGCGGACGTGCCCGAGGAGCTCTTCCCCCTGGTGGTCAAGCCCGCCGACGGCAGCTCGGGGCGCGGGGTGCGGCTCGTGTCGGCCCCCGGGCGGCTGGCTGAGGCGGAGCAGGCGGACGAGGGCCAGCTCATCGCACAGCCCTACGTGTCCAATCCGGGCTTCGACCTGAAGGTCTACTGCCTCGCCGGCGAGTTCCACGCAACCGTGCGCCGCTCCCCGCTCCACCCGGACGCGTCGGTCGACGCGCGGGCCGTCCCCCTGCCCGCCGAGGTGGCCGCGGTGGCGGCGAAGGTGGGAGCGGTCTTCGGCCTCGATCTGTACGGCATCGACGTGGTGCTCGGCCCGGACGGCCCCGTGATCGTCGACATCAACGACTTCCCGAGCTTCCGCCAGGTCCCGGACGCCGCGTCCCGGTTGGCCGGAGCCGTCCTTGAGTTGGCCAGGACCGGCGGCGCGGACCGGAAGGGCGCGTTCGCCCCTGCCCCGCGCATTCCCATGCAGCCGGAGATCTCGCATGGGCGGCCCCATCCGCACCCCGCCGCCGGCCTCGGCCCCGGGACCGGAGCGGGGATGGTGGCAGCCGTGCCGGAAGGCGCGCAGATATGAGGGTCTGTGTCCTGACCGACAAGCCGGATCATCCGCTGCTCGCCGCGGCCGCCTCCGCGCTGACCGAGGCGAAACACCGGGTGACGTTCCTGAACCCGGACACCGGAACCGGATCCCCGTCGCAACTGGTGGCCCCGGACGATCTCGCCGATGTCTACCTCCTCAAGGCCCACACCCCCCGGGCACTCGCGCTGGCCCGTTTCCTCGAAGGGCTCGGCGCCCGGACGGTGAACTCCGCTGCCGCGACCGGGCTGTGCCAGGACAGAAGCCGGATCGCCGCCGTGGCGGAAGGCGCCGGTCTGCCGATGCCCCGGACACGGACCCTGGACACACTGTCCGAAGTCCTCCACGGAGCGGAGCTGCCGGAGAGCGGCTATCCGCTCATGGTCAAGAGCCGCCACAGCCGCCGCGCGGACCTGGTCGCCCGCGTGGACGGCCCGGCCGGGCTCCGGGCCCTTGCGGCAGAGTGGTCCGACGAGCCCGTCGTGCTGCAGGAGTTCGTCGCGAACAGCGGCTGGGACCACAAGCTCTGGGTGATCGCGGGAGAGGTATTCGCGGGCGTGCGCCCCGCACCGGTGGGCGCACCGCCGGACGGAGCGCGGTCCACGCCGCTGGTCCGCGACCTGCCGCGGACCTGGACCCGTCTCGCCCTGCGCACGGGAGACGTCTTCGGCCTGGACGTCTACGGTGTCGACCTGCTGGACCGCGCGGGGGCGCCCGTCGTCGTCGACATCAACGCCTTCCCCGGCATCCGCGGCCCGAAAGGCGCCCCAGAGGCGCTGGCAGCCCTGGCACTGGGGCGCCCCCGCCCCGGCTCTCCCGCCTACGAGGCCTGAGACACCCCGGCCTCCACCAGGAACTCGCTCGGCGTACCCGACCACGACACATGCAGTCCGTCCCGGGCCCGTGTGCACGCGACGAACAGCAGGCAGCGTTCCGCCAGCAGGTCCGATTCGTGCTGGAGCCGGTCGATGTCGGCCGGGGTCACCGCACGCGGGTACGGCAGCGCACCACTACTCACGCCGATGACCGCGACGCACCGGAACTCCAGCCCTTTGAAGGAGTGCATCGTGCCGACCTGTACGGCGTCCGCGTCGGAGGGCGCATCGCCCCGCAGGCGCGCGGCCGGGATACCCGCGGCCTTGAGACACTGCACCGCCTTGTCGCAGTTCTTGTTGAAGCGGGCGCTCACCCCGATCTCACCCGGGGAGATCCCGCTGTCGAGCCAACCACGGACGCGTGCGACGAGCGCGTCCATCTCGGCTTCCTCGGAGTCCGCCCCGTACGCCTCGGGTCCCTTGCCGTGCAGGGCCGAGCGATAGCCCAACAGGGTCTCGTTCGCGGAGTCGTCCGCCAGCTGCTCGAAGGGCCGGCCGACGAGCAGGGCGGTGGACCAGGAGAGGATCTCGTGCGTGGAGCGGTAGTTCTTGCGCATCTTCGCCGACCGGCCGGCCACCCTGATCCCGACGGCCTTCAGCGACACCTTCGAGTCATAGATGCGCTGATGGGGGTCGCCCGCAATGAAGAGATCGTCGGGACGGGCCGGAGCCGCCGCACGCAACAGTCGCCACTGCGCGGGGTGCAGGTCCTGCGCCTCGTCGACGACCACATGCCGGTATCGCGGACCACCGGCCTCCAGCAGATCCGCTGCCTCCGCGCACGTGCCGAGGTAGGTGCGGAGCCCGTCGACGGTGAGCCGATCGGTGAACTCCTCGATCGTGCGCCACACCAGGGCGCGGGCCGACGTGGGCAGCCCGCTGCCTCGTCCGCGCCGCTCGCAGCCCTCGTACTCCTTCAGGGTCCGCAGATTCTGCGCGAGGACGACGTGCTTGTACTCCTGCCCGAGGAACTGCGCCGTGCCGGTGTACCCGGTGGCCTTCGCGGCCTGCGCCCACCGAGTCTCCTCCTCACCGCCCCGGAGCGGCCGCCGCGAGGTGGACACGACACGGCCTGCGAACGCGTCGACAGTCATGATGTCCACCCGGTCGCGCAGCGTCTCGTCCTCCACCAGGGTGGCGAGCCCGTTCCGCAGCGCGCCCACCAGGGCGTTGGTGTACGTGGTCAGCAGGATGCGGTCGCCGTCACGCAGGTACCCCAGCAGATGGCGTACCCGGTGCAGCGCGACGACAGTCTTGCCGGTCCCGGGACCGCCGGTGACCTGTGCGGGCCCGGAGTACGAGGCCCGGTAGGCGACCTTGTGCTGGGAGGGGTGCAGAAAGACCCGCCAGGCCGCGAACGGTTTGTCGAGGATGTCGCGCAGCTCCTCGGAAGCGGTGACGAGTGCGATTCGGGTGCGGGTGCGGTGGATGGCGGTCGCGAAGTCGCCGGTGTCCACGGGCGTGGTGTCGGCGGGTGCGGCGGAGAGGCTGACGGACACCACGTCCCGCCAGACCTCCTCCACGGTGAAGCCCGCGGCGAGATACTCGAGGACTTCACGCTGGTCCTGCGGGAAGTACGGCGCGAAGACCTCCAGCTGTTCGAGGTCGGTGAGGGCACGGGCCTGGCGCAGGGTGGTTTCGTCGATGCCGAGCGCCGCCAGGTCCCCGTCGGACACCTTCGCGAACAGCCGCCGGTCGGGAGCGGGTGCGATGCGTTCGTATGCGGGGGTGAGCTCGTCGAGCATCGCGATGTCGCGGATCTCGACGGCCCGGGTGACCGTGTTGATGCTGGCCTTCTGCTTGACGGCCCAGTCGATCGCCTTGTCGTGCGGCATCACGCGCAGCAGCACGTAGGTGTCGCCGCTGTCGGGTGCGAGGACGACACCCCGCGTCCCCTGGTCGATACGGATGGTCCGGATATGAGGATCACGGGCGCGCTTCAAGCTCTCCAGCTTGAGCCCGGGATCCTTGAACAGCTGGTCCAGAGTGAGGCGTTCGAACTTCTCCCATGCGTCGAACACCCCCTGCTTGACACTGCCCTGGAGCTTGCCGAGCTGGGCGCAGAAACCGACGTCGAACGCGAGGTGGGGCATGGGGCGGACTCTCCGGGAAAGCGGGCGGGATGGCGGAGACAGGGGTCAGGCGGCCGGGCCGTCGAGATCGAGGCCTATCAGTGCCAGCGCCTCGCCGACCTCTTCGGTCATCTCGTCGCCGGGTCCGAAGACCAGACACAGGTCGTCGTGCAACGGCCGAAGAATCCGATGTGCCTCAACCGCCTGCCCCTGGGCGAGCAGCAGCATCCCGATGTCGCGACGCAGCTCGACGGCTTCCTCGCTGAGATCGCCGTCAACGGTCCGCACGACGTCGAGGAGGCCCCGCAGCGCGGAGAGCGCGTCGGTGACCTGGCCGAGTTCGGCTCGGCACCGCGCGGCCTGGGCGCGGCAGGCGCGTGCGGGCTCGCCGGTGGGGCCGTCGGTGCGTGCGTACGCGTCCGCCAGCGCGTCGAACTCGGGGAGCGCCGCCCGGTAGTCCCCGCCGAGCAGCTGGATGGCGGCCCGGCGGGTCCGCAGCTCCAGGACCTTCCGGTTCTCTGCGCCGAGCGCGCGTGCGGCCGGCTCGATGATCTCTCCCAGCACCTCGGCGGCCTGCGCGAACCGCTCCTCGTCCAGGAGCGCGTCGGAGTGCGCGTACGCCTCGTCGATCTCCGCACGCAACTGTGCGGGTACGGGTACGGGAACGGGCGCGGCCAGTCCGGCAGCCGGATCGGCGGCCACCGGCGCGGACCGGCCCGCACCCGCGCGGGCGCGGGGCGCGTACGGGTTGCGGAAGAGCCCGGTCGGGTCGGGCACCCCCGCCGGTCCGGCTTCGCCGGGCCCGGGCATCCGGCCGGGCGGCGGCAGGAACGGCCGCAGCCGCTCGTACACCTCCTGCACATCGGCGGGCCGGGCCTCGGGGGCCTTGAGCAGCAGATGCAGGACGAGGTCCTCCAACTCCTGCGGCACCTCGGGACGCAGCACCCGCAGCGGAGTGGGAGCGGCGTTGACGTGCTGGTACATCACCATGTACTCGCTGTCCGCCGTGAACAGCAGACGTCCGCCGAGCAGTTCGTGCAGCACGCAGCCGAGCGCGTACAGGTCGGTCTGCGGAGTGGTCCGCCCGCCGCGCACCTGCTCGGGCGCCATGTACTGGTAGGTGCCGATGGGGGTGCCGGTCGCGGTCAGCTTGGTGACGTCGGTCCGCAGGATCGCCGCGATCCCGAAGTCGAGGACCTTCACCGTCCCGTCGCGGGCGACCAGGACGTTGCTGGGTTTGAGGTCGCGGTGGATGACCGGCACGTCGTGCGCGTACGACAGTACGGTGGCGACCTGCGCCGCCACCGCCACCGCCCAACTGACCGGAAGCAGCCGATCCGGGTGGATGTACGCGGACAGTGACACCCCGTCCACCAGCTCCATGACCAGGAACAGCCGCTCGTACGTGTCGTCGAGCACCGCGTCGTACACCTGAGGCACGCCGGGGTGCTGGATACGCGCGGTGATACGGGCCTCACGGCGGAAGCGCTTGGCGAACTCCTCCGCCAGCTGCGGCGAGCCGCCGACGGCCTGCTGCCGGATCAGCTTCACGGCGACGGGCCGGTCGAGCACGGCGTCGTAGCCGCGCCACACGTCTCCCATGCCGCCGTTGTCGAGCGGCTCCAGGAGCTCGTACCGACCTGCGATCGGCTGCTGCTGCGGCACATTGCCCCCGTGTGTGCGTGTGCTGGCCGGTGTGCACGGCTGGACCGGCTTTCGGCGTGGTGGAGGGCAAGTGTCCCTGGTGGGGCGATCTTCAGTCCAGCGGCGGCGGCACGGACGCGCTCGGGGCGCCTCTTTCCGGTCATGGGGCGCCCGGGGCGGGGTGCAACGGTCGGCCTACGGCGAGGGCGCCACCGGGACGCCCACGGAACACACGGCCCACACTGTTTTGCCCGGCCCGTCCGTGCGCGGATACCAGCCCCAGCGATCCGCGAGTGCGGCCACCAGGAGCAGGCCGCGGCCTCCGCTTGACGAGTCCGACGGGTCGGCGAGGGCAGGGGCCCTTTCGCCGCGGGTGTCGGTGACCTCGACGCGGATGGTGGCGCCTTCGGCGGACAGGCGGAGCCGGAAGTCGCGGCCGGGCACCAGGCCGCGACGTACGGCGTTGGCGCTCAGCTCGGCGACGACCAGCGTCACCATGTCGTGGGTGTCGCTGCCGTACGGGATGCCCCACGCGTCGAGCCGCTCACCGGCCAGGCGCCGGGCGAGACGGGCACCACGCGGCGTGGAGCTGAAGCGCATCGAGAAGTGGTGCCAGGGGAACCGGGGTTGGTTGGTGCGAAGGGGGCGCACGGGGATTGGCGAATTGCTGGTCATGGGGCCACGGTGCCGTTCGGCGGCGTAGCGTGACCAGAGGTGACGCGCCGTCGCGGACTGCTTGTACGCGGGGGCGTTCGGCATGTACGTGCGTGGGACAGGTGGTGGCGATGACGGTGACGCGGGGCGACGAGGACGCGGACATGGGGGCATGCTCGGGACCGGGCTGGGGTGCGGAGTCCGGGAAGCGGCCGGAGGACGAGCCGGGGTCCGGAGTGATGATCGCGTTCGGGCAGCAGTTGAAGCTGTTACGTCTGCGGGCCGGGCTGGACCGGACGGAGTTCGGCAAGCGGGTGGGTTACGCGGCACAGTCCATTGCGTCGTTCGAGCAGGGACGGCGGATTCCGCAGCCTGAGTTCATCGACAAGGCGGACGTGGTGCTGGACGCTGGCGGCTTGTTGATCGCGTTGAAGAAGGAGGTTGAGCGGGCGCAGTATCCGCCGTTCTTCCGGGACGCGGCACAGTTGGAGAAGAAGGCTGTGGAGCTGTGTGCGTACGACACGCACATGGTCAAGGGCCTGCTGCAGACGGAGGAGTACATGCGCGCGGTGCTCGCCATGCGTCGACCGCTGCTGGACGAGGAAACCATCGAACTGCGAGTGGCTGCACGCCTGGCGCGACAGGAGATCTTCAACCGTTGGCCTGCTCCTCTTCTGAGCTTTGTGATGGAGGAGTCAGTCCTTCGAAGGCCACTCGGAGGCAGGGAGGTTTTGCGAGGGCAGCTCGAACAACTCCTTTTGCTCGGCCGGAATCGCAACGTAGAGATCCAAGTGATGCCGCTCGACCGAGAGGACAACGCGGGTGTGGACGGGCCATACACCGTGATCACTCGCAAAGGCGGGGAACAGTTCGTGTACATGGAGGTCCAGGGGCGCAGCAGCCTGCTGACTGATCGGGACGAGACGCGGCTGGCCGCAGCGCGCTATGGGATCATCCGGAGTCAGGCTCTCACTCCGCGAGAGACTCTGGGATTCATCGAGAAGTTGCTGGGAGATCTATGAACACCCCCGATACTCCTGCCACGCGGGAGCTGGCTTGGTTCAAGAGCAGCTACAGCGGGGCGGAGGGTGGCGACTGCGTTGAGGTTGCTGCCGCAGCCACACACGTGCACATCCGTGACTCGAAGCAGCTCAGTGGCCCCGTGCTGACCGTGCGAACCGAGGCGTGGGCAGGGCTGGTGGAGCTGGCCCGGACCACCAGCTGAGGCCCCGAGCCAGCAGGAGGGTCCCGACCGCGCCGCACAGGCGTAACGGCGGGACCCTCCCGTGTGTGGCGGGGGGCTACTCGTCCACGCCCTCTTCGCGGCGGATCATCCGCCAGGCAGCCCGGCGGGCGCTGCGGTCGAGGCTGGACTTGAACCCCTTGTCGGGCCCGAAGTACTGCCGCCCCATGCCGGCGATTGTGTCGATGTGGTCGGCCATCTTGTCGGCGAAGACCTTGTCGAAGACCTTGCCGAAGTTGTCCTCGTCGTTGGCGACGGCTGCCAGCCGGACCTTCTTGTCGGCCTTGGCCTCGTTGAAAGGCTGGATGACGTCCTGCTCGGTGAAGTCGGTGCCGAACTTGGCGTTGAACTTCTCGATCAGCTCCGACAGCAGCGACTTCTCGGCCTCCGCGGCGCCACCCGTGCCCTCTCCGAACCCCTTGAGTTCTGCCGGACCTTCGGAAGTGAGCGACTTGTCGTGCTCGCCGGTCTTCTCCACTCGCAGGTGGCTGAGGTCGACCTCGCCTATGTCGACGCCACCGTCGGCGCGGCGCGGAAGCCGGTTGAGGAGGTAACGGCCGTAGAGGTGCAGCCGTTCCAGCTCGGTGTCGCGGTAGGGCACGATCTGGGCGAGGAACCCGTACTTGCGCACGTAGTCGTTCAGGTCGGCGCGGAAGTCCTCGGCAGTCTCGACATCGTCGTCCTCCTCGCTCTCAAGGAGTGGCGTGAACCGTGCGACTGCGGGGGACAGCAACCGGTACAACTCGGCGTGCAGCTTCTCCCACTTGGCCTGCGAACCGGCCGCCTTCTCCTTCGCGCCGAAGTACGCGGCGGCGAACTCGTCCATCTCCGTCTCGGAGATGATCGGCGCCGACATGACTCGGCTCTGCGCGGTGTAGAGCAGGTTCGGGTCGGAGGGGAGCGTCGTCGCCTCCTCGAAGTACGGTCGGAAGGCGTCCTGTATGTCCTGAGCGTCGTTGGCGAAGTCCAGGACCGCGAGGTCGGCCTGGGACTTGCGATCGGCGGTGCGGTTGAGACGGGAGAGTGTCTGCACGGCGGAGATGCCGGTCAGTTTCTTGTTGACGTACATGGTCGTCAGAAGCGGCTGGTCGAAGCCGGTCTGGTACTTCTCCGCGACCACCAGGATCTTGTACTCCTGCTGCCCGCGCCCACCGGCCGCCACGGCCTTGTCGTCGGCACGGGTGTACGCGAACGCCTTCGGTAGCGCGCTCTCGGCGATCCCGCCGTTCTCCTTCGGCTCGGTCGTCTCCTCGTCGTCGATGGTGAGCGAGCCGGAGAACGCGACCAGGACCCCCAGGTCCGGGTACTGGGTGTCGTACTCCTGATCCTTGATGTAGCTCTTGATCGCCCGTGCCATCTGTGCGGCGGACTGCCGCGAGGCCGTCACCACCATGGACTTGGCGCGGCCTCCGAGCCGGCCGCGGGAGTGTGCGAGGAAGTGCTCGACGATCACCGTGGCATGCTGTGAAACGGTGTGCTCGTGGGTCAGCGCGTACCGGGCGAGCAGTCCGTTGGCCTTGGAGGGGTCGACCTCGCGCTCGTCCGGGTTCTGGTTCACCAGCTTCCAGTACGTGTTGTACGTGACGTAGTTCCGCAGCGGGTCGAGGATGAAGCCTTCCTCGATCGCCTGGCGCATGGAGTACGTGTGGAAGGGGCGGTAGACATCCTTGCCGTCCGCGGTGTGTTCCGTGCCGAAGAGTTCGAGCGTCTTGGCCTTCGGTGTGGCGGTGAAGGCGAAGTAGGAGAGGTTCGCGGCCTGCGAGCGCTCGGTGGCCTTCTTCCTCAGCTTCTCGTCGACGGTGACGGCGGTTGCGCCCTGATCCGCCGAATCGGAGTCCAGACCGAGGTCACGGAGCACGGCCCGCACGTCCGTGGCGGCACCACCGGACTGCGAGGAGTGCGCCTCGTCCACGACGATCGCGAAGTTGGTGCCCTTGATCTCGGTCGGGTTGCGCACGATGTAGTCGATGAGCGCCGGGAACGAGTGCAGGGTGACCGTGACGATCTTCCCGGCCTCGCGTGACAGGGCCTGGGCCAACTGCTCGCTCTTCGCCCCGTTCCTCTCGTCGACCTTCACGACCAGGCCCTCGGTCTGCGAGAAGCTGCCGACGGTTTCCCGGAGTTGGGCGTCAAGGTTGCGGCGGTCGGTGATGACGATGACCTTGTCGAAGACGGGCGCGCCCGGCTTGAGGCGGCCTTTCTCCACGGCTTCCGGGTCGAGTACGCGCGGATCGGTGTCCGCGTGCAGATCGCTGAGGCGGTGAGCGAGCCATCCGATGGTGTTGGACTTGCCGGAGCCGGCGGAGGCCATGACGAGATAGTTCTGGCCGACGCCGTGGGTCGCCGCGTGCGCGGTCAGCTTCTTCACTACGTCCCACTGGTGGAAGCGCGGGAAGATCGTCGACTTGGTGGTGCCGCCGCCGGGTGTCTTGGTCTTCTGCTGATGCACGTAGCGCTGGAGCAGGTCGAGCCAGTTGTCGCGCGCCCAGACCTGTTCCCACAGGTAGGAGGTGGCGTACGTGCCGTACGCGGTCGGGGCCGGGTTTCCGGCGCCACCGGGCAGGCCAGCGCCGTTGGAGCCGGTGTTGAAGGGGAGGAAGCGCGTGTTCTGGCCCCGGAGCTGCGTCGCCACGAAGACGAGATCCGGGTCCACGGCGAAGTTCGCGATGACGCGGCGGGTGAAGATCAGCTCGGTGGGATCACGGTCGGTGCGGTACTGCTCCTTGGCCTGTTCGACGCCCTGCCGCGTGAGCGGGTTCTTCAACTCGGCCGTGGCGACCGGGATTCCGTTGAGGAACAGAGTCAGGTCGAGCTTGTTGCCCCAGTCGGCCTGCTTGGTGGCGTAGACGAGTTCGCGTACGACGGTGAGGCGGTTGGCGCGGTATCCGTCGAGGACGGAGTCATCGGCGACGAGGTTTGGCTTGAAGTAGGCGACGCGGAGACGGACGCCCCGGTCTTTGACGCCGTTGCGGAGGACGTTGAGCAGGCCGTCCTCGTTGATCGCCTTGTCCAGGCGCCGGGCGAAACCGTACTGGGCGTCGTTGACGTTGTTGCCGTAGACGGCGAGCAGTTCGTTCCACTCGTTGATCTGCGTCTCGCCGAGGAAGGTGAACAGTTCGTTGGTGTCCAGCCCGATATCGGCCTGGTAGTCCTCGGGCTGCGCCTCGCGCCAGCCGCGCTCGGTCATCGCGGCGACTATGGCGTCCCCGAAGGCGGATTCGCTGTGGATGGGGCTCACGGGTGGACTCCGTCCGTTACGTTGCGGCCACTGGCGGTGGAGACGTCGAACTGGCCGGTTACGGCGGCGGTGATGAGGGCCTGGCGGCGTTCAGTCACCAACTTGCGATGCTGCGCCACGCGGGACCTCAAGGTTTCGTGCGTTGCCATCGCTCGGCCAGCTTCCTCGGCCAAGTCTCGCTGGCGGGATGAGCTGGGGGTGGGTACCAGAACCCGCTTTAGGTCCCAAATATTGATGCCCTTGATTGTGGCGCCTGTCACACGCCGTTGGATTTGATGAACGACTAGAGGGGATTCGAGAGCAAGTCGCAGCCAGTTGGCGTTCGTGGAAGGTCCGATGGAGATTCGGGCTGCATCTTGGGTGAGGTTGGCGCCGGTCAGCTCGGTCGGGACTACTGCAACTTCACCGACACTCCCGCGAATGGCAATGACTAGGTCTCCACCTGCAAGTCGCGATCTTGCATATCCGGACTCGATCTGATGAGTCGTCCGGTTTAGGGTTTCGATTGAAAGGCGGTTCGCGGCGACATCCCCGCCCTTCACGATAGGTACGCCGTCAGCCACGTTCGGTCCAGGCAACACGATCCCATACATGATCTGCCGGAGTTGGTTTGTGAGATACATGAGTGGAGTCCATCCCCACCCTGAGGGCAGGTCGCCTTGCGCCTGTTGGGCACCCGCGTTGAGTAGCCTCGCCAGAACGGCGCGCTCGCGCTCCCGTACATCCTGCTCGAAGCGCTGAAGTGTAGCGGTGAGCTTTGACATGTGGGCGGTCTCGGCATCGAGGAAATCGGCGATGCGGCGCTGCTCCTCCTGCGGCGGCACGGGGATCTCCAAAGCGCCGAGCTTCTCGCCTGTAAGGTGCCGGATCGTGGCTTTGTTGCACAGGACGTCCAGCCACTCACTGCTATGGAGAGCACGCACGACGTACCCGAGGTAACGAGTATCGGAGCCGTCGATCGGCCGCGCCCGGTGCACCGACTTTTCGAAGATGAAGCCTTTAGGGCCGTCGTAGATAGCCGCCCGCCCGACGTCGCCTCCCTCACAGATCAGCAGGTCTCCGGGGTGAACTGCCAATTCGCGGCGCTCTATTGGCGTTGCCCACATGCGAATGCTGTGATTGGGCTGAATCCCCTTCCATTGGATCGACACAGACTTAAAGTAGGGAACCTCGGTATCTGTCTCACTGGAGGGAGATGCCTGAAACATCTTGCCGAGCGTGATCTCAAAGGCGTACTTCGCTGCTGTAACGGGATACCGGACCTCGCCAAGCCAGGGAATGCTTGTCATTCCGTTACCTCCCCGAGGAGCTCCTGGATCTCCGCCTCAAGCGCCTTCAGTTCCGCGTCGATCTCACCCAACGGCCGTGGCGGCTCATACACATAGAAGTGCCGCGTGAACGGAATCTCGTACCCCACCTTCGTCTTCGTGTGGTCGATCCACGCATCTGCCACGTGCGGGTGGACCTCCCGCTTCAGGTAATCCTCGACGTCCTCGCCCAGCGGCACGTTCTCGTAGTCCCGCAGTTCGCCGTCCGGTTCCGGCTGGCCCTTGACGGTCTGGACCTCGCCCTCCGGGTCCCGTACCCCCACCGTGTCCCGCAGTGCCTTCGTGAACGGCGCACCGGTCGGGCCCTGCACGCCGGCTTCCGCCATCGCGTTCCGTACCGCCACCTGCGACTCGGACTTGGTCGCCCACTTCGAGCCCAGCAGCGGGCTCAGCGCGTCCGCGAGCAGCTTCGCCTCGACCGCGGCTAGCTCCAGGAACTGCGCCTCTTCCTCATCCGTCAGTTTGCGCCGGTTTTTGGCCTTCGCCGCCAGCTCCGGCTCGCGCGGCAGGAAGCGCTCCTCCGCCCACTTCTGCACCGGCTTCGACGCTAGCAGCGCCGCCAGCGTCTCGTCCGTCAGCTCGAACCGCAGTTTCAACGGCCGTTCCACCGTGATGCGCTGGTAGCCGAACGCCGAGTTCTCGAAGACCTTCACCTTGCCGTGCAGTGGGTGTTCCGCATCCGCCGCAGCTGCCACCGCGTCCCCGTACAGGCGGGTGATGTCGGCGATGTGGTTGGGCTTGTTGCCGGTTCCGTCGCCGAGTTCCTTGCGCTTGTCGCCGAGGGACTTGCGCATCTTCACCCACTGGTCGCGCGCGTCCAGCAACACGACCTTGCCCTTGTGCTGGGCGTCCTTCCGGTTGGTCAGGATCCAGAAGTACGTGGAGATGCCTGTGTTGTAGAAGAGTTGGTCCGGCAGGGCGACGATCGCCTCCAGCCAGTCGTTCTCCAGGATCCAGCGGCGGATCTCCGACTCACCCGAGCCGGCCGCGCCGGAGAAGAGGGGGGAGCCGTTGAAGACGATGGCGATGCGCGAGCCGCCCCCGCCGTTCACGTCCACCGGCTTCATCTTCGAGATCATGTGCTGGAGGAAGAGGAGCGAGCCGTCGTTGATGCGGGGCAGGCCCGCGCCGAAGCGGCCGGAGTCGCCGAGGTTCTTGTACTCGTACTCGACGTCCTCCTTGACCTTCTTCCACTCCACGCCGAACGGCGGGTTCGCAAGGAGGTAGTCGAACTTCTCCCGCGAGTGACCGTCGTCCGAGAAGGAGTTGCCGAAGGCGATGTTCTCCGGGTCCTGTTCCTTGATCATCAGGTCGGACCGGCAGATTGCCCAGGATTCCGGGTTGAGTTCCTGCCCGTACACCTCCACCGTGGCGTCCGGGTTCAGGGCCTTGATGTGCTCCTCGGCCGCGCTGAGCATGCCGCCCGTACCGCACGCCGGGTCCATGACCGTACGCACGACGCCAGGCAGGCTCAGCGCGTCGCCATCCGGGGCGATCAGCAGGTTGACCATCAGCTTGATGACTTCGCGCGGGGTGAAGTGCTCACCCGCGGTCTCGTTGGACTGCTCGGAGAAGCGACGAATCAGCTCCTCGAAGATGTAGCCCATGTTGTGGTTGGGCACGACCTCGGGGTGCAGGTCCAGGTCGGTGAACTTGCCCATGACCTGATAGAGCAGGTTTGCGCTGTCGAGCTTTCTGACCTGCTGATTGAACTCGTACTTCTCCAGGACCTCGCGGGCGTTGTCCGAGAAGGAGCCGACGTACCGCTGAAGGTTCGCCGCCGCGCCCTGAGGGTCGCCGACGATCTTCTTCAGAGTCAGGTCGCTCTTGTTGTAGAACGAGTGCCCCGACGCCCGGCGCAGGAAGTGGTCCGTGTCGATGTCCTGGCCCTCGAAGCGGGCGGCCGTCTCGGCGACCTTGTCGCGCGTCGGCTCCAACACGCACTCCAGGCGGCGCAGCACCGTGAACGGAAGGATGACCTTTCCGTAATCCGACTGCTTGTAATCGCCGCGCAGAAGGTCGGCGACGGACCAGGCGTGGTTCGCCAGCTCCGTGTGCTTGCTGCTGTTCAAGGGATTCCCCGGTTTCCTTTCGGACCCGCCCACCCCAACCGGAGCGGGTTCGGACAAGTGTGATGGATGCGTGAAGGTCGTAGTGTCGTTCAGGCCGAATCGATGGAGGCATGACCGGGCGACGACGGGACCAGCCCGCCCCCCGTCAGCCCGCCCGCCAGCAGGCGTGCCGTCTGCTCGGCCAGCTCCGTCGCGCGCTGCGCCTCGGCCCGCAGCTCGTGGACGCGGCGGAACGCCTCCCCGTACCGGCGCTGTTCCTCCAACGGCAGGAGGGGCACGCGTAGCCGCCCCGGACTGACGTGCAGGATCGTGCTGCCTGTCGACGCGCCGGCGATGTTCTCCTCCGCGCCCAGGAAGCCCGCGAGGAACCACGGGTCGAGCCGCGCGGGATCGGGCCGGAAGAGGTGCACCTGCCGACCGAGGAGTGCCCCCTCGTCCGACTTGCCCGCCACCCGCACCATCGGCCCGCTGCCGCCCGCGACCGACCGGACGAGTACGTCGCCCGCAATGATCACCGGGGTGGAGTCCGGGCGCAGCCCGGACGGGTCGCCGGTCGGGCCCGTGCCGCGCGCGATGTCCGCGCCCGTCAGGACGGCGGTGGCTGTCGGTACGGAGGGTGCGTCCTGCGGCTCCTTGGGCTCCTTCGCGTCGGGGGCCGTGCGCAGCAGGGCGAGCGCGCCGCCCCGTGCCAGGTCGGACGCCGTTGCCGTACGCCACTCCCGCGCGGCCGGTCCGGCAGCCTGCCAGTCGGCGTGACCCGCGGCCCTGCCCAGGGACTCGGCGGAGGCGATGAGACGCCGGCGGCTGTCGTCCGTTTCCCGGGCGAGCTCCGCCGGTTCGATGTCGGTGCGGGAGAGACGTACATACCGGGCGGGGGAGAGATCGACGAGGTCACCGATGAGGTCGACCACCGGGACCGCGCGCGCGATGCCAGGGTCGTCGGTGAACTCGTCCGGGGCGTCCGTGAAGGCTGCCCACGCGGTGAGTACCCGGTCCGTCAGGGCCGACCAGTCCAGGGAAGCCCGGCTGCCGCCCCGTGTGGCCGAGCGGGGCCCGCTCCCGCGAGAGTCGGCCTCCATGACGCCCCCGGCCCGCACCGTGTCGGGGTCCTCGGACGTATCGACGAAGAGTACGGATCTTCGCTCCGGGCCGCTCGGGTCCGGCCGTTGCAGGACCCAGATCTGCAGCCCCACGTGCAGCGGGGCCGCTGCTCCGGCCGGCAGGGCGATGACCGCGCGCAGGGCTCCGCTGCGTACCAGTTCCATCCGTACGCGGCGGCCCGACGCACGGGAAGCGGTGGCGGGCGGCAGGATCAGGACGGCGTGACCGCCCGGGACGAGGTGGGCGAGTGCGTGCTGGACCCAGGCCAGCTCGGACTCGGCGCGCGCCGGCACACCGTATGCCCAGCGGGGGTCATAGGCCAGCTCGTCGTGGCCCCAGTCCCGGTCGCCGTAGGGCGGGTTGCACAGTACGGCGTCGACGGCGAGCCCCCCGAAGGCGTCGGCGCGGAGGCTGTCGCCGGTGCGGACGGTCACCGTGGCGTCCGGGGCGGTCAGCATCAGGGCCACCGCGCTGCGCCGGGCCTGGACCGGCACGCTGTCCTGGCCGTACAGCTCCGTCGCGCCCCGCCTGGCGGCCGCCGTGAGCAGCGTTCCACTGCCGCAGGCCGGGTCGAGAACGCGGGACAGCGGACCTGGCACGAGCCGGGCCGCGAGATCCGTGAGCGGGACGGGGGTCCGATAGGTGCCGCTGGTGGCACTGTCCTCCAGCTCCCGCTCCGCCAGCACACTCAGCGCCGCTTCGCCGCCCTCGTCACGCACGCACCGGACCAGAGCCCGCAGCGCCGGGGCGTCACCGGCCGAGAAGCGGGCGGCCTCCGCGCCGGGGACGGTCTCCGCGAGCGCCGAGACCGCGCCGTTCGCGTGGGCGGCGAGATCGGCGTCCGGCAACTCGGTCAGGGCCGTCAGCTCGTCCGGCGTGCGACGGGCGGTGGTGAGGACGAGGGGGAGGAGGTGTGCTGCTGCGCCACTGCTCTGCGGGTGCAGCCGCAGCGAGGTGCGCAATTCCTCCAGCGGGCTGACTGCCGCGGTATGCCCCCGGGCGTCCAGCCAGGCGCGCACGGCCGGTAGGTCGTACAGGGGGCTGCTCTCGGTGCCTCCCGAAGGGGCGGGGAAGTCGTCGTGACGTCGGCGCCAGTTGCTGACAGTGGCGCGTGTGACCCCCGCGATGCGTGAGATCTCGGCGGCTGTCACCTGTGCGGATGGCTGGGGCATGGCGCGAGTCCTGAGCCTCTCGGTAGGGAGCTGTTAACAAGCTACACCAGCCGTCAAATCCCGCAAGCTGTTTGACAGTGCTTTCACGGTAGTGCTTATCTGTCGTTGCTTCCGGATGGTGACCGCCATCCGAACGACAAGCGATCCCTGCGGCCTGCCTGTCCGCCGCCTCACCGATCCTTTGGGGGAACTGCCATGCGCCTCACCATGCCGACCGCCGTCGTCGAGGGAACCCAGCTCACCGTCATGCCGTTCCGTGCGGACGCCGTGATCGGGACCATGTCCGTACCCACGCTCGTCCAGCTCGTGCCCTCGCCCCGCCGCGAGGAGGATGCGAAGACGCTCAAGGCCGCGTCCGGCGCCGTGCGTCGCCACGCCGAACTGCGAGCCCTCGTGCAGCGGGCGCTGAAGTCCACGCAGAAGGGGAAGAACGTCGGCTCGTACGCCGAGTACATCGCCGACGGGGTGAAGGGCGAGCTGGGCGCAGGCTGGTCCACTCCGCCGATCACCTTCTGGCATGCCGGACCGCTCGCCGCACTCAGCGACGAACTGCTGCCCGGCACCGGCCTGCGGACCCTGACCATCACACCCGGCACGTGCGTGGTCGCCATCGACGGCGAGACGCAGACGACCGCATGGCACGAGCTGTACGACGACCCCGAGAGGTTCGGGCTGACCTACGCCGAACTCGCCCAGGTACGTGTGCCGTTCGAGCTGTACGTGGACCTGACCGTGGCCGATGCGCGGCAGATCTTCTACGACCGCAACGTACAGGGCGTCGTCGTCGCGAAGAACCTGGCCATGTCCATGGACCAGCGGGACTTCGCCACCCGTCTCGCGCACCGCGTCGCCGAAGCCGTCAAGGTCGATGTCGACGGCAGGTTCGTACCGTTCACCAAGCTCGTCAACGCCAGCAAGCGGCAGGTGGGGAAGACCGATGCCGAGGTCATCACCCTGTCCGCGCTCCGGGCGCTCGTGATCACGGCGATCTATGGCCGCGGTGGGCTGTCCCGCTCGGCGGAGACGGTCCACGAGGACGAACTGCCCGCGGGGACGAGCGCCGAGCAGGTCGAGCAGAGCGTGGTGCCGCTGCTGGCCCGCCTGATTGCCGACCGCAGCGAGCACTTCGTATCACGCAGCGCCCTCACCGCACCGGCCGTGCTCGCCGGGCTCGGCATCGCCGTGCACCACACCGCGCCGTGGGCCGACCCGGTGAACGCCCTGGGCGCCGACGAACTGCAGCGGCTGCTCTCCGACATCCGGTGGGAGCGCGAGGCCCGCTACTGGGACGGCGTGGCAGCGAAGTCGGGTGCCTCCGGACGCCTCAACTTCAGCGGCGGCGTGAAGGACTCCGGCGGCCGGGTCGCCGACGCGATCCTCTACCCCGGTACCGAAGCCGGGCGCCGGATCCGCGGCCAGTAGACGCCGGACCACGCCCGCCCCGTTCCTGCGGCGGAATCGGGTGTTCGTGCATACACCCGTGTCCGTTCAGACCGCCGCCTGTTCCACGCGCGCGTTGTAGATGAAGCGGCGCAAGGCGTCCGTACTGTGGAACACGCGGTAGTCGCCGGCTTCCAGCGCAGCCTGCTCCTGGGGCGTGGTGTCCGGGGCTTGGACCACGGGTACGCCGACCTCTCCATGAAGGCCCTGGGGCCAGTAGGCGGCGGCGACGGTGATGGCGGCTCCCGTACGGGGGTCGCTCACCTCGCTGTCCAGCTCCGGTGCCGCCAGGTCCGCCTCCGTGAGTTCCGAACAGAGCGGCCAGGCCCGGGATGTCCTCGTCATCGTCCGAGTCGGCCACCGACACGGCCGTTCGCGTGGTGGCGAGAGCGGTCGGCACCTGGAGCTCGACCGGCGAGGGGCCGTCGTGGAGAGCCTGGAGAAAATTGTTGGCAGCATCGGCCAGCAGCGCGCGGCGGGCGGCCTGGAAGGCCTGCGCGGGCCCGCTCCGGATGCCCCCGGGGGTTGCCGTGCGTGATTGTGGGGCTGCGCCCATACGGGGTTCTCGCCGCCGCCGTCAGCTCCGGTTCGCGTAGACGATGAGATTGTCCACCGGGTGGCCCTGGGCGTCGAAGGCGCCGTCGCAGGTGATGAGGCGCAGGGTGCGTGCATCGGTGGCGCCGTAGACCTTCTCGGTCGGGAATGCCTTTTTGCTGACCGTCTCGGTGGCGGTGACCCGGAAGTGGAGTTCCGCGCCGCGGTCGTTGTGGACGGCGATGTCCGCTCCCTTGCCGATCTTCTTCAGGTCGTGGAAGACGGCCTTCCCGAAGCGGGTGTCGTTGTGTCCGATGATGACCGCGGCGCCGCGCTCGCCGGGAGTGGCGCCGCCGGTGTACCAGCCGGCGGTCATGCCCTTCTCGGCGGGCGGGACCTCGACGGTGCCGTCCTGGTTGAGGCCGAGGCGCATCAGCTCGCTGTCGATCCCGAGCGACGGGATGCTGACGCGGACGGGGGAGGCTGCCAGGGGGCGGGAACCCTCGGACTTTCCGGTCCCCGTCGAACCGGTCTGTTCCGGAGCGTCGATCGTGGCGGTCGCGCTGCTGCCGGGCGCGGCGGCGGACGCGTTGTTTGTGGCGTCGGACGAGCAGCCGACGAGGAAGAGGCAGGCGAGCAGCGGCAGCGCGGCGCGGCGGAGCGAGGGTGATGTGCGGAACATTGGGGCTCCAGGTCTGGGCGGAATCGGCAGTGGCGCCGCCCGGGGACGGACGGCGCCACGAAAGGGCGTCAACGGTCGCCTGGGATCAACTGGTGCGCGGCGTCAGTCGACTTGGTGCGGTTGCTGCCGGCCGGTCAGCCGTTGCGCTGCGCGGCGGAGCGGCGGCGCAGCACGATCGTTCCCGCTCCGGCGACCAGCAGGGCGGCCGCGGCCGATCCGGCAACGGCGGTGGTCCGGTCACCGGCGGTCCCGACCGGTCGCTCACCGGCGGCTACACCACCGCGCGGAGCGGCGGCACCCGGACGCTTGACGGTGGCCGCGGTCTTGGCCGGAGCCGGAGCCGGGCTGTCGCCCGCGGCGACACCGCCACGGGGTGCCACCGACGGCTGTGCGCGCTCCTTGGGCACGGCGGTGGCGCCGCCGTCCGCCCGGGCTGCCGCGGCGGACTTCCTCACGGACGGGGCCGAAGGCGAGGGCGCGGAGTCGGCGAAGGCCGCGGCGGACGGTACGAGCACCGCGCCCGCCGCGACAGCGGCGAGGACGGCGGTACGCAGGGACAGTCGGTGGGGCATGGACATCGCTCCATTCCAGGTCGGCCTCGGTAATGCCCGGGTGCCGGTTCGCACCGGGGCATGAGGCATGCCGACAGGCTGGCGTGAAGTTATGAAGAAGCTGTCAGAACGTTGTGGTCATCGCATCAGGCCTAGGACCTGTCCGACCCTGATCCGCGGGACAGGCCCTGGTCCGCGCCGTTCGGAGCCCCGTCGCCCGCCCCTTCCGGCCGGGCTCGTGCCGGGCCGGTGGGTCCCTGCGGGCCGACCTGACCCGCCGGCAGCCGGAGCGTGAACACCGACCCCTTCCCCTCGACGCTGACCGCGTTCACCGAGCCCCCGTGTGCCTCCACGAGTTTCCGGACGATCGCCAGCCCCAGTCCGCTGCCCCCGGTGCGGCGGCTGCGCGACTTCTCGGCGCGCCAGAAGCGGTCGAAGACATGCGGCAGGTTCTCCGCGGAGATGCCGCTGCCCGTATCGGCGACCTCGACCACGACTTCTCCGTCGGCCGCCGCCTCGTCCGCCGATGCCCCTGCGCCGTACGCGCGCACCGTCACACGTCCACCTGACGGGGTGTGACGTACGGCGTTGGAGACCAGGTTGCCGATGGCCTGGCGCAGCCGGACCGGGTCGGCCCACAACACGGGGGAGGGGGCCTTGGCCATCGCCGGAAGCGCCGCGAGCGCGACCCCCGCGGTCTCGGCCCGTGCCTGGTGTGCCGCGGTGACTTGTGCGAGCACGTCCTCGATACGTACCGGCTCGGGGTGCAGGCGCAACGCACCCGCGTCCGCCGCGGCGAGATCCTGGAGGTCGTCGATGATGTGCTGCAACTGCACGGCCTCCGTGTGCAGCGAGGCGATGAACACCGGGTCGGGCTCCGCGAGGCCGTCCTGCGCCGCCTCCAGCCAGCCCCGGATATTGCTCAGCGGGGTGCGCAGTTCGTGGGCGACGTCGCTGACCATGTCCTTGCGCTGCGCCTCCAGACGCGCGCGGTGGTCGGCCATGTCGTTGAAGGCCGCGGCGAGCCGGCCGATCTCGTTGTCGTCGGTGACCAGCACGGGCGCGGAGTCCTCCCCGTCCCGCATCCGCTGTGCCGCGCCCGTCAGGGCGTGCAGCGGCCGTACGAGCCGGGATCCGGCGAGCACCGTGGCTCCGACGGTGAGCGCCAGGACGAGCGCCGCGGCGCCCGCGATCTTCGCGGTGTTCGCGGGTGAGAGGTCGAAACCGGGAACGGTCGTGCCACCCTCGTCGCCGATGAACAGCAGCGCGGGCGAGGCGACATAGGAGCTGAGCTGTTCCCGGCGGGCCGTGTCCACGCAGGAGGCGGTGGCCCGGTCGTCCTCGCCGGTGCGGATGCTCGGTGCCGGCGCGGGTGTGGAAGCCCCGGCGCCGACCTCGGCGGGGACCTTCGGTACGGAGCCGTCTCCCCAGGACAGGTCCAGATTGAGTTGTACGGCCGAGCGGCCCTGACGTTTCAGGCAGGCATTGGCGAGTTCATTGAGTGTGTCCAGAGCCTTCCGTTCGGTCGAGGTCGGGGAGTCCAGGTCGTCGGACGTGCACCGCGTGTCCTGAACGCGGTCCGGGTCATTGCCCACGACTTGCACGCGCGGGCGTCCACTCGGACCGCGGACCACATCCGCCGCGACCCCGACCCGGCTCAGGCACTCCGCGTTCCGGTCGGCAGCGCGCTGCAACGCCGTACGTTCGGCGTTGGGCAAGCGGAAGGGACCGACCGCGCGCGGGTCGACACGGTCGGCTGCGGCACCCGCCCGATCGACCGTCCGGGAAAGGGCCGTGTCCACGGACAGCGGGTCGACGATCGCCGACGACCGGGGCGGCAGCGCGGGCGGTGACGGCAGGGAAGCGGAATCCGCGAGGGGCCGGCGCTGCTCGGTGGTGAGCGCGATCCGCCGTCCGGACTGCCGTGCCAGGTCGCGCACGGTGCTTTCGACGCCGTCCCAGGTGGGGTGGCCCGCCGCATATCCGAGCAGGGTGTTGTAGATCCGGGCGTCAGCGGTCAGATTCTGGCCCTGCTCCTGCTTGATGGCACCGGAAGTGGTCTGTACGGCGAGCCAGGCGGTGGCGGCCACCGAGCAGGCGGCCACCAGCGCGGACACCGCCAGCAGACGACCGAACAGGCTCTTGCGGAGCGGCGGCCGGGTCCGCTGCTGCTCACGACGCACGCGGAGCGTTCCTCGCCGGGTCCGTCAGTTTGTAGCCGACACCGAAAACGGTGAGCAGGCGGGCCGGCCGACGCGGTGCGGGTTCGATCTTCTTGCGCAGGTTCATGATGTGCACGTCGACCGTGCGGAAGCTGATGTACCGGTCGAAGCCGTGCAACTCCTCAAGGAGCCGCTGCCGGGTGAAGACCCGATCGGGCTCGGTCGCCATGGCGGCGAGGATCCGGAACTCACCGGGTGTGCAATCAACCGGCCGGCCCTCCACGGACACCTCGTGCCGGTCCGGGTCGACGACGAGCGCACCGACTCGCAGCGCCTGATCCGCGACAGGCTCGGCGCCCTGCGTGCCCCGCCGGCTGCGCCGCAGCAGGGTCCGCACGCGGGCCATCAACTCACGCGGGCTGTACGGCTTCGTCATGTAGTCGTCCGCGCCGAGATCCAGACCCAGCAGCAGGTCGTCCTCGGTGCTGCGGGCCGTCAGCATCAGCACCGGCACCTCCCGGCGCTCGGCGCGCAGCACCCGTACCACGTCCAGACCGTCCGCGCGCGGCATCATCACATCGAGCACCAGCAGATCGGGCTCCCGGTGCCGGACCTCGGCGAGCGCCGCGAGGCCGTCACCGACGACCGTGACCGCGTGGCCCTCGTGTTCGAGGTAGCGGCGTACGAGTTCGGCCTGCTTCTCGTCGTCTTCCGCGACTATGACGTTTGCGCACACGCGGTTGATCGTAGATGACCACACGGAGACCACTCATGGCACCGGATGGCGCGGTCCGGCCTCATGCCTGCTCGCGCCGCTCATGGGGGCGGCAGTGGGAGTCCGGCGCGGGCGGCATCGAAATGCTCGGGCCTGAGCGCCTCCTCGCCGTGCTCGGCGGTGAACGCCCGAATGCGCCCGAGCGGGGACGACGGGTCGGGCGGATCGGTGCTGACGGTGGCGCCCAGGATCATCGCGCCGAACGCGATGCCCACCTCCTGCGGGTCTTTCATGTCCATGAATGCACCGTATGGCGGGGCACTGACAACGCTCGTCCGGCGTCCTGGGGCGGAACACCGGACGAACGCGGTGCGGGGAGTCCGCATCGCGGCCGAGATCGACCTTGCTCCGGAGCGCTACCGCACCGACGCGACCACCGGGTAGTGGTCGGAGAGGTTGGTGTACGTGTAGCTCGTGCCCCAACTGGACACGGTCCAGGGTGCGCTCTCCTCCTTGACCACGTCGTTCGTCCACCCGGACGGCTTCGCGTGTCCGGCGCGGTGCAGCACGTGGTCGAGGTCCTCGCGGGGGTCGTCGGGGTAGCGGTCGGCGGCGATCGAGTTGTCCTGGGTGTCGAACGAGTACGGGTGCCCGGTACGGGCGGCGGCCGCGGTCAGTCCTGCGTCGGAGAGCATCGAGGCGTACTCGGAGGAGTGTGGTCTTCTGTACCACGAGCGCCGTGGGGCGACCCGGAACGGAGCCCACGGGTGGGCTGTTCACATCCGGGGCGGGCAGGCTCGGCCGAAGCGGGGAGAAACGTGGAATCAGTGACCGGACGCGACGCACGGGACACGCTGCCAGAAGGGCTCGGCGACGCCCTGCGGTCCACCGCCGAGGAGATCGCGGCGGTGCTGCGCGGGTTCGCCGACACCAGCGTTCCGGTGCCCTGCTCGGAGTGGACCGTCGGGGAGGCCGCGGCACATCTGGCGCAGGCCAACGAGCTGATGGCCGACCTCGCGGCCGGACGGGAACGTCGCTACGGGGACGGGACGCCGCAGGGTCTGGCCGCCGCCAACGAGCGTGCGCTCGCGGAGTTCGACGAGCGGGCTGCCGAGCCGCTGGCGGACCTGATCGTGGCGCACACGGACGGCTACCTCGCCGCCGTCGAGCGGTGCGCGACGGACAGCACCGGGGCCGATGGCGCGGCCGGGACCGTGGTCACGCCGCTGGGGCCGATGAGCCGGGCGGTGTTGGGCTCGTACCTGCTGACGCACATGCTCGGCCACGGCTACGACCTCGCCCGTGCGCGGGGGCGCAGCCACATGATCGACCGCACGCGCGTCGAACTGTCCCTGCCGTTCCTGATCACGGCGATGCCCAGGGTCACCGACGCCACCACCACCGCCGGGCTCACTGCTGGCTACACGATCCGTCTGTGGGGCGGCGCCCGATTCGGCGTCACGTTCACCGACGGCGCCGTGACCGTCACCCCCCGACCGCCGGCCCGCCCGGACTGCACCATCCTCATCGAGCCGGTCACCTTCTTCCTGATGGCGCTCGGCCGCATCGACCCACGTGGCGCCATGGCCCGGGGCCGGGTGTTCGCCTGGGGCCGCAAGCCCTGGCTCGCCCCCCGATTCCCCGGGCTGTTCAAGGCACCCTGATCCGCCGGACAGGCCCTACACCGGATTCCCGTGGGACTCCATGAGCTCCTGGTGGGCCTCCATCACGTCCTGGGCGAGTACGGTGACGATCTCCTGCCTGGTGGGCGTCGTCCCGCCCGAGTGTTCGGCGTACAGACGCAGATCCCGTTGCGCGGAGGCCTTCTGGCAGAGCTCGCGGGCGAAGCGGGCATTGCCCAGGGTGTCGGCCATACCTTCGTCCACGGCCGAGGCGAAGAAGGCGCCGAGTGCGGCCGCCGCCTCCTCGTCGGGTTCGTCGCCCTGACCGGACAGGACGGACCGGGCGATCAGGAGCAGTTCCTGTGCGGAGTACGAGGGGAAGTCGACGCGGGTGTTGAACCGGGACACCAGGCCCGGGTTGGCGGCGAGCAGACCGGTCATCTCCTCGCGGTATCCGGCGAGTACGACGACGAGCCGGTCCCGGTCGTCCTCGGCCCGCTTCAGGAGTACCTGGAGCGCCTCGTCACCGAACGCGTCGCCACCGCTGTACCCGCTGTTGGACAGGGCGTACGCCTCGTCGATGAACAGCACGCCGTTCAAGGCGGAGTCGATGACCTTGCTGGTCTTGATCGCGGTGGAGCCGAGGTGCTGCCCGACGAGGTCGACGCGCTGGGCCTCGATGACATGGCCGGAACGCAGCAGCCCCAGACCGGCGAAGACCTTGCCGATGATGCGGGCAACGGTGGTCTTGCCGGTGCCGGGCGGTCCCGCGAAGACGAAGTGCCGGGGCCGGGCGCCGCTGGGCAGGCCCTGCTCCTCGCGGAGCGCCGCCATGCGCAGCTGCGCGATCAGCGTGAGCACCTGGCGCTTCACCGGCTCCAGACCGATCATGCCGTCCAGTGCCTGCTGAGCCTCCGCGAGCAGGCGCGCCATCTCCTCCCGCGACAGCCCGTCCGTCCCGTCCGTCTCCGCCGACCCCGAGTCCGGCCCGGCGCCCGGAGCGGCCACCGGGGCAGAGGGTGCGGAGGGAGGCGCGGCCGTGCGGGGCGGCGGGGGCCCCGCCGGGGAAGGGGACGGGGAGGAAGGGGTGGGGGAGGACGCGGGAGCCTCCCCGGCCACGGACGAAGCCGTCGGCGCCGTGGAACGTGCCTGCGCCCGTACGTTCACGTCCAAGAGGTTTGGCGCACACCGGAACGCGTACTGGTACCGCCTCAGCGCCTCCTCCGGCCGGCCCAGCGACTCCAGGGACCGGCCCATGAAGTACTTGACCTCCGCGTCGAAACGGCTCCCCGGCTCCAGCTTCTTCGGCAGCTCCGCCAGCACGTTCAGGGCCTCGTGACAGACCCCCTGCGCGAACAGCGCCGCCCCCACGTACAGCTGTGCCTCGTCGTGCAGGAAGGCGTCACGGATGTTCGGGGCGAAACGGAGCACGAGGGCCCAGTCCTCCTTGAGGAAGGCATACCGCGTACAGACGAACCGGGTCTCGTCGCAATCCAGTTGGGCCGTGGACAACCCGGCCCAGGCCTCGTCGAGCTTCCCGGCGTCCAGCAGCGAGGTCATGGCCGCCACCCAGAGGTCACGGGCGTTCTCGAGCCGGAACGTGACGTAGTGGCCGAGCTGGAACCGGGAACGGAGCGGCATCCCGAACTTCGAACGCAACGCGCCGAAGGAGCCGGAAGCCCGGACCATGCCGTCCAGCGCCTCCTTCTGACGCTGTCCGGTCGCATGCAGGCCCAGCCATGCGTCTGCGGCCAGGGGATCGTGTGCGGCGGCGAACGAGAACTGTTCGGCGGCGGCCGCATTGTTCCCCTGGTTCAGCAGGGCCACTGCCTGCTGCCAAGCCTGCTCGGCCCTCCTGGGCGAACCCCGGCCTGCGGCTGTTCCCTGCACAGTTACTCCCCTCGACGGGCCCCGGCCCGCGCGCCGACGGCCGACGGGGCTCGCCGTGACGACCTGGAACAACCGTCAGGATATCCAACATGACGTGTCGGCCGGTGAACACACTCGACGCCCCTTCGACCGCGTCGGTGAAAGGAGCAGGAAGGGCGGCGACAAGGCAGTGATGCCGATGTGCCTGATCCGGCCGGACGTCGATGAAAAGGTCGCTTTCCGGACGGTTGGGCGGTCGGCACACGCCAGGACCGGGCGATCACCCCGCGATGTCCGGGGGAGATCGGCCCGTCTGACGCTAACGTTGATCCGCACGGTGACAGCGACGGTGCCGGGGAGGGCGCACCGCGCGGAACACCGGGAACGAGGAGTGCGCGACATGCTCGATCCCACTTCGGTGGCGGCGATTTCGGCGGTACTCGGTGCGGTCGGCTCGGGGATGGCCAACGAGGCCGGCAAATGGGCCTGGGAATCCACCGGTGGTGTCGTGCGGAGAATCGTCGGCCGCGAGGTCCCCGCGCCCGTGGCCCCGGACGAACGGGACGACGTGGCCCGCATGGTTCACGACCGGATCCGCACCGATCCGCAACTCGCCGCCTCCTGGACCGCGTTCGCCACCCGGCTGCGCCGCGACCCTGCCCCGGTCCGGGCCGCGCGGTCGAACCTCCCCGCCTCCATAAGGTTCTTCACGGATCGCAAGGAGGCGATGAAGCAACTCCAGCGGGAGGCGTCCCGCCGCGCGGACGGGCGGCCCCGGCTCGCCCTGGTGCACGGTCCGGACGGCATGGGTTCCAGCACCCTCGCCGTGCACTTCGGCGCACAGCCGACCCGCCTCTTCCCGGACGGCCAGATCTACGCCGACCTCGGGGGACGTGGCGCCGGTGGCGCGCGCGACGTCGGAACCGTACTGCGTGCCCTGCTGCGTCAACTGCGGGTGCCGGACGAAGAGATGCCGACCGGGACCGATGAACTCGGCGAGTTCTTCCGCCACCGCGCGGCAGACCTGAGACTCCTGATCGTGCTCGACCACGCGTACTCCGCCTCGCAGGTGCGGCCGTTCCTCACCTCGGCACCCGGGGTGTTCACGATCCTGGTCGCCCGCGCTCCCTTCCCCGGCATCGACGCCGTGCGGGTGCCCGTCGGCCCGCTCTCGGACCGGGACGCGGTGCGGCTGCTCACCGACATCACCGACAAGTCCACGGTCGCCGCCGCCCGTGCCACCCTGCCGTCGCTGCTCCAGCGCTGCGGCGGGTCGCCGTACGCCCTGCGTGCCGCGGCGTACCAGCTCTCCGCGCCCACGCTTCCGCCACGCCGCGCCGAGGCGGACGGCGACCCGGTCCGGGGCGCCGCCGAGGACAACTACCGGCTCCTGGCCCCGGAATCCGCCAGGCTGTACCGACTGATGGCACTGCGCGACTGGCCCGCCTTCGACGCCGCCACGGCCGCCCGGACCACCGGCCAGGACCCCGACGCAACGGCCGAACTCCTGGAAGACCTGGCCGACCGGATGCTCCTGGAACGCGGCTCGGGCAGCGGTCGTTACCACTACCGCCACGCGGTCCGTGCGCACGCCGAGGCGGCGGCGATCCGGGACGACGGGATCGCGGCGTGCTCCGCGGCGCTCGCCCGCACCCTGAGCGCCTACGCCGACCTGGCCGCATCGGCCGCCCACCAGGCGCTCCCGGAGAGCTGGCGTGTCCCCGCACCCGCCGAGGACCGCGCCGGGCAGACGTACGCGGACCGGGGCGCCGCCCTCGACGCGCTGCTCGCGGAGTCGGGCAACCTGGTCGAGGCGGTGCGCTGCGCCGAGGAGTCCGGCGACCCGGACACCGCCGTACGCCTGTGCCGTGCCCTGTGGCCACTACAGCTCAAGGCCGGCCACCACGAGATGCTGCTGCCGGCGCTCCGCATCGGCACGCGCCTTGTCGACACCCATCGGCCCACGAGTCCCGACGCCGGAGCGCTGCACGCACAACTCGCCCACTCACTGACCGAGTTGAAGCGCTGGCAGGAGGCGGGGGCGGAGGCGCGGGCAGCGGCGGGGGCCGAGGAGGCGGCGGGCCACAAGCGGGGCCATGCCTCGGCCGTCGAGTTCCTGGGGCTGCTGAGACTGCGGCAGTGGCGGTACCAGGAGGCGTACGACTGCTACGAGGAGGCCGGCGCCATCCTGGGCACCATGGGCGGGCAGGACGAGGGGACTCGCGACGTGCCGCGTGCCGATGCCCTGCTGGAGCGCCATCGCGGGCGGGCGCTGCGCGGGCTGGGGCGACGCGAGGAGGCCCGGCAGAAGCTGGAGACCGCGCTGTCGTACTTCCGGTCGAGCGGCGACACGTACAACACGGCCCGGACCCTCACGGATCTCGCCGAGACCTGGCTGGACGAGGGGGACACCGAGGCGGCGCTCCCGCTGGTCGAGGCGGCGATCACGACCCTCGACGGCCAGCGCGCGACGTACCACCTGGCGCATCTGCGAAGCATGCAGGAGCGCTGCGTGGCCCCCTGACCGCGTAGTCGCGGTCCTCCTCAGCCGGCCGAGTCAGGCGGCGTCAGAGGATCGACGCGTACGCGGTGGAGCCGGTCGCCCGTCCGCAGGACGAGTCCGTCGGTCACTGCCCGCGCCAGCCGCGCCCGGGCAGTGACCGCCTCCCGGCTGTCCGTGGCCAGCCAGGCGTGCAGGGCGGAGGCGTACGCGGCGGGGTCCGCGCCGGACACGTCTTCCGGATCGGCGTCGGGCACCGCCATCATCCGGAGCGGCTCCTCGCCACGTACCCGGACCACGCACTCGGACGGGCCGGTCACATAGGCCGCCAGGGAGCAGCCCCGATGGCGGCGGAGCACCTCGGCGGTCCAGATCGACGGCGAGCCGAAGCGCGGATCGTCGGGTTCGCCGTCCCGGAAGATGACGTCGGCCAGCTCCAACCGGTCCACCTCGCGGGTGTCCTCGTGCACGGCGACGTGCAGTTCGCCGTCGGGATCCGAGCCGGCCCCCGGCCCCGTGCCCGCCCAGCGGCTGACCGCGACCTCTCCCGGCCCGAGCACCCGGGTCAGAACCCGCAACGGCACGGTGACCGTTCCGGCCTCGTACCCGGGCAGCGGGAGCGGCTCAAGCGAGGCAGGCCCGCCGGGCTCCGACACCCCCATCATCGAGTAGAAGAGCTTCCGGAGCCGGACCGCGGATTCGCCCGGCACGGAGGTGGTGAACTCGGCGGGGCCGGGCAACGGCCGGTGGCAGCGGATGACTTCATCGATCTGTGCCGCCAGGGACGCGTCGGGGTCGAGCCTCGGCGCCTCCCGCATGAACGCCGAGATCGGCGCGTCGGGGTCCAGGGCGTGGAGCGGCACGGCGCCCAGGAGCACCGGGGTGCCGAGGGCGGCCGCGTAATAGGTGACGGATCCGTGGTCACCGATCACGGCATCGGCTGCCAGCAGGGCCTGCCGCCACCCCGTCAGCGGATCGATCAGCGCCATCCCGCCGCGCCGCGCGCGATCGAGCCAGGCACGGATCTGACCGGGGCCGTGCCCGTGCCAGATGTTGGGGTGCAGTACGGCCGCGAACCGGTACTCGTCCACGGGGAACTCGTCGGCGACCCGGTTCAGCAGGGCGGCGACGACATCGCCCCCGCCGCCGGACGGGCCCTCCCCGCCGTCACCGAAGAGCGATTCGGAGTTCCAGGTCGAGTTGAGCAGGACGAGCCGCTGACCCGGCCGGACCCCCAATGCGCGGCGGAAACGTTCGCGGTAGGGCCGTGCGGCGAGGATCCGGTCGTAGCAGGGATCCCCCGCGAGAACGGCGGTCGGCGCGGCCTCGGGGCAGGCGATGCGCAACCGTTCGTACTGTTCGGGGTGGGAGAGCACGAGGGCGTCCGCGATGGGAGTGCCCCGGGGCGACAGCAGCCACGGAGGCGCGAGCCCGAACACGGGCGCAGGCGCCGCAGCCCCCGCCCCCGATCCGGTGTCCGGTGTCCGGTGTCCGGTGTCCGGTGTCGCCAGCCTCTTAGTGTATCCAACACCGTGCGAGAGGATGGCCAACTTCCCGGAAAATACGTCCAGTTGACCGCCGAAGCTGGCGGAGACAACCAGGTCCACCTCCGTCTCGGCCGCCTGCTCCCACGGCAGCACCGGCACCCCCGTGTCGGCCAGCAATTCGGCAGTGCCGGCCGCGAACGCCGAGGAGCCCGTGCAGGTCACCAGCAGCTGGACCCGCAGGTCGTCATCGAACAGCGGCAGCACATCGAGCAGCCGCGTCGCGGCGGTCACGTTGTGCACGACGACCAGCACCCGCAGGCACTTCCCCCGGGTCGCCCACCGCGCCGCATCGTCCCCCACCGGCACCCGCACCCACCCGGCCCGCCTGAACTCCATCCGCACGCCCCTCGTCCGCTCCGGCCACCCGCCGGCTCCGTGCCGCCCACACGACCGGCCACGCCAGTCAACCAGCACGATCGCCGCGCCGATCACCGAGGGGGCGTCACACAGCCATCGCCACCGAGGTCTTGTTGAGCGCGTCCTCGTGCGAAGCGTTCCGGTTCCGAACCCGGCCCCGGCCCCGGTCCCGGTTCCCGAAGACGACGACCCGCAGCAACACGAACCGTCCGACCCCCGCCAGAGCGGAAGCCGACAGATAGACCGTCTGCGCGATCAGGGGCGAGGGATCGGGTCGCACGGCGAACAGACAGAGCAGCGCCCCCGTGGTGAACGCATAGCTCACGGCGACCGTCACCCCCGACCGGAGGTGGACCCCCCACCCCTTGCGTTCGCTCTGGAAGGAGATCCGTCGGTGCAATTCGGTCGCGACGACCGTGGAGACGACGGTGACCAGCGCGTTCGCGACGGCCATCGGTATTCGCGCGCTGAGCAGCACGACCGCCGCGCTCGACGCCAGTCCGACCCCGCCACCACACACGACGAACCGTACGAAGGCCGCGACGAGAGGGCGAATGGCGCGCGTCTGCCGACGCGTTGGGGCGGTCACTGGTGGGCCTCCGGGAAAGTGAGGGTGGGGAACGGTGATTCGATTCCACCCCAGAACCTACGGAGTCGGCGTCGTTCGAGCGACCCGATAAACCCCGACTTGAGTGGGGGACAACCCGGAAACAACCCTGGGCCGACCACGGGAGACGCGCTCTGTGACGTATACGGCCATAACTCTCGTGACGCCCAGGTAGGTTAAGGCCATAGCTTGATCACTTTCGCGTCCGGAGGTCTCCATGAGTGAGCATCAGTCGTCCGTCACCCCTCCCGCCCAGCCGGTGTCGGACCGGATCGACACCACGAGGCCTCATTCCGCCCGCTTCTGGAACTACTTCGTGGGCGGCAAGGACAACTACGAGGTCGACCGTGAGATCGGTGACCAGATCAAGACCTTCTTCCCGGGGCTCGTCGACGTGGCGGTGGCGGGGCGGCAGTTCCTGCGGCGTTCGGTGAGCCACCTCGTGGAGGAGCGGGGGGTACGGCAGTTCCTGGACATCGGGACAGGTCTGCCCACCGCGGACAACACCCACCAGGTGGCCCAGGACATCGCGCCCGAGTCGCGCATCGTGTATGTGGACAACGACCCGCTCGTGCTGACGCATGCCCGTGCGCTGCTGACCAGTTCGCCCGAGGGTGTCACCGATTACATCGACGCCGACCTCTACGATCCGGACGCCATCCTGGCCGAGGCGGCGAAGACACTCGACTTCGACCGGCCCGTGGCCCTGATGCTGCTCGGCATACTCGGTCACGCGGGCGACTTCGCCAAGGCCCGCGAGGTGGTCGGCCGACTGATGGCGGGGCTGCCGGTCGGCAGCTACCTCGTGATATACGACGGAACGCGTACCAGCGAGGGCATGATCGCCGCGGAGAAGGCGTACATCGAGAGCGGCGCGGTGCCGTACTACGTGCGCGAGCCGGACGAGATCGTCACGCTCTTCGACGGGCTGCGGATCCTCGACCCCGGCTTCGTCCGGCTCAGTGAGTGGATGCCCGACGCCGACAGCGCGACCGTTCCCGCGGATGTGGACGCCTTCGGGGGGATCGGCGTCAAGGAGTGAAGCGCTCCCGAGCCTGATGCCTGTTGCGGGCCGCCGGGATCATGGATGCCCGCGCGGCCGGCCGGGCGATGCTGCAAGATGCTGAGGCAGGAAGCCGATCAGTACCAGGGGGGAGTGCCGTATGACAGGGTACGGATCCGGTGCGGACCGCATCGACACCACCAGGCCGCATCCCGCGCGGGTGTACGACTGGTTCCTCGGCGGGAAGGACAACTATCCCGTCGACGAGGAGCTCGGCAGACAGATCGCCGGGCTCTCGCCGGACACGAAGCGCATCGCACGCCACAACCGGTGGTTCATGCACCGTGCGATGCGCTGGCTCACGGGGGAGGCGGGGATACGGCAGTTCCTCGATATCGGCTCCGGCATTCCCACCGAGCCCAACCTGCACCAGATCGTCCAGAGCGCGGCTCCCGACGCACGGGTCGTGTACGTGGACAACGACCCCATCGTCCTGGCCCACGCCGAAGCACTGTTGAGCGGGACCGCCGAAGGAGTGACGGCGTACCTCGACGCCGATGTGCGGGAGCCGGAGAGGATCCTCGAACTCGCCGCCGACGTGATCGACTTCGACCGGCCCGTCGCGCTCTCCCTCATCGCTCTGCTGCACTTCGTCGGCGACGGCGGCGAGGGGGAGGGGAACCGCGAGGGGGCGTACGCCCTGGTGGAGCGGCTGGTGGAGCAGCTCCCTGCCGGGAGTTTTCTTGTGCTGTCACAGCTCACCGGTGACTTCGACCCAGAGAATGTGGAAAAGGGTGTGGCCTCGTACGCGGCGGGCGGTGTGACGCTCGTACCGAGATCGCATCGCGGTGTCAGCCGGTTCTTCGACGGGCTGGAAGTGATGGAGCCGGGCCTCGTCCAGGTCGTCGACTGGCATCCGGAGCTCAGCCTCGGCGGGCTTCCGGTGGAGACGCAGCCGGTGCCGATCTACGGTGCGGTCGCCCGCAAGCCGTAGCGGGGCGGGCGCAGGGGCCGAGGACCGTCCGGAGACGGCCCCCGGCCCCTGCACTGCCGGGGTCGTCGGCTACTTCCGCAGCTCGACCGTGAAGCCGCGCCCGGTGGAGACGGGCGGTGTCTTGATCTCCGTGATCCCGGTCGCGGGGTCGGTGAACCAGCCGGAACCGGCCGCGGCGAACTCCGCCGCCGAGTTCAGCCGGTGCAGGCGGCTGTGGTCCATGACGACCTGCGACGGTGCGTTCTTGCCGTGCACGGTGAGATCGTACGAACGGGCGGACACCTTGCCCTCGTAACTGCCCACGCTCGCACCGATCTTGAAGGCAGCGCTACGGGCAGTGTTCGGTGGCGCTTCGCGGCCGGGTGTGGCGCATCCCCGCCCTTTTGATCAATCGTGATCAGAAATCGGGCCATCCGGATCGGAAAAGTGGCGAGAACGGTCGCGAATAGTGCCTGAAGGCTCACCGAATTTCCCTATAGTGAAGCCGCGTTGATCAACCGACCACCGCAACGAGCGAAGCCTTCGTCACAGGAGATTCCGTACGATGACGACGCCCGCATCCGCGGTGCCCGAACGCCCGTCCGTGTCCCCGGCGACCACCGCCGGACGCTGTCCGGCAGGTGCCGGTGTGTCCGCCGTGCCACTCAGCGGACCCGAGTTCCACACCGAACCCCATGCCGTCTACCGCGCCATGCGGAGCGAACACGGACCTGTCGTGCCCGTCGAGCTGCCCGGCGGGGTTCCGGCCTGGCTGGTCATCGGCTACCGCGAACTCCACCAGGTCACCAGCGACGGCGGGTTGTTCCCCAGGGACGTCGGGCTGTGGAACCAGTGGGGGAAAATCCCCGAGGACTGGCCGCTGTTACCGATGGTCGGCCGCCCGATGCCGTCCATCTACTTCACCGCCGGGGCCGAGCACCGGCGTCACGCCGCGATGGTCGGGCAGGCGCTGGAGGAGGTCGAGCACTCCGAACTCCGCCGGGACTGCGAGGAGTTGGCCGATCGCCTAGTCGACGGGTTCTGTGACCGCGGCACGGCGGACCTGATCGCCGATTTCGCCATTCCGCTGCCGGTGCTCGTCCTTGCCCGGCTGGTCGGATTCCCCGATGCGGACGGGCCGCGGATCGCCGAGGTGCTCAGGGATCTGGCCGACGGCGGACCGGGCGCGCAGGAGGCCCATCTGCGGTTCGGCGAACACATGCAGCGGCTGCTGGCGGCCCGGCGGGGCGCGCCCGGAAACGACGTGACCTCGCGCATGCTGGCGTACGCCGGGGAGTTCACCGACGAGGAGTACGTACTCGACCTGATGGCCATCACGGCCGCGGGGCACCTCACCACCGCCGACTGGATCGGGAACTCGCTCCGGCTGATGCTCACCGACGACCAGTTCGCCGTCGCGCTCACCGGTGGCCGGCACAGCGTCGCCGAAGCCATGAACGAGGTGCTCTGGGAGGAAGGCCCGACGCAGATCCTCGCCGGTCGCTGGGCGGCCCGCGACACCCGGCTCGGAGGCCGGAGCATCCGTGCCGGGGACATGCTGCTGCTGGGCCTGGGCGCCGCCAACGCCGATCCGCACATCCGGCAGCACCTCTCGGCCTCGGGAGGACCGTCCGGCCAGCGCGGCAACAGCGCCCACCTGGCGTTCAGCCATGGCGAATACCGCTGCCCCTTCCCCGCGCAGGAGATCGCCGAAATCATCGCCCGCACCGGGATCGAGGTGCTGCTCGACCGGCTCCCCGACCTGGAACTGTCCGTTCCCGTATCCGAGTTGGTCCGGCGGCAGTCCGCCTTCCTGCGGGGGATGACCGCATTGCCCGTCCGCTTCGCCCCCGTCCGTCCGACAGGAGCCCCGTCTTGAACTGCCCGCACGCCGCCGCCCGGGAAGCCGCTTCGAGTGGCGGGGTCGTCGTCATCGACCCGCTGGTCCAGGACCTGGACGGAGAGACGGCATGCCTGCGTGACGCCGGTCCGCTCGCCAGGATCGAACTGCTCGGCGTCCCCGCTCTGACCGTCACCCGGCACGCCCTGGCCCGCCGACTGCTCGTCGATCCCCGCCTGGTCAAGGACATCGATGTCTGGGGGCTCTGGCAGAGCGGCGAGGTCACGTACGAGTGGCCACTGATCGGCATGATCGACGCCGGGCGTTCCATGTTCACCGTGGACGGTGCCGAGCACCGACGACTGCGTACCAAGACCTCCCAGGCGCTCACGCCGCGTCGGCTGGAGGAAATACGCCCGGAGATCGAGAAGTTCACCGCGGAGTTACTCGATGCCCTCGCCGAACAGGGCGAGAGGAGCGAGAACGGTGTGGTCGACCTCAAGTCCGTGTTCGCCCAGCCGCTGCCGATGCGGGTCGTCGGCATGCTGATGGGCGTGGACGAGGCCGAGCACCCCATGCTGATGAAGCGGTACAAGGCGTTCTTCTCCATGCTCACGCCGCATGAGGAACGCCTGGCGCTGCTCGCCGAGTTGGACGTGTTCTACGCCGCTCTCGTACGCGAGAAGACCGCGCATCCCACCGACGACCTCACCAGCGCGCTCATCCTTGCCGAGGAAGGCGGCGAACCCCTCACCGAGGAAGAGGTGGTGGGCAATCTCAAGGCGATGGTGGCCGCCGGGCACGAGACCACCATCGGGCTGATCCTGAACGCCGTACGGGCCCTGCTCACCCACCCCGACCAGCTGAACAGGGTCCTCGACGGTGAGATCCCGTGGGATACGGTGATCGAGGAGACCCTGCGCTGGGACACCCCCACCACCCATCTGCTGATGCGGTTCGCCACGGAGGACATCCACGTGGGCGACGACGTGATCGCGAAGGGCGAAGGAGTGGTGATCTCCTATCGCGCCATCGGCCGTGACATCGAGCAGCACGGGACGGACGCCGACGCCTTCGACATCACCCGGCCGACCCCGATCCGTCACATGACCTTCGGTCACGGCCCCCACATCTGCCCCGGAGCGGCACTCTCCCGCGTCGAGGCCGCCATCGCCCTGCCCGCACTGTTCGCGCGCTTCCCCCGGCTGCGGGCGGCCATCGCGGACGAGGAGGTCCGCAAGCTGCCGGTGATGACGCAGAACGACATGGAGGCCTTCCCGGTCCTGCTGCACGGCTGAGACCTGACCACCCGTCGGGCAACGTCGTCCGTGGGATACGGTTCTCGCAGGTCATGAGTTCCAGTGCACAGCCCCGGCTGACTGGACGGCACCCCGCTCCGCTGCGGGTGCTCCGGGTGACGACCGGCCCCGTACGCGGCGTATGGGGAACAGCGGACCATCGGGGCAGAGCACCTGGGGTCCATGACCTCGGGAAGGCGAAGAACCATGCTCCCCCATCTCATCCAGAACGACGACTGCCCCAGCCACGGCCCCGGTCACCACGTGCACTGGATCCATGCCAAGAAGTGCCACCAGGAGCCCGGCCAGGCCGTGGAGCTCCTGCTCACCTCCGGTGACGTCGGCGCCGACGGCTGGATCGAGCTGCGTCCCGCCTTCGACCACGCCGACGACCTGCCGAAGGTGTGGACGCATGCTCCGGCAGCCCTCACGGAACTGCTCACGGAGCACCGCGGACGTGTGTTCTGGCTGCCACGGTGGCACGCCCTGAAGCTGGTGGACTCGGCCGGCCGTGCGACTGCCCTGGTCAACGCCGGTTTCGAGGGCGGTCCGCTCTGCGCGACGACGGCTCCCGACCCGCGGCGGACCGCCGACGGGACGACCTACGGCCTGTAGGGCCTGTCCGGCGGACCTGCGGGGCGCGGCCTACGTTCCGTAGCCGCCCGTCAGCCCAGCGTGTCCGCCAGTGCGCGGTCCGCCGCGGCGCGCGACTCCTGCCACAGCGTGGTCACCGGCACCCACACATGGACTCCCTCGGGCATGCCTACGGTGGCCGCGCCGAAGGTGACACCCAGATGGGAGGGGTCTGCCGCCACGGACAGGCTGCCGACGACGTGGCCCTCGGCGGCCGCCGGGTCCGCGGTGCGTACGGCGGCGTAGGCCCGCTCGCCCGGGGACAGTACGTAGGGACCGCTCTCGGCGGGCGGTACGGTCTCGGCGGAGCCGTCGAGGCCCCTGAAGGTGATCGTGGGGATCCGGTCCATCATGCAGGCCCTGGCGCCGTTGTTGATGACGTCGATATGGGCGACGTTCCGCTGTCCGCCGGGTGCGGCGTGCACTTCGAGGGCCTTCTCCTGGCAGGTTCCGAGGCGGCTCGCGGTGCCGGCGGACGCGGCGTCGGCCGGTGCCGATGCCGCGGTGCCGGTCAGTGTCAGGGCGGCTGCGGCGGAGAGCGCGGCGGTGAGAGCGGAGCGGAGACGCATGGTGTTTCTCCCGTTGGATCGACAGCCTGCGGGTGCGGCCGGACGGCCCGTCGGCCGGGGCGGCCGACATGGACAGTGTGAACCGCATGACCTGATCTCCGCGACAGATCGGACATATCGGTTCGGTATGTCTGGTGCTGGGACGGGCCGCGCATCTGGACCAGGACGCGCTCCCCGGTTGCTGTCGAGCCGTCCCGCTTCGCGCGACCGCGGGTCCGCAGGACGAGAGCGGTCACCAGCAGCGCTCCCGTGACGAGTGCCGCCAGGAGCGCCACGGCCCAGATCCATGCGTAGTGCTCATAGGCCCAGCCGCCTGTCCGGTCATGGTGTTTGGGGCTCGGGCCCATCATCTCCACGCAGGCCGTGCCGAGCAGCATCAGCAGTGCGAAGCTCAGGACCGCCGCGACGGCCCTGAGCACCGAACGGGCTCTGCCGGCCGCCCGGTTCATCGTGCCGACCGATATCGCCCCGGCCATGAACGTCACCGGTATCAGCGCGCCGACAGCCACGGCGAAGCCGTAACCCCCACCAGGGAAGCTGTCCCGCGCCCACCTCCACAGAACGGTGCCGCCGAGTGTGGATCCGACGGCCGGGACGACGAGGCCGATCACCACGGCCACCATGCAGCCGCAGCCGAGCACGGTGTCCCGGCGGCGGCCGGACGGAGCGGCGGACCCGCGCGGTGGGCGTGCGGTGTACGCCGGCGAGCCGGACGCGGCCCTGCGCCGACCGGGCTTCCTGGAAACCGCCCACAGGTTTCAGCCTCCTCGGCCGGGGACCGGGCCGACGCGGACGGCGTGCGGCGTTTCGGATCGCAGCGCAGCTTACGGGGCGGGGGAGAGGGGGGCCGAAGCGGTCACCGGCCTCACCGCGTGCGGATCGTCGCCCTCACTTCCCGGTCCGGTTGCAGCGTGAGCGACGGGACCGGCTCGATGACGCCCGGGTCCACGTCCAGCTCGAAGCGGCGTGCCAGCACGGCCAGGATCAGCACCGCCTCGACCATCGCGAACCGGGTGCCCAGGCAGACCCGTGGGCCGCCGCCGAACGGGAACCAGGCGTACTCCGCGATGTCGTCGCCCGCCTCCGGATCCCAGCGTTCGGGGCGGAACTCCTCCGGCTCGGGGAACCACCGCGCATCGCGTTGCGTCACCCACTGGCTGGTCCACACCCGGGTGCCCTCCGGCATCGGAACACCGCCGATCCGCGCGCCCTCCTTCGCGACACCGGTCACGAGCCAGATCGTCGGGTAGAGGCGCAGGGTCTCCTTGACCACGGACTGGGTGTACGTCAGCCGCGCGTAGTCGTCGAACCCCGCCTCCCGGTCACCGAGGACCCGGTCCAGTTCCTCGGTGAGCGCGGCACGCGCCCGCGGATTGCGGGCCAGCAGATACCAGGCCCACACCAGCGTGGAACTGGTCGTCTCGTGCCCGCCGATGTACAGCGTGACCGTCTCGTCGCGTATCTCCTGGTCGGTGAGGTGCGCGCCCGTCTCGTCGACCGCGGTCAACAGCCGGCTCAGCAGGTCGGGGCGCTCGTTCCCGCCGTCGCGATGACGAGCGACGACCCGGCCCACCTCGGCGTCGATGACCGCGGCGGCCTTCTTGATCCTGGCCCGTCCCGGAGTCGGCACCCAGTCCGGCAACAACGCGCCTATGCCGGCGAACTCCTTGCCGATCTCCTGCTGCGCCACATCCATCGCCCGGCCCATCGCCTCGGCGTCGGCCGCCGTGTCGACGCCGAAGATGGTGCGCACGGCGATGCGCTGGGTCAGCGCCGCCATCTCCCTTTTGACGTCGATGCGTTCACCGCCCGACCAGGTGTCCGCCAGCTCCACCGTGCTGCTCGCCATCGTCGCCGCGTACGACCGCACCTGCTTGGGCCGTACTGAGGGCTGCACCAGCGAGCGCTTCCGCCGCCAGTCCCTGCCGCGGGCGACCACCACGCCGTTGCCCATCACCGTTCGGAAGGCGATGCCCAGTGCCGGCTGGTCGAAGGAGCGTTCCGTCTCGGTGAGCAGCTCGCCTATGCAGTCCGGATCAGCTATGTACACACATGAGTTGGGGCCGAACCGCCAGCCCACCATGTCCCCGTGGGAGCTCAGTCGCTCGAAGAAGGCGAGGGGGTTCTTTCCGAACTGCGGCAGGTTCCCGAGAAACGGCAGCCCCTTCGGGCCCGGCACGATCCGGTGGCTCCGCGGCTCGGCATCGATGGCCGGGCCGGTCTCCGTGGACATGAAAGTCTCCGCTCCCTTGTGGCGCACCCGATTCGGTGCGCGGCGACCTGACTTCAGCGGTACCGCACGCCCTGGAACATGTCATCGGCCTTGCACGGTACGTGAGTTGTCGAATGTAGTCGCGCGGAGCCGCCCAAGGAGCATGCGGGCGGCCAGTGGCGGAGGAGATGCTGTCCGCCACCGCAGGACGGGCCCGGGGGCTCGGGCCCCGTCCTGCGGTGTGCCGGGCCCCTGGTCCGGAGCCCGTCCCGCGAAGTGCGCGGGTCAGACGCCCGGTGGGACCCGGGACGGACGGCCGCTGCCGCGCGTCAGGGAGTAGCCGAAGACGGCCGCGAGCGCCCCGAGCACGCCGCCGCCGACCGTCCACAGCCAGCGATCGGTCCACCAGCCGGAGGCCCAGCCGTCCTCGGGCTCACTGCCGAGCGAGACCGCGGGCGAGGCGCTGTCGTCACCGGCGGACGAGCCGTCCGAGGCCTGCTCGACGGAGGACACACCAGGGACCAGCGGCTCGGCGAGCGTGCCGTCCACATCGCCGGCGCCGCCCTTGTCGGCCGCCGTGACCTCGACCTCGGTCTGCACCGGAAGACCGAGGTCTGCCGACGGCAGATCGACGACCGTGAGGCGTACGTAGTAGCTGCCCGGCAGCGGGTCGTTGGCCCACGGCTCGGACCAGGCGCGGACGGTCCGCAGGACACAGGTCAGCTCGACCGCCGACGCGTCGGCCCCGGCCTTGCCGGTCTGGCGGCCGTACATGCAGGCCTGTCGGCGCCGCAGCCCGTCGTACACATCGACCTGCCAGGTCGACGCACCATGCCGTGCGGCGCTCTCGGGCAGGGTGATCTTCGCCTTCACGGTGGCCCGCTGGCCCGCGTCGGCGGGGAACACCCAGTACAGGTAGTCACCCGTGGACGCGCCGGCGGTGGCGCGCTGGTTCTGCTGGACGGCCGTTGCCGTACGGAAGGTGGTGCCGGCCTCGGTGGGGCCGGACCCGTCCTCGGAGGCGCTCGGGCTCGGGCTCGCCGACGGGTCGTCGGCCACCGCAGCGCCCGCCGACGTCAGCAGGGCGATCCCGGCGAGCAGGGCGCCCGCGAGTACACGTGTCGTACGCATCATCAGTTCGTCCTCCAGACGGCGACGCGCCAGCGCGAGATCCAGCCGAAGAGCAGGCCCGCGACCAGTCCGGTGAGGACCAGAACGCCCAGCAGCCACCAGCCGCGGCCGAGACCGAACGCGGCGGCGTCGGCGGCCTCGTCCGGGGCGTCCACCAGGTCCACGGTCAGCTCGACCGGCATGCCGGGCGAGGTCTTCACCGAGGCGGGGGCCGAGAAGGAGTTGCTGACCTGGAGGCACACGGTCTCGGCGGCCGGCTTGTCACCGCTGTCCGTGTCGTCCTCCTCGGCCTTCGGGTAGCGCAGGCCGGAGGAGATCGCATCCGTGCGGCCGGTGCCCGACTCCGATCCCCGCACGATTTCCCGGCCGTGCACGGTCAGCGCCCGCAGCAGCACGCCGTAGTCGTTGTTCACGGCGCGGTCGGCGAAGACGCTCACCGAGGCGCGCAGTTCCTGACCGGGCGGCACATCCACCCGGTACCAGCGGTGCTCCCCGAACTTCTCGCGGTCGGTGTACAGGCCGGCCTTGAGCTGCGGCGCCGTGGAGCAGCTGTCCGCGCCCTTCGTCGCCACGGGGGTGACGACGGGCTCGGCGGCCCGGTCGACCAACTGCTTGACGCGGCCGGACAGTTCATCGGTGTGCTGGACCGCGGTGTAGGTGCCGCCGGTGGCCTCGGCGATGCAGGTCAGCTGCTCACGGATCTTCGCGTTCGGCACCAGGCCCAGGGTGTCGATGACGAGGTGGATGCCGCGGGCCGCGATGTCACGGGCCACCTCGCACGGGTCGAGCGGGCCGCAGGTGTCCTCGCCGTCACTGATCAGTACGATCCGGCGGGTGGAGTCACCGCCTTCGAGGTCGTCGGCGGCGCCCAGCAGGGCCGGGCCGATCGGGGTCCAGCCGGTGGGGGCCAGGGTGGCGACCGCGGTCTTCGCCTCGGTGCGGTCCAGCGGGCCGACCGGGTAGAGCTGCTTGGTGTCCTTGCAGCCGACCTTGCGGTCGTCGCCCGGATAGTCGGCGCCGAGCGTCCGGATGCCGAGCTGCACCTGCTCGGGCACCGCGTCCAGGACCTCGTTGAACGCTTGCTTGGCGGCTGTCATCCGGGACTGGCCGTCGATGTCACGGGTCCGCATGGAGCCGCTGACGTCGAGCACCAGCTCGACCTTGGGGGAGGCTTTGGCGGGGGCTTCGCCGGCGGCGGCGGGAAGCGCCGAACCGAGCCCGGCGGTCAGGGTGGCGAGCAGGATGGCCACCCCGGCCGTCAGCCTTTTTCTTATGATCATCGCCGGATACTAGTGAAGATCGCTTCGCTTCCCCAAACCGGTCCGTAGGTGATTGGGGGACCGTCAGAAACCCCCGAGCAATGGGCCCGAGGCCCGCTCCAGTACCGATCCGACCCGCTCCCAGGCGGCCGAGTCCCGCTGGACGGGCGGCAGTCGGGTGTCCTCGCCGGTGCTCCAGCCGGTGGCGATCGCGACCGGGTCGGCGCCGGTGGCCGCGGCTGCGGCCAGTGCCGCGGCGCCCAGAGCCACATGCTCGTTGCTCCCGGGCACGATCACGGGACGGCCGGAGAGCCGCCGTACGGTCTCCAACCAGGCCCGCCCCCGAGCGCCGCCGCCGATCAGGCGCAGCGGCCGGGCGGCCACGTCCGGATCGGCCGGGTCGAGGCCACAGGCCCGCAGCAGTTCGTCGAGGGCGCGCAGCACGGTGAAGACGGCGCCCTCGTAGGCGGCGCCGAGGAGCTGCCGGGGCGTGGTGTCGTGGCGGAGCCCGGTGAGCAGTCCGGCGGCAGTGGGCAGATCGGGGGTGCGTTCGCCGTCCAGGTAGGGGAGGAGCACGGCCTCGCCGCCGGGGGACGTGTCGTCGCGGTCCAGGCCGAGCAGTGCGGCCACCTTGTCCACGGCGAGCGTGCAGTTGAGGGTGCAGGCCAGCGGGAGGTACGTGCCGTCCGTCGCGGCGAAGCCGGAGAGTGCCGGTGACGCGGGCCGGGTCCGGGAGGCCGCGAAGACCGTGCCCGAGGTGCCGAGGCTGAGGACGGGGTGGTCGAGGAGCCCGGCGCCGCCCAGCCCGAGGCCGACGGCGGCGCTCATGTTGTCCCCGGTGCCCGCGGCCACGGCGGTCATGGTGGACAGGCCGAGCGTGTCGGCCGCTTCGGCGGTCAGCGAGCCGACGCGGGTCGCGCCGGTCCGGGCCACCTCGGGCAGCAATGCGGCGTCCAGGCCGAGGAGTTCGAGGAGCCCGGGGTCGTAGGCGCCGGTCGCGGTGGAGTACCAGCCGGTGCCCGACGCGTCGCCGGGGTCGGTGGCGGCGGTGCCCGCGAGCCGCTCGGTCAGGAAGTCATGGGGAAGGCGTACGGCCGCCGTCGCGGCGGCGTGGTCCGGCTCGTTCTCCCGCAGCCACCGCCATTTCGACGCGGTGACGGCGGCCACCGGAACCGATCCGGTCCGCGCGGTCCAGGCGTCCGGGCCGCCGAGCGCCTCGGTGAGTGCGGCGGCCTGCGGGGCTGAGCGGGTGTCGTTCCACAGCATCGCGGGGCGCAGCGGGCGGCCCGACCGGTCGAGGACGACCAGTCCGTGCTGCTGACCGGCGATCGCGATGCCGGTCACGGCCGACGCGGCGACCCCGGACTCCTTCAGGCCGGCGGCGACGGCGTCGCGCAGTGCCTGCCACCACATCTCCGGGTCGCTCTCGCGGGCCCCCGCCTCACCACGGACGACATGCAGCGCGCGACCGACGGCGAGCAGCCGGCCGCTCGCGGCGTCGACGAAGGCAGCCTTGGTGGACTGGGTGGAACTGTCCACGCCGATGACGACGGTACGCGGCGGCATGGCGCCCTCATTCCTGTGCTGGGTGCGGTGCAGGATTTAGTCGTGCGCAAAACAAATTACGTGACCGAGTCCGTGTCGAACAGAGTCCCGTGGTGATGGGTTGTGTGACGGAGGGGTTTACCTGTCGGCGGTGGTCCGTGCATGATTAGTCATGACAGTGAACAAATGAGCTACGGGCACCTCGACAGGTCCTGGGCCCGACTGCACCGAAGGCGGCCAGACGATGACGGAACGCTTCACGCCCACCCCCGACGACAGGTTCACCTTCGGACTCTGGACGGTGGGATGGCAGGGGCGCGACCCGTTCGGCGATGCGACCCGCGCGGCGATCGACCCGGCCGACTCCGTGCGGCGGCTCGCGGAGCTGGGTGCGTACGGTGTGACGTTCCACGACGACGACCTGATTCCGTTCGGCTCGACGGACACCGAGCGCGAAGGGATCGTGAAGCGGTTCCGGCAGGCGCTGGACGCGGCCGGACTCGTCGTCCCCATGGCGACGACGAACCTGTTCACCCACCCGGTGTTCAAGGACGGCGCGTTCACCGCCAACGACCGTGACGTACGCCGCTACGCGCTGCGCAAGACCCTCCGCAACATCGACCTCGCCGTCGAACTGGGCGCCACCACCTATGTGGCCTGGGGCGGCCGCGAGGGCTCCGAGTCCGGCGCGGCCAAGGACATCCAGGTCGCCCTCGACCGTATGAAGGAAGCCTTCGACCTGCTCGGCGATTACGTCACCGAGCAGGGCTACGACCTGAAGTTCGCCATCGAGCCCAAACCGAACGAGCCGCGCGGAGACATCCTGCTCCCGACCATCGGCCATGCCCTCGCCTTCATCGAGCGCCTGGAACGCCCGGAGCTGGTCGGCGTCAACCCGGAGACCGGGCACGAGCAGATGGCCGGGCTGAACTTCCCGCACGGCATCGCGCAGGCGCTGTGGGCGGGCAAGCTCTTCCACATCGACCTGAACGGTCAGTCCGGCATCAAGTACGACCAGGACCTGCGCTTCGGCGCGGGCGATCTGCGCCAGGCGTTCTGGCTCGTCGACCTGTTGGAGACGGCCGGTTACGCGGGCCCGAGGCACTTCGACTTCAAGCCGCCGCGGACCGAGGACCACGACGGGGTCTGGGCCTCGGCCGCGGGCTGCATGCGCAACTATCTGATCCTCAAGGAGCGCGCCGCGGCGTTCCGCGCCGACCCCGCCGTGCAGGAGGCGCTGCGCGCGTCCCGGCTCGACGAGCTGGCCCGCCCCACCGCCGAGGACGGCGTGACCGGGCTGCTGGCCGACCGGTCGGCGTACGAGGAGTTCGATGTGAACGCGGCGGCGGAACGGGGGATGGCGTTCGAGGCCCTGGACCAGCTGGCGATGGACCACCTGCTCGGGGTCCACTGAACCCGGGTCACAGGATCGCGGGGCCGCAGCGCCACGGGGGTGTGCGAGAGGGCGGCCGGATGTTCCGGTCGCCCGTGCCCGTTCACCCGGGTCCGCCGGCCGCGTGGCCCGCATACGCCACCGGGTCGGCCAGCACCCCCGTCAACACCAGCGCCGCGGCGCCCCGTGCCGCGTCACCCGCGACGTGCGAGGCGCGCAGCCGCCCGCTCCCCGGGGACCAGAGCCCCGACACCACACGGCCGGTCAGCTCCTCGTCGGCCAACGGCGAGAGCCACGGCATCAGGTTCCGGTAGATCCCGCCGAGCACCACCGCGTCCGGGTCCAGCAGATTCACCGCCCCGGACAGCACCCGCCCCAGCATCCGGCCGGCCTCCGCGACCGCGGCCACCGCCCGCTCGTCCCCCGACCGGGCGCGCCGCTCCAGCTCGGCCACTCCGGCTCCGCCGCCGGACTCCTCGATGCCGGCGGCCCGCAGGAGCGCCGCCTGTCCCGCGTACTGCTCCAGACAGCCGCGCGAGCCGCACCGGCACTCCGGTCCCTCGGCGTCCACCACCACATGCCCGATCTCCCCGGCGAATCCGTGCGCCCCGCGCAGCAGTTCACCGTCGATGACCAGCGCGCCGCCGACACCGATCTCGCCCGTCAGATAGAGGAAGCTGCGCAGAGCGCCGAGTCCGCCGAACCACAGCTCGGCCAGCGCCGCCAGGTTGGCCTCGTTCTCCGAAGTCACCGCCAGTACCGCACGGCCGGGACGCTCGGCGGCGAGCGCGGCGGCGAAGAGCTCATCGGCCGGAACCCGGTTCCAGCCCAGGTTGGGCGCCTGGCGCACCGCACCGCCGGAAACCAGTCCGGGCAGCGCGAGCGCCACCCCGACCGGGAAGAGTTCCTGCTCGCGCGCCGACTCCAGGGTGCGCGCGGCGACCCCGGCCGCCCGCGCCAGGACCTCCGCGGGCGGTGCGCCGCGGTTGTCGAGGTGCTCGGTGAGCCGCACCCGTCCGGTGCCCGCCAGGTCGACGACGCACACCGACACGTAGTCGATGTTGACCTCCACGCCGAGCCCGGCAGGCCCGGTGCGTGCCACCTTGAGCGCGGTCCCGGGACGGCCCGCCTGCCCGCTGAAGGTCTTGCCGGACTCTGTGAGGAAACCGATGCCGAGCAACTGCTCGACGAGTGAGGAGACCGCGGCCCGGGTCAGTCCCACCCGTGCGGCGACCGTGGCCCTGGTCGCCCCGCCCTCGGCCTCGTCGCGGACGGCCCGCAGCACCAGGCTGAGGTTGCTCCGGCGCACGGTGTCCTTGTCGGCCTTGGGCCCCAGCGGTGTGACGTTGCTCTTCATGTCGGAGCCGAGCCTATGCGATCCCTTGTGCGACCCGGCGTGCCGGACTTCTGCCCGTGCGGGGACCGGGGCCGGTCGGGCGACGGCCCGTTCGCGGGGGAGTGCCCGCCGCGAACGGACCGCCGGTGAACCCGGGAACGCCTGCGCGTACTGCGGGGGCGTCCGATGCTCAGGCCGTCGAGCCGCGCTCCTTGAGCATGTCCGCCATGAGCGCGATCTCCGGCTGCTGGCCCCGCACCATGCCCGCCGCCAGGTTCCTGATCACATCCGTGTCCGCCGAGTCGGCCGCGGCCGCGGCCATCTCCACGCCGGCCTGGTGGTGCGGGGTCATCAGCTTCAGGAACAGCACTTCGGCTTCCTTGCCCTTTGCCGCCCGCAGCGCGTCGAGCTCGGTGTCGGTCGCCATGCCGGGCATCAGCGAACCGTCGCCCCTCGGTGTGAAGGGATGATTCATCCACTTCATGGGCACGGCCGAGGAGGACTTCGCCCGACCCCACATCTCCAGCCAGCCGAGCATCATGCCGCGCTGATTGGCCTGCGTGTTGATGATGTCGTACGCGAGCCGGCGCACCGCCTCGTCGGACGTGCGGTCCCGGACGATGAACGACATCTCGACCGCCTGCTGATGGTGGATCGACATGTCGCGGGCGAACCCGACATCGACCGATGTGTCCGATGGTGCGGCCGCGGCGGAGGCGGAGTCCGCAGCGGAGGCCGAGCCCGCGGACGAGGACGGTCGTACGAGCATGAGCACGACCAGGCCCAGCGCCAGCAGCAGCACCACACCGCCGGCCAGCACCATCGGGCGCGAGGAGCGGGACGCGGACGTCACTGGGCGACCCCGCCCGTGCAGGCCGCGCCCGGCTCCGGGGTCTGCGGGCCCTGCACGTACTTGGTGAAGAACTGCCCGACGCGTGCGTCGGCGGCGCCGGTCACCGTCACCTGCTTGCCCCAGGCGCTGAGCATCAGCGGGGCGGCCTGGTCCTCGACCGGGCTCATCAGGGAGTAGGGCGTCGACTCGACCCGGTCACGGAGCTTCTGGATGTCGGCCGGCTTCGCCTTGCTCGTGTACGTGACCCAGACCGCGCCGTGCTCCAGGGAGTGGACGGCGTTCTCCTTCGGTATCGCCTTGGTGTAGACGTCGGTGTTGCAGTTCATCCAGATCGGGTTGTGATCGCCGCCGACCGGCGGGTTCATCGGGTAGTCGACCTTCGTCTGAACATGGTTCTGGGCGAGCTTGTCCCAGGTCTGCTCGCCCTTCACCGGCGAGGACTTGGCCTCGACCTCTGCCTTCTCCTTGCCGTCGGCGGCGGACATCAGATAGCCGCCGCCCGCGACGAGCGCGGCGACCACGGCGACGGACGCGGTGATGGTGATGACGCGGCTGCGCCGCTCGCGGGCCCGCTCCTTGCGGCGGGCCTCCTCCAGCTTGGCGCGACGTGCGGAGGCAGGGGTGTTCTGCTGCTTGGCGGATGCCATGGAGAGTCCTTCGGTTCAACAGAGTTGATGGAGCGGAGGGCATGCGGAGTCCGTTCCTCGGTGTCCCGGGGAACGGGTCCTGCCTCTAGATCCGTTGAACCTGCAGACGGAGATGGTCGACTTCCCGCACGGCGTCGTTGGACGGGCCGCGGATCGCGGCCGCGCCGGTCAGCGGGGCGACAGGAGCGGTCACGGTCGTGCCGGGAACGGCCGCGGGTGCGCTCTGGCCCGGCAGCACGACCGGGGTCGAGTGCTCGGAGGTTCCGTGGCAGGAGCTGCCCATGCCCCGGTCCTCGGGGGAGTCGACCACCACGATCCGCGCGAGTGCCTGGTGCGTGGGTGTGATGGTCCGGGCGACGGTCGCCGGCCGGGCGCCGGAGGCGTGCGCGGCGGGGGCTGTGATCGAGCAGCACGAGACCATGGCGAGCAGCACGACCAGCCAGCCGAGCACGGCCGACGCGCAGATGCCCTGCCTTCGTCGGTGTGTCCGTTCGTTCAGCCCGCTCATCCCGTCATCGTACGCGGTGTGTGAAGTTTCAATGAGGGGTGGATGGGGTGGATGCCGTACAAGTGGTGCCCCCTTGCACGATCGACCGTGCAAGGGGGCACCCGGGTCTGCGGCAGCCGGTCCCTACGGGGCGGAGCCGACCTCGGACTTCACCGCGGGATTCGCCTCGGACTTCGTCTCGGGCTTCTCCTCCGGCTTTTCCTCGCTCGGGCCGAGTCGGCCGAAAACGGCCGCGAGGATCACCGCGGCCAGCGCCCCGGCAGCGACGCCGCTGCCGAAGATCGTGCGGGCCCGCACCGGCAGGCCCGCGTACATCTCCGGCGCGAGGACCGGCAGCAGACCGACACGGAGCGCCAGCGCGACCACGATGCCGTTGGTGCCGTGGCTGAGGTTCTCGCGGCTGAGCATGCCGAACCCCATCGTCGCGATCACCGCGTAGATGATCAGCCCCGCGGCGCCGACCACCGGCTCCGGAATGGCGGCGAGCAGCCGGGTGAGCGGCGTGATCAGAAGCGAGACCGGGGCGGAGGGCGAGAGCGACGGCCGGATGCGCCCGCTGGTCCGGGGCCATCAACGGCTGCACGCCCTGGAGTTCACCGGTGCGCATGACTGGGGACGCGAGTTCCGGCACCGCAACGACGAGATTCTGTACGTGGCCGACGGCTCGGCGGAGGTCGAGGCGGACGGCAACTTCTACCGTCTCGAACAGGGCGACACGCTCTACTGCGCGGGCGGCCTGGTGCACCGGTGGCGGCCCGTCGAACCGAACACCCGGGTCCTCGTCTTCGGTATCGCCGACCACGTCCAGGCGACCGACGAGCAGGTGGGCCGACGGACCGGTCGCCCGACGGGCGGGTCGGCCGACCGGCGTGTGCGCCCGGTGCGAGAAGCGGCCTCGATGGGCTCCGTCCCCGTGCGATGATGCGCCCATGCCGTACTTGGTGCCGCCCCACCTTCCTCCGGGTCGCCTCGCGGACTCCGCCCAACCGGCTCTGACCGTCTCCGACGACCTGCTTCTGCGGCCGTGGCGGCAGGAGGACGCACCGGCGGTCGTCGCCGCCTTCTCCGATCCGGCGATCCAGCACTGGCATCTGCGCCGGGCCGACAGCGAGGACGAGGCGCGCGACTGGATCGAGCAGTGGCAGAACGCCTGGTACAGCGAGACCGCGGCCCATTGGGCCGTCGTACGCCCCGAGGGAACGAGCGACGGGATCGGGAAAGTGCTCGGCCGGGTCTCGCTCCGTTCCCTGGTGCCGGAGATCGGTCTGGCGGAATGCGCCTACTGGGTGCTGCCGGCCGCCCGCGGACGGGGCGTGGCACCCCGGGCCGTCTCGGCGCTCACACACTGGGCCTTCGACGAGATCGGGTTCGAGCGGCTCGAACTCGCGCACTCCGTGCTGAACGAGGCGTCCTGCCGGGTGGCTGCCAAGACGGGCTTCGCCCTGGAAGGCACCCGCCGCCACTCCCATCTGCATGCCGACGGCTGGCACGACATGCACCTGCACGCGCGGCTCCGCGACGACGCGAACGGCTGACCGCGACGGAGGCGGTGCCGGCCGTTCGCGTCGTCCGGGAGGCGCGACGCTCAGTCCCGTTCGACGTCCACCTCGGTGAGCCGCGCATAACGCCCGGGGTCGGTGCGACGGATGCGCAGAGCCACCACGACCCCGGCCACGAGCACCACCGGCAGCGGCACCAGCAGTGCCGCATTGACCGCACCCGTGCGCCCGGCGATGACCAGGACGAACATCCCCGCCATACCGCCTGAGGAGGCCAGCACGGACGGATCGAAGGACGTGATGTCCAGGGCGGTGGTCCCCCGGTCCGCCAGCACCCCGGCATCCATCACCAGCAGCACCAGGACCTCCAGGACCAGTGCCACCCCCAGCACCTTCGCGCTCAGCGTGACCCGCAGCCGGCCCAGTACCCCTGGTACCCAGCACGCAGAGGGTCGACAGCGGCCGCCAGGGCAGTTCCGCGCAGGTGAGATCGCTCAGGGTCGTCGAGGCGAAGTAGCCGAACCCGGCGGCGACACCGGGGGCGACGAGGTTGTACGAGAGTGTCGCCAGGTAGGCCGTGGCGACACCGAGCGTACGGCCGGGGCTTCGGGCGACGTACGCGTAGAAGGCTCCGGCATTGCGTACGTAGCGGCTCATTGCCAGATAGCCGAGCGGGGTGCCCGGACCGCCGATACCGATGGCGAACGGCGCGACACCGGCCAGCACGGTCAGCGGCGCGGCCGCCACGCCGTTCGGTGACGGCGACATGCTCGCCCGGGCGCATCTGCTCGCGTACCGCACGGATGCCCACACGGATGCCCGCACCGATGCCGAACTCGCCGCCTGCTACGAGGCGGTGGCCCAGGGCGGTGCCTCCCTGCTCGGGTTGCCCGCCTCCCGGCTGGAGACCGGCGACCCGGCCGACTTCGTTGTGGTGGCCGTCGGTTCGCTGCCCGAGGCAGTCGTGGACCGCCCGGTCCCGCCCATGGTCGTACGCGCGGGCCGGGTCATCGCCCGCGAGGGCCGGCTGACCTGAGGCGTACGGGGCGGGGCCGGCGCCTGGGCGCGCCGGGTCCGCGCGACATGGCGGGGCCGGTCAGCCGCGGTCGAGCGCGCGGTCGGTGAGGGGGCCCGCGCAGCCCGTGTACCGGGCGGGGTCGGTCAGTTCGCCCAGGTCGAGACCGGCGAGTTCGGGTTCCTCGTCGAGCACATCGGCGAGTACGTCGGCCAGGTCGGTGGTCTCCGCGCGGGCCCGGTCGGCGGCGCTCAGCAGGACCTCCTTGGCGCGTTTGCGGCCGATCCGTTCGGCGAACACGGCGGCCAGCCGCTCGGAGACGATCAGCCCGTCGGTGAGCTGGAGGTTCTCCCGCATGGCGTACGGGACGACACGCAGTGTGCCGGTGAGTTCGGCGGCGCCGTGCGCGGCCCCGCCGACGAGCCGCAGCAGTTCGCGCAGCGGCTCCCACTCGGCGTGCCACGCCCCGGCCGGCCGCTCGTCCTCGGCGGCGAGCGAGCCGTACAGTGTCGCCGCCAGACCGGGGGCGCGGCGGGCCGCCGCCGCGATCAGTGTGGCGTGCACCGGATCGGCCTTGTGCGCCATGGCGGACGAACCGTCGCCCTGCCCCTCGATGACCTCGCCGATCTCGGTACGGGACAGGTTGAGCACATCGGCCGCCATCTTGCCGAGCGCACCTGCCGTGAAGGCGAGCGCGCCCGCCAGATCGGCGACCGGGGTACGCAGGGTGTGCCACGGCAACAGCGGTTCGGCCAGACCGAGTTCGTTTGCGAACGCCTGGATCAGCGGCAGCCCCGGATCGATCCCGTCGATGTCCTCGGTGGGCGCGTACGCCTCGAAGGCGGCCAACGTTCCTGCCGCACCGCCGAGTTGTGCGGGAAGCGATTCCCGTACGGCCGAGAGCCGGTCTCTCGCGTCGAGGATCAGCGCCCGCCACCCCGCCGCCTTGAGTCCGAAGGTGGTCGGCACGGCGTGCTGGGTGAGCGTCCGGCCGGCCATCGGGGTGTTGCGATGAGCGGTGGCGAGCCGCGCCACCGCGTCCGCGGCCCGCGCCAGATCGTCGAGCACCAGCGCGAGGGTCCGCGCGGCGACCAGCATGGCGGCCGTGTCGAGGATGTCCTGGCTGGTCGCGCCCCGGTGCACATACGGGCGGACGTCCTGCTCCACCGCGACGACGAGGTCCATGGCCAGCGGGATGACCGGATCGCCGCCCGCGCGTGCCCGCAGCGCCAGGTCCCGTACGTCGAACCGGCCCGCGTCGGCCGCCGCCGCGGTCACCGCCCGCCCCGCCTTGGCGGGGGCGAGTCCGCAGCCGGACTGGGCACGGGTGAGCGCCGCCTCGGCGTCGAGCATCGCCTGCAGAAAGGCACCGTCGCCGGTGGCCGCCTCGGCGGGGGAGCCGGCCCGCCCGGGGGCGAGCAGTCCGGCATCGCTCTCGTACATCGGCTGAACTCCAGGAGACCCTAGGTCGTGTCGTCGAACTACCGTCTGCCGCGACGCGACCTAGCCCTCGCCGCGTGCCCGGTGGATGCCGAACACCGCACCCTGCGGGTCCCGTACGACCGCGATCCGCGGCCCGTCCGGGATATCGGTCGGCGGCATCAGCAGTTCGCCGCCGGCCCCCTGAGCCGTGGCAGCCGTCGCGTCGACATCCGTCACGGCGAAGTATGGCAGCCAGCTCGGCGCTGCCTCCGGCGGAAACCTGTCGTCCATGATCAGCATCCCGCCGAAGTCCTCACCGGCCACACCCCACTGCGTGTACCGATCCGATGCGGCATTCACCGTCCACCCGAAGACCGCGGGGTAGAAAGCGAGCGCCGAGTCGGCCTCACGGGTGACGAGTTCGACCCAGCCGAGCGCACCGGGGTCGTTCAGCCGCTCGGCACCGGCGAAGGCACGCCCCTGCCACAGGGAGAACACCGCACCGGACGGATCGGCAACGACCGCGAACCTGCCCTGGTCGAACACGTCCATCGGGTCGACCAGGAGCGAACCGCCCGCCGACTTCACCTGCTCGACCGTGGCGTCCGTGTCCTCGGTGGCGAACGAAACCGTCCAGGCGGTCGGCTGACCCGGCTGATAGACCGGGCTGAGCGCGGCCACCCGTGCGTCGCCGAGGCGCGCCATCGTGTAGCCCCCCGCCTCCTCGCGCGGATCGGTCTCGGAGCGCCAGCCGAAGAGTGCCGCGTAGAACGACTTGGCGGCCGGGATGTCGGGGGTGCTCAGCTCGATCCAGCAGGGGCCGCTGGGCACCGGTTCGGTGAGCTTCATTCGGGTTCCTCCGTGGATGGGTGGGCGCATGGATGCGTACCTGTGCCTGTACCTGCCTGTCCTTGCGCAGTTGAACGCTATGACCTCGCGCGGGGCGCGGCCATCGGGGAAAAATGTTTTACGGGTGTAATACCTGCTAAAGTATTTTGGTGAGCGATGCAACTATCCGATCCCGGCAGCCCTCCGTCCGCAGACTCCCGCTGGCGGCCCCGCTGCGTCTCGCCCGGCCCTCGGACATGTGGTTCAAGCCGGCACTGAGCGTGGTCGTCGCCACCGCCGTACCGGATCTGGTGCTGTTCGCCGTCGACCGGCTCGACCTCGTGATGTACACGATGGCCGGCTCGCTCTGTGCGCTGTACGGCCACAACCTGCCGTACACCCGTCGCGCCCGTGCCGTCGCCGGAGTCGTCGTCTCCATGGTCATCGGCCTGGCGATATCCCTGGTCGCGGCCTCTCTCACCGGGTCGACCGCCGTGCTGATCGCGGTGGGGGCCGTGCTCGCGGCGGCGCAGAAGACGCTCTGCGACGCCACCCGCATCGGGCCGCCCGGACCGGTGATCTTCACGTTCGTCACCTCCGCCGCGCTCTTCGCTCCACAGCGTCTCAGCCAGGTGCCCGGCCATCTCGCGCTGACCCTTGCCGCGGGCGCGATCGCCTGGCTGGTCACGGCCGGCCCCGCGCTCGTCCGCCGGGAGGGCCCGGAGCGCCGGGCGACGGCCCGCGCCCTCGACGCGGCCGCGGCATACCTCGCCGACCCCGGCCACCGCACCCGGCATGCCGCGGCCGCCGCCGTGCACGGGGCCTGGCAGACCCTGCTCGCCGCCGGACGCCCCACGCCCGTACGCCAGGCTCTCGAACGCCTTGTCGTCCACGCCGAAGCCGCCCTCGGCGCCTTCCCGGACGTCCCCGCTCCGGCTTCCGCTCCCGTCCCGGCCCCCGACCGGCTCCGCGCCTGGGCCCGGCAGGCCCGCGCCCGCGGCCCCGTCCCCACTCCGCCGTCCGCTCGGGGCGCATCCGAGGAACTGTTGGGCATCGAGGCCGAACGGGCCGCCCGGCGCGGCGGAAGCCGTCGCGAGGCCCGCCGCGCGCTGCTGCGCAGCCTCGCCCCGGGCTCCCCGCTGCTGCCCATCGGCGCCCGCGCGCTCGTCGGCTGCGCTCTGGCCGGATACGTCTCCCAGGCGGCCGGTGTCGGCCGCCCCTACTGGGCGATCGTCACCGCCGCCTCCCTGTACCAGGCAAATGTGACCCTGTCCTGGAACCGGGCCCTCCAGCGCACCCTCGGTAATCTGCTCGGCGTCCTCGTCTTCGCCGCCGTCCTCCCGGTCAGCCGCACCGGACCGCTGGCCCTCATCGGCTTCTGCCTGTTCTTCGGCTTCGCGGCCGAGGCCCTGATCACCCGCAACTACTGGCTCGGCTCCGTAGCCGTCACCCCGATGGCGCTGCTGGTCCTGGAGTTCGGCGGCACCCACCCGGCCGCCGGTGAACTCATCGGCGACCGGGTCCTGGACACCGTCATCGGCGCCGGGGTGGGCCTGCTCGCCGCCATGCTGGTGACCAACCGCCGCGCCGCCGGCCGCCTGGAGAAGGCACTGGCCGCCACCGACCTGGCCCGCGCCCACGCCGTACACGCGCTTGCCGCCCCGCAGCCCACACCCGCCGCGCTCGACGCCGCCCGCCGCAGGCTGACCGGATCGCTCGTCGAACTGCGCGAGGCGGACGAAACGGCGGCGGGCGAATGGTGGCAGCGCGCCCTGCCCCAGGAGCAGGTCCTCGCGGCCGAGCAGGCCGGACACCGTACGCTCGCCGCTACAGCAACACGGCGGGGGTCGATCGCCCGCGCCCCGGAGAACGGAGCGGTGTGACCGACGACATCGTCGCCTCGGTGGTACGGCAGTGGCAGGCCGTCAACCCGGAACTGGACACCGGACCGATGGAACTCATCGGCCGTATCAACCGCTGCGCGGCCCTGCTCCAGCAGGCCGAGGACGCCCCGCTGCGCGCCGCCGGTCTGACCCGCGCCGAGTTCGACCTGCTCGGTGCCGTACGCCGCACCGACCGCGAACTCACCCCCGGCGAGCTGGCCAGGGAGACCTTCTCGTCCGGCGCAGCGGTCACCAAGCGGCTGCGGGTCCTCCAGGAACGCGGTCTCGTCGACCGCCGCAGCGACGACCGCGACCGCCGGGTCAACCACATCCGCCTCACCGAGGAGGGCCGCGAACTGGTGGACATGCTGTTGCCCCGGCAGCTCGCGTACGAACGCACGGTGCTGTCCGGTCTCGACGAGCAGTCCCGTACCCGGCTCAGCGCCCAGCTCAGTGAACTGCTGGTGCAGCTGGAGGGGCGGATCGGCGGCGGCCGACGCTGAACCGGGGCGGGCACGCGGGTCCGTGCCGACGGCACCGGGAAAATGCCGCGCGGACGCAGGTGCGCCGCTGCTAGCGTCCACCGCATGAAACGCGCTGCCATGACGACGACGCCGGAGAGTGTCCCGGCGCGCTGACAGCTGTGCAGTGAGAAGCCCCGGGGCGAGTGCCCCGGGGCTTCGTCCTGCGGTCACCCGCCCGACGACCGCGAGGAGACCGCCATGCACGACCACCGCAAGCTCGGCCGCGAGCTGGGCCTGTTCGACACCGACCCGCTGATCGGCGCGGGACTGCCCTACTGGCTGCCCGACGGCGCCGCCGTGCGCCACACCCTGGAGGAGTACATCCGCACCGCCGAACGGCGGGCCGGCTACCGGCATGTGTACTCGCCGGTGCTCGGCAAGCGGGAGCTGTACGAGATCTCCGGGCACTGGTCGCACTACAGCGACGACATGTTCCCGCCGATGGACCTGGGCGGGGAACAGGTCGTGCTGCGGCCGAGCCTGTGTCCGCACCACGCCGTCATCTACCGCTCCCGCTCGCACAGCTACCGCGAACTGCCGCTGCGCATGGCCGAGCTGGGCGGCATGTACCGCTCCGAGCTCTCCGGGGTGCTCGGCGGACTGACCCGTGTGCGCTCCATCCAGCTGAACGACGCGCACATCTTCTGCACCCCGGACCAGGTGGCCGAGGAGGCGCGGGCCGCTCTGGAGCTGATCGGCGGGGCGTACCGGGCGCTGGGCATCAGTGCGGCCCGCTACCGGCTCTCCCTCCCGGGCCCGGGAGGGAAGTACGTCGACGACCCCGGGATGTGGCGGAAGTCCACCGCTCTGCTGACCGAAGTCCTCGACCGCTCGGGCGTGCCCTACGAAGCGGCCGAGGGCGAGGCCGCGTTCTACGGTCCCAAGATCGATGTCCAGGTCGCCGACGGCGCCGGCCGGGAGTCCACCCTCTCCACCGTCCAGATCGACTTCCACCAGCCGGGCCGGTTCGACCTGCACTACATCGGCGCCGACGGTGCGAAACACCGGCCGGTCATGATCCACCGCAGCATCATCGGCAGCGTGGAGCGGGCCGTCGCCCATCTGATCGAGGCACATGGCGGGGCCTTCCCCGCCTGGCTCGCCCCCACCCAGCTGGCGATCCTCCCGATCTCCGACGCCGAACTGCCGGACGCCGAGGCGCTCGCCCGGCAATGCGCCGACCTGGGACTGCGGGCCGAGATCGCCGGACCGGAACGCGGCACCCTGGGCGCCCGCGTCCGGGAAGCCCGCCTCGTGCCGTGCCAGGCGGTCATCGGGGCCAGGGAGGCGGCCGAGGGGCAGGTGGCCCTGCGGCTGCGCGACGGAACCCGGCTCGATCCGCAGCCCGCGGACGAGGCCCTCGCCCGGATCGTCGCCCTGGTGGACGCACACGGCATCGAACTCCGGGCGTAGGCACCGCGCGGGAAGTGGACCACCGGAGCGGGACGACGCGCTCCGGCGGTCCGCTCCGGCGCACGCTCGTCCGTGGCCGCACGGCCGGGACCACTCAGACTGTGTTCAACAGCGCGGCGGACAGGCGGAGTTCTCCGGCGCGGCGGACGAGCGCTGCGTCGTCGCCGCGGTCGGCGGGAGCCGCTGCCATCAGGGCGAGCCGGTCCCGCCAGCTCGATCCGGCCAGCGGTACGGCCACGGTGTTCATGCCCCGGACCGACTCCCCGCGGCTGAGCGCGTACCCGAGGGAGCGGATCTCCTGGAGCTCGGCGAGCAGCGCGGAGCGCGAGGTGACGGTGCCCGGCGTGGCCGCGGGCAGCTTCTCCTGCGGGTAGAGGGCGCAGACCTGTTCCGTCGTCATCAGGGAGAGCAGCAGCTTGCCGCCCGACGTGGCGTGGGCGGGGTGCGTACTGCCGACTTCCGGCATCACCCGCACCGGCTGCGAGGACTCGCGGCCGTCGATGACGATGATCTGATCGCCGATCAGCGCAGTGCTCTGCACCGTCTCGCCGGTGCGATGCACCGCGTCCTCCAGTACCGCTCCGAGCTGTTCGCGGACGGCCGGGCCGAATCCCGCCGGGCGGCCGAGCCGGACCAGCTCCGGGCCGGCCGAGTAGCCGCGGCCGGAGAAGTCCCGGATCGCGAAGCCGCGTCCCTCCAGGGTCCTGAGCACCCGGTGCGCGGTGGACCGGCCCACGGAGAGCAGCTCGGCGGCCCCGGAGACGGTGAGCGTGTCATGGGTGAGGAAGAGCTGCATCAGCCGGAGCCCGGTGTCCAGCGATTCGATGGTGTAGCCCCGACCGGGCCCGATGGTGTGTCCGTTCCCTTCCGGTTCCGGTGTCAGTTCGGTGACCGGGCCGTCCACCCGCCCATGAGTCATGAATGTGCTCCTTTCGATCCAGTTCGATCACATGTGCGTCTGTCCCGTACTGCGGGACGAAGTGAAGCAGTCGACCGGGTCGAATCGCTCAACTGCCCCCGCTTTCACCGTACGTGCTCCACAGATGGTCCGGCTCGACACTCCGCTCGCCCTCGGATGCTGTCCCGCTCTCCGGTACGAACGGCTCCTCTCTTCGCCGGATCGGGTCGGATGTCACTCCATGTGCACGCGTGACGGCGTTCCGTGCAAAAACTCGTGAGTGTATTACCGCTGGAGCGCTCGCGCAGGGGGTTGGGTGAATGTGCCGAAGCACTGATTCGATCTGACTAAGCTCACGCGCAGTGAAGTCGAGTTGATATGAATTCGAGCGCTTGTTCGCGACTGTCCTGCAAGCGTGCATACCTCCCGAATCAACCGCCAGAGGTCCTAGATGGTTCGTGTTGAATCACCGCCGATCGACCGAGAAACCCCAGTCGCTCGCGCCGTGTTGCTGCCCGTGCTCCTGATGGGCGGCGCCACCGCCGCCGCGGTGGCGCTGGCTTCCACGGCCGCGCGGATACCAGTCGTCTGGTGCGGTGCCGTCGCCACCGTCGTGGTCGCCGCGCTGAGCGTCCAACTCGCCCGCCGGGCGCGCGATCTGCGTACCCAGCGCGCGGTGTACGAACGGCGCTTCGCCGACCTGGAGCGGCGCATCGCCACCCACGACGACGAGACCGTACGGATCAGCAAGGAGCTCCTGCCGGCCGCCATCCACCGGCTGCGCGTGGGCAATTCGCCCGAAGAGGTGCTCCGCGACGTCGTCGACGCGGACGAGCTGTACCGCGACCTGCCCGACGCCCAGCGCACCCTCGTCTACACGGTGCTGAACATCATCGACAACGAAGAGGCGATGCGTGACTCCGCGCAGCGCGCCTTCGTCAACGTCGCCCGGCGCGTCCAGGCGATCGTCCACCGTCAGGCGAGTGAACTGCGCGAGATGGAGGAGCACCACGGGCGCAACCCCGACGTCTTCGACGACCTGCTCCGCATCGACCACGGCACCGCACTGATCGGCCGCCTCGCCGACTCCATCGCGGTACTCGGCGGCGCCCGGCCCAGCCGCCAGTGGCCCAAGCCCGTACCGCTGTTCAGCGTGTTGCGCGGCGCCATGTCGCGGATCCTGGAATACCCCCGCGTCGATCTGCACTCGATCGCCAAGGTCGCCATCATCGGCACCGCCGTCGAGCCGCTCATCCACGCCTGCGCCGAACTCCTCGACAACGCCACCCGCTACTCGCCCCCGCAGACCCGGGTGCACGTCACCGCCGTCGAGGTGCAGACCGGCATCGCCATCGAGATCGAGGACGGCGGCGTCTCGCTCAGCGAGGAGGCCCGTTCGCGGGCCGAGAACATGCTCGCCAGGGCCCAGGCCGGCTCCAACATGAACGACCTCGGCGAGTCCCCGCGGCTCGGCATGGCCGTCGTCGGCCGGCTCGCGCGGATGTACGACCTCCAGGTCTCGCTGCGGCAGTCCGCGTACGGCGGTGTCCGCGCCGTGCTCATCGTGCCCCGCGCCATGATCACCACCGGACCCGCTCCCGGCATCGCCCACGGCATCGGCGCCACGTCGAGGCCCACCAGCGACATCGATCAGGAGGCCATGAAGCACGTCGTGCCGGCCCGCCGCAAGCCCCGTACCCCCGTGGCCCAGCGACCCGCCACCGGGCCGGTCGCACCCGTCACCCGGCCGGTCCTCCCCCCGGCCGCCATGGAGGACGACGTCCCCGTGGTGACCGAGTGGACCGCGGGCGGGCTCCCGCAACGCCGCAGTCGCGGCCGGGCGCCCCTGGGCTCGCACAACCTCCCGGCCCAGCCCGTCGACCCCACCGCAGGCCAGCGCAACGGCCACACCAATGGCCATGCCAACGGTCACGGACCCGGCGGCTCCGGCGGCAAGGAGCAGCCACCCGGACTCTGGCTGGAGGCCTTCACCAACGCGGTCAACGGCGTGCCGCAGGACCCGAAGACCGACGAAGACTCTGACGATGCGTGGGACAAGGGAGACCTGAAGTGATCCAGCAGCGGGGAAACATGGACTGGATGCTCAAGGAACTGGCCGACGACGTACCGGACATCCACCAGATCGTGGTGCTCTCCGCCGACGGTCTGCGCATCGCCCGGCACGGCGGCGACCCCGATGTTGCCGACCGCCTGGCGGCTGCCTGTGCCGGACTGCAGAGCCTGGCCGCCGCCGTCGCCTCCGAAATCCCTTACAGCGACGGGCTCATGCGCCTGGTCGTCATCGAGGTCACCGGCGGGTTCTTCTACCTGATGGCCGCCGGAACGGGCGCGTACCTAGCGGTGCTCGCCGGTGAGACGGTCGACGCGGGACTCGTCGGATCGCGGATGCGCGACATGGTCGTCAGGATCGGTGCCCATCTGACGAGTCCGCCGCGCCACGACGGGCAGGCCGGATGAATTCTCCCCGACGAGAACGCCGAAAGGCCGATCCGACACTGAGCGATCCGGAACGGCTGTACGTGATCACCGGCGATCTTGAAGGCGGTGAGCGGGCGCAGCTCGACCTGGTCACGATGATCGTCGCGCAGGCACAGCCGTCGCCGACGGTCCAGCCCGAGCAGGCCGTGATCCTGCGGCTCTGTCAGGCACCGTTATCCGTCGCCGAGATCTCGGCATACCTCGGTCTGCCCTTCAGCGTGGTGACCTCGCTCCTCACCGAACTCCTCGCTGCCGGACTGATCGAATCGCGCGCGCCCATCGTCCGCGCCACTCTCCCGGACAGGTCCCTTCTCGAAGCGGTGATGCATGGACTTCAGAAGCTCTGACACGATCACTGGCCCCCGGCGCGAGGACGTCCTTCCCACCACGGCGACAGCCGCGGTGAAGGTCGTGATCGTCGGCGGGTTCGGGGTCGGCAAGACGACCATGGTCGGTTCCGTCAGCGAGATCCGGCCGCTGACCACCGAGGAGACCATGACCCAGGCCGGTGTCGGCGTGGACGACAACTTCGGGGTGGAGAGCAAGACCGCCACCACCGTCGCCATGGACTTCGGCCGGATCTCCATCAGTGAGGAGCTGATCCTCTATCTGTTCGGTACCCCGGGCCAGGAACGCTTCTGGTTCCTGTGGAACGGCCTGTTCGAAGGTGCCCTCGGCGCGGTGGTCCTCATCGACACCCGACGACTCGAAGTCAGCTTCGACGTCATCGGGAGGCTGGAGGAGCGCGGCGTGCCGTTCGTCGTCGCCATCAACACCTTCCCCGACGCCCCGAAGCACCCCGTCGAGGCGCTGCGGAGCGCCCTGGACCTCCCCGAAGAGGTCCCGATGATCGACTGCGACGCCCGACTGCGCGACTCCAGCCGCGACGTGCTGATGACCCTGATGCGCTATCTGCACAGTCTGGCCCTCCCGCGCGCCTGACCGCAGTACCCACCCCCCTCGCGCACTGTCATCCGTCCGGTACTTGGAATCCTGATCCCTGGAGCGATCGTGACAACCCCATTCCACTACGAGCCCGGCGCGGCCCAGGGGCCGGTTCCGCCCCCCGAGTGCCCGGCCCACGGCCTCGGCGTCGGCCCCGGCGGACTGCGCCGGTTCTACGGCCCGGAGGCCGAGCGCGACCCTCACGGGCTCTACGACAAGCTGCGTGCCGAACACGGCACCGTGGCCCCCGTGCTGCTGCACGGAGACGTACCCGCATGGCTGGTCCTCGGGCACAGCGAGAACCTGCACATGACCCGTACGCCCTCGCAGTTCTCCCGAGACTCCCGGCGGTGGCGGGCCCTGCAGGACGGCAGCGTCGCCCCGGACCACCCGCTGGCCCCGATCTTCACTTGGCAGCCGATGTGTGTGTTCGCCGACGGGGCCACCCATGAGCGCCTGCGCGGCGCGGTCACCGACAGCATGGGCCGGATCGACACCCGCGGTGTTCGCCGCCACGTCAACCGCTACAGCAACCGGCTCGTCAACGACTTCTGCCAGCAAGGCCGTGTCGACCTGGTCAGCCAGTTCGCCGAGCGGCTGCCGATGATGGTGATGTGCGCGATCATCGGCATGCCCGAGGAGTACAACGACCGGATGGTCCAGGCCGCCCGCGACATGACCCGGGGCACGGCGACCGCCGTCGCGAGCAACGCCTATGTGCTCGACGCGCTGACCCGGCTCGTCCAGCGCCGCAGGCGCGAACCAGCGGACGACTTCGCCACCTGGCTCACCGAGCACCCCGCCGGGCTGAACGACCAGGAGGTCAGCGAGCACCTCCGGCTGATCCTCATCGCCTCCTACGAGGCGACCGCCAACCTGATCGCCAACGTCCTGCGCATGGTGCTCACCGACCCGCGGTTCCGGGCCAGGCTCAGCGGCGGTCACATGACGGTCCCCGAAGCGGTGGAGCAGACGCTGTGGGACGAGCCGCCGTTCACCGCGGTCTTCGGCCGCTGGGCAGTCGGTGACACCGAGCTCGGCGGTAAGCAGATCAAGGCGGGCGACGCATTGATCGTCGGAATCGCACCGGCCAACACCGACCCGGTGGTCCGGCCCGATCTGAACGCCGACATGGCGGGCAACCGTGCCCACCTCGCGTTCAGCGGCGGCCCCCACGAATGCCCCGGTCAGGACATCGGACGGGCCATCGCCGACGTCGGTGTCGATGCCCTGCTGATGCGACTGCCCGACCTCGAGCTCGCCGTCGAGGAGAGCGAGCTGAGCTGGATCGGGAACATCATGGGCCGGCACCTGGTGGAGCTTCCGGCCGACTTCGCCTCGCGCCCGCCGCAGGACGACAAGGAACCGCCGTCCATGGGCAGGCCCAACCCGCAGCGCCAGGACTGGGAGGCGCAGTCCGCGGTCCGGCACACCGCACCCACACCCGGACGCGCCCCGGCCGCCGCCCCGATGGGTACGACGGCCACGGCCACGGCCGTCGACGATTCCGGGAGCACGGCCCCCGGACCGTCCGCCGTGGGCCGGATCCCGCAGCAGCGCGGCGGATCCGCACCCGTGAGGCTGTGGCGGGCCGTCTCGCGGTGGTGGAGCGGCAACTGACCCGACACGCCCCTCGGGGCGAAGGCAGCACCGGCATCCGGCCCGGTGGCCGCGGACCCGCAGGTCCCCGCCCACCGGGCCGGGTGCCGTCCCCGGCCACCGGGCGGCAGCCGTCGTCCGGGGTCGCTCGGCTCCGGACCGGGCCCGCCCCCGTACCATGCGGAAGCGTGAAGCTGACAATTCTGGGCGGCGGCGGATTCCGGGTTCCACTTGTGTACGGGGCGCTGCTCGCCGATCACGCCGAAGGCCGCGTATCGGCGGTCACCCTCTACGACACCGACGCCGACCGGCTCACCGCCGTGGCCCGGGTGCTCCGCGAACAGGCCGCCGACGCCCCGGACGCCCCCACCGTCACCGCCACCACCGAGCTCGACGAAGCACTGCGTGGCGCCGACTTCGTCTTCTCGGCGATCCGCGTCGGCGGCCTCGAAGGCCGGGCGGCCGACGAACGGGTGGCCCTCGACGAAGGCGTACTCGGCCAGGAGACGGTCGGCGCGGGCGGCATCGCGTACGGGCTGCGCACCGTGCCCGTCGCCGTCGACCTCGCACAGCGCATCGCGCGACTCGCCCCCGAGGCCTGGGTCATCAACTTCACCAACCCGGCCGGCCTGGTCACCGAGGCCATGTCCCGCTACCTGGGCGACCGGGTCATCGGCATCTGCGACTCCCCGGTGGGTCTCGGCCGGCGCATCGCCCGGGTGCTCGGCGCCGACCCCGACCGCGCCCGGATCGACTACGTCGGGCTCAACCATCTGGGCTGGGTCCGGGGACTGCACGTCGACGGCCGGGACGAACTCCCGAGGCTGCTCGCGGACCCGGAACTCCTCGGCTCCTTCGAGGAGGGCAGACTCTTCGGCACCAACTGGCTGCGGTCGCTGGGCGCCATCCCCAACGAGTACCTGCACTACTACTACTTCAACCGGGAGGCCGTCCGCGCCTACCAGGACGCCGAGCAGACTCGCGGCGCCTTCCTCCGCGAGCAGCAGGAAGGCTTCTACGCCCGGATGAAGGACCCCGCCACCTCCGCCCTGTCCGCCTGGGACCGCACCCGCGCCGAGCGCGAAGCCACCTATATGTCGGAGAACAGGGAGGTCGCCGGGGTCGGCGAGCGGGACGAGAGCGATCTGGAGTCCGGCGGCTACGAGAAGGTGGCGCTCGCCCTCATGCGGGCCGTCGCCCGCAACGAACGGACCTCGCTCATCCTCAACGTCCGCAACCGCACCACGCTTTCGGTGCTCGACGCGGACGCCGTCATCGAGGTGCCCTGCCTGGTCGACGCCAACGGCGCCCATCCCGTCGCTGCCGACCCGCTTCCGTACCACGCCGTCGGACTGGTCACCGCGGTCAAGGCCGTCGAGCGCGCGGTACTGGACGCGGCGGAGAGCGGCTCCCGCGCCGCCGCCGTGAAGGCGTTCGCACTGCACCCGCTGGTCGACTCGGTGACCGTGGCCGGACGCCTCGTCGACGGGTACACCAAGGTCCATCCCCAACTCGCCTATCTGAGCAGCCCGTAGAGGTCCTAGGGTTCTTCGTCCGTCCCGGACCCCGCTCCGGAGGAGCGGAGTTCGCTGCTGACCAGGAGGTGGAGCTGGGCGTCCAGCCATGCCCGGGAACGGGTGGCGAGGGCGTCCTCGTTCGGCAGGGTTCCGTCGTCCAGTGCCTCGACGAAGGCGCGCAGCAGCGTCGCGGCACGGGTCAGGCCGGTGCGGGAGAGCGCTGTCGCCGCTTCGTCGATACGGGCGCGGGCGGGGACGTTCAGATGGCGCAGCCCGCTGTGCGGAACCGCCGACATGGCGGATATCGCCTCGTCCAGCACCGTCGTCAGCGGATCGGACGGCCGTCGCACCACCGCCGCCAGGGCCGTGGAGCCGTCACCGGCGGCGAGATCCGGCACGACCGTCCCCGCCGGGGTGAGCACCCCGAGCGGATCGATCCGCACCCCGCCGCCGGACCGGTGCAGCGAACCGCTGATGTGTGTGGCGCCGTCCTCCAGCGCATCGGCCAGGGCATCCAGCGCACCGGGGCACTCCGGCCGGTACTCCGACGCCACCAGCGCCCGGGTCCCCGCGGCATCGCGCACCACGGCTTCGAGGCGCTGCTCCGCGGGGTCGTAACCGATGCTCTCCACCTCCGACAGCGCGACGACATGGACCGCCTCCGCCTCGACCCGTGGCCGGATCAGCCGGGGCGGCCTGCCGTCCCAGCCTGCCGTCAGGGCGGTCAGATCCCGTACGAGCAACGGTTCGGGAAGTTCCGTCCAGGCGGCGCCGACCGGGGTGATGGTCGTCGTGCCCAGCCTGCCCCGGGCGACCGTCAGCGCATGGCTCGGGGTGCGCCGGACGCTTTCGCTGACCAGGCTTCCGGTGGCCAGCGAGCCCAGCGGCGTGGCGAGGACACGACGGGTGGCCAATTGGTGGGCGGAGAGCTCCTTGCCCTCGGGCGCCGTCCAGGTCTTGCGCAGCACGAGGACGGTGCCCGCGCCGGGGTGGGCGAAGTACACGTCGGAGACCAGGGACTGTCCGGTGCCGTGGACGCGGCAGCCGAGCGAGACGAGCCGGACCCGGCGCAGCGGGGTGTCCCCGGCCTCGCGGGTGCCGAGCACGCCGGGATGGTCGGCGGCCCGCCGCCGGGCGTGCACCTCGGTGAGCAGGGCGGCGACCGACTCCGGGCGGTAGTGGGCGCTGCGGTCGGCGTACGCCGTGAGCTGGTCCGTCAGCTCGGCGATCGCGCCCGCGGGCCAGTGCATCGCTCCGGCGGTCAGCGCGGCACCGGCACGCGCCAGGGCTCCGCCGTGCACCGGTCCGACATGGGCCACGCCCTCCGCCAGCAGCTCGTCCACCAGCCCGACGGCCGCGTCGAGCGCGGGCGGGGCCGTGGCCGGTGCGGTGGTCCGGCCGCCGACCTGGACAGGTACGGAGCGCTCGTCGGTACCCGCGGCGTCGGCGGCCCGGAACGCCCAGACCGCGAGCGCGACCACCTCACCGCGCAGCGCGGCGGCCGCGTCCGTCAACGCGTACGCGATCTCGTCGGGGACCGGGAAACGCACCATGCAGGTGGGGAGTTCGACCCGGGGCTCGGGGTGATCGGGGGACGGGCGATGCACAACGGCGGCATAACCCCGCTCGAAGGCGCGTCGCGCGGCGGCGACCGGACGGGCGCCGACGGCGTCGGTGAGAGCCGCGTCGTCGGTGCTGCCGGGGGACCAGTCGGTGAATGCGGCGGGCGCGCTGTCCGGATCGGCCTCGGCGCCGCGCTGATGGGCCAGCACCAGGGCGATGAGATGGCGGCACACACCCGGTGCGGCGCAGCTGCAGTTGCCCTCGTCCAGACCGGTGCCGGGCGGCAGCGCCGTGGTGGTGCCGTCGTCGAACCTGGCCCGCACCGTGGTGTCCGGATCGGTCGTGAGCGCGGGCACCGTCCCCGCGTCCAGCTCCTTCGTGGCGCGTTTGACCAGGCCGCGGTTGGCGAGTGCCGCGAGCGTCTCCGGAGTGAGGGCGAGCAGATCGGGGCGCGCGGCCGCGCCGGTCCTCGTGCCGGTCATCGGCCCAGCCTCTCGGCGACGAACTCGGCGAGACGGCCCGGTGTCATCGCCCCGACGTGCGCCCCGGCCGAGGCGAGCTGCCCAGCCATCGCGCGGTCGTAATCCGGGTTGGCGTCCTCGTCGAGCGCGGCCAGCCCCAGCACGGTCGAGCCCTGCTCCACCAGCCCCCGCACCGTCCGCACCAGCCGGTAGGGGTCGCCGCCCTCGTAGAAGTCGGTGATCAGCGCGACGATGGTGCGCCTCGGGTTCTCCACGAGACCTGCGCCGAACTCCACGGCCCGTGCGATGTCGGTGCCACCGCCCAGCTGGACCCGCATCAGCAGCTCCACCGGATCGGTCACATCGGAGGTCAGGTCCACCACCTGGGTGTCGAAGGCGACCAGGTGCGTCTTGAGGCCGGGCAGACCCCACAGACACGCGGCGGTCACCGCGGAGTGGATGACCGATCCGGCCATCGAGCCCGACTGGTCGACCAGCAGGATCAGCTGCCACTGCGTCACATGGCGCCGGGTGCGGGAGTGGAAGTGGGCGCGCTCGATGAGAAGGCGCCGTTCGGCCGGCTGGTAGTGGGCGAGATTGGCCTTCACGGTCTGCCGGAAGTCGAAGTCCCTCGCCAGTGGGACCCGGCTGGGCTTGCGGGAGCGGGTGCCATGGAATGCCCGGCGGATCTCCGGCTGGAGCCTGGCCAGGAGCTGTTTCACCACGGACTCGACAATGCGCCGGGCCAGCCGCAGCACCTGCGGGTTCATCAGATGCTTGGTGCGCAGCACGGCGCGCAGCAGCGTCTGGCTCGGCTCGACCCGCTCCAGCACCGCGGGGTCGGTGACGATCTCCTGGATGCCGTACTTCTCGACGGCGTCCCGCTCCAGGCGCTCGATGGTCTCCTTCGGGAAGAGCCGGTGGATGTCGTCGAGCCAGTCGACCGCGGTCACCACGGACGGGCCGTCGCCGCCCTCCCGGGGGCCGGTGCCGGATCGGCGCACCCCTCGGCGGGCGAGCTCGGGGTCGCGGCCGTAGAGCCAGTCGAGGGCGGCGTCCCGGCCGGTGTTTCCCGGGCCAAGCGGTCCGGTGTGCCGTTCGGCGGCGGCCCCGAGGATCAGCCGCCAGCGTTCCAGCCCCGCGTCGGGAGCCGTGCCGGGCCCTTCCTCGGGCAGGGGTGCCCGGCCGGGTGCTTGTTCGGGCGTGGTCATGGGGTGGGTTCCAGTTCATAGCGGGCCAGCAGTCGGGACACGGACGCCTCCAGGGCGCGGGCCCGTGCGATCAGCAAGGGGTCCGCGGTGGTCCGCAGCAGGGAACGCGAGGAGCCGCGCACCCCGCGCCGTTCCAGCAGACGGCCGGCGATCCGGTCCCGTTCGCGCGGCGGGAAGAACGCGAAGGCCTGACGCAGAGCGGGCAGCCCGGACAGGAACTCGTCGTCGGACAGCGCACGGACCAGGCTGTCCAGCACATCGATCAGCGACTCGGCCCCGCCGCCCGTCCCGTCGCCGTCGTCGTTCCCCACCGCGCCCGTCACCTCGTCGCGGGCGAGCGCGAAAAGCCCGGCCAGCCAGTCGCCGAGCGCATCCGTACCGGCCTTTGCCACCGTACGCACTGCCTCGGCCGGATCGCCGGACGCGCCCGGGTCTCCAGGGACCTGCCCGAGGGAGCGGTGCAGCCCGAAGGCGGCCCCGCGCAGATCGATCGGCGCCTCCGGGTCGCCGGCGATCCGCAGGGCGATCCCGGCCGCGGTCTCCCGGGTGACGGAGAGCAACTCCGGTGCGTGCAGCACCGCGTCGCGCACCGCGACCACGGCCCGCAGACGGGGGAAGTCCACCCCCGATGAGCCGCGCGCACCCTCCAGGAGCCACAGCAGCCGTTCCGTCGCCCCGTCGATCACGGAGGCGAGCAGCGGACCGCGCGCCATGCCGAACACCCGGTCGTGCCGCCAGAGCCCAAGAGCCGTGGCGAGGATGTCCCCGAGCGGGCCGGTGACCTTCAACTCCCGTGCAAAGGAGGCGAGGTCTCCGAGCAGCTGCTCCGAGAAACCCCCCATTCCGCACAGCACGGCGTCGAACAGTGCCCCCGCCAGGTCATCCGCCTCCGCCGCGGCAGCCTGCGTCCGCCCGGTGAGCGCGACAGCTGCCGCCTCGGCCAGAGTGGCTCCGTACGCCCCCGCCTCCACCAGCGCTGCCTCGCGGCCCACGACGGGCTGTGCCTCCCAGCGTTCGGTGAACACCGGGTCGACGCCGTGCGCGGGACCGGCGGTCCGCACCGGGCCGGGAATCCCCAGCACCCGCAGCCGGTGAAGCACCCGGCTGCGTTCCAGGTCGGCGGCGTCCGTGAGATCGAGGCGGTACGTGGCCTCCGGGCCGCCGTCCAGCCCCAGCCCGGCCAGCTGCGCCGCCACGTCGTGCACCAGGGGCGGCGCCGGAGTGTCGGGATGGAGCCGCCCGGTGCGGTCGCCACCGCAGGCCGCCACCATCTCGACGACCGCGGGGTGGGAACCCGTCGTCAGCGTGCCCCGGCTCGTCCACGGCAGCGGGCGGTCCAGGTCATCCGTGATCAGGGCGCCCGCCAGGCCGTCCAGCACATCGATCCGGGCGGGGCTCGGATGGCCGCGCAGCGCCGTGAGCCCTTGGGCCAGGCTCCGGGCGGCGATCAGATCGGCGGTGGACACCGGGAACTTCCGTTCCCGCAGCCGCTCGACGACCATGCGCAGCAAGCCGTCCGCCGCGGCCTCCGGGCCAGACTCCCACACCTGCTGGTAGTAGCCGGGCGATGGCATCCCCGACTGGTACCCGGCGAAGGCGTCCAACTTCCGGAAGGAGTACGGCACGAGGAAGCTCCCGGCCATGGCGTCGTCCGGCGGGGCGGGCACCAGGGGCCACCCGTCCGCGCCTCGCTCCCAGCCGTCTCCGTCCGCCCCGCTCCGCTCACCGGGTCCGGTGAGCGCACGGAGCGCCGGCTGGTGGAAGCCACCGGTGACCACCAGCACCGGCCGGTCCCCGGCAGCGTCCACCGCCGCCCGCACCCACGCGGCCATGTACGTCTCCCGCGCGCGGTCGCCCGCGTCGGCCTCCGCGTCACCGCGTACCAGCGCGAAGTACGCATCGAGCCGCTCGGCGAGACCGCCGTCCGGCTCGACCTCGAACAGGCGGTCCCACAGGGCGTCGGAGGAGTCCACCGCGAAGTGCCGGCACAGCCGCTCCGTCGCCTCCGCGTAGCGGGCCTCCGCGTCGGCATAGCGGTTGGTGCGTTCGGCGAACGCCGGGTGCCAGGCCGGCAGATCGATGAAGCGGACCTCCGCCCCGGCCGCCCGCCCCGCCCGCAGCGCGACCCACTCCGGCGAGTAGTCGCACAGCGGGGCCCAGGACGTCGCGGCCCGCTGCCCGTCGCGGTAGTGACTGAACACCGCGACCGGCAGCTCGTGCCCGAGCAGCAGTTCGTCCAGCCGCCCGTTCATCTCGGCAGGGCCCTCGATCAGCACCTGGGCGGGCCGGAGCTCCGCGATGGTCCGCTCGACCAGGCGTGCGCAGGCGGGGGAGTGGTGACGCACCCCCAGGAACACCGCGGACATCAGTCGGCCAGCAGATGGCGTGCGTCGTGCAGGGCCTTCCACTGCGGTCCGCGACGGCGCGGCACCTGCTGCTCCAGATAGCGGCGCAACCGGGCCAGGTCCTCCGGGCTGTCCTTCGCCGCCGTACCCGCCAGGCACGCCACCACATCGGCGGCGCTGCCCGGCTCGCCGCGCAGGAACCAGCCGCGCACTCCCACGGCGTGGGCGACGGACACGGCCTCCGCCGTACTCATCACCGCCGAGGGGCGGTCCGGACCGGCACCGGACCCGCCCTTCTCACCGGCCCCCGCACGCAGCTCCCGGAACGTACCGACCAGGACCTCCAGCACATCCCGGTCCGGCGGAGGCTCCACGCCGGAGCGCCGCAGCAGGGTCGTCACCTCGGCCTCGACCAGGGCCAGTTCGGTGTCCAGGTCGGGGATCGGGAAGACGGTCTCGAAGTTGAACCGCCGCTTGAGCGCCGCACTCATCTCGTTGACGCCCCGGTCCCGGGTGTTGGCCGTGGCGATCACATTGAAGCCCTGCCTGGCGAAGACCATGCCGTCGGGCCCGGTCAGCTCGGGGATGGCCACCACCCGCTCGGAGAGCAGCGACAGCAACGAGTCCTGCACCTCCAGCGGACAGCGGGTGATCTCCTCGAACCGGACGAGCCTGCCCTCCGCCATGCCGCGCAGCATCGGGGCCGGGACGAGCGACCGGGTGGAGGGTCCCTCGGCGACCAGCAGCGCGTAATTCCAGCCGTACTTGATCTGGTCCTCGGTGGTGGCCGCGCCGCCCTGCACCGTCAGCGTCGAGTCGCCGCTGACCGCGGCCGCGATCAGTTCGGAGAGCAGCGACTTGGCGGTGCCCGGTTCTCCGACCAGCATCAGTCCACGGCTCGTCGCCAGTGTCACCAGAGCCCGGTCCACCAGCGAAGGGTTGCCGACGAACTTCCGGCTGATGCCCGTCTCCGCGTCACCGATGATGAACCGGCGCGCCGCACGCAGGCTCAGCTCCCAACCGGGCGGCCGCGGATCACGGTCGTCCGCCCGCAGTGCCGCCAGCTCCTCGGCGTACCGCACCTCGGCCGGGGGCCGCTGCACCGGTTCCGCCCCGCCGCCCGGTGTCTCGGCACGGGTCTCGTCCCTCGTGGTCATGATGCGACGCCCTCGGTGAGTTCGGCCAGGTCGCCCAGGAGTTCGGACACGGTCACCGGGTCCATCCCGGCGAAGCGGAGCGAGTGGCTGCGACGCGTCCAGTGATCATCGGGCTGGTTGTCGAGCCAGACCGTTTCCAGGTTCTGCTCGGGGAACATGTCGACCACACCGACCGCGATGCCGGGGTCCAGTGCGATCACGAGATAGCAGTCGTCGCCCAGCCGCTTGGAGATCCAGCGCTCCACCCCGGCGTCCTGCGGTGTCCCGCGCTGCCAGCCGCGCCGCTCCAGCCCGAGAACCTTCCCGATCGGCACCTTGAGGCCCTCGAACCGGGTGAGCCGGTACCCCGCGTACTCCTCCTCGGGCAGCGTGAGCACGGTGCGTCCGAGCTGCGGGAACGGCTGCAGGATCTCGTAGTCGGCGAACACCTCGGACCAGGTCGTCAGTTCGTCGCCGAGGTGCAGCGGGTGCGCGAGCCGCACAGTCGCGTCGTCCGGCAGGGCGAAGACATCGTCCTCGGCGTCGGCGAACGTACGGTCCTCCGCGACCCGGAAGGCCGTGCGCGCCGCGCCGTCCGTCTCGCTCAGCCACACCAGCCGGCGCACCAGGTGCCACAACAGCGGATGACCGACGAACAGCTCCAGGAACTCCTGGGCCGTCCAGGACCGTCCCGTCACCATCGCGGCCTCCAGACGCCTCACCTGGTCCGAGGCGACCGTCCGGACATCCTTCTTGAGCGCCATGAACCGCTTGCGTTCCGCAGGGGCGAGTTCCGCGTCGTCCCGGGCTCCCGGCTTCGGGAGGTCCTTGCGGCGCTTGCCGTCACCGTCCAGCACGTACGGCCGCAACTGCTCGTCGAAACCGACCGTGAACGAGCGGGTGCCGTAGTCGACGACGGTCGAGCCGTCCGCGTCCAGGCCGAAGTCCGGAACCAGACGGTCGGAGAGCTGCTCCCCGGTCAGCCCCAGCCCTGCGGCGACCTCGGCGATCTTCTCCTGGGCCCGCACCTTGAGCGCCTTGAACTTCACCCGCTGCGAGATGCCGTGCAGATGCAGGAGCGCCACATCGCTGCCGATGGAGGCCAGCACATCCAGGCCTTCCACGGCCCGGTGATGCGCCCCTTCACCGGGCCAGGAGCGGATGACCGGGGTGAGCCGGCGGACCGTCTCGTCGTCACCCAGCAGCCCCAGCGCGTGCAGTGCCCACGATTCCTTCGCGGGCATGTTCGCCAACCGCCACTGCTCGAACAGGGCCCAGGCGAACTCGGCGAGCGAATCCGCGGCGGCCGTTTCGGTCAGCGAAGCGATTCCCGGATACACCTCACCGGGCTTCGACAGGGCCAGCATCATCAGGGCATGGCGCGCCGCCGCCACCGGCAGCGCGCCGCCGGACCGGACCACGACCTGCGGCAACAGCGAGGGCTCCGCCCAACCCGGCAGCACCGGCATCTTGACGGGCAGCGCCCGCTCCAGCGGGTCCGCGGCCAACAGCCCGTCCACCACGGCCGCCGCCTCCGGGCCGTACGCCCGGGCGGCCTCGCGCACCACGTCGTCGCCGTGCACCGTGGCGATCAGCGTCAGTGCCTGCTCGGCGGCGCGCCGCGCGGCGCCCGCCTTGCCCACAGCATCCGGCACCAGGAGGGGGGCCGCCGCGGCGCCGTGCCGGGCGAACCAGGAACGGGCGGTCGTCGCAGTGGACTTGAGCCGGACCGCCCAGTTCGCCATGTACCGCGCGACGTCCAGATCGACGAACGGGAGCAGCAGCGGGGCGAGCGAACTCGGCTGCCTGGGCACGGCGCGCAGCAGCAACGGCAGTGCGGCCAGGCCGAAGCGTGCGGCGACCGGCTTGAGCGTGTCCTCGCCGTCCCACAGGTCGACCGGATCCCAGGCGGCGAGCAGTGGGGCGACCACTTCCTCGTCGCCGTGGACGAACACCCACGCCGGACGCAGATCTTCCGCGGGGCCGTGGCGCAGGACGTCGATGTACTCGTTCAGATCGCCGTTGTTGCGCTTGGTCGTGTACCAGGAGGAGGCGGCCGCCCAGGCGGCCTGCTCCTCCGACAGCCATTTCAGCGACGGCTCGGACACCGCGGTCAGCCCGGTCACGACCTCGGCCTTGACGGTGGTGCGGGGCCGGGACCAGGGCGGGGCCGTCAGCACGGCCGGCAGGGCGTCCACGGGTGCGTCGGGGATCAGATCCGCCGGATTGAGCAGCGGATCGACGATCTCCACGACCTCGGGGCCGAGATCACCGAGCACCGGCGTCAGCAGCTCACGGTGGGCACCGACATGACTCCGGAGCAGCTGCAGGGACCGGGAAGCCGCAGCCGAAGTGCCGCCCGCCTCGGCGGCCAGCAGGCGCACCGCACGCACCGGATAGCGGCGCATGGCTTCGAGGAGCGAGGGGCGGACATGCTTCGAGTCCGCATGTGCCAGCAAGCCGAGAAAGGCCTCGTCGGTGGGCAGCTCCGCCAGCGAGCCGGCGGCGAGCTTCACGCCGTCCGAGTAGTAGTGGTTGCCGTCGAGCGTGTCGGCCAGCGCCGGGGCGATGGCCGGCCCGACTCCCTCGGCGACCGTGGCGATGATCGCGACACCGAGGGTGAAATCCGGGCGGTAGGGCAACAACGCCAGCTGGTCCGCCGAGTTCAGCGAGCTGAACACCATGGCACGCAGGGTGCGGTCCTGCTCCGCGCGCACCGCGGGATCCGCACAGAGCTCGTCGACCCAATCGGTCTCGCTCGGTACCAGATAGGAGACGATGATCTTGCGCAAGGTGTCGGTGCGGCACTCTGCCAGTGCCCCGACCGCCGCCCGGTAGGTCTCCTCGTCGGCCGCGGCGAGCAGTGCACGGACCCGGTCGATGGGCGATCGGTGATGCCAGGCCCAGTACGCGTGGCGCGGGCCCGGGAGCGCCATCAGCCTGGGCGCGCCGCGCTTGAGGCCGCTCTGCTGCCAGTCGGCGTCGACCGAGAACACTTCGGTCGCGGTCCGGGCGGCGAACGGAAGGCCGTAGCGCTCGGACCAGAAGTCCGCCCATCCGGGAACATCGACGATCGCGCTCAGCGCGGCCGCACCGACCGGTGAAGGGGTTCCGCCGAGGTGTGCGCGCAGCGGCTCGGCCACCGCGTCGTCCGAACGCGGCGCGTCCGCGAACTCCTGGATCCAGGCGGCCTCTTCCGCGAGCCTGGCCTCGATCGTGTCGAAGGCCTCCTGCCGCACCTTGCCCGGCCCGCGGCGGACTCCGCCGCGTCGGGGGTGGAGCACCCGCTTCCAGTTGGCGGGCAGCGTGAAGGTGTCCTCGTCGGGGAGAACGGGGGCGCCCTCGTCCAGAACCGCACCAGGTGCGGTCGCGGCCTCCGTGGCGTCCGGAGCAGCGGGGACCGAAGCGGACGCCCCGACCTCGCGGTACCCCTTCTTCTCCTTCTCCGCGATCGTCTTGACGACCTGCGCCGCCGCGGCCTCGGCCGACGCGTACTCCTTGGTCTGCGTACGTCCGTCGCTCCCGCACCGCCCGTAGCGCACCGTCACCACGGTGCCCTCGGCCTCGGTCTCCCAGAACTTCGACGCAGTGCCCTCGACGTATTCCCAGCGGCGCACAGCTCCGCCCCCTTCCCGCACGCAGCCCGCTCCACCGCGGGCTGTTCGATCAGTGGTGCCACAGTAGAACGGGCCACTGACAACGCAGCGTGACCGGGGTGTCCTGCGGGTAAATCAGCAGGTCAGGGAGTGGAGATGGCGCGCTCGCCGCCCGACGGTGCCCACGACGGCGCCACACCGGTGACCTGGCACACCATCAGGAAGAGCGGGATGGGCGGGGTGTAGGGCGTGCGGTTGTCGGGCTGATGGATCAGCCGGGGCCGGACCGCGGGGACGTACGCCCCCTTCGCGTAGGCGGCCTGCGGGGGCCAGTCCAGATCGAGATCGGAGCCCGCGGGCACGATCCACCACCAGCGGTCGGCGTCCGCGAAGACGCAGCCGGTGCGCGGCAGGTGGGACATCAGCCGGAAGCCGTACCGGGCCGGTACCCCCACCGCGTCGCAGCCCAGGCTCGCCGACAGTGCGGGCGGCAGCGGCAACTGCACGGTGCCCGTCGGGCCCGCGGGGGGCCGGAGTTCACGGGGGCGGCGCGTTCCGAGCAGATGGGACATCGCGTTCTTCAGCATGACCGCTCCGAGCCGTGCGGCAGTTCCGCCCAGACGATGCGGCCCGAGCCGTTGCCCGCGTCGCGGGAACCCCAGGAACTGCACATCGCGTCGACGAGCAGCAGGCCGCGTCCGTGCTCGTCATCGGCGGTACGGCACAGCCGCGGCCCGCCGGGCTGGTGTCCTTGGTCCTGCACGGCTATCCGCAGCCGTCTGTCGAGGCAGCGCAACTCGCACACGACGCGAGCGCTCATGGTGTGCACGACCGCGTTGGTCACCAGTTCCGAAACGATCAGGATCGCCGAGTCATGGGCGTCCGCGTCGAACTGCCACAGGTCGAGCCGGGCCCGGGTCAGCCGCCGTGCACCGGCCACCGATTCGGGGTGTGCGGGCAGGGCGAAGCAGTATCGGAGCGCCTCCGTCCCGGGACTGAGATCCATGAGCCGGGGGATGAGCGCACTGCCAGGTGCCACAACCGATTCCTCACAGTGGGGGCTGCGTCACGCTCCGCGCACTCACGTGAATGAGGGCGGGCGAGACTTCGTGAACTGGTTCACTCACCAACTCTCCCCCTGTCGTGAACACTTGGCAAGGGGCACTCTGAAATTTTCAGAGTGGCTGTGTTCTGGTCGGCCCGCGCATGGCACACTGCTCAAAAACAGCGCATGGGGAGGTCTGAAGTGAGCGAACCGCGGTCCGCCCCGACCGTGGGTCAGGTCGTTCTCGGCAAGCGCCTGCAGGATCTGCGGGAGCGCGTCGGCCTGAGCCGTGACCAGGCTGCCAAGGTGCTGCGGGTCGCACCTGCGACGATACGCAGGATGGAGACCGCCGAGGTCGCTCTCAAGATCCCTTATGTGCAGATGCTGCTGAAGGCCTACGGAGTCGCCGACGACGAGACCGAAGCCTTCGTGGAGCTCGCCGAGGAGGCCAACAAACCCGGCTGGTGGCAGCGGTTCCACGACGTGCTGCCCGACTGGTTCAGCATGTACGTCAGTTTGGAGGGCGCCGCGAGCCTCCTGCGCATGTACGAGCCGCATTTCGTCCCCGGTCTGCTGCAGACCGAGGACTACGCGCGCTCGGTGATGCGCACCGGGGCCGTCGGCCAGACCAGACCCGAGGACATCGAGCGCCATGTGGCGCTGCGGATGCAGCGCCAGTCCCTGCTGACCCGGCCGGACGCCCCGAAGCTGTGGGTGGTGATGGACGAGACGGTGCTGCGCCGTCCCGTCGGCAGCGTCGACGCCATGCGGGAGCAGATCGACCGGCTGCTCGAAGCGACCGAGATGCCGCATGTGACGCTGCAGATCGCGGAATTCTCGACGGGGCACCATCCGGGCACCTACGGCCCGTTCGTCCTCTTCCGCTTCGGTGTCCCCGAACTCCCCGACATGGTCTACAGCGAGTACCTGACCGGAGCCGTCTACTTCGACGCGCGCCCCGAGGTGGCCTCCTACCTCGAAGTCATGGACCGCATGGCGGCTCAGGCCGCAACTGCACAACGCACGAAGGAAATCCTCCGGGACTTCCGCAAGGAGCTGTGATGGACCCCATATACAACGGCATGCCGGCCGCCGAACTCGGCTCCGAGGGCTGGCACAAGCCGTGGAGCGGTGGGAACGGAGGCAATTGCGTCGAAGCGATGAAGCTGTCCGACGGCAGAATCGCCGTACGCCAGTCCGCCGACCCCGACGGCCCCGCCCTGATCTACTCGCCCCGTGAGATCGCCGCGTTCATCCAGGGGGCCAAGTCCGGTCAGGCGGACTTCCTGCTCACCTGATTCCGCGGCCCACCCGCCCGGACCGGCTCTCCTGCCCGAATCCGCAGCGCCGGAGCCGCCCCGGCCCCACACTCTTGTTGTTCGCCGACCTATGGACCCATGGAGCGCGCTATGACCGGGCACGAACCCCAATCCATCGAGATCGACACCACCAAGCCTCATCCCGCCCGGATGTACGACTGGTTCCTCGGTGGCAAGGACAACTACCCGGTCGACGAAGAGATGGCCCGGCAGTTGCTCGCCCTCGACGCCCGGGGGCGTGACATGGCCCGGGTGAACCGTGCCTTCATGCACCGGGCCACCCGATGGCTGGCCGAGAAGGGCATCCGCCAGTTCCTCGACATCGGCACCGGCATACCGACCGAGCCGAATCTCCACCAGATCGCCCAGCGGACCGCCCCGGACGCGCGCATCGTCTACTGCGACAACGACCCGATCGTCCTCGCCCACGCGGCGGCCCTGCTGCGCTCCACCCCGCAGGGTGCCACCGAATACATCCAGGCCGACGCCCGCAAGCCGGAAGCCATCCTCGAAGCGGCCGGCAGCGTTCTCGACTTCGACAAGCCGATCGCCCTGTCGCTGCTCGCCCTGCTGCACTTCCTGGACGACGAGGACGGCGCGGCCGAGCTCGTCGACCGTCTCGTCGAGCGGCTGCCCTCCGGCAGCTATCTGGTGCTCTCGCACACCACCGGGGACTTCGACCCCGAGGGTGCGGCGAAGGCGTCCGCCATGTACCGGGCCCGGGGGATGACCCTGCGCCTGCGTTCCCACGCCGAGGTCACCACATTCTTCGACGGCCTCGAACTCGTCGACCCCGGGGTCGCGCTCTCCGCGGACTGGCACCCGGAGCTCGGCGAGGTCATCGAGGTCCCCGGCGACGAGCCGATCCCGGGCTACGCGGGCGTCGCCCGCAAGGCCTGACCGCGCCAGGCCATCACTGACGGCTGACCGGACCGCCCCGGCGAGTACCGCCGCCGGTTCACCCCGGACCCCCGGGCCGGCCCCGCCGCGGGTCACAATGGACGCATGTCACGACGCACCACACGACAGGGGCGGCCCACCACCGCCGGAGCACGGACCCACGCGGTCGCCGCGGAATCGCCGTGCCCGTGCGGCCTGCCCGCCACCTACGCGGACTGCTGCGGTCGCCTGCACGCGGGGACCGCCGCCGCGCCGACCTGCGAGTCGCTGATGCGCTCCCGGTACGCCGCCTTCGTCGTCCGGGACGAGGCGTATCTGCTGCGCACCTGGCACCCCGACACCCGGCCGCCCGCCGTCGACTTCGATCCCGGGATGCGATGGGTACGCCTGGAAGTGCTGGAGACGACCGACGGCAGCCCGTTCCACACCACGGGCACGGTCACCTTCCGCGCGCACTACACGGACAACGGGCGGCCGGACTCGCTCCACGAGAAGAGCCGCTTCGTCCGTCACGAGGGCGCCTGGGTGTACTCGACCGCGGTCTCCGTCGACTGACTTGCGGGTGCGGCGGCCCGGCCCACTCAACCCGCCGTTCTCGCCAGGGCCTTCTCCGGTGACAGCTCCTGCGCCAGGTCCTCCGCCAGCAGCCGTTTGGCGATCACGTCCACCGCCGCCCGCAGCTGCCGGTCGTCCGGGCGTGCCCCGTGCTCGTCCAGGCGCTTGTTGAGCCACCGCGCCCACGCGTCGTTGATCGCCGCGGCCTCCCGGCTCCCGGCGGCGGTGTGCGTGAACAGATGACCGTCGCCGGTGAGATAGCCCTCCTCGATCATCCGGTCGAAGACCGGCACCAGCACCTCGGGCGGCAGCCGGTGCCGGGCCGCGATCAGCCGCAGACCCGCGTGGCCCACCATGCGGGTGAACAGCTCGACCTGCATCACCGCCCAGGCGCCCGCCATGTCCAGCCGGGTGTCCGAGTCCGCGACGATCCGCCGGGCCGTGTCCGGGCCCGCTCCGCCCAGGATCTTGGCCACGGCGAATTCCAGGAGCTTGGCCGAGTCGCCGGTGCCGGGCTGCGCGAAGCCCTCGCCCATGTCCGTGGAGCCGACCCGGGCCGTGTCCCGCAGCTTCACCTGTTTCAGGAAGAGTGCCACGATGAACCCCAGGACCGCGACGGGCACCGTCCACAGGAACACGGTGTGCAGCGTGTCCGCGTACGCCTGGGCCAATGGCGCGGACTGCGCGGGGGGAAGGCCGTGCAGCCCCGCCGGGCTCTGCGCGGCCGTCGCCAGCGTCGCGGGGTCGCCGCCGGCCCGTGCCGCCGCGGCGACGCCCTCGGTCAGATTGGGCTTCAGCGCGTTGGCGTAGATCGTCCCGAAGACCGCCGTGCCGAAAGAACTGCCGAGCGTACGGAAGAACGTCACGCCCGATGTCGCCGTACCCAGGTCCGCGTAGTCGACCGTGTTCTGCACGGCGATCGTCAGCACCTGCATGGCCAGACCGATGCCGACCCCGAGCACCAGCATGTACAGCGACTCCAGCCACACCCCGGTGCCGGGACCCATCCGGGAGAGCAGATACAGCCCCACCGCCATGATCAGCGAGCCCACGATGGGGAAGATCCGGTACTGGCCCGTCTTGGAGACCACGTTGCCGCTGAAGATCGAGGCGACGAGCAGCCCGAGGACCATCGGCAGCGTCCGTACGCCCGACAGGGTCGCCGAGTCCCCGTCCACGTACTGCAGATAGGTCGGCAGGAAGATCATCGCGCCGAGCATTGCGAAGCCCACGATGAAGCTCAGGACCGAGCAGACGGTGAACACCGGATTCCGGAAGAGCCGCATGGGCAGCATCGGCTCCTCCGCCCGGAACTCCACGAGGCAGAAGAGCGCCAGTGCGGCGAGACCGCCCGCGAAGAGACCGAGGATGACGGGCGAGCCCCACGCGTACTCGTTGCCGCCCCAGCTCGTCGCCAGGATCAGCGCGCTCGCGCCGATCGTGACCATCGCGATGCCCAGATAGTCGATGACGGGCCGGCCGGCGGCCTTGACCGACGGGATCGTCCGGGCCGCGGCGATGACCACCACGATCGCGATCGGCACATTGACGTAGAACGCCCAGCGCCAGCTCAGATGGTCGGTGAAGAGCCCGCCGAGCAGCGGCCCGATCACCGTCGACACCCCGAAGACCGCGCCGATCGCACCCTGGTACTTGCCGCGCTCGCGCAGGGGGATCACATCGGCGATCAGTGCCATCGAGGTGACCATCAGCCCGCCGGCCCCGATGCCCTGCAGTCCGCGCCAGACGATCAGCAGCGTCATGTTGGTCGCGAGACCGCAGAGGAACGAACCGGTGATGAAGATGATCGCCGACAGCTGGAAGATGATCTTCCGGCCGAACAGGTCGCCGAACTTGCCCACCAGGACCGTCGCCACCGTCTCCGCGAGCAGATACGCGGTCACCACCCAGGACATATGGGCGGCGCCGCCGAGATCCGAAACGATCGTCGGCAGCGCGGTGCCGACGATCGTCTGGTCCAGGGCGGCCAGCAGAATCCCCAGCACGATCGTCGTGAAGACGATGTTCCGGCGGCGCGGATCGAGTACGGGCGGCGCGGCGGCACTCTGCGCGGCGGGGGCGGTCTCGCTGGCAGTGGTCACGCTTGCACCTTCACACCGGCCCGCGCCTCGCGCATGTTGGGGGACGGCCGGACGTGTCGTCAGGCCAGCAGATCCCGCACGGAAGTCTTCATCCGGGTCACGAACGCCTCCCGCACGGGCTCCGCCACCCGGTCCAGCGAGAGATACGGGTTGAGGTCCTCCAACTCGACGAGCAGCAGCTCGCCCCGCACGGTCCGGCAGGCGTCGACCCGCTGGATGCCGTGGTCGAGACTGTTCCACTCCACGAAGCCACAGGCGAACGCCAGATCCGCCGCGTCCGGCGCGTACGGCTCCAGCATCCACCGCCGCTCCGGGTCCGGTGCGTACAGCGCGTACTGGAAGTCGTGGTCGATGAAGTAGAAGGACACCTCGTAGCGGAAGTCGATCCGGGGCTGGACGAGCATTGTGCCGTCCGCACCCTCCGGCAGCGCGGCCTCCCGCACGAACCGCAGTCCGGCCGAGTCCGCCCCCAGCTTCGGCTTCACCACGTACTCCGCCGCCTCGGGCAACGATCCCAGACCGGCCGCCCGGTCCACCGTGGGGATCACCGGATGCCCGGCCCGGCTCAGATCGACCAGATACTGCTTGCCCGCCATGTCCCCGCGGCCGTGCAGCGGGTTGTAGACCCGGGTGCCCAGCTCCCGCGCCCGTGCGCGGAACGCGTCGTATGCCTCCTGGTAATACAGCACCGGACCACTGTTGCGTATGACGACCGTGTCGAAGCCGTCCAGCAGCGCGGCGGCGTCCCGGGGGTGACAGAGCGCGACATCGAAATCCTCCCGCAGCCGCGCCGTCAGGTGGATGTCCTCGTCGCAGTAGCGGCGGCCGCGCGCCTCGTAGGCGAGGTCGGTGACGAACAGGACGGACGGTCGCGGGCCGGCGGGCATGGCGTTCCCCCAGGGGGTGTGTCGGTGGGCGGCTGATCAATAACCTTGACGGCGTTGCCCGTTCACGATCCTGGAGCGTCATGACACCTGCCCCGCACGAGCCGGTCGCACCGCAACCGCCGTCACTGCCCGACATTCTCTCGCCCGCCTTCGCGGCCGATCCCTACGGGGCGTACCGGATCATGCGCGAGAGCGCGCCGCTGATCCGGCACGAGGCCACGAACAGTTACATCATCTCCCGGTACGAGGACGTGGAGCGGGTGTTCAAGGACCGGGCGGGGGAGTTCACCACCGAGAACTACGACTGGCAGATCGAACCCGTCCACGGCAGGACGATCCTCCAGCTCAGCGGCCGCGAGCACGCCGTCCGCAGGGCCCTGGTCGCCCCCGCCTTCCGGGGCACGGACCTCCAGGAGAAGTTCCTGCCGGTCATCGAGCGCAACGCACGCGAGCTGATCGACGCCTTCCGGCACACCGGCGAGGCCGATCTCGTCGACGCCTTCGCGACCCGCTTCCCCGTCCTCGTCATCGCCGACATGCTCGGCCTGGACAGGGCGGACCACGACCGCTTCCACGGCTGGTACACCACCGTCATCGACTTCCTCGGCAATCTGGCGGGCGACCCGGAAGTCGCCGCGGCCGGCGAACGAACCCGTCGGGAGTTCGCCGGGTACATGATCCCGGTCATCCAGCGGCGCCGGAACGAGCCGGGCGACGACCTGCTCTCCGCGCTCTGCGCCGCCGAGGTCGACGGTGTGCGGATGAGCGACGAGGACATCAAGGCGTTCTGCAGCCTGCTGCTCGCGGCGGGCGGCGAGACCACCGACAAGGCCATCGCCTCCGTCTTCGCCAATCTGCTCACCCACCCCGAGCAGCTCGCGGCGGTACGGGAGGACCGCACCCTCATCGACCGGGCCTTCGCCGAGACCCTGCGCCACACCCCGCCGGTCCACATGATCATGCGCCAGACGGCGCGAGAGGTGGAGCTCAGCGGCGGTACGGTCCCGGCCGGAGCCACCGTCACCTGTCTGATCGGTTCCGCCAACCGTGACGAATCGCGCTACGGCGAGCCCGACCGGTTCGACATCTTCCGCTCCGATCTGACCAGCACCACCGCCTTCTCGGCGGCCGCCGACCACCTGGCGTTCGCGCTCGGCAGGCACTTCTGCGTCGGTGCGCTGCTGGCCAGGGCAGAGGTGGAGACGGGGGTGAACCAACTGCTCGACGCGATGCCCGACCTGCGGCTCGCGGACGGCTTCACCCCCACCGAGCAAGGCGTCTTCACCCGGGGCCCGCGGTCGCTGCCGGTGCGGTTCACCCCGGTCGCCGGCTGAGACCGGGGGCGCGGGCACCCGCCTCGGCGACCTCGGTGCCGGGCATGCGAACGGGCGTGCCCGGCACCCGCAAGGGAACGGTCGGCGGATGTGACGGTCAGCGGATGTGGCGGCCGGAGATCGCCCGCGCGATGACCAGCCGCTGGATCTCGCTCGTACCCTCGAAGATCGTGTAGATCTCGGCGTCGCGGTACATCCGCTCGACGGGATGCTCCCTGCTGTACCCGGCGCCGCCCAGGATCTGGACGGCCTTCTCCGCCGCCGCCACGGCGAGTTCGCTCGCGCGCAGCTTGGACATGGAGCCCTGCCCGGCGTCGAAGGTCCGGTCGTTGCGGGCCATCCAGGCGGCCTGTCAGATCAGCAGGCGTACGGCCTCGATCTCGGTGCCGCGCGTCCCACTCGGCCACCGCGGGGCGGACGACCTGGGCGGCGAAGCCGTGCACCCAGTCCCGCAGATCCTGCTGCTCCTCGGTGAGGGCGAGAGAGAAGTAGCTCATGGGATCAGGCCTTCGGGATGTCGAAGTAGCGGGTCAGTCCCGCCGCCAGGCCGACATCGCCGGCGACCTTCAGCTTGCGCATCATGAACATCGTCAGGGGATTGCCGTTGCCGGAGACCAGTTTGAGGAACTCGGCGTCACCCATCACCAGCGTCGTACGCGGTTCGGCCTCGGACCGGCCCTAGCCGACCGTGCAGGTGCCGTTGCCGATCGAGGTCTCGTAGACCGCCTCGCTGTCGCCGGTGATCTTCCAGCGGATCAGGGCCGTCAGCTGCCCCGCCGCCTCCGGGCGGAACTGCTGCTTCATCCGGCCGAAGACCTCGCCGAGCACCCGGGAGCGCAGTTCGCCGTGCATGATCTCGCCGAGCTGCTTGGCGGACAGGCCCGTGACGATCCGTGCGAACTCCTCGGGGGAGACGGCCGCGAAGTCGAGCCCGGCCAGTTCGGCGGTGAGGTTGCCGCTGCTGTTGTCGGCCACACCAGCTCCTTACTCTGAAGCTAACTTACTTTCGAGTAAGGTGGGAGCCGTGTCGCCCCTCCGCAAGACGGGTGCGGGGGAGGGGCGTCACCAGGAGCTGCCGGGGCGCACCGCCAGCCGGGGGTGATGGGCGGCGAGCAACTTGTTGGCGCGGGCCAGTTCGGAGAGCGCCTGCTCGCGGTCGGCCCGGTCCTCGTCGCAGAGTCGCGGACCGCGGAAGCTGCGCACCTCGCGCGCGGCGCAGTCGGCGTCGAATTCCGCCTGGAGGATGTGCGGCGGGATGCAGGACCCGATCAGCGCGGCGACCCGGTCCGGGATCGGCACCGGGACGAGGAGATGTGAGGCGGTCATGGGGGTTCCCTCTCGGAATGGTCGGCCAGGAGGTGGTTCTCGGCTCGGCCGCCGGGTGCGGCGGTCGACTTCTCCATATGTACGGGACGCAGTTCCTGGTTTCTCGTTGAGAACGTCTCCGTGTGGCAACCGTTTGAGAGTGACCGTCTATTTCGCCTTACTTGTAAGTAAGTTGACTCATGGTGAGGACCGTGATCCGGCTGAAAGCCGACTCAGACCGGTGTTTCGTCCCCGCGGGCCCGCAACTGGAGCGCCCGCAGCACGGCCTCGGTGGAGAACCGGCTCTCGGGATCGGTCAGTTGCTCGCCGAAGATGGACTCCAGATTGCGCATCCGGTAGCGGACCGTCTGCGGGTGGACGTCCAGCAGCTCGCCCATGTGGGCCGCGGTGCCACGGGTGTCCAGCCAGATCCGCAGGGTCTCGACCAGCCGCTCCCGGCGGGTGGCGCTGATGCCGGAGATCGGGGCCAGTTCGCGCTGGGCGAGCTGGTCGACCAGCACCGGGTCGGAGAGCAGCCACAGGGTGATGAGGTGGTCCTCGCAGAGGATGACGGGCGCGTCGTCGATGATGTTCGTGTCGACGAGTTCGAGCACGCGCCGGGCCCAGCGGATCGAGTCCGAGGCCAGGGCGGTGGGCACGGTCAGGCCGATCGCGGCGTGGGTGCCGAGGAGCGCCTCGTCCAGCATGCGTCTTCGGGTGTCGTCGAAAGCTCCGGGAATCAATAAGTGTGGCTGCGGTGCGCTGAGATCGGCCAGTAGATCGCGGTCGGCCACGGCCCGGTCCAGGGTGGCGGGGGGGCGGACGGCGACCAGGGTGACCTCGTCGGGCAGCGCCCATCCGGTCTGTTCGCACAGTTCGGCGATGGCGGTACGGGGCGAGGGGCGTCCGGCGAGGATCAGGTGCAGCAGACGCCGGCGCATGGCCTCGGTCTGTTCGCCGGTCTGCGACTGCACCTCCAGGAAGCCCTCCCGGGAGAGGGATTCGAGCTCGTCGATGTAGGTGAAGAGCGCGTCGGCGAAGCTGAGCATGAGGGCCGGCGAGAAGTTGTGAGTCCGGCCGACCTTCTTGGCCCGGCGCAGCGCGACCCGGGCCCCGAGGCGGTAGGCGCCCTGGAGCGTCTCCATCGTGCGGCCTTCGTACGCCTCGAAACGCCCGAAGCGGCGGCACATGTCGTCGCGCAGCGAGGTCGGCGCGGACGGCTCGGCGACCAGGTCCACGAAGGAGGAGAGACTCTGCTCCACGCCGACCCTGATGGCCTGCCCGTTGGGGCCGTCGAGCAGTCTGGCGTATTCCGGGTAGGCCCGGGTGACCTCGACGCCGATCTCCTTGATCAGGCTCGGCAGTTCGGGCCGCATGATGGCGGCGAATTCCTGGGGGAGCGGCCCCAGAGGATCCCCCGTGTCCAACGGCTGAATGAGTTCAGACATGACAGTCCCCCCTGCTCTCCGGCGCCCGGTGGGGGGACAGGCGGTGGGGAAAGCGCTCCCACGAACCGACAGGTGCGTACCAAGTTCGCGATGAAGATAGACCAAGTGAGCGGTTGTGCCCACTACTTGGACAAGATCGAAGTGCAAGGGGCACATATCTCGGCCCCGTTGTGGTGCTTCGGTGCAGGTGGGGCGCCAGTGCTCACTTCAGGACAATGTTTTTCGGACGTCTGCTCTCCCGGCGACAAGAAAGTAACCGTGGGTAACGGATTCCTGCCCGGGTGATTGGTGCGGATTCGTGCCGGTGGTGTGCGTGTTCCCGGACCGCTGTGAACGTGGCGGGACGCGGCCATTTGCCGCCTCTTGATCCGCGGAATCAGAAGGGGAACATGTTATTCAGGGAAGGGGAATCCTTTGGGGTCGGCGGGCAAATGTCAAAACCGGTCGGCCGGAATGGATAATTCGCCGGCGGTTCGCCGGCGGCGGTGTGTTCTGTGGTCCAGGACGGTGTTCCGCGACGCCCCCTGCAGGGGTTCGGCCGTGCGGTGGATGCGGGGCGCCAGGGTGTCATTCGGCCGAGGTCCCGACGATCTTACCGGCGGGTACGTGGCCGGTCGGCGGGCTGGCCCACCGCCGGTGACTGCGCCTGGGATGAGTGTCCGGCGGGGGCCGTGGCGCATGACACGGCCGTAACTACTCACTTTCGTACAGAAAATCGTGGCGATCTGCTGAGTTGTCGCTAAGGCGGAATGCTTTTGCTGAGAGGTGCGGGGATTTTCTGTGCCGGGTATTGCCGCGTTGGGCTACTGGCTCGTAACGTTCGATCCGCACGGAGTTCGATCACGCAGTCGAGTCCATCGACTTCTGCGTTACACGATGTGAGCCGCCCTCGTGCCGGGCCCATTCCCAGGGTGTGGTGCGAGGTAATCGGGTACGTCCAACTCCACTTCCCGGAGGTAAGTTCCGTGAGAAACACCCTCAGACGAGCATTGTTCGCCACGACCGTCGCCGCAGCCGCGTTCGGGTTCGCCGCCACGTCGGCCTCGGCCACCACCCTCGCGCAGTGGACCGTGGTCAACCCCAACGCGAACGGCACCTTCACGGCCTCGCTCAAGGCCGGCACGGTGGCGACCCTGGTCGACACCAACACCAGCCAGCAGGTGGACTGCTCGGTGGGTACTGCCAGCGGCACCGCTCCGAGCGGCACGTACTCCACCGGCGTCGGCATCGCGAAGATCACCGCCGCCGCCTGGGGATCCACGGCCAGCCCGTGCCCGGGACCGCTCGGCTCGAACTTCACGGCCGCACTCGCAACGGGTGCTGTCATCAGCATCGACGCGAGCAGCTACAGCGGTGGCATCACCTCGGGAAGCCTCTCCGGGGTCAAGGTCAACCTGACCGGTGACACCATCCTCGGCACCTGCAAGGCCGTGATCTCCGGGTCCGTGAGCAACGTGACCTACAACAACGCCACTGGCGAACTCGACATCAACACCGGCACCGGCCTGAAGGTCGACAGTGCCGACAACTGCTCGGGGCTGCTCAACGCGGGTGACTCGGCGACGTTCGACGCGACGTACAAGGTCGCTGCGCCGCTCACCATCACCTCGCCGTAACCGGACCGGACCGGAGCCGGTGGCAAGGAAGGGCCGCGGAGCGGAGGTTCACCTCCTCTCCGCGGCCCGCCGTCGGCAGGTCCTTTTGCAATACACGCACGAGTGCCGAGCACCGAGACGACGGCAGGTAGGCCGAGATGAGAACAAGGACCATGGACCCGCGGCGCGCCGCGCGCATCGCCGCAGTCGGTGCGGTGACGATCGTGGCGGGATTCATGCCGGGAACGGGAGCCGCGACCGACACCCGGACCGCCGAGGCGGACGTCGCCTACACCTGTGACCTTCCCTCCGGCGCGCAGCCGGTCGCGGTGCACATCGCGGCGGAGCTGCCGGTGACCACGAGCATCGGGACGGCGATCCGGCTCCGGGACGTGGCCCTCTCCTTCGAGCTCCCGCGTTCCGCGCTCTCCGCGTCGCCGGGGGCCGAACCGGTGGCCGTCTCGGGATCCGCGCGGATGCTGACCGAGGTCTCGCAGCGGGGCGAGTCGACGGATGTGCCCTGGCAAGGGCTGGAGATCCCGGAATTCCCGCTCCCCGCCACGGGCGACCTCTCGCTCCGGGCGACGGGCGAGGTTCCGACGATCACGCCGAGATCCAGCGGCGACGTGCTCTTCGCCCTGGGGCAGCTGGACGTGGGCCTCGCCCCGCGCGCCGCGGAAGGCGCCGGGGACGCGCCGCCCCCGCTGGCCTTCTCGTGCAAGGTCGATCCGGACCAGAGCGCGGAGCTGGCCACGGTCACCGTTCCCCCGGAGAGCGGAACCACGCCGCCTTCCGGGGCCGCCCCCGAGCCGTCCGGGGGCACCACCCCCGACCGGTCCGGCGGTGCGAAGGCGGGACGGGCAGCGGATCTGCCGTCGGGGGGCGTACAGCCACCCGCCGACTGCACGGTCATGACCGGTCCGCTCCCGCAGGTGCCCAAGCCGGCACACGGCTACATGGCGGGATACTCCAACGTCAACAAACTGGCCGGGGCGATCAAGTTCAACGACCCCGGACATCTTCGCCTCAACCTGAACACGTCCGTCTCCTTCCTCAGATGCCCGACGGGCGTGAAGAGCTGGCTGACCACCGACGGCACGCTCGACTACAAGGGCAGGGCCCAGATGCCGCCGGCCGAGGCCACCTTCCTCACCTTCGGCTTCATGCCGACGACGGCGAAGGTGGAACTGATCCTCGAAGGCAGGATCGACATCGGAACGCTGGGCGACTCGGCCCCCGACCCGGAGACCAAGAAGTACAAGGAGACGACGACCGCCATCGCTCCCGTGCGCGCGCGCCTCTACGACGTGGAGGTCAACGGGGAGCCGCTGGACGTCGGCGCCAACTGCCGCAGTGCGAGCCCGATGACGCTGGAACTGGTCGGCAAGGGGGCGTCCGGCGCGGGCGGCCCCGAGGGCTACACGGTGAAGACCGGGGGGCCGCTGACCGGTTACGCGGATGTGCCGCCGTTCACCGGATGCGGTGTCACGGAGGATCTCGACAACCTCTTCACCGCCTCGGTCTCCGGAAAAGGCAACTACACGAAAATGATGCAGTCCCCGTTGTGTGTCGAAGGTGTTCCGGCGAACTGTCCCGAGCCGCCGAAGCCCGAGCCCGAACGCTGAGAGCTGTTCCGCAAGCGCTGACTCCCGGATCCCCAGAAAGGCTGGACGAATCATGCGAGCTGCTCCGAAAAGTTTCAGACCCGCCCTCCTCGGCGCGCTGATGACGGTCGCCGTAGGCATTCCGCTGAGCACCTCGCCGGCGAGCGCCGCCTCCGCCCAGGAGATGAACGGCAACTGGGCGCCCTTCACCCGGTGTCCGGTCGACGACCCGGCCATGGTGGCCGCGGACGGCCAGACGAACATCGCGATCTGCGTGGCCTCGCACTCCGAGAGCGGCTCCATCAAGCTCGGCAACACCCTGGCGACGACCGGTGCCAACGACCTCCAGTTCGGCGTCGTACGGAACACGGCGACGGGTGAGTCCAGGATCGTGCCGCCCGCGGGCGGGGCGATCGTGGGAGCGCCGACGGAGATTCCCGGCGGTCTGCTCGGCCTCATGTGCCCGAGCGGGATTCCGGTGGTCTCCGACATCTGCAAGCAGTTGACGGACAACAGCCTCAACCGGGTCGTTGCCACCGTGCAGTCGGCCGGCACGCCCAGGAATTTCGACGTGGCCGCAGGGATGCAGAGCGGGAAGACGATCGTCGACATCCCGGTCCGCATCCATCTGGAGAACCCCTTCCTGGGTTCGAAGTGCTACATCGGGACCACCTCCGACCCGATCGTGCTGCGCCCGCAGAACCTCACCCAGCCGGCCGTGGCCAGCAAGCGCTTCGACGCCAACGGCACGGCGAACACCGGCGGTCTGCTCAACCGCATCGAGCTGACCGGAAACGCACAGGGCGACGCGGGGTTCGCCGTCCCCGGGGTGAGCGGCTGCGGGCCCCTGACCCTCGGTGAGCTGAACTGGGCGGTCAACCTGAAGACGGCGCTGCCGTCGGCGGCCGGAAAGAACAACCTGGTGCTCAACAACGCCGCCACGTACACCGGGGGCCTGGCATTGCCCGGTGCGTCGGCGCCCAACGCCGGTCGGCTGCTTTCGGAGAGCTGGCACGCAGGAGTGGCGCGGTAGGTACCTCCCCGGTACCTCATTCCGTGGAGTACGGAGATCAGCGATGCCGCCCGCCCCGCCCGGCGCATTCTTCCGGGCGAGGCGGGCGTTTGCATACCGGTGTGCCGAAGGGCTCACTTATCGACAAGTGGGCGATGCGCGATACTCACTCGCTCACAAAAACAAAAAGGCCGTCGAATGGCGTGCAAAAAGTTTACGAACCGGTATTGCGGAGGCTGGTTACCGGGCCGTAGCGTCCCGTTGAGCAGCGGGAAAACGTATCCGCTGCTGCTTGTTCGGTACCTCTGGAGCCCCGGTGGCTCCGGTTCGCCCGCCGCTGGGCCCCGGTTCGCGGGCCGGAAACCTTGCGCAGATTTCGACAAAGCCCGCATCCGGCTTTGTCACTCGGTGACAAATGATCCACACCGAGAGCCCGGTTCGTCGATTTCCGCTTTCAACGGCTTGTCCTGGCGGTTTCGGCGGACATAGCGTGCGCCTCCTGGTGCATGTGTGACGAGCCGCCAACGCATTTCTCAGAGCCGGAGCGCTGACAGATGACTTCGTTCACAACAACTTCGAAGGAGGGCCGATGGGAATCGAAGTAGTCGTCGAGGGCCTCACGAAGTCCTTCGGCAAGCAGAACATCTGGCAGGACGTCACCCTTACCCTGCCCGCCGGCGAGGTGAGCGTGATGCTCGGGCCTTCCGGCACCGGAAAGACCGTCTTCCTGAAATCCATCATCGGTCTGCTGAAGCCGGAGCAGGGGCGCGTCCTCATCAACGGCGTCGACATGGTGAACAGCCCGGAACGCGAGATCATGGAGACCCGCAAACTCTTCGGGCTCATGTTCCAGGACGGCGCGCTCTTCGGATCGATGTCGCTCTTCGACAACATCGCCTTCCCCTTGCGTGAACACACCCGCAAGAAGGAATCGGAGATCCGCCGGATCGTCATGGAGCGGATCGACATCGTCGGTCTGCTCGGCGCCGAGGACAAGCTGCCGGGCGAGATCTCCGGCGGCATGCGCAAGCGGGCCGGCCTGGCCCGCGCCCTCGTACTGGACCCGCAGATCATTCTCTGCGACGAACCGGACTCCGGACTCGACCCGGTCCGCACCGCGTACATCTCCCAACTGCTCATCGATCTCAACGCGCAGATCGACGCGACGATGCTGATCGTCACCCACAACCTCGACATCGCGGCCACCGTCCCGGACAACATGGGCATGCTGTTCCGCCGCAACCTCGTCACCTTCGGGCCCCGCGAGGTACTGCTCACCAGCGATGTGCCCGTCGTCGCCCAGTTCCTCGCGGGGCGCCGCGAAGGGCCCATCGGGATGGCCGAGGAGAAGGACGCCGCCACCCTCGCCGCCGAGGAGGTGAACGGCTACGGAGTCGGCATCAGCTCCGCCAACGGGCCGCGCACCGTCGTGCCCCAGCTGGAGCCGTCGCCCGGCATGCCCGTACGCCAGGCTGCCCTGCGCCGCCGGGAACGGGTCCTGTCGATGATGGGCCGGCTGCCCGAGGCCGCCCGCACGGCCATCATGAAGAGCTACACCCCGGCCGCGGGCGGTGAACGTCCGTGACGGCCCCCATGCCGGTACTGCCCCCCGAGCCGCCGCCCGCCGAGGCGGCCGGTGCGACGGCGCCGAAGCAGTCGGCGGAGAAGCCCCCGAACCGGCTGCTCTCCCCGCTGCGCGAGACCGGGAAGCTGTTCTCGCTCGCCGTGACCGTGAGCCGGGAGGTCTTCCGACGGCCCTTCCAGGTACGGGAGTTCATCGAGCAGTTCTGGTTCGTCGCCAGCGTCACCATCCTGCCCGCGGCGCTCGTCTCGATCCCGTTCGGCGCGGTCATCGCCCTCCAGGTCGGCTCGCTGACCCAGCAGCTCGGCGCCCAGTCGTTCACCGGCGGCGCCAGCGTCCTCGCCGTCATCCAGCAGGCCAGCCCCATCATCGTGGCCCTGCTGATCTCCGGCGCCGCGGGCTCGGCCATCTGCGCCGACCTCGGTTCGCGGAAGATCCGTGAGGAACTCGACGCGATGGAGGTCATGGGCGTCTCGCCCATCCAGCGCCTCGTCGTCCCCCGCGTCCTCGCCACCATGCTGGTCGCCGTACTGCTGAACGGCCTGGTCTCCGTCGTCGGCACGCTCGGCGGCTACTTCTTCAACGTGATCCTGCAGCACGGCACCCCGGGGGCCTACCTGGCCAGTTTCTCCGCCCTCGCCCAGCTCCCCGACCTGTACATCAGCGAGATCAAGGCACTCATCTTCGGCTTCATCGCGGGCATCGTGGCCGCCTACCGCGGACTCAACCCGCGCGGCGGCCCGAAGGGCGTCGGTGACGCGGTCAACCAGTCCGTCGTCATCACCTTCATGCTGCTGTTCTTCGTGAACACGGTCCTCACGGCGATCTACCTCCAGATCGTCCCCGCGAAGGGGAGCTGACCGATGTCGATGCTCAGCTGGCTCGACCGATCCGGCGAACAACTCACCTTCTACGTACGCGCGTTGATCTGGGTGCCGCGAACCCTGCGCCGCTATCTGCGCGAGGTCCAGCGGCTGCTGGCCGAAGTGGCCTTCGGCAGCGGCGGTCTCGGTGTCATCGGCGGCACCATCGGCGTGATGGTCGCGATGACCCTCTTCACCGGCACCGTCGTCGGCCTTCAGGGGTACGCGGCCCTCAACCAGATCGGCACCTCCGCCTTCACCGGCTTCATCTCCGCCTACTTCAACACCCGCGAGATCGCCCCGCTCGTCGCCGGACTCGCGCTCTCCGCGACCGTGGGCGCCGGCTTCACCGCCCAGCTCGGCGCGATGCGGATCAACGAGGAGGTCGACGCCCTGGAGGCGATGGGGGTGCGGTCCATGCCGTACCTCGTCTCCACCCGGATCATCGCCGGGGTCGTCGCGATCGTCCCGCTGTACGCGATCGGGCTGCTCTCCTCGTACCTCGCCTCCCGCTACATCACGGTCCTTTTCAACGGGCAGTCCGCGGGCACGTACGACCACTACTTCAATCTCTTCCTCTCCCCGGACGACGTGCTGCTGTCGGTGCTCAAGGTGCTGATCTTCAGCGTGATGGTGATCCTCGCCCACTGCTACTACGGCTTCCACGCCACCGGCGGGCCCGCCGGTGTGGGCGTCGCGGTCGGGCGGTCGGTGCGCAACGCCATCGTGCTCATCAGCGTCACCGACTTCTTCCTCTCCCTCGCCATCTGGGGCGCGACCACGACGGTGAAGGTGGCCGGCTGATGAATTCCCACCGGACGCAGACCGTCCGCCGCAGACTCGCCGGAGTCACCTTCCTCCTCGTGCCCGCCGTACTCGTCTGGGTCTCGGTCTCGGTGTACCGGAAGGACTTCACCGACGACGCCACTGTGACCGTACGCACCTCGAGCGTCGGCAACGAGATGCACGACAACGCCGATGTGAAGCTGCGCGGCGTCGTCGTCGGCCAGGTCCGCAACATCGCGGCCGACGGGAACGGGGCCCGGCTCACCCTGGCCATCGACCCCGACAAGCTCGACCGGATCCCGGCCGACGTGACCGCCCAGATGCTGCCCACCACACTCTTCGGGGAACGGTTCGTCGCCCTCGTACCGCCCGAACTGCCGTCCACGCAACCGCTGCGGGCCGGCTCCGTCATCCCGCAGGACCGCTCCAGCAACGCCATCGAGCTCGAGCAAGTCCTCGACAACGTCCTGCCGCTGCTGACCGCCGTCAAGCCGGAGAAGCTCGCCGCCACCCTGGGCGCGGTCTCCCAGGCCCTCGAAGGGCGCGGCGAGAAGCTCGGCGACACCCTCGTCACGCTCGACGCCCACCTGGCGAAGTTCAACCCCCAACTCCCCACGCTCAACGCCGACATCAAGGAACTCGTCAAGGTGAGCAAGGTGTACGGGGACGCCGCCCCCGATGTCCTCGACGCACTCACCGACTTCACCACCACCAGCGGCACCATCGCCGAACAGCAGGCACAGCTCGCCGGACTGTACGGGTCCACGACTGCCTCCGCGCGGGACCTCACCTCGTTCCTCCAGGAGAACAAGGACAACCTGATCCGGCTCTCCGCCACGAGCAGGCCGACGCTGGAACTGCTGGCGAAGTACTCCGACGAATTCCCCTGCACCCTGCGGACCATGGCCGGCTTCGTGCCCGCCATGGACAAGGCGCTCGGCAAGGGCACCGACCGGCCCGGACTCCACGTCACCATCAAGTCGGTGAAGTCGAAGGGCAAGTACGTGCCCGGCAAGGACACCCCGGTCTACAACTCGACCGGCGGACCACACTGCTACTCCGTGCCGTACGTGGGCAGAACCGTGCCGACCGCGGACGCCCGCACGGCGACGGCGGTCACCCCGCCCGGCACCGCATACGCCGACGAACCGGCCGGCACCCTGCCCTCGGCCACGGACTCCGCACTCGGCATGCCCAACTCCCCGCAGGAGAGCCGGCTCGTCAACGAGCTGGTCGCTCCCTCACTGAAAGTCCAGCCGCAGACCCTGCCCGACTGGAGCAGCGTGCTCATCGGTCCGGCCTTCCGCGGTGCGGAGGTGAAGCTCAAGTGAAGCGACGCTCTCTCGCCGCTCCGCTCACGAAATCGATCGTCTTCATCCTGGTGACCGTGCTGGCCACCACCGTGCTGGCACTGTCCATCGCCAACACCGGCGTCGGCGACACCACCACGTACCGGGCCAGGTTCACCGACGCCACCGGACTGGTCGTCGGCGACAGCGTCCGGATCGCCGGGGTCAAGGTCGGACAGGTCGAGTCCATCGAGGTGGCCGACAAGAGGCTCGCCGAGGTCGGTTTCGCCGTCCGCAAGGGGCGCAGGCTCCCCGCGTCGGTGACCGCCTCGATCAAGTACCTCAACATGGTCGGCCAGCGCTACATCGACCTCGACCAGGGGGCCGGGCCGGTCGGCAGGAGCTTCGACGCCGGAGAGACCATCCCGCTCTCCCACACCACCCCGGCACTCGACCTCACCCAGCTCTTCAACGGCTTCCAGCCGCTCTTCGAAGGACTCTCCCCGCCCGACGTCAACCAGTTGGCCGGCTCCATCGTCCAGGTGCTCCAGGGCGAGGGCGGCACCGTCGACAGCATCCTCTCGCACGTCGGCTCGCTGACCGGCACGGTCGCCGCGAAGGACAAGGTGATCGGCGAGGTGATCAAGAACCTCAACACGGTCCTGAAGACCGTCAACGACCGCGAGGCAGGCTTCGACGACCTCGTCGTCACCCTGCAGAAGCTCGTCACCGGATTCGCCGGCGACCGCAAGCCGCTCGGCCAGGCGGTCACCGCCATGGGCGCGCTCACCACCGTCACCGCGGACCTCCTCGAAGACGGCCGGGCGCCCCTCAAGAGCGACATCAAGCAACTCGGACGGCTCTCCGACCAGTTGGGCAAGGGCACGCCGCAGATCGAGAACTTCCTGCAGAAGACCCCGGCCAAGATGGCGGCGATCAGCCGGCTCACCTCGTACGGCTCATGGCTCAACCTCTACCTCTGCGAAGCCAAGGTCAGCGGAGTGACGACCGAGGACGGCAGCGCCCCGCCCACCGGCATCGAGGTCAGGAAGCCGAGGTGCCAGGGATGAGAATCAAACCCGTACGGGAACGCAACCCCGTCGCCGTGGCCGTCGTCGGACTGCTCGTCCTCGCCCTCATCGGCCTGGGCGCCTACCGCGTCGACTCACTGCCCTTCATCGGCGGCGGCACCACCTACAGCGCCGACTTCACCGAATCCGCCGGACTGAGCGAGGGCGACGAGGTGCGGGTCGCCGGAGTGAAGGTCGGCGAGGTCACCGGCGTCTCGCTCGACGGCCCCAAGGTGAAGGTCAGCTTCAAGGTCAAGGACGTCTGGATCGGCAACTCCTCCACCGTCGGCATCGCCATCAAGACCCTGCTCGGCGAGAAATACCTCGCCGTCGACCCGCTGGGCAACGCCCCGCAGGACCCGCACGAGCGCATCACGGCGAGCCGCACCACGTCCCCGTACGACGTCACCCAGGCGTTCAACGGACTGGGCGAGACCATCGGCGAGATCGACACCGCACAGCTCGCCAAGAGCTTCGAGACGATCTCCGACACCTTCAAGGACTCCCCGCCGGACGTGAAGAGCGCGGCCGACGGGCTCTCCGCCCTCTCGAAGACCGTCTCCGAACGTGACGCCGAGCTCGCCACCCTCCTCAAGGGCAGCAAGCAGCTCACCAAGACGCTCGCCGACAAGAAGAGCAGCTTCGAGACCCTGCTGGAGGACGGCAATCTGCTCCTCGGCGAGATCCAGGCACGCCGCGACTCCATCCACCTGCTGCTCACCGGCACCCGGAACCTGGGCACCCAGCTCACCGGCCTGGTGAAGGACAACAACAAGCAGCTGAAGCCCACCCTGGACTCGCTCGGCCGGGTCACCGCGGTACTGGTGAAGAACCGCAAGAGTCTCGACAAGGTGCTCTCGCTCGCCGGTTCGTACAGCCGGCTCGTCGGCAACACCCTCGGCAGCGGACGCTGGTTCGACAACTACGTCTGCGGAGTCGTCCCGAAGGAATACGTGCCCGCGGGCACACCGGCCGGGCCCGAGTGCAAGCCACCCAAGCAGCAAGGCGGCCGCTGACATGAGAATGAAGCGCATCGTCGGCATCGGCGCCGGACTCGCCGTGGTGGCCGTCGCGGCCACCACCGGCGTGATGGCCATGGACGACGAGGGAACGACGACCGTCACCGCCTACTTCGACCAGGCCACCGGCGTCTACGCCGGATCGGACCTGCGGATCCTCGGCGTCAGGGTCGGCCGGGTCGAATCGGTCACGCCCCGGGGCAAGGAGGTCGAGGTGATCCTGCGCGTCGACAAGGGCGTCAAGGTCCCCAAGGAGGCGCACGCCGTGGTCGTCGCCCCCAGCCTCGTCGCCGACCGCTACATCCAGCTCGCCCCCGCCTACGACGGCGGACCGGAGCTCGCGGACAACGCCGTGCTGCCGGCCGCGAACAACGCCACACCCGTCGAGGTGGACCAGCTGTACGACTCCATCACGGAGCTGTCCAAGGCGCTGGGCCCGGAGGGAGCCAACGCCGACGGAGCGCTCTCCGGGCTCCTCGACACCGGCGCCAAGAACCTGGACGGCAACGGAAAGGCCATCGGGGACTCCATCGAGCAGTTCGGCAAGGCCACCAAGACCCTCGACAAGAGCAGCGGGAACCTCTTCGACACGCTGTCCTACCTGCAGACCTTCACCACCGTGCTGAAGGACAACGACGGCAATGTGCGCGCCGCCGAACAGCAGCTCAACTCGGTCACCGGGTTCCTCGCCGACGACAAGGAGAACCTCGGTGCCGCGCTGAAGGAACTGGGCACCGCACTGGGCCAGGTCAAGGGCTTCATCCAGAAGAACCGCGGCGCCCTGAAGGCGAACGTGGACGCCCTGGTGCCGCTCACCCAGACCCTGGTCGACCAGCGGGCCTCGCTCGCCGAGTCGATGGACACGCTGCCGCTCGCCGCGGGCAACGTCGTCAACGCCTACGACCCGGTGAACCGCACCCTCAACGGCCGCACCAACCTCAACGAGCTCTCCATGGGACCGCTCACCACCGGCCTCGCCGGACTCACCCCGGTGGACGCCGCCCGCCGCAAGGCGCTGCCCACCCTGCCGCTCCCGGCCGTCGGCACCGTCTACGGCACCCCGGCGAAGACCGCCACGGAAGAGAAGGGGGCGAAGCGATGAGCCGTGTGCTGCGCAGACCCGGAGCCCGTACGACCGGCGTCGTCGCGGTGCTGGCCGTGGGCGTCGGCCTGGCCCTCGTCGTCAGCGGTTCCGGCCTGCCCGCGTTCACCGGGATCGACCAGGTGCCGCTGCCCGGTGGCGCCGACCTCGGCGACCACCCCTACGAGATCACCGCGGAATTCGCGGACGTGCTCAGCCTCGCCCCGCAGGCATCGGTCAAGGTCAACGATGTCGCCGTCGGCCGGGTCACCAAGGTCTCCCTGGGCTCCGGCAGCTGGAACGCCAAGGTCACCATGCGCGTCAACGGCAAGGTCGAACTGCCCGCCAACGCCTACGCCCACCTGGAACAGTCCAGCCTCCTCGGCGAGAAGTACATCCAGCTCGCCGCCCCGGCACGCGGCACCGCGCAGGGCAGACTCGCCGACGGTGACCGGATACCGCTGACCCGGACCAACCGGAACCCCGAGGTCGAAGAGGTCTTCGGAGCCCTGTCGATGCTCCTCAACGGCGGCGGCGTCAACCAGCTCAAAACCATCACCACCGAGCTCAACAAGGCAATCGCCGGACGCGAACCCCAGATCCGTTCGATGCTCGGCCGGGTCAACACCCTCGTCACGAACCTGGACGACCACAAGAAGGACATCACCGACGCCCTCGACGGGGTGAACCGGCTCTCCGCCACCCTCGCCACCCGCAAACAGGACGTCGGCACGGTCCTCACCGGGCTCAGCCCCGGCCTGAAGGTCCTGGAGAAGCAGCGCGGCTCGCTCCTCACCATGCTGCGCTCGCTCGACACCCTCTCCACCGTCGCCGTCGACACGGTCAACAAGAGCAAGGCCGACATGATCGCCGACCTCAAGGCCCTCGCCCCCAGCCTCAAGGCGCTCGCCGACTCCGGCCGCGACCTGCCCGACTCCCTCCAGGTGCTGCTCACCTACCCGTTCACCGACGAGGTGCTGCGCGGGGTGAAGGGCGACTACCTCAACGTCTACCTGGATCTGACGGCCGTGCCCGGCACACAGATCATCCCTCCGATCGTCCCGGCGGCCCCTCCGCAGGCCGGGGCCGCTTCGAGCCGGTCCGGGCAGGGACTGCCGCTGCCCCTTCCCCAGGTCCCGACGGCGGGCACGAACGGGAGCAGCCGATGATCACCCTCGCCATACGGCTCAAGAACATCTCCTTCCTGATCATCGCGGTGCTCGTGCTCGGCTACCTCGGCGTGCGGTACGCCGACCTCGGTCACTACATCGGCCTGCGCAGCTACTACACCGTAAAGGTCCAACTCCCGCGCACCGGAGGGCTGTACACCCACTCCAACGTCACCTACCGCGGTGTCTCGGTGGGCCGGGTCGGGCCGATCGAGCTCACCGACGACGGGGTCGAGGCCGAACTGCGCATCGAGAAGGACGCCCCGAAGATCCCGGACGGCCTCAAGGCCGTCGTCGCCAGCCTCTCCTCGGTCGGTGAGCAGTACGTCGACCTGCGGCCCACCCGCACCGAGGGCCCGTACCTGGCGAACGGCTCCGTCATCGACCAGGCCGACACCACCGTCCCCGCTCCCGTCACCGATGTCCTCACCAGCGTCAACGACCTCGCGGGCTCCGTCGACCTGGAATCCCTGCGCACGGTCGTCGACGAGTTCGGCACCGCGTTCGAGGGGCGCGGCGACGACCTCCAGGTGCTGCTGGACACCGGGAGCGAATTCGTCCAGGCTGCGGACGACGCGCTGCCGGTCAACACCCGGCTGATGATCGACGGCCGGACCGTGTTGCGCACCCAGGCCGAACAGGGCGAGGCGCTCAAGGGATTCGCCTCCGGCGCCAAGGAACTGGCCGCCCAGCTCAAGGGATCCGACACCGATCTTCGCAAGCTGATCGCGGTCGCCCCCGACGCGACCGGACAGATCAGCGGGCTGCTGCGGGACCTCGACCCGAGCTTCGGCGTCGTCGTCGCCAACCTCCTCACCACCTCCGAGGTCGCCGTCACCCGGCAGCGCGGCATGGAGGAACTCCTGGTGAAACTGCCCGCGGTGGCGGCCGCCGGGGCCAGCGCGATCGACGAGAACGGCGCCCGGTTCGGCATGTCGGTGACCTTCTTCGAACCGCTGCCCTGCACCGCCGGATACGGCGGCACGGTCTACCGCAGCGGTCTGGAGACCACGGCCGGACCCCCCGTCAACACCAAGGCCCGCTGCACCTCGTCGCCCGGCACCGGCATCAACGTCCGCGGCAGCGCGAACGCGCCGAAGGGCGGCGCCGTGCCCGAGCCCGCGAAGCCCGGCTCGATGCTGCTGGGCGACGACGCGGACCGGCTCCCGGGGGCGCTCGGTGTCACCGGCCGGACCCCGCAGGACGCCGACGGCATGGCCGGACTGCTGGGGCTCGGACAGGGAGGCGGCCGATGACATCCCGTACCAGGACCCTGACCGGCTGGGCGGTGCTGCTCGCCGCCGTGCTGGTCTGCGCCCTCGGCGGCTGGTCGTACGCCCGGGCGCGCGGCGACGAAAACCTGGCGTACGCGAAGCACCGTGACGCCGCGCTGGCCGACGGGAAGCACCACCTCGCCCGGCTGAACAGCCTCGACGCCAAGGACGCCGGGAGCGTGGACGCCGGCCTCGGAGCCTGGCTCGACTCCTCGACCGGGCCGCTCCACGACCAGCTGGGGCGCACCCGGAGCAAGGACGCGAAGGAACTGACCAAGTCCGGTGCCACCGCACGCGGGAAGGTCACCGACGCGGCGCTCACCGCGCTCGACGAGCGGACCGGTACGGCCGAGGTGATCGCGACCGTCGACGTCGAGGTCACCCCGCGCACCGGAAAGGGCGGCACCGAACGCAAGCGCTTCGAGGCCACACTGTCCCGGACCGCGGACGGCTGGAAGGTCAAGGCGCTCACGGCGATCCCGGTCGGGAGCGGCGCATGAAACAGCGGGGAGGGACAGCGGTCGTGAGCACGGACGTGGACACGCGGGACGTCGAGGAACGAGAAGAGCCCGGAGAAGAACCCGGCGCAGCCGCCGACGCGGGACCGGCTGCCACCGCCGGGCCCGCCCGGCGGTGGCAGCGCATCGTGGCGGCGGTCCTGGTCGTCGCACTGCTCGCGACCGGCGGCGCGCTCTTCGCCAAAGGCAGAGAACTGCGCGACACCCCCGCCACCTCGAACCGCGCGCTGACCGACAGCGAGGCGACCACCCGGGTCGCGGGCGATGTCAGCAACGCACTCGGCAAGGTCTTCTCCTACAGCCCGCAGGCCACCGCCGTCACCAAGGAGTCGGCGAAGCAACTCCTGGCCGGCAAGGCGCTCCAGCAGTACGCGGCCCTGTTCGGCCAGGTCGAGAAGCAGGCCGCCGACCAGAAGCTGACCCTCACCACCCATGTCGTCCGCGCCGGAGTGACCCGGCTGACGGACGACAGCGCTCACCTGCTGGTCTTCCTCGACCAGGTCTACGAGCGGGAGGGCAAGCCGCCCACCACGGCGGCGGCACAGCTCTCCGTCACCGCCCAACTGCGGGACGGCCACTGGACCGTGGTCGAGATCACCTCCAGATAGCAGCGCCCACACTCGCGCAACTCGGTACGGATCGGCCGGCAGGGGAGAGACAGCAATGGCACGGGTACGGATGACGAGGAACCCGCTGATGGCGGCGGCGGTCGTACTGACGGTCGCGGCGGCCGGCGCGGCGGCCTGGGGCGGAGTGTCGTGGTACGACGCCGCGCACGACGAGTCGGCGGCGTACGCGCAGGCCCGCGACGAGGCGCTGGCAGCGGGCGAGCAGGCCGTGCAGAACATGAACACGCTCGACCACCGGAAGCTGGCGAAGGGCCTCGACAGCTGGGAGGACTCCACCACCGGCGATCTGCACCAGCAACTCGTCGACGGACGGACCGCGTTCGTGAAGCAGATCCAGCAGGCGAAGACGGTCAGCACGGCCCAGATCCTGTCCGGGGCGGTGACCGAACTCGACGACCGGGCCGGAAAGGCCGGAGTCATGGTGGCGCTGCGGGTCACCGTCACCGCGCCGAAGGGCAAGCCCGCGGTGAAGGAGAGCCGGATGCTCGGCAAGCTCACCCGTACCTCCGAGGGGTGGAAGCTCAGCGCCCTCGGCCAGGCACCCGTCGGCAACACGGCCGGCTGACGCCACCGACTCCCACCCCTGCCACCGAGAGGACTCCCGGACATGTCGACGACCCGTCACCTCGTCAACCGACGGCGCCGCCTGGCCACCGTCGCCGCGGAACGCGCCACCGCCGCCCCGGCGCGGGGGCCCGAGACCCCGGACACATCCCGTGACGAGCCGGTGCCGTACCCGTCCGCGAAGGACACCATCACCGACGACGAGGCCACGGACGACACCGACCCAACAGAGGCCAATGAGAAGGCAGAGGCCCGGGAGAACACGGAACCGGGAAGCAAGCGGCCGTCCCGCTTCCGTATCCGGCTGCCCGCCGTCCTCTGCGCCCTCACCGTGCTGCTCGGGGCCTTCGCCGCCTGGGCGTTCACCTCGGCCGGCAGCCTGCGCGACGACCCGTCCCGGCAGAACACCGCCCTCACCGACATCAGCCGCACCAGCGAGGTGAAGGGCCAGATGGCCGACGCCGTCGGCGCGGTGTTCTCGTACAACTACGCCTCGCCCGGCAAGTCCGAACAGGCGGCCCGGACCCATCTGGTCGGCAAGGCGGTGCAGCAGCACAAGGACATGCTCGCCCAGGTCCGGGCCCAGGGGCAGAAGCAGAAGCTCCTGCTGACCACGACCGTCACCGACAGCGGTGTGGAACTCCTCGACGGCGACCGGGCCCGGCTGCTGATCTTCGCCGACCAGAGCAACACCCGTACCGGCAAGTCGGACGAGACGACCTACGCGGCGGCCATGTTCGCCGTGGACGCCGTTCGCCGCGGCGGCACCTGGCGGATCTCCGCCATCGATACGTTCACCCGGTGACCCGGGGGAGAGGGGAGCACGCATGAGGTTCAACGGCACGATGCGCCGCGGACTCAGCGGCACGGCGGTCGCGGTCGCCGCGATGGCCGCGCTCACCGCGTCCCAGGCGCCGGGACTCGTCGGTCACGAAACGACGCCGAAGGAGCGTCCGGAGGCCGACGAGGTCAAGTGGTCGCACGTACCCAACGACGACTCTTACCACACCGAACTGCCGCCGCTGCAGTCGCCGAAGCCGCCGAAGGCCGGCGCGAAGCAGAGCCCGGCCGCCGCCCGGTCGTGGTCCGAGGCGGGCATCCCGGCCACGGTGCTCGCCGCCTACCGCAAGGCGGAGAGCGCACTCGGGCGGACCGACCCCGGATGCCGGCTGCCGTGGCAGTTGCTCGCGGCGGTCGGCAAGGTCGAGTCCGGCCAGGCGGGCGGGGGACGGGTCGACTCCCACGGCACGACGCTCACCCCGATCCTCGGACCGGTCCTCAACGGCGCGGGATTCGCCAACATCCCGGACACCGACGGCGGCGCGTACGACGGCGACCGGACCTACGACCGGGCGGTCGGCCCGATGCAGTTCATCCCCTCGACCTGGGCCCACTGGGGCAAGGACGGAAACGGTGACGGCCGCCGCGATCCGAACAACATCTACGACGCCGCACTCGCCGCCGGGCACTACCTCTGTGCCGGAACGCGCGATCTGTCGGTGAAGGCCGATCTGGACCGGGCGATCCTCAGCTACAACCAGTCGGACACCTATCTGCGCACCGTGCTGTCCTGGCTGGAGTTCTACCGCAAGGGCATCCACCCGGTGGCCGACGGCAAGGGCACGGTTCCCAGGAGCCCCGGCGCGGGCGGACCGAACAAGCCGAAGCATCCGGTCGGCGGCCCCGGCGCCCCGGACGGCGGCATCATCGTGGGCCCGCAGCCCGGCGGTTCGCACCAGCCCTCCCCGTCGGCCACCCCGAAGCCCTCCGGATCGCCGACCGGATCCCCGGACCCCACCGGCTCCCCGGACCCCACCGACCCGGGCACCGGCTCTCCCGATCCGACCGACACCGGATCGGCCACCCCCGACCCCGGTACGAGCCCCGACCCCAGCACCTCCGAGCCGGGCCCCGGCTGCCCGACGGACTCGCCGTCACCGGACCCGACCGGGACGGCCGGAACCACCGAGTCCCCGGAACCCGACCCGACGACGAGCGAAGACCCGTGCGCCACTCCGTCGGGCTCAGCGTCCGCCGGCTGACAGCACCTCCGCCAGGTCGTACCGCACCACCTCTTCCAGCTGCGCGTAGGTGCAGCTGTCGGGGGTGCGGTCCGGCCGCCACCGGCGGAACTGGGCGGTGTGCCGGAAACGGTCGCCCTCCATGTGGTCGTACGCCACCTCGCAGACCCGCTCCGGGCGCAGCGCCACCCACGACTGGTCCTTCTTCCCGGACCAGCGACTCTGCGTCCCGGGCAGCCGGGCGTGCTCGTGCGCCTCGGCATCCGACCAGGCCGCCCACGGATGGCCGGCGAAATCGACGCGCAACGGCTCCAGCTCCGCGGCCAGCTCCGCGCGGCGCTTCATCGAGAAAGCCGCACAGACCCCGACGTGCTGCAGCACACCCCCGGAGTCGTACAGACCGAGCAGCAGCGAGCCGACGACCGGGCCGCTCTTGTGGAAGCGGTACCCCGCCACCACACAGTCGGCGGTCCGCTCATGCTTGATCTTGTACATCACCCGGGTGTCGGGGCGGTACGGCAGATCGAGCGGTTTGGCCACCACACCGTCGAGCCCCGCGCCCTCGTACCGCTCGAACCACTCCTGGGCGAGGGCCGGGTCCGTGGTCGCCGGGGCGAGGTGGACGGGGGCCGACGCGTCGGACAGGGCCGCCTCCAGCACGGCGCGGCGGTCGGACTGCCGGGTGGAGAGCAGCGAATCGTCCCCCACCGCCAGGATGTCGAAGACGATCAGACTGGCCGGGGTCTGCTCGGCGAGCAGACGCACCCGGGAATCGGCGGGGTGGATGCGCTCGCTGAGCCGGTCGAAGTCCAGCCGCCCGTCGTACGCGATCACGATCTCGCCGTCGATCACACAGCGTGGCGGCAGATTGTCCCGGACGGCGGTGACCAGCTCGGGGAAGTAGCGGGTGAGCGGCTTGCCGGTGCGGCTGCCGATCACCACCTCCTCGCCGTCCCGGTGCACGATCGCCCGGAAGCCGTCCCACTTGGCCTCGTACTGCATACCGGGCGGGATCCTGGACACGGACTTGGCGAGCATCGGCTTCACAGGAGGCATCACCGGCAGATCCATGGCCCGATTCTCACCCACGACCGGGCGCAAGTCTCCCGATATGCGTCATATGTGAGCCCGGCCTACCGTGACCGTCATGGGTGCAGCGGTGAAAGCAGTGGAGCTCGAAGCCGACGGGCGGGCCGTACGGCTCTCCAATCCGGACAAGGTCTACTTCCCGGAGAAGGGCTACACCAAGAGGGACGTGGCCGAGTACTTCCTGGCCGTGGGCCCCGGCATCACCCGCGCCCTGCGCGACCGGCCCACCACCCTCCAGCGCTTCGTGGACGGCGTCGACGGCGAGTTCTTCTACCAGAAACGGGCCCCGAAGAACCTCCCCGACTGGATTCCCACGGCACGGATCACCTTCCCGAGCGGCCGGCCCGCCGACGAGATCTGCCCCACCGAGCTCGCCGCCGTCATCTGGGCGGCCAACCTCGGCACCCTCACCTTCCACCCCTGGCCGGTTCGCAGCGCCGACACCGACCACCCGGACGAACTGCGCATCGACCTCGACCCGCAGCCAGGAACGGACTACGCCGACGCGGTGCGGGCCGCCCACGAACTGCGGTCCGTGCTCGACGACCACGGGCTGAGCGGCTGGCCCAAGACCTCCGGCGGCCGGGGCATCCACGTCTTCGTCCCCATCGCACCGGAGTGGACGTTCACCGAGGTCAGACGGGCCGCCATCGCCGCCGGGCGCGAACTGGAACGTCGCATGCCGGACCGGGTGACCACGGCCTGGTGGAAGGAGGAGCGCGGCGAACGGATCTTCGTCGACTTCAACCAGACCGCCCGCGACCGCACCATCGCGTCCGCCTACTCCGTACGCCCCCGCCCCTACGCCCCGGTCTCCGCCCCACTGCGCTGGGAGGAGATCGACGACGCCGAACCCCGTGACTTCGACATCAGGACCATGCCGAAGCGCTACGCCGAAGCCGGCGATGTGCACGCGGACATGGACGACCACGCCTTCCGGCTCGACGGGCTGCTGGAACTGGCGGACCGCGACGAGCGGGAACGCGGACTCGGCGACATGCCCTACCCGCCGGAGTACCCCAAGATGCCGGGCGAGCCGAAGCGGGTCCAGCCGAGCCGGGCCCGGCACGACGAGGACGCCGCGGGATGAGCGCTCCCGACCTGGAGCCCGCCGCCCCGCACGGGGCACACGGCAGACCGCTGACCCGCGCCCAGAAATGGGCCGCGTACAAGGACTCGCCGTACTTCCCCGCCACGGTCCTGGTGTTCATCCTCGCCGCCGCCGCGGGGCTCTTCGCCGGTTCCTACACCTACGCGATGGCCAACCCGACCCCGCACCGGATTCCGGCCGCCGTGGTCAGCCGGCCGGCGACGGAGGGCGGCAAGGAATTCGTCGCCGGCATGGACAAGGCGCTCGACGCCTCGCTCGACATCCATGTGTTCGCGACCCGGGCACAGGCACGCGAAGCACTGGAGAAGCAGGAGGTCTTCGCGATCATCCAGGCCGGCGACCGTGGTATGTCGCTGGATGTCGCGAGTGCCTCCGGTGCCGCCGTCGCCCAACTGCTCGCGGAGTCCGCGGTGAAGGTGGGGGCCGAGCTCGGGGAGCCGGTCGCCGTGCGGGACATCAAGCCCCTGCAACGCGGCGACCCGCGCGGTCTCGCCCTGTTCTACATCTCGCTCGCCGCCGTCATCATCGGCTTCGTCGGCGCGATCCAGCTGAGCGTGCACGCCCGCGCGCTGATCCCGCTGGAACGGATCGCCTTCACCATCGGCTACTCGCTGCTCGGCGGTTTCACCATCGCCGCGGTGGTGGACTGGTGGCTGGGCGCGGTGGATCTGCCGTTCTTCGAGTCCTGGATGATCCTGGCGTTCACGATGTTCACCTCGGGCATGGTCTTCACCATGTTCAACACCCTGATGGGGCGCTGGGCGATGATCCCGACCTGGGGCGTCATGGTGCTCCTGGGGAACCCGTCGTCCGGCGGGGCGGTCTCCTGGCCGCTCCTGCCGTCAGCGCTCGGGCACATCGGACGCTGGCTGCCGCCGGGTGCGTCCGTCAACGCCCAGCACACCGCCGTCTACTACCAGGGCCACCAGCGGATCTTTCCGTATCTGGTGCTCGGGGCCTGGGCGGTGGTCTCCTGCACGGTGTTCTGGGTGTTGCGCCACCGGCACCCGGGAGGCCGTGACCACATGCCTCAGCATGCGGCCACGGCCACCTGATCCGGTCCGGGCTACAGCTCCTTGATACGGATGTCGCGGTACGAGACCACATCCGTGGTGCTGTGGACCTGGAGTCCGATGTAACCGGAGGCGTACCGTCGGCCGTCGGTGCCCGGGTCGTCGCCGCGCGGCGGCTCGAAGACCTGACCGCCGTTGTTGTCGAACTCGTTCAGCAGGACACCGTTGCGGTAGACCGAGTAGTGCTGGTCCACCACCCGGATCTCGTAGTCGTTCCAGGTGCCCTTGGGAGTGACCCCGGCGCCGGCCAGACCGATCCGGTCGAAGCCGTAGACCGAGCCGGTCTTGTACATGTCGCCGTCCGGACGGTCGAGGATCTGCACCTCATGGCCGTACTTGATGGCGACCCACTCCGGACGCGACTCCTCCGGGTTGTCGTGGACGTTCGGGAAGCGGACGAACACACCGCTGTTGGCGTTGCCCGTGCCCGGGGCGTCGTCGCGCCACTGGAGCTTGAGCGAGAAGTCGCCGTACTGCCGCCCCGAGAACCAGAGCATGCCCATGCCGTCCACCGCGGTGGAGCTGGTGAGGGTGCCGTCCGCGTTGAGCCCGAACTTTCCGCCACCGACCTGCTGCCACTTGGCGAAGGACTCAGCCGTGCCGTCGAAGAGCTTCCTGTAGCCCTCGTCCTGGCCCGGCCTGCCGATCCCCGACTGCTTGGCCGCCCGGTAGATCTTCTTGTGCTCGCGGGCGTCGATCACACCCGCGGCGAGCAGCTTGTCCAGGACACCGTCGACGTGCTTGAGGAACAGCGCGTGCGACGACCAGTCCTTCTCGTCCTCGATCAGCTCATTGATGGTGCAGCGGTTGCCCGTGATGCGGTTGGGGACCCCGGTGTCCACCGTGCCGACGATGACGGTGAGCCGCTCGTCGAACTCCGGGCAGTTCGGCGCCGGTACGCCCCCGCTCTCCGCGACGGTGAACGACACCTGCTTCGCGACGGAGGTGTTGCCGGCCTTGTCCGTCGCCCGGTGGGCGACGGTGTGATAGCCGACGCGGTCGACGATGACGGTGGCGGTGTACGCGAGGTACGGGCCGCCGTCGAGCGAGTACTCGACCTTGTCCACGCCCGATTCGGCGTCGGTCGCGGTGACCGTCACCTTGGCGCTGGTGATGTAGGCGTTGTCGGAGTTCTTGTCGCCCTCGACCTTCGCGGAGGTCTCCGGCGGGGTCTTGTCCTGCGTCGGCGGTGCGACGACGGTGAAGTCGACCGATTTCTCGGCCGCCGCGTTGCCCGCCTTGTCGGTGGCCCGGTAGCGGACCCGGTGGGTGCCGGTCTCGTGCACCATCACGGGTGCGGTGTACGGCTGCCAGGCGCCGTCCGCCCCGATCGCGTACTCGATGGTGTTGACGCCGGACCCGGTGTCGGAGGCGGTCACGGTGACCGTCGCCATTCCGAGGTACTGCCCCTGGTCGTCCTTCTCGCCGGACACGGTCGCCGAGGTCTCCGGCGGCGTCTTGTCGTCCGTCGGCGGTGCGGCGACCGCGAAGTCGACCGACTTCTCCGCTGCCGCGTTGCCCGCCTTGTCGGTGGCGCGGTAGCGGATCGTGTGCGTACCGACCTCGGTCACCACGACCGGAGCGGTGTACGGCTGCCAGGCGCCGTCCGCCCCCACCGCGTACTCCACGGTGTCGACGCCGGAGCCGTCATCGGTCGCCGAGACGGTGACCGTCGCCTGACCGATGTACGCGCCGTCGGCGTTCTTGTCGCCGTCCACCTTCGCCGAGGTGCCGGGCGCCGTGGTGTCCTCACCGCCGCCGTCCTCGGTCACGGTGAGGATGCCCTGCATCGCCTCGTGCCCCGGCATGGTGCAGTGGTAGAAATACCGGCCGGGGGTGAGCGTGACCTCGGCGGTGTGTTTGCCGCCCTGGTCGTCGCCCGGGTTGGCCAGGATGTTCAGCGTGACGTCGTTGTTGAACTCCGGGTCCGAGACGCTGAACGTGAGGGTGTGCGGCATCCCTGTGGTGTTGCCGGTTGCCGCGCTGTTCTCGAAGACGATGGTCGCCTTGCCGGCCACCGCGGTCTTCGGGGCGGACAGATAGTGGTCGATGGGGTCGCCCGCGGTCCAGGTGAGGACCTGATCGGCCGCCGCATCGGCGGGGGGCGCCGTACGGCCGTACGCCGCCGTCGAGGTCAGGCCCAGCACCATCAGGAACGAACCCAGCAGGGCGAGCCACAATCGGGCTGGACGGTACCGCTTTCGGGAGAGGACCGGACGATGTCTCACCGCACTGCCGCCTTCCTGGCCAGATCCTCGGCGGCCGGGGTCGGACCGCCGCCCTTGTACGTCACACGCCACAGCGCGGACTTGGAGTCGGAGGTGAAGAAGCCGCGCCCGTAGTCCAGGACGTACAGCGAACCGTCCGGGGCGAACCTCCAGTCCATCAGGTTGCGGATGCCGTCGGCCCCGACCGGGATGATCTTCCGCAGGGATTCGGCGTGGGTGGGCAGACCGCCCTTGCCGACCGTCTTCGGGTCGGTGAGCACGGCGTGCCGGGGCTGGGTGTCGTCGTAGAAGTCACCGACGAACCACTTGCCGTCCCAGTAGGAGGGCCACTTGTCGGCGCTGGTGCTCGCCGCGTCGTACCGGTAGACCGGGCCGTTCATCGTGGCCTGGCCGCCGCCCTTGAGCCACGGCAGCAGCTGCTTCTGGTCCTCGACCTTGTAGCTCGGGATGCCGTTCGCGTCGCGCGGGTAGTCCACGCCACCGCCCTGCGGCGAGTACCAGATGGTGTTGGAGGTGACCGGCGGCAGATTCACCAGGCCGTCGTTGTTCGGCGACTCGTTCTTCGGGTGATCGCAGTCGTACCAGCCGAGCGGCTTGGTGGGGTCCGGCAGACTACGGTCCCGGTAGGGCTGCTTGTTGCCCATGCAGTACGGCCAGCCGTGGTTGCCCGCCTTCGTGATCGCGGCGAACGTGTCGTACTTGGCCGGGCCCCAGGTGGTGGAGGGCGAGCCCGCGTCGGGGCCGACCCAGCCCGCGTACAGCGTGTCGGTCGACTTGTCGACGGAGATCCGGGCCGGGTTGCGTACGCCCATCACATAGATCTCGCCCCGCGTCTTGCCACCGCCCTCGTCGGGCTCCTTGCCGGTGAAGAGGTTGCCCCCGGGCAGCGTGTAGGTGCCGTCGTCCTCCGGGTGGATCCGCAGGATCTTCCCGTTGAGGTTGTTCGTGTTGCCCGCGGTGCGGCGGGCATCGGCGAACGAGACGCCCTTGTAGTTCGGCTGCGGGTTGTTCCCGGAGTAACCGTCGCTGAAGCCGGAGGAGTTGTTGTCACCGGTCGCGATGTACAGATTGCCCTTGGAGTCCCAGGCCATCCCGCCGCCCGCGTGGCAGCAGCTGTGGACCTGGACGGGCCAGTTGAGCAGCACCTTCTCCGAGGACAGATCCAGCTTGTTCGTGGACAGGTCCAGGGTGAAGCGGGAGACCTGGCGTACCGCCATCTGCTTGTCGCGGTCCAGCTTCGAGTGCGGGGTGTAGTGCAGATACACCCAGCCGTTCTTCTCGAAGTCCGGGTCCAGTTCGATGCCGAGCAGCCCTTCCTCGACCTTGATCAGCTCGTCGCCGCCGCCCTTGTTGCCGAAGATCGTCAACTCACCCGCGAGGGTGACCTTCTTGGTCTTCGGGTCGTAGACATGGATCTGCCCCAGACCCTTGCCGATGTCCGGGTCGTTCCAGTCGGTGACGACCGGCCTGCTGCTGTCGGCGCCGCCGCGCCCGATGTACAGCACGCGTCCGTCGGGGGCGGTGACCAGTCCGTGCGGCTCGCCGATCTGGTCGTTCCGGCCCGGCTGGTTGGGCTGGGTGACGCGCTCGGCCTTGTAGTTGGAGTCGATCGTCGCCTTGCAGTCGGCCTGCGAGATCCGGGTCGTCCAGTTCAGCGCGCCGCGCAGATGGTCGCGGAAGTCGGTCTCCGCGAAGCTGTCGACCGTACCGCCCATCGCCGTGTAGAAGGACCGGCCGCCGTCGTAGTCGCGGCACCAGGAGACCGGGTGGTCCCAGCCGTTGGCACTCGCGCCCGGCTTGTAGGTGATCTCGCGGACGCGGGCCACGGTGTGCACATCGCCGGACGGGTTCTTCGTCCAGTTCAGCCACTTGTCGGGGCGCTTCCACTCCAGCGGGAGGTTCTTGGTCGCCGGATGCTGCCGGTCGCCGATCTCCACCGTGGCGCGCTGCACGGAGGCCGGGCTGTTCGCCGCCGGGCGGGCGCCGACCAGGCCGGTGAACCAGTCCGAGTACGGCTCGGTGCGCGCGGCGTCATGGATGCCGAGGAAGCCGCCGCCGGCCTCCATGTACGCCTCCAGGCCGGCCTCCTGCTCCGGGTCGAGGACATCGCCGCCGCCGGTCAGGAAGACGACGGCGTTGTACTTGCCGAGCTGCTTGCCGTTGGTGAAGACCGCGGGGTCGTCGGTGGCGACGGTCCTGAACCGGCCGGCCTCCGGGCCGGTGAGGCCGATCTTCTCGATCGCCGCGATCCCGGCGTCGACCGTCGGGGACTCATCGGTGGCGGAGGCATGGAACACCAGCACCTTGACGTTGGCACCGCCCGGCGGCGACGGCAGGGACAACGTTGTCGCCAGGGAGCCGGGCGGCTCCGGATAGGGCCTGGCCTCAGCCGTGTTGGCGCCGAGCAGGGAAGCGGTCAGTGCGCCGGCCGCGAGGCCCGCCGCGAGTCCGCGTCGCGATCTGGACCTGTGATGTGGTGCGCGCTGCATGTGGTCACCCACCCCTCTTTGGTCACTGCAACAGCGCATGAAGCTAGACCTCTTTTCGTGGTCCGCCAATAGCCATGGCGGCAATTGCACGAACTTTGTCCTGGCTGTGGATAAACGGAGATCCTCCGGCTACGGTGTGGGCCGTCCGGGGCGAGTCGACGCTCCAAATTCCTTGGCGCAGTGGGGAGTTCGGCATGGACAGAAGGAGCTTCAACCGGCGGATGCTGGTCGGCGGCGGGGTGGCGGCCGCGACCGGCCTGACATCGTTGTCCCTCGGTTCGATCGAGGCCAACTCGGCGGAGCCCGCGCTCGACACCGCCCCGGCGGGCGGTGCGGTCCGCCATCTCAAGCTGTACGCCGAGAAGCTGGCGGACGGTCGGATGGGGTACGGGCTGGAGAAGGGGAAGGCGTCCGTCCCGGGGCCGCTCATCGAGATCAACGAGGGCGACACCCTGCACATCGAGTTCGAGAACACGACGGATGTGCCGGTCAGTCTCCATGCGCACGGCGTCGACTACGACATCGCGAGCGACGGCACCCGGATGAACAAGAGCATCGTCGAACCGGGCGGGACCCGTACGTACACCTGGCGCACCCATGCCCCCGGCCGGCGCAAGGACGGCACCTGGCGGCCGGGCAGCGCGGGCTACTGGCACTACCACGACCATGTCGTCGGCACGGATCACGGCACCGGCGGCATCCGCAAGGGCCTCTACGGCCCGCTCGTCGTCCGGCGCAAGGGCGACATCCTGCCGGACAAGACGATCACGATCGTCTTCAACGACATGACGATCAACAACAAACCGGCCCACGAGAGCCCGAACTTCGAGGCCACGGTGGGGGACCGGCTCGAAGTCGTCATGATCACGCACGGCGAGTACTACCACACGTTCCACATCCACGGTCATCGCTGGGCGGACAACCGGACCGGCCTGCTCACCGGCCCCGACGACCCGAGCCGGGTCATCGACACGAAGATCGTCGGACCGGCGGACTCCTTCGGCTTCCAGGTCATCGCGGGCGAACACGTGGGCGCGGGCGCCTGGATGTACCACTGCCATGTGCAGAGCCACTCCGACATGGGCATGGCCGGACTGCTGCTGGTCGCCAAGCCGGACGGCACCGTGCCGGGGTACGACCCGCACCATGTGATGGACCACGGCAAAGCGGCGCCGGGAAGCTCGGCGAAGGACACGGCCGCGCACGACACGGCGGCACACGGCTCCTGACACCGCCGGTCGGCAGGACCTGAAGCCGTCGGGCCCGCACGTCCTGACGGCGTCAGCTCCCCGGCATCTCCCGGGCGGCCCTGTCCGCCTCTTCCACCATGTCCGCCCCGTCCGCCCCGTCCGCCTCGGTCGTCGCGGCCGTTCCGGCTCTTCCGGTCGCGAGGCGCAACTGTTCCTCCTCGACGATGCGCCGGGCCAACGCCCCGTCCGACACATCCACGGCATCCGGCGTCGTCTCGGCGACGTCGCTGCGTCGCGCGTACAGGTCGAACAGCCGCTCCTTGCGGGCCAGGATGTCCAGCATCCGTTCGTCGACGCTGTCGGCCGCGAGGAGCCGGTGCACCTGGACGGTCCGTATCTGACCCATCCGATGGGCGCGGGCCACCGCCTGGTGCTCCATCGTCGGCTTGATCTGCGGTTCGCAGATGATGACGACCGACGCCGACTGCATGTTCAGTCCGACTCCGCCCGCCTGGATCTGGCTGAGCAGAACGGCATGGCCGTCCATGGCACCGAAATCGTCGATCAGCCGCTGGCGGCGGGCGGCCGACAGGCTCCCCGAGAGCGGGCCGAACGCGGGTGATTCCAGGGCCTGTCCGACCGTGTGGAGCACATCGCGGAAGTAGGAGAACACCACGACCTTCAGGCCGTTGTCCGCGGCCTCGGCCACCAGCTCGCGCAGCCGGTTCAGCTTCGCGGACGTGGCGGGCCGGGCATACGCGGCCCGGCGCATCCGCATGAACTGCCCCGCGCTCACCGCCTCGCGGTAGGCATCGAGATCGCCCGCGCTGAACTCCTCCCACTCGTCGACCTGTACCAGCGCCGGGAGTTCGGTCAGCACATCCACCTGGTTGCGCCGCAGATAGGCCGGGGCGACCGCTCTGCGGAAGGCGAGCGAACCGGCGGCGCCATGGGGGGTGTGTATCGAGGGGGCCAGTTCCGGCTGGAGATGACGGACCAGGCTGCGGAACTCCTCGACGCGGTTCTCCATGGGCGTGCCGGTCAGGAACAGCACCCGCTCGGTGTGTTGTGTCCAGCCGGACACGGCCTGGGAGCGGCGGGTGGCGGGGTTCTTGACGTAGTGGGCCTCGTCGACCACCAGCATGCCGGGCCGCAGGCCGCAGTCCGCGGCGGCCGGCAGCGTGTGCAGGGCGTCGAACGTGGTGAGGGCAACCCCTCCGCCGCGATGCCATTCACCAAAGGCCGACTGCCGCTCGGGGCCGTGCACCGGCAGGGTGCGCAGGGTGGAGCGGGCGCGGATCTCGCGCGCCCAGTTGATCAGCACGCTCGCCGGGCAGACCACCAGGAAGTGCGTCTCGCCCCGCGCCGACAGATGCGCGAGCGCGGCGATGGCCTGCACGGTCTTGCCGAGCCCCATCTCGTCACCGAGGATCACCCGCTTCTGCGCGAGCGCGAACCGCGCGCCGAACGACTGGTAGCCGCGCAGCGAGACCCGCAGATGGGCGTCGTCCAGCCGCAGACCGCGCACCCGGTCCGCCATCCCGGACGGCAGGAACCCCTCGGCCGCGTCCCGGTCCGGGCCGGTGCCGGACATCTCGGCGAGCAGGCTGTAGTACTCGGCGGAGCGCAGCTCGAAATCCACCCACGCCGCGACATCCGACTCCGCGTCCCGCAGCAGATCGACCGAGACCTGCCCGAACAGCAGGGGCAGCTCGCGCCCCTCCGCCTCGGCGACGGCGGTCCGCACCTCGGCGACGGCCTCCAGCGCCCGGGAGCGGGCCTCCCGCCCGGTGAACAGCATGCGCAGCCGACCGCGCGCGGGTCCCGCGGCCGCCAGCAGGGGTTCGAGGTGCCCGACGAGCCGGCCCGCCGCATCCACGGCCCGCCGGACGTCGGGACCCGCGTCGACCAGCCGGTGCAGTGCGACGACCAGCGCGGTCATGGCGTCGTCCGGGGCATCGACATCTATCCGGATCGCGACCGTGTCCCGTACCGCGTGGGCGATCTGCCCGGCCGCGGCCAGCACCTGGTCGGCGGTCTGCGCGCCGACCCCGGGGATCTGGCGCAGCTCGTAGCGGTTGGCCTCGTGGACCTGGCCTACGGTGGTGAAACCGGCCTGCTCGACCGCGCCCAGCCGCAGCCTGCCCTCGGTGACGTCCTTGAGCCTGGAGGCCGGGATGGCGGCGAGCTCCCGGCTCACGAGGGAGTCGAGCAGCGGCTTCAGCGCGGTGTGCACGGCCTCGGCGGCGCGGGCGTGATCGGCCCGCACGGCGCGCGCGGTCTCCAGCAGCCCTTCGGCCCGCGCCAGCAGCTCCCGGGCGGCCCTTCCCGTGGGCGTTCCGTCCTCCGTCGCTCCGGCCTGTGTCATGTACGTCCCTCTGTCCGCGCAGCCCGGCTGCCGCCCTGCCCGGCTCCTGCCCCGGACGATTCCTATCGTGCCACGCGGCACCGACAGCCCCGGCGGCTCAGGGCGTGGGCGGCCGGCGCTCAGCCGGGGAGAGCAACAGGACCTCCAGGGCCCGTGCGCAGGAGCGGGCCTGTGCCAGGAACCAGTCGGTGCGCGCGTCCGTGATCACGGACGGCGTGGCCCGGACCGCCAGGGCGAAGCGGGCATGACCGGCGCCGTCCAGGACCGGGACCGCCAGGGTCCGTACCCCGTGGGCCGACTCGCCGTCGTTGAGCGCGTAGGCGTCGGACCGAACCTTCGCCAACTCGGCCTCCAGTGCCGCCGGTTCGACGATCGTACGGTCGGTGAACGCGGGCAGCGGAGGCAGCGAGGACGGCCCGCCCTCGCCCGGCCGGGCCCAGGCCAGCAGGACCTTGCCGAGCGCGGTGGAGTGCAGCGGTCTGCGCAGCCCCACCTTCGGCGTGACCGAACCGCCCGCGACGATCACCGCATGGGGGCCGCTGCGCAGCGCCAGGTCGGCCGTGGCGCCGGTGCGCTCGGCGAGATCGGTCAGCTCGGGGGCGGCCAGATGCAGGCCCCGCTGGTGGTACGAGAGCCTGCCGAGCTCGGTCACGGCGGGTCCCAGCCGGTAGCGGGACGTACGGGCGTCCTGCTCCAGGAAGCCCGCGCCGAGCAGCGTGCGGGCCAGGCGGTGTGCCGTGGAGGCGGAGAGTCCCAGGCGGCGGGCGAGGTCGGAGGCGCTGAGGTCGGGGCCGTTGTCGTGGAAACAGTGCAGTACGTCCAGGGCGCGCTGTACCGCCTGCGCTCCACCGGGAGTACGCACTGCCGCGGCCTCGGTCATATCGGTCCACTCTCCGCTCGTGAGGGGTTTGCAGGGCATGTGGTTGCCACATTACGGGAGTTGAGAAGTGTGGACTCCAGGTTCGGAAACACTCCGTTCATACTCAATCCCACATGATGGGAAGCGAGTTGTGGGCCGGTTCGAGTCCGTGGCAGTCTGCAGCACGTCAGCACCGATGAGCAGAAGGGAGCAGTGCCATGGCCGGTCGCCGCATCGCGACTCCAGACCATGCCGCTCCGGTCCTGCTCGCCCTGACGCTGCGCCGTCACATCGACCTGGCGCGGGTCTCCAGCGCCGCCTGTCGCTGACCGCTTCCTCTTCCCCTTCGCGTTTCCCTTTCCTCTCCGCCGCGTTCCGGCGCGGCCGGGGCCTTCGGCCGTACCCGGTGTCCGCATCCCGGCGTACGCGCCGCGACACCCTCCGCTTCGCCGACCCCTCGGGAAGACCCCATGACGCACGCCGTCCTGCCCAGAACCCTCTGGTTCACCCGCTGTCCCGTCCCCACCGCGACCGGCATCGCCGCCGACCGCCGGTGGCTCACCGAAGAGTTCGCCCCCGACGGCATCACGGTGCGGTCCCTCCAGGACGCCGCACCCGGTGCCGACCGGGCCGCCCACTTCACCCACGCCCTGCCGGGCCTGTTCCGCGAGGGCGGCAACGTGCCCGCCCTGTGGGCCCGTTCGCGCGGGGAGCGGACCCGGCTGATCGGTCTCACCTGGATCGAGGAACGGCAGGCGGTGCTCGTCGGTCCCGGCTCCGGAATCCGGGGCGTCGAGGCCCTGCGCGGGCTGCGGCTCGCCGTTCCCTTGCACGACATCGCCATCGACTTCTGGCGGGCCATGGCCCTGCGCGGCTTCGAGGGCGCGCTCGCCGCCGCCGGACTCGCGCTGGACGATGCCACGCTCGTCGACGTACCCGCCGCCGAACACCGGGGCCAGTGGGCCGCCGAGCTGGCGGCGCTGCGGCGCGGTGACGTCGACGCGGTGTACGTGAAGGGTGCGCCGGCCGTCGAGGCCGCCCGGCGGGCCGGTGCGGAGGTCGCCGTCGAACTCGACGAGCTGGCCGACCGCCGCTTCCGCGTCAACAACGGCACCCCGCGCCCCATCACCGTCCACCGGGAGCTCCTCGAGGACCACCCCGGCCTCGTCGACCGCTTCCTCGCCGTCCTGCTCAGGGCCGCCGACTGGGCCACCGAACAGCCCGCCGAGGTCGCCCGGATCCTCGGCGCCGAGACCGGCGCGGGCGCCGACTCAGTCGCCGGGGCCTACCGGCCGGGCACCCATCTGGCCCTCCACCCCGACCTCTCCCCGGACCGCCTGGCCCTGCTCGCCGAGCAGGAGGCCGGGCTGCGCGCCCACGGCTTCCTGCCCGAACCCGTCGACATCGCGGCCTGGGCCGACCCCGAACCGCTGCGCCGCGCCACCGCACTGGCCGCCTCCCGTCCCGCCCACCGCGCTTCTGCCCCTGAGTTGTGAGGACCCCCGACACCATGAACCTTCCCCGACCACTGCGCACGGCCGCCGCCCCCGCGCTCCTCATGGCCACCGCACTCCTCGCCCTCACCGCCTGCGGACCGTCCGAGGCCGACAGCGGCGGTTCCGGTGCCAAGGGCACGGTGGACATCCGCATCCCCGACCCCGGCAACTCCGGTGTACTCGCCCTCGGCAAGAAGGACGGCAGCCTCGACAAGGCGCTCGCCAAGGCCGGCGCCAAGGTGCGCTGGACCGGCAGCGCGGGCCCCTTCGCCCCGGCCGCCCAGGCGATGAACGCCGACCAGCTCGACATCGCCACCGGCTCCATCACCTCCGGCATCACCTCGCTCGCCCAGCGCCCCGGCTTCAAGTTCTTCACCGCGGTCGACCCGGACGCGGTCGGCGAGGGCATCCTCGTCAAGAACGGTTCCGGCATCGGATCGGTCAAGGACCTGGTCGGCAAGAAGGTCGCCGTCAACCAGGGCGGCACCGGCGAGTACCTGCTGTTGAAGGCACTCGCCAAGGCCGGCATCCCGGCCGACAAGGTCAAGCGGGTCTATCTGCGGCCCGACCAGACAGCCGCCGTCTTCAATGCGGGCAAGGTCGACGCCTGGGCCGTCTGGGCGACGTACGCCGTTGCCGAGATCGGCAGCGGCAAGGCGCACTTCGTCGCCGACGGCGCCGCGATCGGCTCCGACAACTACAGCCTCAACGCCGTGCGCACCGGCTTCGCCGAGCAGCACCCCGGAATCGTCAAGGCGCTCTACCAGTACCTCCACGACGCCAGCGCCAAGGAGAAGCAGAACCCGGCCGCGTACCTCAACGTCTTCACGGACGTCGGACCGACCGCCGTCACCGGCAGGGCGAAGGAGGTCCAGACCGAATTCACCCGCAAGGGCGGCACGGTCGACCCCATCGGAGCCGAGGACATCAAACGCTTCGAGGACGTCGCCGGCTTCTACGCCGAGCAGAAGGTCACCACGGACAAGGTCGACGTCGCCGCCCACCTCCTCGACATCGAGAAGCTGAAATGAGCGACACCAGCCTGCACCCGGGCCTCGTCCGGCCCCGCCCCCAGCGGCGCAGGGCCCGCAGCCGTACCTACTCCGCCACTGTCCGGACGCTCGGCCCCGTCGCCCTCCTCGTCCTGTGGTGGGCGGCATCCGCCACCGGCGTCCTCACCCCCGACGTACTCGCCTCGCCCGCCGAAGTGCTGCGCGCGGTAGGGGAGTTGTGGGGCAACGGGCAACTGCCCGACGCGCTCACCACCTCCCTCACCCGCTCCGGACTCGGCCTCCTCATCGGACTCGCCGCCGGACTGGTCCTCGGCATCACCACCGGATTCACCCGTCTCGGCGACGAACTCCTCGACTCCTCCATCCAGACCCTGCGCACCATCCCGTTCCTCTCCCTGGTGCCCCTGTTCATGGTCTGGTTCGGGATCAACGAGACCGCGAAGATCCTCCTGATCGCCGTCGCCACCACCTTCCCGATGTACGTGTCCACGTCGAGCGGGGTGCGCAACACCGATCCCAAACTCATCGAGGCCATGCGCAGCTTCGGCATGGGCCGGTTCGCCCTCGTACGCGAAGTCGTCCTTCCGGGAGCCCTGCCGTCCCTGCTCGCCGGGCTGCGGCTCTCCATGACACTCAGCGTCATCGCCCTGATCGCCGCCGAGGAGATCAACGCCACGGCCGGCATCGGCTATCTGATGTCCCAGGCACAGAGCTACGCCCGTACCGACATCCTCGCCGTCTGCATCCTCGTCTACGGGCTGCTCGGCCTCACCGCCGACATCGTCGTACGGCTGCTGGAACGCGTACTGATGCCCTGGCGCACCCCACAGGGAGCCACCCGATGACCGACCGGACTCCTCAACCAGCGGTACGGGTACGCGGACTGCGCCGCGAGTTCGGCGACCGCGCCGTACTCGACGGACTCCGACTCGACATCGCGCGGGGCGAGTTCGTCGCCCTGCTCGGCACGAGCGGAAGCGGCAAGACCACCCTTCTGCGCATCCTGGGCGCACTCGACGGTGCCGACGGGGGAGAGGTCCTCGTCCCCGAGGCCCGCACCGTCGTCTTCCAGGAACCCCGCCTCGTACCGTCGAAGAAGGTCCTCGCCAATGTGACGGTGGCCCTGCCGCGAGGCCGCTCCGAGCAGGGGCTGCGGGCCCTTGCCGAAGTCGGCCTCGAACGGCACGCCGACGCCTGGCCCGCCACCCTCTCCGGCGGCGAGGCACAGCGCGTCGCCCTCGCCCGCGCCCTGGTCCGCGAACCCGAACTGCTCCTGCTCGACGAGCCGTTCGCCGCACTCGACGCCCTGACCCGGCTCCGGATGCAGGACCTGGTGGGGGAGCTGTGCCGCAAGCACCGGCCCGCCGTCCTCCTCGTCACCCACGACGTGGACGAAGCCGTACGGCTCGCCGACCGCGTCGCCGTCCTGCGCGACGGCCGGCTCGTCACCGATGAACCGGTCACCGTCGACCGGCCGCGCGAGCCCGGCGACCCCGCGTTCGCAGCCCTGCGCCGACGGCTCCTCGACGACCTGGAGACGACCCCGCACCCCGCAAAGACCCCTGAACGTACCGAAGTCGGAGTGATCTGAATGACCATCACCATCGGTGTGCACAGCAGCAACCCGTCCCTCTACCACCTGTACCACCTCTCCCGGCTCGGCCTCGCCCAGGAGGAACTGGCCCCGCTCGGCGAGAGCGTCGTCTTCCACCCGTACACCAACGGCGTCCGCACCGGCGAACTCCTCAGCCGGGGCGTCATCGACTTCGGCGGCACCGGCTCCACGCCGCCGGTCACCGCCCAGGCCGCCGGTCACGACATCGTCTACACCGCCGTCTCCGCCCCGCGCCCCGAACACGGCGCGCTCCTCGTCCCCGAGGACAGCCCCGTGCACACGGTCGCCGACCTCAAGGGCGCCGCCGTCCACCTCGCGATCGGCTCCTGGCAGACCCACCTCATCGCCAAGGCGCTCGACGACGCCGGGCTCTCCTACGCCGACGACATCACCGCCGTCCGCGGCGACGACAACAGCGAGGAACTGCTGCGCACCGGCGCCATCGCCGCCTGGGTGGCCCAGGGCGCCCAGCTCGCCGCGGCCCGCCGCACCGGCGGACTGCGCACCCTCGTCCGCACCGGCGACGTCATCACCGACCGCTCCGTCTTCTTCGCCCGCCGCGACCTGGCCGAGAGCCGCCCCGAGGTCATCGAGGCGCTCACCCGCGCCCTCCAGCGCGCCGACGACTGGGCGGCGGCCCACCCCCGCCAGGCGGCCGAGATCGCCGCCGCCGACCTCGGCGGATCCGCCGACGACTGGGAGACCGCGCTGCGCACCCTGCCCTGGAGGATCGAGCCCGTCACCGACGCCTTCATCGCCGAGCAGCAGGAAGCGGCCGACATCTTCCACCGCACCGGCCTCATCGACCGCCCGGTCACCGTCGCCCACGCCCTGGCCGGTGCCGGCGCGGACCAGGCGGCGTGACGACATGGCGACCGAAGTCCTCTGGTACGTCATCCCGCGCGAAGGCGCCTACCCCTGGGAGCCCGAAGGGCGGCGCCCGGTCGACCTCGGCTACCTCGCCCAGCTCGCGGGCACGGTCGAACGCCTCGGCTACAACGGTGCGCTGCTCGCCACCGACCTGTACGACGTCTGGCCGCTCGGCAGCGCGCTGGCCGCCTCCACCAGCACCGCGTTCAAGCCCCTGCTGGCCGTCCACCCCGGTCTGATCTCGCCCACCCTGCTCGCCAAGATGGCCCTCAGCTTCGACAACCTCTTCGGCGGCCGGCTCCGCTTCAACGTCGTCAACGGCTCGACGAAGTCCCTCCAGGAGTACGGACTCCACGTGGAGCACGACGAGAGGTACGAACTCAGCGCCGAGTACTGGTCGATCGTGAAGCGGCTCACGGCCGGTGAGGTCTTCGACCACAAGGGCCGCTTCTACGACCTGAAGAACGCGGGCGCGTCCTTCCAGGAGCTGAGACCGGTCCAGGAATCGCACATCCCGCTCTGGTTCGGCGGCTCGTCCGACCCCGGGATCGAGATGGCGGCCGAGCACGTCGACGTCTTCCTCACCTGGGGCGAACCCCCGCACCTGCTCAAGGAGAAGCTGGACAGGGTCAGGGCGCGGGCCGCCGCGTACGGCCGCACGCTCAGGATCGGGCTTCGCCTCCACCTCATCGTCCGCGACACGGAGGACGAGGCATGGGCGGCGGCCGACCGGCTCCTCGACGTGACGAGCGACGCGACGTACGCCCGGCAGCTCGGCGACCGGGCGGGGGAGGACGGAGTGGGCTGGCAGCGGCAGTTCCGCCAGCACGGCGGCAGGGTCCCCGCGCACGCCCGGGAGCTGGAGGTGCACCCCAACATGTGGCCGGGCATGAGCCTGTTCCGCCCGGGGCCGGGTACGGCCGTCGTCGGCTCGACGGCCCAGGTCGTCGAGCGCCTCAAGGAGTTCGAGGAGCTGGGCGTCGACACCTTCATCCTCTCCGGCAACCCGCTGCTGGAGGAGGCCTACCGGGTGGCGGAGACGGTGCTTCCGGCGCTGGGCGTCACCCGCTGACCGGCCGGGAGGGGCGAGGAGCACCGAAGCGTGCCCCTGCCCCTCCCGTCGACCGGGCGCCGCTCAGCGGGAGAAACGATGCGTGCCGGAGCCGACGGTGAAGACGGCGCAGCCGTCCTCCATCCGCAGGAACCGCGCCGAGCCGTGCGACACGTCCGTCGCGGCGACCGCCGCTATCCACACCTCGGCGGTGGTGTTGACGGGCAGCGAGACCTCCAGCCGGAAGGTGCCCGAGGCTGTGCTCCAGTGGGTTCCGACCGGCCCGTACGGCGAGTCGAAGCGGGCACGCGCCTCGTTCACCCCGCCGCCGGGCCGGGGCCGGACGACCAGGTGCTTGAACCCCGGCCCGCCCGGCGCGATCCCGGCGACATGTGCGTACATCCACTCTCCCACCGAACCGTACGCGTAGTGGTTGAAGGAATTCATGCCGGCGTCCTGGAAGGTGCCGTCCGGACGGGCCGAGTCCCAGCGCTCCCACATCGTCGTCGCGCCCCGCTCGATCTGGTAGCCCCAGCTCGGGAACGTACGACGGTGCAGCAGCCGGTGGGCGACATCGGTGCGGCCGGCCGCGGTGAGCGCGGGGAGCAGGCGGGGGGTGCCGAGGAAACCGGTCGACAGATGCCAGTCCCGGCCCTCGATCAGCTCCACGAGCCGGTCGGCGGCGGCCCTCCGGTCCTCCCCGGCCAGCAGGTCCATGGAGAGCGCGAGCACGTACGCGGTCTGGGAGTCGCCCTTGACCCGGCCGCCCGCGGAGACGTACGCCGCCCGGAACGCGTCCCGCACCCTGCCGAACAGCGCGCGGTACGGCGCCGGGTCCTCGCCCAGCACCTCGGCGGTCCGCGCGACGAGGTCGGCACTGTGGGCGTAGTACGCGGTGCCGATGACGTCCTTGGGCGTCTCGTCGTCGATGTTGAGCCAGTCGCCGTAGCCCTCCGCGGGGCGCAGACAGCCGTCGCTGTGCCGGTCCAGATAATCGAGCCAGCTCAGCATCGAGGACCAGCTCCGCTCCAGGACACGCACATCCCCGTAGGCCCGGTACAGCGCCCACGGCACGGTGACCCCCGCGTCCCCCCAGCCCGCCACCCCTCGGCCCAGCGGGCCCACATGGGGTGCCACGTCGGGGAACGCGCCGTCGTCCGACTGGCTGTCGCGCAGGTCCTGGAGCCACTTGGTGAGGAAGCGCGCCGAATCCATGGCGTACGCGGCCGTCGGGGCGAACACGTTGATGTCGCCGGTCCAGCCGAGGCGTTCGTCGCGGGCGGGAGTATCGGTGGGGACGGACAGGAAATTCCCGCGCAGGCCCCAAGTGATGTTTCTGTGCAGCTGGTTGAGCATCGGTACGTCGGTGTCGAAGTCGAGCGTGAAGGGTGCCGAGGCGTGCATGACGAGACCGGTGACGGCCTCCGGGGACGGGGTGCCGGGATACCCCGTCACCTCCACGTAGCGAAAGCCGTGGAAGGTGAAGCGCGGCTCGTACGTCTCCACGCCGCCGCCCTTCAGGGTGTACCTGTCGGTGGCACGGGCCGAGCGCAGATTCGCCGTGTACGGCGTGCCGTCGGGGTTCAGCGCCTCGGCGTGGCGCAGCCGCACGGTCGTGCCGGCCGGGCCGGAGACCGTGAGGCGGACGGCCCCGACCATGTTCTGCCCGAGGTCGAAGACGAAGACGCCGGGCCGGGGCTCGGTCACCTCTCGCGCTGTCAGCTCCCGCACGACCTCCACGGGGCTGTCGAGCTGGGCGACCGGCTCGGCGCCGACGCCGTCGACGGGGGCCGCCGGGAGCCAGCCGGAGTCGTCGAAACCGGGCTCTGTCCAGCCCTCGGCCTCCCGGCGGGCGTCGTACTCCTCGCCCGCCATCAGGTCCGCGTCCGTGATCGGTCCCCCGGCGGCCCGCCAGCCGGGGGCGGACACGATGTGATCCGTCGATCCGTCCTCGTAGGTGACCTCCAACTGGGCGAGGAGCGCGGGCTGTTCGCCGTACTGGTGCGGGCCGAACCAGGCGATGTTGCCCGCGTACCAGCCGGACGCGAGGTTCACCGCCAGCGCGTTGGGGCCCGGGCGCACCTGGTCGGTGACATCGTGCGTCCGGTACTGCACCCGCCGGGCGTAGTCGGTCCAGCCGGGTGCGAGCCGGTCCCGCCCGACCTGGCGGCCGTTGAGGTGTGCCTCGTACAGCCCCAGGGCGGTGGCGTAGAGCCTGGCCCGCGCCACCGGGCGTTCGGCGAGGCGGAATTCGTGGCGGAGCTGGGTCACGGGGGCGTGGGCGGGAGGGGTGGAGGTCCAGGGTCCGGAGCCCCAGGGAGCCAGGGCGGTGGCGGCGGCCCAGGATCCGTCGTCGTACCCGGGGGAGTGCCAGTCGCCGGACGGCTCCCGGTCGGTGGCCTTCCAGGTGCCGTCGGTGGGGACCAGCCGCACACCGTCCGCCGTCGTCAGCTCCAGGACGCCGACCACACCCGCGGTGCCGTCCGCCGGGGGATGCGCGGCGATCGCGACGACGTTGGCGCCGGGCCTCAGCCGCTCCGCGACCTCGACGACGCGCGGTGAACGTCCGGTGACCACGGGGGCGTCGGTGTCGGTGTGGTCGGTCTCGAAGCCGTTGACGTACACGGTGCAGCCACCGTCCGACGCCACCACCAGACGGGCACCCGGGACGGCTGCCGGTTCCGGTACCTCGACGACGGCGCGGAACCAGCGGGCCCCCGAGGCGTCACCGCCCGCCGGACCGTTCCCCGGCAGCCAGATCCGGAAGGACTCGTCCAGCTTCGGTGCCGCGGTGAGCGCGGCGGGCGCGCCGATCCACTGCGCGGACCACTGCGAGGGTTCGTACAGACCGGTCTCCCACCAGGACGGCTCGCTCCACTCGGAAGCACGGCCGGCCGCGTCCCAGGCGCGCACCGCCCAGAAGTAGCGGGTACGCGGCCTCGGTCCGGGGCCGTCGTAGGGGACCAGCACCGAAGCGTCGGAGGCGACCGTGCCGCTGTCCCAGACGTCGGGGGCGGTGAGCAGGGCGGGATCGGTGGCGACCCTGATCCGGTAGGCGGTCTGGGCCTGGCCGGGCTCGTCGGACTCCAGACGCCAGCTCAGGCGCGGGCGGGGCTCGTCGAGACCGAGCGGGTTCCGCTCGTACTCGGTGGTCGGGTGCGTGATCCGCAGGGCGGGTGCGGAGGGGGTGGCGGGCATGGCGGATGTCCTCGTCTCGGTGAGCTGGCTGAGGCTGTCGGGTGCGGACCTGCGGCTGACGGACAGGGCGGCGGCTACCGGCAGTCGAAGCGCAGGCCGACCTCCGCCGACAGGTGCACCGCGTCGATCAGGGCGGCGCCGGTGGTGTCCTCGTGGCTGTCGAGGAGGATCCCTTCGGCGTCCGCGGTCCCGGTGGCCGTCGACCGCGGCTCGACGCGCAGTTGCACGCCCGCGCCGGCCAGCGCGTCCCGGAAGCGGCCGAGCTTCACTCGCCAGGGGCGGCCGTGGTGGTAGTCGTCGCCGATGAGGGTGCCGGTGGCGGCGTCGAACATCCGGCACAGGTCGCCCGTGTAGGCGATGTCCGCCCACAAGGAGGCCAGCTCGTCGACGGACACGCCGGGCGTACGCAGCAGCCAGCGGGCCGGGGAGATCCTCTCCACGACGAGTGCCTCCGGGGAGAGCGGCGTACGGGGCGCCGCCGCCGTGTACCGGGTGAACGGTCCGTCCCGCTCCACGCGCACCGTCGGGCCGGCCGTTTCCACCCTGTCCGGCGCGTTCAGCACCGACCAGGTGAACGGCGCGGGATCCGTGCCGAGAGCGACCCTGCGGCTGACCGTCACCGAGTCGCCGCTCAGCGTCAGGTCGCCGGACGGCGCGGACGCCCTCGTGGAGATCACCGCCCGGATGATCGACGCCATGGACTGCTTCCTGGCCGGGTACGGGGACGACGGCGCCTGCCCCGAGGGACTCAGCTACTGGAACTACGGCTTCGGCTTCTTCGCCATCTACGCGGACGCCCTGCACCGGCGCACGGGCGGGCACATCGACCTGTTCGAGGACCCCACGGGAAAGATCGAGGAGATCGCCCGCTTCCCCCACCGCGTCCATCTCTCCGGCACCGCCATCGCCGCCTTCGCCGACAGCCCGCCGACCCACACCCTCCCGCCAGGTCTCGTAGCCCGGCTGAGCAGGCGCTTTCCAGGCATCGGCATGCTTCCGGAGCGCCTGCTGGACACCGAGCCGGTCGACCGGCTGGGCCGCTGGGGACCGGCCCTGCGCGACGTGGTCTGGGCGAATGAACTCCCCGCTCCGGCCCCGGCGTCCGCCGAGCCCGACTGCGGGACCTACTTCCCCGACGCGCAGTGGATGATCGTGCGCACCCGGGCCGATGGACGCGAGGTGGGCTTCGCCGCGAAGGGCGGTCACAACGAGGAGCCCCACAACCACAACGACCTGGGCAGCTTCATCGTGGCCGTGGACGGCGAACCGCTGCTGGCCGAGCTGGGCACGGGCTTCTACAACGGGCAGTACTTCGGCCCCGACCGCTACGACATCCTGTGCACCGGGTCCCAGGGCCACAGCGTCCCCCTGCTGAACGGCACCGTCCAACGGGCCTCCCGGCAGGCCGCGGCCCGGGTGCTGGCAGCCGAACACGCCCCCGGTCACGCCCTGTTCCGGCTCGACATCTCCCGCGCCTACCCCGTCGCCGGACTCACCTCCCTCGTCCGGGAGTTCACCTTCACCGACGGACGGCTCACCCTTCGCGACCGGTTCGATGCCGAGGCCCCGCTCGACATCACCGAGCGGTTCATTTCCTTCGCCCCGATCACGGTGACCTCACCCGGCGAAGTCCTGATCCAGGGCGACACCGCCGCCCTGCGGCTGTACTACGACGCGACCGCATGGCAGGCGCGGGTGAACGACCACCCCCATGTGCGCCACGACGCGACCGGCACCACCGTCCACAGCCTCGACCTGCGGCACACCGGTGCCACCGCGCACTTCGAACTCCAGGCACACCCCGTGTGACCGACCGCCGTGCCCGCGCGGCAGCGGCAGGGGCCGGAGCCCGAAAGCCCCGGCGACTGCCGCTACCGCGTGCCCGGAACCCCGCGACGCAGGGAACTCTCCCTGACGATGAGCTCCGGCTGGATCACGATCGTGCGGACCGGCAGCGGGCCCTCGGCCTCGGCCTGGTCCCGGACCAGATCGACCGCGGTCCGCCCGAAGATGTCGCGGGGCCGCCGTACGGTCGTCAGTGGCACCGTCGTGGTGGCCGCGAACTCCATGTCGTCGAAGCCGACCAGCGCGATGTCGGCGGGGACACGCAGCCCGGTCCGATTCCCGAGGGACTGCATCAGGCCCAGGGCCACGGAATCGTTGGCCGCGACGATGCCGTCCGGCCGCTCGGCCGGACGGCGCGCCGCGATGGTCTCCCCGACGTGCCGCCCCGCCGTCACGATGCGCTCATCGGTGGGAATCACCTCCAGCGTCACGCCGGGATGCTCCCGCACGGCCTTCCGCGCACCGTCGAGCCGCTCACCGATCTGACGGACCGATTCCGGCCCGCCGACGAAGGCGATCGACCTGCACCCCTGCTCGATCAGATGGATCACGGCCCGCCGGGTGCCCAGCGCGTCGTCCACCGCGACCGACGAGAAGCGGTCCGACGGGGCGTAGGTGTCCACCAGCACCGTGGGAATGCTGCGTGCCGCCAGGAGTTCGAGGTCTTCCGGCCGGGTGGTCCCCGACGCGAGGATGAGACCGCGCACCCGCTGCTGCACGAACATGTCGATGTACTGGGACTCCCGCACCGGGTCGCCGTCGCTGCTCGCCAGCACGAGGAAGAGCCCGTTCTCCGCAGCCCGCCGTTCCACCGCGTGCGCGACCTCGCCGAAGAACGGGTTCCTCAGCTCCAGCGCGACGAACGCCAGGGTGTTGCTCCGCCCCGTACGCATCTGCCGCGCCGCCTCGTTGCGGACGTAGCCGAGGTCCTTGATCGCCCGACGCACCCGGTCCGAGGTCGCCGGGGCCACGCGATGAGGCGTGTTCAAGTACTTGGACACCGTTCCCACGGAGACACCCGCCAGCTCGGCGACCTCTCGGATGCTGACCACTGCTGCGTACCTCCCGGGCCGGGCCGCCGCGGCCGGCCAACTCCTGGACGGTGAATCCTTATCCGAACACCTTAGCCCCGGAACGAAGCACCTGGGGGCCACTGCCGGAAGCCCGGAAGCAGGCATCTCCGGGCGGGTTCGGTGATACGTTTCACTCATCGCCGTCGCCGATGTCGAGCACCGACCAGTCCGTCCCGCCGCGCTCACGGACATGGATGCGCGGGCCGCGGCAGACCGTGCTCCGGCCAGCCAGGGCCCGGCCGTCGGGCCGGACCAGCCGTGCGGCCCCCGGTTCCGGCTCGACCGTGCGCTCCGTGATCCGGCCGTACGTCAGTACGTCGTCCAGGTCCAGGAAGGCCACGCGCCCGCCGTCCACCGCGAGGCCGCTGACGCGGCTCACCCGCGTCGTACGGACCCGCACGGAGCCGTCGGCGCGGACCTCGATCAGGGGGTGGTGCATGTACGGACAGGCCCAGGCCGTCGTGCCGTCGACATTGAGGGCGAGGCAGTCCGACATGTCCAGCGGGCCGGGCCCGGGGCTGAACGACCACAGCGGTTCGCCCGTGCTGCTCCAGCGCCGCAGACCGGGGTGGCTCAGCGGGTCGTCGCCGTACACCCCCTCGTCGAAGTAGCCGACCCAGAGGGCGCCCGACGTGTCGGCCAGCAGATGCTCGATCGCGTCCCCCACCCGGAACGTCCAGGACGAACGCCCGAGCGCGTCGAAGACCTGTACATGCTGCTCGTCGGGCTTGCTGCGGGTGTCCGCGAGCACGAAACCGCCGTCGGGCAGGGCGTCGAGCCGGGGCCGGTACAGCCGGACCGCGCTGAGGTGGGTCTCGTACACATCGCCCCGGTCCGCGGTGACGACCAGGGCGTCGTACGGATCGGCCGTCCCCGGGGCGCGTTCGGTGAGCAGCCAGTGTGCGCGGCCGTACGCGTCGACGGTGCTGTGCAGAAGGTGCAGTCGGCCGTATCTGCGCGGCATGCGGGCGCACTCGGTCAGACGGACGGACTTCATGATGCTCCTCGGCGGTGTGCGTGAACGGTCGGCTGCGGACATCCGCAGGACCGGGGGCGCGTTCGCCGGGTGCCGGAGCGGGGGGCGCCTACGCGGCATGAGCCTTTCTGGTGGTCATGGGGAGATCATCCATGGGGCCGGTACCGGTACGCAATGCAACGGCGGAGATCAGCCATCCGCAGACCGGCCCCCGTACGGCGTACGGCGACACGGGCTGTGCGCCCGGCGTGGGCTGCGGTCGCCGGTGCCCGGTGCGAGACTCGGAACGTCGGTAAGGAACCCCGCAGCCCAGAGCACGGGCATCGTCGAAGGAGCCGGCCATGCTCACCACCCGTTATGTCGACGGAGCGCCCAACTGGACCGATCTGGGCACACCCGATCTCGACGAGGCCGTCGAGTTCTACGCCGGCCTCTTCGGCTGGGAGTACGTGGCCGGAGGCCCGGAGACCGGCGGCTACGGCACGTTCACGCTGGACGGGAAGACGGTCGCCGGCGCGATGACGGTCACCGAGGAGCAGGCGGCGCCGTCCTGGTCGGTCTATTTCCGGTCGGCGGACGCCGACGCCACCGCGCAGGCGGTCGAGCAGGCCGGCGGCACCGTGCCGTTCGCCCCGATGGACGTCCTGGACCTCGGCAGGATGGCCGGATTCAAGGACCGGGCAGGGGCCTTCTTCGGCATCTGGCAGCCGAAGGAGAACCCGGGCCTGGGCGCCGTGGGCGTCCCGCGCAGCCTGTGCTGGGCCGAGCTGTACACCCCGGACGTCCCCGCGGCCGCCGCGTTCTACGGCGCGGTCTTCGGATGGGAGAGCGCCCGGACACCGTTCCCCGGCGGCGGCGGGTCCTACACGGTGGTCCGGACCAGGGGCCGCGGCGAGGAGGCGGACTTCGGCGGCCTCGTACCGCTGAACGCGGTGGCGGCCCGGGCGCTGGCCGGTCCGCACTGGCTGCCCTACTTCGAGGTCGACGACTGCGACGAGGCGGTGGCGGACGTCGAGCGGCTGGGCGGCAAACCGACCCTGGAACCGATGGAGATGGAAGGTGTGGGAAAGTTCGCCCATGTCGCCGATCCGGACGGGGCCGAATTCGCCCTGATCAAGAGCGCGCCGACGCCGCAGAGCTGACCGGAAGTCATCGGCGCGCCGCATTGATGAGGCGTTGATCAGTCGTTTATCGCGACCGGGCACTGTGGACCACATGCTGATCAACACCGCGGCCGACCCCGCACTCGCCTGGCAGGAGACAGCGCTGTGCGCCCAGGCGGGGCCCGAGTTCTTCTTTCCCGCCCCCGGCAGCTCCACCCGCGAGGCCAAGCAGCTCTGCAACGCCTGCGAGGGGCGCGAGGCCTGCCTGGAGTACGCCCTCGCCAACGACGAGCGCTTCGGCGTATGGGGCGGGCTCTCCGAGAAGGAGCGGGACCGGCTGCGCAGAACCGGCCGCGCCTAGGTTCACTCGTTCGGATCGGGCCGGAGGGACCCAGGTCCGAACGCGCCCTGCCCGTGCGGCAATTCGGCACTCCGCACACCCGCTGCGGTGTCCGCGTCGGCCACGAGGGGACCCGAGTCGAGCGCGTACGACTACATTGTCGTCGGAGCGGGATCGGCCGGCTGCGTCCTGGCCGCGAGACTCTCCGAGGACCCGACGGTACGGGTCGCGCTCATCGAGTCGGGCGGGCGTGACCGCAAGCCGGAGATCCGCATCCCGGCCACCTTCCCGAAGTTGTTCAAGACGGCGTACGACTGGTACTTCAGCACGGTGGCGCAACCGGCCCTGGACGGCCGCGAACTGTACTGGCCGCGCGGCCGCACGCTCGGCGGATGCTCATCGATCAACGCCATGATGGGCGTCTACCCGGGCCCGGTCGACGACGCCCGCCTCGCCGAGGCGATCCGTACCGGTGCCGAGACGCTGTACCACCCGGTCGGCACCTGCCGCATGGGCGAGGATCCGGCCTCCGTGACCGATGCGCGGCTACGCGTGCGTGGCGTGGCGGGGCTCCGGGTCGTCGACGCCTCCGTGATGCCGCGCATCACCCGCGGCCACACCCACGCGCCGACGGTCGCGATCGCGGAAAAGGCGGCGGAGCTGATCCGGGAGGACGCGCGGCAGCCGGTCGCGCCGTGACGCGGGGGCCGTATCCGGACAGGCTCTCCGGCCTGGGACGATGTCCGTATGAATGATCACGACCGGGACAGTCTCCTCGCGGCGGCCGTGCGGCTGCGCACCGAGGGCCACCAGGAGGAGGCCCGGCAGCGACTGCTGTCCCTCTCCGCCGAATTCCCCGCGGACGCGGAAATTGCCTATCAGACCGCCTGGGCCCACGATGTGCTCGGTCTGGAGGCCGAGGCGGTGCCGTTCTACGAACGCTCCCTGGCCGGGACCGGGCTCTCGGAGGAGGACTGCAGGGGCGCGCTGCTCGGCCTGGGGAGCACGCACCGGGTGCTCGGGCAGTACGAGAAGGCCGTCGAGGTGCTGCGCGGCGGTGCCGAGCGGTTCCCCGACGACGGGGCGCTGCGGACGTTTCTCGCCATGGCCCTGTTCAACACCGGTGAGCACCACGAAGCCATGCGGCTGCTGCTGGAACTGCTCGCGACCAGCAGCGAGGACCCGTATGTGCGCCAGTACCGGGCGGCGATCGAGCACTATGCGCGGGACCTGCACGAAACGGTGTGAGACCGGCGCGGGGCGTCGGCCCGCCGCCCGCCGGACGGGGTGATCAGCATTCCCCGTCCGGCGGGCGGCGTCCGGCTGTCCGGAGGCCTTCGGGGCCGTCAGGCGCCGGCGCGCGCCGCCATGCGTGCCTTGCGGGCCGCGAGCTTCTCGTCGAACTTCGCCGCCTCGCTGTCCAGGCCGCCCATGTACAGCCCCAGCTCCTCCTGCGCCTTCAGGCCGTCGGGCCCCAGGCCGTCGATGTTGAGGACCTTCAGGTAGCGCAGCACGGGCTGGATCACGTCGTCGTGGTGGATGCGCATGTTGTAGATCTCGCCGATCGCCATCTGCGCGGCGGCCCGCTCGAAGCCCGGCATGCCGTGACCGGGCATCCGGAAGTTGACGACGACATCGCGCACGGCCTGCATCGTCAGGTCCGGGGCGAGCTCGAAGGCCGCACCGAGGAGGTTGCGGTAGAAGACCATGTGCAGGTTCTCGTCGGTCGCGATCCGCGCCAGCATGCGGTCGCATACCGGGTCGCCCGACTGGTGGCCGGTGTTGCGGTGCGAGACGCGGGTGGCCAGCTCCTGGAACGCGACGTACGCCACGGAGTGCAGCATCGAGTGGCGGTTGTCCGACTCGAAGCCCTCCGCCATGTGCGCCATCCGGAACTGCTCCAGCTTGTCCGGGTCGACGGCCCGCGAGGTGAGCAGGTAGTCACGCATCACGATGCCGTGCCGCCCCTCCTCCGCGGTCCAGCGGTGCACCCAGGTGCCCCAGGCGCCGTCGCGGCCGAAGAGGGAGGCGATCTCGTGGTGGTAGCTGGGGAGGTTGTCCTCGGTCAGCAGATTCACCACCAGCGCGACCTTGCCGATGTCCGTGACCTTGGACTGGTCGGCCTGCCAGGCCTCACCGTCCTCGAAGACGCCGGGGAAGTTCCGCCCGTCGGAGAACGGCACGTACTCGTGGGGCATCCAGTCCTTGGCGACCTTGAGATGGCGGTTGAGCTCCTTCTCCACCACCTCTTCCAGGGCGTACAGCAGCTGGGCGTCGGTCCACGCCTTCGGGCTGCCGAGGTGGGGAGCGGTGATCGTCACGGGGGACTCCTGGGGACGGGAGAATTACCTACGGATACGTAGGTTACGAGACCGTAGGTTAAAGCGGCGGTAAGGCCACCGCCAAGCCCGCCCCCGTGATGCCCGATTACGTAACGTTATGTACGCAGGTCCCGGCGCTGACGCGCGTCCGTGAACGAGGTGCGACGGCGGCGGAGCCGTAGGCGTGGATCACTGCTGACGGGACCGGCCGGCCCTCGGTCGCGGGGCGCTCTGAGCTGTCGGCGTACTCGGAGCGAACGCTTGTGGGGGCACGGGCGCACTCGGGTCGCGCGGTCAGAGCAGATGGTCCGCCGCGCCGGACTTCACCGCGGAGATCAGCGCCCGCAGCGCCTCCACGGAGTCGCTGACATAGGCGGTGGCGTCCGTCGTGGAGCCGATGTACGCCCTGCCCTGGTCGTCGACTCCGAAGCGGAAGCAGTTGGCGCCCTCGCTGCAGAAGGCCTCGTCCCAGCAGATATCGGTCATGGTCGCTCTCCTCAGAGGTTCTGGGTTATCGATCGGATGAAGTCGCGCGATTCCTCGACGGGCAGTGCGAGTGCGCGCAGGCGCTCCAACAGGCCGCGGTAACGGCGCAGTTGCATGTCGGAGTCCAGCAGCATCGAACCATGCGAGGAGTCGAGCTGTACGGTGTCGAGCTGCGGCACCGCTGCGCCCGCATAGGTGAACGACTGTCCGGCGCCCGGGAAACCGCCGGCCGTGAACGGGATCACCCGGACCGTGATCCGGTCCCGCTCCGACTGCCCCAGGATGTGGTCCAGTTGGGCCCTCGCCACCTTCGGGCCGCCGAACTGCATCCGCAGCGCCGCCTCGTGGATCACCGACTCGTACATCGGTGGGCGGTCCCGCTCCAGCACCTCCTGGCGGCGCAGCCGGAGGGACAGCCGGGCGATCAGATCGGGTCCGGGCAGTTGTGGATCGGCCGTGTCGAAGACCGCCCGCGCATGCTCCTCGGTCTGCAGCAGGCCGGGAATGTGCGTGGTGGTGGAGGTGGTCAACTCGGCTGCGTGGTACTCGAGTTCGGCAATGTCGAGCAGCCCCGGCAGCAGCAGCCCGCGATGCTCCTCCCACCAGCCCCTGGCGCGCTCCTGGGTCATCTCGGCGAGCAGGTCGACCAGTCCGGTGTCCGGGCAGCCGTAGTTGAAGGCGAGGGTGCGGACCCGCTCGGCGCTGATGCCGAACCGCCCCGATTCGATGTTCGGAATGCGGGTGCGGTCGACGCCGAGCAGCGCGGCGGCCTGCTGCACCGGCATGCCCGACTGCTCGCGCAGTTTGCGCAGTTCGTAGCCGAGCCGCTGCTGCCGGGCGGTCGGGGTGCTTCTGGGCGGCAAGGCGTGGTTCCTTCCGGAGAGGGGGTGAAATGACCGGAACTGCCCAAGTAGTAGCACTGTGCTCCACGGTGCGCTACGGTCGGTAGCGCCAGTCTCACGCGGGGCGACCGCGCCTATGTGTGATCGTCACCACAATTACCGAAATGTGAGCATCTTGATGAAAGGCGCACTGCGTTGTCTCCCGGCTGTCGCACCTGCCGGACCCCACCCACCGGTGGCTGACAACCTGAGCTATTCGTTCGCACTGCCCGGCGGCGCATTCTGTGCGGGCCTCGCACGCGGCGCCGTGAGTGAACTCCTCACCAGGCACGGCCTCGCGGAGCTCCGTGAGGCAGCCGTACTCGCCGCCTCGGAACTGGTCGCGACCGCCTACCGGTTCACCCCGGACCGGGAGATGCTGCTGCGGGTGCACTGGCAGTTCGACGCACTCCGCATCACCCTCTACGACCAGCATCCCTCCCACGGCTCGGCCATGAAGTCAGAGGAATGCCGAGAACGCCGCAGCGACAGCATGTGGCTGCTGGCCGCCGCGGTCGACGCGCACGGCGGGGACTGGGGGCTGGCGCCCGCGCTGACTCCGTCCGGCGGCTGCAAGGCCTGGGCCTTACTCCACCGTTGACCCCGACCCATCCGCCCGCCCGGCGCCCGGGCCGGCCGTCCGGCGGTGCCGACCCGTCGGACGCGAGGTCAGCAGGGGCCGCCGAGCAGATCGGTCAGACTGCGGTCGAGATCCAGGAACCGGTGCTCGTCGCCGACCGGCACCATTTCCTGCGCCCGCTCCAGGAAGCGGCGCAACTCCGCCGTGCGGACGTGCACCATCGCGATTCCCTCGGCGGCATGGAACTCCAGGACCGTGCGGTCGTAGCCGAACGGCCTGATGCGTACGTCCCCGACACCGGCCGCCCCGTCCATCCCCGCCGCCAGCAGCTCGCGGGAGAACTCCCAGGCGACCTCGGTGCCCTCCAGGGTCGCCGGGGCGGGAAACGCCATACGTACGGCGAACGGATCCTTCTGGTCGTACTGCAGGGTGGCGGGAAGGGTCTCCATCCGCGGCGCGGATGCGACCATGCGGGCCTGCACGGACTGCTCGATGACGGTGGACAAGACCTGCTCCCTTTCTCGGCCAGATGAACGGTTCCCGGCACTGATACAGACGAAGGAAGTCCCTCATCCGTGCACCGGAGGGCGGCGTGAGCTGTATCACCGCGCGCCCGGTACCCGTCGCGTCCCCACTTCCCGGCGGCGCACCCTGGACTGGGCACAGCTCGTGGGCTAGCTTCCAGCGCCATGAGGGTCAAGGGGAAGACGAGACGACTGATGTCATGGGGGCTCTGTGTGGCGGCGCTGACCGCGACACTGGCCACACCGGCAGCCGCGGCAACACCGTGGGACCACGACCGGCCAGGCGAACGGCCGGTCTGGACGCTCACCGACACCGGAACCGACGCCCGTTTCCGGGGCCTCGCCGCCGTCAGCCGTCGCACCGCCTGGGTGGCGGGCTCCAAGGGCACGGTGCTGCGAACGTCCGACGGCGGCCGCCGCTGGCGCGATGTGTCACCGCCCGGTGCGGCCCAGGAGGCGCTGGAGTTCCGCGACATCGAGGCCTTCGACGCCCGGCGTGCGGTGGCACTGGCCATCGGGGAGGGCGAGGCATCCCGGGTGTTCCGCACGGACGACGGGGGAGCGACCTGGACGGAGTCGTTCCGCAACACCGACGCGCGCGCCTTCTACGACTGCCTCACCTTCTTCGACAGCCGGAACGGACTGGCGATGAGCGATCCCGTGGACGGGAAGTACCGCATCCTGTCCACTGCGGACGGCGGCCGGAGCTGGCGGGTGCTGCCCACCGAGGGTATGCCGGAGGCGCAGGCCGGTGAGGCCGGATTCGCCGCCAGCGGGCAGTGCCTGGTCTCCTCGGGCCCGCGCGACGTCTGGCTCGCGACCGGCGGCGCCGCCACCGCACGGGTGCTGCACTCCGCCGACCGCGGGCTGACCTGGACCGTGACCGGATCGACGATCCCGGCCGGCGACCCGGCCCGCGGCGTCTTCGGCCTGGCCTTCCGCGACCGCCATCACGGCATCGCGGTCGGCGGCGACTACCGGGCCGGAGAGCCGTCGCCGGACGCCGCGGCCGTGACGGGCGACGGCGGCCGCACCTGGCGGCAGGCCGCCACTCCGCCGACCGCCTACCGCTCGGGGGTCGCCTGGCTGCCGCATAGCAGGTCCGGAGCGCTGGCGGTCGGCCCGACCGGCACCGACCTCACGACGGACGGCGGCCGCACCTGGCGCACAGTCGACACCGGGTCCTACGACACCGTCGACTGCACACCGGACGGCGGCTGCTGGGCCGCGGGTGAGAAGGGACGGGTGGCGCGCGCGGGGCGCTGAGGGCGGTTCACGCATTCCCGGAGCGGGGCGGAGTACGGCCCCCGCCCCGCTCCGGGGAGGGTTCCGCTACCCGGGCAACTGCTGGCGGTACGGGGCGAGTTCGTCCGATGTCTTCGTCGCGATGAACTCCGTGATCCGGTACGCGCACACGCCCTGTGCCGTGAACGGATCCGCCGAAACGATCTTCTCGATCGCTGCGCGGTCGTCCCCGACCGCCAGGATCACCCCACCGTCGCGCGGGTTCTTGCGGCCCGACGCGATGAACACCCCGGCCGCGTACTGCGTGTCCAGCCAGGCGACATGATCCTGCAGCAGCGCGTCGACGCGCTCGACGGGTGCGGTGTAGGTCAACTCCAGTACGAACATGATCGCCAGGCTACGTGACGGGGCCCGGCGGGCTCCGGGCCCCGTCACGCCCGGGTGCCGGTTGCCCGCACGCCCGCCAGGGGTTACGGACAGCCCTTAGACTCGGCGGCACCATGACAAACCTCCCGATGCCCGCCGACGAGGCCGAAGCCCGAGCCGTCCAGGACGCCTTGCGCGCCCGCGTGGTGCTCGACGAACCCGGCCCGCCGCCCGGTACCGGCCGGGTCACGGGGGTCGACGTCGCCTACGACGACGAGCGCGATGTCGTCGTCGCGGCGGCGGTCGTCCTCGACGCGGCGACGTTCGAGGTGGTCGCCGAGACCACCGCCGTCGGCCGGGTCACCTTCCCGTACATCCCCGGCCTCCTCGCCTTCCGGGAGATCCCGACCGTGCTGGCCGCGCTCGAATCCCTGCCGGTCGATCCCGGACTCGTGATCTGTGACGGATACGGCCGGGCGCACCCGCGCCGCTTCGGACTCGCCAGCCACCTCGGGGTGCTCACCGGCCTCCCGGTGATCGGCGTCGCCAAGAACCCGTTCACCTTCTCGTACGAGCAGCCGGGCCCCCGTCGTGGCGACTGGTCGCCACTGCTCGACGGCGAGGAGGAAGTCGGTCGGGCGCTGCGTACACAGGACGGCGTCAAACCCGTCTTCGTCTCCGTCGGACACCGGACCGGTCTGGACAACGCCTGCGCCCACACCCTGCTGCTGGCCCGTGACTTCCGTCAGCCGGAATCCACCCGCAGGGCCGACTCGCTCTGCCGACGGGCCCTGCGGGAGGCGACCGCCTGAGTATGCGTACGGATACCGTTTGCCGATCATGACCGGCAAGCTTGTACGCATGAACGAACATCGAACGTCCACGCGACCCGGCACCGTCTATCTCGCTCAGCGCCGGGTCGCGGTGGGGATGACACTCGGCATGGTCGCGGGAGCGGTCTGGGCCGTCTCGATGATCTGCACGCTGGTGTCCTGGGCGCTCTGAGCCCGCAGGGCGCAGCCGTCGTCCCCGCCTGGCCGCGGCTACTTGTGCTGGTCGGGCCCCTGGGCGTTGAGCAGCGCGCGCCAGGTGCCCTCGTCGCCGACGCCCGTCACGGGCAGATTCCGGGACCCCTGGAACTCCTTCAGTGACCGCATGGTCGAGAGGGTGTACGTACCGGTGCTGTCGGTCGGCACCCCGGCGTGGTGCAGCAGGTACTGCACCGCCGTGATGGCGTCGGGCTTCGTCGTGCGCGAGTCGACCGTGACGATCAGCAACGGCCAGGTGTCCTTCCCGACTTTGCCGTCCGGGGTCAGGCCATGGGCGGCCTGGAACTTCTTCACGGCCTCCGCCGTGGCCGGACCGTAGTCGGCGTCGACCTTCACGTCGTAACCGTCCGCCCGCAGCAGCAGCTGCACCGTACGCGCCTTCCAGAGCACATTGCCCTTGCGGGCCAGTGGCCAGTCCGTGCCTTCCGACGGCCGGTCCGACACGTTCGCCGTGGCCTTGGCATTGCTCTGTCCCGTGGGCGGCACCAGCCACCACGCGAAGCTGCCGAGCACGAGCAGGAGAAACGATGCGACGGCCAGGGTCGGGAACGCGGCGGGAGAGCGGTCCCGCCAACACGCCGCCGCCTTGTGACCGTCGGCCGGCCCGGCGGGTACGGACGTGCCGGTGACCTGCCCCACCGGCGCCGGACGTTTCCGGCCCGGGGACGACCCGGCCGCCGCGTCCGCCAGGGCACACGCCCGGACCAGGTCCTCGGCCGGAGCCCGCAGCGCCGAGTGCAACTGCTCGACGATCCTGCGCGGAGCGTTGGAGGCGTGGGCGGGATTCAGATAGCGCGACAGGGTGGTCTGGTCGACGCCCAGCCGCTTGGCGAGGGACTGCTGAGTGGGTTTCTCGCGGCCGTCGCGCGCCGACGACTCCCACCAGTGCCTCAGTAACCCGGCGAGAGCCCGCCCCGGCTGTTCCTCGCGACCCGCCACAGTGTTGTCCGTCATCGTTCTTCCCCGACTCTCTGTGTGCATAGGCGCAGGTCAGCGCTGTGCATCGGGAGCATGCCCGGGTGCGTCTACCTGCGGGACGCAGATCGTAGTGAAAGCGCCGATCCGTGCCGCGCAGCCGAGGAGTCCGCGAAGCGGTGTCACGGCCCGCACGCCCGGGGAACGAGGAGGCAGGGGCATGCGTCGGACATCACCCGAACGAGTGCGTGCCACCCCGGGCGTCGGCTCAGCGGGCCGCCGCGACCCGGAAGCGCAGGCCGGCCGCGCGCAGCCGCTCCAGCAGCGCGTCACCCATCGCGGCGGCCGTGGTGACCTGCCCCGATGTCGGCGGGAGCTCGTCCAGGGCGAGACAGAGCGCGGACTGGGCGAGCATCTTCGCCGTCTCGTCGTAGCCGGGGTCGCCGCCCGAGACCTCGGTGAAGACCCGGTGCCCGCCGCCCTCACCGACGAAGCGCACGGTGAACCAGCTGCGCCGCCGCCGCTCCGCGTCCGGTCCCTTGCCCGGCTCGTACCGGTCCATCAGCCAGGACCGGGCCGCCGGAACCTGTGCGGCGCCCAGCAGGGCGCCGACCGCGGCCGTGCCGCCGAGCGCCACGGGCAGATGCCGCACCGAGGCGAAGTGGCGGTAGCGGAAGTCGGGGCCGTACCGGGCGAGTGCCCGCGCCGAGCGTCCGACGACCTGTGCGTCCAGCGTCGGCAGCGGGAGTGCCCAGGTGCCGGTCTCCGTACTGAAGTGCGGGGCGCCCAGCGGGGCACGGGCCCGGCGGGCGACCAGCCTCGGTTCGTGCAGCCGGCGTTCCCGGGCGGCGCGCAGCATCCGCGGGCCGCGGCCCATCGCGGTGAGCGCCGAGGCGAACGTGCCGCCGGAGAAGACGGCGTTGCTGCGTACGAAGCCGTCGACGGTCAGCGGCACGCCCTGCGGCAGCTGCTGGACGGTGAAGTACACCCCGAGGTCGTGCGGCACGGAGTCGAAACCGCAGGCGTGCACGATCCGGGCCCCGGTCTCGCGGGCCCGAGCGTCGTGCTCCAGATACATCCGGTCCACGAACTCCGCCTCACCGGTGAGGTCCGCGTAGTCCGTCGCCGCCTCGGCACAGGCCGCGACCAGCTTCTCGCCGTACCAGACATAGGGGCCCACCGTCGTGGCCACGACATGGGCGGATTCGGCGAGTTCGCGCAGCGAGTGCTCGTCGTCGGCATCGGCGTGCAGCAGCGGGAGGTCCGCGCAGCGCGGGTCGATCGCGGCGAGACGTTCGCGCAGGCGCTCCAGCTTGTCCCGGTCGCGTCCGGCCACGGCCCAGCGGCAGCCGGAGGGCGCGTGGGCGGCGAGATATTCGGCGGTGAGGGCGCCCACGAAGCCGGTGGCGCCGAAGAGGATTACGTCATAGGGGCGTTGTGTCCCGTTCTGCCTGTTCATGTGTGCCTCCGCGGGGCCGGCGCCGATGTGGCAGGCAGAGGTTAGCGGAGGGGTCGTGGCGGTGTGCGGCCGGGCGGCCCTCATGAGGGAGGATCCCGGAGAAAGAACTAAGCGCTTGCTCGCCCCAAGGGGTTGTGCGGAGCGCGGTGCGTTCTTAGCATCATCGCTGTTACATCAGTTGTGTCATACCGCTGGGGGCTTGATGGCAACGACAGAGCACGGCTCGCACGGCCCGCTGACAGGGGTGCGGGTGGTCGAACTGGCGGGCATCGGACCCGGCCCGTTCGCCGCGATGCTCCTGGCCGACCTCGGTGCCGACGTCGTCAGGGTCGACCGGCCCGGCGGTGCGGGGCTGGGCATCGACCCCGCGTACGACCTCACCAACCGCAACAAGCGCTCCGTGCTCGTCGACCTCAAGGCCGAGGACGGCGCCGCCAAGGTGCTCGATCTGGCCGAGCGCGCCGACATCCTGATCGAGGGCTACCGGCCGGGCGTCGCCGAACGCCTGGGCGTCGGCCCCGACGCCGCGCTGGCCCGCAATCCGCAGCTCGTGTACGGGCGGATGACCGGCTGGGGCCAGGACGGCCCGCTCGCCGAGCGGGCCGGGCACGACATCGCGTACATCGCGCTCACCGGCACCCTCTCCGTGATCGGCAAGCCCGGCGAGCCGCCCACCGTCCCCGCCAATCTCGTCGGCGACTACGCGGGCGGCTCGCTCTATCTCGTCGTCGGCGTGCTCGCCGCCCTCCAGCACGCCCGCACCCCCGGCGGCCGGGGCCAGGTCGTGGACGCGGCGATCGTCGACGGCGCCGCCCATCTCGCCACGATGATCCACGGCATGCTGGCGGCCGGTGGCTGGCAGGACCGGCGCGGCTCCAACCTCCTGGACGGCGGCTGCCCGTTCTACGGAACGTACGAGACCGCCGACGGCCAGTACATGGCGGTCGGGCCGCTGGAGCAGCGGTTCTACGAGGAGTTCGGCAGGCTCCTCGGGATCGGGGACGAAGCCCCGGACCGGGCCGACATCGCCCGGTGGGAGGAGCTGCGCAGCGTCGTCGCCGACCGGTTCCGGACCCGTACGCGTGCCGAGTGGACCGGGGTGTTCGAGGGATCGGACGCCTGCGTCGCCCCCGTCCTCTCGCTCCGCGAGGCGCCCCACCACCCGCACATCGCCGCCCGCTCCACCTTCGTCGAGCACGGCGGACTCACCCAGCCCGCGCCCGCACCGCGCTTCTCCGCGACCCCCGTCTCCGTACGCGGCGGGCCCGCGCGGCCCGGCGCGGACACCGAGGCCGTCGCCGCCGACTGGGGCGTACCCGGCATCGCGAGGCCGTGATCCCCGCCGGGCCCGCACCGGACCGTCTCGACCCCACCGTCAAGAACTGATTCCAGGAGGACCGCAGTGCAGCGGCAGATCTTCACCGAAGAGCACGACGCGTTCCGCGAGACCGTGCGCACCTTCCTCACCAAGGAGGTCCTCCCGCACTACGAGCAGTGGGAGAAGGACGGCATCGTCTCGCGCGAGGCCTGGCTCGCGGCCGGCCGGCAGGGGCTGCTGGGTCTCGCCGTACCCGAGGAGTACGGGGGCGGCGGCAACGCCGACTTCCGCTACGGCGCCGTTCTCGCCGAGGAGTTCACCCGGGCCGGCGCGCCCGGCCTCGCGCTCGGGCTGCACAACGACGTCATCGGCCCCTACCTCACCGGCCTCGGCACCGACGAGCAGAAGCGGCGCTGGCTGCCCGGATTCTGCAGCGGCGAGACCATCACCGCCATCGCCATGACCGAACCCGGCGCGGGCTCCGACCTCCAGGGCATCCGCACCACCGCCGAGGACAAGGGCGACCACTGGCTGCTCAACGGCTCCAAGACCTTCATCTCCAACGGCATCCTCGCCGACCTGGTGGTCGTGGTCGCCAAGACCACCCCCGAGGGCGGTGCGAAGGGGCTCTCGCTGATCGTCGTCGAACGCGGCGCGGAAGGCTTCGAGCGGGGCCGCAACCTCGACAAGATCGGCCAGAAGTCCCAGGACACCGCGGAGTTGTTCTTCAACGACGTCCGTGTGCCCAAGGAGAACCTGCTCGGCGAGCGGGACGGCGCCTTCATCCACCTGATGACCAATCTCGCGCAGGAACGGATGGGCATAGCGGTAGCCGGAATCGCCGCCGCCGAACACCTGCTGGAGATCACCACGCGCTACGTCAAGGAGCGCGAGGCCTTCGGACGGCCGCTCTCCAAGCTCCAGCACATCAGGTTCGAGATCGCCGAGATGGCCACCGAGTGCGCCGTCACCCGTGCCTTCCTCGACCGCTGCATCGTCGACCACTCCGACGGGACCCTCGACGCCGTGCACGCCTCGATGGCCAAGTGGTGGGCCACCGAACTGCAGAAGCGAGTTGCCGACCGCTGCCTCCAACTGCACGGCGGATACGGCTACATGTCGGAGTATCCGGTCGCCAAGGCGTTCACCGACGGCCGCATCCAGACCATCTACGGCGGCACGACCGAGATCATGAAGGAGATCATCGGCCGTTCGCTGCTCGCCTGAACCTGTCGCACAACCACCCCCGAAAGGCTGCTGTCTTGAGTACCGAAGCGTTTGTCTACGACGCGATCCGCACCCCGCGCGGCCGCGGCAAGGCCAATGGCGCCCTGCACGGCACCAAGCCGATCGACCTCGTCGTCGGCCTCATCCACGAACTCCGCAGCCGTTTCCCCGGCCTCGACCCGGCGGCCATCGACGACATCGTCCTCGGCGTGGTCAGCCCGCTCGGTGACCAGGGCTCCGACATCGCCCGGATCGCCGCCATCGCGGCCGGTCTCCCGGACACCGTCGCCGGCGTCCAGGAGAACCGCTTCTGTGCCTCGGGCCTGGAAGCCGTCAACCTGGCTGCTGCCAAGGTCCGTTCGGGCTGGGAGGACCTCGTCCTCGCCGGCGGCGTCGAGTCGATGTCCCGGGTCCCGATGGGCTCCGACGGCGGCGCCTGGGCGATGGACCCGATGACCAGCTTCGAGACCGGTTTCGCCCCGCAGGGCATCGGAGCCGACCTCATCGCCACCATCGAGGGCTTCTCGCGGCGTGACGTCGACGAGTTCGCGGCGCTCTCCCAGGAGCGCGCCGCCGAGGCGTGGAAGGACGGCCGCTTCGCGCGCTCCGTCGTTCCCGTCAAGGACCGCAACGGCCTCGTGGTGCTCGACCACGACGAGCACATGCGGCCCGGCACCACCGCCGACTCGCTCGCCGCGCTCAAGCCGTCATTCGCCGCGATCGGGGAGATGGGCGGCTTCGACGCGGTGGCGCTGCAGAAGTACCACTGGGTCGAGAAGATCGACCACGTCCACCACGCGGGCAACTCCTCCGGCATCGTCGACGGCGCCGCGCTCGTCGCGATCGGCAACAAGGAGGTCGGTGAGCGCTACGGACTCACTCCGCGAGCCCGGATCATCTCCGCCGCCGTCTCCGGCTCCGAGCCGACCATCATGCTGACCGGCCCCGCGCCCGCCGCCCGCAAGGCCCTCGCCAAGGCCGGGCTGACCATCGACGACATCGACCTCGTCGAGATCAACGAGGCGTTCGCCGGAGTCGTGCTCCGTTTCGCCAGGGACATGGGGCTCCCGCTCGACAAGATCAACGTCAACGGCGGCGCCATCGCCCTCGGCCACCCGCTCGGCGCCACCGGCGCGATGATCCTCGGCACCCTCATCGACGAACTGGAGCGCCGCGACCAGCGGTACGGCCTCGCCACCCTCTGCGTCGGCGGCGGCATGGGCGTCGCCACCGTCATCGAGCGTCTCTGACCGTCCCCCGGCCACCCGGGAGGGGCCGGCGGCGGGTGGCGTGGCGTCGCGGGGCTGGGGCACGCGCCTCGCGGCGTTGTCGTCCCTCACCATGGCTCCGCCATGGATCGGTCCTCCGCCTTGCGATCCACGCACCCCAGCCCCGCTCCTTCACCCACGCCACCCACCGCCGGCCCCTCACTTACGGAGAAGAACAGCAATGACCGAGAGCACGACCATCCGCTGGGAACAGGACGAGACCGGCGTCGTCACCCTGGTACTCGACGACCCCGACCAGTCCGCCAACACGATGAACCAGGCCTTCAAGGACTCCATCGCGGCCATCGCCGACCGCGCCGAGGCCGAGAAGGACTCCATCCGCGGCATCATCTACACCTCCGCCAAGAAGACCTTCTTCGCGGGCGGCGACCTCAAGGACATGATCAAGGTCGGTCCCGAGAACGCCCAGCAGGCCTTCGACACCGGCACCGCCATCAAGAACTCGCTGCGCCGCATCGAAACGCTCGGCAAGCCCGTCGTCGCCGCCATCAACGGCGCGGCGCTCGGCGGCGGTTACGAGATCGCGCTCGCCTCGCACCACCGCGTCGCCCTCGACGCACCCGGCTCCCGGATCGGCCTGCCCGAGGTCACCCTCGGCCTGCTGCCCGCCGGTGGCGGCGTCACCCGCACCGTACGCCTCATGGGCATCGCCGACGCGCTGCTGAAGGTCCTCCTCCAGGGCACCCAGTACACCCCGCGGCGCGCCCTGGAGAACGGCCTGGTCCACGAGGTCGCCGACACCCGGGAGGAGATGCTCGAAAAGGCCCGCGCCTTCATCGACGCCAACCCCGAGTCCCAGCAGCCCTGGGACGTCAAGGGCTACCGGATCCCCGGCGGCACCCCGTCCAACCCGAAGTTCGCCGCCAACCTGCCGGCCTTCCCGTCCAACCTGAAGAAGCAGCTCGCGGGCGCCCCGATGCCCGCGCCCCGCAACATCCTGGCCGCCGCCGTCGAGGGCTCCCAGGTCGACTTCGAGACCGCGCTGACCATCGAGGCCCGCTACTTCACCGAGCTGGTCACCGGCCAGGTCGCGAAGAACATGATCCAGGCGTTCTTCTTCGACCTCCAGGCCGTCAACTCCGGTGCCAGCCGCCCCAAGGGGATCGAGCAGCGCCAGGTCAACAAGGTCGCCGTCCTCGGCGCCGGCATGATGGGCGCGGGCATCGCGTACTCCTGTGCCCGGGCCGGCATCGAGGTGGTGCTCAAGGACGTCTCCACCGAGGCCGCGGCCAAGGGCAAGGCGTACAGCGAGAAGCTCCTCGACAAGGCGCTCTCCCGGGGCCGCACCACCGAGGCCAAGCGCGACGAGCTGCTGGCCCGGATCACCCCGACCGGCGACCCGGCCGATCTGGCGGGCTGCGACGCCGTCATCGAGGCCGTCTTCGAGGACACCGCGCTCAAGCACAAGGTGTTCCAGGAGATCCAGGACATCATCGAGCCGGACGCGCTGCTCTGCTCCAACACCTCGACCCTGCCCATCACCGTCCTCGCCGAAGGCGTCTCGCGCCCGGCCGACTTCATCGGGCTGCACTTCTTCTCGCCCGTGGACAAGATGCCGCTCGTCGAGATCATCAAGGGCGAGCAGACCGGTGACGAGGCCCTGTCCCGCGCCTTCGACCTGGTGCGCCGGATCAAGAAGACCCCGATCGTCGTCAACGACTCGCGCGGCTTCTTCACTTCGCGCGTCATCGGCCAGTTCATCAACGAGGGCGTCGCCATGGTCGGCGAGGGCGTCGAGCCCTCGTCCGTCGAGCAGGCCGCGGCACAGTCCGGGTACCCGGCCAAGGTGCTCTCCCTGATGGACGAGCTGACGCTCACCCTGCCCCGCAAGATCCGCAACGAGACGAAGCGGGCCGTCGAAGAGGCCGGCGGCACCTGGGCCGGGCACCCGTCGGACGCGGTCATCGACCGGATGGTCGACGAGTTCGACCGGCCGGGACGCAGCGGTGGCGCGGGCTTCTACGAGTACGACGAGGCCGGCAAGCGCACCCGCCTCTGGCCCGGCCTGCGGGAGCACTTCGTCAAGCCGGACACCGACATCCCCTTCATCGACATGAAGGAGCGGATGCTGTTCTCCGAGGCTCTGGACAGCGTCCGCTGCCTGGAGGAGAACGTCCTGATCACCGTCGCCGACGCCAACATCGGCTCCATCATGGGCATCGGCTTCCCGCCGTGGACCGGCGGCGTGCTCCAGTACATCAACGGTTACGAGGGCGGCCTGCCCGGCTTCGTCGCCCGCGCCCGGGAGCTCGCGGAGCGGTACGGCGACCGTTTCCTGCCGCCCGCGCTGCTCGTGGAGAAGGCCGAGAAGGGCGAGACCTTCCACGACTGAGCCCCACGGCTGACGCCCGCCCCGCGGGCCGCGTTCACTCCGCTGTGAACGCGGCCCGCAGCTCTTCCTTCAACGACCGCTGGAACGCGGTCACCAGCGCCTGGATCACCATCGGCTGCATATGGGCCGACAGCGACTTCATCGCCGCCACGTGCTCGGGGTCCGCCTCCCGCTCCCGGTACGGGCACCACACCTCGTCCCGGAACAGCCGGGTCAGCTCCTGCGCGGCGGACCGGGAGTGCTCCAGCAGGACCGTGCGGGCGGCCAGGATCGTCTCGTGCGCGATCGGCACACCGAGCAGTTCGACCCCGAGCCGCAGCAGCCCCGGGTCCACCCGGTAGCTGCCGTCGACCGGCTCCGCGCGCTCCAGCACACCCATCGCGGCCAGCCGTGCGATGTCCTGCTCGCTCAGTGCCCGGCCGGCCCGCCGCTCCAGCTCCGCCCGCGTCGCGTCCTCCGCCGAGTCCGGTGCCCAGGACGCCACCAGGGCACGGTGGATCGCCAGGTCGTGCGCGCTCAGGTCCGGCGGCAGCTGTTCCAGATAGCGTTCGATCGCGGCCAGCGTCATGCCCTGGTGCTGGAGTTCCTCGATGAGCGCGAGCCGGGACAGGTGCTCATGCCCGTAGTGCCCGACGCGCCGTGGCCCGATCACCGGCGGCGGCAGCAGGCCCCGGGTGCTGTAGAAACGCACGGTGCGTACTGTGACACCGGCGCGCGCCGCCAGCTCGTCGACGGTGAGCGTCGGCTCCTCGGTCCCGGTCGCCATCTCTGCTCCTCGCGTCCGACTCTGAGGGCGAGCGGCTGTGCGCGTGGCCCACCCCGGTGCAACAGTATTGCTGTCTCACCAGTGATGTGAAAGTGCTCGGTCGTCAGAGGCGCCGCCTACCCTGATGCCATGTCCGAGATCATGTACGTACAGGGGGACGCGACGGCGCCCCACGGCAAGGGCGTCAAGCTGATCGTCCACGTCTGCAACGACCTGGGCGGCTGGGGCAAGGGATTCGTCCTGGCCCTCTCGCGCCGCTGGCCCGAGCCCGAAGCGGCCTACCGCCGGTGGCACCGGGAGCGCGCGGGCAACGACTTCGCCCTCGGTGCGGTGCAGTTCGTGCAGGTGAGTCCGTACATCTGGGTGGCGAACATGGTGGGCCAGCGGGGGATGCGCACGGGCAGCAACGGGGTCCCGGTGCGTTACGAGGCGATCGACACGGGGTTGGGAGCGGTGGCCGACCGGGCCCAGGAGCTGGGGGCTTCGGTCCACATGCCACGGATCGGCTGCGGGCTCGCGGGCGGGAAGTGGTCCCGGATCGAGCCCCTGATCGAGAAGCGGCTGACCGGCCGGGACATACCGGTGACGGTGTACGACTTCGACTAGAGGTTTGTCCGGGCCTCCCGGGGGTCTCGGCCTGCGGAAATCCGCCGGATGACCTGACCCCGGCCGAGGGGCGGCAGGAAGCGGGGTGGGTCCGGTGGAGGGGTCGAGGTGGGGCGGGGAGAGCCTGGACGTCCCGACGTCGTCGCACCGCCCGAGCCGGTGGACGCGTCCCTGCTGACCCTGCTCGGACTCGGGGCGGACGAGGACGCGGTCCACCGCCTGCTGGTGGACCGCTCCGACAGCGAACCGGATGCGCTGACGGGCCCGTTGAACGGGCCGGCGGTGGCGCGCGTCCTCGACCAGCTCGTCGACCGCGGGCTCGCCAGTGCCGCCCACCGGACTCCAATGGGCGCCCTGCCCGCGCTGATACAGGGATACGGGGTGAGTCACTCCGTATCGACTTCTATGGTGGGGGTGGAAGCGGCGGAACGGGAGAGGGCCCATGACGGCACGGAGCACCGACGAGTCACGGCTGGCCCTGGCACTCCGCACGCCGCCGCCCTCCGACGCGCTGAGCGAGCAGATCCTGGACGCCGCGCGCGAGCAGTTCATGACGTTCGGGCTGCGCCGCTCCACCGTCGACGACGTCGCCAAGCGCGCCAGGGTCTCGCGGGTGACCGTGTACCGGCGGATCGGCAACAAGGACAGCCTCGTCTCCGCCTGTCTGCTGCGCGAGTACCGCCGCTTCGTCGTGGAGGTGGACGACGCCGTGGCCGCGCTGCCGACGACGGAGGACCGGCTCGTCGAGGGCTTCGCCGCGGTTCTCCGGCACATTCGCGAGCACCCGCTCATCGGCGGTCTGCTGAGGCTGGAGCCCGAGACAATGCTGCCGTTCCTGACCCTGGAGAGCGAACCGGCCTTCCTCGCCATCCGCGAGTACCTGGCCGACCGGCTGCGTGACGCCCGGCGCGCGGAGGGCCGGCCGGCGAGTGATCCGACCCCGGTCGCCGAGCTGATGGTGCGGATCACCGTCTCCTTCCTCCTCAACCCCGTCAGCTGTTTCGAGCTGGACGACGACACCCACGTGCGGGAGTTCGCCCGCCGCTATCTGGTGCCGCTGCTCGCTGCCGGGTAGCACCACCGGCGTGGCCGTCCGACTCGTCGGGCAGGGGTTCCACGGGGCGGTTGCGGGCCCAGTGCGGTCCGAGGTCGTCGAGCCGCCAGCCGAAGGGGTACGAACGGGGCTGCGGGCGAGCGGGAAACCTGCGTGGCCGGGCCGGCAGCCTGCGGACACAACGCGCGCGCAGGCACAGGGCCGCCGACGCCGAGGCCCGCACCCACCGCGGCTGCGGCCGGAAGCCCAGCGCCGCCAGCAGCGGCTCGTCCAGCAGCCCGAGCGCGAATCTCGCCACCAGGGGCCGTAACGGACGCGGATACCAGCTCGCGATCACGCGGAAGGTGGCGTTCGCGACCCGCCGGTTCGCCGGGTCGTACGCGAACATCCGCTCCTCGTAGGAGTCGAGGAGCCGCTCGAACCCCTCGTACGTGTCGGGCACCCCCTCGATGCCCATCATCGCCGCCGTCTTCCGGCCGGCCTCCACCAGCGCCTGGACCTCCTGGGCGCACAGGGGACGCCAGCCGAACCGGTCGATCCAGCGCTTCGGCCCCACGACCGTGGTCGCGAGGACATAGCGGAAGTCGTCGTTCGGGATCCTGTACTTGCCGTGGATCCGGTTGAGGTGACGCGCGGCCGCCCGCCCGCGCTCCGAGTCGAAGCCGTCGGCGGCCATCTCGTACCCGATCAGCACCGTGTCGTCGTACCGCTTCTGCCCGGCCCGTTCGAACTCCTGGGTCCGGTCGAGGAGCACGGAGATGCGGGGAACGCCGTAGTCCCGGAGGAAGGCGACGCTCACCCCCTGCCGGTAGTCCCACGGGAACTCGTACTGGGAGATCAGCCGAAGGATCTCGGCGTAGTCGCGCGCCGGATCCATCCGGCGTATCTCGTGCAGGCGGCTGTATCGGCCCATGGTGCGCCCTCCTGTCCGTGTGCCGACTCCCTGAGGGGCCGCTTTCGCAGGTTGTCGCTGCGTGACGGGCCAACTCAGCTGATTCACAAGGAATGTGACGGACCGTCCGGCCTGAGAGTCAAAGTTACAAATACTATCGACTTGTTTCACGAGTCCCGTCAATACCGCCGTCGACCGGGCGTGCGGTGGGGTGCCGCGGGGGCCGGTGCGCATGACTCCCGAAGGGCTCGCATACTGGATCACGCAGGGACCGGGCGCCGAGCCGTGCGCCCGCCGACCGTCGGGAGCACCGCATGACCAGCGCAGCAGCCAGCGGCGGCACCCCCGCCCCGCCTCCGCCCGGCGGTGTGCTCTGGAGCCTCTCCGGCGACATCCGGGCCCTGCTGATGCTGCCCGCCGCGCTCACCCTCCAGGTCGCCCACCCGGCGGTCGGCGCCGGCGTCGACGAACACTCCGTCTTCCGCACGGACCCCTGGGGACGCGGCGAGAGGTCGCTGCGCTCGCTCCAGCTCTGGGTGTACGGGGGCGAGGCGGCGGCCGAGGAGGGGCGCAGGCTGCGCGTACTGCACCGCACCATCCAGGGCACCGACACCCGGGGGCGCCGCTACCATGCGCTGTCGCCCGCGAACTACGCGTGGGTGCACGCCACGGGCTTCCCGGTCTACCAGCATGCCGCGTGCTATCTCGTCCGGCCGCTCACCGCGGCACAGGAGCGGGCCCTGTACCAGGAGTGGCTCCAGGTGGGCAGGATCCTCGGCATCCATGACCGGGACATGCCGCAGACGATCGAGGAGTTCTGGCCGTACTTCCGAAAGATGCTCGCCGACGAGATCGAGTCGACCGTGGTTGTCGAGGACCTGGTCGCCACCGATCGTCCCGTCCCGCCGCCGGACCGCGGGCCGTTGCCGCTCAGGCTGCTGCTGAGGGCGCTGTGGCCGGTGCTGCTCCCGCCATTGGCCCGGTTCCGGCGCTTCATCACCATCGGGCTGATGCCGCCGGACGCGCGGGAGGCCATCGGGCTGGAGTGGACGGACCAGCAGGAGCGCAGACTGCGGCGCTTCTGCGGGGTGGTGCGGCGCGTGGTGCCCGTGCTCCCCGAGCGGCTGCGCTATCTGCCGTACGCGCGCAGGGCCCGGGCGGCCCATCGCGAGGCCGTCCGGGGCGGGGGAGGGCTCAGGCGGAAGCCCGGCGCACCAGCTCGGTCGGCGTGATCACCGCTTCCCGCTCGTCGCCCCCGGCCTCGCCGCCCAGTCGGCTCATCAGCATCCGCACCATCAACCGGCCCATGCCCTCCACATCCTGACGGACCGTCGTCAGCGGAGGCTCGGTGGCCTCGGCTATCGACACCATGTCGTCGAAGCCGACCAGCGCCACCTCCTCCGGCACGCTGCGACCGCGCTCGCGCAGCACCCGCAGGGCACCCGAGGCCATCAGGTCGTTGGCGGCGAAGACCGCGTCCAGGCCGGGGTGGCGATCGAGCAGTTCCGCCATCGCCCGCGCGCCGCCCTCGACGGTGAAGTCGCCGTCCACGAGGAGCGTCGGATCGCCGTCGGGCAGCACGTCGAGGTAGCCGTCGACCCGGTCGAGGGCCGAGGTCTGGTCGCGCGGTCCGGCGATGTGCGCGATCTGCCGCCGCCCCAGGGCGACGAGATGGCGTACGGCCTCGGCCGCGCCGCCGCGGTTGTCGCAGTCGACGTACGGGACGGCCAGTTCCGACGCGGCGCCCGGCCGGCCCGGACGGCCCCCGTAGACCGTGGGCACCCGGAACCTGCGGATGATCGCGGGGAGTTCGTCGTCGGTGTGCAGCGAGAAGGCCAGTACGCCGTCCACATGACCGCCGGCCAGATAATGGGCGACCCGGTCGAAGTCCCCGCTGCCCTCCACCAGGAGAAGGACCAACTGGGAGTCGTGCAGGGTCAGTTCGCGGCTGATGCCACGGATCTGCTGGGAGAAGAAAGGGTCGGAGAAGATCCGGAACTCCGGCTCGTCGATGATCACGGCGACCGCGCCGTTGCGCCGGGTGACCAGGGTCCGGGCCGCGTGGTTCGGAACGTAGCCGAGTTCCTCGACCGCCTTGCGCACCTGGTCCACGAGCGGCTTGCGCACCCCGGCCCCGCCGTTCACCACCCGGGATACCGTCGCCCGGGAGACCCCGGCACGGGCCGCCACGGCTTCCAACGTGGGGCGGGCATCGCGGGCAGGATCGTGGGACGGACCGGGCAAGGGACGCTCCTCGTACACGCGATATCGGGCCGGAATCGGCCGGGGCCGGCCGGACAGCACCGACGCCATCAGCCTAACCGGCGCCACCGGCCGGCCGCCGGGCACCGTCGCCCCACGTGGAGGTGGAGGGGCGACGGTGCCCGGACCCGGTCCGCGTACCGGTCAGCGGTGGTCGTGCAGGGAGTTCGTCGCCGCGATCTTCTTCCAGGAGGCGGGCCGCGCGGGCTGCTCGGCGGCGCGCAATGCCTGTGTCCCGGCCGCCACCGGGGCCTCGGGCCGCGCCGGCCGGAACAGCCAGTCGTCGAAGAAGGCGGCGAGCTGCTTGCCCGACACCCGCTCCGCATACGCGACGAAGTCGCTCACGCTCGCGTTCCCGTACGCGTGCTCGGCGGGCCAGCCCTTGAGCAGCGCGAAGAACGTCTCGTCGCCCAGCTCGTTGCGCAGCGCCTGGAGCGCCAGCGCGCCCCGGTCGTAGACGGCCGCGTCGAACTGGTTGTCGGGGCCCGGGTCGCCCGGCTTCACCTTCCAGAAGGCGTCGTCGGCCGGGTGCAGGGCGTAGGTGTAGTCCGCCAGCTCCTGCGCGGTGCCCTCGCCCTCCTTCTCCGACCACAGCCACTGGCTGTAGCGGGCGAAGCCCTCGTTGATCCAGATGTCCTTCCAGCCCGTGAGGGACACGCTGTCCCCGTACCACTGGTGCGCCAGCTCATGGACGACGACCGAGACATTCGCGCCGTTGGCGAACTGCTTCGGGCTGTAGAACGGCCGGGTCTGGGTCTCCAGCGCGAATCCGCTCGTCACATTGGGGGCGTACCCGCCCAGCGCGTCGAACGGGTACGGACCGAAGACCTCCGTCAGCCACTCGGCGACCTCGGTGGTCCGCTCGATGCTGGCGCGCGCCGCACCGGCGTTGGCGCCGAGGTCCTTGCTGTACGCGTTGACGACCGGCAGTCCGTCCGCCGTGGTGTCCGTGGTGATGTCGAACTTCCCGACCGCCAGCGTCGTCAGATACGTCGCCTGCGGCTTGCCGGAGCGCCAGTTGAAACGGGTCCAGCCGAGCTTCGAACTCTGCGACTGCAGCGTGCCGTTGCTGATCGCCTGGGTGCCGTCCGGGACGGACACGGAGATGTCGTACGTCGCCTTGTCCAGCGGGTGGTCGTTGCTGGGGAACCACCAGGCCGCCGACTCCGGCTCCTGGGCGGCTACCGCGCCGTCCGGGGTGCGGACCCAGGACGTCCAGCCGTTGATCTTCACCTCGGAGGGCTTCCCGGCGTACCGCACGACCACCGAGACGGCCTTGCCCTTCGCCAGCGGGGCGGCCGGGGTGATCTCCAGCTCCTGCTCGCCGTTCTTCACATGGCCGGCCTTCTTGCCGTTCACCCGTACCTCGGAGACGTCCAGCCCGAAGTCCAGGTTGAATCGGGAGAGTTCCTGGGTGGTCGTGGCGAGGATCGTCGCCGTGCCCTCCAGCAGATCGGTCGAGGGCCGGTACTTCAGGCGCAGGTCGTAGTGGGACACGTCGTAGCCGCCGTTGCCGCTGGCCGGGTAGTAGGCGTCGCCGATGCCCGGGGCGCCCACGGTGCCTTCGGCGGCCGAGGCCGGGATCGCCAGCAGCAGGGAGGCCGCGATTGCGCTCGGGACGATGAATCTGCGGTGCACGGAATGCTCCAAGTCGTCGGGCGAGTGATCTTTCGAACCGTCATGCCGACACTATTCAGCGACTGCCGCAACAGTCGTGTCCATGGCCACAGCTGTCACACGATCGCCATTCGGCCGCCACTCCGGGCTGTCGGTGTGCGCCGTGATCATGCCATTCCGGTCGCTGATCGCCCTCTGTCGCGGGGGAGTTGACCGGGGTACCTTCCGCCCATGCCGATTCGTGCGCTGGGACCCCGTTCGAGTTACCGATCGCTGGTGGTGGTGGCAGCCGTCGCCGCCCTGATGGCCGTCCTGCTCTCACCGGCAGGCGCCCGGGGCGCGAGCCTTGGGGAAGCCCGGCCACCGGAGAGCAGGCCCGTCTATTCGTACGGGGACGCCGTCCGCGAATCGGTCTGGGTCGACACCGGACTGGACGGCGACGGGGACGGGCGGAGCGACCGCGTCGCCGCCGACATCGTCCGGCCGCGCGAGCCCGCCCGGCGGGGCCGGAAGATCCCCGTGATCATGGACGCCAGCCCGTACTACTCCTGCTGCGGACGCGGCAACGAGAGCCAGCTCAAGACGTACGACGCCGACGGCCGGCCCGTACGGTTCCCGCTCCACTACGACAACTACTTCGTGCCGCGCGGCTACGCCTTCGTCGCCGTCGATCTGGCCGGAACCAGCCGCTCCGACGGCTGCGTCGACGTCGGGGGCCGCTCGGACGTGCAGTCGGCCAAGGCCGTCATCGACTGGCTCAACGGACGTGCCCGCGGCTACACCACCCGCACCGGCTCCGCCCGTGCCTCGGCCGGCTGGTCCGACGGCCGCACCGGGATGATCGGCAAGAGTTACGACGGCACCGTCGCCAACGGAGTCGCGGCGACCGGTGTCGAAGGGCTGCGGACCATCGTGCCGATCGGTGCCATCTCCTCCTGGTACGACTACTACTTCGCCCAGGGCGCACCGCTCTACGGCAGCGGGCCCGACTGGCTCTCCGGCTACGTGGAGAGCCCCGAGGCGCGAGGCCGCTGCGCCGCCGTCCAGCAGCGGCTCGTCGACGGCGCGCCGCGCACCGGTGACTGGACGGGGCTGTGGACCGGGCGCGACTACGTGAAGGACGCCCGCAAGGTGCGCGCCAGCGTCTTCGCCGTCCACGGCATGCAGGACCTCAACGTCCGCACCAAGCACCTCGGCCAGTGGTGGGACGCGCTCGCGGACCGGGGCGTGGAGCGCAAGATCTGGCTCTCCCAGACCGGACACGTCGACCCGTTCGACTTCCGGCGCGCCGAATGGGTCGACACGCTGCACCGCTGGTTCGACCACTACCTCCTCGGCTACGACAACGGCATCGACCGCGAACCGATGGCCGACATCGAACGCCACCCCGACCAGTGGTCGACCGACCGGGTCTGGCCGCCCCGCACCACCCACGCCACCACCGTGCGCCCGGGCACCGGGAACGCGCCGGGCGTCGGCACCCTGGCCCTGAAACCCGCCCGCCCCGGCGCCACCGAGACGTTCACCGACGATCCGGCACAGGGCGAGACGGAGTGGGCCGCCGACCTGGACCGGACCACGAGCGCCAAGCCGGGTTCCGCACCGCGCCGCTCACCGCCGATCTCAGGCTCTCCGGCTCCTCCACGGTGACCGTCACCGCCACCCCGACCACGACGACCGCCCACCTCTCCGCGGTCCTCGTGGACCTCGGCCCCGACACCATCCGCGACTACGGCTCGTCCGGCGAGGGCATCACGACCCTCACCGACCGCAGCTGCTGGGGCGCGAGCACCGCGGGGGACAGCTCCTGCTTCAAGGAGACCAGCGCGAGGGCCACCACCGTCGACCGGACCGTGGTCAGCCGCGGCTGGGCCGACGTCGGTACGTACGCCGACGCACGGAAGGGCCGCCCCCTCACTCCCGGCAGGGCCATCACCCTCACCATCAACCTGGCGGCCACCGACCATGTCGTCCCGGCCGGACACCGCCTCGCCCTGATCGTCGCCGGTACCGACCGGGACCTCATCGACCCGCCGGACTCCACGCCCACCCTCACCCTCGACCTGGCCCGCACCTCCGCGAAGCTGCCGTTCGTCGGCGGCGCCGGCGCCTTCGTGCGCGCCACCACGGGCTCCGCAGCCGCGCCGGACACCTCCCGGACCGCTGGCGTCCAGGGCGTCACGTCGCCGCGTCCCGCCGCCCGTGTCCCGGGCGGCGGCCACCCGTAACGGCTCGCCCGACCATGAAGGGGCCTTCCCGAGAGGGCCCTTCGCACCGCTTGTTGGTCCTCGGAGGTGAGCGCTGCGTGTGGTACTGCCTACGGAGAGCAAAATAATTGCTTCCGTGAAAGGTGCCATTCGTGTCGCAGGACGAACAGAGAACGGGTGGCCGGGGGGAACTGCCGGTGACGGCGGACCTCCCCGGCGACCCGGCCCGGAACCGGCACCCCACGACGGACCGGGTGGTGTTCGGCGTCACCGCCGTGCTCACCCTCGCCTTCGTGGTCTGGGGAGCCATCGCCACCGACTCGCTGCAGGACGTCTCCAGCTCCATGCTCAACGGGCTGATCCACAACGGCGGTTGGGCCTTCATGCTCGCCGCGTCCGGCTTCGTGGTCTTCGCCCTCTGGCTCGCAGTCAGCCGCTACGGCAAGATCTCCCTCGGCCAGGAGGGGGAGGAGCCAGAATTCCGGACCGTGTCCTGGGTCGCCATGATGTTCAGCGCCGGTATGGGCATCGGCCTGATGTTCTACGGGGTCAGCGAGCCGCTCGCCCACTTCACCAACCCGCCGCCCGGCACCCATCCCGCCGACACCGCCGAAGCGATGCAGACGGCGATGGCCACCACCCTGTTCCACTGGACGCTCCACCCCTGGGCGATCTACGCCGTGGTCGGTCTGGCCATCGCGTACAGCACCTTCCGGCGCCGCCGGAGGCAGACGATCAGCGCCGTCTTCGAGCCGCTCATCGGGGCCCGGCACGCCCATGGCGGTCTCGGCCGGCTGATCGACATCCTCGCCATCTTCGCGACACTCTTCGGCTCCGCCGCGTCACTGGGCCTCGGCGCCCTCCAGATCGGCAGCGGCTTCCACGAGCTGCACTGGAAGGAGAAGACCGGCACCGGCCTCCTGGTCCTGATCATCGCCGTGCTGACCGTGGCCTTCGTCGCCTCGGCGATCTCCGGTGTCGAGAAGGGCATCCAGTGGCTCTCCAACACCAACATGGTGCTCGCCCTGATCCTCTCCGTCTTCGTCTTCATCGCGGGCCCCACCATCATCGTGCTCGACCTGCTGCCCACGTCGATCGCCGCCTACTTCGGCAACCTGGCCCAGCTCGCCGGACGTACCGAAGCCACCGGCAAGGGCGACGTCGCCGAGTGGCTCGGCAACTGGACCGTCTTCTACTGGGCCTGGTGGATCTCCTGGACGCCCTTCGTCGGCATGTTCATCGCCCGGATCAGCCGCGGCCGGACGATCCGCCAGTTCATCGGCGGAGTCATCCTGGTCCCCAGCGCCGTCAGCCTGGTCTGGTTCTCGGTCTTCGGCGGCACGGCGATCAATCTGCAGGAGGCCGGAAAGCTCGGCAACGCCGTCACCCAGGAGGCGCAGCTCTTCGGAGTGCTCCAGCAGTTCCCGATCGCCACGGTGATGAGCCTGGTGGTGATGATCCTGGTCGGTATCTTTTTCGTCTCGGGTGCCGACGCCGCCTCCATCGTGATGGGCACGCTCTCCCAGAAGGGCATCCTCGAACCCGCCAAGTGGGTCGTCATCTTCTGGGGCGTGGTCACCGGAGCCGTGGCCGCGATCATGCTGCTCATCGGCAACGGCAAGGGCGACGCGCTCGCCGGACTCCAGAACCTGACGATCCTGGTCGCCGCGCCGTTCACCGTCGTCATGGTCGGCATGTGCGTGGCGCTGATTCGGGACCTGCGCCAGGACCCGCTGATCGTCCGGCGCGAATTCGGCGTGGAAGCGGTCGAGTCCGCGGTCATCGAAGGGCACGCGAAGTACGCGGGCGACTTCGAGATCCGGATCGGTCCCGGCGGCAGCCAGATCACCACCGGACTCCACGAGGGTCATGAACCGGAACCGGAATCCTCAGGCCCGGCCGGACCGCCGGGCGACGACTGAGGAGGCCCACCGCCCGGCCGGTGCGATGACCGGCCGGGCCGCTCCGCCCCCGGCGCCGACTAGGATCGACACCCTGATGACTGCCACTCTCGTCGCCAAGGACCTCGCCGCCGGACACGGCGACCGCACGCTCTTCGCCGGACTCGACCTCGTCGTCGCGCCCGGTGACGTGATCGGTCTCGTCGGAGTCAACGGCGCCGGAAAATCATCCCTGCTTCGGCTCCTCGCCGGGCTCGACCGTCCGGAGGAGGGCGAGCTGCGGCTATCCCCGCCCACCGCCACCGTCGGCCACCTCCCACAGGAGCCGGAACGGCGCGCGGGAGAGACGGTGCGGGAGTTCCTGGCCCGCCGCACCGGCGTCGCCGGGGCCCAGGCCGCGATGGACACCGCGACCCAGGGCCTCGTCGACGGGGCGCCGGGCGCGGACGACGCGTACTCCGAGACACTGGAACGCTGGCTGGCCCTCGGCGGGGCCGATCTGGACGAGCGTGCCGACGAGGTCGCCGCCGACCTCGGGCTGACCGTCGGCCTCGACCTGCCGATGACCGCGCTCTCCGGCGGTCAGGCCGCCCGCGCGGGCCTGGCCTCCCTCCTGCTGTCCCGCTACGACATCTTCCTGCTGGACGAGCCCACCAACGACCTCGACCTGGACGGCCTGGAGCGGCTGGAACGCTATGTCTCGGGGCTCCGCGCGGGCACGGTGGTCATCAGCCACGACCGCGAATTCCTGATGCGTACGGTCACCAAGGTCCTGGAACTGGATCTGGCCCAGCAGCAGATCAACCTGTACGGCGGTGGATACGCGGCCTATCTGGAGGAGCGCGAGCGCGCCCGCAGGCATGCCCGCGAGGAGTTCGAGGAGTACGCCGACAAGCGTGCGGCCCTCGAAGGGCGCGCTCAGATGCAGCGCTCCTGGATGGACAAGGGCGTCAAGAACGCCCGCCGCAAGGCCACGGACTCCGACAAGCTCGGCCGCAAGTTCCGCAGCGAGTCGAGCGAGAAGCAGGCCGCGAAGGCCCGGCAGACCCAGCGCATGATCGAACGGCTCGATGTCGTCGACGAACCGCGCAAGGAATGGGAACTGCGGATGGAGATCGCCGCCGCACCCCGCTCCGGCTCGGTCGTGGCCACCCTGCGCGAAGCGCAGGCCGTACGCGGGGACTTCGCCTTCGGCCCGGCATCGCTGCAGATCGACTGGGCGGACCGGGTCGCCATCACCGGCGCCAACGGAGCGGGCAAGTCCACCCTCCTCGCCGCACTGCTCGGCCGTCTCCCGCTGGACTCCGGACACGCGACGCTCGGCTCGGGCGTGGTGGTCGGCGAGGTCGACCAGGCACGCAAACTCTTCCACGGTTCGGAGTCGCTCCTGGAGGCGTTCTGTGCGGCCGTACCCGACACCGAACCGGCCGAAGTGCGCACGCTGCTCGCCAAGTTCGGTCTGCGCGCCGACCATGTGATGCGCCCTGCCACGACGCTCTCCCCGGGTGAGCGCACCCGCGCGGCGCTCGCCCTGCTCCAGGGCAGGGGCGTCAACCTCCTGGTGCTCGACGAGCCCACGAACCACCTTGATCTGCCCGCGATCGAGCAGCTGGAATCGGCGCTGGAGTCGTACACGGGAACGCTGCTGCTGGTCACGCACGACCGGCGCATGCTGGAAGCGGTACGGACGACACGGCGGGTCGAGGTGGCGGCGGGAAGGGTGACGGAGGCCTGAGCCCCGCACCGGGTCGGCGGCGGCGGCCCGGTGCCCGGAGGCCCGGACGATCCACCTCTGCCCTGCCCGGCATGCCAAAGAGATCGCGCCTCCCGATCCCGCACCCCCCAAAACCGGGCCATTTCCGACCAATCGCTCACGTGGTCCGGGGTGTACTCACCGGACCTGTGAGGGGGAGGGCGGGAAGGAGGTCACCCGCAGGTGCACCCCTCCCCGCCCCGGTACCGCTATCGCTTCCTGCCGCCCTGATTCGGGTCGGTCAGCCCGGCCCGCCGCAGGGCGTCCGCCATCGCGCTGTTCACCGGCGCCGGCGCCTGACGGGCGGAGCCGCCACCGCCGCCACCGCGCCGGTCACGGTCCTGGCCGCCCTGCCCCTGACGCTGCCGAGGTGGCCGGCCGCCCTGGCCGCCGCGCTCACCCCGTTCACCCCGCTCGCGCCGCTGGCCGCCCTGCGAGCCCGTACCGGCCGCCGCCTCGTCGTCCAGCCGCAGCGTCAGCGAGATCCGCTTCCGCGGCACGTCGACATCCATGACCTTGACCTTCACGATGTCGCCCGGCTTCACGACGTCCCTCGGGTCCTTCACGAACGTCCGCGACATCGCCGACACATGCACCAGGCCGTCCTGGTGCACACCGATGTCCACGAACGCGCCGAACGCCGCGACATTGGTGACGACACCCTCCAGCACCATTCCGGACGCCAGATCACCGATCTTCTCGACGCCCTCCTTGAAGGTGGCCGTCTTGAACGCGGGCCGCGGGTCGCGCCCCGGCTTCTCCAGCTCCTTCAGGATGTCGGTGACCGTCGGCAGACCGAACTTCTCGTCCACGAAGTCGTCGGCCCGCAGCGACCGCAGCGCACCCGTGTTGCCGATCAGCGAGGCGACATCGCTGCCGGTCCGCTTCACCATCGCCCGCACCACCGGATACGCCTCCGGGTGCACGCTCGACGCGTCCAGCGGATCGTCGCCCCGGATGCGCAGGAAGCCCGCACACTGCTCGTACGCCTTCGGACCCAGTCGCGCCACGTCCTTCAGCGCCCGGCGCGAGCGGAAGGGGCCGTTCGCGTCGCGGTGCGCGACGATGTTCTCGGCGAGCCCCGAGCCGATGCCCGACACCCGCGAAAGCAGCGGCGCGGAAGCGGTGTTGACGTCGACACCGACACCGTTCACGCAGTCCTCGACGACCGCGTCCAGCGAACGCGACAGCTTCACCTCGGACAGGTCGTGCTGGTACTGGCCGACACCGATCGACTTCGGATCGATCTTCACCAGCTCGGCGAGGGGGTCCTGCAGCCGCCGCGCGATGGAGACGGCGCCGCGCAACGACACGTCCATGTCGGGGAGTTCCTGCGAGGCGAAGGCCGACGCCGAATACACGGACGCGCCGGCCTCGGACACCATCACCTTGGTGAGCTTCAACTCCGGGTGCTTGTCGATGAGTTCACCGGCGAGCTTGTCGGTCTCCCGGGACGCCGTGCCGTTGCCGATCGCGACCAGGTCGACGTCGTGGGCCTTGGCCAGCCGCTCCAGCGTGGCCAGCGACTGGTCCCACCTGTTCGCCGGGACGTGCGGGTGGATGACATCCGTCGCGACTACCTTGCCGGTCGCGTCGACGACGGCGACCTTCACGCCCGTACGGAAGCCGGGGTCGAGCCCGAGCGTGGCCCGCGTCCCGGCAGGTGCGGCGAGCAGCAGATCGCGCAGGTTCGACGCGAAGACGCGTACCGCCTCGTCCTCCGCCGCGGTGCGCAGCCGCAGCCGCAGATCGATGCCCAGGTGCACCAGGATCCGGGTCCGCCAGGCCCAGCGCACGGTGTCGCCGAGCCACTTGTCGCCGGGGCGGCCGCGGTCGGCCACGCCGAAGCGCCGGGCGACCATGTTCTCGTACGTCGAGGGGCCGGGCGTCTCGGAGGGCTCCTCCGGCTCCATGACCAGGTCGAGGACCTCCTCCTTCTCGCCCCGGAGCATCGCGAGCACCCTGTGGGAGGGCAGTGCGGTGAACGGCTCGGCGAAGTCGAAGTAGTCGGCGAACTTCGCGCCCGCCTCCTCCTTGCCGTCCCGCACCTTGGCGGCCAGCCGCCCACGCGACCACATGCGCTCGCGCAGCTCACCGATCAGATCGGCGTCCTCGGAGAACCGCTCGGTGAGGATGGCACGGGCCCCCTCCAGCGCCGCCGCACCGTCCGCGACGCCCTTGTCGGCGTCGACGAAGGCGGCGGCAGCGGCGAGCGGCTCCACCGACGGGTCACCGAGCAGGCCGTCGGCGAGCGGTTCCAGCCCCGCCTCCCGGGCGATCTGCGCCTTCGTGCGCCGCTTCGGCTTGAACGGCAGATAGATGTCCTCAAGACGCGCCTTGGTGTCGGCGGCCCGGATTTGCGCCTCCAGCGCCTCGTCCAGCTTGCCCTGCTCGCGCACCGAGTCGAGGATCGCCGCCCGACGGTCCTCCAGCTCCCGCAGATACCGCAGCCGTTCCTCGAGCGTGCGCAGCTGCGCATCGTCGAGCATCTCGGTCGCTTCCTTGCGGTAGCGCGCGATGAACGGCACGGTCGACCCGCCGTCGAGCAGCTCGACGGCCGCCTTCACCTGCCGTTCGCGTACGCCGAGCTCCTCGGCGATCCTGCCTTCGATGGACGTCGTCACGGTTCTACCGACTCGCCTTCTCGTACTGGCTCTACTGGCTGTGCTTGCCGGGGCAGGGCCCCTACGCCTGCATTGTGCCGGGTGGCCGGGCGCCGTGTCGCCCGGCCACCCCCGTTGTCGGCCGGACGGCGGCTCAGAGCCTGTCGGCTCTCAGCCCTTGCCGATCAGATCCGCCGGGAACGCGCCCGCCGACGCCGCCGTGAACAGGAACCCGCGCGCCAGCTCGGTCAGTCGCTCCACACCCTCCGCGCCCAGGTGCTCGTACGGGGCCGCGTCCATCCGGTCCGTGGCCTCCTCCAGCTCCGTCCGGAGCGCGACGCCCGCCTCCGTCAACTCGCCCTCGGCGTCCAGGAGTCCGCGCCCGCGCAGCCGCTCGCAGGCCTCGTCCCAGTCGCCCCGGCGCCAGCCCCGGGTGGCGAGCACCCAGCGCGGGGACATCCCCTTGCCGGTCGCCGTGTGGCTGACCAGGGCCTCCAGCGGGTCGAGTCCGGCGGTCAGGAGAGCGGCGAGGTGGCTGTCGCCGCGGTGTTCGCGCAGCAGCGTGCCGGCGTGCCAGTACGCCAGATGCGGCTCTTCGGGCACCGGGAGATCGGCATGGGCGGCGTAGAGCGGCCGGGCGTGTCGGGTGCACGCCTCGGCCGCGCGCAGCGCCAGCCCGGCCGCCTCGGCCAGCTCCGGGGAGGCGATGATCTCCTCGCCCAGCAGTCGCCGCAGGGTGGTGTCGGCGGCGCGCAGCCGGGCGTCCAGGACCGCCTGCGGCGAGGCGACGGACCACACGGCGGGCAGGTGCCGGGCGACGAGGTCGTGGCTGAAGTTGTAGAACGTCGCGGTGACCGTGCCCGGACCGACGGCACCCATCGCCGCCGAACGCGCGGCGAAGTAGGCGGCGTTCGAGTCGTCGATGCCGAGTTCCCCGAGCTCCTTGCCGAGGTCGGGGGAGAAGTAGACCGTCGAGTGCAGCGGGTTGATGGCGTTGTGACAGCGGCGTCCGGCGCGAGGCGGCAGAGTACTCATGAGGGCACATTACCGACCGGTCGGTACGCCCGGTAACCCCGGGCGGCACCGAAATTGCGGCGGCCACGGCATGGCAGAAAAGGTGGGTTCTTCGTCATTGCGGCCATATCCCGGGCCGACCAGGATGGCGGTCATGACGCAGCGATCCGTACTCGTCGTCCTCTACGACGGCGTCCAGAGCCTCGATGTCACCGGACCGGTGGAGGTCTTCGCCGGGGCCTCCCGTTTCCCCGGGGCCGGATATGAACTGCGCACCGCCTCGCTCGACGGCGCCCCGGTCCGCACCTGCAGCGGCCTCGTCCTCGTCCCGGACAGCAGCCTCGCCGACGCCGAACCGCCCCATACCCTCCTCGTCCCCGGCGGCGAGGGCACCCGCGCCCCCGACCCGGCACTGGGGCCTGTCCGGCGGATCATGGCCGGGGTCGCGGCGTCTGGCACGGCACCTCGCGGCGTTGCCGAAACGTCCGAATAGCTCCGCTATTAAGACGCTCCGGCGCCTTGCGATGCACCGCACCAGACGCCGCGCCCTGTCCGACCCTGATCCGCCGGACAGGCCCTAGTCGACTGGCTGCGGGAACACGCCCCGCACGCCGAACGGCTCGTCTCCGTCTGCACGGGCGCACTGCTGCTCGCCGGGGCCGGACTGCTGGACGGGCACCGGGTGACCACGCACTGGACGGTCTGCGACCACCTCGCCCGCAACCACCCGGCCGTCGAGGTCGACCCGGACCCGATCTTCGTACGTGACGGCAGGCTGGCCACCTCCGCCGGAGTCACCGCCGGTATCGATCTGGCCCTCGCGCTCGTCGAGGAGGACCACGGCAGGGACATCGCGCTCACCGTCGCCCGGCACCTCGTGGTCTTTCTGCGCAGGCCCGGCAACCAGGCCCAGTTCAGCGCCCAGCTCGCCGCCCAGACCGCCCGGCGCGAACCGCTGCGCGAGGTCCAGCACTGGATCACCGAGAACCCCGGCGAAGACCTCTGCGTCGAGGCGCTCGCCGCCCGTGTCCGCCTCTCGCCGCGTCATTTCGCGCGCGCCTTCCACGCCGAGACGGGCCTCACACCGGGCCGTTACGTCGACCGCGTACGCCTCGAACAGGCCCGCAGGCTGCTGGAGGACACCACCGACGGTGTCACCGGCATCTCACGCGCCTGCGGATACGGCACCCCGGAGGCCATGCGCCGCGCGTTCATCAAGGCACTGGGCACCGCCCCCGCCGAATACCGCCGACGCTTCCGCACCCATCCCGCCACCGATTGACGCTTGACGACTCGACCGTTCGACCGCTCGACCACGAAAGGGAACCCCATGCAGATCGCCATCGTCCTCTTCGACCGCTTCACCGCACTCGACGCGGTGGGCCCGCACGAAATGCTCGCCCGCACCCCCGGCGCCGAGACCGTGTTCGTCGCCGAACGGACCGGCCCCGTGCGCAACGACACCGACAGCCTCACGCTCGTCGCCGACAAGACCTTCGCCGATGTGCCGGCGCCGGACGTGGTGGTCGTGCCCGGCGGCCCCGGCCAGCGCGACCAGATGGAGAACGAGGCGCTGCTCGGCTGGCTGCGCACCGCCGACGCCACCAGCACCTGGACCACCTCCGTCTGCACCGGCTCGCTGCTGCTCGCCGCGGCCGGACTGCTGACGGGCCGGCGGGCCACGTCGCACTGGCTCCTGCTGGACGTCCTGGCGGAGCTCGGCGCCGAGCCGACCGGCGAGCGCGTCGTCATCGACGGCAAGTACGTCACCGCGGCGGGCGTCTCCTCCGGCATCGACATGGGGCTCACCCTGGCGGGCCGGATCGCGGGCGACGAGCACGCCCTGGCCGTACAGCTGCTGACCGAGTACGACCCGCAGCCGCCGTACGACGCGGGCTCGCCGGAGAAGGCCCCGGCGGCCATGGTGGAGAAGTTCCGTGCCCAGCGCCACTACCTCCTCCAGTAGGGCGCGGGCCGTGAGGTCCTGGTCTCAGGCCCCGGTCGTCCAGGTGAACCGCGGCGCGCGCCGCTCCAGAAAGGCGGCGACACCCTCGGCGGTGTCGCCGCTGCGGCGTGCCTGCTCCGCCCAGTACGCGTCCCGGTCCGCGCGCCCGGCGGCGAACTCCTTCGCCGCCGCCTGCGTCAGCTGCGAGCGGGAGGCCAGGGTCCGCACGTACGCGTCGACCCGCTTCTCCAGCTCGCCGGCCGGCAGCACCTCGTCGACCAGACCGGTACGCAGCGCCCGCGCGGTGTCGATCAGCTCGCCGGAGAACAGCAGATGCTTCGCCGTGGCCGGGCCGGTCAGCGCCACCAGCCGCCGGGTCGACGACGCGGCGTACACGATGCCGAGCTTGGCCGGCGTGACACCGAAGGACGCGCCCTCCTCTGTGAACCGCAGATCGCAGGCGGCCGCCAGTTGGCTGCCACCGCCCACGCAGTAACCCCGGATCACCGCGAGCGTCGGCCTGGGAAACGCGGCCAGCGCCTCCTCGGCCGCCACGGCGAGTGCCTGCGGATCGTCCGCCGGGTCCCGGAGCGAGGAGATGTCCGCTCCGGCACAGAAGGTGTCCCCGGCGCCCGTCAGCACCAGCACCCGGACCGCGGGGTCGGCCGCCAGCCGCTTCAGCAGACCGGGCAGCGCGCTCCACATCGCGGCCGTCATCGCATTGCGTTTGGCGGGGTTGCTGATCACGACGGTGGCGACGCCGTCCGCGACGGCGTGCTCCAGCCCGGGTTCCGTACGGTCCATGTGCCGGATGCTATCCGTACGGTTCGAACCTATGATCAAGAAGGGGTCGCCGACCAGGCACGCACCATGAGGAGCTTCCCGTGGCCGATCCCGCAACCGAGAGCAGGAGGCTGAGCCGCAGTTTCGGCTGGCTCGCCCTGCTCGGCACGCTTCTCGTCGTGGCCGGCCTCGTCGGTCTCGTCTACACCGGCGTCGCGACGCTGACCTCGATGCTCCTGTTCGGCTGGCTGCTGCTGATCGGCGGCATCGTCGGGCTGCTGCACGCCATCGATTCCCGCGGCACCGACTATTTCTGGCTGGGCGTCGTGGTGGCCGCGCTGAACATCGCCGCCGGAATCGTCGTCATCCGCCACCCGCAGGGCACTGCCGAAGCGCTGACGATGTTCGCCGCACTGCTCTTCCTGACCGGCGGGGTGTTCCGCCTCGTGGGCAGTGTCGTGGTGCGGGGCCCGCAGTTCGGCTGGACGCTGCTGCAAGGAGCCTTCGGCCTGCTGCTGGGACTTCTGGTGCTCTTCGACTGGCCGCACAGCAGCCTCTACGTACTGGGGCTCTTCTTCTCGCTGGCTCTGCTCTTCGACGGGCTCGGTCTGATCGCGATGGGGGTGGGCGGCCGCCGCATCGTCTCGATGGTCTCGGAACAGAGGGTGACCGAAGAGCTGCCCGACTCACCCCGGGGAGACGATCAGAAGCGGTCCAAAGATTGAGTCTTTGGTGTCCCGTCCGGTCAAAATCCGTCGATAGAGGCTGAATTCTGTTCAGTGGCACGGCCTGGGCCGACTACGCCCCGCACTCTGTACTCGACGTGCTGTCACCACCGAGTGGAGAGCGGGTACCGGACTATGGAGAGCCGCGGGAGTGTCCCCGCCCGGCCCGTGTCGTACGAGGGAGTCTGGCGGTTCACCGCCCCGGCCGTGGACGTCTCCGTACCGCAGGCCCGGCACGCGGTACGCGATCTGCTGAAACGCCAGGGCGTGCCGATCGACGACGACGTCGCCGAGGGTCTGCTGCTCATCGTCTCCGAGCTGGTCACCAACGCGGTGAAGCATGCCGCGCTGCTCTCGCCGGAGCTCGCGGTCGAGGTGGCCGTCGGCGAGGAATGGATCAGGGTGTCCGTCGAGGACAACCATCCCTACCGTCCGACGGCCCTGGAGACGGACTACGCGCAGACCGGCGGGCGCGGTCTGCTGCTGGTCCGGGAGATCACCCGGGAAGCCGGCGGGGCCTGCGATGTGGAGCACACCGCAGGCGGCGGAAAGATCATCTGGGCGGCGCTGCCGCTGAGTCCGCGGCTCTGACCGCCCGCAGGGCCTGTCCGGCGGATCAGGGCCGGACAGCCCCTACCCGCCGGCGCACCCGGGACCGTCCGTCCGTCACCAGCCCGCGGACGGTCCGGTCAGCTCCCTGATCGCCGGGCGCGCGGCGTCCAGCACCGTCATGAACCAGGCCGAGAACGGCGATCGGGCGTGCCGCTCGGCGAGCTCGTCGGCCGTCACGAACGCGGTCTCGCCGACCTCCTCCGGGTCCGGGTCCAGCCGGTCCTGTGCCATTCCCACGAAGAGATGGTTGAACTCTTGCTCCACCAGACCGGAGGCCGGGTCGGGGTGGTTGTAGCGGACCGTGCCCGCCTCGGCCAGCAGGGAGGGCGAGATCCCCAGCTCCTCGTGGGTCCGCCGGGCGGCGGCGGCGAAGGGCGCCTCACCGGGGTAGGGGTGACCGCAGCAGGTGTTCGACCAGACACCGGGGGAGTGGTACTTGCCGAGCGCACGACGCTGGAGCAGCAGCCTGCCCTGCTCGTCGAAGAGGAAGACCGAGAAGGCGCGGTGCAGTTGACCGGGCGGCTGATGGGCGGCGAGCTTCTCCGCCGTACCGATGGTGGTGCCGTCCTCGTCGACCAGTTCGAGCATGATCACTTCTGCTGTGCCGTTCGACGAGCTGTGCGCCGCGGTGGCTGGTGTGGTCGGCATACCCATCCTTCGCTATGGTCCCGGCCCGGTGCGCCGGTCCCGTCGAGTCTGCTCAAGTCTGCCGTACAAAAGCCGCTTGTCCGCACCTCGGGGGGTGGTATGTCCGGTCCCGCCGCACCACGGGGCGCGGCGGGACCGGACGGCACGTCAGACGCCGAAGGCAGCCGGGTAGTGGATCGTGCCCTGCGGCACCGGCGCGGAGTCGTCGAGCACCAGGGCCATCATGGCCTCGTCCGGGACGCCGAAGCCCGGCCGGATCCCGTAACGCGACGCCGGTACGAAACCGAACCTCGGGTAGTACTCGGGATGACCGAGCACCAGGACGAGTGACTCGCCGCGCAGCCTGGCCGCGTCGAGCACCGCCCGCACCACGGCATGCCCCGCACCCCGGCGCTGGTGCTCCGGGACCGTGGCCACCGGGGCCAGCGCGAGAGCCGGCGCGTCCCCGACCCGGCACCGGGTCAGCAGGGCGTACGCCGCGATGTCCCCGTCCGGGCCGTCCGTCGCGACCTGGCCGAGGCCGGGCAGCCAGGCCGACGGATCGGCGCGCAGCGCGTCGACGAGAGCGGCCTCGTCCGGCGTCGGGAACGCGGCGGCGTTGACCGTGTGCACGGCCGCCGCGTCCGCCGCCGTCTCCGGCCGGGTCGTCCAGCGGGGGTCGACGGGGCGCAGCACATAGCCGGCGTAGCCGTACTCCGTGCCGTGGTCGCGCCGCATGGCCAGCTCCTCGCGGGTCGCCGCGAGCGCCCACTCCATACCGGGAGTCGATGCGTCGGCGGCCTCGACGTGCTCGGCGAGCGGGACGTAGTACTCGTCCCAGTCGCTGTCGGGCTGCACCAGCGCCCCGAGGACGTGGTAGCCGGCCGCCACGGCCGCCGCGGTGTTGCCCGCCACGGGGCGCATCGACGTCTCCTGCTCCCAGAAGGCGCGCGCCTCGGCCGTCGGCGCGTCCGTCGTCCAGACGCACTCGCTGACGACCAGGGAGCCGCCCGGGGCGAGCAGCCGCTTCCAGCCACGCAGTGCGGTGTCGAAACCGATGATGTACGCCGACCCCTCGGCCCAGACGAGGTCGAACGACCCGTCGGGGAAGTCGGGGCCGGACAGCTCGGAGATGTCGGCCCGGACCGTACGGACGCGGTCGCCGAGCCCGCGGGCGTCGGCCGCCTCGCGCAGTTCGTCGAGGAACGGCTGGTGGAGGTCGACGGCGGTCACCTCGGCACCCGCCTCCGCGGCGAGGAGCAGCGCGGCGCGGCCGGGCCCGCAGCCCAGATCCAGGACGCGCGGACGGCGCGGCGACGGGCCGGTGAGCTCCAGCAGCCGTCGGGTGGTGGCATCGGAGCCGGGGCTCTGCCGGGGCAGGCCGTGATGCAGGGAGAAGAACGCCTCGGTACGGACGGCGCGGTCGTTGTCGGTCAACGTGGGAACCCTTGTGTACGAGGGCTCCGGCCAACGTGTCGACCCGGTGAGAGTCGGGGTGCTAGCCGAGAACCCGGGAGATGAGGAAGGACCGGATGCTGCGCCGGGCGGGCGCCGTCGCGACGGTCATCAACCTCAGCTCCTCTCTCGCACATGGGGAGGCCGAACGCCTCTGCGAATACCCTACACGGCCCCTCCGGACGGGGATCTTCAGTGGCAGAGCCTGGCCTCGTGCTCGGCATGGCCGCTCGGCTCCAGCTGGAAGGTGCAGTGCTCCACGTCGAAGTGGACGCCGAGGCAGCCCTGCAGCTCATGGAGGAGCTTCTCGTGCCCGATCGAGTCGAGCATGTCCTGGCGCACCACCACATGGGCCGAGAGCACCGGCATCCCCGAGGTGATCGTCCAGGCGTGCAGGTCGTGGACGTCCAGCACCCCGGGCAGGGCGGTGATGTGGGCCCGTACCTCGCCCATGTCGACCCCCTTGGGCGCCGACTCCAGCAGCACATTGAGCGTCTCCCTGAGCAGCTTCACGGTACGGGGGACGATCATCAGGCCGATCACCAGCGAGGCGATCGGGTCGGCGGCCTGCCAGCCGGTGGCCAGGATGATCCCCGCCGAGATCAGCACCGCGAACGAACCGAGCGTGTCCGCGAGCACCTCCAGATAGGCGCCGCGGACATTGAGGCTGTCCTTCTGTCCGCGCATCAGCAGCGACAGCGACACCATGTTGGCGACCATGCCGACCAGGGCGAAGGCGATCGTCAGCCCGCCCCTGGTCTCGGCCGGGGTGATGAAGCGCTCGACGGCCTCGAAGAGCAGGAAGCCGCCCACGCCGAGCAGCAGCAGACAGTTGGCCAGCGCGGCGAGGATCTCGGCGCGGGCGTAGCCGAAGGTGCGGTTCAGTCCGGCCGGCCGGTTGGCGAAGTGGATCGCCAGCAGCGCCATGCCCAGGCCGAGGGCGTCGGTCGCCATGTGGGCCGCGTCGGCGATCAGCGCCAGCGAGTCGGCGAGCACACCGCCGACGATCTCCACGACCATCACGGTGAGTGTGATGCAGAGCGCGATCCGCAACCGTCCCTTGTACGCGGCGGCTGCCGTGCCGGTGGGCGGCGGCCCGCCGTGTGTGTGCCCGTGGTCGTGCCCTGCCCCCATGGGGAACGCCTCCCGTTCGTCTCGCGGTCCCGGACGCGATCGCCCGGGCACTGCCAGTGAACTACGGGTGGGGGGTATCCGGCAACACGGTACTGAACACCGTTGTCATATGCTCTGACCTGCGGAAATGCTTGCAGTTCAGGGCGTCGGCGCGATGAGGCGGAACGGGACCGCGCCCTCGCGTTTTGTCAGTCGAGGCGGCGATCGACGATGATGATCGCGGGCGGCGTCGCATGATGCCGCTCCACCCCGAACAGAGCGCAAACGGTCAGTGAACTCGCGCTTCCGTTCATCCGATAGCCTCTGCCGACGTGCCGCCGGCCCGCATCCGGGCCGCACTGTCGCGCGCCGACCCCGTCAGCACCAAGGAGTGAGTTCGTCTGTCGACCGCCATCCTCACCGGTGCACCGGTACCCGGCTCGTCGCTCGCGGACGATCTGCGGTCACTGGGCTTCGACGTACAGGTCGCCGCCGATGTGACCGAGGCCGCACGGCTGCTCTCGGCCGTCCCCGCCGATCGCCGCGTCGCACTGGTCGACCCCCGTTTCGTCGGCCATGTCCATGCCCTCAGGCTCGGACTGACCGACCCGCGCTTCCCCGCCGCCACCGTGCCCGGCGCGCTCACCGCGCAACCGGAGGCGCGCCCCGCGCTCGTCCGGGCCCTGGACACCACGGCCGAGGCCGTCGGCGCGGGCATACCCACGGGCACGTCCGCCGCACCGGTCACCGACCGCACCGTGCCGGGCCGCCTCGCCGTCACCATGGACGCCGGGGGCACCGCCGTGCAGCGCCCCGAGCTGGGCTCGCTGGTCGCCGCCGTGCCGGTCGACGAGCCCGCGCGCGCCGCGGCGGAGAGTGCCCTCGCCGCCGTCGACGACGAGTCGGTACGGCTGCGCAGCGCCGTGAAGGCCCACGACGGCTTCTTCACCACGTTCTTCATCAGCCCGTACTCCCGCTACATCGCCCGCTGGTGCGCCCGCCGCGGCCTCACGCCGAACCAGGTCACCACCGCGTCCCTGCTGACCGCGCTGATCGCGGCCGGCAGCGCGGCGACCGGCACCCGCGGCGGCTACATCGCGGCCGGGCTGCTGCTGCTGTTCTCCTTCGTCCTGGACTGCACCGACGGGCAGCTCGCCCGCTACTCGCTGCAGTACTCGACGATGGGAGCCTGGCTGGACGCGACCTTCGACCGGGCCAAGGAGTACGCGTACTACGCGGGCCTCGCGCTCGGCGCCGCCCGCGGCGGTGACGACGTATGGGCGCTCGCCCTCGGCGCGATGGTGCTCCAGGCCTGCCGGCACGTCATCGACTTCTCGTTCAACGAGGCCAACCACGACGCGGTGGCCAATTCGAGCCCCACGGCAGCACTCTCCGACCGGCTCGACAGCGTCGGCTGGACCGTCTGGGTGCGCCGGATGATCGTGCTGCCGATCGGTGAGCGCTGGGCGATGATCGCGGTGCTGACCGCGGTGACCACACCCCGCATCGTCTTCTACGCCTTGCTCATCGGCTGCGCCTTCGCCGCCTGCTACACCACCGCGGGACGGCTGCTGCGCTCACTGACCCGCAAGGCCGAGCGCACCGACCGCGCCGCCCGGGCCCTCGCCGACCTGGCCGACTCCGGACCCCTCGCCCAGTTCGTCGCGGCACGGGGCCCCCGCATCCGAGGCGCCTTCAGCGCCCCGGTGATCGCGCTCGTCGGCGCCGGGGCGCTGATCGCCGCCGCGCTGCAGCAGCCCTTCGGCAGCAAGCAGATGATCTTCGCCGCGGTCTTCTACGCGATCTGCTCCGGCGTGGCGGTGGCCCGCCCCCTCAAGGGCGCCCTCGACTGGCTCGTGCCCCCGGTGTTCAGGGCCGCGGAGTACTGCACCGTCCTCGCTCTTGCCGCCCGCAGCGATGTCCCGGGAGCCCTTCCCGCGGCCTTCGGGCTGGTCTCGGCCGTCGCCTACCATCACTACGACACGGTGTACCGCATTCGCGGCGGCACCGGCGCGCCGCCCCAGTGGCTGGTGCGCACGATCGGTGGGCACGAGGGCCGCACCCTGGTGGTGGCCGTACTCGCCGCCGTATTCACGCAGCATTCGGCTTTCACCGTGGCACTCACCGCTCTCGCGGCGGCGGTGGCACTGGTGGTGCTCGTGGAGTCCATCCGCTTCTGGGTGTCCTCCGGAGCACCCGCCGTTCACGACGAAGGAGAACCCGCATGATCGGCCTCGTACTGGCAGCCGGTGCAGGACGGCGTCTGCGCCCCTACACCGACACGCTTCCGAAGGCGCTCGTGCCTGTCGACGGCGAGAAGACGGTGCTGGACCTCACGCTGGCCAACTTCGCGGAGATCGGCCTCACCGAGGTCGCCGTCGTCGTCGGCTACCGCAAGGAAGCCGTGTACGACCGCAAGGCCGAGCTCGAGGCCAAGTACGGCGTGACCCTCACCCTGATCGACAACGACAAGGCCGAGGAGTGGAACAACGCCTACTCCCTGTGGTGCGCCCGCGAGGTACTCAAGCGCGGCGTCATCCTGGCCAACGGCGACACCGTCCACCCGGTCTCCGTCGAGAAGACCCTGCTCGCCGCCCGCGGCGACGGGCAGAGGATCATCCTCGCCCTCGACACGGTGAAGCACCTCGCCGACGAGGAGATGAAGGTCATCACCGAGGACGGCAAGGGTGTGCGGCGCATCACCAAGCTGATGGACCCGGCCACCGCGACCGGTGAGTACATCGGCGTCACCCTCATCGAGCCCGAGGCCGCCGAGGAGCTCGCCGACGCCCTGAAGGCGACCTTCGAGCGCGACCCCGACCTCTACTACGAGGACGGCTACCAGGAGCTCGTGAACCGCGGCTTCACCGTCGACGTGGCCCCCATAGGCGAAGTGACGTGGGTGGAGATCGACAACCACGACGACCTCGCGAAGGGCCGTGAGATCGCGTGCCAGTACTGACCCGGCTCATTCCGTCCCCGGTCGTCGTCGACATCCGTCGCGGCGCCCTGGACGATCTGGCCGGCCTCCTCGCCGACCAGCGGATCTCCGCCTCCGGCAAGCTCGCCGTCGCGATCAGCGACGGCTCGGGGCGCGCGCTGCGCGAGCGGCTGACCCCCGCGCTGCCCGGCGCCCACTGGTACCCCGTGGCTGACGGCACCCTCGACTCGGCGGTCAAGCTGGCCGACGAGATCAAGGGCAACCGGTACGACGCCGTGGTCGGCCTCGGCGGCGGCAAGATCGTCGACGTGGCGAAGTACGCGGCGGCGCGGGTCGGGCTGCCCATGGTCGCGGTGGCGACGAACCTCGCCCACGACGGCCTCTGCTCACCGGTCGCGACGCTCGACAACGACAACGGCCGGGGCTCCTACGGAGTCCCCACCCCGATCGCCGTGGTCATCGACCTCGACATCGTCCGCCAGGCACCGGCCCGCTTCGTGCGCTCCGGCATCGGCGACGCGGTCTCCAACATCTCCTGCGTGGCCGACTGGGAGCTCGCGCACGAGGTCAAGGGCGAGGAGATCGACGGACTCGCCGCGGCCATGGCCCGGCAGGCGGGCGAGGCGGTGCTGCGCCACCCCGGCGGGATCGGCGACGACGCCTTCCTCAAGGTGCTGGCCGAGGGCCTCGTACTGACCGGTATCTCGATGTCCGTCGCCGGGGACTCCCGGCCGGCCTCGGGCGCCTGCCACGAGATCAACCACGCCTTCGACCTGCTGTACCCCAAGCGCGCGGCCAGCCACGGCGAGCAGGTCGGCCTCGGCGCCTGCTTCGCCATGCACCTGCGCGGCGCCCGCGAGGAGTCGCTGCTCATGGCGGTCACCCTGCGCCGCCACGGCCTGCCGGTCGTGCCCGAAGAGATCGGTTTCACCGCCGACGAGTTCGTCCAGGCCGTCGACTACGCCCCGCAGACCCGCCCGGGGCGCTTCACCATCCTGGAACACCTCAACCTGTCCACCGACCAGATCAGGGACGCGTACGCCGACTATGCAAAAGCCATCCATAGCTGAACTCCGTCCGGTCGTGCACCCCCCGGGTGTGAAGGACCGGCGCAGTGGTGAGCACTGGGCGGGTCGGCTCTACATGCGCGAGATCTCGCTGCGCATCGACCGGCACCTGGTGAACACCACGGTCACCCCCAACCAGCTGACCTACGTGATGACGGTCGCGGGCGTGCTCTCCGCGCCGGCCCTGCTCGTTCCGGGCATCCCCGGCGCGCTGCTCGGGGTGCTCATGGTCCAGCTGTACCTGCTGCTCGACTGCGTCGACGGCGAGGTGGCCCGCTGGAAGAAGCAGTTCTCGCTGGGCGGGGTCTACCTGGACCGGGTCGGCGCCTACCTCTGCGACGCGGCCGTGCTGGTCGGCTTCGGCCTGCGCGCCGCCGACCTGTGGGGCACCGGACGGATCGACTGGCTCTGGGCCTTTCTGGGCACGCTCGCGGCCCTCGGCGCCATCCTGATCAAGGCCGAGACCGACCTCGTCGGGGTCGCGCGCCACCAGGGCGGGCTGCCGCCGGTGAAGGAGGCCGCGTCGGAGCCGCGCTCGTCCGGGATGGCGCTCGCCCGCCGGGCCGCGGGCGCGCTCAAGTTCCACCGGCTGATCCTCGGGGTCGAGGCCTCCCTGGTCATCCTGGTGGCGGCCGTCCTCGACGCGGTCCGTGACGACCTGTTCTTCAGCCGTCTCATGGTCGCGGTGCTGGCCGGCATCGCGCTGCTGCAGACGCTCCTGCACCTCGTGTCGATCCTGGCGTCGAGCAGGCTGAAGTGAGCACGCCCATGAAACTCGGCGCGGTCATCATCACGATGGGCAACCGCCCCGAAGAGCTCCGTGCTCTCCTCGATTCGGTCGCCGGACAGGACGGCGACCGGATCGAGGCGGTGGTCGTCGGCAACGGTGCCCCCGTGCCGGACGTCCCCGCAGGCGTGCGGACGGTCGAGCTGCCCGAGAACCTGGGCATTCCCGGCGGCCGTAACGTCGGGATCGAGGCCTTCGGCCCGTCCGGCGCCGACGTGGACGCCCTGCTCTTCCTCGACGACGACGGACTGCTGCCGCTCAAGGACACCGCCGAGCTGTGCCGGCAGGCCTTCGAGGCCGATCCCGGGCTGGGCATCATCAGCTTCCGCATCGCCGACCCGGACACCGGTGTCACGCAGCGCCGCCACGTGCCGCGGCTGCGGGCCTCCGACCCGATGCGCTCCTCCCGCGTGACGACCTTCCTCGGCGGCGCCAACGCCGTACGCACCAAGGTCATCGCCGAGGTCGGGCCGCTGCCCGGCCAGTTCTTCTACGCGCATGAGGAGACCGATCTCGCCTGGCGGGCACTGGACGCCGGCTGGATGATCGACTATCGCGCGGACATGGTCCTCAACCACCCGACGACCGCCCCCTCGCGGCACGCGGTGTACCACCGCATGGTGGCCCGCAACCGGGTCTGGCTGGCCCGTCGCAATCTGCCCGCGCCGCTGGTCCCCGTCTACCTCGGGGTGTGGCTGCTGCTGACCTTGCTCCGCAAGCCCTCGGGCCCGGCGCTGAAGGCGTGGTTCGGCGGCTTCCGGGAAGGCTGGTCCACGCCGTGCGGAACCCGCCGTCCGATGAAGTGGCGCACGGTATGGCGGCTGACCAGACTCGGCCGACCTCCCGTGATCTGAGAGGCTCTCCTCTGAGAGCATGGGACGTACGTTTTCTTCTCCACGGGACCTGTCCGCTCCGAGCCGCGCCCGCGACTGGCTGCGCATCTTGAATACGAGAGTTTCATCTGGTGAGTGACACAACCCATGATGGTGCGGTCGCATTGAGCACCCCACCATCCGCCGACGACGGCCTGAGCTCGGCCGAGATGGCCGCCAAGTACGGCCTGACGGTGAGCGGCGCCCGGCCAGGGCTCTTCGAGTACATCCGGCAGCTCTGGGGCCGACGCCACTTCATCATGGCGTTCTCCAGGGCGAAGCTGACCGCCCAGTACAGCCAGGCGAAGCTCGGCCAGCTGTGGCAGGTGGCCACACCGCTGCTCAACGCCCTGGTCTACTACTTGATCTTCGGACTGATCCTGGGGACCAGGAAGGGAATGCCCCAGGAGGTCTTCATCCCGTTCCTGGTGACCGGCGTCTTCGTCTTCACCTTCACCCAGAGTTCGGTGATGGCGGGTGTACGGGCCATTTCCGGGAATCTGGGACTGGTCCGGGCACTGCACTTCCCACGTGCCTCGCTGCCCGTCTCGTTCTCGCTCCAGCAGCTCCAGCAGCTGCTGTTCTCGATGATCGTGCTCGCGGCCGTGGCCGTCGCCTTCGGCAGCTACCCGAGCCTCTCGTGGCTGCTGATCATTCCGGCGCTGGCCATGCAGTTCGTCTTCAACACCGGCCTGGCGCTGATCATGGCCAGGCTCGGCAGCAAGACCCCCGACCTCGCCCAGCTGATGCCGTTCGTCATGCGGACCTGGATGTACGCGTCGGGCGTCATGTTCTCCATCCCGGTGATGCTCAAGGACAAGCCGGACTGGATCGCCAACGTGCTGCAGTACAACCCGGCAGCCATCTACATGGACCTGGTCCGCTTCGCGCTGATCGACGGGTACGGCGCGGGGAACCTGCCGGCGCACGTCTGGATCGTGGCGCTCGCCTGGGCGGTCCTCGTCGGCATCCTGGGCTTCGTGTACTTCTGGAAGGCAGAGGAACGGTACGGCCGTGGCTGACGACAAGACTCCGGGGCGCGTCCCCACCGTCATCGCCGACGATGTGCACATCGTGTACCGCGTCAACGGCGCCGACGGCGGCAAGGGCAGCGCCACCGCGGCGCTGAGCCGGATCATGCGCCGCGGCAAGGGCGAATCGCGCGGCGTGCGCAAGGTGCACGCCGTCCGCGGTGTCTCCTTCACCGCCTACCGCGGCGAGGCCATCGGTCTCATCGGCACCAACGGCTCCGGCAAGTCGACGCTGCTGCGGGCCATCGCCGGTCTGCTGCCGACCGAGCACGGCAAGGTCTACACCGACGGGCAGCCCTCGCTGCTCGGGGTGAACGCGGCGCTGATGAGCGACCTGACGGGTGAGCGCAACGTGGTGCTCGGCGGCCTCGCGATGGGCATGTCGCGCGAGGAGATCCGCGAGCGCTACCAGGGGATCGTCGACTTCTCCGGCATCAACGAGAAGGGCGACTTCATCACCCTGCCGATGCGTACGTACTCCTCCGGCATGGCCGCGCGCCTGCGCTTCTCCATCGCCGCCGCGAAGAACCACGACGTCCTCATGATCGATGAGGCGCTGGCGACCGGTGACCGCAAGTTCCAGATCCGCTCCGAGAAGCGCATCAGGGAGCTCCGCAAGGAGGCCGGCACCGTCTTCCTGGTCAGCCACAGCAACAAGTCCATCCGCGACACCTGCGACCGGGTGCTGTGGCTGGAAAAGGGCGAGCTGCTGATGGACGGCCCGACGGACGAGGTGCTCAAGGCGTACGAGCGCGAGACCGGAAAGTAACGGTTCGCCCGGTCCCACGACACCGTGGCGGCCCCCGCCGGAGGGTTCCGACGGGGGCCGCCACGGTGTCCGGATCGTGGACCGCGGTCGGCGCTCTCCACGCCCGGCGGTATGCCCCGCGCAGGATCTCGTCCTGTCGGATGACGTCAATTCCCTTGCGTACGGGGAAGGTTGTCGGCACGGGAAGCGTTCCTGCAGCGCGCCCAACACCCCGCCGTATGGATGAGCGTTGTACAACGTAAGCTGGACCGGTGCTGATTCGAGCCAAGTGCGGCGATAGCGCCTGGCTGAATGGCCCGTAGGCAGCGCTCCGCACTCGGCAGAGCGGGCGGCGTGTCCGGAATGGGATGTTTTGGGTCAGCAGTGTAGAACGGGAGATGTGACGGCAATGACGGAAAATCTCCAGCTCCGAGGTGCTCACGCCGTCCCAGCGCCGGGCGGTCCGTGGTGACCCGTACCCGGCAGACGCACCCCGATGACGTCGTGCCCAGCACCCTCGACAAGGCCGCGGACGAGAACTTCCCCGTAGCCCCCTTCTTCCTGCCCCGCGCCTGGCGCGACGACCTGATGGCCGTCTACGGCTACGCCCGCCTCGTCGACGACATCGGCGACGGCGATCTCGCCCCCGGCGGCGCCGACGCCCGTCACCTCGGCCTCGATCCCGCGCAGGCCGACGACCGGCTGGCCATGCTCGATGCCTTCGAGGCCGATCTGCACCGGGTCTTCGACACCTCGGGCGACGGCCCCCGCCACCCCCTGCTGCGTGCCCTGCGCCCCACCGTGCGGCGCTGCGCGCTCACCCCGGAACCCTTCCTCGGCCTCATCGAGGCGAACCGGCAGGACCAGAAGGTCCGCCGCTACGGGACGTACGAGGAGCTCCTGGCCTACTGCGAGCTCTCCGCCAACCCCGTCGGGCGGCTGGTCCTGCAGATCACCGGAACCGCCAGCCCCGAACGCATCCGCCGCTCCGACGCCGTCTGCACCGCCCTGCAGATCGTCGAGCACCTCCAGGACGTCACCGAGGACCTCGGCCGCGACCGGATCTATCTGCCCGCCGACGACATGGCACGGTTCCATGTCGGGGAGGCCGATCTGGCCGCCCCCTCGGGGGGCGCATCGGTGCGTGCACTGGTCGCGTACGAAGCGGAACGCGCTCGGGAACTGCTGAATGAAGGCACCCCTCTGGTGGGTAGCGTCCACGGCAGGCTCAAGCTGCTTCTCGCCGGATTCGTGGGAGGGGGGCGCGCCGCCCTCACCGCGATCGCGGCCGCCGGGTTCGACGTACTGCCCGGACCGCCCAAGCCCACCAAGCCCAGCCTGCTGCGCGAAGTGGGAGTTGTCTTGCGAAGAGCGCGTAGAGAGGGGTGAGCCGGACCGTGGAGGGACAGACGACGTACATGTCGGCACCGGTACAGGCCGCATACAGTTACTGCGAGGCGGTCACCGGACAGCAGGCGCGTAACTTCGCGTACGGCATCAGGCTGCTGCCGTACGCGAAGCGACAGGCCATGTCGGCGCTGTACGCCTTCTCCCGTCGTGTCGACGACATCGGTGACGGCGAGCTGGACGCGGACACCAAGCGGGCCCGCCTGGAGAGCACCCGCAGCGTCCTGGACCGGATCCGGGACGGAGCGGTCGACGAGGACGACACCGACCCGGTGGCCGTCGCGCTCGCCGACGCCGCGCGCAGATTCCCGCTCCCGCTCGGCGGGCTCGACGAGCTCATCGACGGCGTGCTGATGGATGTGCGCGGCGCGACGTACGAGACCTGGGACGACCTCAAGGTCTACTGCCGCTGTGTCGCGGGTGCCATCGGCCGCCTCAGCCTGGGCGTCTTCGGTACGGAGCCCGGCGCGCCGGGGGCCGACCGGGCCGCGGAGTACGCCGACACGCTCGGCCTCGCGCTCCAGCTGACCAACATCCTGCGCGACGTCCGCGAGGACGCGGGCAACGGGCGTACGTATCTGCCCGCCGACGACCTCGCCAAGTTCGGCTGCTCGGCCGGCTTCCACCGGGCCACACCACCGCCCGGCGCCGACTTCGTGGGCCTCGTCCACTTCGAGGTACGGCGCGCCCGCACGCTGTTCGCCGAGGGATACCGGCTGCTGCCCATGCTGGACCGGCGCAGCGGCGCGTGTGTCGCGGCCATGGCGGGCATCTACCGGCGGCTGCTCGACCGGATCGAGAGGGACCCCGAGGCGGTGCTCCGCGGCCGGGTCTCGCTGCCGGGCCACGAGAAGGCGTACGTCGCGGTGCGCGGTCTGTCGGGTCTCGACGCCCGGTACATCTCCCGGCGCACGACCAGGGGGCGTGCCTGATGCGTCGTGCGCACATCTCGCGCACCATGTGCAGCACGGAGATCCGATCCGCCCGGCGGTCAACCCTCCGCTGTGCTGGTGCGTCCCTGACTGAAGTGACCTGGCGAAAGGAGGACGCATGACGGACGACGCCCTGCGCTCCACCCGCGCGGTCGTGATCGGCGGCGGCCTCGCCGGAATCACCTCGGCGCTGCGTCTCGCCGACGCCGGGCTTGACGTGACCCTGCTCGAAGGCCGGCCCCGGCTCGGCGGCCTCGCCTTCTCCTTCCGGCGCGGCGAACTGACGGTCGACAACGGACAGCATGTCTATCTGCGCTGCTGCACCGCCTACCGCTGGTTCCTCGACCGCGTCGACGGGGCGCGCCTGGCACCCCTGCAAAACCGTTTGGACGTGCCCGTTCTCGATGTCGGGCGCCCCTCGGGCCCCCGGCTGGGACGGCTGCGCCGCAACGCGCTGCCGGTGCCCTTCCACCTCGCCGCCGGACTGGTCGGCTACCCGCACCTCTCGCTCGCCGAGCGGGCGGGCGTCGGCCGCGCCGCACTGGCGCTCGGCCGCCTGGACCCCGACGACCCCGCGCTCGACGCCGTCGACTTCGGCAGCTGGCTCGCCCGGCACGGCCAGTCGCAGCGCACCATCGAGGCCCTCTGGGACCTGGTCGGCGTCGCCACGCTCAATGCCACCGCACCGAACTCCTCGCTGGCCCTGGCCGCGAAGGTCTTCAAGACCGGACTCCTCTCCGAGCCCGGCGCCGCCGACATCGGCTGGGCGGGCGTGCCCCTCGGCGAGGTGCACGACACGCTGGCACGCAAGGCCCTCGACTCCGCCGGAGTCCGTACGGAACTGCGTACGAAGGCCTCCGCCATCGCCCGTACGGAAGACGGCGGCTGGATCGTGGACACCGGCGGCGAACGGATCGAGGCGGACACCGTCGTCCTCGCCGTGCCGCAGCGCGAGACCCACGACCTGCTGCCCGAAGGGGCACTCGACGAGCCCGGACGACTGCTCGACATCGGCACGTCGCCGATCCTCAATGTGCACGTCGTCTACGACCGCAAGGTGCTGCGCCGCCCGTTCTTCGCCGCGCTCGGCTCCCCGGTCCAGTGGGTCTTCGACCGCACGGACGCCTCGGGCCTCACCGGACCCGGGCAGTACCTCGCCGTGTCCCAGTCCGCCGCCGACGAGGAGATCGACCTCCCCGTCGCCGAGCTGCGCGCCCGTTACCTGCCCGAGCTGGAGCGGCTCCTGCCGGCCGCCCGCGGGGCCGGCATCAGGGATTTCTTCGTCACCCGGGAGCGCACGGCGACCTTCGCCCCCGCCCCCGGCGTCGGCCGGCTGCGGCCGGGTGCCCGCACCCGTGTCCCCGGCCTCTGCCTGGCCGGGGCTTGGACGGCCACCGGCTGGCCCGCGACGATGGAGGGGGCCGTCCGCAGCGGGTTCAGCGCGGCGGACGCCGCGCTCCGGGCGCTCGGCCGCTCCCATGAACATCCGCTGCAGGAGGCGGCATGAGCAGTACCACCGGAACAAGAGGAGAGTCAGTGACCCCGGCGAATCCGGCTTTCGACACCGTGGCCGACACCACGGACGTCACCGCGCTTCTGGAGCGCGGAAGGGCCCTTTCCACGCCGGTGCTCCGGGCCGCCGTTGACCGGCTCGCACCGCCCATGGACACCGTCGCCGCCTACCACTTCGGTTGGATCGACGCCCAGGGACAGCCCGCCGACGGCGACGGGGGCAAGGCTGTCCGCCCGGCCCTCGCCCTGCTGTCCGCGGAGGCCGCCGGCGCCCCCGCCGAGGCCGGCGTCCCCGGCGCCGTGGCCGTCGAACTCGTGCACAACTTCTCGCTGCTGCACGACGACCTGATGGACGGCGACGAACAGCGCCGCCACCGCGACACCGTCTGGAAGGTGCACGGCCCCGCCCAGGCGATCCTGGTCGGCGACGCGCTCTTCGCCCTCGCCAACGAGGTCCTGCTGGAGCTCGGCACCGTCGAGGCGGGCCGCGCGACCCGTCGGCTGACCGCTGCCAGCCGCAAGCTCATCGACGGGCAGGCCCAGGACATCTCCTACGAGCACCGCGAGCGGGTCACCGTCGAGGAGTGCCTGGAGATGGAGGGCAACAAGACCGGCGCTCTGCTGGCCTGCGCCTGCTCCATCGGCGCGGTCCTCGGCGGCGCCGACGACCGGACCGCCGACACCCTGGAGGCGTACGGATACCACCTCGGTCTCGCCTTCCAGGCTGTCGACGATCTGCTCGGAATCTGGGGCGACCCCGAGTCCACCGGCAAGCAGACCTGGAGCGACCTGCGCCAGCGCAAGAAGTCCCTGCCGGTCGTGGCCGCGCTCGCCGCGGACGGTCCGGCATCGGAGCGCCTGGGCGAACTGCTCGCGGCCGACGCCAAGAGCAGCGATTTCGACAGCTTCTCCGAAGAGGAGTTCGCCGCCCGTGCGGCGCTCATCGAGGAGGCGGGCGGCCGCGAGTGGACCGCCCAGGAGGCGCGTCGACAGCATGCGGTCGCCATCGAGGCGCTGCACCGCGTCGACATGCCGCAGACCGTGCGGGCGCAGCTCACGGCGCTCGCTGACTTCGTCGTCGTACGAAAGAGATGATCACCATCTGCTCCATATGACTCGCAGTCGCCGGCCGGTGCCCGTAACAGGCACCGGCCGACGGAGACCCCAGCACAGCAGAGGACCAAACTGCACGAAGGGGAAGCCATGACAGCGACGACCGACGGAAGCACCGGGGCCGTGAACCCCCGCGCAGCCTCGGCCAGTAAACCGACCGACACAACCATCGCCGCGGACGACGTATTCGCCGCCGCGCGGCGGGCCGCGGAACGCTCGGTGGAGCACCTCCTCGGCAGGCAGGACGAGCAGGGCTGGTGGAAGGGCGACCTCGCCACCAACGTCACGATGGACGCCGAGGACCTGCTGCTCCGTCAATTCCTCGGCATTCAGGACCCGGACACCGTGCAGGCGGCCGGCCGCTTCATCCGCGGCGAACAGCTGGGCGACGGTACCTGGGCCACCTTCCACGGCGGCCCCGGCGAACTCTCCACCACCATCGAGGCGTACGTGGCCCTGCGGCTGGCCGGGGACCGGCCGGACGAACCGCACATGGCCCGCGCTGCCGGATGGATCAGGGAACAGGGCGGAATCGCGGCCGGCCGGGTCTTCACCCGGATCTGGCTCGCCCTCTTCGGCTGGTGGAAATGGGACGACCTGCCGGAACTCCCGCCCGAGCTGATGTTCTTTCCCAAATGGGCCCCGCTCAACATCTACGACTTCGGCTGCTGGGCCCGCCAGACCATCGTGCCGCTCACCATCGTCTCGGCGAAGCGGCCGGTACGCCCGGCCCCCTTCTCCCTCGACGAACTGCACACCGACCCACGCAATCCGAACCCGCCCAGGCGCCCCGCACCGGCCGCGAGCTGGGACGGCGTCTTCCAGCGCCTGGACAAGGCGCTGCACGTCTACCACCGGGTCGCCCCGCGCAAGCTGCGCCGGACCGCGATGAACGCCGCGGCCCGCTGGATCATCGAACGCCAGGAGAACGACGGCTGCTGGGGCGGCATCCAGCCACCCGCCGTCTACTCCGTCATCGCCCTGCATCTGCTCGGCTACGACCTGGACCACCCGGTGATGCGGGCCGGACTCGAATCGCTCGACCGGTTCGCCGTGTGGCGCGAGGACGGCGCCCGCATGATCGAGGCCTGCCAGTCCCCGGTGTGGGACACCTGCCTCGCCACCATCGCACTCGCCGACGCCGGGGTCAGCCCCGACCACCCGGCGCTCGTGAAGGCCGCCGACTGGATGCTCGGCGAGGAGATCGTCCGGCCCGGCGACTGGTCCGTACGCCGCCCCCGGCTCAACCCGGGCGGCTGGGCCTTCGAGTTCCACAACGACAACTACCCGGACATCGACGACACCGCCGAGGTGGTCCTCGCGCTGCGCCGGGTCCGCCACCCCGACCGGGCACGCATCGAGGCCGCCATCAAGCGAGGCGTCCGCTGGAACATCGGCATGCAGTCCCGCAACGGGGCCTGGGGCGCCTTCGACGCGGACAACACCAGCGCCTTCCCCAACCGGCTGCCCTTCTGCGACTTCGGTGAGGTCATCGACCCGCCGTCCGCCGATGTCACCGGGCATGTGGTGGAGATGCTCGCCGTCGAGGGGCGGTCCGGTCACCGGGTCACCCGGCGCGGCATCGAGTGGCTGCTCGCCGAACAGGAGGCGAGCGGCGCCTGGTTCGGCCGCTGGGGCGTCAACTACGTATACGGCACAGGGTCGGTGGTGCCCGCACTGGTGGCCGCCGGACTGCCCGTGACGCACCCGGCGATCCGCCGCGCGGTCGGCTGGCTGGAGTCCGTGCAGAACGACGACGGCGGCTGGGGCGAGGACCTGCGCTCGTACCGGGAGGAGAAGTGGATCGGGCACGGCGCCTCGACCGCCTCCCAGACCGCCTGGGCACTGCTCGCGCTGCTGGCCGCCGGAGAACGGGAGAGCGTCGCCGTGCGGCGCGGGGTGGCCTGGCTCACCAGGACCCAGCAGGCCGACGGCTCCTGGGACGAGCCGTACTTCACCGGCACCGGATTCCCGTGGGACTTCTCCATCAACTACCACCTCTACCGGCAGGTGTTCCCGCTCACCGCACTCGGGCGGTACGTGTACGGCGAGCCGTTCGCCGACCGCACGGCCACCCGCAAGGGGGCCTGATGGCCGACGGCCCGGGGACGGCCGGCCCCGTGGCGCCGCTGCTGATCGCCTGCGCGCTCGGCATCGAGCAGTTCGCCCTGCGCAGCGGCCGGGGCAGGGCCGGTGCCGCGTCCGGCCCGGTGACCGTACTCCGTACGGGCATGGGTCCCAGGGCCGCCGAGACGGCCGTCTCACGAGCGCTCGGTCAGGACCGGGCGCCCGGTACGGCGGTCCTCGCCTCCGGGTTCTGCGCCGGGCTGCTGCCCGGAATGCACCCCGGGGACCTGGTGGTCGCCGACGAGACCCGGGAAGCCGGGAACTCGACGGTCTGCACCGGCCCGGGCCTGCTCGCCGAGGCCCTGGCCAGGGCGGTGCCCGGCCGCGCCGTCCACACCGGTCCGCTGACCGGCTCCGCCCATGTCGTACGCGGACATGAGCGGGCCGAGCTGCGGGCCACCGGAGCGATCGCGGTGGACATGGAGTCCGCCGCCACTCTGCGCACCGCTCTGCGGTCCGGGCCGCGCCCGGTTGCCGCCGTACGGGTGGTCGTGGATGCTCCGGAGTATGAGCTCGTCCGCATCGGCACGATACGCGGTGGAATATCAGCTTTCCGGGTCCTCCGTGCCGTCCTGCCGGCTTTCTACGAATGGCACCGATCTTTGCTGCTCCCCAGGAGGTGAGCCAGATGGCCATGCCGCTCCGTCAGTCCATCAAGGTTGCGACGTACCTCATTGAACAGAAGCTCCGTAAGCGGGAGAAATTCCCGCTGATCGTGGAACTGGAGCCCTTGTACGCCTGCAATCTCGCGTGCGAGGGCTGCGGGAAGATCCAGCATCCGGCCGGTGTGCTCAAGCAGCGCATGCCGGTGGCCCAGGCCGTGGGCGCCGTCCTCGAATCGGGTGCCCCGATGGTTTCCATCGCTGGCGGCGAACCATTGATGCACCCGCAGATCGATGAGATCGTGCGGCAGTTGGTGGCGCGGAAAAAGTACGTCTTCCTGTGCACCAACGCGATGCTGCTGCGGAAGAAGATCGAGAAATTCACGCCCTCGCCGTTCTTCGCCTTCGCCGTGCACATCGACGGGCTGCGGGAGCGGCACGACGAATCGGTCGCCAAGGAAGGTGTTTTCGACGAGGCCGTGGCGGCGATCAAGGAGGCCAAGCGGCGCGGATTCCGGGTCACCACGAATTCCACCTTCTTCAACACCGACACCCCGCAGACCATCATCGAGGTCCTCAATTACCTCAATGACGACCTGAAGGTCGACGAGATGATGATCTCGCCCGCCTACGCCTACGAGAAGGCACCCGACCAGGAGCACTTCCTGGGCGTCGAGCAGACCCGCGAACTGTTCAAGAAGACCTTCGCGGGCGGCAACCGGGCCCGCTGGCGGCTGAACCACTCGCCGCTCTTCCTGGACTTCCTGGAGGGCAAGGTGGACTTCCCGTGCACGGCGTGGGCCATCCCGAACTACTCGCTGTTCGGCTGGCAGCGGCCGTGCTACCTGATGAGCGACGGCTACGTACCGACGTACCGTCAGCTCATCGAGGAGACCGACTGGGACAAGTACGGCCGGGGCAAGGACCCGCGCTGCGCCAACTGCATGGCCCACTGCGGCTACGAGCCCACCGCCGTGCTCGCCACCATGGGATCGCTGAAGGAGTCCCTGCGCGCGGCGCGCGAGACCGTCACCGGGAACCGGTGACGTCATGACCGCTGGAGAACCGGTCGCACTGGGTCTCCCCGGGCTGCCGGCCCGGCCGCTCGCGCTGCGCCGCCCCTCGCGGCGCATCCAGGTCGGGTCGGTTGCGGTGGGCGGGGATGCGCCGGTGTCGGTGCAGTCGATGACCACGACGCGTACGTCGGACATCGGTACGACGTTGCAGCAGATCGCGGAGCTGACGGCGTCGGGCTGTCAGATCGTGCGGGTGGCGTGTCCGACGCAGGACGACGCGGACGCGTTGGCGGTGATCGCGAAGAAGTCGCAGATCCCGGTGATCGCGGATATTCATTTCCAGCCGAAGTATGTGTTCGCGGCGATCGATGCGGGCTGTGCGGCGGTGCGGGTGAATCCGGGGAACATCAAGCAGTTCGACGACAAGGTGAAGGAGATCGCGCGGGCGGCGGGGGATGCGGGGACGCCGATCCGGATCGGTGTGAACGCGGGTTCGCTGGATGCGCGGTTGCTGGCGAAGTACGGGAAGGCGACTCCTGAGGCGTTGGTGGAGTCGGCGTTGTGGGAGGCGTCGCTCTTCGAGGAGCACGGTTTCCGGGACATCAAGATCTCGGTGAAGCACAACGATCCGGTGGTGATGGTGAATGCGTACCGTCAGCTGGCGGCTCGTTGTGACTATCCGTTGCATCTGGGTGTGACGGAGGCGGGTCCGGCGTTCCAGGGGACGATCAAGTCGGCGGTGGCGTTCGGTGCGTTGCTGTCGGAGGGGATCGGGGACACGATCCGGGTGTCGTTGTCGGCGCCGCCGGCCGAGGAGGTCAAGGTCGGCATCCAGATCCTGGAGTCGCTGAATCTGAAGCAGCGGCGGCTGGAGATCGTGTCGTGTCCGTCGTGCGGGCGGGCGCAGGTGGATGTGTACAAGCTGGCGGATCAGGTGTCCGCGGGTCTTGAGGGCATGGAGGTTCCGTTGCGGGTGGCCGTGATGGGCTGTGTCGTCAATGGTCCGGGTGAGGCCCGTGAGGCGGATCTGGGTGTGGCGTCGGGGAACGGCAAGGGGCAGATCTTCGTGAAGGGCGAGGTCATCAAGACGGTGCCCGAGTCGAAGATCGTCGAGACGCTCATCGAAGAGGCCTTGAAGATCGCCGAGGGCATGGACGGGGCGGGGACGCCGTCGGGGGTTCCCACCGTCACCGTGAGCTGAAACAGAACCAGAGAGGGGGCCCGAGCGTGACGATTCTGGAGAGCATCCGGGGGCCGCACGATCTCAAGGCGCTGAACGAAGCACAACTCGACGAACTCGCCGAGGACATCAGGCAGTTCCTCATCCGAGGGGTGGCCAGGACCGGAGGGCATCTGGGGCCCAACCTCGGGGTGGTGGAGCTCTCCATCGCCCTGCACCGGTCCTTCGACTCGCCCGCCGACCGCATCCTCTGGGACACCGGACACCAGAGCTATGTGCACAAACTGCTCACCGGGCGGCAGGACTTCTCCAAGCTGCGCGGCAAAGGGGGCCTGTCCGGCTACCCGTCCCGCGAGGAGTCCGCGCACGACGTCATCGAGAACTCGCATGCCTCGACCGTCCTCGGCTGGGCCGACGGCATCGCCAAGGCCCATCAGGTGCTGGGGCGGAGCGACCACGTGGTGGCCGTCATCGGTGACGGGGCCCTCACCGGCGGGATGGCCTGGGAGGCGCTCAACAACATCGCGGACGCGCGCGACCGGCCGCTGATCATCGTGGTGAACGACAACGAGCGCTCCTACGGCCCGACCATCGGCGGCCTCGCCAACCACCTCGCCACCCTCCGGACCACCGACGGATACGAACGCTTCCTCTCCTGGGGCAAGGACATGCTCCGGCAGACGCCCGTCATCGGACAGCCGTTGTACGAGTCGCTGCACGGCGCGAAGAAGGGGTTCAAGGACGCCTTCGCCCCGCAGGGCATGTTCGAGGACCTCGGGCTCAAGTACGTCGGGCCGATCGACGGCCATGACATCGCGGCCGTCGAATCCGCCCTGCACCGGGCGAAACGCTTCCACGGCCCGGTGCTGGTGCACTGCCTCACCGAGAAGGGCCGCGGCTACCCGCCCGCGCTCCTGGACGAGGCCGACCGCTTCCACACCGTCGGCGCGATGGACCCGCTGACCTGCGCACCGCTCGCCCCGGCCGGCGGGCCCTCCTGGACCTCGGTGTTCGGGGACGAGATCGCCGCGATCGGCGCGGAGCGGCCGGACGTCGTGGCCATCACGGCGGCGATGCTGCACCCCGTCGGGCTGACGAAGTTCGCCGAGGCGTTCCCCGACCGGGTCTGGGACGTCGGCATCGCCGAGCAGCATGCCGCCGTATCCGCGGCGGGACTGGCCACCGGCGGCCTGCACCCGGTCGTCGCCGTCTACGCCACCTTCCTCAACCGGGCCTTCGACCAGCTCTTGATGGACGTCGCGCTGCACCGGTGCGGGGTGACCTTCGTACTCGACCGGGCCGGCGTCACCGGACCCGACGGGGCCTCGCACAACGGCATGTGGGACATGTCCGTGCTCCAGGTCGTCCCCGGGCTGCGGATCGCCGCCCCGCGCGACGCCGACGAACTCCGGGCCCAGCTCCGCGAGGCCGTCGCCGTCGACGACGCACCCACCGTGATCCGGTTCCCCAAGGAGTCGGTGGGGGAGCCGGTCCCGGCGACCGGCCGGATCGGTGGCATGGACGTGCTGCACCGGGCGGACGAACCCGATGTGCTGCTCGTGGCCGTCGGCGTGCTCGCCCCGGTCTGTCTGAAGGCCGCCGATCTGCTGACCGGGGCCGGCATCCGCTGCACCGTCGTCGACCCGCGCTGGGTCAAGCCGGTCGACGAGGAACTGCCCCCGCTCGCCGCACGGCACCGGCTGGTCGCCGTCGTCGAGGACAACAGCCGGGCAGGGGGCGTCGGTTCGGCGGTGGGGCAGGCGCTGCGGGACGCCGGGGTCGACGTACCGCTGCGCACGTTCGGCATCCCCGAGCAGTTCCTCGCGCACGGAAAGCGCGCCGAGGTGCTGGCCGACATCGGGCTCACGCCGGTCGAGATCGCCGGACGGATCAGCGCCGCACTGGCCGCCAGGGAGGCGGCGACAAGGACCGAGGAGAGCGGGGCATGAAGGACGACGGGCCCAAGGGCTTCGACCTGGCGCGGCTCCTCGCGGAGCGCGGCGCCGAGCGCTACGAGCTGCACACCAAGTACCTCAATCACCAGCTGCCCCGGATGCTCCACACCATCGGCTTCGACAAGGTCTACGAACGGGCCGAGGGCGCACACTTCTGGGACGCGGACGGCAACGACTACCTCGACATGCTCGCCGGATTCGGCGTGATGGGCCTCGGCCGGCACCACCCCGTCGTACGCAAGGCCCTGCACGACGTCCTGGACGCCTCGCTCGCCGACCTCACCCGCTTCGACTGTCAGCCGCTGCCCGGACTGCTGGCCGAGAAGCTGCTCGCGCACAGCCCGCACCTGGACCGGGTCTTCTTCGGCAACAGCGGCACGGAAGCGGTCGAGACGGCCCTGAAGTTCGCCCGCTATGCCACCGGCAGGCCCAGGATCCTCTACTGCACCCACGCCTTCCACGGCCTGACGACCGGCTCCCTCTCGGTCAACGGGGAGGACGGCTTCCGGGACGGCTTCGCCCCCCTGCTGCCGGACACCGCCATCGCGCTCGGCGATCTCGACACACTGCGGCGCGAGCTGAAACGCGGTGACGTGGCGGCACTGGTCGTCGAGCCGATCCAGGGCAAGGGCGTCCACGCCGCGCCGCCCGGCTTCCTGCGGGAGGCGCAGGAACTGCTGCACAAGTACAAGGCCCTGCTCATCGCCGACGAGGTGCAGACCGGCCTCGGCAGGACCGGCGACTTCTACGCGTACCAGTACGAGGAGGGGGTGGAGCCCGATCTGGTCTGTGTCGCCAAGGCGCTCTCCGGCGGCTATGTGCCGGTCGGGGCGACTCTGGGCAAGGACTGGATCTTCCGACGCGTCTACTCGTCGATGGACCGGGTCCTGGTCCACTCCGCCAGCTTCGGCTCCAATGCCCAGGCGATGGCGGCCGGGCTCGCGGTCCTCGCGGTGATGGAGGACGAGGAGACCGTCGCCCACGCGCGCCGCACCGGTGAGCTGTTGCGTGACCGGCTGACCGCACTGGTCGACCGCTACGAGCTGCTGCACGAGGTGCGCGGGCGCGGGCTGATGATCGGCATCGAGTTCGGCCGGCCGTCGTCCCTCAAGCTGCGCAGCCGCTGGACCATGCTGCAGGCGGCCCGCAAGGGACTATTCGCGCAGATGGTGGTGGTGCCGCTGCTCCAGAAGCACCGCATCCTCACCCAGGTCTCGGGCGACCACCTGGAAGTGATCAAGCTGATTCCGCCGCTGGTGATCGACGAGGCGGACGTCGACCGGTTCGTCACGGCGTTCACCGCTGTGATGGATGACGCACACAGCGGCGGTGGGCTGATGTGGGACTTCGGCAGGACACTGGTGAAGCAGGCGGTCGCCAACCGCTGATCCTGGAGGGTTTTGCCTGAGAGGCAAGAAATTTGCCTCTCAGGCAGGTTCCTGGCCCAATGGGTACATGAATCCTCCAGACGGAGGGGCGGCCGACGAGCTGCCCGGAGTCGCACCACGCCTGCGCGATCTGCGCCGGAGCCGTGGTCTCACGCTGGAGACCGCCGCTCAGCGGGCGGGGCTCTCGCCCGCCCATCTCTCCCGGCTCGAAACGGGCCGTCGCCAGCCTTCGCTGCCGATGCTCCTCGGTCTTGCCAGGATCTACGGTACGACGGTCTCCGAACTGCTCGGCGAGACACCCCCGGAACGTGATGCGATCATCCGCGGTGGGAAGTTCGAGGGAGCCGAGGCCGATGGCTGGATGTACCGGCAGGCCGGTGGTTCCGGCCGGGCCATGCAGGCGCTCCGCGTCCGGGTTCCGCAGGCCGCGCAGAGCGATCTCGTGCGCGTCCATCCCGGCGAGGAATGGCTGTACGTGCTCGCCGGACACCTCCGGGTCTGGCTCGGGGACACCGTGCACGACCTCGCCCCCGGTGACAGCGCGCACTTCGACTCGCTCACCCCGCACCGGATCACGGCCGTCGACCGCGACGGTGCCGAGCTGCTCTTCGTCCACACCCTGCTGCAGAGCCCCGCCGCCGAGCTGTGTCTCGGCAGCGGTATCCACCGTCGCTGAGACCGGCTTCTCCGGTCGCCAGAGAGGACCGTCATGTCCGATTCAGAGAACTTCGACCCGCTGGGGTCCAGGAAGAACTACGAGGCCCAGGAGCGGAAGTTTCCGCGCGGCGTGGTGATCCGGCTGTTCGCCTACCTCATCGCCGGACACATTTTCGCGGCCTTCCTCTACCTGCTCTTCGCGGTGGCCGGCAAGGGCTGACCACCGCTGGCGGGCGCCCGGCTACGCCTCGTCGAGGAGCCGGTCACGCAGCCGTTCACGGGTCTCGGGGGCGAGTTTCAGGCCCTCGGAGAAGTAGCGCTCCGTGCTGCCCCAAGTCTCGTCGATGGTGGCGAACGCCGTGGTGAGGTACTCGGCATGGGCACCGAAGAGCGGGTTCAGCAGTTCCGTCACCTCGGCCGACATGCCGTCCGCCGAGGTGCCGCTGCGCTGCACCTTGTAGCGGCGGTGGGCGTCGTTGGACTTCAGGTAGTCGGCCTCGATGGCTTCGCGCTCGACGCCGACGGCGAGCAGTGACACCGCGATCGACAGCCCGGCCCGGTCCTTGCCCGCCGCGCAGTGCATCAGGGCGGGAATGCTGTCCTCGGCCAGGGCGTGCAGCACCCGGCTGTGCTCGGCGGTGCGGTCCCGGATGATCGAGCGGTACGAGGCGAGCATCCGGTTCGTCCCCTTGCCGTCGCCGAGGATCGAGCGCAGCTGCTCGACATCGCCGTTGCGGACCATGTGCCAGAACTGCGAGCCGTCCGCCGGGTCGGAGAGCGGGATGCTCACATTCCGTACACCCGGCAGCTCCACGTCCAGCCCGTCGAGCCGGCGGTCGGCCGCGTTGCGGAAGTCGAAGACCGTGTGCAGACCGAGGGCGCCGAGGAAAGAGGCGTCCTCGGCGGTGGCGTGTGCGAGGTGGCCACTGCGGAAGAGCCGCCCGTGCCGCACCCGTCGGCCGTCCACGGTGGGCAGCCCGCCCACGTCGCGGAAGTTGCGGACACCCGCCAGCTCGGGTCCCGTCGACGGGACCTGCGGCAACTGCTGCGTCACAGTGACTCCTGGAGTGTCTGGTGCCGACGGGAGTCGCCGACAAGGCCACTCCCGCGACGATACGACATTGATTCCTCAGGCAATCATCTCGGCCTTTCCCTGTCGATACCTGGGCGAACTCCGGTTCTCCTGCGGCCGATCCGCCCGGTGAATTCCTAGCCGGACCGTTGCCCATGCCTCACCAATGGTCGATGATGTGCGGAACTGTTGGAATGTGGGGATGCGATGATCGAGACGGGCAACACCGGCCGGACCTGGCTGCTCACCGGGGCGAGCAGCAGCTACGCACTGCGACTGACCGAGCAGGACGAGCTGATCCATCTGCACTGGGGGCCGAGGATCACCCTCGCCGCGGCCGAGGCGCTGGCCGCGGCACCGGAGCTGCCCTTCAGGGGCTTCGAGTCCCACCTCGACGGCCGGGAGGAATATCCGGTGGAGGGCGGCCCCAGGTTCGTCCGCCCGGCGCTCTCGGTGCGTACCCCCGAGGTTCGCGGCACCGAGTGGGCCTTCGGTGCCGCCGTGGTGGACGGGGACGAACTGCGTATCGGCTTCACCGACCCCGTGCACCGGCTCGCCCTCACCCTGCACTACCGGATGCGGGACGACTCCGATGTCGTGGAGCGCTGGGCCACCGTCGCCCACGCCGGACCGGACGGCCCGCCGCTGGAACTGCTCCGCGCCGACGCGGCCGCCTGGTCGCTGCCCGCCCGCGACGGCTGGCGGCTGAGCCGGCTGCACGGCCGCTGGGCGGCGGAGTCGCGGATCGCGCGGGCGGAGCTGACCTACGGCGAGAGCGTCATCTCCAGCAGGCGGGGCCACACCGGCCACCAGTACCTGCCGTGGGTCGCGCTGGATGCCGACGGTGTGGCCACCGAGGAGAGCGGAGAGGTGTACGGCTGCGCACTCGGCTGGTCCGGGTCGTGGCGGATCTCCGTGCAGCGGCTGCCCGACGGGCTCGTGCAGATCACCGGCGGCGCCGGCTACGACGACTCCGGACTGCTGCGGCTCGCACCGGGGGAGTCGTACGCCACTCCCGTGTTCGCCGGCCTGTGGAGCGGCCAGGGGTTCGGCGGGGCGAGCCGTGCCTGGCATGCCTGGCAGCTGGCCCATGTGATCCCGGACGCGGAGAACCTGCGGCCGGTGCTCTACAACTCCTGGGAGGCCACGGGCTTCGACATCTCCATGGAGCAGCAGCGCGCCCTCGCCGAGCGCGCCGCAGCGATGGGTGTCGAGTTGTTCGTCGTGGACGACGCGTGGTTCGGGCAGCGGACCAGTGACCGGGCCGGGCTCGGCGACTGGACGCCCAATCCGGACCGCTTCCCGGGCGGGCTGAAGCCGCTCGCCGACGAAGTGCACGGGCTCGGCATGCAGTTCGGCATCTGGGTCGAGCCGGAAATGGTCAATGCCGACAGTGATCTCTATCGCGCGCACCCCGACTGGGTGCAGCACTTCCCCGGGCGGGCGCGGACGGAGTACCGCAACCAGCTGGTGCTCAATCTGGCCCGCCCCGATGTGCAGGAATATCTCTGGGAACAGCTGGACACGCTGCTCTCCGAGACGCCCGTCGACTATGTGAAATGGGATTTCAACCGCTGCTTCACCGATGCCGGCTGGCCGGGCGAGGAGTACCCGCAGAAACTCTGGGTCGAGCATGTGGACGCTCTGTACGCACTGATCGACCGGCTCAGGGCCGCGCACCCCTCGGTCGCGTTCGAGTCCTGCTCGGGCGGCGGCGGCCGGATCGACCTGGGGATCCTGTCCCGTACGGACCAGGTGTGGACCTCCGACAACACCGACCCGCTCGACCGTCTCGCCATCCAGGAGGGCTTCGGGCACATCCATCCGGCCCGGGTGATGGCCGCCTGGGTCACCGACAGCCCGAACCACCAGCTCAACGGCAGGGTGAGCTCGCTGCGCTTCCGTTTCGTGAGTGCGATGGCCGGTGTGCTCGGGGTCGGCGGGGACCTCACCGAATGGAGCGAGGAGGAGCTGGCCGAGGCTCGGACCTGGGTGGACCTCTACAAGGAGATCCGTCCGGTCGTGCAGCAGGGAGCGCTGTACCGGCTGCGTGAGCCGCGCGGTGGACTGAGCGCGGTCCAGTACGTCCACGGGGTGGAGACCGTGGTCCTGATGTGGCTGGAGGCGCAGCGATACGGGGAGCGGCCCCCGGCCCTGCGGCTGCGCGGGCTCGACCCCGCGGCGACGTACACCTGCCTGGACACGGGGGCGGTGCACCACGGTTCGGTACTGCTGCATCAGGGGCTGCACACCGGACTCCGGGGGGATCTCGACGCGCGGGTGCTGAGGCTGCGGCGGGGGTGACAGACGGGACATGTCCGTAATGCGGGCTTTTGTCCGAACATCGCCCGTTTGTATGGGAGATGATCGCCGTCTCGTGAGCGGGATCATATCCGTGACGGTGTGTGGTGACGGGAGGGTCGGGTATTCCGTGCGCGGCGCGGAAATTCAAGATCCTTAATCCACGGAGTGTGACCGGAATTCCGCGCCGATTTCCCCGGCGCGGATTCCGGTGTGGAACCCGTGGCTTGTTCTCATCGTCCCGACTCGCTTACGGTCACCGTCAATCCGGACGGACCGCCTAATCCTGCCGCCGACCGGAATTCGCATCCACTCATCGCGTGGCAGGAGCGGGGGAACCAGGTAAGCCGCCGACCGGAGAATTCCGGCCGGCTCGGGGTGAAGTCGCGCTCAGCGCGGCCGGGCATCTCCAGCCCGAACCCGACAGCTCACCTCGCAGGCGCCGGAGAGGAAATACTTCATGCCCATATCGGGTAAGCACCGTCGTCCGAAGATCAGCACCATCGCCCGTGGCGTCGCCGCGGCAAGCGCCGGCGGCGCCGTCGTCGCACTGCCGCTGCTCGGTGCCACCGGTGCCCACGCCGCGGAGCAGGCCGCCCCGGCCGCCGCGCCGCAGTCGGCCGCCGCCACCATGCACGCCGCGCCGGTCGCGCAGAAGAAGGCAGCCACCACGACCACGACGTACTCCGTCGTCTCCGGCGACTACCTGTCGAAGATCGCCGCCGAGCACAAGGTCAAGGGCGGCTGGCAGAAGCTGTACCAGGACAACCGCAAGGTCGTCGGCGAGGACCCCAGCCTGATCTTCCCGGGCATGAAGCTGACCCTCGGCTCCAAGGCCTCCGGCAACGCCGCGCCCACCGGCGCCGGCACCGGCTCGGCCCTCCCGTCGAAGGTGGCCACAGCGCCCTCGACGGCCGCGGAGAAGTCCGCCCCGGCCAAGTCCTCGGCCGCCCCGGAGTCCAAGGCCCCGGCCTCCGCCCCGGCCGCCCAGAGCAACGGCTCCGGCTACGTCCACCCGGTCCCCGGCAACCACACCACCAACTACCGCGCCTCCGGCTCCAACTGGTCCAGCGGCAGCCACTCCGGGATCGACTTCCCGGTCGCCACCGGCACCAGCGTGAAGTCCATCACCTCCGGCACCGTCGTCGCCGCCGGCTGGGGCGGCGCGTACGGCAACCAGGTCGTCATCAAGCACGCCGACGGCCGCTACTCGCAGTACGGCCACCTGTCCTCCGCCTCCGTCTCGGTGGGCCAGGCCGTGAGCGCCGGTCAGCAGATCGGCCTCTCCGGCTCCACCGGCAACTCCACCGGTCCGCACCTTCACTTCGAGGTCCGCACGGGCCCGGCCTACGGCTCGGACATCGACCCGATCGCCTACCTGGCCTCGCACGGCATCTACGTCTGAGCCGAACGGCCGGGCAGCTGGGTGACAGCATGACCTGAGCAACACAGCAGGGGCGGTGCGCGGCGGCGCACCGCCCCTGCTGCTTATTCCCCCTTTACCAAAAACTGACTGGGTGGTCTATCTCACCACCCGTCAACCCCTTATTACGGTCGCGTAGGTCACATTCGGCGGTGCAGGATAAGCGTTTGTGGCAGACGATTCGAGAAAAAATCAACGTGGCGTCAACAACCGACAGGGCGTCATCGGGTCGTACGCGGCGATTGGCGACAGTTTCACCGAGGGAGTCGGCGACCCCGGCCCGGACGGGACCTTCGTCGGCTGGGCGGACCGTTTCGCGGTACTTCTCGCGGACCAGCTCCCGGACCCCGATGCGGCGACGGAGACCGAAGGTTCCGTGCACGGGAATTTCAGGTACGCCAATCTCGCCGTACGCGGACGCCTCCTCGACCAGATCGTCGAGGAGCAGGTGCCGCGCGCCAAGGAGCTCGCACCCGACCTGGTGAGCTTCTGTGCGGGCGGCAACGACATCATCCGGCCGGGCACCGACCCCGACGACGTGGCCGAGCGCTTCGAGCGCGCCGTTGCCGAACTGACCCAAGCGGTCGGCACGGTCATGGTCACCACCGGCTTCGACACCCGTGGCATTCCCGTGCTGCGCCATCTGCGCGGCAAGATCGCCACCTACACCGCCCATGTGAGGGCCATCGCCGACCGCTACGACTGCCCGGTCCTGGACCTGTGGTCGCTGCGGTCCGTCCAGGACAGGCGCGCCTGGGACGACGACCGGCTCCACCTGTCGCCCGAGGGACACACCAGGGTCGCGCTGCGCGCCGCACAGGTACTCGGCATCGACGTGCCGGCCGACCCCGACCAGGAATGGCCCCCGCAGGCACAGCGCGGCACCCTCGAAGTGCGGCGCGACGACATCCACTGGGCGCGCGAGTACCTGGTGCCGTGGATCGGCCGACGGCTGCGCGGCGAGTCCTCGGGCGACCACGTCGAAGCCAAGCGGCCGGATCTCCTGCCGCTCTAGCACCGGACCTCCTGCCGCTCCGGACGGGCGTCCGCGCCGTGGTGCCGTCGCTCGCCGGACCGGCCTGAACCTCAGGCCGGTCCGGCGAGCGACGACAGCGGGGCGGCCGGTATCCGCTCCAGCACACCACCCGCGAAGACGTCGTACAGCGGCAGCGTCTCCAGGTGCACATAACCGATGTGGCAGTCGCAGACCGCCAGCGGACAGGCGCGCGGACCGAGAGACCGCCGGTAGCTCCCGTCGTAGAGATTGCCGAGCTCCGCCGGTACGAAATGGCAGCGCCGCACGGTGCCGTCACCGTCCACCGAGATGACCGACTCACCGGTCCTGCAGGGCAGCCCGGCCGACCGGTGCGGATGCCGGCTGTACGGGAAGAGCGGGTCGATGGCCGTCCAGCGGTCCGCCTCCTCGTCCGTATAGGTGTGGCCCTCCGCCGCGTTCACCCAGAGATAGACCTCGTCCGGCAGCGCGGCGCGCAGCCGCCGCGCCTCGTCGAGATGGTCGTCGAGCCCGACGACACCGACACTGTGCCGGATGCCGAGCGCGGTCAGCTCCCGGCACTTGGTGAGGAACCGCTCGTACGGCGTCTGCCCCGGGTGGTAGGTGCACCACAGCGCGATCTTCTCGCGGCCCGCACCGGCCTCGGCCAGCCACCCCGTGCGGCTGCTGATGTTGGTCTGGATCGCGACCCGGCGGATGTGCGGCAGCTGTGCCAGCTCGACCAGCGCACGGCGGTACCAGGAGCGGACCAGGCCCTCGCCCCACGGCGTGAACAGCACCGAGATCCGGTCACCGGTCTGCGCCGCGGCCCACGCCGTGAACCGCTCCAGCGCGGCCCGGTCGGCACGCAGCTGCTCCCGGCTGTCGCGCCGCTTGGCGAACGGGCAGTACGGACAGTCGTAGTCGCACGACGAGAGCGGGCCGCGGTAGAGGATCGTCAGGTCCATGGGCGCACTCACTTCAGTTCGTACGCGGCCATCGCGGCGCGCACGTCGGAGGAGAAGAGTTCCGGACCCAGCGCGTCGGAGTGGGCCAGGCCCTCGGGGGAGAGCCGCAGCAGTCCGGACGCCCCGGCCGACGCGTCGAGCCAGCCGCGCGCCTCGAACCGGGCCAGCTCAAGGGGGAAGTCGTCGGCCGGCGAGGTGCCGAACCGCTCCCGGTAGTCGGCCAGTGGCAGCCCATCGGCCTGGAGGACCGACTGCAGGAGGTGGCGCCGGCGTGCCTCGTCGCCGTCGACGTACCGTCCGACCTCCGCACGCGAGAAGTCCTCGGTGGCCGCGTAGCCGTCGATGATCGCCCGCACCTCCCGCATCTCCACCGCGTAGTCGAAGGAGTAGTGCAGCTCCGAGGTGTACGAGCGGGCGCCGCACCCCAGGCCGATCATGCCGTCGGTCTGGCAGGCGTAGTCGTCGGGGCCGTCCGTCCGCGGGGCGTCGGCGCGGCGGAACATCCGCATCGAAACCTGCTCGTAGCCATGGGCCAGGAGATGATCCCGGCCCGCGCGGTACAGCCGCAGCCGCTGTTCGTCCCAGGCCGCGTCCGCCGACACCCCGCCGTCCGCGTCGAGCCGTCCCAGACCGGTCAGCGGGCGCACGTACAACGGGTAGAGATACAGCTCCTCCGGCCGCCAGTCGAGCGCCGTGTCCAGCGAGGTGCGCCAGCTGTCCTCGGTCTGCCCGTCGATGCCGTAGATCAGGTCGATGTTGAGGACCGGGATACGGGCATCGCGTATCCGGTCCAGCGCCGCCTCCACATCGGCACGCCGCTGCGGGCGCACAGCGGCCCGCGCCTCCGCTTCGACGAAGCTCTGCACCCCGATGCTGATCCTGGTCGTACCGCGGTCGGCGAGGACGGCCAGCCGGTCGGCCGTCGCGGTCGACGGCGACGTCTCGACCGAGAGCGGAACGGACCGCAGATCGGCGCCCATCCGCTTCTCCGCGATGTCGCAGAGCCGCTCCAGCTCCGCCGCGGTCAGGAACGTGGGCGTACCCCCGCCGAACGCGGCCGCGGCGAAACGCACCGGCCCGTCGTCGCCCAGCGCGTCACGGACCGCGGTGGCCTGCCGGTCCAGCGCGTCGAGGTACCGGGTCGTCAGCTCGTCGGGAGCGCCGATCCGGGTGAACAGATTGCAGAAGCCGCAGCGGACCTCGCAGAACGGTATGTGGAGGTAGAGCGAGAGCGCGTCCTTGCGCTCGGCCGCCCACAACTCGCGCAGCCCCGGCCGGTCGGCGAGCGGCCGGTAGGCGGTCTTGTGCGGGTAGGCGTAGACATAGCTCTGGTACGGCCGGGCGGCCGGCGCGACGGTCGTGGTGCTCATGGTGCGATGGCCCCCGGTTCCAGGAAGAAGTGCGCGTACGGAACGGTCCAGACGGACTCGTGACCGAGCCGGTGACCGGTGTAGCCGTCGTCCCCGTACGCCGTGCCGTGGTCCGAGCAGACGATGGCGAAACAGCGACGGCGGCTGCTCGCGGCGGCGAAGAGCCTGCCGATATGGGCGTCGACGTACTCCAGGGCCGCGGCATGGGTGGCGCGGGAGTCGCCCGCCTCGCGAGTGGCTCCCGGCCGGTGGAACCAGTTGGGCTGGTGCAGGGCGGACACATTGACGAAGAGGAACAGCCGCTGCTCCTCGGGGAGCCCGGCGACGGCCTGCTCGGCACGGGCCACCTGTGCCTCGAAGGAAGTGGGCGACGCCACGCCGAACTCCGGCTCCCAGTGGCTCTCCTGGAACATGCCGGGCAGCACGGAACCGAGCGGCGCCTGCTTGTTGAAGAAGCCGACACCGCCGATGCACACCGTGTGGTAGCCCACGCCGGCGAGGCCGGAGAGCAGATCCGGCGTGTCGAAGACAAAGGTGCCCGAGGCGGTGGACTCACTGCCCGCGAAACGCGCCGCGAACAGCCGGGGGTGCGGCCCCGGGCCCGCCGGAGTGGGCAGGAATCCCGCGAAGATCGCCTGGTGGGAGGCGTAGGTGAAGCTTCCCGGCGCGTGCCGCTTCTCCCAGACACCGCCCGGCAGATGGCGCGCCAGATGCGGAATGCGTCCCGCGGCGGCGAGCTCCACCGCCACGTCGTACCGCAGCGTGTCGAGGGTGACGAGCAGCAGATCGTGGCTGCCCACGATCTGGCTCATGTCCGGGTTCCGGGCGTCCTCGGGGGTACGCGCGGTGTCAGGCAGTGGCGGTTGCACGGTGGTTCCTTGCTCTGTTCATTACGGCGGCGACCTGCGCCGCATAGGTGTCCAGGCCCTCGGCGCCGCTGCCCGGAAGGCCGGTCAGCCGCGGCAGGAGATCGCCGAAGGCGTTGACCTCGCCGACGGCGAAGCGCCGCCAGCCGGTCGAGGGCAGCAGATCGACGCCCACACACAGAGTGTCCGGGAAGCACGCCGCGGCCCGTTCGCACACGGCCAGGGCCTCGCCCCAGCTGCCGCCCGCCGCCTCGACGGCCGCGCGGACGGCGTCGAGATCTCCACGCTCGCCACCGAGGTGAAGGTTGGTCATGGGGGAGTGGCTGGTGCGCACGACGGCATGGGTGGCCCGGCCCGCCACCACCACGACCCGCAGATCCGTCGCCCGGCCGTGCTGGGTGGCCTTGGGCAGCCAGCGCTCGATGTGCAGCCCGTCCGGTGCGAGTGCGTCGACGATCGCCCCGATCTCCCGCTCCGTCGTGACGCGGCGCACCCGCAAGGAATTGAAGAGCCGTCCGGACGCATCGCGCTCCACCGAGGTCGTGGCCCTGATCCGGCCGGGCCCGGCCGTCTCCACGGCCAGGACCCCCGAGGCGGACGAGCCGTGCGCGAGCTTCACGAAGACCCTGGGCATGCCGCGGTCCGCCATCCGCTCGCGTACGTCCGCCCAGTCCCGCACCACGGGCGCCGCGGCTCCCGAGGTCGGTGACGCCGGGACCGGCACCCCGGCGCCGTTCAGCACGGCATGGCAGAGCCGCTTGTCGAACAGCACCGCGACATCACCGGGATCGTCGAGCAGCGCGGCACCGGCGGCTGCCGCCGCCCGCGCCACCGCCCGCACGGCCGCGGTGAACCCGGCGTACCAGAGGGCGGTCCCTTCGACCCTGGTCGGGTCCCCGACCGTGCGGAGCAGCCGCTCCACCTCGGCGTCCTCACCGGGGGAGTCCATCCGTACGGTCTCGCCGGGCAGGAACGCGGCTCCGCCGCGCAGGACGTCCAGCCAGGGCACGACGCGCGCCGCCGGCAGCCCGGCGGCGCGCACGGCGTCCTGGAAGAGCGTGACCCGGCGGTTGCCGGGCACACCCACGACGGCGAAGCGCGGCGCCGGGCCGGCCGTACTACTCGCTGACGGCGACATAGCGGTCGTCGTCCTCTTCCGGATCCCAGTACTCGACTTCGTCGATCTCGCCGTTCACCCGGTCCGGACCGAGCAGATTCCTCAGGCGGTCCACCAACGAGTCGCTCATGTAGTGATGGTGCAGATCCAGCGAGGTCAGGTGGGTGAGCGGCTGGCCCGCGAGCAGCGCTTCGGCGCCTTCATCGCCCAGGGTTCCCATCGCGAGGGACAGCGACTCCAGCCGGGCGACGACCGGGGCGGACGCCACGGCGGCCGCGATCTCGTCCTGGATCTCGCTGTTCTGCAGCCCCAGATGGCGCAGGGCGGGGAACGTCGCACCGGAGAGCAGCGGAGCGAGGTCCTCGACCGTGGTGTCACCGCCGTACTCGGTGACGCCGAGCCAGAGTTCGAGCCGTTCCAGCGCGGGCAGCTCGGAGGCGCCGATCGCCCGCACGATGTCGGACGGGAGCCCGCCGGACTCGAACCGCAGCGACTTGAGCGACTTGTGGCGCACCGGCCGCAGACCGAGCGACGGCCCGTCGGTGACCTGCTCGCCGCAGCCGCGTACCGTCAACTCCTCCAGCTCTCCGAAGGCTTCGACCACCGGGGTTATGTCGCACATCTCCAGCCACGACACTTCGCACTCCTCGCTGACGACATCGGCGAGGAAGAGCGCCCGCAGGGCCGGGAAACGGTCGGCGTGACCGACCAGCAGATCGACGACCGGGGCGAAGGACTCGTACTCCTGCTGCCACCAGGCGCCGATCAGCAGGGCCTTTACCCGCGTCGTGTCGACCGTGTCGAGGAAGTGCTGCCACAGCGGGCCGAACGTCAGATCGTCCTGCCAGGCGCTCTCCAGCCGCCAGGCGACCGATCCGGCGTCCGGGAGCGGGGTGCCGGGGGCCTGATCGGGTCCGGGAAGGGTGTGGACGGGCAGGCCGTGAAACGTCTCGGGGTGTTCGATGTCAGTCATCGCGCCTCACTCCGATACCGAGGTGTAGCGGCCCTCGACGCCGCGGTCGCCCCAGGGCTTCTCGCGCTCCGACACATCGACCCGCACGCCGTGCGGTTCCAGCGCCTCCTTGATCCGGCGCTCCATCGGCTCCGTCATGAAGTGGTGGTGCAGATCGAGCTGTTCGAGATGGGTGAGCGGCTGGCCGTCCAGCAGTGCCGCCGCGCCCTCGTCGCCCATGGTGCCGTTCGACAGGTCGAGGACGCGCAGCTGCGCGACGACCGGGGCACCCGCGACGGCCGTCGCGATCTCGTTCTGCACCTCGCTGTTGCGCAGACCGAGATGAGTGAGCCGGGGGAAGCGGGTGCCGGAGAGCAGCGGGGCCAGGTCGGCCACATCCGCGTCGCCCCCGTAGGCGGAGACACCGAGCCAGAGGTCGAGCCGCTCCAGCGCGGGCAGCTCGCTGTCCAGAATGCCGCGGATCACACCGACGGGCAGACCGCCCGTCTCGATGGTCAGCGAACGCAGCCGCTCGTGCTTCGAGGGGGAGAAGACGAGGTCCGTGCCGCCGCGCACACCCAGTTCGAGCAGAGCGGGGAAGGCGTTCAGCAGCGCCGTGACATCCGACTGCTCGATCCAGGAGATCTCGTTGTCCTCCGCCGTCATGTCGCCGACGAAGACGGCCTCCAGCGAGGTCAGCCGGTCGGCGGCGGCGATGATGAGATCGATCGGGTAGGACGATTTCTCCTCGTACGACTCGCCCCACTGACCGATGATCAGTGCCCGCACGCCGGCCGGGTCGACCGCCTTGAGAAATGCCTGGAAGGCGTCCTCCCAGGTCATCTCGGAATCGTCGTCGTACGGATCGACCGAGATGCGCCAGGCTGCCGCATCGGCGGCCTGCACGGGCGCCTCACCCGTCGCGTGCTGGAAGTCGACAGCGGGAAGGCCGAGCAACTCCTGCAGATAGTCCACACCGGACATGACCCTGAGCTCCTGGTACTGGGGGACGGCTGATGTCCACAAGGTTTATCAAGCCGCACTGACAACGGCGCGACCGGGACCGCCGCGACGGGCCGCCGGGTCCGGTCGGCCGCCGGTCGATTGTCAGACCCTCCCCGTAGCGTTTTCTCCGTGGCCGGCACAGCGGGTGCGGCCATCGAGGGGAGACGTCTGTGTACCGGCAGGGCGATGTACTGATCGTGTCGTTGGAGGAGTCGGCGGTGCCCGCGCATCTCGTGGACGCGCCGGGTGAGCCGAGGGACGGCCGGGGCCGCATGGTCCTCGCGCTGGGCGAGGTCACCGGCCATGCCCACGCGGTTCAGGGGCCGGGCCGGCTGATGCGCGAGGCGGGGGTGTTCGGGCCGATGCTGCTCCACCTTCCCGAGGGCGGGCGGGTGGTGCACGAGGAGCACGCGGTGATACCGCTGTCGAAGGGCTGGTACCGCGTGGTGCGCCAGCGGGAGTACACACCGGGGGCGATCCGCATCGTCGCGGACTGACGGCGGCCCGGGGAAGGGAACCGGCCCACTGAATCACCACAGCACGAAGCACGAAGCACGAAGCACGAAGCACGAAGCACGAAGCACGAAGCACGAAGCACGAAGCACGAAGCACGAAGCAGCACGGCGCACAGCGCGCCGCGGACAGCACAGCACACAGAAGACAGAGCACAGGGGACGGGGAAGACCGATGCAGTACGTGGACTCATGGCGGGCCGTGGCAGCGGCGACCGGTGCGGCCGACCGGTCCGCGGCCGAGGACGGGCTGCGGCTCGCCTACCGCAGCGCAGGACTCGCCGAGCCGGAGCGGATCGTCTGGGTCGACTCGCCCAGGGCCGCGGTGGAGGCCGTCGAGAAGCTCGTCGACGCCGGACGCTCGGTGCGCGACGAGGTACGGACCCGGCCCTGGGCGCAGGAGCGGCGCCGGATGTACGACGAGCTGGGCCCCGCGGGCTGGTCCGCACTGTGGTCCGCCACAGGCGCACAGCTCTGGGAGACCACCGCGGCGCTCGCCGAGCGGATCAGGGCCGGTGTCGTCGCGGACCTCTCGGAGCGCCCCGAGGACGAGTCCGACGTCCGGCTGGTGCTGCTCGACGCGGTCCTGGGCCAGCACGACGCGGCCTGGCTCGCCGCTTTCGACGGCCGGGGCGACCGGCTCGACGGTCTGGCGGAGGTGGCCAGGAACGCGGGCTGGTGGTGGCCCTACGAGCGCGCCGTGGTGATCAGCGAGCGGCCGGAGGCGCTGCACCGGGACGAGGCGGGACGGCTCGACCGCGGGGACGGCCCCGCGCTCGCCTACCGCGACGGCTTCGCCCTCCACGCATGGCGCGGCATGCCGGTGCCCGCCGAGTTCCTGGCGGAGCTGAACTCCCTGACCCCGAAGCGGATACGCGAGGAGGAGAACGCGGAACTGCGCCGCGTGATGCTGGAGTTCTACGGTTACGACCGATACCTCACCGAATCCGGCGCGGAGCCGGTCCACCGCGACGAGACGGGCGTCCTGTGGCGGATCGCGCTGGACGGCGACGAGGACGTGGCGATGGTCGAGGTGGTCAACTCCACCCCCGAGCCGGACGGCACGCACCGTGTCTACTGGCTGCGGGTGCCGCCCAGCACCAGGACCGCGAAGGGCGGTGTGGCGTGGACCTTCGGACTCGACGCCGACGCGTACGCACCCGTACGCCAGACCTGACCGTCGTCGGCCGACCGGAAGCACCGGCCCGGACCGCCCGGCCGGACCTCCGGCCGGTGCGGGTGGGGTCAGGCCGTCAGTGCCTCGTGGTCGATGCCGAGCTCGCGGGCGAGCGCCTCGTCGGTCCAGGCCAGCATCGTGGCCCGGGAGAGCGGACCCGCGTACGACGTCGTCTGCACGGCCAGACCGTCCAGCAGGGCGGTCAGCCGCCAGGCCGCGGACATCGGGTCGTCGCAGTGGAACTCACCGGCGGCGGCGCCCTCTTCGATGACCTCGGCCAGCTCCGCCTTCCACTGCTGGTCGAGATCGCCGGCCACGTTGCGCAGCGCCGGATCGCGCAGCGAGGCGGCCCAGGCCTCGATCCACAGCCGCCACCCCTTGGCCTGCCCCGTCGGCGCGTACCAGCGGACAGCGGCGCGCAGCCGCCGTACCGCGCTGGTGCGGCGGCCCAGCACCTTGCGCAGCTGGGCGAGGTCGGCCTCGGCGGCATGGGCGAAAGCTGCCGCGACCAGCTTCTCCTTGGTCGAGAAGTGGTAGAGCACGAGCGCGTTGCTCACCCCGAGCACGGCCGCGACATCGGCGATCCGGACCGCCGCGACGCCCCGCACCTCGATCTGTTCGACGGCAGCGCGCAGAAGCTCTTCACGTCGTTCCGCCACGCTCAACCGCACTCTTGCCACGGCGTCACCCTAACGAATATGCCACGCGCGGGAAGACCGGGGGCGGGGCCGTCCACGGTCCCGCCCCCTGTTCAACCGGCGCCCGCGGCGCCGGCCCGCACAGTCAGCACCAGATGTCGGCGCAGCCGGAGTTGTACGGACTGGCGGGTAGCTGCCATGGCAGCTAACCGCCGCACCGGCCGCGGGAAACACGGCGGAGAGACCGGGCGACGCGAAGGCCGGGTGCCCGGGTCAGCGGTTCGCGGGGCGGTCCACCTCGCACCGGTCCTTGAAGCCCTGACTGGTCAGGGCGAGGGCGGAATTCGTCCGGGAGCGCATGTTCTCCACCGCGACCATCGTCGTCAGCTCGACGAACGCCGCCTCGCCGAGCGCGGTCCGCAGCCGTTCCGCCGGCTCGTCGCCGACCTCCGGCGGGGTGAGGCTCATCGCCTCCGAGTACTCCATGACGTCACGCTCCAGCGGGGTGTACACCCCGCTCTCCCGCCACAACGGCACATCGCGCAGCTTGCGCGGGTCCATGCCGTGCCGGTGGTTCTCCAAGTAGCCGAAGTCCATGCACCAGCTGCAGCCGACGGTGGCCGCGGACGTCATCACGGCCAGCGCCTTGAGCTGCGGGTCCAGCTTCTTCCAGCGGCCCACCGCCAATTCGAGACGGGCCAGGGACCACAGCACCCCGGTGTGGTGGGCGTGGGCCCGTACGGGATCGACGACCTTGCCGTACGTACGGTTCGAGTACCACGACATGGCGCGGAAGAGGAGGGTGCGGGGCGGGTCGAGCGGGATTCGGGCGGCCATGGCCGGTCTCCTTCGGTACGGCTCGGGTGCCGTCCGGCGGCGTCGAGGGACGCCGGCGGCGGGCTGTTTCCACCGATGCGACGGACGAGGGGGCCGCGGATGTGACATGACGGTGCGGCCGGATGCGGAATCCTGCGGCGGGTACGGACGTTGGATCCGGCATGACGGGATTCGACGCACGGCAGGAAGCGCTGCTCGGGCTGCTCGCCGAGGAGAACGGCGGCGTGCTCGTGACACTCAGGCGGGACGGCAGGCCCCAGCTGTCCAATGTCAATCACTTCTACTACCCCAAGGAGCGCATCGTCCGCGTCTCGATCACCGACGACCGGGCGAAGACGAAGAACCTCCGGCGCGACCCCCGGGCGAGCTACCACGTCACCAGCGCGGACCGCTGGGCGTGGACGGTCGTGGACGCCACCGCGGAGCTGTCCCCGGTCGCCGCCGACACGCACGACGCGACGGTGGAGGAGCTCATCACGCTCTACCGCGACGTCCAGGGCGAACACCCCGATTGGGACGACTACCGCAGTGCGATGGTCCGGGACCGGCGCATCGTGCTACGGCTGCGCATCGAGCACGTGTACGGGCAGCCGCGTGGCTGACGCGGCCCGGTCCGGCCCGTCGGTCCCCGGGACCTTCCGCTCTCGCACTGTCGTACCCCCCGCCCATAATGAGACGACACCGACTCCCCCAGGAGATGCTGTGACCGGCGCCGACCCCTTGCCTCCGCTCCGTACCCGGCTGCGTTCGCTGCGCCCCGCAGCATTCGGCGCGGACCCGGGCGGTGCCCGCATGGAGCGCATCCGCCGCTCGCCCAACTTCGCCGACGGCGTCTTCCAGAACCCGGTGGGGGCGCGGACCAGGCCGTCCGGATCCACCCTGGAGTTCGCGAAGGTCTACTTCCGCAAGGAAGAGCGGGCGCGCAGGGCGCCGACCGGCATCCTGCCCGTCCACGCCACGACCTACGCCGATCTTGCCGAGACGCCCGCCACGGGGCTGCGGCTCACCTGGATGGGCCATTCCAGTGTGCTCGCCGAGATCGACGGCCGACGGGTGCTCTTCGACCCGGTGTGGGGCGAGCGCTGTTCACCCTTCGTCTTCGCCGGGCCCAAGCGGCTGCACCCCGTGCCGCTGCCGCTGGCCGCGCTCGGGCCCGTGGACGCGGTGGTGATCTCCCACGACCACTACGACCACCTCGATCTGCCGACGATCCGGGCCCTCGCCGGTACGGACACGGTGTTCGCCGTCCCGCTGGGTGTCGGCGCGCATCTGGAGCGGTGGGGCGTGTCCGCCGACCGGCTGCGCGAGCTGGACTGGAACGAGACCACGAAGATCGCCGGGATCAGTCTCACCGCCACCCCGGCGCGGCACTTCTGCGGCCGCGGCCTGCGCAATCAGCAGCACACGCTCTGGGCCTCCTGGGCTGTCGCCGGGCCCGAGCACCGGATCTACCACAGCGGAGACACCGGCTATTTCTCCGGCTTCAAGGACATCGGCGCCGAACACGGCCCGTTCGACGCGACGATGATCCAGATCGGCGCCTATTCCGAGTACTGGCCCGACATCCACATGACACCGGCCGAGGGCATGCGGGCCCATCTGGATCTCCAGGGCGGCGAGCCGCTCGGGGTGATGCTGCCGATCCACTGGGGCACCTTCAACCTGGCTCCGCACCCGTGGGCGGAGCCGGGGGAGTGGACGAAGGACGCTGCCGAGGAGGCCGGCCAGGCGGTGGCGTTCCCCCGTCCCGGCGAGCCGTTCGAGCCTGCGGGGAAGCTGCCTGCGGAGCCGTGGTGGCGGACTGTGTCGCATCCGATCGCGCACCCGTGGCGTCGCCCCCGTCGTGCCGACGCTGTGGCCGAGACGAGCAGCGGCGATCTCGACCTCGCGGGCGGGCGGTGACGTCGATCGGGGGCGACCTTGCCGAGGTCGTGCGGATGCTGGGAGCTTCTCCCGCCCGAAGGGCGCGAGCGTGTGCTGCGAGCCTTGGGCAGTGCAGCCGTCGCTCGATGCTGTCGACGAACGCGTCGACGCCGCACTCCTGCCGTGGAGCTATGCCTACCGCAAGGGGCTGAGCCTGAGGGATCGGCTGCACGATCCGGCTCTGCTTCTGGACGACGGGGCTTGCTGGGCGCTGGCAACGGCGGGGTCGTATAGGTCGCCCTGACGTCAGCTCCAGAGGCGCGCGTGACAGATGGTAACCATGTATCACCCAGCGTTTTCATTAGTTGCCGGAATTCCGACTCACGCGCAGCTGCTGCCATCGCCAAGGAGCTCGCGAGGTATCACTTCGATGTGTGGGCGGCCGAGTCAGGTGCAGACCTGTTGCAGAAGCTGCGTCTGTCCATCCAATCGGCCGACGCGTTCAATGTATCGATCAGTGACCTACTGAGGTTGAACTCGTGGTCTCGTCGTCACTTGGTGAAGACGAGACTGACGTTGTGTCCGCCGAACCCGAACGAGTTGGCCAGCGCGGCAGACCACTGACCGGTGCGCCGCTCACCGCGCACCACGTCCAGTTCCACGCGCGGGTCGAGTTCGTCGAGGTTGCGCGTGGCCGGCACGGTGCCGTTCTTGAGCGCGAACAGAGCGGCCATGGCGCCAATCGTTCCGGACGCGCCCATCATGTGACCTGTCATCGACTTTGTCGCCGTCACCGCAGCGTGGCTGCCGATCACTCGGCCGATCGCCTCGGCCTCCGCCAGGTCACCGGACTCCGTCGAGGTGGCGTGGGCGTGCACGACCCCAATGTCCGCCGGGGCCAGGCCGGCGTCGCGCAGCGCCAGTTCCATGGCGAAGGCCTGGCCTTCCGCGTCGGAGGCCGTGATGTGGTTCGCGCTCGAACTCACGGCACTGCCGGCCAGCGTGCCGTAGGCGCGTGCTCCACGGGCCCGGGCGAACTCGGCGCGTTCGAGCACCATCATCCCCGCGCCCTCGCCCATAACGAACCCGGACCGCTTGACGTCGAACGGGCGGGACACGGTCTCTGGGTCCACGGACTGCGTCGAGAGGGCCTTCATCTGGGCGAATGCCGCGATGGTGAAGGGGTGCAGGCATGCCTCCACCCCACCTGCGACGACCGCGTCCGCCCGCCCGCTGCGGATCAGATCCTGCCCCAGGGCGAGGGCCTCTGCCCCGGACGCACAGGCACTCACCAGAGTCCTGGCGCCTCCCTTCGCGCCCAGGTCCATGCTCACCCAAGCAGCCGGCCCGTTGGGCATCAGCATGGGGACCGTGAACGGCGACAGCCGGCGAATCCCGGCGCGTTCGAAGACGTCGTCCTGCCCCAGCGTGGTGAGGACACCACCGGTCCCAGTACCAATGACGACGGCGAATCTTTCCGGCTCGACCTGCGGAGCACCGGCGTCCTGCCAAGCTTCGCGCGCACTGAGGATGGCGACCTGCTCACCGCGGTCCAGCTTCCTGGCCTCGGCCCTCGGAAGCAGGGCGGCAGGGTCCACCGTGAGCCCGGCCGCAACGTGCACGGGCAGGTCCGCGGCCCACTCCTCCTCCAGGAAACGCACCCCCGACTTACCGTCCAGCAGCCCCGACCACGACGACGGCGCATCGGCTCCCAGCGGCGTCATCGCACCGACGCCCGTCACCAGCACACGACCGTTACGGGTCACACGAGCCTCCTTGAATTGTGTAGATGCTACATAGTGCCTGACTTGCCTTCATGGAGATCATGCCAGCGCTCAGAAGGGAAGTCAGGGTAGGAGTCGACCGATTCGAAAGCGAGAGATTGTCCTATTCCAACAATTAACGAGGTTGGACTCGTGGTGGTCGTAGAAGCTGACGGCTGGTCACCTGCTGGGGTATCACCGGGGCATGAGGTATCCACAAGGGGGCGGGTTGACCGCCGAACGGCAGGAGTTCCGCGAGGGGTTACGGCTCCAGGCTGCGGATCGGTTCGCCCTGGATGAGGCGAGTGCGGTGATTGCAAAGGACCTGTCCGGGTGCCGCTTGCGCCCGGGATGGCGGGGCCGGCGCTCCACCTTCGGCGGCAGCCGCTCGATCACCGCCCACGGCTTCGGCCGAGCCGCCCCATACCTCCCGGATCGTCAGTTGCGGAGTGATTCAACCACCTTGAAGATCATTTCGTCAGGAGTTCATAGGCCCGTCCGGAACGACCGGACGGGCCGCGCCGTTTCGTGTGCTCATGGGTTCACTCCGATCGGCCATTCGGGTGTCGGCCGACCAGGTGTCAATGCGGAGTAATCGGTCTCTTGTGCGGGCGGTCATACCAGAGCGGGACGGATGGCGGGCAAGTTCGACAACTGCCCGCCGCACCCGCGTGATTGACGACTACCGTGTGTTGCCGGTGATCAACGGTGGGCTCATAACTTTCGAGCCTGCCCGACCGATGATCCGAGCCTGACCGACCACCGTAGGTGCCACCGCAGGAACGCCGATTCCTGGTGCCCCACGTACCGAGGACACTGATGTCTCAACTTCGCGCACCCGAAGGGCGACCGGAACGCCGAGAGGGCGGACGGCACGGCCGACCGGGTGCCCGTTCCCACTCGGCCACGGGCAGGCCGCGCGCCGCCCAGCCGTCCCCCGAGGCGCGTATACGCCCCCAACTCCTGCGCACCGCGGTGCTGCCGACCGTCGTGGCGGTACTGAGCGGAGCCGCAGCGGTCATTTTCACCGCCCGCTCCACCGGAGCCCGGCCCTCCACCGAACTCTGGATCGCGCTGGGCGCGGCCGGAGCCCTGGCGCTCGCCGCGGTGCTGGCCGCGTACCTCGCCGCCAACCGCGTCGCCACCACCGTCTTCGGCCGCTGTCTGGCGCTCCGTCGCGCCAGCGCCCAGGGCCAGGCCGAACTGCAGCGGGTGCTGGAACAACTCCGCAACGGCGAACCGGTCCCCGCACGCAGGCCCGCACAGCCCGCCGCTCCGGGCAGTGATGCCTTCGAGCTGCTCGCCCAGGAACTCGGCCGCCAGCAGGAGGTCGCCGTGGCCGCGGTCGTCCAGGCGTCCCGGCTCTCCGACCATTCCGGCGAGGACCAGAAGGTCGAGGTCTTCGTCAATCTCGCCCGTCGGCTGCAATCACTCGTGCACCGCGAGATCCAGCTGCTCGACGAGCTGGAGCACGAGGTCGAGGACCCCGATCTGCTCAAGGGCCTCTTCCACGTCGACCATCTCGCCACCCGCATCCGCAGGTACGCCGAGAACCTCGCCGTCCTCGGTGGCGCCGTCTCCCGGCGGCAGTGGAGCAACCCGGTCACCATGACCGAGGTCCTGCGCTCGGCGATCGCCGAGGTCGAGCAGTATCCACGGGTCAAGCTCGTGCCGCCGATCGACGGCACGCTGCGCGGCCACGCCGTGGCGGACGTGATCCATCTGCTGGCCGAACTGGTGGAGAACGCGACCGTGTTCTCCGCCCCGCACACCCAAGTGCTGCTGCGCGCCCAGCAGGTCACCGCAGGACTGGCCCTCGAGGTGGAGGACCGGGGACTCGGCATGCCGGGCAACGAGCAGAAGCGGATGAACGCCCTGCTCGCCGACCCCGACCAGGTCAACGTGGCCCATCTGCTGCAGGACGGCCGGATCGGACTGTTCGTCGTCGCGTCACTGGCCCGCCGGCACGGCATCGCGGTCCGGCTGCAGAGCAACATCTACGGAGGCACGCAGGCCGTACTCGTCCTCCCGCAGTCCCTGCTGGGCGTGGACGGGGCCGCTCCGGCCGAGGGCGGCGCAGCCCCGGTCCCGCCCCCGGGTCCCGTGCACCGTCCACCGGCACAGGAGGGAAGGGGCAGCCACCACAACCCGAACCCGAACCCGAACCCGAACCCGATCCTGAACCCAGGCCCGAGCACCGCACCGGGTTCGCAGCCGAGCACCGGCCGTCAGCCGTACGTCCCCAGCCAACCGCTGCGCCTGCATCAACCGCCCCAGCAGGCACAGGGCCAGGGCGAGGCCCCACCGCTCCCGCTGCGTGCCGAGCGCCTCGACCGTCCCACCGCAGCCGAGGACGTCCCCGGAAGCCGGCCCACGGACGACGCCCTCGACGCTCTCGACGCCGAGCCCGGAGTCGTGCGTGGCACCATGGGCCGCCCCCAACTGCCCCGGCGCGCCAACCAGGAGCACCTGGTCCCGCAGCTCAGGGAGGCGCCGGCCCCGCGTACCGAGGGCGAGCAGGTCCTGCACGATCCGGGGCTCGTGGCGGCCTTCCGGCGAGGCATCGAACTCGCCGAGGCCCGCAGCGAATCCGAGGCCGACACCGCCCCGGATTCGGAGCCGGACACGGGGCTCGAAGCGGCAGCGGACCCGCAGGCCTGGCAGCCCCGGGCCCCGCTCGAACCGCTGCCGGTACGCGGACTCACCGCGACCGTCGCACCGTACCCCTCGGGCCCGGCCCCGGATCCGGACGCGGCCCTGGCCAACGACCCCCTCGAAACGAACACCTCCAAGGAGTAGATGCACCATGGCGACCGATATGCCGTCCGGTCAGGTCTCGGACCTCGACTGGCTGCTGAGCGGACTGGTCCAGCGTGTCCCGTACACACGCAGCGCGGTTCTCCTCTCCGCCGACGGGCTGGTGAAATCCCTTCATGGCATGGACGCCGACAGCGCCGACCACATGGCGGCGCTGGCCGCGGGCCTGTACTCGCTCGGTCGCAGCGCGGGCGCGCGCTTCGGCGACAGCGGCGAGGTACGGCAGGTGGTGGTCGAGCTCGACTCGACCCTGCTGTTCGTCTCCACCGCCGGGTCCGGCACCTGCCTCGCCGTCCTCGCCGGACGCGAGGCGGACGCGGCGGTGCTCGGTTACGAGATGACCATGCTGGTCAAGAGCGTCCGGCCCTATCTGATGACACCTGTGAGACAAGCGGCCGGGACACCGGGCGCCACGGGGCTGTGAGGGTGTCGGTCCCGCAGGACGGGCCGCTGCTCGACGACGCGGCCGGCCGGCTCATCCGCCCGTACACCGTGAGCAACGGTCGTACCCGTCCTACGGCCGTGCTCGATCTGCTCTCCCTGATCATGGCCACGGGGACCGAGCCACAGATGCATCTCGGCCCCGAGCACTCCGTTGCGCTGGGACTGTGCGGCGGCCCCACATCGGTGGCCGAGATCGCCGCCCACCTGCGGTTGCCCGCGGTCGTCACCAAGGTGCTCGTCTCCGACCTGGTCGACTGCGGGGCAGTGACCGCGCACCCGCCCGCCTTCCACGACATGCCCACCGACCGATCTCTGCTGGAGGCAGTGCTCGATGGCTTACGACGACAGCTCTGACGGCTTCGGCAGCTCAGCCGCGTACGAGAACAACGCAAGCTCCGAAGGCTTCGGAAGTCACGGATTCCATGGAATCCATGGCCGGTCCGAGGGCTACGGGAGCCTGGAGAGCTGCGGACACCCGGGGAACCACGGGGAAGGGCAGAGCAGCTACGGAGACGCGCAGAACTACGGTGGCACGCAGGGCTACGGGGATGTTCCCAGTCACGAAGCCGGGCCGCGCTATGAATATGAAGCCGGGCCGGGCTATGAAGCCGAGTCGGGCTACGGCGATCAAGGCGGCATCCACGATGCCTCCGGAGTCGGCGGCCCCGCAGGCCCCACCGGCTCCGAAGGTTTTCCCGTCGCGCTCAAGGTGCTGGTGGCAGGCGGGTTCGGCGTCGGCAAGACGACGTTCGTCGGCGCGGTCAGCGAAATCGCACCGCTGTCCACGGAAGAGCTGCTGACCCAGGTCAGCGCAGCGACCGACAGCCTCGACGGCATCGAGTCCAAGACCGCCACCACCGTGGCGATGGACTTCGGCCGCATCACCCTCGACGAGCAACACGTGCTCTACCTGTTCGGAACCCCGGGCCAGGAACGCTTCTGGTTCATGTGGGACGAACTCTCCCAGGGAGCGCTGGGAGCGGTCGTGATCGCGGACACCCGCAGGCTTGCCGAGTGCTTCGCCGCCGTCGACTTCTTCGAGCGGCGCGGCATCGGATTCATCGTCGCGGTGAACGAGTTCGACGGTGCCTACCGCTACGCAGCCGAAGAGATCCGGGCCGCACTCGACCTGGGCCCGGACGTACCGGTGGTGCTCTGCGACGCCCGGATCGCCAGCTCGGGCACCGGGGCCCTGGTCACACTGGTCCAGCACCTGATCAACGCCACCTCGGCCCCGGCCCCGGCCCCGTTGACCGGCTTCGGAGCCCACCCGTGACCCGAAACACCACCGGCCGCATGCTGCTCACGCCCGTCGACCGCGATGCCCTCGTCCGCACCCAACGGCTGAGGACGCTTGGGCTCGGGGAACGCGCCGACGCGTCGTTCGACAACTTCGACGCCTTCGCCGACCGGGTGGCCGAGGTGACCGAGGTGCCCTTCTCGATGGTCAACTTCATCGACGGCAACCGGCAGTTCTTCGCCGGACTGCACACCCCGGCCGGCACGCACAAGGGCTCCGACCTGGGCGCCACGGCCGCGGGCAGCAGTCGCAGCGGCCGGTACGTGGCGCTCGACCGAGGCTACTGCCCGCATGTCGTCGTCCGGCGCAAGGCGCTCGTCCTGGAGGACGTCTGCGACTACCCCAGGTTCGCGGGGAATCCGGTGGTCGACGAAATAGGCATCCGTTCCTATCTGGGCGCACCCCTCATCGACCGCACGGGCATCGCCCTGGGCGCCGTCTGCGCGGTCGACACCGTGCCCCGCCCGTGGGGCAGAGCGGGGCTCGACACGATCAAGTCCCTGGCACGGGAGCTCGTTGGGCACATCGATCAGCGGGAGGGGAACAGCATCGGAATCTGATCGGCTGCCCGGCCGCCAGGCAGGTGCCCTCGCCCGCGACCGCGATCAGATCTCGACCGTCCTACCGTCCAGGAAGGTCAGCACCACCGAGTCCGCACCCGCACGCACCCGCACCGCATCGCGCAGCGCCTCCGGATGCACGGCGTCCCGCGAGAGGGCGACCAGCGAGACATGGATGCTCCGCCCGCCCGGGTGCGGCCCGCTGCGAAGATACGGAATCGCCGAATGCGGCCCGTACGCGTTGGACTGGACATCACGCGCCACAGCGGCCCCTTCGGTCCCGCCGTCCCAGCCGTGCAGCGCGATCAGGGCGCTGCTCAGACCGTCGGCCGTGCGGGCCAGTGCCCAGTCGGGACCCGACAGGGCAAACGGGCTCTCCGCATGGGCGACCGCATGACCGCCCTCCCGCACCACCGCGCCTTCGGGCGCCTCGACCCGGTGCACCCGGATCTCCCACGGGCCGTGCAGCACACTCGTCGTCTCGATCCGGTACGGATGATCGTCACCGGGCAGCCGCGCCGCGTACCAGGAGGCCGCGACGCGGTCCTCGCAGCGCAGCGGATGGATCCGGCGGCGCAGCGACGGGGTGCCGTCGGGTGCCACCAGTGCCAGATGACCGTCGATGGAGCGTGCCACGGCGTGCGGGGCGGCCTCGGGCGCCGTCGCCGTCGAGTAGGCGAACCGACCGTAGTGCGGATCCTCGGTGCCTTCGGACGGGTCGGCCGTCTCGTCGAACGGCGGATTGTGGTCGCTGCCGTGGTTGATCAGCCGGACGATGCCGTCGTCGCGGGTACCGTGCAGCAGCCAGCCGGGGGCCGGCAGCGCGGTGTACCGGTCGGACTCCTCGACGGGCAGCGGGAGTTCGCGCGCCGTCCACACGGCATGGTCGGCCGGCAGCAGCAGCCCGAGGAAGCCCTTGCTCGCCCAGTACGGCGAGGCGGGACCGGAGTACGGCTGGGTGCTCGGCAGGAACGTGTCGTACCAGCCGAGCGTCAGCAGCCCCCGCTCGTCCGGCACACCGCGCTCCGCGAAGTGCCGCATCGTGCCCGAGGCGAGCCGGCGGGTGAGCCCCGGCGCCAGCGGGGTGCAGTCGGCCAGCGCTCCCATCCACACCGGCGCCAGGGCGGCGAACCGGTACGTCAGCGAACGGCCCTGGTGGACCGGCGCGCCGTCCGAGCCGAAGAAGTGCGGATAGTCCTCCAGGAACCGGCTTAGCCGCTGCCGGTAGACCTCGGTCCGGCCGCCGTCGTCGGCGCCCGCGATCCGTGACCACAGCAGCGGGTACAGGTGCATCGCCCAGCCGATGTAGTAGTCGAAGTTCCGGCCGTCCCCATCGGTGTACCAGCCGTCACCGACGTACCAGTCCTCGATCCGGTCCAGGTTCGACTCGATGTCCGAGCGGCTGTACGGCGCGCCGACCGAGGCGAGGAACTGCTCGGACACCACCTGGAAGAGCCGCCAGTTGTTGTCCCAGGTCCGCCCGCCGACGAATCCGGAGAACCAGTCGACGACCCGTTCCTGCACCCGGGCGTCCAGCCGGTCCCAGATCCACGGCCGGGTCTCGTGCAGCGCCACCGCGACCGACGCCGCCTCCACCATCTGCTGCGAACAGTCCGTCAGCTTCGGCCACGCCTCCCTGCTGCCGGGGTCCGTGCCCGCGGCCAGCCCCGCCGCGTACCGTTCGATCAGCGCGGGGTCGACCGCCCCGCCCGCGCCCGCGATCCGGCAGGCGGCGAGCAGGAACGACCGGGCGAACCCTTCGAGACCGTCCGAGACGACCCCCGACCAGCTGCCGCGGCCGGGCAGCCGGTACTGGGCGAAGCCGGGGGTCGCGTACGGCACCAGCGCATCCAGCATCCGGTCGGCGGTCGCCTCCCAGTGGGCCCGGGTCCAGCCGGTTCGTGAGGACAGGAGCCGGTCGGGCGGCGGCAGTTGCAGATGCGGTGCGACGGACATGGTGGTGCTGCTCCTCGGGGTGGGTTACTGGATGAGTTCGGCTCGGTGGGTGTGGCCGCGTGAGCCGCCGACGGCGACGGTGAGCACGGGCCTGCGGCCCGGGACGAGGCTCACCAAGTCATCGGCACTCACCACCGACCGTACGGGGAACGGCAGCTCGACCGAGAGCGTGGTGAGCGTCCGGCCCGGGTCGGCGACCGCGACCCTGACCTGGGCGCCGTGGCACTGCACCAGCACCGATGCCGGGCCCGACGCGGTGATTCCGGCGGCCGTTCCGGCGCCCCAGAAGTTCACCGCGGTCAGCCCCGCCCGGCGTACCTCCACGGCCTGTGCGGTGGTGTCGTTGGCGACGATCCGGACCGGCCGGGACCGTGACCAGACCGCGGTCGCCGCGGCCGATGCGCCGGGCAGCAGCACATAGGCGTAATGGGCGTCGGTGGGGGAGAGGCCGTGGTCCGTCCAGAGCGTCAGGTAGCGGCGGGTGACGGGATCGGTGCTGCCACCCGTGTCCGCCCCGGTGTCGATGGCCCGCCAGGTGCCGGTGCGCTGCTCACGCAGGGCGTGCAGGGCCGTTGCCCCGGGGAACACATAGCCACCCACTCCGTCGACATGTGCCCACCGGGCCTGGCCGAACTCGGCACTCCAGCCCTGCTCGACGGGCTGGCGGACGCCGTCGACCAGCAGCCGGTGACGTCCGTCCGTCCCCAGGTTGCGGTTCTCGACGATCGTCTCGGCCGGCCGGCCGTCGCTCGCGGTGATGCCCGCCCCGAGCGCGATCACCGCATTGTCCAGCAGGAACCACGACTTCCTGGTCCGCAGGGTGGTGCCCGGGTCGCCGATCACCTCCATCGCGGCGGCCCCGTACCGGCCGTCCAGCACGGCACCGCCCGCGACGGCGTTGGCCGGACGGTAGGTGGACGTACCCGCGCTCGTGCCGAGATCGGTCCGCTGCCGGGTGTCGACCGTGGTGCCGGGGAGCCGGTACGGATCGACGGTCGGCCAGAAGCCGTCGTTGAACTGCCCCAGGTCGTTGCCGTCGTACAGATACGTCATGCCGTCGCCGGTGTACCAGCCGTGCAGATTCTCGCCGTTGCCCGCCTCGTACGCAGAGATCCGCTTCGACGACAGGGACAGCGCGCAGGCCCAGCCGGGCCGGCGGTGCACGACACGGTCCATGTCGGCGAAGACATGGCTGCCCGTGGTGCGCGGTTCGGCCGGCAGGCTCCTGTCGTTCAGGACGGCCTTGGCGAGGGCGAGTTGGGGCAGCGTCGCGAAAGCCTCGAAGGGGGTGGTGCGGTTACGGGTCAGCCAGCCCTTGACCAGTGCCCGCCAGCGTGTCGCGTACGCGGCCGGTGCGCCGGAGGCCAGGAGCAGGATCGCCGCGAGGGCCGTCGCACCGTCGCGGTGGTCACCGGCACGCTCCCGGGAGACCGCCCGGCCGCGCACCGAGTCCATCATCAGCCCGCGGTCGCGACGGTACGCAGCCGGGTATAGCTCTGGCCGAAGTTGCCCGGGTCGGTGAGCGGGGCGAGGTCCGGCCAGAGCGCGGTGCGGCCGGCGCTGCGGTCGAGGGTGTCCCACAGCCCTTTGGCCGTGGTGTCCAGGGCCGCGCCCGCCGCGGTGAAGTCGGTGTCGGCCGGGTCGAACCCGCCCCCGGTGAGCAGGGATTCGGCCCGCTGGAACAGTGTGTCGAAGCCGGCGGCGGCTGTGGCCCCGGCGGATGCGTCCGCGAGGACGGATGCGTCCGTGAGGGGGGAGGCGTGCGCCGCGCCGGCCGATGTGATGAGTGCCGTCGCGGCCGTCACGGCGGTGGCGCTGCTCGCCGCGAGCAGGGTACGTCTGCTGAGGTTCACGGTGAACTCCCCTGTCGCTGCGGTCAGTCGGCCAGTGTGGACGGGTCGACGGGCGGCTTCGGAAGGTTCAGCGCGGCCAGCTCGGCCCTGCCCGTGGCGTCGATCGGGAACGCCCAGGTGTTCACGAAGAAGTCCGTGAGGTCGTAGCCCGCGACCCGGCTGGAGCAGGTGGCGAGCGCCCGGTAGCGCTTGTCGGTCTCGGTGTAGTCGGACTGCGGGTTCTCCTCGCGGACCAGCTTGTGCATCCGGGGCCAGAAGTCGTCGCCGAAGGCCAGCTCCAGCTGTCGCAGCGGGACGAGCTTCTCGTACGCGCCGAAGGACTTCTCGTATGTCAGCCCGGCCGTGCCGAACTTCAGCCGTGCCGACTGGAAGTAAGTGAGCCCCGTCTTCGGGTCGACGGTGAGGAGGTTGGACGGCTGCTTCAGGGTGCGCTGTGCGGCCAGCGAGTAGATGTTGACCGTGACCTCGGTCAGACCGCCGGGCTTGTACGCGAACTGCTGGTGGAGATGGCCGAGTTCGTGGTAAAGCCCCCAGCCCCGGGTCCGCAGCCCCTCCACGGTCGTGGCCCGGTCGAGGTAGGCGCGCGGAAAGCCGTTGTAGCCGTGTGTGGCGTAGGCGCCGACACCGCTGGGCACCTTGCTGACCTCGGTGAAGTGGTACGGCCCGGCCTTGCGCCGGTGCACGGGCTTCGAGCCGTCGAGGCCGCTGATCCGGGCATGGGAGTCGATGATCGTCTCGACCAGCCCGAGCAGCGCGGCGTGGTCCTCGCCGCGGTACAGCAGCGCACCCTCGCGAGTGAGCGTCATGATCGTGTGCGGCGCGTGCAGTTCGACGTACGGCGATGTGGTGAGGGTGTCCAGCTGCCGCTGGTAGTCGGCCTCCGAGGTGCGGCCCAGGGCGAAGACCGGCATGGGCACGGCACCGGAGCGGACCACCACACCGGCCCGCTCGCCGCGGCCCGTCAGGGTGAGGTAGACCGGGCCGCCGTGCGGGTCCGTGACCGTGTTCGCGCCCGCGGTCAGCGGATAGCTACGGGGTTCGGTGACCTCGCCGTAGTAGTCCCAGGCGCCGATCCAGAGGGTGGGCAGCAGATCGTCGTACGGCTGGACGGTGAGCGAGAGGGGAGTGCCGGCCGGGACGTACAGACCGGTGGGCTGGAACTCCGAGCCGCGCAGGGCCTGTCCGAGCCGCAGCCGCTCGGCCTCGGCGGCGGGCCGGGCGGTCACGGTCAGCATGACCGGGCCGCAGGCCAGGCGCTCCGAGCCGGTGCCGGGCGTGGTGGCCCGGGCCGTTCCGGCAGCGGCGCCGAGTGCGATGGTTGCCCCGGCTCCGGCGGCCGCGGCGAGAACGGAACGCCGGCCGACGGAGGAGGTGCTGCTGACAGAAGCGGTGGAGGAGCCGGCGGAGTCTGTGGGCATGCGCATGCGGAACTCTCCCTGCGGAAACGAGTGAGGGGCGGAAGCGTGCGGAACGGTGCTGCTCGGCGCCAGCATGTAAGCGGTTGCTATCCAGAGGCAAGAGGGGATAGGAAGTTACTGCGATTTTCTATGGCCAACTGTGGACAGGCGGGAAGTAACCGGTCACTTACGAGTCGAACGGCCGGGCCTCGGTGCAACGGAATCGCGTACCACGATGTGGGTGCCGAGCCGCAGCGCACCCGTGGTGGGTTCGCGCCAGTCGTCCTCGTCCCCGCTGTTCACGGCGAGCCGTACCGCCTGGCGCCCCATCTCCTCCAGCGGAATGTGGACGGTGGTCAGCCGGGGTCGCAGTTCCTGGGCCACCGGAATGTCGTCGTACCCCACCAGGGACACGTCCTTCGGCACCCGGATCCCGGCCTCCTCCAGGGCCTGGGCCGCACCCGCCGCCACCATGTCGTTGGCTGCGAAGACGGCGGTGAAGTCCGGCCCGTCCCGCAGCACTTCGGCCATCTTCCGGTAGCCGAAGTTGCGGCTGAAGGCGCCGGGCCTGACGAGATCGGGGTCCGGGTCGATGCCGCGCAGCCGCAGCGCCCGCTGGTATCCGGTCAGCCGGTCGCGGGTGGTGGAGAGCTTGGGCGGGCCGGCGAGGTAGAGGATCCGCTCGTGGCCCTGCATCAGCAGATGGTCGGTGATGGCGAAGGCGCCGCCCTCGTTGTCGTACTCGACCGCGACGGTCGGGGCCTGCTCGTCCAGCGGCGGCCTGCCGCACAGCACCAGCTTCGAACCGCCCGCGTCCAGCTCGCGTGCCCGGCGGGCCAGCTCGGTGGTGTAGCCGCGGTCCGCGATGGAACCGCCGACCACGACCACCGCGTCCGCCCTGCGCTCGTGCATCAGATCGATGAAGGCCAGCTCCCGCTGTGGGTCGCCCTGGGTGCAACAGACCAGACAGAGCCGTCCGCCCAGTGCCGCCTCCCGCTCCACACCACGCGCGATGTACGCGTAGAACGGGTCGATGACCTCGTTGACGATGATCCCGACGGTGCGGTTGGAGACGCCGGCCAGTGCGCGGGCGTGGGCGTTGACGACATAGCCCAGCTCGCGCATCGCGGACTCGACCCGCTCCCGGGTCGCCTCGGCGACCGGGTAATTGCGGTTCAGTACGCGGGAGACCGTGGCCGTCGAGACGCCTGCGCGCCGTGCGACGTCGGTGACCGTCGCCCGCCGTTGTCCGTCCGCGGCTGTACTCTGCCGGCGCATCCGGCTCACCCCCTGATTGTCGTGTGACGTCGAGCCTAGAGCCTGCGCCGGCCAGGGACTCACGCGATCCTTCCCAGGTCGGCCCGGTGTACCGGGTGGTCGAACGGTGTGCCCCGCGCGTACCGTGCCAGCTCGTCGACCGCGAGCGCCCCGAGCCGCCCGACCTCGTTGCCCTGGGCGCCGGCCAGATGCGGGGTGAGGAAGACGTTCGGCAGGTCCCACAGGGGGTGGCCGTGCGGCAGCGGCTCGGGCGAAGTCACATCGAGGACCGCGTCCAGCCGCCCGCTGACCAGGTGCCCGGTCAGTGCCTCGGTGTCCACCAGGGGGCCGCGCGCGGTGTTGACGAGCAGGGTGCCGGGGCGCATCAGGCCGATCCGGCGGGCGTCGATGATCCCGCGGGTCTCCGGTGTGTCCGGGGCGTGGACGGTCACCACGTCGCTGGTCGCCACCAGGGTGTCGAGGTCGGTCGGGGTGACGCCGAGCAGCTCCGCCTCGGCCGCACTCACATAGGGGTCGTAGAGCAGCACCTCCGCGTCGAGGACCCGGAGGAGTTCGATGACCCGGCGGCCGATCCGGGAGGCCCCGACGACGCCGATGGTCAGCCCGTGCGTGCCGAGCCAGTGCTGCCGGTCGAGGTCGGCGCCGGTGCGGTGGGTGCGCCGGGTGCGGAAGAGCCCGGCCAGCGGGAACACCCGCTTGGCGCCCATGATGATCGCCGCCAGGGTGAACTCGGCGACGGGCACGGCGTTGGCGGCGGCGGCCGACGAGACGGCGATCCCGCGATCGAACGCAACCGGGGACAGAAACGTTTTCACCGTGCCGGCCGCATGGATCACGGCACGCAGCGCGGGCGCCCGGTCCAGCAGCGCGGCGTCGACGGGAGGGCAGCCCCAGCCGGTGAGCAGAACCTCCGCGGCCCTCAGCGCAGCTGAGGCCTCCGGGGAGTCGAACTCGCTGATCACGGACGGGTTGAGGAGGTCGGCGGTCTCCTCCAGGCGGGCCCGTACCGGTGGCGGAAAGACATCGTCCAGCAGTCCGGGGCTCATGACCAGGAGCGTGCGCGGCCGTCGCGGGGACGGTGCCGCGGCATCGCTACCGGAATGCGCCGGTGCCTCTTCGGTGGTTCGCACCCTGCCTCCGGACAGTAATCGCGTTCTATGGGATGACCGGCACGCTAAGGAGCGTGACGGCCGACCGTCAAGCTCCCGTCCGCCTCAACTGTCCATTTCAACAGCATATTTGCTGGTTCAAGGTGCTGGATTCGGCCGCCGGAGCATCGCGACTCAACGACTTTTGCCCGGATCTCTTGACGCTTGGGTTAACCGCTTACTAACTTGCGGCCCCAGAAGGCCCACCACGCGCCACCCAGCCGAACAGGACGCACCATGGCTGAAACAGCACCCCCGTTGCCGCGGGAAAAGCGGCGGCAGAAGGCTGAAACACCCTCCCCGCCAGCCGCCGGGGCCGTTGTCGCACAGCACCGGCTGAGCCTCTGGCAGCGGATCAAGCGGGACCGGGTGATGCTGCTGCTCACCCTGCCCGGCCTGCTGTACTTCGTCGTCTTCCACTACGTACCGCTGCTCGGCTATGTCGTGGCGTTCCAGGACTACCAGCCGTACCTCGGCTACATGCACAGCGTCTGGGTGGGCTTCGCCAACTTCTCCGCGGCGTTCAGCGAGCCGGCTTTCTGGTCCGCGACGTTCAACACCCTGGAGATCGCCCTCGTCCAGCTGGTGTTCTTCTTCCCGATCCCGATCGCCCTGGCCCTGCTGCTCAACAGCATCGCCAGCGACCGGATCAGACGCTTCGTACAGAGCGTCGTCTATCTGCCGCACTTCATCGGCTGGGTCATCATCGTCTCGATCTTCCAGCAGATCCTGGGCGGTGCAGGGCTCCTACCCGACGTCCTCGGCGGCATGGGGCTGCCGCGCTACGACATGATGAGCGACCCCGACGCCTTCCCCTGGCTGCTGACCCTCCAGGTCGCCTGGAAGGACGCCGGCTGGGGCACGATCATCATCCTCGCCGCGCTGCTGAACATCGACAAGCAGCAGTACGAGGCCGCCGCCATCGACGGCGCGGGACCGCGACGCCGCCTGTGGCACGTGACCCTGCCGGGCATCGCCCCCGTGCTCATCCTGCTGCTGATCCTCAACCTCGGGCAGATCCTCTCCGTCGGCTTCGAGCAGATCCTGCTCCAGCGCGACGCGGTCGGCCCGGACGCCGGTGAAGTCCTCGACACCTACGTCTACTACCACGGCATCAAGGACAACGACTGGGGCGTCGCCGCCGCCGTCGGACTCGTCAAGGCGGTCATCGGCACCGCACTCGTCCTGGGCGCGAACAAGTTCGCCCACCGACTCGGCCACGAAGGGGTGTACCGCGGTGCTGACCGCTGAGAAGACGCGCGCCACAACGGAATCCACCGCACCGGCGCCCCGCCCCGCCCCCGCCCGGAAGTCCGACGGCCGGCCCCCGTGGATGGAGCGGCCGACCCGCATCGGACAGACCGCCAAGGCGGTCGCCATCGTCGTGGTCGTCCTCGCCGTCGCCTACCCGCTGGTCGGCGTCATCGGCACGAGCTTCGCCTCGCAGACCGACATCATCAAGAGCTCCGGCCTCGTCCTGTGGCCGGACCACCCCACCCTGGACGCCTACCGCACCATCTTCACCGGAGGCGTAGTCACCCGGGCGCTGATCGTCTCCGTCGGCATCACCGTCATCGGCACCCTCGCCAGCCTCCTCGTCACCGTCGGCATGGCGTACGGGCTCTCCCGCCGCGACGTCACGGGATCCCGCTTCATCCTGATGACGGCCCTGTTCACCATGCTCTTCAACGCGGGCATCATCCCGAACTTCCTGCTGGTCAAGGGCCTCGGCCTGTACGACACCTACGCGGCGCTCGTCATGCCCACCCTGGTCAGCGCCTTCAACCTGGTCGTCCTGCGGTCCTTCTTCATGAACCTGCCCGAGGAGCTGTACGACGCCGCGAAGGTCGACGGAGCCGGCGACTTCCGGGTCCTGGTACGGATCGTGCTGCCGCTCTCCAAGGCCGTCCTCGCCGTGATCAGCCTCTTCTACGCGGTGACGTACTGGAACGCCTTCTTCAACTCGCTCCTGTACCTCAACGACTCCGACAAGTGGCCGCTGCCGATGGTGCTGCGCACCTATGTGCTCCAGGGCCAGAGCCTGAACGCCGCATCGGCCGGCGAGGTGCTCGCCCCGCAGCAGGCCGTACAGATGGCGGTCCTGGTGATCGCCGTCGTACCGATCCTCTGCGTCTACCCGTTCCTCCAGCGCTACTTCACCAAGGGCGTGCTCACAGGCGCCGTCAAGGGCTGAGAGTCCGTCGGCCGCCCGATCAGAGGCCACCCGACAGCCTCTCAGCGCAGCCACCGCCCCCCACTCCTTCCTTCCCCTCTCTCAAGGAGATTCAGGTGTCGAGCTCCACCCCCATCAATCGCAGAGCACTGTTCCGCATGGGTGCGGGCGTCGGTCTGGGACTGGCCGCCGCCCCGCTGCTCGCCGCCTGCGGCGACGGCGGCACGACCGCGAAGGCGGAGGCCAAGAGCGCCTCGCTGCTCCCGGACACCGCGGTCCGCAACATCGGTCTCAAGCCCGACCTGGCAGGCACCGCCGCCGGCGTTCCGCAGGGCTTCTTCAGCTACCCGGCCAAGCCGCTGCGCGCCACGAAGAACACCCCGCTCAAGGGGGCGAAGCCGATCAGCGCAACGATGGAGACCTTCTCCCCGCCGCCGCCCGCGCGCGGCAAGAACGCAGCCTGGCAGGAGATCGAGAAGCTGCTCGGCGGCCAGGTGAACATCACGGCCGTACCCGCGGACGACTACGGCACCAAGTTCTCCACCATGGTCGCCAGCGACAGCCTGCCCGACCTCTTCATGTACCCCGAGGTCGGAGGTGTCGACAACAAGGCCGCCTTCCTCCAGGCCAAGTGTGCCGACCTGACCCCGTACCTCGCCGGTGACAAGATCAAGGACTACCCGAACCTGGCCGCGATCCCGAAGGGCGCCTGGCAGGCCGCGATCTTCGGCGGGAAGCTGTACGGCATCCCGATCGCCCGCACCGGCACCGGCGGCGCCGGCGTCTACCGCCACGACCTGTTCGAAGAGGTCGGCGTCACCAGCCTCGACCAGATCACCGACCTCGACCGGTTCGTCGAGGTCTGCAAGGAACTGACGCAGCCCAAGAAGGACCAGTACGCCATCATCGCGGGTGCGACCAGCATGCTCGCCATGTCGGCGGGTGCGCCCTTCTACTGGCGGCTGGACGAGAAGACCGGCAAGTTCACCACCGACCTGGAGACGCCGGAGTTCCGCAAGGCGGTGGAGACCGCCCGGCTGCTGTACAAGGCGGGCTGCTTCTACCCGGGCACGCTCCAGATGTCCGGGGCGCAGAAGGCCCAGTACACGGACATGTTCAAGAACGGCAAGGGCGCCTACGTCTACGACGGGATGCCCACCTACCTGGCGCCCGGCGTCGGGTACGTCGCCGCCATGGGAGCGATCGACAAGAAGTACGACCCGCGCCCCTTCGTGCCGGTCGGCAAGGACGCCATCGCCTGGATGGACAACGTCAAGCTGGAGAACACCCACATCAAGAAGGCGTCCGGGGACCGCGTCAAGCAGATCCTGGCCCTCGCCGACTTCGCCGCGTCCCCGTTCGGCAGCCAGGAGTACACGCTCATCAACTACGGCGTCGAGGGCAAGGACTTCACCCGCGACGCCAAGGGCAACCCGGCGCTCACCAAGCAGGGCACGCAGGACGTCACCGTGCCCTGGAAGTTCATGGCCTCCGCCGTCCCGGCCATCTTCAGCGCCGACTCGGAGCAGGGCGTCCGTCACGTCCACGACGCCTTCACCAAGATGATCCCGATGATGGAGCAGGACCCGACCCTGCAGTACTCCTCGCCCACGTGGGACTCGAAGGGGTCCGGCAGCCTCTACACGTTCAAGCAGGACGCGCTCAAGGACATCGTCGCGGGCCGCAAGCCCATGTCCGCCTACGACCAGCTCGTCAAGGACTACCTGGCCAAGGGCGGCGAGCAGGCGCGCGGCGAATTCGAGGAAGCCTTCCAGAAGGGGAAGAAGTGACGACCCGACGCTCGGCCCTCAGACTCGGCGGCGCGGCGGTCGCCGCGGCCGTCGCCGTACCCGCACTCGGTTCGACCGCCATCGCACAGCCACACGGCTTCGACCCGAAGCCGGGCCCGGACGGCGTCGGCGACCCGCTCTTCCCGACCCTCGGCAACGGCGGCTACCAGGTCGTCCACTACGACCTGACCTTCGACTTCACCCCGGTCACCTACGACTTCACCGCCGTGGTGCGGATCAACGCCAAGGCCACCCAGGACCTCTCCGCGTTCAACCTGGACACCGACGGACACACCATCGACTCCGTCACCGTCGGCGGCCGCCCCGCCACCTGGGCGCTCGCGCCCGGCAAGAGCGGCCAGGAGTTCACCGTCACCCCCGCCCGCCCGCTCCACAACGGGCAGGCGTTCACCACCGAGGTGCGATACCGGGGCAACGGCAAGTCGCCCCGACTCGGCCTGACCGGCTGGAAGTTCGGCACCGACGGCGGCTTCGCCTCCGCCGCCCAGTCCTCCCGCGCCGACACCTTCCTGCCCTGCAACGACACCCCGTCCGACAAGGCGACGTGGACCTTTCACATCAGCGCACCGCAGGGCTATGTCGCCGCCGCCAACGGTGAATTGCTCCACAAGACCCCGCGCGCCGACGGCTCCACCGTCTGGCACTTCGCCCTGCGCGAGCGCATGGCGACCGAACTCATCGGCATCGCCGTAGTCAAGGGCACCTATCTGTACGGCACCAGCCATCGCGGTCTGCCGCTGCGGCACATCGTCCCGCAGGGCCAGGAGGACAAGTACGGACCCGTAGTCGCCCGTACCGCCGACCATCTGGCCTGGCTGGAGGCGAAGTTCGGCCGCTACCCGTTCTCCGTCTACGGCGTCCACATCTACGACGGCTACACCGACGCCCTGGAGAACCAGACCCTCTCCCTGTTCTCCACCAACTGGTTCAAGCTCAACGCCAACGGCCGGCCCGGTTACGAGACCACGATGGTCCACGAACTGGTCCACCAGTGGTTCGGCGACTCCGTCACCCCGAACGACTGGCAGCAGGCCTGGCTCAACGAGGGCCCCGCCGTGTACTACGCCGGTCTGTACGGTGAGGAGCGCGGCTGGTCGGTCTTCGAGGACAAGATGAAGGCGACGTACGAGAAGCTCGACGCGGTCCGCGCCGCCGACGGCCCGCCCGGACTGCCCAAGGCGCTCGGCGGCACCAACATCTACGACGGCGGCGCCCTCGTTCTGTACGCGCTCAGCCTGCAGATCGGTCAGCGAATGTTCGACCGGGTCATGCGCGAGTGGGTGAAGCGCTTCAAGGACTCCACGTACACCAGCGAGGCGTTCATCCTGCACACCGTCGACGTCACCGGCGACACCTCCGTCGACCCGTTCCTGCGCGACTGGCTCTTCGGAGCCGTGAACCCACCCATGCCCGGCCACCCCGACTGGAAGGCCTCCGCGTGAACCGCCACTCCCTGAACGTCGTACGAGGAACCGCCGCTGCCGCCTCCGCCGCCGTCCTGGCCGCCCTCCTCGCGGCCCCGGCCGCCCAGGCCGCGCCCGGCGCCCGCACCCTGTACGCGGCCCCGGACGGAGCCGGCACCTCCTGCACGGTCGCCCGCCCGTGCAGCCCGGAAGGCGCCCGTGACCAGGCCCGCACCGAGACCGGGCGCGATGTCCGCGTCCTGCTGAAGAACGGCACGTACAAGCTCGACCGGCCCCTGAAGCTCGGTGCCGCCGACTCCGGGAAGGACGGGCACACCGTCACCTGGACCGCGGCCCCCGGCGCCCGCCCCGTCCTCTCCGGCGGACAGGACATCACCGGCTGGCGGCAGAACGCCGACGGCACCTGGACCGCCGGCGTCCCGGCCGGCGTCGACCCGCGCCAGCTCTTCATCGACGGCCGGCGCGCGACCCGCGCCCGCGGCGGGGCCTGCGCCGCCGGCACCTGCGACGCCACGAAGACCGGCATGACCGGCGCGGTCGCCACGGGCATCGCCGACTGGCAGCGTCCCACCGACGCCGAAGCCGTCATCCGGGTCCGCTGGCGCAACTACCACTGCCGGATCACGGGCGTGAACGGCGATGTCATGACCTTCGCCCAGCCCTGCTGGACCAACTCGGCGAGCGGCACCGACCGCACCGGCCCCGCCTGGGACTCCACCACGGTCGACTCCACCCGCTACAGCGGCGTCGCCTTCTTCGAGAACGCCCCCGAACTCCTCGACCAGCCGGGTGAGTTCGTCTGGAACTCGAAGGACCGCACCGTCACCTACCTGCCGCGCAAGGGCGAGAACATGCGCCACGCGCGGGCCGTCACCCCGCACACCGAACAGCTGCTCGTCGTCGACGGCGCCCATGACGTCACCGTCAGCGGGATCGGCTTCGCGTACGCGGCGTACCGTCAGCCCGGCACCGACGAGGGCTACGCGGGCATGCAGGCCGGTCTCACCCTGACCGGAGCCACCGGCCCCGTCGACCACGCGGGCCGCTTCTACACCAAGCCGTCCGCCGCGGTGACCGTCCGCGGCGGACAGCGCGTCAGCATCGAGAACACCCGGTTCAGCCGGCTCGGCGGGGCGGGCGCGATCCTCGAAGCGGGCACCGAGGACAGCTCGGTGACCCGCTCGTCCTTCACCGACCTGTCCTCGGGCGCCATCTACGTGGGCGACACCGAGCCCATGCCGTCGGCGGCGCTCGCGGGGGAGCGGAACACCGTCGCGTACAACACCATCACCCGCTCCGGCGTCGAGTACACCGACGCGGTGGGCATCTGGGCCGGGTACGAGGCCGGGCTGACCGTCGACCACAACAGCCTGGACCACCTCCCGTACTCCGGGATCTCGGTCGGCTGGGGCTGGAACCAGCCCGAGTCCCAGAAGTCCGTCCTGCGCGACAACAAGGTGACCGACAACCGGATCACCAATGTCATGGAGGTCGCCCAGGCGCAGCACGACGGTGGCGCGATCTACACCCAGGGCGCGCAGCCGGGCACGGTCGTCTCCGGCAACTACATCAACCGCTCCGCCTTCGGGAACACCGAGCGCGACGGAAACGGCATCTACCTCGACGAACAGTCCTCGCACATCCTCGTCGAGAAGAACGTCATCACCCGCATCGGGTACAAGTGGGTCTCGAACTGGGCGGGTTACGGCATCGAGAACACCGCCCGGGGCAACTGGACCGACACTGCCGCGCCCGCCCTCGGTGGCCGGGGCTCGGTCATGACGGACAACCTCACCGGCCTGGACCGGCTGCCGGCCGAGGCGCTCGCCGTCGCGCGCCGCGCAGGCGCCAACGGCGGCCCGGTCGAGCAGTTGCGGACCGACCTGGCCCGCACCGGCACGGCCACCCAGTCCTCCACCGAGGGCACGGCGGACGCGGCACTCGCCCTGGACGGCGACACCAACACGGACACCCGCACGCTGTCCGAGGCGGGCGCCTGGTGGCAGGTCGACCTGGGCGGCGAGCAGCACATCCGTCAGATCGAGATCTGGAACAACTCCTCTTCCACGACCGCCGACTTCGACGTGGTCACGGACGACGGAACGATCCACGTCAGCGGGAAGGCGCTGCGCCCGACGGTCCTGGACCTGGACAGCCGCACCCGCACGGTGAAGATCGTGACGTCCGGCACCGGACGCGTGGCCCTGTCCCAAGTGCTCGTCCACCCGTAGGGCCTGTACGACCCTGATCCACCGGGCAGGCCCCGAGGGCCTCTCGTTTGGATCAGGCCGGATCAGGCACCGGGGCACGCGAGCCCGGCCTGATCCAAACGAAAGACCCTGGGACGCCGTCGGTCACCCGACCGGCGGCGTCGCCGTGCTCGCCCGCACCACCACCTCGCCTGCCACCCGCAGCACCCGGGCCCGCCGCCCCGCCGTTCGCTCCCGCGGCGAGCGCGATCACGCCCTCGCCCATCGCGGTCAGTGGCAGCGCCACCGTGGTGAGCGCCGGTGACAGCTCCCGCACCAGCGGAATGTCATCGAACCCGGCCAGCGAGACGTCCTCCGGCACCCGCAGTCCCGCCTCCCGCAGCGCGGCGAGCGCACCCACCGCCATCACATCGGTGACCGCGAACACACAGGTCGGCCGCGGCCCGTCGCAGGCCAGCAGCCGGCGGGCCGCCGCATACCCGCCGTCGCGGGTGAACGCGCCCTCCACGACCCGGCCGAGACCGATGCCCGCCTCCGCGAGCCCCTCCCGGAATCCCGTGAGCCGGTCGGAGACGGTGGTCAGCGCGGGCGGTCCGGTGAGCACCGCGAACGACCGGTGCCCGAGCCCCGCCAGTGTCCGGGCCAGCGCGGCCGCCCCCGCCCGGTTCTCCGGCTGCACGGTGTCCACCCGCAGACTGCGGTGCCGGCTCACCACGGCCACCCGCCCGCCGATGCGGACATACGGCTCCAGCTCGGCATCCAGGGCCCGCTCCCACGCCCGGTCCTGGATGCCGGAGCCGATGAGCAGGATCGCCCGTGCGCGCTGGGCCCGCAGCATCGACACATAGGCGATCTCCCGGGCCGGCTCCCGGAAGGTGGAGGCCAGCATCACCAGCAGGTCCTGCTCGGCCGCGGCCCGCATCACACAGCTCGACACGGCGGCGAAGTAGGGATCGCTGACGTCATGACAGATCACGCCCACCGTACGGTTGTTGGTCGAATTGGCGAGCGCCTGGGCATGGGCATTGGGGATGTACCCGAGCCTTCCGGCCGCCGCCCGTACCCGCTCGCGCAGATCCTCCCGCACCCGGGCCGTGCCGTTGAGCGCACGCGAGGCCGTGGCGGGGGAGACGCCGGCCTCCCGGGCCACGGCGTCGAGCGTCACATGCCCGGTCGAGGGGTGGCCGTCGTGCGGCCCTGGGCGGTGCGATGTTCCGTATTCACTCAACTCGACCCCCAAGGGCGCGGTGGTGGGAGGCCCCCGAAACTTGCCGACGACCTATTGACCGTGCGTGCAGGCAGTCATTAGCGTGGCGAAAACCCTATCAGAAAGCGCTTTCTGAAAGCGCCTTCTCGTCACCGCAGGATCGCACAGCTCTCCACAACTGCCCCCGAAGTGCAGGGAGTTCACAGTGAGCCAGAGCGCGTTGACCAAAAGTCCCCCCGAGGCGACGGGAGTTGTCCGGCGGGCCGGACCCTCGGTGGGGGAGCGGTTCGCGCGTGCGGCCGAGCAGAGCTGGCGCCCCATTGCCCTGCTGCTCGCCTGTTTCGCCGTGTGGTGGGTGATTTCCGCGGCGGAGCTGGTGAAGCCCTATCTCGTACCGTCCCCCGGCGCGACCCTCGACGTCCTGACCGGCAAGGCCGACTATCTCTGGCAGCACACCTGGGTGACCACGTACGAGACACTCCTCGGCTTCCTGATCGCCGCGGCCGTCGGCGTCCTGGCAGCGGTGGTCATGGTGTACTCCTCGACCGTCGAGCGCACCCTCTACCCCATTCTGCTGTTCGCCCAGGTCGTACCGAAGATCGCGATCGCACCGCTGTTCGTCGTCTGGCTCGGCTTCGGGATCGGACCGAAGATCCTCATCGCCGTGCTCATCGCCTTCTTCCCCGTGGTGATCTCCATGGTCACCGGCCTCAAGGCGGTCGACCCGGAGATGCTCCAGCTGTCGGCGACGATGGGCGCCAGGCCCTGGCAGACCTTCCTCAAGATCCGCTTCCCGGCCTCGCTCCCGCACCTGTTCTCCGGGCTCAAGGTCGCGGTCACCCTGGCCGTCACCGGCGCGGTCGTCGGTGAGTTCGTCGGCGCCAACGAGGGCCTGGGCTATGTGATCCTCCAGGCCAACGGCAACCTCGACACCCCGATGCTCTTCGCCGGACTGCTCGTGATGTCCCTCATCGGGGTCGTCCTCTTCGTAGCCGTGGAGATCGCCGAAATGCTGCTGCTCCCGTGGCACGCCAGCCGCCGGGACACCTCCGCCACCACCACGTACTGACTCCGCCGTACCGACTTCGTCGCGAGAAGGGCCAGCCCATGCATGCGCGCAGACTCCTGATCGGTGTCGTCCCCCTCGTCCTGGTGGCCACGGCCTGCGGTGGCAACGACGCGTCGACCAGCACCAGCGAATCGGGCAAGAAGCTGGACAAGGTCACGCTGACCCTCAACTGGTACCCGTACGGCGAACACGCGCCGTTCTACTACGGCAAGCAGCAGAAGATCTTCGAGAAGCACGGCATCGATCTGAACATCCAGGCGGGCCAGGGCTCGCAGAAGACGGTGCAGGCCACCGCCGCGGGCCAGACCGACTTCGGCTGGGCGGACACCCCCGCGCTGCTGGCCGGCGTCGACCAGGGCGTCCAGGTGAAGAGCCTCGGGGTCTTCCTCCAGACCACCCCGGCATCGGTGCAGTCCTTCGACGCCGAGGGGATCAGTTCCCCGGCCGACCTCAAGGGGAAGACCATCGCCGGGACCGCCGGCGACGCGCTCTCCAAAACCTTCCCGATCTTCCTGAAGAAGAACAGCCTCGGCGAGTCCGACGTCAAGGTCCAGAACACCGACCCGGCGGGCAAGATCGCCGCGGTCATCTCCGGAAAGACCGACGGACTGCTCGGCTACGCCAGCGACCAGGGCCCCACCATGCAGGACAAGGCCAAGAAGCAGGTCTCGTATCTGCGGTTCTCCGAGAACGGGCTGAACTTCTACTCCAATGGTCTGCTCGCCGGTCAGAAGATTCTCGCGTCCAGGTCCGAACTCGCCGGGCGCATGGTGAAGGCGGTCAGCGAGTCGTGGGCGGCCGCTGCGAAGGCCCCCGGGCCCGCGGTCGCGGCGATGGACGGGGCCTCGGAGCAACTGCCCTCGAAGACGGTCCTGGCCGAACAGTTCAGGACGACGCTCACCCTGCTGCACACCCCGTCGACCGAGGGGAAGGCACCCGGGGTGAACAACGAGGCGGACTGGCAGCAGACCATCGACGTCTTCGCCGAGGCGGGCATGGTGAGCAAGCCGAAGGCCGTCGCGGAGTACTGGGACGAGAAGACGGCGCTGAAGGGATGACGATGCCCGAGCAGTACGCGACGAAGACCGGAACGCCGGCCTCCGCCGCCGCGGCGGCGGTCGCCCTGTCCGACGTGGCGGTCCGGTTCCGCAGCAGGAAACGCGACGTCACCGCCCTGCGCGGAGTGTCACTGGATGTGGCGCCCGGCGAGTTCGTGGCCATCGTCGGACCGTCCGGATGCGGCAAGTCGACCCTGCTCAAGCTGGTCGCCGGACTACTGAAACCGTCCTCGGGCGAGGTCCGGCTGGGCGGCGAGCAGGTCCACGGGGTGCGGCACGACATCGGTTACGTGTTCCAGCGCGCCGCCCTCCTGGAGTGGCGCTCGGCGCGCCGGAACATCCTGCTCCAGGCCGAGATCCGGAAGATGCCCCCGGCGCAGGCGCGCGGCCGGGTGGACGAACTGATCCGGATGACGGGCCTGGGCGGTTTCGAGGACGCGTATCCGCACGAGCTGTCCGGCGGAATGCAGCAGCGGGTGGCATTGTGCCGGGCGCTGCTGCACGAACCGCCGGTGCTCCTGATGGACGAGCCGTTCGGCGCCCTCGACGCGCTCACCCGCGAGCAGCTGAACATGGAGCTGAACCGCATCTGGCGGGAGACCCGCACCACCGTCCTGCTGGTCACGCACTCCATCCCGGAGGCCGTCTACCTGGCCGACCGGGTGGTCGTGATGAGCCCGCGCCCCGGCACGATCTCGGAGATCATCGAGGTGGGGCTGGGCGCGGAACGGGAGTACGGCGAAACGCTGGGCCGCCCGGAGTTCCGGGACGCGGCGGCCCGCGTCCGCGAACTGCTGGGTGCGGCTTCCACGCACGACTGACGCCATCCGTGACGCCCTCGGCCCCGCGTGGCACGCGGGGCCGAGGGCGTCACACGTACCCGTCGACTCAGTACCGCAGCCGGGACAGATACGTGTAGCTCGCGAGCGCCGACGCGAATGGATCAGCCGGCGCGTCGTGCTCCACCAGCCACTGCTTCACGCCGCCCCGCCGGGCCGTGTCGAACATCGCCGGGAAGTCCAGCACCCCCGAACCGACATCCGCGAAGTCCCCGTTCGGCGCCATGTCCTTCACATGCAGCGCAGGGAAGCGGCGCGGATGCCGCACGAAGAGCTCACCCGGCGCCGAGGCGCCGCCGTTGGCCGCCCAGTACAGATCCAGCTCGAAACCGACCAGCTCCGGATCGGTCTCGGCGAGCAGGATGCCGTACAGGCTGACGCCGTCGACCACCTGATGGTCCGTGCCGTGGTTGTGGTACAGCAGCTTCAGCCCGGACTCGCGCGCGGCGAGCCCTATCCGGTTGAACTCCCGGGCCACTTCCCGGTATCCGGCCGGACTGTGCAGCGAACCGGGCAGACTGGGCACGACGATCCACTTGCCGCCCAGGGTATGGATGTCCTCCAGCGCCTGCGGAAGACCGGCCCCCTTCACGATGTCGTAGCCGACATGTTCGAGGACGGCCCGCAGCCGCGTCCCGTCGAGCATCCGCCGGACGTCTGCCGCGCTGTGCCCGTGCCGGCCGCTCACCCCGACCGTGGCGTAACCGATCTCGGCCAGCCGCTCCAGGGTGCCCCGGAAGTCGGTCGCCAGCGGTGTGCGCATGGTGTAGAGGTGCATGCCGATCCCGGACGGCGGGATGCGCCGACGACGGGACCCGGCGGCGGAGGCGGCGGTGGTGCCGAGCCCTGCGGTTGCGGCGACACCCACCGCCGTGCCCAGGAAGGTGCGTCGTGTGCGGTCCATGCGGGGTCTCCCCTCTCAACTCACGTCGATGCGTACAGAACCGGTGGTGGTGTCGCCCTTGTCGTCGGTGACCGTCAGACGCGCGGTGTACGCGCCCTTGCGGCCGTAGATGTGTGTGGCCGTCGCGCCGTCCGCCTTGACGCCGTCGCCGAAGTCCCAGTGGTACGAGGCGATCGTGCGCCCGGCGACCGGCTCGACGGCGCTGCTGAGCATCACGGAGAGCGGCGCGGCGCCGGTCGTCGCGCTCGCGGTCACCGCCACCTTCGTACCCGGCCGCTTCTCGACGCCGTGACCGTTGAAGTGCAGCCAGTCGACCGAGAACAGATCGGCCTTGTCGCCGCTCCACTCCGGGTTGCTGAACACCGCGTACAGCTTCACGGTGCCGCCGGGATCGGTCAGCGCCGTCGTCGGCGAGACGAGATTGCCCCAGTCGCCGGTGTTCGGGACGGACACCTTGCCGAGCAGTGGGCCGGTGGGCGATCCGGCCCGGAATTCGACACTGCCGCCGATCCCGCCGGAGGCCGCGCCGACGGTCACCGACTCGATGTGCTTCAGGTTCACCGGGTCGAAGGCGATCCAGTCACCGTCCTCGATATCGGTCAGCCGCTTCCCGCCCGAGGCATCGGCCCTGTTCCCGGTCACCGCACCGCCGTGCGCACCGCCGGTCGCCGTGAAGTGCTCGGCCTCGCGGAAGGCGGTACGCAGGGTGAGTGAGGCGGAACCGGTGAGCGCGGGTGCGCCCGGGGCGCCCTTGTCCTCGTACTGGGCGGAGATGCCGTAGTACAGGTTCTGCCCGGGGCCATGACTGTCCCCGGCGTCCGTGACGATCTCCCCGGCGCAGCCGGTGTAGTTGTCGAGCGGATGCAGATGGGTGTCGTGACCGAGCTGTGACTGCACCACCACCCGCGAGCAGTCGATCGGTGCGCTGCTCCCGTCCTCCTTGTCCTTGACCTTGACGGTGAACGGGATGGTGTCACCGAAGCTGAACACCCCGCCGTTTGGCGGCTGTTTGATGGTCACTTCCGGACGGGTGTTGCCGACCGTGATGTCCTGCACGGCCTGCCCCGTCAGCCCACCGGGCCCGGTGACCGTGAGCCGCGCGGTGAACAGCCCCTTCGTGCGATAGGTGTACGAGGGGTTCGCATCGGTCGAGTCGGTGGTGCCGTTCCCGTCGAAGTCCCAGGCGTACGAGATCGGTTGGTCGCCGGGCAGCCCGGATCCGGCGCTGGAGAAGCCGACGCTCAGTGGTGCAGCTCCGTTGTCCCGGTCCGCGGTGATCTTCGCATCGGGCAGCCGTCCGTCACCGACGTAGTCGATCCGGTAGATGCCCGCACCTTCGTTGCTGCCACCGCGCCCCGTACCGCTGCCGAGCCCGAAGTCGATGACGTACAGCGCTCCATCGGGACCGAAGTCGGCATCGAAGGGCTGGTTCCACTGCATGTCCTGGAAGATGCCGTTGACGGACTGGAGCTCACCGGCCTTGACGGCAGCGAACCGCGGATCCTGGAACGTCTGGTCCTTCTGCTGGAAGGAGAACGTCTTGAACCACTTCCGGGTCAGCTCGTAATTGATCCACTTCCCTTCGAAGTACTCCGGGAACTTGGTGCGGTAGGCGTTGTCCGGGTCGTAGTCGTAGACGGGGCCACTCATCGGACCGCCGCCTCCGGTGCCGAGCTCCGGGAACTCGGCGGAGGCCGAGTACGCGTACCAGACGGTGGCGGGCCGGGCGGGCGGCAGCTCCCGCAGCCCGGTGTTGTTGGGCGAGTCATTGACGAGCGCCGCACAGTCGAACTTCGGGCCGGACTTCTTCGCCGCGAAGTCGTAGTCGTTGAAAGGGGTGTTGTCGCCGACGCAGTACGGCCAGCCGAAGTTCCCCGCCTGTGTGATGCGGGTGTACTCGACCGTGCCCTCGGGCCCGCGGTCGGCGACCGCCGCCTTGGCGTCCGGACCGTAGTCGGCGACCAGCAGCGCGCCGCTCAGCGGATCGGTGGTGATCCGGAAGGGATTGCGCATCCCCATCGCGTAGACCTCCGGACGTGTCTTCTCCGTCCCGGGTGCGAAGAGATTTCCCTCGGGAACGGTGTACGTGCCGTCGTCCTTCGGCGTGATGCGCAGAATCTTGCCGCGCAGATCGTTCGTGTTGCCCGCGGTGCCCTGTGCGTCCCAGGCGCGGCGGCCGGGGCTCTCGTCGATCGGGTTGAAGCCGTCCGAGGCGAACGGATCGGTGTTGTCACCGGTCGCCGCGTACAGGTTGCCGGCCTTGTCGAAGGCGAGCGAACCGGCCATGTGGGAATTGGCCCGCCCCTCGCCCCGCCAGGTCGGAATGGTCAACAGCCGCTTCTCCGAAGCGGGATCGACCGAATTGCCGGTGACGGTGAACCGGGAGAGGTTCAACTGCTTCTCGGTCTTGTCGGAATGCAGCAGATAGAGCCAGTTGTTCGTGGCGAAGCCCGGGTCGAGCGCGAGACCGAGCAGTCCGTCGGACTGACTCGTCATCTCGGGTGTGTACGCGAAGTCCAGCGCGGTCGACACCTTCATCGTCGTCTGGTCGATGACCTTCAGCTTTCCGGTGCGCTGCGCGAAGAAGACCCGCCGGTCGGGGGCGACGGCCAGCTCGAACGGATCGGCGAGGTCGCTGGTCGCCAGCGCGGTCCGCTGGAACGAACCGGTCCGCGTCGCAGTGCAGTCACCGGGCTTGGCACCCGCGGCCCACTCGATACCGCCGAGCAGGTGCTGGACGAAGCCCTCCTCCTGGAACGCCGAGGATGCGTGCCCGCCGGCGGTGAACCAGGAGCGGCCGCCGTCGTAGTTCTGGCACCAGGACCATGGATGGTCCACACCCTCGTCGAGCCCCGTGATGCCGTCCCGGACCTTGATCTGCGCGAGGGTGTGGACCTTGGAGGTCGGATTGGTGCGCCAGTTGTACCACTCCTCCGTACGCTCCCAGAGGTCCGGAAGGCCCTTGGTGGAGGGGTGGACGTGGTCGAGAACCTTGACCCGGCCGGTCTGCACGGCCGGGTGCTGGTCGAAGATCGCACCGACAAGACCCTCGTACCAGCCCCAGTCGCGCTCGCTGGCGGACGCGGCGTGCAGGCCGACCCAGCCGCCTCCCGCACGGATGTACTTCTGCAGGGCAGTCCGCTCGGCGGCGTTCAGCAAGTCACCTTTCTCCGGTGTGGAGTTGGTGTTGTTGAACACCACGGCCTGGAAGCGTGCCAGATCGGTGTCATTGAAGACGGCGGAGTCGTCGGTCGCCTCGACCTCGAAACCGTTCTCGGCGCCGAGCTTCTTGATCGCATCGATTCCGGCCGGAATCGAGTCGTGCCTGAAGTTGGTGACCTCGGAGTAGACCAGGACCCGGAAGGGCGCCGCGTGGGCCCGGGGCGGCGTGGCCACCAGTAAGCCGACAACCAACGCCAGGAGAGCGGTGAGGGCGACGAGCGGCGACGGAAACCGGTGCCCCCGTAACGGACGGCTGTGCGACGGGCGATGACTCATGGGCGCTCCCTGTGCGGTAGATGCCGACTGCGGGATTTAGAAAGCGCTTTCTGGAGTGCATCGTTCAGATTAGGTTGAGGCCTCGATGGGGTCAATGGGCCGGGACGGCACTCCGTGGCTTCACGGTGCCTCCTGTGCGGGCCGGGCGAGCGGCGGCCCCGGCCCGGGAATACTCCGCCCCGGTCAGCGGCGCAGGAAGGCGCCGATCCGCTCCCGCAGCCCCCTGGCATCCAGGCCGTGTGCGGCGAGGTGCTCGTCCATCTCCCCGTACTTGCGCAGCTCGGCCCGCCCCACTCCGAGGCCCAGCACGCGGTGCGGCAGCTCGGTGAGCGCGTCATTGGCGGCAGCCGTGGACGTGCCGGCCAGATACGGTTCGACGATCACCACATCGGTGACCCCGTGATCACCGACGGCCCGCCGCAACCCGGCCCCGTCGAACGGACGCACCGTCGTCGCGTACAGCACCGTCACATCGAGCCCGTCGGTCGCGGCGAGCACGTTGTCGAGCATCGGCCCGACCGCGATCACCACCCCGCCCGTCCCCTCCCGCACCGCGGTGAACCCGGTCCCCGCGCCGACCGGTCGCGCCCGGTCGTTGGACTGCAGCGACAGACGCACATACACCCGGCCGTCCCCGGCCGCGGCCTCCCGCAGCAGCGCCTCGGCCTCGTCCGGGTGGCCCGGCACATGGACCGTCCAGTCGTCCAGGGTGTCCAGCAGTGCGACATCACCCGGCGACATATGGGTGAACCCGCCGGCCGGCCAGTCGTACGAGGCTCCGGCACTCACCAGCACCCCGCCCACTCCCTGGTGGCCGAAGTCCAGCTTGACCTGCTCGAACGGCCGCTCCACCAGAAAGCTGGCGAAGGTGTGCACGATCGGCCGCAGCCCGGTGAGCGCCATCCCGGCGCCCGCTCCGACCAGCAGCTGCTCCCTGATTCCCACATTGACGACCCGGTCCGGATGGGCCCGCTCGGCCGGGCCGAAGCCGTCCCGGCTGATCTCGGCCAGGACCAGGGCGAGGCGCGGGTCCTCGTCCAGCAACTGTGACGTGGGGGTGATGAAGCGGTCACGCATCGTATCCATCTGAAGTGTCCCTCTCATGTTCTCTTCGGTATTCGAGGCGGTACGTATCCGGTCCTTCGGGTCAGTCCTTCGGATCGACGTGCGCGACCACGGCCCGCGGTCGTCCGGGGTGCGGCGTGGTGAAGGCCGCGTACAGCGCCTCGTGGTCCCGTCCGTCGACGGAGCCGACCGACCAGCCCGCCGCCTCGAACCGGGCGGCGATCCCACCGGGCCGGGCGTACGAGGCCGACGCGTTGTCGATCACCACGGTGTGCAGCTGCTCCAGCCCGGCCGGGCCCGCATAGGCGAGCGCCTCATGATTGCTGCCCTCGTCCAGCTCGGCGTCGCCGATCAGCACCCACACCCGCGGATCGGTGAGCCCCTGCGCCCGCAGACCGAGCACGCTCCCCACGGCCAGCGGCAGCCCGTGCCCCAGTGACCCGCTGCCGATCTCGACCCCCGGCGCCAGCGTCCGGTCCGGATGGTGCCCGAGCGGTGAGTCGTATGCCCCGAACCCCGGCAGCAGCTCCTCCCCGAAGAACCCGTGCGCGGCCAGGACCGCGTAGTACGCCATCGGCCCGTGCCCCTTGGACAGGAGGAACCGGTCGCGACCGGGCGCGTCGACGGTGTCGGGCGTCACCCGCAGCACCCGGTCGTACAGCACCCAGAGGGCGTCCAGGGTGGAGGTCGCCGCGGGGCCGTGCTTCTCGTCCCCGGTCATCAGGCTCATCAGGCGATTCATGTCGCGGTAGTCGCGCGCCGGTGCGGCGGTGGTGTTCGTCATGGAACAAGCGTTGAACATCAAGCTTGGTTGAGGTCAAGCGGTAAAGGCGTTCGTGACCACCCGCCCGAGTGCGGTATTGTTCTCATGCGCGTTCGGCCAAGGGGAAACCCCAGGTCAGGCGGGCATCGGGACGTGGCGCAGCTTGGTAGCGCACTTGACTGGGGGTCAAGGGGTCGCAGGTTCAAATCCTGTCGTCCCGACTGGAGACAGTCGCAGATCAGGGCCGGTTTCGGAGACATCCGGAACCGGCCCTTGGTCGTTCTTTCCAACCTGCTGCAGAGCAAGGGGCCCCGACTGCCGTGCTCAGCTGCTTCAGGCGTCTTCGGTGTCCAGGCGCTCAGCCGACTTGAGCAGGTAATCAGGCAGTTTTGAACTGGCCGCGAACACCTCGATGCCGATTGGGCGGCCTTGCTCGTCGAAGTCGAGGTTGATCATGCCGTCGATGTCCACGGGATCGCAGGGATACGTTTGCGGTTTGTTGGTTCGCATGAGGGGTGTTGCGCGCGATGTCCTGACGCTGCATGGCGCTCGTGACGCTCATTCGACGTGTCGTCCCGATGCAGGGTCAGGCACCCTGCCCGGCCTGCGCGAGCGTCGGATCGATCACCGTTGGGAATCCGGTGCCTCGCGGTGCGGTTCGATTTCCGGGGTGGGGGAGCTGTCGAGGGGGTGGCTTCGGCGGGTGAGGGTTTGGTTGAGCTGTTTTGCCAGGTGGGGGACGGTTGCCGGGGGTAGGTATGCCTCGGCGCCTGCGTCGAGCAGGCGTCGGACGGGGCCTTGGTAGCTGACTCCGAGTTCGTCGTCCTCGATTTCGGCGACGACGACCCGGGCCCTGGGGAACGCCGACCGCAGGCTCCCGATCAGCTGCGGGCTGACCGGCGGCACCAGCAGGACGTCGGCCGATACGGGAGCCGCGTGCATGTCGAGCACGATGTAGTCCGCGCCGAGTTGGTCGGAGAGCGAGGTGCGGGCCGAATCCGACAGCTTCATCGCCGTCACGACGACCGTGACGCCCTTGTCGGTGGCCGACGGCTCCTCATCGGCCGCGCTCGGCGTGACCGGATCGATGACGGTGCCGATGACGACGGTGCCGGGGACGCCGGAGATCCTCGCGACCGGTTCGCCGTCCCGGGTGATCACCAGGTCCTCTCCAGGGGCGAGGGCGTCGATGCGTGCCATGACGTCCTCGGGCAATCGCGTCGCGTCGATCGCACGCGCGGCGCGTTCGTCAGTCATCGGGTGCGGAACGAGGGCGGGTCGGAGCCCGGTGTGCGGCCGGGGCCGTGTGGTGGTGGGCTGTCCGGGGGGTGAGCGGTACCGGCCGGCCTGGTCCGATGGGTGCGGTGGACTGAAGGGGAAACGTCCTCACAGCGGCTGATCCTCCCATATCGGACAGGTGATCGCCGGGTGCTCAGCCGGGGCGATACGGATCACGTGCGCCAGTCGTGTGTCTCATCCGCTCACTTCGGTGAGAATCCGTTCGGCCAGTTGCCGGGGACTCGCATCGTCCGTCAGCAGGACGACGGTGTCCGCCCCCAGTCGCTCCTCGCAGGCCATCGCGCTGTCGATCTGCCCGAGCCGCCACGTCCTCACCTCGGCGTCCCTCACCGGATCGTCCGGGTGCACGACCTGGTCGGTGATGCGTTGCGCGAGGAGTTCCCTGCTGACCGACAGCCAGACGTGCAGGACGTCATCGGTGTCCTTCCGGATGATGTCGAAGATCTCCCGCCGATAGGCGTCGTTCACCACGGTCATCGGGACGACGAGAAGATGATCCGGATAGTGCCGTACGAACGCCGCGCACGACTGCGCCACGACATCGCGCCAACACGCCAGATCCTGGAAGTTCCCCGACTCCGGCATCGGCACCCATGCGCGGAGATGGAAACCGGCCTCTTCCGGGTCGAAGACGATGATCTTGCCGACGATCCGCGTCAGCTGGTCGGTGACGCTCGACTTGCCGGCCCCGAAAGGGCCGTTGATCCACACCAGCAAGCTTCTCTCCCGTACGGTTTGGCTCGCCCCGCTGGGCGAGCACGAAGGTCAGGTTCAGGGACGGGGACGGTGTCCGGGACAGCACCGGTCGACGAGCTCGTACTGGTGCAGAATCATGCCGACGCGTCCTGGCCACCGCGTGTCGAGGTCCCCCATCGAGGCCGCGCCCGCCAGCTCCACACAGACGGACAACGCCGTCCGCTCGTCGATGCCCGAGAAGGACGGATAGCTCGCGTTCACCAGACCCTGCAGCCAGTCGCGCAGCGCCCGGGTCTCGTCCCATCGCGCGAGCTCGATCCTGCGGTGCACGAAGCCCCGCCACAACAGCCACCTGTGCAGACGCTGCCGCTGTCCTTTGGTCCAGTACGGGAAGACCCCGCCGGACATGTCCGCCAGCTGTGCGGTGATCCCCTCCTGCAGCCGGCCGATCCCGGCGGCGGGAGCGGTCTCCAGCTCGACGCGGTAGAACCGACCGCCCAGAGCCAGTACGCGTTCGACCTCGGTGGCCGCCAGCAACGGCTCCGTGCAGAAGTCGATGCTCTCGTGCTCGACGACCGCATCGAACGAGCCCGCGGCGAACGGCATCGCCATCATGTCGCCGTGCCGCACGTCCAGGCCGTCCCGGCGTCCCGCGTCGATCATCGCGCGCGATGCCTCGATCCCGGTGTAGGAGCCCGCGAAGGGCGCGACGTTGCGAGCGAGCCTGCCGGTGCCCGTGCCCAGTTCCAGGACGCGGTGCGAGCCGAGGAAGTCCTTGGCGAAACCGCGCAGCACGTCGTTGAACCGCTCGGTCACCTGCCGCGCCGGGCCATACCGCCGTGCCAGCTCCGGCCCGTAGAGCGCGCCGTCGGAAGGCCGTGTCCCGGCGGGCCTGTCCGGGGCGATGCGTACGCCGGTGAGGCAACGCTGGTTGGCGTCGAACCAGCCGACGCACTCCAGCGCCGCCCGCACCGTCATCCGCTCGAACCGGGCGTGCCCCGCCAGCTCCGGGGGCAGGCCACCGAAAGCGAGGGTGCAGCCGTCGCCCCCGCCCCGCAGCCGTACGTACGCGCACGCGGCGATCAGCGTCGTCGTCTCGTCGGCGGTGATCGGTTCGTCCGGCCGGGCGGCGGCCGAGTACCGCGCCGCCACGTCGGCGACCGGGGGCAGGACCTGCTCCGCCAGCGATCTCAGCGTCGCGGCCCGCCATGGCGGAACGTAGTGGAACCGGCTGTCGCACGGTGGAACGGCAGCGCTGTCGCCCGCCTCGCGCACGACCTCGATCGCGGAGCTCACCGGCCGGTCCGCTCGCCGGGGAGTGCCTTCGGCCCGCCTGCCTGTCCGGTGTCACCCGGCCAGATGAGGACGAGGTTGCCGCGCACATCGCCGTCCGCAAGCCGTTTGAGCGCCGCGCGTGCCTCCTGGGCCGGCAGCACATCGTCCACCAGCGGTCTGATGCCGGTGGTGCGCATCAACGTCAGCATGCGCCCGTACTCCTCCCTCGTTCCGCTGAAGGAGCCGACGACGTTGATCTGGTGGAAGTAGATCCGGTGCAGCCGGGCAGGCGGCACATCACCCGTCGTCGCGCCCGCGACAACCACCGTGCCGCCGTGCCGGACGCTGCGCAGCGTGTGCGTCCACGTCTCCCTGCCCACACTGTCGATCACCGCGTCGACCGGTTCGGGCAGTTCGGCCCCCGGTTCGTACGTGGCGCTCGCCCCCAGCCGGCGGGCCAGGGCCCGCTTGTCGGCGGACCGGCCGGTGACCCAGGTGCGCACGCCGCTCGCCGAGGCCAGGCTGATCAGCGCGGTGGAGAGCCCGCCCGCGGCGCCCTGGACGAGCACCGTGTCCCCGGGACGCAGCGCCGCCTTCGTGAACAGCATCCGGTATGCGGGAAGCCAGGTGCACACCAGGCACGCCGCCTCCTCCCAGGACAGGTGTTCCGGGACCGGCAGCAGGCTCTCCGGGGGAGCGGCGACGTACTCGGCGAGAGTGCCCGGCCGGGCACCGACGAGCTGCGCCGCGGGCATCGCCAGCGTCTCGTCGCTCATGCCAGGCGGGGAATCGAGAAGCGGATACAGCACCACTCTCGTCCCGTCCGGCCGTTCCCCCGCCGCTTCGCAGCCGAGGATGCGCGGGTACTGGTCACGGTTGATCCCGACGCCGCGCAGGGTCCAGAGATCCTTGTGGTTCAGGGAAGCCGCCCGGACCTCCACCCGCACCCAGCCCGGAGGCACCTCGGGATCGGGGCGGTGCCCGACGACAACAGTGGACAACGGGTCGTCAGGATCGGGGGCGGTTGCGAACACGGCCTTCATGAGTCCTCGTCCTTGGACTGTCCGACAGCGATACCACGCATATGACTTCCTTCGCGTCAGTGGGACGGAGAGCCGAGCAGCTCGGCCGACGGCACGGTCGCGCGCGCGAACCACATTGCGAATCCGGACACCACCAGCGCCCGCACCCGCAGCGAGGGCCCGGTGCCGCCCGTATCGCAGCGCACGCGCACCTCGTTACCTGCCGCGATGCTGTGCACGCTTCTGGTGTGCAGGCCCCCGGCGCCGTCGTCGACGTCGACGACCACCCGCGCGGACGGGGCCGGGCGCGCGCCGCCGGAGAGCCGCGCGCCGTCGGAGGGCCGCGTACCGCCGAAGAACCGCACGCCGACCACCCCCGGCTCCTCCACGGTGATCAGGGGGAACCGCTCTCCGTCCGACGACCTCGCCAGGTGTCCGCAGACATCGCACCGCGCCCAGAAGCACTCCCGGTCGTCCGCCGCACCCCGGGCCGTGCCCACGCGGACCGGGAGCCCGCACAACCGACAGGCGCACAGCACCTGTGACCCCGTGGGCCCGAAGAGCAGCCCGGTCTTCATGGCGCGCTCGACGGCCCGGGCGCCGATCGCGGGCACGCTCGCCACGAAGGAGACCAACTCCCGCTCGAACCGTTCGGCGAGGCCCTCCACCCTGGCGACGCAGCGGGTGAACTCGGCCCGGACGGTCTCGCCGTACAGCGTCCGTTCGTTCGCCACCGACAGCACCGCGGCGGCCCGTACCGCCCAGCCCGAGGCACTGTCGATCCCGCGCGCGCAGGCGTCCAGCGCCTCGCGCGCGGCAGGGCCTCCCGCCAGACGCAGGGAGACGACCCTGCCACGCGCGTCGTCGACCGTCCGCGTCAGCGCCAGCAGCCGCTCCCTGTCCTCGGACAGACGCGCCAACCCCGTCTCGATGTCCTTGAGTTCGCCGCCCAGGGACACGACGGTCGCCTTCCGGTCCGGAATACCGCGGCTGTGCCGCAGCAGGACCGGGTCGCCCAGACACAGGGTCCCCGCCGACCGGTCGGCTCCGTCCGGAGCGGCCCCGCCGAGCTGAGCCAGCTCGTGGCCCACGATCGCCCGGCGCGACGTCGGCATGCGGTGGAGCGATCCGCACAGCGTCGCCGCATAGGAACTCGCGAAGGAGTCCACGAAGTTGGTCGCGGGCAGACTGCGCCGCCAGTCCGGGATCAGTGCTCCGCACGATCCCAGATGGATCCATGCGCAGCGGATGTCGTCGAGCCTGCACAGCCTGAGACCGTGCTGCGCGCACTCGCAGTCCTGCGCGGGGAAGCCGCTCGCACTGTGCGCGCAGACGAACCTGTCGCCGATCTTGACGTGCGATTCGTTGCCGTGGCCGTACACGGAGACGCTGTGCACGCCTTCCGCACTGGGATCGGCGAATTCCGCCGCATCGCCCACGACGGACGACGAGTCGGCGGCGTCGACGAAGACGTGCTTCCCGGCCCGTATCCGTCTGGCCAGCGCCATACGCCGGAGCATGAAGCCCAGTTCCCCAGTGGAGCGTGCCGGTAACGTGCCCACCGGGAGTCCGATCCGGCGCCCGAAGTCCACGATGTCCCCGGCGAGCCGGAGATCGAACCCCTGCCGGGCGACGACCACCAGGACGTACTTCGCCGACGGCGGGACCGACCGCTCGGCGGAACCCCGCCGCCAGTCGTCGAGCGAGGTCTGCGCGACCGCACGGCATCCGATGGCGGCCAGGTCGGCATCGTGCGGAAGAAGATCACGGCCCATGACGACCACCGCGCCCTCGGGCCACGCCTGTTCGGTTCCACGCCCGCCCGGCCGGGACGCGTACCATTCCAGCACTTCCTGCTGCCGCTTGTCGGCCAGGCCGGTGGCGGCTCGGTGTGAAGGGCCCACAACGCTCCTCTGGATTCTCTAGATCCCCGGGTACGGGGCCAGTTCGTCCAGCGAGAGCACCGACCCGACGTTCTCGTCCGGTACGTCGTCGAACCAGTCGGGGTCGTCCTCGGCAGCGGCGCCCGTGGGTTTGGCCGGCCCGGTCGGCCCGCCCGGCCGGATCGGGTCGTGCCGCTCGTCGTCGCGTGCCTGCTCGGCGTCCTGCACAGCGTTCCTCCTCATCGGGCGAATGTCGCCCGTCGTCTGTTGTCGTGCCTGTTCGCCCTGCTTGCCCGTCACGGGATCGACGAGCGCTACCCCACGCGTGCGCGGATCTGCTCCGCCAGGTACTCCCCGTACCGGCGGTGTGCGCTCGATGTCAGGTGGATGCCGTCGGCGAGGAAATCGGACTCGTCGACGTCCGACCACTGGCGCACGTGGTGGACCCTGTTGTCGCCCCACTCCATGACCGACTCCACGGTGGCGTAGTGCACCTCCGCCCACTCTGCGGCGGTCAGCCCGCCCGGGCCCTTGCGGTCGCGGTACCGAGGACTCGCCGGTGGCATGAGTACGACCACCGCGCAGTCGGGCACGGCGTCGATGACGCGTTTCACGAAGCCGAGCATGTTCGTGAGGTACGTGTACTGATTCAGCGATCCGGTGAGATAGACCATGCCGCCGACCGCCATGGTCAGGTAGCGCGGACGCAGCTCGGCGATCAGATCCGCGAACACCGGTTCCAGGTGCGTGCCCTTGCCCCGGGCCAGCGACACCAGGTCGAGATCGTCGCGCCACCGGCTCGACTGGACGTAGCTGGTCAGAGGCGAGTCCGCACCCATCCCCTGCGACAGCGAACCGCCGTAGTGCACCCACCGCTTCGGGTTCGGGGCCGGAACGGACGCCGTCGCGCCCTCGTCGACCCGCAGGCCGATCAGGCGGAACTGGGCGTAGAGCGGCAGCCAGAGCTCGACCCGCCGGTCGCCACCGCTCTCGTTCCCGAGGTCGAGTCGCAGGGTCTCCTCGCTCTTGGAGGCCGACAACGCATGCCGGCCGAGGCGGCGCCCGTCCACCACCACGTCGACGGACTCCAGCTGTTCGATGTCCTCGGCGAGGTCGACGATGTTGTCCGGGCACCGCGAGCACAGGTAGTCCAGCTCGATGTGCTCCGTGTCCGTCATCAGCACGATGGCCACCCCGGACGGCATTCCCGCCCGTCCGATGCCGCCTTCCGGGAAGTACAACCGGGCCCGGTCGAAGGGCACCCGCCACGGTGCCACCCAGTTCTCGCCCCGCTGCAACGACACCGCCCCGTTGAACCGGAACCCCTCACCACAGGTCAGTGACTTCACGTCCTACCTCCTCGTTCTCGGTCGATCGTTGCTCCGTCGTGTCCGGAGGCGGCCCACAGCTCCGCGTACAGCCCGCCCGATCCCAGCAGGGACTCGTGCCCGCCGACCTCCAGCAGGCGGCCCCGCTCGACCACGGCGATGACGTCCGCCTGCGCGGCGGTGGCCAGCCGATGGGCGACCAGGACGGTCTTCCGTCCGCTCCGGTCACCGCGCAGGGCGTTGACGACGCTGCGTTCCGATTCCAGGTCCAGTGCTCCGGTGGCCTCGTCCAGCAGCAGGAGTTCGGGGCACGACACGAGCGCCCGCAGTACGGCGACCACCTGCCGCTGTCCGGCGGACAGGGCGGCTCCCCGAGGGCCGATGTCGTAGTCCAGTCCGCCGGGCAGGGAGTCGATCAGTTCGGACACGCCGAACGACCGGACGATCTCCATGATCTCCGCGGGGGACGCGCCGGGACGTCCGAACGCGATGTTCTCGCCGACGGAACCGCTGAACAGATGCGCCTCCTGCGGCACGATGGCGGTCCGCAGCCGGTAGTCGCGCAGCGGGATCGCGTCGACGTCCACGCCGCCGACGCGGATCGCCCCCCGCTGCGGGCGGTAGAACCGTGCCAGCAGCTTGATGATGGTCGACTTGCCCGCGCCCGTCGGGCCGACGACGGCGAGCGACGTCCCCGGCGGAATGTCGAGGACGATATCCAGGAGCGAATACGGGGCGTCCTCCCGGTACTTGAAGCCGACCCGGTCGAAGCGGATGTCCGCACCGACGCGCGAAGCGCCGGCCGGTGCGCCGCCGACCGCCTCCCCGACCGCCTTCCCGACCGTCTTCCCGACCGGCTCCTCGGTCGGCTCCGACAGCAGCCCGTTGACGCGCCGGACTCCCACCCTGGCCTGCTGGGCGCTGTCGTAGACCGTCGCGATCTGCTGGATCGGGTAATACAGCATGGAGAGGTACAGGATGAGAGCGGTGACGGTCCCGCTGTCGGTGACGGTCCCGCTGTCGGAGACGGTCCCGCTGTCGGAGACGCCCGCCCGGGGCAGTCCGTCCGCCGCGGCCGGCAGCAGCACGCAGATCAGCGCCACGTCGATGGTCAGCGCCACCAGGGGAAAGAACCACGCCACAGCACGCTGCCCGACCTGGCGCTCGTCGCGGTATGCCGCCGACTTCTCCGCGAACTCCGCGACGATCCGCCCGGTGCAGCGGAAGATCTGCGCCGTACGGATGCCGTGTGCCTTCTCGTGCAGGTCGGCGTTGACTGCCGCGAGCAGCTCCCTCGCCCTGGGATACGACCGGGAGACGACGCGCTGGAACACGGCCGCCCCGACCAGCACCACACCCCCTGCCCCCGCCAGGACGAGCCAGTAGCCCGGCGCGATCCAGACCACGACCAGGCCGACCCCGAGCACCAGCAACAGGTTGACGACCAGGGACAGCAGACCCGTCTGCACGAACGCGGACAGCGAGTCGATGTCCGCCGTCATCCGGGTCAGCAGCCCTCCCGACCGCACCCGGTCCACGTAGGGCAGCGGGAGGCGCTGGATGTGACGGAAGCACCGCAGGCGTACGGCGAACAGCACGCGGTCGCACACCTGCGTGGTCGTACGGATGGTTCCCCACCCCGCGGCCCAGCTCACCGCGGTGACCGCGAGTCCCAGTGCGAACAGCGCCCCGACCGCCGTCGCGTCACCCTCCGCCGAACGCCCGAGGACGGCCCGGGCCACCGCCGGAAGCGTCACGGCCGCGACGACCTCGACGCCGATGCACACGACCGCCGCGAGGGCCAGCAGGCGGACCGGCCGCAGCGCCTCCCCGAAGCCGAACGGGCCGTCCCGCCGCCCGCTCCTGAGATCCGATTCCGTAGGCTCGTCCACGACCTCGGGCGGACGGGCGGCGTACGCCCCGAGCGCCGCGGCCGAATCCCCCTGGTTCCCGGCCCGTGCCCGGCCCGGCCCGCCGTTCGCCGACGGTGCCTCGCACGCGTCCCGCTCGCCGCCCGCGATCTCGTCGGCGCCGAGCGTCGGTGTCCCCGTTTCCTCTCCCATCAGGGCCTTCAACCGCACGGAACGCTCCATGAGGTCCGCGGCGCCACCGTGCTCGACCACGCGACCGCCCTCGACGACCGCGATCCGGTCGGCGAGCGACAGCACCACCCGCCGTCGGCCGGTCACGACGACGGTGCACCCGCCCCGGAGCCGCCGCCGCAGGGCATCGAGCACCCGCGCCTCCGTCAGGGTGTCCAGGGCGGACGTCGCGTCGTCGAGCACCAACAGGCCCGGTGAGTTGTACAGCGCCCTGGCGAGGGCGATCCGCTGCCGCTCGCCCCCGGAGAGCCGGGCCCCACCCTCGCCGACGTGGGTCCGGTCCCCGTCCGGCAGGCGGTCGAGCATCGTGTCCACAGCCGCGTCGGCGACCGCCGACGCGTACCGGTCGCCGCGGAACTCCCGGCCCAGAAGGATGTTGTCCCTGATGGTGCCGGAGAACAGGAACGGCTCCTGTGTCACCAGTACGGCATCGGGGTCGCCCGGAGCCGCCGCCCTGGAGCCGCCCGCACGGTCGAGGAGTTCGACCTGCCCCGAGCTGTGCCGATACTGCCCCTGGAGCAGCAGCCCGAGGACCGACTTCCCGGAGCCGGCCCGGCCCGCGACACCGAGGCACTCCCCGGGCGCGACCGTGAGGCTCATGCCCCGCAGTACGTCCCGTGCCTCCGGCCCGAGCGTCAGCCCGACGTCGGACAGTACTACCCCGAGACTGCCGCCGCGGCCGGTCCGGGAGCCGTCGCCGACCGTGTCCGGCTCGTGGCCGCCGCTGTCGATGATCGCGTGGATACGGTCGGCGGACGACCGGGCGAGCGCGAGCGCGGAGACCACCCCGGCCAGCAGCCGGACCAGCCCGGTCATGGTGAGCAGGTACGTGGCGAACACGACGAAGGTGCCGACGCCGATATCGCCCCGCAGGGTCATTGTCCCGCCGACTCCGATGACCAGGACGAGCGCGAACTGCGGCAGGGTGATCAGGACGGGGGTGAACACGGAGTTCAGCCGGGCGACGCGCCGACGCCGCCCGAACAGCGCGCAGGCCAGGGCCCGGAAGCGGTTCTCGACCAGGTCCTCCCGCTGGAAGACCTTGGTGACGGGCAGTCCGGCGATGGCCTCGCCGGTGAACGAGGTCAGGTCGGCGGCGGCCTGCTGGGACAGCCAGGTGGCCGCGTGGATCCGTCGCCGGGAACGGACCACCAGCGCACCCCCGAGCGGGACGGTGACGAGCGTCGCCAGCGCGAGCACCGGGGAGAGCACGAACATGATCACGATCTGGACCGTGACGTGGCACACGGCCGCGGCCGCCTGCGGGGCCAGGGCCAGCAGCGACTGGATCACCTGCAGATCGGTGACCGACCGCGACACGACCTCGCCCCGCCGCAACGCGTCCTGCTGCTCACCGGAGTAGCGGCACAAGGACGACAGCAGAGCCACCCGCAGCTCGTGCTGCACCCGCGTCGCCAAGCGGCTCGCGGTCGCGCGCTGGCCGAACTGGGCGACGAACCTGAGGACGGCGGCGACCATGAGCAGGACGAGCGCATCGAGGGCGACCGCCCGGCCGGTGGCCAGCCCGTCGACCACGGATCCGATCACCAGCGGCGTGGTGAGATCGATTCCGGTGCCGACCAGCGCGAGCACCACGGCGCAGACCGTCGCCCGCCGCTCGGCGGCACACGACACGATCAGCCGCGTCGTCCACGACGGCGACCCCTGCAGTTCTGTACGCATTCCCCGTCGCCCCCGCTCCTCTACCGGCCGGCTGCCGCGTGGTCGTCGTCCAGGGGCCACTCGGCGGTTTCCACCCGCGGTTCCCGGCCGATGCGGACGAGCTTCTCCGCGGCGCCGTCGTACACGGGCCAGGGGACACCGCCGGTCGACGGGCCCCTCCCACGGGCGAAGTCCACCAGCGCCCCCTGGACGTGGCGGGCCACCGTGATGTCCGCCTCCGACGCGGCCCCGGGGGCGGAGAGGTCGAGCAGCAGCGATGCGAGGTCCATGCCGTGCAACGCGCGGTCGGCGTCGGCGAAGCTGTGGTTCGAGGGGACGTGGTCGTACACCTGGTACCAGCACCGGCCGCTGCCCGACGCGGCCTTCGTCCGCAGCAGGTCATGCGACGGGCGCAGGAACAACTCCGCGTTGATGAACCGCTCGTGGTCGGTTCCGTACCGCGCCGTCCGTGCCGCCCCGGCCCTGGCGCCTCGCGCCACCACGCGCGCCCCGCCCGGCATCAGTCGGTCCCACAGACCGGCCTCGTTCGCCGTGTTGGACACCAGGAGGTCGACCTTGCCGGCCGCCCCCGCCCCGATGGCCTCGATCGGGGGACGGGACAGGTGCACGCCATCCACGACATCCCGGTAGTGCACGATCTCGTGCCGCCTGAGCAGGCGTTCGTGCGCCACCTTCAGGTGCACATTCGGGACGGAGAGGACTCGCTCGGGGTCGTCGACGAGGCCCGCGCACTCCAGGAACTCCCGGGCGAACCCGGTCGCCGCGTCCCGCGACACCACGTTCTCGCATCCGCCGCTGTACAGCGCGGCCCGCTCGAACAGCCCGTCGGCGGCGCCGCACCCCAGGACGGAGCCGATGTTGCGCGCCCCCGCGGACTCCCCGAACAGGGTGACGTTGGTGTCGTCGCCGCCGAAGGCCGCGATGTTCTCCTTCACCCAGGCCAGGGCGAGGAGTTGGTCCCGAAGTCTGAGGTTCGCCGTGTCCCGCCCGACCAGGTCGTCCAGGAAGAGATGACCCCAGCACCCCAGGCGGAAATTCATCGTCACCACGACGACGCCGTGGCTGCGGCTGAGCACCTCCGGGTGTCTGCCGGGCATGTTTCCCGACCCCGCGACCTGCATGCCCGGGTGGAACCAGACGAGAACGGGAAGACCCGCGCGCCCGGGGTCCGGCGTGTACACATTGAGGTTCAGGCAGTCCTCGTGCTCCGGGTCGGCGGTGTGCGCGAAGTCGAAATCCCGCAGGGTGCCGGACGCCCTGTCGTAGACGGGCGGGAGCTGCCAGGACATGCTGCCGTGATGCAGCGCCGGCCGCACCCGGTCCCAGGGTTCCGGCCGCACAGGGCCGGCGAACCGGCCGCCTTCGGGCGGGACCGTGCCGTAGGGGACACCCCGCCACAGGGCGAAGCCGGACGGCCGGTACTGCACCCCGCCGACCTTGCCGGCGGCGGTCGTTCGTACAACGGGGACCTTCTGCCCCTCCCGGCCGTTCCCCATCAGTAGATCCCCTCGACTACCCGGCTGCCCTCGAACTCCGCCATCGGGACGACGTCCGCGACCGAGTCGCCCCGCCACTCCTCGCCCCGGGACACGCGCACGGCCAGATCCCGTTCCAGGTTGTTCGGCAGGAACATGTCCCGCGTGACCGTGTGCATCAGCACCTGGCCGCGTGCCCCGTACGGCACGGGCCTGCGGGTGTCCGGGGCGACGACGCGGAGGAACAGTTCGGGGCCGACCGGGTCGAACACCGGAAGGTCGTCGTATGCCGTCGAGCGCCTGAGCAGCGCCCGGGTGCCCGTGATCGAACTCGCGTAGGTGGCGACGAAGGCGGCGTCCGGGAACACCAGTTGCGCGTACTCGTACAGCTCTTCGCGCGTCATGCGCGCCCCGCCCCAGGTGATGACCCGCACCGTGGCACGTACACGTTCCGCCAGTTCCTCGGACCGCGCCAACGCGCGCAGCAGCGGAGGGGTCACCAGCAGATGTCCGACATGCTGTGTGCGGAGCACATCCCGGGCCTGGGCCAGAACGTGCTCCACGTAGCGCTGCCGCACTTCCGCCCCGATCCCGGACTTCACCCATCGCGGATCGATGTCCACCTGGAGGTAGGGCACGCGTAGCCGCCGCGCCCACCGCCGCTGCCAGTTCCCCGCGAGGTGGGGGCCGGTCGGGAACAGCGACAGCATGGTGTGCCCTTCGGCCTCCGGCACGTACGCGCAGTACATGTCGACCAACTGCTCGATCCGGGTTTGCGACAGGACGGCGCGCTTCGGCCTGCCGGTCGTGCCGCCGGACTCCACCACGTAGGGCGGGGGTTCCTCCGCCAGCCCCCGGGGGACCAGGTCCTCGACCCGGACCTCGCGCAGCTCGTTCACCCGGGACGGGAACCGGCACAGGTCGTCGAAGGTGTGGATGTCGGTGACCGGGTCGAAGGGCAGCGCGTCCCGGCGTCCGAGCCAGAACCGTGACCCGGTCTTCTCGCCGAAGTGCCAGCGCAGCATCTGAGACAGGTACTCCCGCAGCTCCTGCTCGGACGCGGGCGTGGCGATTCCGTCAGACATGGACCATCCCCGTCCCGTCCGTGTGGACGTCCGCTTCGGACACCGGCTCCGGCTCACGCGGTACCCGGCAGTTCTCCCGGGGGCCGACCCGGACGGCCCCGGCCACCAGCTCCGCCGCCTCGCCGCTGTCGAGCCCGTCGCGGTGGAACACCTCGGCGAGGACGTCTCCCTCGGCCACACGCTCTCCCAGGTGCCTGGTGAGCCGGATTCCGGCGTGCGGGTCGATGACGTCGTCCGCGAACACCTTGCCCGCCCCCAGCTTCAGCGCGGCCCGGCCGATGTCCAGCGCCGAGACGTCGGTGACCCACCCGGCCTCCCGCGCGAGCACCGCCGTCCGCGCCCCCGGCCGGCAGTACCCGCCCCTGCCGAGCACCGGTCCGGTGTCGCCGCCCTGCGCCGTCAGCATCCGGACGAATCTCGACAGAGCGGCCCCGGAATCGATCGCCGACCGCAGCCGGTCCCGGATCCTGCCCTCGGGTTCGTCCGGTTCGGCCACGCGGACCATCTGTACGGCGAGGGCCTCGCACTCCGCCGCCAGCCCGCGGTCACCGCTTCCGCGCAGGAACTCGACCGCTTCGTCGACCTCCGCCGCGTTGCCGACGGCCGTGCCCAGGGGGACGGAGCCGTCGCTGAGCACCGCCCGGCAGCGCAGGCCGAACTCGCCGCCGAGCCGGACCAGAAGCCCCGCCAGCCGGCGCGCCGCCCCGAGGTCGGGAACCAGCGACCCGGCTCCGTACCTGACGTCGAAGACGACCGCGTCGGCGTCGACCGCCACTTTCTTGCTGACGATGCTCGCGGCGATCAGTGGCGCCGACCGGACACAGCCGCTCACCGACCGCAGGTCGTACGTCGCAGTGTCACCGGGCACGAGTTCACCGGAGAAGGACCCGATGACGACGTCGTCCGCGGCGAGCCGCGCGGCCAGCTCCGCCTCGGTGAACTCGAGCCGGAGCCCCGGCACACTCTCCAGCTTGTCGATCGTGCCCCCGGCGATGCCGAGCCCGCGTCCGCTCAGCTTGCAGACCCGGACTCCGAGCGCGGCCACCAGCGGCACGACCACCAACGTCGTCTTGTCGCCGATGCCACCCGTGCTGTGCTTGTCCACGACGGTCCGCCCGCCGCGGCGGACCCTCGCCCCCCGTCGGGCCGGGCCGAGATACGCCCTGGTCAGGGCCACTGTCTCGGCGAACCGCAGCCCTCTCGCCGCAATGGTCGCCAGCCAGGAGGACAGCTGGTAGTCGGCGAGCCGGCCCGTCCGGTGGAGGCCGAGAACGGCCGACGCCCGCTCCGTGGTGAGCGTCTCGCCGTGGCGAAGCCGCTCGATGTGCTCCAGGGCGTCGTCGACGCCGAACACGTCTGTCATCATCGACTCCTCATCGTGCTGCGACCACTTTGCGGACCCCGGTGACCAGGTGGTCGACGAGCCGGTCCTCCTCCGCGCCGCTCAGGCACGCGGGCGGTGCGAGCAGGACTGTGCTGCCCTGCTGCCGCGTATAGGCGCCGAGGTCGTAGACCACCTGCTGGACATTCCCGGCGCAGTCGACGCCGTCGAGCTCGACGCTCAGAGCCAGACCGTGTCCGCGCACGTCGACCACACCGTCGGCACCGCGCAGCTCCCGCTCCAGCGCGCTGAGCAGCCTGGCGCCGATCGCGCGGGCCGCGGCGACGGCCCCGGTCCGGCGCATGTGCTCCAGCGTCGCGTTCGCCGCCGCGCAGGCGGCGGCCGAGGCCGACATGGTGTGGCCGTACGGCACGATGCTCCCGGCGGGAAGCCGATCGAGCACACGGTGGTCGGCCGCGACCGCGGACAACGCGCACACACCGTTGGTCAAGCCCTTGCTGAAAGCCGTGAGATCGGGGCGTACGCCGGTGTGCTCGTGCGCGAACCACGCCCCGGTCCGGCCGACGCCGGTGAACACCTCGTCCAGCACCAGCAGTGCCCCGTACTCGTCGCAGGCACGGCGGATGTCACCGAGCAGTCCCTCGGGCAGCCGGATGCCGCCACCGACGTTCAGGAACGGCTCGACGAGCACCGTGCCCGCCGCCGAACCGGCCAGGACCGTCCGTAGCTGCGCGGTGATGTGCTCACGCGCCGCTCCCGACCGCTGCTCGGCGCCGGTGAACCCGCCGAACGTCAGATGATGGACGCGCACCCCGAACCCGTCCGGTGCGCTGCTGGTCTGCGGCAGGCCGGACAGCGACTGGCACAGCGCGGTCGAGCCGTGGTAGCCGCGCTCGAAGGCGACGATGTCCGTCCGCCGGCTGTCGACCGCGGCCCAGTACCGCGAGGAGAGCCCGACGGCGAGTTCGATCGCCTCCGAACCGCTGTTGGCGAAGAAGAATCGGTCGCCGCCGTGTCCCCGGATGTCCCGGAGCCCGTCCGCGAGCCGGTGCGCGGGCTCGGTGAGCCCCTGGGCCATGTCGACGTGGGCGAGTGTCCTCAGCTGCGACAGGTGGGCGTCCACGATCGGCTCGACGCCGTGTCCGCAGAACACGTTCAGGGCGCCCGACGTCGCGTCGATCACCCGGTGCCCGCCGCGGTCGACCAGCCAGGCGCCCTGCCCGGCGACGAACGTCGGCCCGGAGTGGTCGCGGGGAGCCCGCCAGGGACGCCCAAGGGCCGATGCCACCTCTTCCCCGGAACTCATCGTTCCTCCTTCCCCTTCTCGATCCATGCGCACAGGTCGCGCGCGGTACGGCGGTATGCGTACGAGTCGAGGGGCGCGCGGTCCCCGCGCTGCCGGTGGATCGCCGCCAGAGCGTCGGCGCCCTCCTCGGGGTCGTCCGCGCCGTGGGCCAGCCCGTCCCTGGTCAACTCGTCGAACGTCGGGCCGTGCCGGTCGAGCACGGTGGGGAGGCCGAACAGCCTCGAGTCCCTGGCCCGCAGTCGCACGCAGGTGTCGTTCTCGACGCCGCGCCGACCGACGCAGATCAGCGCGGACGCGCCGGCCAGCACCCGGAAGTACTCCGCCCGACCGAGCGGGGTCCGGCGCACGGTCACGAAGTCGCCGCACCCGTGCTCCTCGACTGTGTCGAGGAGTCCGGACAGCACCACCGCGTTGTCGGCGTTCTCGCGCCCGTACAGGAACACGAGCTCCACGGGCACGCCGCGGCTCCGGGCTATCCGTACGGCGTCCAGCGCGAATACCGGGTCGAGGTACGCCCACAGGCCGCCCGACCAGACCACCCGGAACGTCCGCTCCGGGTCCGCCCCGGACAGTTCGCGCCGCGCCGCCGCGGCGGCGGACTCCGAGAACCCGATGGGGATCGTGGAGATCAGCCTGTCGAGCGCCCCCGACGCCCGCATCGCCTCCACCGTGACCCGCCCGGTGACACAGAGGTTCGCCACGAGCGTCGCCCGCTCCACGGCCGACCGGCAGGTGAAGAACGTCCCGCTCGCCAACTGGCGGCGGTACGCCTCCACCGTGTTCCGGTAGACGTCCTCGCGGTCCGCGCTCCGTACCAGCGACGGGTACAGCGCGTGTTCGAGGGGCGGGGCGTTCTCCACGATTACCGGCTTGCCGCTGTCGACCACGGCTGACAGCCGCTCGGGGGACGGCGAGTCGAAGGAATAGACCATGTCGCTCCGCCGCAGTTCGTCGGCCCACGCCGCCTCCCGGGTCACCAGCCGGACCCCGGCACCGAGCTGCTCGGGCAGCGATCCCGGTGAGAAGACCGTGACGTCGGCGACCCGCGCGATCTCCGCGGCGAGTTCCCGCGCGCGCAGCCCGATTCCGCCGAGCGACGTCCAGTCGACGCGGTGTCCGGTGCAGTCCATCAGTACGTCGGGCATCGCAGGCCCCACACATCGGACGGTCGCGTCACGTTGACGTAGCTCTCGACCTCGACGTAGGCCGCGCCGCACAGGACGCGCGCCGGGTCGGTCGCCACCGTCGGCAGCAGTTCCCGGTGGCCGGGGGAGACCATCGGCACCACCCACAGCCCGTCGAACCGGTCGAGGCCCCGCTGCGGTTTCTCCTCGCACGCCGTGATGACACCGGTCCTCCGGTCGAGCGCCACCGCGCCGTCGGCGCGCAGGACCTCGGGGTCCGTGGTCGGGTGGACCAGTGCCGACCGGCCGTGCCGCCGCGCCATGTCCATCGCCTCCGCGAAGTCGTCCGGCTCTCCGGTGGTGAAGATCTGGTCGGGGAGCACCACGGCGGTCACTCCTTCGCAGTAGGGGAGACCGGCGCGGACGGCACCGCCCAGGCCCGGTCCGTGCCGCCGCGGGTTCTGCACGGTGAAGACCACCTCCGCGCCGCGTCCGCCCAGTTCCTCCCCGATCACGTCCATGGACCGGGCCCGGCCCGCACCGACGACGCCGACGATCCGCACCTGGGTCAGGTCGAGCGCGGTCAGCGGTTCGAGGCAGCAGTGCAGCACGGTGCGGTGCGGGCTCACGGTGTGGAGTTCCTTCGGGTACGGAGCCCCGAAGCGTGTCCCCTCCCCGGCCATCGCGACGATGACGGAGGCCCTCATGACGTGCGCCCCGGGGCGTCGGTGTGCAGGCTGCGCAGGAGCAGACGCGGGCACCGCGGGTCGTCGGTGAAGCTCTCCCTGCCGTGGGCCAGGACGTCGTTGCGGAAGATCAGGCACTGACCGGCCTGGAGAAGCAGGTCGATCCGGACGTCCGGGTCGTCCCGCCGGGCCCTGAAGTAGCCCAGCGCGCGTGCGAGGGACTTCTGGTCCGCGGCGTCCTTCGGGTACCAGCGCTCGACCTGTCCTTCGCCGTACCGGGTGGCGTAGTGGCCGTCTCCGAGCTCGGCGAACACGGGCCCGACGGCCTCGCGGACCGCGCCGGGGATCGTCGACCGCCTGCCGAGGATCGTGCCCCGCAACAGGACCTCGGCCGCCTCGGGATCCTCCGTCCGCAACTCGTCGAACACCCGTCCCGCGTTGAGCAGGGACGTCCTGCCGCCTCCGTGCGCCGGGCGTACGCAGTACAGCAGGGTCGTCCGGATGGTCCCGATGTCCTCCAGGAGCCCGTCGGTGTGCCAGCCCTGTGCCGCGCCGGTGTGGAAGGCCGGGTGGTCCGATTCGGCCTTCCGCGTCACCTCGGTGACGAGCGGCGCGTTCCGGTCGCGGTACAGGAGCGGGGCGTAGGGTTCCCCCAGGCCGAAGTCGGCGCGTATCGCCGCCATTTCCCGGTGGGCGTCCTCCGTCGACACGGTCCCGGCCGGGCTCCGCGCCACCGCGAAGCCGTAGGCCTCCAGCATGTCGTGCGTCTTGTCGGGCTTCAGCAGATCGGTCAGGTATCCGCGGCCGTGTGCGGTCAGCTCCGTGTAGTCCGACCTCATCAGTTGCATGCCACGGGCTCCCGCACGTCGAAGACGGTCCGATCGGCCACGTCCCCCGCCCCGGCACCGCAGGGCCTCCCGGTCAGCACGTACACAGCCCGGCCTCCACTCTCAGCTTTTTGGGATCGGTGTAGAAGGGCGGACCGAACCGGGCGCGGATCGTGCTCACCGTCCGCGGTCCGAGCGGTCGCTCCCGTGCCGTGACCAGGGCGGCGGCAAGTTCCTCCACCGCCTGCGGACCGGCGCCCTCGAAGGTGATCTCGTTCGAACCGAGGCGCAGGTGTACGCCGGGCATCCCCGGCATCGACGACTGCAGATTGACCCGGATACCCGCCTCGGCCAGCCTGTTCGACAGGGCGTACGCGGCTGCCGGGCCCTCCAGTGCCACCCACACCTGGTGTGTGTCGGTGTAGCCGGTGCCGCTGTCGCCGTGGACCCGGAACCCCGCATCGGCCAGTGCGGCGGCGAGTCGTCGCGCGTTGTCGTTGGTCGTCCGGGCGTAGTTCCCGATCCGGTGCTCGACCTCCAGCGCTGCCAGGGACAGTGCCAGGGTCTCCGCGAAGTGGTGACTGCTGACCAGGTCGAACTGGGCGGAGCGCAGGCTCTCGTCGACGTCCTCGGCGTCGGTGAAGATCACGCCCTTGTGCGGTCCGGGGAACGACTTGTGGGTCGAGCCGCCGAAGGCATCGGCCCCGCAAGCCAGTGGGTTCTCCACGAGACCGCCGAGGACGAGGCCGAGGTAGTGGCTGGCGTCCACGTACAGCCGGGTGGCCGGGCTCACCCTCCGCACCACGTCCGACATCGTTCCGAAGTCCGGCACCCTGACGCAGTTCTGCACGTCCACGTACACCAGGTCCACGTCGCCGGGGGCGAGCGCGTCCGCCAGTTCCGAGGCGTCGACCCGGCCGTCCTCGCAGCCGAGCAGACGGGACCGCCGGCCCAGCCTGGTGAGCAGCGCCGGGGTGGCGTAGTGGCCGCCGGAGTCCTGGTCGACGCTCACCACGGTCGAGCCCGGTGCGGACAGGGCGGCGACGGTGAGAATCATCGCGCTCATCCCCGATATCGGCCGCACGTTGCAGTACCGCGCCGAGGCCATCCGCCGGAGCGCCCCGGCCCCGAGCGCCTCGATGTGCGCGATGTCCTCCCCGCCGCGGAACTCCCAGAACATGGGATCGCCCGCGGTGTTGAAGAAATACCGGTTGGAGAAGTCGGACCCCAGTGGCACCGAGGCCAAGGGCGAGATCCGGTTCTCGCTGGGCACGAGGTTGAGGGCGTGCGCGGCCCGCCGGTCGGCGTCGGCTATCGCCCTGCCCAGCATCAGCGGGTCGACGCCCGCCGATGTCTTTCCGCCAGTTCGCTCCGTCACCTCATCACCTCAACGCCGTTTCGAGGATGCTCACGGTGCCGACGGCATCCGGCTCCGCGACCGAGCAGTTGAACCGCACCCAGGGGCGGGTGCAGTCGTACAGGACCGCCCACGGCTCGTCGCTGCCCCCGAAAATCGCCGCCGGGTTGAGCTTGAGCCCCGCCTCCCGGCCGATCCGGTTGCACCAAACGACCGCGCCTTCCGGCCCGTCGACCCGGACTGGTAGCGGCAGGAACAGGGAGTAGCCGGTCTCCGGGTACCGGGAGTCGAGATCGATGCCCAGCGGCACGAGCCGGTTGCGGTAGACCGTGAGGACGTCCGCGTAGTGCCGCGCCATGCCGCGCAGGTACCGGTCGAGGGTGTCGACGACCGGCGATTCCCACAGCATCGTCGCGAGGGGGTCGTCGGCGGCCGGCCGGCTCGACGCGACCTCGGGGGGAAGCAGCGGAGGCCGTGGTGGAGCGGTGCCTTTCCGCTGCGCCGCCCGTGCGCACATCAGCGCGACGTACAGCGCGACGACGCCGGTGGACAACGGGTTCAGCGCGTAGCAGCGCTCGAACCGGTCCGCCTCCAGATACCGTCTGAGACCGGGATCCCGGGTGATCAGCAGGCCCGCGCGCAGTCCGGGGACCGACAGGTCCTTGCTCGCGGTGAGCATGACGCAGCCCCGGCCGAGATCGAGGTCCCGGACGGCCTCGCGCAGATGCCGGTCGTCCACCGCGGACCCCTTGCCGGCCGCCGCGGACACCTGGAACACCGAATCGAGGATGCGGAAGTCGTCGCCGACCCCGTCGGGCAACCGGAAACGCCGACCGGTCACTCCGTTGGGCACGATGTCGACCAGGGCCTTGGGCGCGCCCGACCGGGTGCCGTGCAGCAGACCGTCGCCGTTGTAGTGGGCGCCGACCGGCATGCCCCACCGGTGGGCGGACTGTTCGAAGGCGTAGTAGCAGGGCAGCGGCAGCACGTACTCGTACCCCCGTCCGGCGAGATACCCGGTGACCACGCTGATCGCCTCCGTCGACCCGGACATGACGAACACATCGCCGGGCCCGATGTCGAAACGGCCCAGCCATTCCGCGGCGAGCGCGCTGATCAGGTGCCGGTCGGAGCCGTCGAACCCGGTCGAGTAGTCCGTCATGCGCTGCTGTTCGAACAACACCGTGATCAGGGCACGAATCTGCGCCACGAGCTCCGGAGCGGCCGGGTACATGTTGCGGCCGTATCCGATCTGGCGCGATGTGGACACCCCGTGCCGGAGACGCCGGTACGCGACCACGCACGCCGCGTCCTGTGTCTCCGTCACGAATTCCTCCGGAAAGATCGTCATGAGCACCACTCAGCGCTTCGCCGGCAGCGGCGTCATCGCCCGGGCGATCGACGAGACCACCCATTCCGACGACGCGTCCGGTAGCAGGTCGATCCAGTGGTCGACCGGCGCCCGCGGGTCCTCGACGAACTCCAGGTACTCGCCCAGTCGTGCCAACTGCCAGTTCCGTACGCGGTGGTAGTCCGCCGAGTCCCGCTCGAAGAACGAGAAGGTGTCGGCCAGTCGCTCGCAGTACTCCCGGGGTGCTCGGAGGCCGACGACATGGACCGTTTCTCCCTGGCTCGCGATGTCGGCCCGCAGGAGGGACAGTCGCTCGCTCGAATGGATGTTCATCGGTGCCAGGACGCCGCCGCTGCCGTGCCGGGCGGTGTGGACGCACAGCGACGTGAACAGCGCCTGCCAGACAGGGGCCTCCTGGAAGTTCTCCGGCAGGCCGGTACGGAACTTCATCAGGGCGAAGCCCAGTTGCTCTCCGTCGACGACCTCGACACCCCCGAGCCGGCCGGCGACCGCCTGCGCGATCTCCATCCTCGACAGCGCCCAGGGGCCCGTGACGACTGTGATCATCGGCTTACCCGGAACAGTACGTGGATGTCCTTGTCCGCGGTTGCCAGCTCCGGCCGGTTGGAGATGCTCGACCAGGTGGTTCGGGCGAATCCGTGCCGCGCGAACACGTCGCGGAGGACGTTGGGGTGCCAGCCGCCGAACCCCGGCAGCTCCCTCCCCGCCTTCCGGAAGTCGCCGTTCGGGCGGCCGTCCCACATCGTCTCGACGGCGACCCACACGGCGGACTCCGTCGTGTGGGTCGCCACCGCCCCGGCCAGCCGACCCAGGTCCGCCACGGTCCACAGCACGTTCCGGGAGAACACCGCGTCGTACCGGCCGTCGATGTCCTGCGCGTCGAGCATCGAGAACGTGACGGCGGGACCGCCGTCCGGTCCTCGCCGCCCGAGCGCCTTCTCCCGCGCCCGCGCGATCATCCGCTCCGAGGTGTCCACACCGTGGACATCGAAACCCAGCTCCGCGCACAACAACGCGTAGGTGCCCGTCCCGCAGCCGATGTCGAGGAGCCTTCCCGAACGAATGGGAAAAACCTCCGCGAGCATCGACTTCCACGCCTCCGCCTGTTCGGACGTCAGCGAATTACCCGGTGTTTCGTCATAATTCTCGGCGCGGTGGTCCCAATGCGCCACCAAGTTCGTCACGCCCCGACTCCTCCGGCCGCTATTTCTGCTCGTTGTCCGTCCCGAAAACGATATGGATCCGCATGTCGTCGCCCCCGTTGAACGCACTGTGCAGATGCCTGGTGTCGACGTAGTAAAGGTTGCCGTCGGCCGGGACATTCACCACCTTGTCGTGCTCGACGAAAACGAATCGCGCGTGCTCGCTCGTGGTGACCGCGAGGTGATATCGCGGCGTCATGTCCCGGTGCACGGAATAGCAGTGCTTCGGGTCCAGTGCCATGATCCTGGTACGGATGGGCTTGAACGGGAGCCGGTCGAACACCTCGCCCAGGTAGCTGCCCCGGAGTTCGGCGTGCACCTCGGTGAAGTCGGAGTCCGAGGAAATCAAGGACTGCCGCAGGCAGCCCTCGTACCACGGGTCCGTTGCCGCCGGCCGGTGCTGGAGAGCGAGCTGCCGTGTCCCCTCGAAGGCCAGCGGATGCTTTTCCAACAGGCTTGCCACCGACTCGCGGAGCTTGTCGGGGTCGATCTCGAGATCAGTCCTGGACGTCAGCAAGGTCACGGCGTGACTCCTCCTGCGGAACGGATCAGCCAAGTCCGCCAACGGCGAACCGGTTTTCCTGCCTCTACTTGATTCTTCTGACCACCGCAGGATCTGTCATTGCCGGGACGCGACCACCTGATTGGCCGATCGCGTCCCGTCGGAACCAGTCGTCGCGAAACCTGCCCGGTGGTACGCCGTACTTGGCGCGGAATGCCCGGCTGAAGTCGGAGGGCTGGGAAAAACCGTTGCGCAGGCCGATCTCGCGGACCGAGACCGATCGCAGCCGCGCGTCGCAGAGTTCACGTCGACTGTTCTCCAGCCTCCGCTGCCGAATCCAGTCCGACGGCGTGCTGCCCGCTGTCTTGAACAGCCGTTGCAGATAGCGAATGGAGATGTGATGTGCCGAGGCGACCAGGCTCGGCGTGAGGCCGCAGTCGCCGAGATTGCGGTCGATGAATCCGCGGATGCGCGTTATCAACTCGTACTGCAGGGTCTGCGGGCACACTTCGTCGGCGTCGACGAAGTGCCGTTCCAGCACCGCCGCGGCCAAGTGCAGGGCGGCATCGCCGAACCGGGCCACCTCGGGCGCACCCAGCCCGGTCGCCCGGCCTGCCGCCTCGACCAGGAACGAGCAGAGCAGCGGCCCGGAACCGGCCGCGTCCCGGACCTTGTGCTGCGGCGCGCCGACGTCCGGTGGAACCGTCGGCATCGCGGAGCCCGGGAAGACCATCACGACCGCCTCGGCCGTCCGGTTCCCCAGCGTCGGGCTGATGCCCAGGGGGAGTCGGGTGTCGCACAGCGCCACCGCAGCGTCCCGAACGATGAGTTCGCGTCCGGCTCGCGCCACTCCGATCTCGCCGAGCGAACTGAGAACGAGGGCATACCGCCCGGGATCGGCCTCCAGCACATGCAGAGCGGAACCGGCCGTTCGGAATGTGATCCGGTGTGCCGTGACACTGCCCAGTTCAGTGGTCTGCAGAATCGGACGAACGCCACGGAGAGCCGGGTCCTGGTGTCCGGGTTCGCCGGCGCCCCCTGCCGCCGGCCCGCGCACAGCCCCTTCGGCCGTCCATCGGTCTCCCCGCCGGACGGAACCACCCAACGGCACCATCTCACCGCTGCGCCGCATTTCCAAACTCCCGTTCTAGCGAATAGTCGGTTCGTGGTCCCGCCGCGGCGCGCCACTCCGGCTTTCGGCCGTCACCGTGACCGGTCTCATGACGCGTGCGGGCATTCCTTCTCCAAGAGCAGTCCGTCACATAGTGTCGCTGGTGAAATATCACTGTCATTGATAGGGCGCGACCAATCACTTGACCTCGCGCGCCGAGCTGTTCAAGGCAACCGGAAGGCACACAGCCGCCCGATGCACCATTGATTCGCGCGAAACCACCGGATCGGATCAGCCAGGATGTCGCCCGGTTTCCGGGCCGGGGCAATAGTTTCGGAGAATGACGCGGGAATGGCTCAATATTGGCCAACCGGAAGAGGGGGCGAGCCCGAGCGCGGGTAAGGTCCTGCCCGCCACAGCGGCATGGCGCCGACTTCGGCGGACGCCATCCACGCACGACGAAAAGTACGAAGAAAGGCGTCGAGTTGACTTCTCCATGCGTGATCGATCCCGACCAGGAGCCGTGGATTCTCGCACGGCGTTTCACGAATCGACTGGCCGACGCCCTGGGCGACACTCTCCGTGATGTCGTGGTGGTGGGATCCGCGTCGCTCGGCGACTGGCAGGCGAACAGTGACATCGACCTCGTCTGCGTGGTGGAGAGGGGATTGGATTCACGGGCACGCGACGCCGTCTCGCCGCTGCACGAGAACTCCAAGCACGAATACGGTCACACGATCGATGCGATGTACGTGACAAGAGACGGTCTGGCCAAGGGCCCTGACACCCTCCAGTCCGTCGTGGCGTCGGTCGCCGGAACCCTGCATCCCGAGTCGACGGACGGACCGATGAACTGGGCGACCTGGCTCAACATCGTCCAGTCCGGTGTCCGTGTCCCCCTCGCCGGGGACGGGGCGATGACGGCGGTGGATCCGAGGAGCGCCGGGATGCCGATCGAGGAGGAGACCGCGCGCGACGGGGCGATCAGGTTCTCCCGCGCCAATCTCGACCAGTACTGGCGCAACAGGATCACCCTGTCCGAACAGATCTACCTGGACAACGAAGCGGCCCACCCGGTGTCCACGTTCGAGGTCGAGTGGATGTCCCTGGGGCCGGCTCGCCTGCTGGCGACGGTCCTCACCGGGCGCATCGTCTCGAAGTCGGAGGGTGGTGAGCTGGCCGCCGACAGGTCTCCGGAGTTCCGGCCGCACCTCACGCAGGTGCTCGACGCCCGCAGGGGGGCGGACGTCACAAGGACGTGGAGCCGCGGAGACCTGGAGCGGTCGCTCGACCTCGCCCGCATCTGCGTGCGCCTCGGCGCGGGCGGCTAGCCTCGCTGTTTCGCTTGGGGTGACGAGGTGACGAGGTGACGAGGTGACGCTGTGGGCGGCTCGCCGTCCAGCAGCAGGACGCGGGTCCGGGCCAGAAGGCCGATGGGCGCGAGGCTGAGCTCGAGCCAGGCGGCGTTGACGGAGAGCAAGCGGGATGGGAAGCGTCCGAAACCGGTGGTCTTGCCGCACCGGATGTGGTCCTCGACTGTGGCGTGTCCATGGTGGCGGACCTCCAGGAACTGGGCCGAGCCGCCGTCGGCGTCCAGGGCGGGGTGCCAGACCACAAGCCCCTGTCCGTGGTCCATCTCGATCCCGGCTCGAAGCGGCTGACGTTCGAAGGGGTGGCCTGGCCGACGGGGCGTCCTCCCGCGCGGGAGGACGACTGCGTGATCCCGGCGCATCCGTAGCCCGGCGCGATGTGGTGTGAGGCCCCGGCTACGGGCCCGGCCGGCCCCGCCCGCGAATGGGAGGGGCCGGCCCGGCCGCTACCGGGCCGGTGTCCCGGGGGAGACCGGGTTCGGCGCCGGGGCGTAACCGGTGGGGCGGGTGGTGAACGTTCCCCGGCCCTGGGTCCGGCTGCGCAGCCGGGTCGCGTAGCCGAACAGCTCCGCCAGCGGCACGGTCGCTGTGATCACCGCCGTGCCTGCCCGCGCGGTCGAGCCCGAGACCCGTCCGCGCCGTGCCGCCAGATCGCCGAGGACCCCGCCCACGGCGTCGTCGGGCACGGTGACGGTGACCTCCGCCACCGGCTCCAGCAGCACCATCGCACTCGCGCGCAACGCCTCACGGAGCGCGAACCGGCCGGCCGTGCGGAACGCCATCTCCGAGGAGTCCTTGGAGTGGGTGGCTCCGTCGGTCAGCGTGACCCGCAGCCCGGTCACCGGGTGCCCGCCGAGGGGGCCCTCGGCCAGCGCGTCCCGGCAGCCGGCCTCCACCGCCCGGACGTACTCCTGCGGCACCCGTCCACCGACGACGGTCGACCGGAACACGAAGCCTGCATCGCCCCCACTGCCCCCGTCGTCGTCACCGCTCGCCTCCAACGGCTCCGTGTCGAGGACGACATGGGCGAACTGGCCGGCGCCTCCGTCCTGCTTCACGTGCCGGTACACCAGCCCGGACACCCCGCGGGCGACCGTCTCCCGGTAGGCGACCTGCGGCCTGCCGACACCGATCTCCAGCTCGTGCGCACGCCGGATCTTCTCCACCGCGACCTCCAGATGTAGTTCCCCCATTCCCGACAGCACCGTCTGCCCGGTCTCGGGGTCGGTACGGACCGACAGCGAGGGGTCCTCCTCGACCAGCCGCGCCAGCGCCGTCACCAGCCGTTCGGTGTCGGTGCTCCTGCGGGCCTCGACCGCCACCGAGACGACCGGGTCGGCCGCGGTGGGCGGTTCGAGGACCAATGGCGCCGCGGGTGCGCAGAGCGTGGCCCCGGCGCGGGCCGTCTTCAGCCCGATCACCGCGACGATGTCCCCGGCCACCGCCGTGTCCACGTCCGAGTGCCGGCCGGCCTGCACGCGCAGGATCCGCCCGATGCGCTCGTGGCGCCGCGCACCCGCGTCCAGCACCGTGTCCCCCTTCCGGATCGTTCCCGAATACACCCGCAGGCAGGTCAGCCGCCCCGTGGCCGTCGAGTTCACCTTGAACACCAGCCCGGCGAACGGCGCCGCCGGATCGGCGGCCCGCTCCTGCACCGTGCCGTCCAGGGTGCCGCGTACCGGCGGCACGTCCAGCGGCGAGGGCAGGTAGGCCACGACGGCCTCCAGCAGCGGCTCGATCCCGCGGTTGCGGTAGGCCGAACCGCACAGCACCACGACACCCTCACCGGTACGGGTCAGGTCGCGCAGCGCCGACCTCAGGGTCTGCTCGGAGACCGACGACTCCACGCAGAACTCCTCCAGTGCGGCCGGATGGAGTTCCGCCACCGCCTCGTCGAGCAGCCGCCTGCGCCGCTGTGCCTCTTCGCGCAAGGCATCAGGCACCTGCCCCTCCTCGAACGTGCCGCGGCCGTCGGCCCAGACCAGCGCCCGCATGCGCAGCAGATCCACCACTCCGATGAACCCGTCCTCGCTCCCGATCGGCAGCTGGACCACCAGCGGGACGGTGTGCAGCCGGTCCCTGATCGACGCGACCGCCGTGTCGAGGCCGGCCCCGGCACGGTCCAGCTTGTTGACGAACGCGATCCGCGGCACCCCGTGCCGGTCGGCCTGCCGCCACACCGACTCGCTCTGCGGCTCGACACCCGCGACGGCGTCGAACACCGCGATCGCGCCGTCGAGCACCCGCAGCGAGCGCTCCACCTCGTCGGAGAAATCGACATGGCCCGGGGTGTCGATCAGATTGATCCGGTGACCGTCCCAGGCACAACTCACCGCAGCGGCGAAGATGGTGATCCCGCGGTCGCGTTCCTGGGAGTCGAAGTCGGTGACGGTCGTCCCGTCATGGACCTCGCCCTGTTTGTGGACGGCGCCGGTGAGGTAGAGGATCCGCTCGGTGACGGTGGTCTTGCCGGCATCGACGTGGGCGAGGATGCCCAGGTTGCGAACGTCGGTCAGCGGACTGGTGGGTTGACGGTGGAGTTCGGTACGCACGGCCCAGGGCCTTTCGGAATGATCCGGAACGGGACGGCGCGATTCCCGGACGAACCGGCCTGTGATCAGGCCGGGCGAAGACCTCTGAAACGGTGTGCCGTATCGGTGAGCGGCCGCCCGGCCGCATCTACGCCGGGCACCGCGAGGTCAGTTGTTCGTCGCGGGGGTCCGATGCGGGCCGCGCAGCCTGCACCGGGGGCACGAAGACACCAGGATCACCTCGTACCGTGACGGGGGAACGACGACAGCGGTGCGGTAGCGCACGGCTGGTCTCCCCTCACTCGTCACGGTGCGCACCGCAATGTTGTTGTGGCGCGCGATTCGTGGCGAGTCTAGGAAACCGGGCGCGGACAGGGAAACGGTTTTTTTTGGGGGCCGCCGCGCCCGGCGGCGAGCCAGGGACGACCCGTCGCCCATTCGTGCATCAGTGCCCCTGAAGTCTTCATGTTCCTTTCTGTAGGCGGGCGTTGAAGGCTGCGGCGAATGATGGAACGATCCTCGCGAAGCCGCATGGGCAAGGGGAAGGAACCACATCGATGGACGGAGACCATGGCCTCGCTGCCGCCACGGTGTTCGACGCTCTGGGTGCCGACTACGAGCGGGCGTTCGCCGGATCCGCCGCCCACCACGCCTCGTTGCACCGGCTCCTGGGCGATCTCAAACCACACAGCCGGATCCTGGACGTCGGCAGCGGAACGGGGCGACCGACCGCACGGACCCTGACCGAGGCCGGCCACGAGGTGCTGGGGGTGGATGTCTCGCCCGTCATGGTCGAACTGGCGGCCCGGCAGGTTCCCGGCGCGGCCTTCGAATGCGCCGACATTCACGAACTCCCCCTGGACGAGGGAAGTTTCGAAGCGGTCTGCGCGTACTTCTCATTACTCCAGATGTCCCGCGAGGACCAGTCCCGGCTCCTGCGGAGACTCGGGCGGCTGCTGGTTCCCGGCGGCCATCTGGTCGTGGCCACGGTGCCGCTGGACGTGGAGGACTTCGACGTCGTCTTCATGGGCCACGAGGTGCGGGCGACGAGTTTCGGCCCGGAGGAGTTCACCGAGCTGGTCACCGCGGCCGGCTTCTCGGTGCTGTGGGAGCAGAGCACCCTGTACACCCCGGAATACGAAGCGGCGGTGGCCGAGCCCCAGTTGTTCCTGCACTGCCGACGGGCCTGAAGCCCGGCCCGCCCCGGGTGCCGGGCTCCGCCGCATGCTCAGCGCTCGACCGGCAGCGGCCCCGGGCGGCGCGGACGCCGGACCCCGGGGCACCGCCGTACCAGAGCGCCGGGATGCCTGCCGGCCTGCAGCGGGCCCTTCCAGTTGCGCAGCGCCTGCCTGCCGCACCTGCGCCACTGCGCGGGCGAGATGGGCACGGGCTGCCCGCCCCGCGTGACCATCGCGTTCACCGGAGTCATCGGATCCGTCGCCATGGTCTTGGCGAGCAGCACGCCGATCACCAGCGGGGCCAAGGACAGGGCCAGGGTCGTGCCGGCCGTGGCGACGTGCTGCATGCGGGGGCGGGGCGGTGCGTCAGGAAGCATGATGGTCATTCGATCAGCGACCGCCGGCCGGCGGATCGGCCGACGTACTCAGCTCGGCCCGCCTTCGTACTCACGCCCGGGTGTACGAAAGCGGGCCACCGTGCTCGTCCGCGACGGTCCCTACGCGGTGGTGCCGGGATCGGAGCCCGCTCCCGAGGCGGCCTTGATGCCCTCGGTGATGTCGTCCATGACGGAGAGCGCGGGGGCCTTGGCGTTGATGTCGAAGCCGGACCGGACCACGATCAGCATGTCCTTCGAGCGGGGCGACGGGAAGGCCAACGACTGGACGTACCCGTCGTCACCGCTCTTCGTCACCACCTTCCAGCGCACCACGTAGCCCTGTTCGCCGGCCACGGTGACCGGCTCGGACTCGAGTTCCTCGTGCGAGGTGATGCCGCCGTAGATCTTCTCGCCGTAGGAGTCCGTGGCATTGGCGGAGATGTCCTTCACCGCCGTGGCCTTCGCTGTCGTGGTGTCGAGCTTCAGGCCCTTCGCGGGCATGGAGAACACCCCGCCGCGCACGCACTGCTCGGACGTGTCGCCGGGACACGGGTACTCACCCGTGGTCACTCCCGCGCCGGCGATCCCGGAGCTGCCCTTCCAGCCGTCGGGCACCGGCAGGCTGATCCCGCTGGTCAGGTCCGTGGCGTAGCCGTCCTCGGTCTGCGGCATCTGCTGCTCGGGGGCCCCGCTCTCACCGCCGCCTCCCGGTGCGCCCGGCCCGCGGCCGGGAGCCTCCGACGGTGCGGTGGACGGAGCCGTGGCCGCGCGCTCGTTCTCGTCGCCGGACTGGTCCGACAGCAGGAACAGGCTGCCCCCGATGGCGGCCAGGACCACCACTCCGGCGGTGATGCCCAGTCCGATGCGCATCCGGCGACGCCGGACCACGGCGGGCGGCACGCGGAGGTGGTCGGTCCACCGGGTGCCGTCCCACCAGCGCTCGTGGACGGGGCCGATTCCTGTATACCCGGGGTCTGGGTGCCAGCCGGGCGGGCTCATCTGGGTCACGCGCCCCACCGTAGAACGATTGCGTGAGAATCGCATGAATCAGCTGTGTCGGCGGGGTTCCCCGCCGTCCCCGCGTCATCCTCTGTGGGAGGCCGAACGATGAGCGAAGAACCAGCCGTGCGGATCGAGCGCGACGGCGCTGTGTTCACGGTGATCCTGGACCGGCCCGCGGTCCGCAACGCCGTGGACGGACCGACCGCTTCCCAACTGGCGGATGCCTTCCGTGAGTTCGATGCCGATCCTGACGCGGCGGTCGCCGTGCTGTGGGGCGAGGGCGGTACGTTCTGTTCGGGTGCCGACCTGAAGGGCATCGGCACGGAGCGGGGCAACAAGGTCCTGGCCGACGGCGACGGGCCGATGGGGCCGACCCGCATGCGCCTGAACAAGCCCGTCATCGCGGCGGTCTCCGGTCATGCGGTGGCCGGGGGGTTGGAGCTGGCCCTCTGGTGCGATCTCCGGGTGGCCGAGGAGGACGCGGTGTTCGGGGTGTTCTGCCGCCGCTGGGGCGTGCCGCTGGTGGACGGCGGAACGGTGCGGCTGCCGCGTCTGATCGGTGAGAGCCGGGCCATGGACATGATCCTCACCGGGCGGCCCGTCCCGGCCGCCGAGGCGTACGCCATGGGGCTCGCCAACCGGATCGTGCCGCCCGGCGAGGCCCGGAGGGCGGCGGAGCAACTCGCCCGTGAAATCGCCGCGTTCCCACAACTGTGTCTGCGCCACGACCGCCTGTCGGTGCGCGAGCAGCACGGTCTGAGCGAGCCGGAGGCGCTGGCCGCGGAGTACCGGCACGGTCTGGCGCCGCTGACCGCGGGGGAGACGCAGGCCGGGGCCGAACGATTCGGGGGTGGTGCGGGCCGCCACGGATCCTTCGACGAGTGACGGTTGGGCCGACGGCGGGGGCCCCGCCCTGCCGTCGTCGGCCGGACCGAAAATTTCGACGACGCCGCTTCGCGAGCCGCCTACGCTCATCGGATGTCGACCAACCAATACCCCGCCCAGCCCCGGCCCGGTGACCGTGTCGCCGTGCTGTCCCCCTCCTCCGGCCTCCCTGGCATCCTGCCCCTGCCCCATGAGCTGGGACTGCGCAGGCTCCGCGAGGAATTCGGGCTCGAACCGGTGGAGTACCCGGCGACGCGGAAGATGGGCTCCACCCCGCAGGAACGGGCCGCCGACATCCACGCGGCGTTCGCCGACCCCGACATCAAGGCCGTGATCTCCAGCATCGGCGGCGACGACCAGATCACCGTGTTGCCGCACCTGGACCGCGACCTCCTGCGCGCCAACCCCAAGCCCTTCTTCGGATACAGCGACAACACCAACCTGCTGGTGTTCCTCGAAAACCTGGGCATCGTCGCCTACCACGGCGGCACCGTGATGGTCGAGATGGGACGTCCCGGCGCGATGCACCCGCTGACCGCCGACTCCCTGCGGGCCGCGCTCTTCACCCGCGGCGCCTTCGAACTCACCCCGTCCAAGGAGACCAACGGGGCGAACGGCCGGTGGGAGGAGCCGAGTACCTTCGACTCCGAACCCGAGATGCGGCCCTGCAACGGCTGGATATGGCACAACGCCGAGGGCCGGTCCGTGAAGGGCGCGAGCTGGGGCGGAGAACTGGAAATCCTGTCCTGGCTGCTGATGGCCGACCGCGAGATCCGGCCGGTGGACACCTACGCGGGGCGGGTTCTGTTCCTCGAAACGTCCGAGGAGATGCCGTCGGCCGACGACGTCTACCGGATCCTGCGGAACATGGGGGAGCGGGGTCTGCTCGCGCAGTTCCCCGCCCTCCTCATGGGCCGGGCCAAGAACTGGTCGTTCGAGCAGCCGCTCGACGTCGAGGCGGGGGAGCGGTTCCGTGAGGGACAACGGCAGGCGGTCCTGCGGGCGTTGAGCGAGTACGCCCCCGAGGCCATGGCCGTACTCGACGTCGACCTCGGTCACACCGACCCGCAGCTGATCATTCCGTTCGGTGGGCAGATCGAGGTGGACGGCGTGGGCCGCCGCATCGTCGTCACCTACTGAGCGTGAGGGGCGAGAGCGGGGTGTCCGAGCGGCCGGATCTTTGGTCCGACCATATGTGGTGTGTGACATAGTTGAAGATCGGGCAGCAGAAGCGACGGCAACCGGACGATTCCGGCCGAGGCAGGGGGTGACGGATGCCCGTCGAATGGCAACCCGTACGGCAGTCCCGTACGCATGAGCTCGTGCTCCAGAGCATCGAGGAGCGGGTGTTCGCCGGTGAGCTCCGGGCGGGCGACCGGCTGCCGCCCGAGCGCGAACTCGCGCCGGTGCTCGGGGTCAGCCGGTCTGCGCTGCGCGAGGCGCTGAGGGTGCTGGAGACCATCGGGGTGCTGGTCGCGCAGCCGGGGCGGGGGCCGGATGCCGGGGCGCGGATCGTGCGCAATCCCGACGACGCGCTCGGGCGGCTGCTGCGACTGCATTTCGCGCTGGGCAGCTACAGCCTGGAGGACGTCCTGGAGGCGCGCGTCGTGCTGGAGAGGTCCAGTTTCGAGGCGGCAGCGCGTCATGCCTCCCCGGAGGACCTCGACGAGGCGGAGGCGCTGGTCGTACGCATGGGGGAGCCGGATGTAGGGGTGCCGGAGTTCAACGATCTGGACACCCGGTTCCATGTGCACATCGCCCGCAGCTCCGGCAATGAACTGACCTCCACGCTCACCTCCGCCGTCCGTGAGTCGGTGCGACCGCTGATCCTGCGGGCGCTGGAGGCGGCGGAGGACTGGCCGGCCACGGCCGCCTCGCTCAACGCGGAGCACACCGAGCTGCTGAGGCTGGTGCGCGCGGGCAAGGGCGCGAACGCCGCCGACCTGGTCGAGAAGCACATCCGCAGCCTCCACGGCACGCTGGTCGACGAGACGTCCGACCGGGTGCGAGGGGATTCCTGACGCGTGGAAACGGGCTCCGGCCGGGTGGGCCGGAGGCGTGCTCCCGCGGTGAGGACGTTGTCAGGTGCATGGCTAGTACTTCGGGAATCCGGGCCGGTGCTGTGCCGTCGCATCATTCCCGTTCCGGACCGAGGCTAGTATGGTCGGACCATAAAAATGGAGAAGCGAACGATCGGAGAGACCCATGCGCATCGGACTCTTCGCCACCTGTCTGGGAGACACGCTCTTCCCCGAGGCGGTGAAATCGACCGCGGTCCTGCTCGCCCGCCTGGGCCACGACGTGGTGTTCCCGCCGGGGCAGACCTGCTGCGGTCAGATGCACGTCAACACCGGCTATCAGCGCGACCCCGTGCCCCTGGTGCGGAACTTCGCCGACCAGTTCGGCGACGCCTCGATCGAAGCCGTCGTCATGCCGTCCGGATCGTGCGCGGGCTCGGTCCGTCACCAGCACGAGATCGTCGCCGAACGGTACGGGGACGCGGCGCTGCGCGCGGGCGTCGCCACCGTCAAGGCCAAGACGTACGAGCTGTCGGAGTTCCTCGTGGACATCCTGGACGTGGACGACGTCGGCGCGTACTTCCCGCACCGAGTGACGTATCACCCCACCTGTCACTCCCTGCGCATGCTCCGCGTCGGCGACAAGCCCCTGAAGCTGCTCCGTGCCGTCGACTCCATCGACCTCGTCGAGCTCCCCGAAGCCGACTCCTGCTGCGGATTCGGCGGCACCTTCGCCGTCAAGAACGCGGAGACGTCGACCGCGATGCTCCAGGACAAGATGCGCAACATCGCCACCACCGGGGCCGGTGTCTGCACCGCCGGCGACTCGTCCTGCCTGATGCACATCGGCGGCGGGCTCTCCCGCATCAAGTCGGGCACCCGCACCCTGCACCTCGCGCAGATCCTCTCCGCCACCCGCACCTCGCCGTACGTCCCCACGGAGGCCGTCCGATGAGCAGCACCTTCCTCGGCATGCCCGCGACCCCGCCCCGTTCCCCGTACGGAACGGGCAATCTGCGCGGCGACCGTAAGTTCCCCAAGGCCGCCCACGACGAGCTCCGCAATGAACAACTGCGCCGCAACCTCGGCCGGGCCACCCGCACCATCCGCGCCAAACGCCTCAACGTCACTGGCGAACTACCGGACTGGGAAGCACTGCGCGAGGCGGGTTCCGCCATCAAGACCGACACCATGAACCGGCTCCCCGAACTCCTGGAGCAGCTGGAGCGGAAGGTCACCGAGCGCGGCGGAACCGTGCACTGGGCGCGGGACGGCGTCGAGGCCAACGAGATCGTCGCCCGGCTGGTCAGGGCGACGGGCAGCAGCGACGTCATCAAGGTCAAGTCGATGGCCACCCAGGAGATCGGCCTCAACGAGCACCTCGAATCGGTTGGCATCACCCCGTACGAGACGGACCTCGCCGAACTGATCGTCCAGCTCGCGCACGACAAGCCGTCGCACATCCTGGTGCCCGCGATCCACCGCAACCGCGACGAGATCCGGCAGATCTTCCTCAAGGAGATCCCGGGCGTCGACCCGCGCCTGGACAACGTACCCGCGCATCTCGCCGCCGCGGCCCGCGCCTACCTGCGCGAGAAGTTCATGACGACCAAGGTGGCGGTCTCCGGCGCCAACTTCGGTATCGCCGAGACCGGGACCCTCGCCGTCGTGGAGTCCGAGGGCAACGGCCGCATGTGTCTGACGATGCCCGACACCCTGATCACCGTCATGGGCATCGAGAAGGTGCTGCCGCGCTACCAGGACCTTGAAGTGTTCCTGCAGCTGCTGCCGCGCTCCTCCACCGGCGAGCGGATGAACCCGTACACCTCGATGTGGACCGGTGTGACGCCGGGCGACGGACCGCAGGACTTCCATCTGGTCCTGCTCGACAACGGACGCACCGCGGCGCTCGCCGACCGGATCGGGCGCGAGGCCCTCAACTGCATCCGCTGTTCGGCCTGCCTCAATGTCTGCCCGGTGTACGAACGGGCCGGCGGCCACGCATACGGATCGACGTACCCCGGACCGATCGGCGCGGTCCTCACCCCGCAGCTCGCCGGGATGCACGCGGCAAAGGACGACCCCAACAGCTCGCTGCCGTACGCCTCCAGCCTCTGCGGCGCCTGCTTCGACGCCTGCCCCGTCAAGATCGACATTCCGTCGCTCCTGGTCGAACTGCGCCACCAGAACACCGAGCAGTCCGGTACGACGGCGGAGAAGCTTGCCATGAAGGCCGCGGCCACCGTCATGAAGCACCCGAAGCTCTTCACGGCCGCGCAGAAGGGTGCGGGGATCGGCCGCGTCATCGGCGGGCGGGACGGCAAGATCTCGCACCTGCCCCCGCCGTTCAACGGCTGGAGCGAGAGCCGGGACACCGAAGCGCCGCCGAAGCAGACCTTCCGCTCCTGGCTGGCATCGGCCGAGGGCGCCGCGACGATGCGCGCCGCCGCGGGCGAGCACGAGGAGAACCGGAAGAAGACGAAGGAGGAGGAGAAATGACGACCGCTCGCGAAACGGTGCTGGGCAGGATCAAGGACGCCCTCTCCCTCGCCCCCACCCCCGACATGACCGTCCCGCGTGCCTACCGCACCGGCCGCACCCTCCCCGACGACGAACGCCTGGCCCTCTTCACCGACCGGCTCGTCGACTACAAGGCGACCGTCCACACCTGCACCGCCGACCGCACGGCGCAGGTCGTCGCCGAGGTGCTCCGGGAGCGCGGGGCGCGGCGGATCGGTGTGCCGGCCGGACTCGACCCGCAGTGGCTCGACGCGTACGACGGCGAGGTCCAGCAGGACTCCGGCGACATCCCGGCGCCGCGGCTCGACGCCTTGGACGGGGTCCTCACCGCCTCGGCCGTCAGCTGCGCCGAGACGGGCACCATCTTCCTGGACGGCTCGCCCGACCAGGGACGGCGGGCGCTGTCCCTCGTCCCCGATCTGCACGTGTGCGTCGTCGATCTGTCGACGGTCGAGGCCGGTGTGCCGGAGGCGGTCGCGCGGCTGGTGCCGCAGCGGCCGACGACGCTGATCAGCGGCCCTTCGGCCACGTCCGACATCGAGCTGGAGCGGGTGGAGGGCGTGCACGGTCCGCGCACACTTGCCGTGGTGATCCGGACGGACGCGTAGGGCCCGTCCGGCGGGCGGGGTGCGCGGCCGCGGGGCCGCGCACCCCGGTACTCACCCGTGCGTGACCGTCACCGGCTCGAAGCCGATACGTGTCGTCGCGCCGTCCTGCGCCCAGCGGGCCTCCACGGCGTCCCCGTCCACCGTCACCGCGCTCACCACCGCGTCGAGCGGCGTCGCGTCGGGCTCCGCGGTCAGGGAGGCCAGCGCCACCAGCACCACCGTGCCCTCCGCGGACGCGGACAGCCGGGGCACCACCGCCCAGGGTGTGTACGCGGTGCCCTGCGGGGCCCGTACCTCGTCCCGGGACTCCCAGCCGTGCAGGCCGTACAGCGCGGAGGTCAGGGCGTCGTCGCGGCCGGTCGCCCAGCCCGTCTGCTCCACCCGGGCCCCGTCCGGCGCGCCGAGCACCCGGTGCACCCGCAGTTCGTACCGGCCGCGCACCACGGTGACGCTCTCCACCCGCATCCCGGGCACCATCGGCGAGCCCGACGTGAACACCGGGCGGTGCCAGGAGGCGGCCCAGCCCCAGCCGTCGCCCTCACTGGCGCCCAGCGCGCGGATGACCCGGCGACCGCTGCGCGCCCCGGCGACGACCACGGCCAGATGGTTGTCCGCCGCGTTCGCCCTCGACGTGGGGCCGGTCACCGTGGAGTACGACTGGCGGCTGTACAGCGGATCGTCCTGCACACCCGCCTCGCCCTCGTGCGGGCGCACATGGTCGCTGCCATGGTTGTGCAGCCGTACGATCCCGTCCGCGCGGGTGGACTGGACGAGCAGACCCGGCGCGGGCAGCGCGAGAACCCGGTCGGGGCCCTCGCTCGGCGCGGGCTCCTCGGTCGCGGCCCACAGCGGATGGCCGTCCGGGGCGAGCAGCGAGACGAAGGCCTTGGACGCCCAGTACGGGGATGCGGGCGCCGAGTAGTTCTGCAGCGACGCCTCGTGCGGGCCGTGCCAGCCGAGGTTCAGCAGCCCGTCCGTACCGGTCGCGCCCCGCTCCAGGAAGTAGCGCAGTGATCCGTTGATCACCCGCCGCGAGGCGCCGGGCGTGAGCGGGGTGTGCCCGCTGACGGCGCCGAGCGCCACCGACGAGGCGGCCGCGAAACGGTAGGTCAGTGAGCGGCCGAAGTGGATCGGCGCACCGTCGCCGCCGAACAGCAGCGAGAAGCCCTCCAGGTGCTCGCGCAGCCGGGCGCCGTAGTGCGCGGACAGCTCCGCGTCACCCGACAGGTGCGCGTCCAGTACGGGGTAGAGGTGCAGCGCCCAGCCGTTGTAGTGGTCGAAGGCCCGGCCGTCGCCGTCCGCGTACCAGCCGTCTCCCCGGTACCAGCCCTCCAGCAGATCGAGGGCCCGCTGCTTCGCCCGCGCCGTCTCCGCGTCGCCACGGCCCACGGACTCCAGGAATCCGGCCACGGAGTAGGGGAACAGATACCAGTTGTTGGGGGAGGGGACGTGCCGCAGCGCGTCGCGCAGCCACTCCTCGGTCCGGTCCTGGACCCCGGCGTCCAGCCGGTCCCAGAGCCACGGCCGGGTCAGCCGCAGACCTATGGCGACCGAAGCGGACTCGACCATGGGCTGGCCGAAGACGGTGTGGTCGCGGATCAGCGGCCAGGACTCGGCGTCCTCTCGGCCGGGGGTACAGGTACCGGCCGCGAGCCCGTCGGCGTACCGGTCGAGCCAGCCGTGCGGGTCCTTGCCCTCCGCGCCCGCCACCCGGAAGGCGGCGGCGAGGAAGGTGCGCGCGTAACCCTCCAGACCGTCGGAACGCACACCGGACGCGGACGGCCGTCCCGGCAGATCCAGCAGGGCGCCGCCCGGAGTGGCCCACTGCCAGGCAGCCCGGAGCAGCCCGTCGGCGGCGGCCTCCCAGTGCGCGCGGGTGTAGCCGGTGTGCGCGCTCAACTCCCGATCGTCCGCCGGGAGTTCGATGGGAGAGGTCGGGTGGGGAGCGGTCATGCGAGGAATGCCAGCCTTTCGCGTCGTACGGGATGGGCGAAACCGTCGCCCGCGGCCCAGCGGGCGGTCTCGCCGACCGCCAGATCGACCAGTCGTTGCCACTCGTTGCCCTGCGAACCTGCGAGGTGCGGGGTGATCAGGGCGTTGTCGCACTCCCAGAGGGGGTGTACGGCGGGCAGTGTGTCGGGATCGGTGACGTCGAGGATCGCCCGGATCCGGTCCTGCCGGAGTACGTCGGTGAGCGCGTCCTGGTCGACGACGGCGCCCCGCGCGGTGTTGATGAGCACGCTGTCCGGGCGCATCGAGTCGAGCAGTTCACGGCTGACGAGCCCCCGGGTGGCCGGCAGCAGCGGGGTGTGGACGCTCACCACATCGCTCCGCGCGAACAGTTCGGCGAGGCCGACGGACCGGACACCGAGCGCGGCGGCCTCCGCGTCGGAGACGTATGGATCGTGCAGCAGGACGGGCAGGTCGTAGGGACGCAGCAGTTCGATGACGCGTCGGCCGATCAGCGAGGCGGACAGAATGCCCACGGTGCGGCCGTAGTTCCCGACCCGGTCGGGGGTGGCGAGCCAGTTGTCGCGGCGGCGTTGCGTCCGGTAGTCATGGGCCCGCTCCAGGACTCGTTTGCCGGAGAGCAGGATCATCGCGACGGTGTACTCGGCCACCGGCAGGGCGTTGGCGGCGGCTGCCGACGACACCTCGATGCCGCGTTCCCAGCAGGCCTCGGTGATGTGTCCGCGGACGCTGCCCGCGGTGTGGACGACCGCGCGCAGGCGTGGCGCCGCGTCCAGGGCGGCCGCGTCCAGCGGCGGGCAGCCCCAGCCGGTGACCAGGATCTCGACGTCGGCCAGCACGGCGCGGGCCCGGTCGGTGCCGAAGTCGTCGAGAGTGGGCAGGGCGGCGAGATCGCACACCTCGCCGAGCGCGGCCAGGGACCGGGCATCGAGGAGCGCGGCCGCGGCGGCGGGCTTCATGGCGACGGCGGCGCGTGGCCGCGTGGTGGGTGTGCCGGGGGTGTCGGGGGTGTCAGGGACGGTGCTGGGCATCTTTCTCCTGGCAGAGGGCGGGGGTGGGGGCGGAGCCGGTAGCCCGGTCACTTCACGGCGCCCGCGGTGAGCCCCGACTTCCAGAAACGCTGGAGCAGGGCGAAGGCGAGGATCAACGGCAGGACCGCGAGCAGCGAACCCATGATCACGACGGGGTAGTACTCGGGCGAGACGGTAGCGGCGCTGTTCCAGGTGTAGAGACCGAGGCTGACCGGATACAGATGCTGGTCGGAGAGCATCACCATCGGCAGGAAGAAGTTGTTCCAGATCGCCGTGAGCTGGAAGAGGAAGACGGTCACAAGGCCCGGCCCCAGCATCCGCAGGGCGACCCGAAGGTGATGCGGGAGGCGCGCTTCCCGCTCCCGCCGGCCGTGCCGCCGGTGTTGCTCGTACGGCCCGGCCCCGATGGTCCGTCGCTGCCGCCGCAGGCGCCGAGTGCGCCCGCCAGGGGCAGGGCGGCGATCGTGGCGAGCACGGATCGACGGCTCTGTCGACCGGGCATGTGCGCCTCCCGCGGCTTCTGAATCGGCTCACGGGGAATCCTGATCGGCTGATCGGTACTGGTCAATAGATCGCTCAGAAGAAAATTGAAGCGGTCAAACGCTCACTCGGTGGAACGGGGCGGTTCCTGAGCCGATCCACGTACCTCCAGCGTGGGCAGCAGCTCCGTACGGCGCACCGGACCGGTCGCGCCCGCCCCACCGGACAGCCGGTGGAGCAGCAGCTCGGCGGCGGCCCGCCCGATCTCCGCCTTCGGCGGCGCCACCGCCGTCAGCGGTGTGCTCCCGAGGGCCGCGACCACATCGTCGTACGCCACCACGGAGCAGTCCCGCGGCACCTCGACACCGCTCTCCGCCAGCCGCTGCACCAGCATCAGCGCATCCACGTCGCCGTGCAGTACGGCCCCCGTGGCGCCCCGCTCGCGCAGCAGCGCGGCGAGGTCGAGGGCGGTACGGCCGTCGGCCGCCGGTGCGGGGGAGTCCGGGCCGGGGCCGGACGCGGCCTGCGGAGAGCTCAGCACCACCGTCCAGTCCTCCACCTCCGGACGGGCCGCGGCGATCTCGGCGAACGCCTTACGGATGCTGCGCGCCGTCGGACTGTCGTCCCGGGCGGCCAGCACGATACGGCGATGCCCCAGTGACACCAGATGCTCCACGGCGAGATGCGTCCCGTACCAGTGATCGGAACAGACGGAGTCCAGGGCGTGCAGCGCGCTGCCCGGCCGGGGCCGCCGCTCCATCAGCACGGTCGGCACCCCCACGTTCGCGAGCCAGCCGTAGTCCAGCTCCTCCGAGTGGGCGCTGCGCCAGCGCGGCGCGATCAGCAGCCCGCGTGCCCCGTCCGCCAGCGCCCGCTCCACCAGCGGACGTTCGGCGCCGGCCGACGGGGGCGCGATGTGCAGGGCGATCCGTATCCCGGACTCCTCCAGGACGGACCGGGCGCCGTGCAGGGTCTCGTACAGATACGTGTGCCGCTCCGGGACGACCAGGGCGACCGCCCCGGCGTCCCCGGCCGGCTCCTCGCCCCGGGCCGCCGGGACCGCGGCGGTCGGCACCGGCTCCCGCACCGGGCGGGCCACCCCGTGCCCGCGGCGCAGCCGCCCGTCCCGGGCCAGCTCCTCGACGTCCCGCCGGATCGTGACCACCGAGACGTCCAGCTCGGCCGCCAGCGCGCTGACCTTGACGGCGCCGCGCGACTCCACCACCGACAGGATTCGCTGACGCCTGAGTTCAACCGGCTCCCGCATGCTGCTGGCCCCCTCGCCGTACCGCCGCGCACTGTTCGTTTGAACGCTTCCAGTGAGCGCTCGGCTCGCAGCATAGCGATCGAGCCTCGGCCGTCCACGGCTGCGGACCGCCCCGTACACCACACCCGCCCCAGGGGGCACTCTTGCGACTTTCTCGTAACGGCACCTAACGTCAACGGACTTGAGACCGACCGCGGAGGGGAGGGGCATATGGAGATCAAGAAAGTAGTGGTTCGCGAGGAAGAAGCGAAGAACCGCGAGCGGCAGACGATCGAGAAACGTCCGACGCGCTGAGCCGGTGTGCTCGGATGCAGCCGGCACCTGACGCGCTCGGCCCACCGGGGCCGGCGCGCGCCGCGGCCGGACAGTGACGAAAAGGGCGGACGCCGGGTGCGACCCGGCGTCCGCCCCCGTGCCGTGGGAGGCGCAGTGCGAATACATCTGGTGACCATGCCGTGGCAGCCGATCGAACTTCCCTCGCTCCAGGTGGGACTGCTGCACGCGCTGCTGGACCGTACCCGGCCGGACGACGAGGTGCGCGAGTTCCACGGCTCCCTGCGCTGGGCGGAATTCCTGCTGGAACGCTCGCAGGGGGCGATCCGCCCCGGCGATCACGTCGCGGTCGGCAGTGAATCGATCTTCGACGGCCTCGGCGACTGGGTGTTCTCCGGCGTCCTGTACAACGACCCCGAATGGGGCGTGGCGCAACTCAAGGAGTACGCCACGCAGCGCGGGACCGACATATCCACCGCGACCGCGATGAGGGTCCACGCGGCGGAGTTCATCGACGAGAGCGTGAGCGCGATACTCGACGACGCACCCGATGTCGTGGGGTTCACCTCCACGTTCATGCAGAACGTCTCCTCGCTGGCACTCGCGGCGGAGCTCAAACGGCGCCGCCCCGGGCTGACCGTGGTGTTCGGCGGCAGCAACTGCGACGGTCCGATGGGCCACGCCCTGCACCGCAACCATCGATTTGTCGACCATGTGGTGCGCGGCGAGGGGGAGTACGCCCTGCCCGCACTGCTCGCCCACATCGACGCGGGCACCGCACCGGCCGATGTGCCCGGACTCTGCTGGTGGGACGGGCAGGATTCGCGCGCCAACGAGGAGTCCCGGCGCACCGTCGCGCCCGGCGACATCCCCTCGCCCGACTACGACCTCTGGCAGCGGGCCATCGACGCCTCCCCGCTCGCGGAGTACGTCCATCCGAAACTGGTGGTGGAGGGGGCCCGCGGCTGCTGGTGGGGCGAGAAGCACCACTGCACCTTCTGCGGACTCAACGGATCGGCGATGACCTTCCGTGCCAAGACCGGAGACCGGCTCTGGGACGAGGTCGACCGCCTGGTCCGGCGCCACCGCCTCCTGGACATCGTCACCGTCGACAACATCATCGACATGGCGTACTTCAAGGACTTCCTCCCGCTCGCCGCCGACAGCGGCTGGGATCTGCGCATGCACTACGAGGTCAAGTCCAACCTCACCGCGGAGCAGCTGGAACTGCTCGCCCGCGCCGGATCGGTCCATATCCAGCCCGGCATCGAGAGCCTCAACAACAAGGCCCTGGAGCTGATGGACAAGGGAGTCAGCGCGGCCCGGAACATCCGTACGCTCCGCGAGTGCGAGAACCACGCGCTCACCTGCTCCTGGAACTATCTGTACGGCTTCCCGGGGGAGACCGCCGAGGACTACGCCTCCGTCATCGACCAGATGCCGGCGCTCGTCCACCTCCAGCCGCCCGGCGGCGCCCACCGCATCCAACTGGAGCGGTTCAGCCCCAACTTCGCCAACCCCGCGCTGGGCTTCCACCAGCGGCAGCCCGCCGAGATGTACCGCCATGTCTACGATCTGCCCGAGGAACAACTGGCCGATCTCGTCTACCTCTTCGACACCCCGCCCGCCGGGATCGGCGGTGAGACCGAGACGCGACTGAAGGCCGCGGCCCGTGACTGGTACACCGGCCACCCCGCCTCGACCCTGGTCCTGGAACAGCCCGACGGCGAAGACGTGCTGCTCGTCCACGACCGACGGCACGGCTGGCCGCGCCGCACCCACCGGCTGACCGGCTGGCGGGCCGCCGCCCTCCGCCACCTGGAGGCGGGTCGCACCCGGTCGGCGCTGCACCGGCTGCTCACGGCCGACGGAAACCCGCCGTCTGCCGAGGAGCTCGCCACATGGCTCGGCGACGCGGTCGCGCTGGGGCTCCTCTTCGACGACGGACGTTCTTACGTGTCACTGCCCACCTGGCATGTGCCGGTCCGGTCGGTCGAGCGCGCCCAGGGGCCGGACGTGACGACCGACGGGCCATCGGGCGCGCCGGGCAATGGAGAGAAGGTCGCCGGATGAGCCCCCTGCCCGCACCCCCGACCCGTACCGACCCCGTCCTGCCGGCCGGGCAGGTGTTGCACCGGACCCGAGGACGGCTGGTGACGGTGGACGAACCCCTGCGGCTGGGCGCGGGCGGCCGGCCGGCGGCGGAAGCGGTCCGGTTCCTGCGCGAGTGCCAGAGCCACGATCTCGTCGTGCGCTGGCTGCCCGCGACCGACGACCCCCTGTTCACCGGGCCCGCGCACGAGGTGGCCGCGACGGCCGGCCTGCTGCGCCACCTGCCGGCCCCCGGCCCGCTGCCCGGCGAACCGCCGGAGCTCACCACGTGGCGGGACCGCCATGCCTACGGACAGCTCTACCACCGGCGCGGACCGGACTTCGTCACCGTCATGGACCGCAGGGAGCCATCGGCCGCGGCCCGCTTCACGATCGACGACCCCGACCTGCTCGCCACGTTCCGCACCGTCCAGGACGCCACCGCCGTGGCCGGGCTGAGCGCGACGGGCCGGGAGGCGGTGGAGCTGCTGGCGGCGGAACGCCTCGCCTGGGTGACCGACGGCTGGGTGGTGGCCCTGCCACCACGCATCCGCCGGTGGCCCGTCCCCTGCACCGACATCTGAGCCGGATGGAGCAGCTGCCCGGCCCGCCCTCCCCTTCCGCCCGTACCCGTACTGCCGGGACCGACCGCCCCGGACGCGCCCTGCTGCGCCACCGGCCGTTCGCGCTGCTGTGCGGGGAACAGATCGCCAGCTCCCTCGGGCGTCAGGTCACCACCCTGGCTCTCGCGCTGCTCGCCGTGACCCGGCTGGAGGCGGGACCGTTCGGCGCCTCCGCGCTCATGGCGCTGAGCTATCTCCCGGGTGCGCTGCTCAGCCCGTTCGCCGGTGTGCTGGTCGACCGGGCGCGCCTGCGCAGCCTGACCGTGCTCCTCACCGTTCTGCAGGTGCTGGTCGTCGGTTCCGTACCCCTGGCAGCCGCCCTGGGACGACTCGGGCTGCCCCAGCTGTACGGGGTGGCCACCGTGTCCGGCGCGCTGACCTCCATGCTCGCCGTCGCCCTGCAGGCGGCCCTGCCCCGGGTCGTGCACCCCGAGCAGCTGCTGTCCGCCAACTCGGCACTGACCGGCGCACGGACCACGGGGCAGATCGGCGGCCCCGCGCTCGGCGGCGTGCTGGTGGGCCTGACCGGACCCTCGACGGCATTGCTGGCCGCCTGCGTGGCGTACGGCATCGAGTCCCTGCTGCTGCTCGCACTCCCCGCCACGCTCAACACCCCGGCCCAGCAAGGGAGTCGCCGATCGGAATCCCGAACGGCCGCGCTGCGTGCCGGACTCGAAGTCGTGCGCGGCGAACGGCTGCTGCGCCGGCAGGTGCTCGCGGGGGCCGGGTTCAATCTCGGCAGCGGAGCCGCCGACGCGCTCTTCGTGCTCTACGCCACCCGTGATCTCGGGCTACCGGCCTGGCAGTTGGGGACGGTCTACGCCGCGTTCAGCGTCGCCACCGTCCTGGGAGTGCTGCTGGCGGGCCGGTTCGCCGCCACCATCGGCCTGGCCAGGGCGACCCGGATCTGCGCCGTGGTGGCCGCTCTCGCGATCTTCCTGATCCCGGGCGCCTCGCTGGGCCCCGGCTTCCCGGCGCTGCTCGCGTACCAGTTCCTCTTCGGTCTCGCGGCCACGGTCTGGGCCATCTCCATGACCACCACCCAGCAACTGGTCACACCGCCCGAGCTCCAGGGCCGGGTCGCCGGGGTCCTGCAGGCGGCGCTCATCGGCACGGTGCCGGTCGGCGCGCTCGGCGGCGGTGCGCTCGCCGCCTGGCTGGGCAACGTACCGGTGCTCACCGGCGGGGCGACGGTGGCGCTCGTGGCCGCCGCCTGCCTCTGGTTGCCGTGAGCGGGAGCCGCGAAGGTCCACCACGCACTCGGCCCTCCCGGATCGCCGCCTGTCGGCAGGGCGAATCCGGGAGGGCCGGGGGAAGAGCCTGCTCAGACGATGCCTTCCTCGATCTCCGCCTGCTCGCGGGCATTCCCGTACGCCGACGGCGTGCTGTACGAACGCCGGGCGACGAACCACCAGACGGTGGCCAGGACCAGCACCGCGATCAGCGCGATCGACGCGTAGTTCATCGAGTCGACCGTCACCGGGGAGGACTGCGGGAGCAGGAACAGAACGGTCACGATGGCGACCCATACGACGGCGATCCAGCCGATCGGCTTGCTCCAGCGGCCCAGGTGCCAGGGCCCGCGTTCGAACCGGCTGCCGGAGCGCAGCTTCAGGAAGATCGGGATCGCGTAGGCGGGCGTGATACCGATGACGTTGATCGCGGTCACCGCACCGTACGCGGTGGCGGAGTACAGCGAGGGCAGCGCGAGCACTCCGGCGACGACGACGGACAGCCACACCGCGTTGACGGGCGTCTGGGTGCGGGCGCTCACCTTGTGCCACAGCGCCGAGCCCGGCAGGGCGTTGTCACGGCTGAACGCGAACACCATCCGGCTCGCGGCGGCGACCTCGGCGTTGCCGCAGAACAGCTGTGCCGCGATCACGATCAGCAGCATGGCGGTGGCCCCGGAGGTGCCCAGTGCGTCGATCAGGATCTGCGCCGGCGGCACACCGGTGGCGCTGTTCTGGGTGCCCGCGTAGTCCTGGATGGCGAAGGTCAGCCCTGCGAGCAGCACGAATCCGGCGATCCAGGAGACCCAGATCGCGCGGACGATGCCCTTGGCGGCCGTCACGGAGGCGTTCGACGTCTCCTCCGAGAGGTGGGCCGAGGCGTCGTAGCCGCAGAAGGTGTACTGCGCGAGGAGCAGGCCGATCGCCGCCACGTACAACGGGTTGTGCCAGCCCGTGTCATTGACGAACTCGGTGAAGACGAACGACGGCGACTGGTGGTTCGAGGGCACGATCGCGAGCACGGTGACGATCACCGCGACACCGGCGAGATGCCACCACACACTGATCGAGTTGAGCACGCTGACGAGGCGGACACCGAAGAGGTTCAGCACGGCGTGCAGCAGCAGAATGCAGACAAAAATGATCATTGTCTTGCCCGGTGTGGGAGTGAATCCCCACTGCAGATTCATCAGCGCACCGGTGAACAGCGCCGCACCATAGTCGATGCCCGCGATCGCGCCCAGCAGACCCAGCAGATTCAGCCAGCCGGTGTACCAGCCCCACTTGCGGCCGCCGAGCCGGTCGGCCATGTAGTACAGCGCTCCCGAGGTCGGGTAGGCACTGGTGACCTCGGCGAGTGCCATGCCGACGCAGAGCACGAAGAGTCCGACACCGGCCCAGCCCCAGAGCATCACGGCCGGACCACCGGTCGACATGCCGAAGCCGTACAGGGTCATGCAGCCGGACAGGATCGAGATGACGGAGAAGCTGATGGCGAAGTTGCCGAAGCCTCCCATGCGGCGGGCGAGCACCGGCTGGTAGCCGAGTTCGCGCAGCCGCTCCTCCTCGTCCTTCGGCGGGGTTGCCTCCGCACCCGACTGGGTCGGGGTGGATATGGACATCGGGAAAACCTCCATGAGCGGGATGGAAAGGGACGGACAGGATCGGTTCGGGACGGGGAGGAGGCACGGCATCGCGGCGCCGTCGCTCAGCGGTGCGGCCCGCGTCCGGGGGTGCGGGACACGGCGAGACAGCGGCTGCGGGCTCGCAGGAAGACGTCCTCCGCGTCTCCCGGGCCCTTGCGGCCACGCGTGCGGTACACCCAGGGAACCGAGGTGAAATAGGGGCCGAGTTCCTGGAACACCGCTGCGGCCTCGGCGAATTGGAGGGCTCCCCACAGGGCGTGGGCCAGATGGTTGAGGTCGAGCAGGGAGTGGGAGATCGGCGTCGTGCGACGGAACCAGAGCTCCAGCGCACGGGCGGCGTCCCGTTCCGCGTCCTCGGTGACCCAGTGCAGGTCCAGGGCCTTCTCGTGGCCCTGCTCGCGGCGGTAGCGCTCGACCCGCACATACAGGGGCAGTACGTGCAGCGCGGAGCCGTCGGGTGCCGAAGAGGCCGCCCACTGGACGAAGTTGACCGCTTCCGAGAGGGATCCGCCGGCCTTTCGCGCGTACACGAACTGGAGCATCCGGTGATAGGCCTCGCGGTTGCAGGGATCGCGCTTGTCGGCCTCCGCCAGCAGCCCCCACGGACCGGGGAAGAGCATCGGCCCCGGCGGATGCAGCCGGTGCTCCTCCAGCTGCTGCCGCTCGTCCAGCTGGGACAGGGCCAGCAGACACACCCATGGCACCGGGTCCGCGGGCGAGGCGTTCGCGGCCGTCCGGCAGGCCTGCCAGGCCTCCTGCCACAACTCCTGTGCCCGGTGATGGCCCTCGCGGTGGGCGCGCACGGCGCGCTCGACGACGACCCGCGCCTGCATCACCGCGGCGGCGACACTCCTGGGATCCTCGGCCAGCCAGGCCTGCACCGCATCCGAACCGGCGGCAACCGCCCCGAGCACCTGTGTGCGCTGGGTCCACAGGGTCCAGTCCGGAGTGCTCTCCAGCAGACTCCGCATGGACATCCAGCGTCCGGTGCGCAAATCCTGTAACGCGACGCGCAGATCGTTGTCATGGCCGGCCGGGTGGTAGACCGGCCGGAAATCACTGTTGGCCATGGACTCGCCCTGCCCCCGTGCGACAGGCCGGCTTGTGACGGTCGGGGAATCTCCTCAGCACGTCACGCAACCCGGTGGTGGCATGGAACCCGCGCAGATGCGGAAAGGCGGGGAACCGGTGACTCGGAGCTCGGGGCAGGTTGTCAGTCTCATCAATCCTCAAGGACGTGGGGGGCGAAGCAGCTGTTGAATAACGAACTGCTCGAAAGCGTCCGGTTGTTGCTCGGCGGTGAGTGTAAGGCCAGTCACTCCGAACTCCGGACCGATTCGCGGATCTTACTCAAGTCGGCTGATTCCCCAGGACGTTGAAAGATGTACCGGTTGTTCCGGTCATGTTCCGGGCGGCCCTTGACGTACGCGGTGGTCTGCACCACTCTGGGCGGCGAGTTCAGTGATCACGATTCCGTTCAAGCCGCAGAGCTTCCGCACAGCTGGAGAGTCGATGACAGGCCCGGTACTCGCCGTGGACCAGGGCACGTCGGGCACGAAGGCTCTGGTGATCTGCCCCGAGCGCGGCGTGATCGGTTCCGCTTCCGTTCCGGTGAGACCTCGTCACGGCGCCGGGGGAGTGGTCGAGGCGGACCCGGCCGAACTGCTCGGCTCGGTCATCGAAGCGGGCAGCCGGGCGTTGCAGGAAGCTGCTGAACCGGTTTCGGCGGTCGGCCTCGCCAACCAGGGCGAGACCGTGCTCGCCTGGGACCCGGACACCGGGCGCCCGCTCACCGACGCGATCGTCTGGCAGGACCGGCGTGCCGCCTCGATCTGCGCCGAACTCGCCTCGTACGACGAAGAGTTGACGCATCTCACCGGGCTGCCCCTCGACCCCTACTTCGCCGCGCCGAAGATGGCCTGGATCCGCCGGGAACTGACCCGCGAAGGCGTCGTCACCACCACCGACTCCTGGCTCGTCCATCAGCTGACCGGGGCGTTCGTCACGGACGCGGCGACGGCCGGACGCACCCAGTTGCTCGACCTCGACCGGGCCGACTGGTCACCCCGGGCCCTGGAGGTCTTCGGTCTCGGCGACGAACGGCTGCCCGATGTCGTCGACTGCGACAGCACGGTCGGTACGACGACCGCCTTCGGCGGTGAACTCCCGCTGACCGGCCTGCTCGTCGACCAGCAGGCCGCCCTGCTCGCCCAGAACGCCCTGGACCCGGGCAACGCCAAATGCACCTACGGAACGGGCGCCTTCCTGCTCGCCCAGACCGGGCCCGCCCCACGCCGGGGCTCCACGGGACTGGTCAGCTGTGTCGCCTGGCGGCTCGGTGGCCGTACGGACTACTGCCTCGACGGGCAGGTCTACACCGCCGCGTCCGCCGTCGACTGGCTGGCCGGCCTGGGGGTGATCTCCGGCGCGGCCGACCTCGACCCGGTCGGCGCGACCGTCCCCGACTCCGGCGGTGTCACCTTCGTACCGGCGCTCGCCGGACTCGCAGCCCCCTGGTGGCGCGGTGATCTGCGCGGATCGGTGACCGGCCTCGGCCTCGGCACCACCGCGGGCCATCTGGTGCGCGCACTGTGCGAAGGCATCGCGGCACAGGTCGTCGAGCTCACCGAAGCGGTCGCGACCGACCTCGGCTCGCCACTGACCTCGCTCCGCGTCGACGGCGGCCTGACCCGCTCCGAACTGCTCATGCAGACCCAGGCCGATCTGCTGCAACGACCCGTCGAGGTGTCCGCCCTGCCCGATGTCACCGCGCTCGGCGTCGGAGCGGTCGCCCGGCTCGGCCTCGACCCCCGGCTCCCGCTCCGACAGGCCGTGCCCGACTGGAAGCCCGCCGCCGTGTACGAACCCCGGATCGCCGCCGACGAGGCGGCCGAACGGCTCGCCGGATTCCGGACCGCCGTGCAGACCCTGCTGGACCATGCCTGAGACGTACGAGAGTCACGCGATGAGCCCCACGATCACCACAGCCGGAGAGCTGACCGCCGACGAGCTGCCCGGGACCCGGCCCGACAGCGGGCCCGGCGCCCCGGTCTACGACGTGACCGTCGTCGGCGCGGGCGTCGTCGGCGCCGCCATCGCCCGCGAACTGGCCCGCTACCGGCTGCGCACCGCGCTCCTCGACGCCTCCGACGACATCGGCAACGGAACCTCGAAGGCCAACACTGCCATCCTGCACACCGGTTTCGACGCCGTACCCGGCTCCCTGGAAGCCCGGCTGGTCCGCGAAGGGCAGCAAAGACTCCGCGCGTACGCGGCCGAGACCGGCATCCCCGTCGAACGCGTCGGAGCCCTGCTCGTCGCCTGGGACGAAGAACAACTGGCCGTGCTGCCCGCCCTGTTGGCCAAGGCGGAGCGGAACGACTACCACGCGGCACGCCTTCTGGACGCCGGTGAACTGCGCACCCTCGAACCCCATCTGGGACCCGGCGCCCTCGGTGCGCTCGAGATCCCCGACGAGAGCATCATCTGTCCCTGGACGACCCCGCTCGCCTACGCCACCCAGGCCGTGCGCGCCGGAGTGCATCTGCACCTCAACTGCCGAGTACGGCACATCGACAGCGGCGACGACGTCCACACCCTCACCACCACCCGGGGAACGCTGCGCACCCGCCATCTGATCAACGCCGCCGGACTGTACGCCGACGAACTCGACCGGGACCTCGGTCACGACGACTTCACCGTCACCCCGCGCCGCGGCCAGCTCATCGTCTTCGACAAGCTCGCCCGCAGTCTCGTCGGCCACATCCTGCTCCCGGTGCCCACTGCCGTGGGCAAGGGCGTCCTGGTCGCACCGACCGTCTTCGGCAATGTGCTGCTCGGCCCCACCGCCGAGGACCTCGACGACAAGACCGCCACCGGATCGACCGCCGACGCGATCGCCCTGCTGCGCGAGAAGGGCCGCCGCATCCTGCCGGAACTGCTCGACGAGGAAGTCACCGCCGTCTACGCCGGACTGCGTGCCGCGACCGGCCAGGAGGACTACCGCATCCGGTCCCGGCCGGACCGGCGGTACATCGCCGTCGGCGGCATCCGCTCCACCGGCCTCACCGCCTCCATGGCCATCGCCGGGCATGTCACGGAACTGCTCGGCGACTCGGGCCTCGATCTCGGTACGCCGTCCGAGCTGCCGCCCGTCACCATGCCCAACCTCGGCGAGGCCTTCCCGCGCCCGTACCAGGACGCCGTGCGCATCGCGGCAGACCCGGCGTACGGCACGCTGGTCTGCCACTGCGAACGGGTCTCCGCGGGCGAGATCAGGGACGCCCTGGCCGGCCTGGTGCCGCCGCACTCCCCGGACGGCCTGCGGCGCAGAACGAGAGCAGGGAACGGCCGGTGCCAGGGGTTCTACTGCGGGGCCGCGGTCCGCGCACTGTTCGAGGAGGCCCGGTCATGACCCGCCGCGAGCGCACCGTCGACGTGCTGATCGTCGGGGGCGGCCCGGCCGGCCTCGGCGCCGGGGCCGAACTCGCCGCATCCGGCGCGGGTCGGGTCGAGATCCTGGAACGCGAACAGACCGCGGGCGGCATCCCCCGCCACTGCCACCACGGCGGATTCGGCGGCCGCACCATCGGCAGCGGAGGAGCGACCGGACCCGCGTACGCCCGGAGCTGCGTGGCCGCCGCCGTACGCGCCGGAGCCACCCTGCGTACCGGGGTCACCGTCACCGGCTGGGCCGGGCCACTGACCGTGGACACCACCGCGCCCACCGGCCTCGAACGGATCACCGCCCGCGCGGTCGTCCTCGCCACCGGCGCCCGCGAACGCCCCCGCAGCGCCCGCCTCGTCCCCGGCAGCCGCCCACCCGGCGTCTACACCACCGGCGAACTCCAGCAGGCCGTCCACCTGTACCGGCAGCGGATCGGCAGCCGCGCGGTCGTCATCGGCAACGAACCCGTCAGCCGTGCCGCGGCCGACACCCTGCGCGTCGCCGGCCTGGACGTCGTCGCCATGGTCACCGACCAGCCGCCCTCCAGGCTCGCCGCCCTGGCCCCGACCGGCGACCGCACCCCGGTACTCGGCCACACCACCGTCACCGCCCTGACCGGCCGGGAACGGCTCACCGGAGTCTCGGTGCGCCACCACGACGGCCGGACCACGACCCTGCGCTGCGACACCGTCGTCTTCACCGGGGACTGGATCCCCGACCACGAACTGGCCCGGCGCGGCGAGATCACCCTCGACCCCGGCACCCGCGGCCCCGCGTACGACGCCGCCCACCGCACGACCGGGACCGGAATCTTCGCCGTCGGCAATCTGCTGCACGGCGTGGAGAGCGCGGGCTTCGCCCTCGCCGAGGGCCGGGCCGTCGCCGCGCCCGTACTGCGTCACCTGACAACCGGCGAGTGGCCCACCGGACGGCCGCCCATCGCGGTCGAGTCCCCACTGCGGTGGATCGCACCGAACCTCATCGGCCCGGACGGCGACATCCCGCCCGGGGGCCGCTTCACCCTGCGCACCGTCCGGCGGCTCTCCTCGCCGCTGCTGGTCGTCCGCCAGGACGGCCGTGAGCTCCATCGGCAGCGGCTGCTGCTGCCCGCCGTGCCGGACCGCCCGTTCCATCTGCGCGCCGACTGGCTCGAGCGGGCCGATCCGCACGGCGGCGCCGTACGGATCTCGGTGCGCTGACCGTACGTCAGGGAATGAGCAGCCAGTCAGATCCGATCGCCGCGACCAGGCCGACGGCGAGCAGCCAACTGCCCAGCCGGGTACGGCCGTTCCTGCTGAGCTCGATCACGATCCCGCACAGGATCAGCGCGAGCCCGTACACCCCGACCACCAGGACGGACGACCGGCTGGCGATCCGCAGCCCGAGGACCACCGCCATCGCGGCCATGCCGACCGAGGAGAGGACCATCCGCAGCCGTCTCGCCTGGCGTGGTGTCAGCTTCCGGTCCCCGGTCCCGTCGGCCGCCCCGGGAGCCGTCTCCGCGACGTCCTCGGGGCCGGCCTCCGGGACGGGTATCGGGGTGTCCACGGCCTGGTCCTGGTCAGAAGTGCTCATGACGCGCGATCGTAATGGCTGCGGGCCGCACTGTTCACCGCTCCGGGTGATGGGCGGCGAATGTGACGCAGGTCCGGTGCGTACCCGGCCACATCCCGCCCCTCGCACCGGTGCGCCCCGGGCCCGGTCCGGGTTACGGGACCGGAGGACGCAGACACGGTGCCTCGGCGGCCGCGTCGACGGGCTCGGCAGACACCGCCCGTCCGTCGGCCGCGCCTCCACCCCCCGCCGCTACCCGACCGGCCAGCTCCTCGGCCCAGCCGATCAGCCCGTCGACGCCGATCCCGTACGGCCGGACCGAGGTGAACTCCGCGAGCGCCGCCGCGCCGCGCCGCAACAACCGGGCCCCGCCCGTCGCGTTGCCCCGGGCCGCATGGGTCAGCCCCACGGCCAACTGCGCGAGCCCGCGCCACAACTCCCGCTCCGCCACCGGGCCCGACTTCCACGCGTCCTCGAACACCTCGTGCGCATGGAACGGCATCCCCGCGTCCAGCAGCCGTTGTGCCTCCCGCACGGTCTCCTCGGGGGTGCGGACCACCCCCTCCGGCTGCCGCTCGACTCCCGGCGCCCCGTACGGAAGGGGACGCCCCAGCCCGTCACGCGGGCGCGCGTTGCGCGCCCTGCCCTCGGTGTCGCGGTCCCTGCGAGTCTCGTCCACACCACGATTGTGCCCCGCACCTGCGGCGAACTGTCCGAACCACTGTCCGTGGACCCCCGTTCACGACTAGTGTCGAAGCCATCCGCACCACCCTGGGGAGGGTAGGCATGAAGCCGTCCCGGCCGCTGTACGAGCGCGAACCGGAACTCGCCGCCGCCGCACAAGCCGTGGACGCCCTTTGCGGCGCCCATGCCGTCGGCGGGCTGCTGATCTTCAGCGGCGAGGCAGGCATCGGCAAGACAGCACTGCTCGGCGAGATCCGGACGATCGCCGACGACCGCTGCACGGTCTGGTCCGCAAGAGGCGGCGAAACGGTCACATCCGTGCCGTTCCACGTCGTACGCCAGCTGCTGCAACCCGCGCTCGACCGATTCCCGCCCGACGAGGTGCGGACCCTGTTCGGTTCCTGGTACGAGATCACCGCGCCGGCCCTCGGACTGGCCGAGCCGACCGGTCCGCAGCCGGATCCGCAAGGTGTACGGGACGGCCTCGACTTCGTCGTCGCCCGGCTCGCGTCCCGGCTGAGCGACCGTCCGCTGCTGCTCATCATCGACGACGCGCACTGGGCGGACGGCGAATCCCTCGCCTGGCTCGCCTCGTTCACCGCCCGCCTCGGCGAACTTCCCGTCCTCGTCGTCCAGGCCCACCGCCCGGAAGAGCTGGCCGCGCGGCAGAAGGAGAGCGGACCGGGCAGCGCCCACCCGTCCCAGGTCCGGGTCGCGCTGCGCGCACTCACCCCGGACGCCACCGCGGAACTGGTCCGCGCGGCCCTCGGTGAACACGCCGACGACCCGTTCTGCCGCGAGGTGTGGGCCGTCACCGGCGGCAACCCCTACGAGGCGGTAGAGCTCGTCGCCAAGGTGCAGGACCGCGAACTGGCGCCGCTGGAGGAGTCGGCCGGGCTGCTGCGCGAGCTCGGCGCCTCGGCGCGCGGCAGCGGACTCGTCGCCCGGCTCGAACGGCTCGGTACCAACGCCAACCGGTTCGCCTGGGCCGCCGCCGTCCTCGGCACGGACATCTCCCAGGACCTCGCCGCCACGCTGGCCGGAATGAGCTCGGCCGAGGCCGCCGACTGCACGGCGCGGCTGCGCGAAGCCCGTATCGTCACCGGCTTCGACCCGCTGGAGTTCGTCCACCCGCTCATCGCGAGCGCGGTGTACCGGTCCATCCCGCCGGCCACCCGCACCGCCATGCACGGCCGGGCCGCCTGGGCGATCACCCGGGCCGGGCTCGGCCCCGCCGCAGCCTCCCGGCACCTGCTCGAAGTGCACCCGGACGACGACCAGGAACTGGTCGAGCAACTCCGCGAAGCGGCCAAACAGCACCTCGCCGTCGGCGCCCCGGAGGCAGCCCGCCGCTGCCTCGAACGCGCCCTGCAGGAACCACCGCGCCAGCGCGTGAAGGCCTCCCTGCTGTACGAACTGGGCTGCGCCACGCTGCTCAGCTCCCCGGCCACCACCGTCCAGCACCTGCGCGCCGCCCTCGACATGCCGGGACTCGACGACGGCCGGCGGGTCGACGCCACCTACCGGCTCGCGGCCGCGCATTCGCACAACAACCAGCTCAAGGAAGCGGCGAGCGCCCTTGCCGCGGAGGCCGCACGCACCGCTCCCGGCCCCGGCCTGATGCGGCTCCAGGCCGCCCACTTCCTCTGGGAGGGCATGCTGGCCAGCGAGGAGGACGGCCCCGGGCGCTCCGGCCGGCTCGCGCGGAACGCCGACCATCTGCACGGCCGCGACAACGCCGAGCGCGCCCTGCTCACGCTCCGCGCCTTCGATGCCATGCTGCGCGGCGAGAACTCCCAGCTCATCGTCGACCTCTGCGAACGCGCCCTGGTCGACGGCCACCCGGCCCGGGGGCTCGGCTGGACCGATACGGAGTGGGGCTTCGAACTGCCGACCCTCGTCGGCATCACCTACGCCTTCACCGACCAGCTCGACCGGGCCGAGGAACTCTTCGGCGAGGCCGTCCGCGCCTTCGAGATCTCCGGCTGGAGCGGTGCGCACCTCGCGTTCGCGCACACCCTGCTCGGACTGGTCCACCGCCGTCGCGGCCGGCTGGCCGAGGCCGAGGGCTTCCTGCGCGAGGGGCTGCGCCTCGCCGACCGTGTCGGCAGCGGACTCCCGGTCCACTGGGACGCGGCCTGTCTGCTCATCGACACCCTCGTCGCCCGCGGTCGTGTCACCGAGGCCCGCGAGATCGCCGACCGCTACGCCTTCGGCGCGCCCTACCCCAGTGCGATGGTGCTGCCCGACGGCCCGTGCGTACGCGGCCGGCTGCTGCTGGCCGAAGGCCGTACGAAGGAAGCGATCGTCGAACTCGAAGCGGCCGGCCAGGCCCTCGAACCCCGCGGCAGGTTCAACGGGGTGTGGGCACCCTGGGCCGGTGACCTCGCCCGCGCTCTGGCCGAGGAGGACCCGGCCCGCGCCGCCCAACTCGCCACCGCGGCCCGGGTGCACGCCGAACGCTTCGGCACGGACACCGCGATCGGTGAGGCCCTGCGCTGCGTCTCCCTCTTCGCCCGCCCCGAGGACGCCACCCACCTGCTGGCCGAGTCGGTCCGCCACCTGGAGGCGTCCCCGTCCGCGTACGAACACGCGCTGGCCCTCGTCGACTACGGCATCGCGATCCGCTCACCGCGCGAACTCGCCAGAGCCCACAAACTGGCCACCGCGTGCGGTGCGGAATCCCTGGCAAACCGCGCCCACCAGGCACGGGCGTCGATCCGGGCCTCGGAGTGAGGTAATGTTTGTCCTGCGAAGCCGCCCGGGAACACCGGGGGGAACCGCATCGGGACGTGGCGCAGCTTGGTAGCGCACTTGACTGGGGGTCAAGGGGTCGCAGGTTCAAATCCTGTCGTCCCGACTGGAGACAGTCGCAGGTCAGGGCCGGTTTCGGAGACATCCGAAACCGGCCCTTGGTCATTCTTGGGGACCAGTTGGGGACCAGCCTCTTGACCGGCGTCAGCGGGTCATGACGATCGGGCCCGGCAGGGAGCGCGGTGCGCGCACCACGCTGAGGTGCGCGGACAGCGCTGCGCCGGCAGCCGTGATCTTGTGTACGTCCGGGTGAAGGTAGCGCTGGGTGGTGGTCAGTGACCCGCGGCCAGCGATTCTGCGTAGGACGTGCACTTGGACTCCGGCGTCGGCAAACCAGGTCAGTCCGGTGTGCCGGAGGTCATGGCGGCGCAGGTGGCGGTCGACGACGCCATTAGTGATCATCCGCACCGCTAGGTGGCCCAGAGCGGGGACCACGCGCATCCGCCACCCTGCGAAGCAGGGGTCCAGCGTTTTCAACTCAAGGCCGGGCAGGGCGAGGTCCATGTTCGCTACGCCGTATTCGGAGCTTCATGGTGGCGAGCGTCGGGCTCAGGCCGGCCTGTGCGGCCTCGATGATGGCCTGGAGCCATTCCTGCGCTTCTTCTTCGCTGTCTTTTCCCTCGGAGCGGGGAGCTTCGGGGGACGCTGCGGCCTCCTTCTCGTGATGCGGTTCGAGGTCGGCAATTGTTGCTATCGGTTCATTGGGCAAGTGCGGCTATTCTCCGGGGAGTACGGAACCGGAGTACGCGCTGGCCAGCCGCGAAGTTGCCCCCGGGCAGCTGCGGCGACGGTCGACGTGTAGGGCAAGGCGCGCGTGGGGGACGGCGATCCGGCCGAGTTCGTCCGCGACGCAGGTCTTGGTCGGCCTCGTTCGCCTTCGTGCCGAACTCGGCCTGGTCCCCACGCGGCCGTGGGATGACCGCGGAGAGCGGATGTCTGGGCCGCACGGTGAGACGGGCCGAGCCCTTGGCGCCTTCGTGTCCATGGCAATCACGCGCCCGGACATGGGGGCGGTCATGGGAAACAGTGCCCGTGGCTGCGTGGTGCCGACCGGTCGCACGGGCGCCCATCGCCCGGTCCAGGGCGTCACCATCAACAGCCCTCAAACACACGCGCGAAGCCCGTGCCTGATCTGCTGTGCACCCCAACCAGCCAATCCCCAACCGGCTGCACAGTAAAGGAAGTTGCAACAGTCCAGGTGAACGATGCCTCGTCGGAAAAGAATTCAGCCGTTCTCCTCCCGCCTCGCCCTCCACTCGCGACCGACGGGATCGATGAAGCAGCTACCGATCGCTCACTTGAACCTTGACCGGTGAGTAACCAGGCCACTACCTTTCAATCCGCTTCGAACACACGCTTCATATCGGCGTTCCGCGGTGGGCTTTTCCCTGCAGGAAGCCGGTGAGCCGCCTCGTCTGTACAGAACCCCCCACCGTGCAGTCTCACTCTTGATTCGGAGAACGATGAACTCCGCTGTGCGTTCCGAAGACATGATCATCGGCATCACCCCGTTAGGTGAGCCCGATGCCGGGCTCACCTTGGCGGTCTGCCGGGCCGGTGGTCTCGGCGTGCTCGACCTCGGGCCCGGCGACCGGAGGGCCCGCGAGGCCCTCGCTCAATTGCGGCGCACGGCTTCGGGCAGGTTCGGCGTCCGGGTCGACGCGCGTTGCCGACTCACCCCGGCCGACCTGGCTCCGGACGGTCCGCACACCGTGGTTCTCGCGGTCGCAGCGGCGGCCGGGGAAGCAGGTGCAGCCTGGACGATCGCCGGGCTCGCGGCGCGTTTTCGCGTGCTCGTCGAGGTCACCGGCCTGGAGGACGCACGGGACGCGTTACGCGCCGGGGCGCACGGTCTGATCGCTCGCGGCACCGAGTGCGGCGGCCGGATCGGCGAGTTGAGCACCTTCGTCCTGCTCCAGCGGCTCCTTGCCGCGCCCGAGGTGACCCGGCCCGTGTGGGCGTGCGGCGGCATCGGCCCGCGAACGGCCGCCGCCGCGGTGGCCGGTGGAGCGGCCGGCGTCGTCCTCGACGGCCAACTCGCGCTGCTCGCCGAGTCGGCGCTGCCCGAACCGGTCGCCGCCGCGCTGCGCACCATCGACGGCTCGGAAACCGTCGTCCGGGCCGGTCACCGTGTCCTGCTGCGGCGAGGCCCGGACGCCCCGCGCCTCGCGGAGGGTGCCGGGCCGCAGGAGGTGGCGGCGCTTCTGGGCGGGCGGGATCCGCTTACCCAACTGCTTCCGGTGGGCCAGGACGGCTTCCTCGCCGCCCGGTTCGCCGAGCGGTGGGGCGATGTGCGCCGAACGGTGCGCGCGTTGCGGGAAGCGGTGCTGGGCGCCGTCCGGGACGACACGGCCGCACGGGCGCTGCGGCCCGGGTCGCCGATGAGCCGGGCGCTCGGAACCCGGCTCCCCGTCGCCCAGGGGCCGATGACAAGGGTGAGCGACGGACCCGCTTTCGCCGCGGCGGTGGCAGCGGACGGAGCACTGCCCTTCCTCGCCCTGGCGCTGGCGGACGGCGCGCGGACGCGGACGATGCTGACCGAGGCACGGGACGCGGTGGACGGCCGGCCCTGGGGCGTGGGGGTCCTCGGCTTCGCGCCGGAGGACGTGCGTACGGCCCAGCTCGAGGCCGTACGGGACGTGCGGCCGACTCACGCGATCATCGCCGGTGGGCGGCCGTCCCAGGCGCAGGCCCTGGAGCAGGACGGCATCCGGACGTTTCTGCACGTGCCCTCACCGGGGTTGTTGCGGCAGTTCCTCCAAGCCGGGACACGCCGGTTCGTGTTCGAGGGCTCGGAGTGCGGCGGGCATGTGGGGCCGCGCGGCAGTTTCGCGCTCTGGGAGGCCCAACTGGCCGTCCTGGAGGATTTCCTGGAGAGCCACGAGGCCGAAGACCTCGAGGTGTTCTTCGCGGGCGGAGTGCACGACGAGCGGTCGGCGGCGATGGTCGCCGCTCTGGCCGCGCCGCTGACCGCGCGCGGTGCGGCCGTCGGTGTGTTGATGGGTACCGCGTATCTGTTCACCGAGGAGGCCGTATCCCGCGGGGCGGTCCGGCCGCTCTTCCAGCAGCAGGTCCTGGAGGCCGAGCGCACCACGCTGCTGGAGTCGGCGCCGGGGCACGCGACGCGGTGCGTGCCGAGCCCCTTCACCGCCGGCTACCGCGACCAGGAGGCCCGGCTACGCGCCGAGGGCGTGCCGGACCGGCGGATCTGGGAGGAACTGGAGAGGCTCAACGTCGGCCGGCTGCGCATCGCCAGCAAGGGCGTCGACCGATCCGCCGACGGCTGCCTCACGCCGGTCGACGAGCGGCGCCAGTTCGCCGAGGGGATGTTCATGGCCGGCGAGGTGGCCGTGCTGCGCTCGGTGACCACGACCGTCGCGGCGCTGCACGAGTCGGTGACCACCGGCGCCGCCGAGCACCTCACCCGGCGGACGGCGCAGGCGGCCCCGACGAGCGAGGTGCGGGAGCCGGTCGCGCCCGCTCCGCTCGACGTCGCCGTCGTCGGCATGGCGTGCATGTTCCCGCAGGCGCCCGACCTGCCTGCTTTCTGGGCGAACGTGGTCGCCGGAGTGGACGCGGTGAGCGAGGTCCCGCCCGAGCGCTGGGACCCGGCCGTCCATCATGGTGAGTCCACCCCTTCCAAGTGGGGAGGCTTCCTGCCCCGCATCCCCTTCGACCCGCTGCGCTACGGCATCCCGCCGACCTCTCTCGGTAGCACCGAACCGGTGCAGCTGCTGTCCCTGGAGGCCGCCCGGCGCGCTCTGGAGGACGCCGGATACGGCTACGGGGGACGGGAGTTCGACCGCTCCCGCACTTCCGTGGTGTTCGGCGCCGAGGCGGGCAGCGATCTGTCGAACGCGGCCACGCTGCGGGCGGTGATGCCCTCGTACTACGGTCGCGTCCCCGCAGGTCTGGACGACCAGCTCCCGAGACTCACCGAGGACTCCTTCCCCGGCATGCTCGCCAACGTCATCTCGGGCAGGATCGCCAACCGGCTCGATCTCGGCGGCGCCAACTACACCGTCGACGCCGCCTGCGCCTCGTCACTGGCCGCAGTGGACGTCGCCTGCAAGGAACTGGCCGGCGGCACCTCCGACGTGGTGTTGTGCGGTGGCGCCGACCTGCACAACGGTATCAACGACTATGTCCTGTTCTCCTCCGTGCACGCCCTGTCTCCCACCGGCCGCTCACGCGCCTTCGACGACTCGGCGGACGGCATCGCGCTCGGCGAGGGCATCGCCTGCGTTGTCCTCAAGCGGCTCGCGGACGCAGAGCGGGACGGCGACCGGATCTACGGCGTCATCAAAGGCCTGGGCTCCTCCAGCGACGGCCGCTCACTCGGTCTGACCGCGCCCAGGCCCGAGGGCCAGCGCTCGGCTCTGGAACGCGCCTATCGCAACGCCGGCGTCTCACCGGCCGACGTCGGTCTCGTCGAGGCGCACGGCACCGGTACGGTCGTTGGCGACCGTACCGAACTGCGCATCCTCAGCGAGGTGTTCACCGAGGCCGGGGCAGAACCGGGCGGCTGTGCGCTCGGTTCGGTGAAGTCGCAGATCGGCCACACCAAGTGCGCTGCCGGTCTCGCCGGAATGATCAAAACGCTGCTGGCTCTGTACACCGGCGTCCGGCCGCCCACCCTGCACGTCGAGAAGCCCAACCCGGCCTGGGAGGCGGACACCAGCCCCTTCGTCTTCCACGCCGAGGCCCGGCCATGGGCGGCGCCCGCGGAGGAACGGATCGCCGGAGTGAGCGCGTTCGGCTTCGGCGGGACCAACTTCCACGTGGTGCTGGCCGCTCACGCCGGTGGCGTACCGCCCGTGCGGGGACTGGACGCCTGGCCGGCCGAACTGTTCGTGTTCCGCGGACGGGACGAGGCCGCGACCCGCCGGGCGATGGAGGAGCTCCTCACAACCGCTCAGCCCCGGGACCGGTCGTGGCGGCTTCAGGACCTTGCGCTGAGCGCGGCCCGGCGGTCGGACGCCAGCGCGGACCCGGCCCGGGTCGCCATCGTGGCGACGGACGTGGACGACCTGGTCGAGAAGTTGCGGCGGGTTCTGGCCGACCCCGACGAGCACACTCCGACACGCGGCATCCACCGGGCCGGAACCGGCGACTCGGGCGGCGCCAAGGTGGCATTTCTCTTCCCCGGCCAGGGCAGCCAGCGCACCGGCATGCTCGCCGACCTGTTCGTCGCTCTTCCCGAGCTGCGCCCCTATCTGGAACTCGCCCGCGTCCACGCCGACACCCTGTATCCGCCCGCCGCCTTCGACGACACCGAACGCGAGCGGCAACGGGCCGCGCTGACCGACACCCGCGTGGCACAGCCCGCCCTCGGCGTCACGGGACTCGCCGCGCACGCCGTGCTCACCGCGGCCGGCGTGCAGCCGGACATGGCCGCCGGGCACAGCTACGGCGAGCTGGTGGCACTGTGCGCGGCCGGCGCACTGACCCCCGAGACGCTGCTGGAACTGAGCGCGGAGCGAGCGGCGGCGATCCTTCAAGCCGCGCAGTCCGCCCAGGGCGACGGGGGCGATCCCGGGACCATGGCCGCAGTCTCGGCCGGCGCCGAGGACGTGGCGCAGGCGCTCAAGGCGGCGTCCGCGCCGGACAGTGTTGTCGTCGCCAATCGCAACTCGCCCGGGCAGACGGTGATCTCGGGACCGACGGACGCCGTCGACGAGGCCGTCCGGCTGCTGCGCGAGGCCGGTCACGGTGCCAAGCGCATCCCCGTCGCCTGCGCGTTCCACAGCCCGCTGGTCGCCGCCGCCTCCGACCGGTTCGCCGAGGCGCTCGCGGCCCGGCCGGTGCACGCGCCCGAATTCCCGGTGTGGTCCAACCGCACGGCCACCCCGTACGCCGCTGACGGGGACGCGGTGCGGGCCGAACTCGCCGCCCAGATCGGTGCCCCGGTCGCCTTCGTCGAGCAGATCGAGGCGATGTACGAAGCCGGGGCACGCGTCTTCGTCGAAGCCGGCCCCGGCTCGGTTCTGACCCGGCTGGTCGGGCAGATCCTCAGCGATCGCCCGCACCGCACGGTGGCCTGCGAACCCCGTCCGGGCAGCGGCCTGCGCGGCTGGCTCGACGCTCTGGCCGAGCTCGCCGTCGCGGGGCTGCCGGTGCGCGCCGGGTGGCTGCTGCGCGGCCGGGACGCGGTGGACGCGGCACGTACCCCGGCGCCGAAGATCCCCGGATGGACGGTCGACGGACAACTGGTCCGCACCGCCGACGGCGCCCTCCTCACCGGTGCGCTCGCACCGGCCCGACGAGTCACGGAGACCCTGGAGACGACTGTGACGACGAATTCCCCGCACAGTGCCCCCTCCGACCAGGACACGCTCATCTCCGAATTCCTGCGCACCAGCCGGGAGATGATCGCCGCCCAACGGGACGTGCTGCTCACCTACCTCGGATCCGCCCCGGGCGCGCAGTCCGTCCCGTCCCAGGCGGCCCCGCAGGTGATCCAGGCCGTGCCGCAACTCCCCCCGGCGCAGCCGCCGATGAAGGACCCGGAACAGGGCACGCCGGCCACCGCCGTGGAGCCGGCAGCCGTGGAGGCCGCCGGAGCGGCCGACGTCCAGCGGGTCGTTCTGGAAATCATCAGCGAGCGCACCGGCTACCCCGTCGACATGATCGAGCCCGACCTCGACCTGGAGGCGGACCTCAGCATCGACTCCATCAAGCGGGCAGAGATCGCGGGCGAACTGGCCCGGCGCCTTGGTGCCGGGGCCGGCTCCGACCTCGCCGCGCTGGACGACGACGCGCTGGAGGAGCTGGCGAAGGCGCGGACGGCCGCCGCGGTGACCGACTGGCTGACCGCGCGGATGGGCGGGCCGGCCGAGCGGCCCGCCGTCCCGGCGGCGGTGGAGCCCGGACCGGACGCGGTCACCGCCGACCCCCCCGGACGGCACCTCCTGCGCCCGGTCCTCCTCGACGAACGGGCCGACGCCCGCACCGACCCGTCGTCCGCTCTCGCGGGCACCCGCTGGATCCTGCTCGGCGACGCCCCCGAGGTCGCCGCCCGCCTGGCGTCCCACGGCGCCGAAGTCGGCGCACGGGCCCGGGACCACGTCCTGACGGAGACCGACGGCCCGGTGGACGGCGTGCTGTGGTTGGGGGCCCTCGCGGGCACCGACGACTTGCCCTTGCTGCCCGCCTCGTTCCCCGTGCTGAAGGCCGCCCTGGCACGCGCCCCGCGATGGCTGCTGGCCGTCCGGCCCGCCGACGCTGAGGCGCCCGACCCCCGGACCGCGGGGCTGCGAGGTCTGTTCCGGACCGTGGTGCACGAGTATCCACAGACGGTGGCCCGGATCGTCGAGGTCGCCGACGCCTCGCCGTCCGCGCTCGCGCACGCCGTGGTCGCCGAGGCCGTCGCGTCGGACCGGACGCCGGTCGTGCTGCGGACGGCGGCAGGCCGGCACGGGTTCGAACTGGTGGCGGCGCCGCTCGGCGTGCTCGGCAGCACGGGCGCCGGACCGGCCGGGGCGGGCACCTCGGAGGCCACGGCGCTCGGCCTGGACCAGGACTCGGTGGTGCTGCTGGCCGGAGGGGCGCGAGGCATCACCGCACAGTTCGCCGCCGTGCTCGCCGGCACCGCACGCTGCCGTCTGGAACTGCTCGGCCGCACTCCCGCCCCGGACGGTCCGGAGGCCGAGGACACCGCGTCCGCGCGTACCCCGGCCGAGCTGCGCGCTGCACTCGCCGCCCGCGGCGGACTGAAGCCGGCCGAGATCAACCGCGCCGCCGAACTGTTGCTTGCCCAGCGGGAGATCACGGCCACCCTGACCGAAATCACCGCATTGGGCGGCCGGGCCCGCTACCGATCGGTCGACTTCCGCGAACCGGACGCGGTACTGCAGGCGGTGAAGGAGATCCATGCCGAGCACGGCCGGCTCGACGGCGTGGTGCACGCGGCCGGTGTGATCGAGGACCGGCTCATCGCCGAGAAGAGCACGGAGTCCTTCCGACGTGTCTACGCCACGAAGGCGACCGGCGCCGACGCCCTGCTCACCGCATTGGAGGAACTGCCCGCACCGCCCGCGTTCACCGTGCTGTTCGGCTCGATATCGGCCGTCCTGGGAAATCGCGGCCAGGTGGACTACGCGGCCGCCAACGACGCGCTGGAGACCCTCGGCGCGGCGTTCGCCGCCCGCACCGGACGGCGCGCGGTGACTGTGCACTGGGGCCCCTGGGCGCCCTCGGCCGATCACACCGGCATGATCGGGGCCGAGCTGGCCCGGGAGTACGCCCGGCGCGGCATCCGGCTGATCGATCCGGAGGAGGGGACCGCGGCGCTGCTGCGGGAGCTCGCCTGGGGCGAGGAGTCCGCCACCGCCGTTGTCTACACCGCCTCGGGCTGGTGACGGTCGTGGTGGCGCCGCCCCGACACGGTCTCAGCACCCAGGTCATGGCCGCACGACAAGTGCCGGTGGCCATCGTCGGGATGGCGGTGCTGCTGCCGGGCGCTGCGGACCTGGATGCCTACTGGCGCAACCTGCGCGACGGCGTGGACGCGATCGGCGCGGTACCGGACGGGCGTTGGGACGCCGAGTACTACCACCCGGGCACCGCTTCCGACCCGGCCGTCGCGAACCAGGTCTACGCCCGCCGCGGCGGGTTCGTGGACGGGCTCGCGCAGGTGGAGGTCACCCGGTTCGGGATCATGCCGAACTCGGTGGCCGGTACCGAACCCGACCAGCTCATCGCCCTGCACGTGGCTTCGGCCGCCCTCGATGACGCGGGCGGCACGGATCGCCTTCCCGACCGGGGCCGGGTCGGCGTCGTTCTGGGCAGGGGCGGCTATCTCACGCCCGGCCTGGTCCGGCTCGATCAGCGAGTCCGCACGGCCAGCCAACTGCTCCGCACACTGGCGGAGTTGCTCCCGGACCTGACGGGAGACCAACTCGGAAGAGTGCGCCAGGCGTTCACCGAGCGTCTCGGTCCGGACAGCCCCGAGTCCGCGATCGGCCTGGTGCCCAATCTCGCCGCCTCCCGGGTCGCCAACCGGCTCGATCTACGCGGGCCCGCGTACACGGTGGACGCCGCCTGCGCCTCCTCACTGGTCGCCGTGGACCAGGCCGTGGGCGAACTCGCCTCCGGGCGGTGCGACGTGATGCTCGCCGGCGGCGTCCACCACTGCCACGACATCACGCTGTGGAGCGTCTTTTCCCAGCTGCGCGCACTCTCCCCCAGCCAGCGCATCCGGCCCTTCCACCGGGACGCCGACGGCATCCTGATCGGTGAGGGGACGGGCGTTGTCGTCCTCAAGCGGCTGGCCGACGCCGAGCGTGCCGGAGACCGGATCTACGCCGTGGTCCGGGGTACCGGCGTGGCGAGCGACGGACGGGTGGCCGGTCTCATGAACCCCGAGCCCGGTGGTCAGGCGCAGGCGGTACGGCAGGCGTGGCGGGCGGCCGGACTCGACCCCGCCGAGCCGGGCTCGGTCGGCCTGCTGGAGGCGCACGGCACCGCGACCCCGGCAGGCGACAGCGCCGAACTCGCCACACTCGCCGAGGTGTTCGGCCCTGGAGACGGTGACGCGGTACTGGGTTCGGTCAAGTCGATGATCGGGCATGCCATGCCGGCCGCCGGGGTCGCCGGTCTGGTCAAGGCCGCGCTCGCCGTCCACCACCGCACACTCCTTCCGACATTGCACTGCGACGACCCGCACCCCGCCCTGGCCCGCACCCGGTTCCGCACACTGGAGAAGGCCGCCGACTGGGAGACCACCGCGCACAGGCCCGTTCGCCGGGCCGCGGTCAACGCGTTCGGCTTCGGCGGGATCAACGCGCATGTGGTGCTGGAGGAGGCCCCGGGCGTGCGCAGGTCCCGCGCGAGCATGCCGGCCCGCCCGGTCCTTGAGGTCGCCGAACCCGAGCACGTCCTGCTGCTCGCGGCCGACTCCCCGGCGCGCCTCGCCGCCCTGCTGGACGCCGACGACGACACCGTACGGGCTGCCGGCCTCGCCCCCGGCCACCCGCACCCGGAGGCGGGCCCCGCCCGTATCGGCATCGTCGACCCGACCGCCAAACGGCTCGCTCTGGCCCGCCGCGCGGTCGCCCGGCAGCGAGGATGGCACGGACGCGGTGACGTCTGGTTCCGGCCGAACCCCCTCCTGGGCGCCGGCCACGGCGGACTGGCATTCCTGTTCCCGGGTCTGGAGGGCGAGTTCACCCCGCAGGTCGACGACGTGGCCGCCCGTTTCGGTCTGCGTGCCCCCGCAGTCGACGGAAACCGGACCGGCGACGTGGGCCGGCACGGTTTCGGCGTGGTCGCCGTCGGCCGCCTCCTCGACGCGGCGCTGCGCCGCAGTGGGATCGTGCCGGACGCGGTCGCCGGACACAGCGTCGGCGAGTGGACGGCCATGGCGGCGGCCGGGCTGTATTCCGGGGACGAGGTCGACGCGTTCATGGCCGCCTTCGACCCCGCCTCGGTGACGGTCCCCGGTCTCGCCTTCGGCGCGATCGGCGCCTCCGCCGAGCACGTCCTGGCCGCCCTGCGCGACGAGGGCGGGAGCCGGGCGGGCCTGGTCCTCTCCCACGACAACTCACCCGGTCAGTCGATGGTGTGCGGTCCGCAGGCGGCGGTGGAGGACTTCGTACGGGCGCGTCGCGCCCAGGGCGTCCTCAGCCAGGTTCTGCCGTTTCGCTCAGGCTTCCACACGCCGATGCTGCGCCCCCATCTCGGACCGATCGAGGAGGCCGCCCGCCGGTTCCGGCTGCATCCGCCGCACACCCCGCTCTGGTCGGGCACGACCGCCGCGCCGTTCCCCGAGGACGAGACGGGGATCCGGGCTCTTTTCGTCCGGCATCTGCTGGAACCCGTGCGGTTCCGGCAGCTGACCGAGGCCCTGAACGCGGCCGGTCACCGGGTGTTCGTCCAGGTCGGGCCCGGTCAGCTCGGCTCCCTCGTGAGCGACACCCTGGGCGGTCGCGACCACCTGGTGGTCGCCGCCAACTCGCCCCACCGCACCGGCCTCGCCCAGTTGCGCCGGGTGGCCACCGCGCTGTGGACGGCGGGTTCGACGGTGGCGCCCTCCTTGCAACCCGTCGAGGCGGCGACCACGTATCGACGGCCACCGGTGCGACTGGACTTGAGCGGTGCTCTGGTGTCCCTCTCGCCCCAGCGGCTCCCCGCGCTGCGGGCCGAGCTGCGGGCGCCCGCGTGTGCGCCGGTCCCGGTCGGCTCGTCGCCCCTGGACTCACTCGCCGAGAGCTCCCCGGTGGCCGCCGAACTGAGCGCCCTGCTGAGCGAGACTGCGGACACGGCAGCCGCCCTCATGTCCGCGAGGGCGAGGACGTCTGAGCCGGCCCCGTCCGCCGGGTCGCGGCACACGACCGTCCACGTCTCGACCGACACCATGCCCTACCTCCTGGACCACTGCTTCTTCCCTCAGCGGCCAGGCTGGCCCGAAGTCGCCGACCGGTGGCCGGTCGTCCCGGCCACGACGATCGTGCAGCACATCGTGGACGCCGCGCAGAAGACGGTCCCCGGCGGGCTGCCGGTCGCCGTGCACGGCGCGCGGTTCGACGAGTGGCTCACCGCCACCCCGGCCGTCGACGTGCCCGTGACCGTGACGCCGAAGGGCGCGGGCCTTCTCGCCGTCTCCTTCGGCCCGCGGGCCCGCGCCACCGTGGAGCTCGCCGCCGCGTACCCCGCCCCGCCCCCCGCTCCATGGGCCACCGATCCCGGAACCGAGCACGCCCCCGACCACACCGCTGCCCAGCTCTACGCCGAGCGCTGGATGTTCCACGGCCCGGCGTTCCAGGGCGTCAGCGAACTCACCGCGATCGGCGACCGCCATGTGCGCGGACGTCTCACCACCCCTTCCGCGCCCGGCGCGCTGCTGGACAACGTCGGCCAGATCCTCGGCTACTGGATCATGGCGACCCGTTCCGAGCGCACTGTCGTGTTCCCGGTCGGGATGCGGGAGATGCGGTTCTACGGGCCGCATCCGGCGCCGGGCACAGAGGTGGAATGTCTGGTGCGCGTCACCTCGCTCACCGACGCCTTTCTGGAGGCCGACGTACAGCTGAGGGCCGGGGGCACCGTGTGGGCGGAGCTGTACGGCTGGCAGGACCGCCGCTTCGACAACGACCCGCAGACCCGGCCCGTCGAGCGCTTCCCGGATCGCAACACCCTGTCCGAGCCGCGCCCCGGCGGCTGGCGGCTGCTGCACGAGAGGTGGCCGGACCTGGCGTCCCGGGAGCTGATCATGCGTAACTCCCTGGGCAGTGCGGAGCGCGCGGAGTACGCGCGGCACGCGCCACGCGGGCGCCGGCAGTGGCTGCTGGGGCGCATCGCGGTCAAGGACTCGGTGCGGCAGTGGCTGTGGGACCACGGCGAGGGCCCCGTCTTCCCGGCGGAACTGCGGGTGCACAACGACGAGACGGGCCGTCCGTACGTCACCGGCGTGCACGGGCGGGTCCTGCCCCCGTTGGACGTCTCGCTGGCCCACTGCGCGGAGGCGGCCGTCGCGATCGTCCGACCGCACCGGACCGGCCCCGGCCCCGGCATCGACATCGAGGAGGTCACCGATCGCACCCCGCAGGCCCTCGCCGCCGTCCTCGACGGGGACGAGCTGCGGCTGCTGCACCGCCTGTCGGCCGACACCGGCGAGAGCGAGGCCCTGTGGTTCACCCGTTTCTGGGCGGCCAAGGAGTCCGTCGCGAAGGCGGAGGGCACCGGATTCGGCGGCCGGCCACGGGACTTCACCGTGCTCGACGCGACACCGGCCGGCGACCGGCTGACCGTCGCGGGCCGCCTGGAACGCGCCTACACCGTGCACTGCGTGCCGGCCACCAACCCGCCCCGGCTGCCGGAGCGCGCGTACGCAGTGGCATGGACGACCGGAAACCTGACCGCTAAGGAGTACGACGCCCGATGACAGCTCCCACCCCCCGTATCCCCGTCACCGCCGACGAGGAGTCCGTCCTCGCCGACCTCACCGGCATGCTGGCGCGGCTCCTGGAGGACGAGTACGGCCTCGACGACGTCGAGATCGGCATGAGGACGACCTTCAACCGTGACCTGGAGCTGGAGAGCATCGACCTCGTCACCCTGGCCGGGCTGCTCCAGGAGCGGTACGGGGACCGGGTCAACTTCGCAGAGTTCCTGGCCGGTATGGAGTTCGACGAGATCATCGAGCTGACCGTCGGACGGCTGGTCGAGTACGTCGTGACCAGTCTGAAGGCCGGGGAGGCGAGCTGAGCCATGGTGATGGTCGACACCGGCGCCGTCCGGTTGCACGTACAGCGGATCGGTCCCCGGGAGGGCCGGCCGGCCATCGCCACCGTGGTGCTGGTGCACGGTCTGCTCACCGACAGCCTGGCCAGCTACTACTTCACCGTCGCGCCCGCGTTCGCGGCCGCCGGTCTCGATGTCGTCATGTACGACCTGCGCGGCCACGGGCGCAGTGAACGCCCTGCCGAGGGCTACACGGTCGAGCACAACATCGACGACCTGGAGGCGCTGCTCGACCGGCTGGCGGTGACCGGTCCGGTGCATCTGGTCGGCAACTCCTTCGGTGGCACGATCGCGTTCGGCTTCGCGGCCCGGCGCCCCGAGCGGGCGGCGAGCGTCAGTCTCATCGAGTCCGAACCGGCCACCGCCGCCTGGGCGGAGAAGCTGGGGGGCATCCTGGACCGCGTCGTGACCCAGCTCGCCCACAACGAGCCCGACGCGATCGCCTGGATCAGCACCCACCGCGGGCACAACACCGCGCGCCTGGCCAAGGGTGCGGCCCGACTGGCCCGTGACACCACCCTCGGCCGGGACATCCCGGCCAGCAGCGCCCTGACGGCCGGCCAGATCGCGGCAGTGCGCTGTCCGGTGCTCGGCCTGTACGGCGGCGACTCCGATCTCGCCGAACTCGCGCCCTGGCTGGCGTCAGCGCTTCCGGACTGCCGGACCGTGGTGATCCCGGGGCACGAGCACTCGGTCCTGGTGGAGGCCTCCGGGACGGTCGGCGGGCACATCCTGGCGCTCGTCGAGGAGGCCGGCCGCACCACAGGGCGGGTGGCGGCGGAGGTGGCCGGGTGAGCCGCTTCCTCTTCGTCGTTCCGCCCCTGGTCGGGCACATCAACCCGACCGTCGGTGTCGCCGCCGAACTCGTCGCGTCAGGACATGCGGTGGCGTGGGTGTGTCCCGATCCGGCGCTGGTCAGCCGACTCGCGGGCCCCGGGGCCGGGCCCGTCATGGCGTGCGCCGGGGCGCCGCAAGGTGAGCGGCCGGCGGAGCTGCGCGGTCCGGAGGCGCTGAAGTTCCTGTGGGAGCGGTATCTGCTGCCGCTGGCCGAGGCGATGGCCCCGGGTGTCCGGGCCGCTGTCGAGGCGTTCCGGCCGGACGTCGTCGTCGCCGACCAGCAGGCATTCGCGGGCGCGCTGATCGCGGAGCGGCTGGGCCTGCCGTGGGCGACCTCGGCGACCACGTCGGCCGAGTTCACCGACCCCCTCGCCGGGCTTCCCAAGGTCGGCCAGTGGTTGCAGCGGCGGCTGGGCGCGCTCCGGGAGGCCGTCGGGGATCCGGCGGGCACGGCCGACCCCCGCTTCTCACCGCATCTCGTCCTCGCTTTCAGCACACCTGAGTTGGCGGGTTCGGCGCACGACGGGGTCTGCTGGGTCGGTCCGTCGATCACGGCGCGTCCGTCCACCGCCGCCTTCCCGTGGGAATGGATCGACGCCGGCCGCACCACCGTCCTGGTCACATTGGGCACGGCGAACACCGATGTCGGCGGCCGGTTCCTCGACGTGTGCCGGAGCGCGCTGCGGGAGCGGGCCGACCGGGTGCAGGCGGTGATCGTCGATCCCGGTGGCGTGCTCTCGGCGCGGGACGGCGACAAGGATGTGCTGATCGTGCCGTCCGTGCCGCAACTCTCCCTTCTGGAAAGAGGCGTTGGCGCAGTCGTCTGCCATGCCGGCCACAACAGTGTGTGCGAGGCGCTGTGGCACGGGGTTCCACTTGTGGTGGCTCCCATCCGCGATGACCAGCCGGTGGTGGCCGGACAGGTCGTGGACGCCGGGGCAGGGGTGCGGGTGCGGTTCGGGCGGGTCACGGTCCAGAAGCTGGTCTCGGCGGTCGACTCCGTCCTGGACGACACCGGATACCGCGTCGAGGCCCACCGGATCCGTACGGCGTTCCGTTCCGCGGGCGGGGCCCGTGCCGCCGCGCTCCGGCTCGGCGAACTGGACGAGTCCTTCCGGAAGCCTGCGGGCATGAAGGGAGGATGCTCGTGATCATCTGTGACGGCGAAGCCGGACACCACGGCGACCGCACTCCACAGCCCAGCCGGTCGTCGTCGAGCACTTCCGCCTCGAACCCGAAGATCTCCTCGACCGCGTACTCACCGGCCCAGTCGCCCACCCTCCGCAGCGGGGCGCGCGCGGTCAGCCGGTTGGCCCTCAGTGTCTCGACGATCTCGCTGTGCGTCAGGTGAGCAATGTCGCGGCCCGGGAAGGCTCCGCCATCTCCCACCCGAGCGGCCACGACTTCGACAGACACTCTCGCGCACTGCGAATCAGCCGATGCAACGCCACGACGTACGGCAACAGCCAGGGAGTTCAGATGAGCGAAGATACCGAGTCCGCTGTCCGGATCGCCCGGCTGCGGCCCGCCTATCAGGCGGACATCGCCGCCGGCTGGGAGAGCCTCTTCGAGCCGCGCCGCACCAACTGCCCATGGTGCGGTTCGCAGGAGCTGACCACCCGGCTGCGCACCACCGACCTGCTCCAGCACAAGCCGGGCCGTTTCGTTCTCGACCGCTGCGAGGGCTGTGGTCACACCTTTCAGAACCCTCGACTGAACGCGCAGGGACTGGATTTCTACTATCGGGACTTCTACGACGGGCTCGGCGAGAAGAAACTCGGTGACACCTTCGGGGGCCGTACCAAGATGTACCGGGGGCGGGCTGAGTCGATGCTGCCGTACGACTCCGCGCCGAAGAGATGGCTGGACGTCGGGACCGGGCACGGCCACTTCTGCGAGGCTGCGCGGGTGGTGCTGCCCCACACCGTATTCGACGGCCTTGACTTCACCGACGGCGTCGAACTGGCTGAGCGGGAGGGCCGGGTGGACCGTGGTCACCGAGGCAGTTTTCCCGACCTCGCACCCGAACTGGGCAGCCACTACGACGTGGTGAGCATGTTTCACTACCTGGAGCACAGTACTGAGCCCGATCGTGAACTGCGCGCCGCATGGGAGACGGTACGGCCCGGCGGGCATCTCCTCATCGAGGTGCCGGACCCTGAGAGCCGCTGTGCGAGGCTGCTGGGCCGTTGGTGGCTGCCCTGGCTCCAGCCGCAGCACCTGCACTTCGTCCCGGTGGCCAATCTGCGGGAGCGGCTCACGGAGATGGGCTTCACAGTGGTCGCCGAGCAGCATGCCGAGCCGCACGACCCGGTCGACCTGCTGGCCGCCGTATGGCTGGCGCTGAACCATGTGGCACCGCGCGACGATGTGCCGTGGCTGCCCGAGCCACCGAGTCGGCTGCGCCGCACGCTGCGCGGGGTGCTGCTGGTCGCCGGCATTCCGGCGCTGGTGGTGGGCACCCTGCTCGACCGGTTCGTGGTGCGGCCGCTGTCGTACCGGCTTCGGGTGTCGAACGCGTATCGGATCGTGGCCCGGCGCAACTGACGGGCGGGGCGAGGTGTCGTCTCGACCCCGGCTGCTCGGCGCAGTTCCCCGAACTGACGGCCCTATAGAAGAAGAGGCCCGCGACCTGCGAGGATGTGAGCGTCGCGGTCATATGCGGTGCAGGGGAAAGGGGCGAGACGCCTGAGGCCAGATTTCGCGCTGGGCATGTCCCAGCCCGCCAGCACGGCCCACTTGGCACCGGTCACCGACAACGGCGGACTCGTCGGATTTGGACGGCTCGCGCCAAACCAACGACGTACCTCCGACTCAGGCCACTGGTATGCCAGAGGTACTTCGTCAAGGGCCTCATCGGCGGAGCCACTCAGGGTGAGCCCCACCGCCGCCGGACGAAGCCCAGGCTCCCTTGATCACGTTGCCAGGACGCGTCCGGCGGCGATGGCTGATGCGACGGTGCCGCCGATGACGACGGCCCAGGCGGCGATGACCGGGATGCGGGTGCTCCAGGTGCGCAGCACGGGCGAGTTCGAGGCTCGGGCGAGGAAGGCATCGCGACCGCGCAGTACCACGAGGCCGACGCCGGTCAGGGTCAGTGCCATGCCGGCGCCGAACGCCACCACCATGGCGATCGCCGTGCCGATCCGGCCGGTCAGCAGTCCGCTGAGGAGGACGAGGAACGCCGACGGGGAGGGGAGCAGGCCGCCGGACGTGCCGAGCAGCAGGATGCCGCGCCAGGTGAGCAGAGACGTGGACGTCGGGATGTGGTGGCTGTGGCTGTGGCCGTGGTGGTGTTCGTGGTCATGCCCGTGGTCGTGGTGGTGTCCATGGCTGTGGCCGTGCTTGCGGTTGGTCAGGTGGCGCCGGAGCAGGCCGATGCCCACGGCGACGACGATCAGGGCTGCGGTCAGCTGAAGCCAGTTGGTCACCGCTGCGACGTCCGGTGCTTGCTGGGCGGCGAGCCACCAGCCCACGGCGAGTGCGGTGACCGATGCGGTGTGCATGACGGCCACGATGGCGCCGAGCCACACCGCGTCCCGCGCTCTGCCCTGGCCGCCTACGAGGTATCCGGCCGCGAGTGACTTCCCGTGGCCGGGGGCGCAGGCGTGGAAGGCGCCCACTGCTGCCGAGATGAGAAGGGCCAGCGGCAGTACGACGCCGTGGTCCAGCAGTGCTTCAAGGTCCGTGGTCCACACGGTCGTCGGCGCCGTGGATGCGGTGGCGGCGGAGCCGGCTCCGCCGAGGGCGAGGGTAAGGGTGGGGTCGCTTGCTGTGTGCAGGCCGCCGCCGCCCTTCTTTGTCACGGAGATCGTGCGATAGGCCGGGTTGACGTCGGTCAGTGCGGTGATGGTCAGGGCGACCGTGTCCACGGGTTCGGGGCAGGTGTAGTGGATCAGGGCGCCCTTGCTCGCGAGCCGTGCAGTGTCCACCGCCCCGAACCGGCATGCGCGGCCGTCCTGGTGCACGGTGATGTGCGAGCCGAGGTAGGCCGCCTCGTTCCCCTTGGCTGCCTGGTGCAGGACGTCCAGGTCGTCCTGCTGGGCCGACCAGGTGATGTCGACGGTGCGGCCTTCGGCCCTGACCTGGGCGACCGGCGGTGTGCCGAAGGGGTGCGCCCCGGCCGTGCCTGCGGCGCCGAGCAGCGCCAGTGCGGCGGCCAGGCCGATCAGCACGAGACGGGCGGCGTGGGTGAGGGTGGTGTGGAGGGTGTGCACAGCGGTGGTCCCGTCGGGAGTGGAACGCCGCGCGTTGCCTCCCCGGGCGGGGAGAGGCAACGCGCGGACGGTGGGTCAACGGCCGTTACCGCACAGGTGGCGGGCGGCCAGTGCACATCACCCTCGGCTTGACAGTCCTTCGGTCTGCCACGAGCCCGACCTGAGGTCTACGTGTGCCGAGGATGATGTGCGCACATCACTGGTGGAAACCGGATCCGACTCACGCGGCGGCATGTGGCCAACCGCGCGGGTGAGATCGGACCAGCGGCGGGTGGCTCAGTCGCAGACCACCCGGGCGTCGGCCCAGTCGGCGTGGTCGGAGCCGTTGCCGTCACCGCCGTCGTTGACCTTCAGTGTCAGTACCCTGACCCCTGTCACGTCGGCATCGACGGTGCGGGCACTGTCGGGGCCGCGGACGGCAGGGGTGTCGGCGATCTGCTTGCCATCGCCGAGCACCTGATACGCCACCGATCCACTCTGACCCGTCTCGTCATCGACACCGACCTCGGCATGGAAGGTGCGACAAGCACTGCCGAGCCAGACGGTGACCTCGCTGGCCGCGTGCGCCCCGATGCCCTTGGCGTACGTCTTCCCGTCCAGGGTCAGCGCTGCGCCATCGCCGGCGCCGTTGTCACCGTTGGACTTGTCGCGCTCGGCCGGGCCCCACCCGTTGGACTCGCTCAGGAACGGCCGGTCGCTGAGATAGGCGGTTCCGCTCGGGGAGGGCGGCGGCACGAACACCCGGACTGTCTTCTCCACCCGCATCGGGTGGTCCAGCGGATCACTGGGGAAACGGAAATGGTAGGTGGCTGCGACCGGCACGTCGTAATACTTGGAGGCAGTCTGCTCCGGCGGCGTGACGGCCCACCGGCCCTTGATGGACGAGCCGTCCTGCATGGACGCCTTTGACACCGTTCCGCCGTCGACCTTCCACCCGGAGGGCGGCGTCACGCTGAGCTCCACGTCGCTGACCGGCCCATTCGCCGACAGATTGAGCGTGCCGCTCACGTCGATGGCGTGGCCCGGTTGCGCATCCGCCGTCGTCTCGGTCGGGGTCACCGTGAGGGACGTCTTCGGCCGCTGGCGGCCGTTGCTGGCCAGCGCGTGGATCGACCCGTCGTCGGTGAGGGCGATCACCCAGTCACCGCTGACGGACAGTGCCGAGGCCACCGCGCCGCCGAGGTTGTACTCGTTCACCCGCGCGCCGGTGGCGCGGTCCAGGACGAGCAGACGCCCGTCCCGGGTGCCCGCGTACACCAGGTCCTTGGTCACCAGGGTGTGCGCCGCAGGGGATCCGGGCCTGCTGTTGCTGTCGCAGCCCATCCACGTGTCGGCCGAGGGGGTCTCCCCGGGCAGGTAGCCAACGGGGGTTTCCCACAGCGGCTTGGACGGGTCGGCCGCCTTGGTGTCGAAGGCGCGGATGACACCTTCGCCACTCGCGACGTAGGCGATATCGCCCCAGACAGCGGGGCTCGTCACCGGTGCCGGGCCGCCCTCGCATTTCCAGACGTCGCCCGCGGCGGCCTTCCACAGGACCTTACCGGTCTTGAGGTCGTACCCGCGCACACCGCCCCAGGTCGCCGTCACCAGTTGCGGGTCGCCCTCGGCGGGGTCGGTGAGGGCTGGGGAGGAGTGGCTCCAGATGTCGCCTCCGCTGTCCTGTTCCCACAGCCGCGTGCAGGTCGCCAGGTCCATGGCGACCAGCGTGCTGCTGGCACCGGTGTGCAGGTAGGCGGTGTTGGAGCCGGGCTGGCGGATCGCCGTGCTGTGCATCTGGCCCCAGCCGAACGAGCCGCCGAAGCCGCCGGGCAGCATCTTGCCGGTCGCGCCGTCACGACAGCGAATGTTGTACGCGTCCTGGTAGACGGCGACCGAACGGTGGTCCTCGCCCGCAAGCGCAAAGACGCTGACCGGTCCGCCCGCGCGACCGTAGCGGCGCACGGTGTCGCCGTGCTGCTCCTCACGGTCGATCGACTGCCACACGACGTGACCGTCCCCCGCGTCGAGAGAGTAGATCCGGCCGACGCCGGTGGTCAGGTAGACCTTGCCGTCGTGCAGGGTCGGCGCCGACTCGGCGTCGCCGTCCAGGTAGGTGCGCCAGATCTCACGGCCGGACTTGAGGTCGTAGGCGAGCATCATGCTGTACGGGGAGTCGAACGCCCGGGAGGAGACGATCACCTTGCCGTCGGCGATCACCGATCCGTTGAGGTTGAACTGCTCACCGGTGTTGGCGGCCCAGCGCAGGTCGAGCTCGCTGCCCGGATTGTCCGTGCTCGCGGAGCGCCCTTCCTCGTCGCGGCCCTGACGGGTCCAGTCCTGGCCACTCTTGGCCTTGTGCAACTCGCTGTCAGGCACCACCTGGAAGGTGTTGGTGATGGTGGGCCACGCCTTGCCCTTGGTGTCGACGGCGGTCATCTTCGCCGTGTACGTTCCCGGGGCCAGACCCTCAATGCGGTCACTGACCCGCGTCCAGGAGATCCGCGCGTCCGGACAGGGCTCCGGCTTGCCGCCGGGCGCCGTGTAACAGTTCTCGATGCCCGTACGGCGGTTGCTCACGCCGAACTTCAGGCGGCTGTGCTTTCGCACCGCATGGCCGTGGCTGTCGCGGATGGTGAAGGTCGCGGTGGCCGGGGTACGGCCGTCGTCCTCGGCATACAGCTCGACCGGGATCTTGGCGCCGGCAGCGTGGACGCTGCCCTGCGCGGGGCTGACCAGTGCGGCATCGTCGTCGACGTCCCACGCCCGGTGCGTACCCGTGACGAGGCCGGTGTCTTCGTTGCGCTCGGTGCGCGGGTCGTCGGTGATGTCCTTGAAGTCAAGGATCTTGTAGTCCGGTTGGGAGCCGTCGATGCCGTACTTGCCCTGGTTGTTGATCTCGACCGAGCGCTTGAAGGCGCCACGGCGGAACTCCGCCTGCTGGTTGTGGCCCGCGGCGAACAACCGCACGTCGTACTTTGCCAGTTCGTCGACGGTCGGCTGCATGCCGGCGCCGGGTCCCCACTGGGTGAACAGCGACCGGTGCGCGAAGACCAGCACCTGCTTACCGACTGCGTGGCGCTTGAGGTCCTCACGCAGCCACTCCAGCTGCGGCTTCAGACCGCTGGAGTCGTAGTTGTCCTCAAGCACGACGACGTGCCGCCCGTCGCGGTCGAAGCTGTACCACTCCGGGCCCAGGTTGCGGCGCCAGTACTCCATGCTGCCGCCATAGCCGCGGGAGTTGGCAGCGCCGCCGAAGTCATGGTTGCCCATCACCGGGTAGAAGGGCATGCCGAGTTTGCCGTCGGTCAGGCCCTTGCGCAGGCCGTCGTAATTGCGCTGCCGGCCCGACTCCGCGGTCCCGTCGGTGACCGTCAGGTCACCCGTCGTCATCACCATCGACGCGCCGTCCACCTCGGACATCGCATTGACGTGGCCGGTCCACTCCCGGCCGCCGTCCGTCTCGGTGTCGGAGACCATCAACCACTTCTTGGTGGGGTCGGCGGCGTTCTTGTCCTTGACGAGGGCGAAGTCGATACCGGTACTCGGACCGCCCTCGGGCACCTTGTGGAAGTACTCCGGAACGTAGTCGTCGCGCAGATGGGGGGTGTAGCCGTTCGGGGAGACGATGCTGATGAGGTCGGTCTCCCGGCGGGCCGGGTCCATCTGCAGGCTGTACGAGCCGTCGGAGCCGGTCGTCGTCCAGCCGGCGCCGTCCGTGACGTCGACCCCGGCCATCGGAGCCTCGCCCGCGTCGCGCTTGCCGTTGCCGTTGGCGTCCTTGAAGACCGTGCCCGTGACCGTGTTCGCCGCTGCCCCCTCGGCGAGCGGCGCCGCCGCTGCCATCTGGGGAGCCAGGCAGGACAGCGTCAGCGCGCCGACAGCGGCCACCTTGATCCGCCCGCGGCCGGCGCGCACCCTGGCGACCAGCTGGGCGACCTGGAGGCGCCCGGTGCGGATCTGCCACACCGCGAGCAGCAGCGCGGCGGCCGCCGCGATGCCGAGCGCCACCTCAGCCCACGGGAAGGTGGGAAGCGCGTGGGCACCCAAGGCGTCGATGACGGGGGTCTGCGCGTTGGCGTTGACCGTGGTGCCGTCGAACTCGGCGATGACCTGGGTCAGCCCGGCCTGCTTCAGCATCGCGCTCAGGTCGAGCCTGTCGACGTGGCAGCTCCACGCGAGTTCGACCACCACACCACCGGGGACTCCGCCGCTGTCCCCGGCGACGCCGGAGCCGGTGGCAGGGCACGCCGCGCTCAGCAGGTGCGACGCCCAGGCACCCGCCTTCTGCGGTGACACCACATCACGATGGACGATCAGCCGTCCACTGGTGACGTTTTCCTTGGCCGTGATGACGAGTTCGGCGTGCTCCGGTGAGACATGCGCAGAAGCGGGCTGTGCGCCGAAGCCCAGGAGGAGCAGGAACAGCGTGATGCCCAGACCTGCTGCTCTGCGGAGGATCTGGTAGTAGCTCTTGTTCTTCATCATGACCACGACCACGTGGTCGAGTCGGGGAACAGCGCCGTGGCAGCCAGGGGGCCGGCCACCCCGGCACATGCTGGAGCGGTCGGCACGGCGGCCGCCGACACGGCACCGGTGACAGCCGTGGGTGAGTGCAGTACCGAAGCCACCGGGCCTCGGATGGGTCGACGCAGTCTGCACATCAACTGACCTCTTTCTGATCGTGGTCCAGATTCATCTGATCGCTCGTATTCCGGAGGGAACCGCCCGCAAACAGGATCATTTCCGGAGTCCGGGCTCGGAACGGGGACGGTGAGATCCGTCCGCAGCGCCACGTCAATCGAATTCCTGCCGCGCAGGGCGAGAACCTCGAGTAACCATTGAATTCCCACACAGAGATGGCACACCGGGCGTCGCCCGCATCAAATCGGGTCGCCCCCGGTGAGCCACACGGAAACATAGAGGAAGAAATTGCCGCCGCAGAGATCCATCAGATGAACGTTTGCCCAACGAGAGTCGTCCTGCCAATTCTCCAGACGATAAAGAAAACACGCGCAGGGCGCCGACCGTAATTACTGGTCGACCCCCTTACTGGATCTCCATGCCGCCCAGCGAACGGCACTGCTGACCACATTGCCACGCTGATACGAGACGTGACGATCCAGGCCACCACGGACTGACCTGCAGCTAAGCCACTCTCCGATCGACTCCGCGCCAAGACCACTTGCGGGCGACCGAGCCCGTTGCGGCCGCGCCCCATGTCAACGTCGAGGCATATCGTCACTGACAATTCGGCCGCAGGGCATGGCGTATATTCCGATGGCCACACGCCCAGGCCGGTGATCACATATTTCCGAAAGACCATGCCGATACGGAGACGTCATTCGGTTTGGGGTGAAATCCCGGCAGGGCGGGCATAATGCCTGCGCCCTGCCGGGATGGGTCGTGTCGTCAGTCGTCGGCCAGACCGACGTTGTAGATCTCGACGGTGTCGCACCCCATGGCCCGCAGCCGCGCAAGCCGGTCGTGCCGCAGGTCGGGGTGGATGCGGAAGTAGTGCAGGGCGGCCGAGACCACGCGGTGCTCGCGGCCGCCGCGCCTGTTTCGATTTGTTGGGCAGGGTGTGGGCAGGCGGGAGGTCCGTCTGTCACGTCGTAGGGGCGCCGCGTTCCACGGTTCCGGTCGGGGTGCTGGTGTCGTAGGGGTGGGACGTTGCTGCTGGTCAGCCGGGGGCGGGGAGTGCGTTGAGCCGTTCGATCGCATCGGTGATCACGTCGGTCCATGGCCAGTGGGCTGCGAGTCTCAGATGCCGTCGGCGAGCGGTGGTCTCATTCTCACTGGGCAGGGGCAATTTCTGCTTTCCGGACCACCTGTCAGACAACCCGCCTCATGAAGGCGCGAGGCTAGGTCGGCCTCGTCGACGCGCGGGACCGTGGTCCTGACGGCAACGGCCCCAGAAGCAGACTGACCTCGCGCCGGTGCCGGTCCGGCGGCCGGACAGCTGCTTGGCAGGCAGCTGTCCGGCCGGTCCTCAGCTGGTGGCGAAGACGCCGAATTCCTTGAGGCCCCAGCCGTATCCGTTGGCTGGTGTGCCGGTCTTGGCGGAGACCCAGCTGTTGACGCTCAGGAGCGCGTAGCGGGCTTTCACCTTGGGGAAGGTGTACGAGTGCGGCTGGCCGCATTTCTGGACGCCGTGGGCGGCGCAGTCGGTGGTGCCGCCTGAGTCGGCTTCGCCGGCGACGGTTGTCCAGTTGGTGCCGTCCTGCGAGACCTTGAGGTCATAGCTTGTCGGGTAGTTCTCCCAGTCGGGGTTGACCTCCATCCGGCGGACCGTGGTGCTGGCGCCAAGGTCGACCTTCAGGCTCCAGGGATCGCTGGTGGTCGCCTGCGCCATGGTCGCGAGATTGCCGTCGACGGCGTTCTCGGCGGGCTTGCCCCAGGCGGTCGCCGGGGTGCCGTTGATCATCGTGATCGGCTTGTGGGCGGCGAGATTCACGGGTTTCGCGGGCGGCGGGGTGGTCGAAGCGCCCCAGCTCTGCGGCGCCGCGTCCATGGTGAACTTGAGGTTTCCACCGCCGGTGAGGTCGGAGTGGCTCAGGAACGGCTTGGTGATGCGCTTGCCGTTGAGGCTGAGTCCCTTCACGTACGGCTTGAGTTCTGCGCCCTTGGATTTGATCACCAGCGGTTTCTTGGTCCCGGGCAGCCGAAGCGTGACCTTGTCGAACATGGGGCTGCCCACCGCGTACTCACCGGAGGCCGGGTTGACGGGGTAGAAGCCCATCGCGGAGAACAGGTACCAGGCGGACATCTGGCCGCAGTCGTCGTTGCCGGAGAGACCGTCGGGGGCGGCGTGGTAGTTCTCGTCGGCGATCTGGCGGACCAGTTCCTGGGTCTTCCATGGCCGGCCGGCGTAGTTGTACAGGTAGGGAGAGTGGTGGCTGGGCTCGTTGGTCTGGTTGTTGTGTCCGCCGTCGAAGTAGCTGTCGAGCCACTCGGTGAACTTGGCGTCGCCGCCCTTGAGGGCGATCAGGCCAAGGACGTCATGCATGACATCGTTGGTGTATACCCACTTGTCGCCCTCGGTCCAGCCGCCGTTGTTCCAGGAGCCGTCGAAGTTGCGGGCCTGCATGAAGCCCGTCGTGGGGTTGTACAGGTTCTTGTAGTTCTTGCTGCGGTCCAGGAAGAACGTGGCGTCGTCGGTGTTGCCGGCGGCCTTGGCGACCTGTGCGACGGCCCAGTCCTCGTAGGCGTAGTCAAGAGTGCGGCTGCCTGCTTCCGCGGTGCGGTCGGCGGCGACCCAGCCGTTCTGCTTGTACGTCGTGAGGCCTGCGCGCGCCTCGGCGGGCGTGCCCTGCTGCCGGTCGCCCCACCACAGCTCGGTGTCCTTGTCGGGAGGTGTCATCGCGTTCTTGCGGACGGCCTCGTAGGCGAGGTCCAGGTCGAACCGGTCGAAGCCCTTGGCGATGGCCTCCGCGATGATCGAGTCGGCGTTCGTGCCCACCATGATGTTGGTCTCGGCGAAGTTCTTCCACATGGGAAGCCAGCCGCTTTGCTTGTAGTCCTGAAGCATCGAGGTGACCATGTCGTCGATGCGTTCCGGAGCGAAGAGGGTGAGGAAAGCGTTCTGCGCCCGGAAGGTGTCCCAGAGCGAGTATCCGGTGTAGCTGACCCCGTCATGGACCTTGTCGTCGTAGGCGCTGTAGTAGCGGCCCTGCTCGGACATCTCCGAGGGGTACTGCAACGCGTGGTACATGCTGGTGTAGAAGGTGGTGCGCTCATCGGGCGTGGCGCCGGAGATGTCGACACGGTCGAGCTTGTCGGCCCAGGCGGCCCTGGTCTTGGCCGCGGTCGCATCGAAACTCTGGCCGTCGGGAACCTCTGCATCGAGGTTGGCCCGCGCCTGGTCCACCGAGATGAACGAGGTCGCGATCCGGACGTTGACCGTCTCGCTGCCGGCGGGGAACCGGACGTAGCCTGCGAGGTCCTGGTCCGTACGGTCGGCCTCCCCGTCGAACTGGGTCGCACCCTTGGCCGTGCCGTAGCTGTCGAAGGCGGTGTCGAACCGCGCGACGAAGTACCCCTTGAAGCCGGGCGCCTTGGACGGGCCGAGCTTGCTGTCCTGGCGATCGGGGTTGTAACCGGTGATCTCCTTCTTGGCCGGGTCGATGTGCACGTTCCCCGTGATGCCGGACCGGGTGGCCTGCATCACGAAGTTCGTCGCGGCCCCCTGGGGGTAGGTCAGCCGCAGGTGCCCGACCCGGGAGGTTCCGGTGAGTTCGGCCTTGAGCGTCTGCCCGGGCGCTGGGGTCATGTTCACCGTGTACTTGTCCGGCGCGGCAGTCTCATCGGCGTGGGTGAAGGGCAGGCCTCGATCCGCCTCGGCCGTCTTGACTGCGCCGATTCCGGGCATGCCCACCACATAGCCGGAGTCGCCCATCCAGATCGCCGGCTGATGAGTGCCGATGAACCCGGTGATCTTCGTGTCGTTGTGGTGGTAGGGCAGCCTGCTGACGTAGTTGGTGCGGGTCATCGGCGACCATCGGGTCATCGCGAACGGGGGCGCCGTACTGGGGATCATGCCCCCGTACTCGGTGCTGTTGGCGCCCGTCGTCCCGATGAGGGGATCGACATGCTCGACGTTGGACGCCGCAGTCACCTCGGACGGCGCTGCGGCCGCCGGGCCAGTCGCACCGATCCACGGGACCAACGCGGCCAGCAGTCCGCCCGCGATCAGGGCGGCCAGCCCCCTGGGGGCCGACTTCGCGCGTCTCGCGAGCGAAGTGCGGGCCGGGGCTCTCCCCGGACTGTCCGTATACCGACTAGCGATCACCAATGCCTCCAGAGTGGAAATCGATAGACAACGTTGTCAAGAGCGCGAGCCGGAGGAGATCCAAAAGGTGCTTGCCGCAGGCCCCCGGTCGTGCCGGTCGACCGACCGGCCGCCGCGGTAGGTGGCCACAGCGACCGCCCAGGCACCCGAGCAATTGCCCACATCTAACTGGCCAGGCGCATACTGAGCAAGGCCTTGCTGCAAGAAAAATGCGTGATCATGGTTTGTTTGATCACATGCACGCATTCCTCATGCGAAACATGCACGGATGGCTCTCGCGATCAGGCCATTGCCGAGCAGGACCGCATCGAACATCGTCGGGCCCTCCCTGACACCTGACCTTGTCCAACTCGTGGCGGGATGGGATGGTGGTGAGTGCTGATCAGGAGGGTACTGCGGCACGGAATGCGAGCCCGGTTCCGCCCACACGCAGTGGTCCGCCCGCGGCGGGGATGAACATCGCCTCGCCCCGGCGCAGGGCATCGCGGGCCGGCCCGCGTTCGACAGTCAGCTCGCCCTCGACACACAGCAGCGCGCCTGGGCCGGGGGCGTCGATCTCGACATCGCGGCGGATTCGGGTGAGCTGGAACTGGGCCGCCGGAGTCGGGTAGAGGTCCTCCCCGTTGGCCAGGTCCACGGCCCGCACCAGTTCGGCCGTGGAGGGGGTGAAGTCGGTGACGGCCAGGAACTCGGCGAGGTCGATGTGCTTGGCCGTCAGCCCGCCGCGCAGGACGTTGTCGGAGTTCGCCATGATCTCCACACCGGTACCGCGGAGGTAGGCGTGGAGGGTGCGGGGTCGGGCGAACAGCGCCTGGCCGGGTGCCAACGTCACCAGGTTCATCAGCAGCGCGGTGGCGACGCCCGGGTCGTCGGGGTACAGCTCGGCCAGCCGCCGGGCCCACACCAGTTCCGGGACGTCCGCGCGGCTCGCGCGCACCTCGTTCACCAACGTGGTGCGGTCGTCCTCGGGCCAGCGGCCCAGCAGGGTGACCGCCGCGCGTGGCCCGCCACCGATCAGCGCGTCGGCCACCCTGCGCAGCCGGGCGCCACCGGTCGAGGCCAGCAGGTCCGCAGCCCGTGCGGGCTCGGCGAACCCGCACAGCGCCTCGAACGTGGTGAGCGCGTAGATGAGTTCGGGCTTGGGCCAGGAGTCGTGCTAGTTGCGCTCGGGGTCGCCAGGCGCGAGTCCTGTGCGCTCGTCACGCTCGTACCCGACGCGGGCATCGGTCGCACCGATGACGATGACCTTCGCGCCCTTGGTGACCATGGCGGAGATCTGGGCCTGCTGGTCAGCGACGGTGGTCGAGGCGCCCGCGTACTGCACGTCGGACTTGAAACCCGCCTTCTTGAGCCCGTCGGTGAACAGGTCGCCGGCCAGGACCCAGTTCTCCGAGGTCTTGGACGGCAGAGCGACACCGATGAGGGAGTCGGCCGCGAAGCCCTTCGCGGCCTTGTTTCCGCCGCTTTGGGCATCGCGTTCGCTGGAGCAGGCTGTGGCGCCGAGTGCCAGCACGGCCACGGCACCGACCGCTACTGCCTTCGAGAAGATTTTGCGCATGGTGGGTTTCCTTTCGTGGCCTGTCGCGGCAGGTGAATGCCGCGGGGGATCCGCCGGGGCGGGGTGTTGGATGTGTCAGCCGACGGCCGGGGCCTTGTCGGTGTCGCGGGGTGAGCCGGGGGCCGCGATGCGTGGCAGCCCCTCGCGGTGGAACGGACGCGTGATCGACTCGATGACCGAGAAGCGGCCCTGGCTCTTGTTGTAGACATCGAGCGCGACGGCGAGCAGCAGCACCATGCCCTTGATGATCTGCACCAGGTCGACGCCGACGCCCATGAGCTGCAGGCCGTTGTTGAGCAGGGCCATGACCAGGCCGCCGACGATCGAGCTGCTGATGGTGCCCAGGCCGCCGGAGACCGCCGCGCCGCCGATGAACACCGCCGCGATCGCGTCGAGTTCCCAGCTCAGTCCGTCCTGCGGGCCGGAGGCGGCCGACCGCGCCACGAAGATCATGCCCGCCAGCGCGGCGAGGACCGACATGTTCATCATGACGAAGAAGTTGACCCGCTTGAGCTTCACGCCGGACAACTCGGCAGCGCGCGCGTTGCCGCCCACCGCGTAGATGTGCCTGCCGCCAACGGCGTTGCGTGTGTAGAAGGAGTAGGCGAGCACGAGGACGCCCAGGATGATGCCCGACACCGGCAGGCTCGTGCCGACCCGTCCGCCCGCGAAGCGCAGCGTGGCGAAGACGATGACGCCCGCCATCACGGCCAGGCGCACACCGGAGAGCCACAACGGCGCGGGCCGGGCGCCCATCTCCCGCCGGGTGCGCCGGGCACTCCACTCCCGCCACACCACCGCGACGCAGGCGACGAGGCCGAGCAACAGGGTCAGGTTGTTGTAGCCGGTGTCGGGGCCGACCTCGGGCAGATAGCCGGCGCCGATCGTGCGGAAGCCCTCGGGAACCGGGACGGTGTCGGCGTTGCCGATGAACTGGTTGCCGCCGCGGAACAGCAGCATGCCCGCCAGCGTGACGATGAAGGCAGGGACGCCGACATAGGCCACCCAGAAGCCCTGCCACGCGCCGATGACCGCACCGACCAGCAGGCCGAACACGATGGCCAGCGGCCACGGCAGGTGGAAGTCCTGCATCGCCTTGGCGACGACGATCCCGACTTCGACTGGTGCAGCAAGTGTGGTGGCTACGCCATACGCAGACTCACCGACTCGCAGCTGTCCTACTACCGTGCGGCTCACCGATTGCACGACATCAAATGGCGACTCGACGGCAAGAGCGGAATTCCCGACACCGACACCTGCACGGTGATCCCCCGCCTGGAGGAACTGGCGGCCTGGCAGCCAGTCGATGAGGAACAGTGGTGCAGCAGTGGTTCCTGGCAATGGCAGGACACCATCCGCGAGCTCGGGCGCAGGGCCGCGAGGTCTCACGCCGTGACGGGCCCTGGTGAGCCGGCCTCTTGATCCGGCGGCGGCCCTTGGACGTGCGTCACGGACATGCCCCTTGGGGACCAGTTGGGGACCAGACGGTGTCCGTGCACCTGAATGGCACGCACGGCACCGCGCGCTGTGCACCCTGATCTCCAGCCGTATGCGTAGACAAAAGGGATAACCCCTACTCCTGGGCGGAAGCGCACCTTGACCTGGTCAAGGTGCGCTTCGAGCAGCCGGGCTGTGGCCTGGGGCGGTCCGATCTACTCAGGCGCCCGCCGACGACTGGGCTTCCGCCGCCGCCCGGTACAGGCGGCGGAGGCGGACGACGCCCAGGTCGTGCTGGTAGAGGTTTTCCTGCTGGTCCGCGTCCACGGGCATGGACTCCAGCATCACGCGGTCCTGTTCGAGGACGTCCCAGTGCCGCTTCTCGATCAGCGTCCTGTACAGGAAGCGCCAGGAGGCGCGCTGCCAGTCCTCGACCCGGCGGTAGCGCCAGAAGAAGACGCCCGTGCGCTGCTCGTCGACCGGGCAGGCCATGCCCACGATGCCGAACGGACCGCCGGGGCCGGCCGACGGCGGGTAGGGGATGGACAGGTCGACCCAGTCCACACCGGTGCGGCACAGCTCCACCCAGTCGAAGTTGACACCACGCTGGTCGGTCTTCTCGAAGAAGTAGCCGCGAGCGGTCTCCCGGATGCGGAACTTGGCCGTCGTGTCGCCGTCGGACATCGTGTGCGACTCGTGGTGCAGGAAGGCGCCGTGCATCGGGTCGAGGAGGTTCTCCACCGCGTACCGCCACGGCACGTTCCATTCGGCGTAGCAGAGGAACGCGCTCACCTCGGGGTCCGTCAGCGGTTCGGGCAGCGTCAGCGCGGCCGGCTCGGGGTGCTCCTCGTCGCCGAAGTAGGCGAGGATCGCGCCCGCGACCTCGCGCACCGGCAGCGAGGTGACCAGCTTCTTGCCCTCCAGGCTGCAGCCGGGGAGCCCGGGGACGGAGGAGACCGTGCCGTCGGTCTCGACCTCGACGCCGTGGTACCAGCAGGCGACCCGGTCACCGAGGTGCTTGCCGAGCGAGAGCGGCGCTCCGCGGTGGGGGCAGCGGTCGGCGAGCATCGACAGGGTGCCGTCGGAGCGGCGGAACAGAAGCCACTGCTCGCCGAGGACCGTGACCTTGCGCATGGCACCGGGGGCGACGAAGTGGGAGGGGACGACGGCGTGCCACTGGTTGCGCAGCCCTGTGGCGTAGATGTGGTCCGCGGTGGCGGAGGTGGATAGCGTCATGGTCAGGCTCCCAGCCGGTTCATCTCGGCGCGGAAGGACTCCTCGGTCCACGGGGTGCCGTCGGCGGCGTGGACCTGGCGGGAGGTGAGACCGCGGACCACGTCGGCCAGCTCGTGGCCCTCCTCGGTGAAGACCTCCTCAAGGGTCGCGGCGAGCTTGTGCTCGTACGGGGTCGGCTCGTGCGTACGGGACTGGTGGACGTCCAGGTACGGCCAGGTGTCGGTCACGGTGTCTCCTGAAAGGGTGGGGAAGGTGTCACAGGTCGAGGACGAGCCGGCCGGAGGCGCACCGCGAGACGCAGATCATCATCGTGGCGCCGGCGGCGTGTTCGGCCTCGCTGAGCAGGAAGTCGCGGTGGTCGGGGGTGCCGTCGAGCACCCGGGTCTCGCAGGACCCGCAGATCCCGTCGCGGCACGAGCTCTGCACGCTCAGCCCGGTGCTCTCCACGGCCTCGAGGATCGAGGTGTCCGCGCCGACGGTGAGCGTCACCCCGGAGGCGCGGCACTCGACCTCGAACGCCTCGTCGTCACCGGTGTGTTCCACGACCGGTGCGGCGAACCGCTCCAGCCGCAGCCGGTCCTCGAAGCAGCGCTCCTCGACGGCGGTGAGCAGCGGTTCGGGGCCGCAGGAGTACACCAGTGTGCCGTCGGGCAGCTCCGCGAGCGCGGTGTCCAGGTCGATGTGGCCCAGCTCGTCCTGCGGGACGAGCGTGACGTCACCGCCGAGTGCGGCGAGTTCCGAGGTGAACGCCATCGAGGCCCGGCCCCTGCCGCCGTAGACCATCCGCCAGGGGGTTCCCCGGCGGGCGGCCTCCCGGGCCATCGCCAGCAGCGGGGTGATCCCGATGCCCCCGGCGACGAACACATAGGCGTCGGCGTCCTCCAGCGCGAAGTGGTTACGCGGTTCGGAGACCGTGACCGGCTGCCCGGGGCGCAGCTGTGTGTGCACGTATCGCGAACCGCCGCGCGAGGCGGGTTCGTTGAGCACGCCGATGCGGTAGACGTCCGGTGTGTGCGGGTCTCCGCACAGGCTGTACTGGCGGACCTGGCCGCCGACATGGACATCGAGGTGCGCGCCGGGCGTCCAGGCGGGCAGGGGTTTGCCGTCGGGGTGGGTCAGTTCGACGGACAGTACGCCATCGGCCTCCCATGTCATACGACGGACGATCAGCTGCAGCGAGTTCTCGCTCATGGCCTGTTGCCTCCTTACCGGCAGTACGGGCGGCCGGGCTACTGGCCCGGGATCCTCACGGGTGGGGTGAACGGGTTCTTCATCGGGCCCAGTGCCGTCAGATCGACTTCGACGAGGGTCGGTCCGCCCGAGGCGACTGCCTCGTCGAGCACCGGTCCGGCGTGCTCCTCGGCAGCGATCCGCAGATACGGCAGCCCACAGGCGCGCGCGAGCAGTTCGAAGTCGGGGGTGACGAGATCCACCCCGGACCGGTGTGCGCTGTAACGGTCCTGCATGTTGCGCAGTACGCCGTAGCCGCCGTCGTTGAAGACGATCAGGGTCAGGCGGGGCCGCTCCTGGGCGAGGGTGAGGAGTTCGCCGAGGTGGACGGCGAGTCCGCCGTCGCCGGCGATCACGACGGTGGGCGCGTCGGGCCGGGCGAGCGCCGCGCCGATGCCCATGCCGAGCCCCTGCCCGATGCCGCCGCCGCGCGGGAAGACGTTGTCGCACGGGCCGTACATCTCCAGCAGCCGGTTGCCCCAGCTGCTGGACGGGATGGTGACGTCGCGCGCCACGACCGCCTCGCGGGGAAGCGCGGCGCGGATCGCGTCACAGATCGCGGCCTGCGGGCCGATGCTGTCGTGCAGGGCCGCCCGCACCTCGGTGCGTACGGCGGCGACGCGGCCGGTCCAGCCGGACTCGGCGGGCCGGGCGTGCGGCAGCAGACCGGTCAGGGTGGCGGCCGCATCGCCGTGCAGGGTGTGGGTGGCCGGGTACACGCGGCCGAGTGCGGCCTCGTCGATGTCGATCTGGACGTGCGCCCGGGGGAGCTCCAGCGTGTAGTCGGCGGTCTCGTTCGAGCGGAAGTGCGTGCCGATCGTGAGCAGGACGTCCGCGTCGGCGAGCAGGGCACGGACAGCTGGGGTGGTGGCGAAGTTACCGATGACCTGCTCGTGGTCCTCGGGCACTGCTCCGCGCCCGGAGTTCGAGGTGAGCAGTCCTGCTCCGGTCGCCTCCAGCAGTTGGGCCAGTTCGCCGCGGGCGGTGACGGCGCCGCCACCGGCCCAGATCAGCGGACGGTGCGCCGACGCCAGGAGGGCCCCGGCGGCGGCAAGTTCACTTTCCGCGGGCGTGGGGACGGCGGGCGCGGACAGCTCGGTGGGTTCGTCGGTCTGCGTCGCGTACTGGAGGTCGATCGGCCACTCCACGCTCGCCGGGCCGCCCGGCGCGGTCAGCGTGGCGTGGGCCGCCTCGCGCAGGATCCTGCCCGCCTGCTCCGCGTCCGGCACACTCGCCGCGTACGCCGAGACGGCGGTCAGCATGCCGAGCTGGTCCTTGGTCTCGTGGATGAAGCCCCGGCCGCTGCCCAGGAACTCGCTCTCCACCTGACCGGTGATGTGCAGCACGGAGCTGCCCGCGCTCAGGGACTCGATCAGTGATCCGGCCGCGTTTCCCGCACCCGTGCCGGTCGAGGTCAGTGCGCAGCCAAGGGTCCCGCGGGCCCGCCCGTAGGCGTCGGCGGCGTTCACGGCGGATGCCTCGTGCCGGACGGGGACGAACCGCAGTTCGCGGTCGACGGCCTCGACGAGCGGCAGGTTGTGCACACTGACGATGCCGAAGACGGTGTCGATTCCGAGTTCGCGGAGGACGGCGACGAGGAGATCGCCTCCGTTGTCGTAACGCATGGTGTCTCCTCAGAGGATGGAGCGGCCGACTCCGCCGCAGACGTCGACGCTGGTGCCGGTGATGTACGAGGCGAGGGGGGAGAGAAGGGTGACGACCGTGTACGCGACCTCCTCGGCCCGGCCGAGACGGCCCAGCGCGATACCCCGGTCGGCGGCCAGTTCCGCCTGCCAGTCCTCGTAGGTCATGCCGGAGTCCGCGGCCGCGTGGCGTCGGGTCCACTGGCCGGTGTCGATGAGTCCCAGGCAGACGGAGTTGACCCGGATGCCTTCGCCGGCCAGTTCGACCGACAGGGATTTGGAGAGATTGAGAATGCCGGCGCGGGCGGCGCTCGTCGTGATCAGCCGGGTCTCCGGCTGCTTGGCGAGCACCGCGTTGATGTTGACGACGCTCGCCGTGCCGGAGGCGGTGAGGTAGGGGCGAGCCGCCTGCAGAGGGTTCAGCACCCCGGCGAACTTCAGCTCCAGCTCGTCGCGCCAGTCGTCGGCGGTGGAGTCGTCGAGACCCTTCATCCGGGACTGTCCGGCGTTGTTGACGAGTCCGTCGATGCCGTCGAACTCTTCGGCGGTGCGACGGACGAAGTCGCGCACCGCATCGGCGTCCCGTACGTCGCACACGCCGGTCAGCAGGCGGTCACGTCCGGCGCCGAGCCGGGCGGCCACCTTGGCCAGCCGGTCGGCGTCGCGGCCGCAGGTGGCGACGCGGGCGCCTTCGTCGAGGAGGGCGCGGACCGTGGCCAGGCCGACGCCCGAGCTGCCGCCGGTGACCACGATGGTGCGGTCGGCGAGGCCCAGATCCATAACTGGTTTCTCCTGCAGTTCAGTTCATGGTGAAGCCGCCGTTGACGGCGATCACCTGGCCGGTCAGATAGCGGGACTCCTCGCCGAGCAGGAAGGAGACGATCCCCGTGAGGTCGTCGGGCTGCTGCGGCCGGGAGATGGCCCGGTTCATGCGGTAGAGGTCGTGCCGCTCGGTGGGCACGGTCTCGGTCGCCTCGCACTCGGTGAGTCCGGGGGCGACCGCGTTCACGGTGATCCCCTTGTCGCCGAGCTCGCGGGCCATGGCCCGGGTCAGCGCGATGACCGCGCCCTTGGAGGCGATGTAGTGGGCGAGGCGCGGGGATCCGTACAGTGCGGCGTCCGAGGCGATGTTGACGATCCGGCCCGGGGCTGCGAAGAGCGGGTACAGCGCCTTCGACACCAGCCAGGGGCTGCGGGCGTTGACCGTCATCAGGCGGTCCCACACCTCGACGTCGATGTCCTGGAACTCCTTGCCGCCCACGCCGTTGGCGAGCGCCGCGTTGTTGACCAGGCCGTACAGCGGGCCCAGCTCGCGCACGGTGCCGGCCAGTGCGTCCACCGAGGAGGGGTCGGCGACATCGCAGCGTACGAAGTGGGCGTCGATGCCCTCCGCGCGCAGCTGCGCGACAGCGTGCTCGCCCCGCTCCCGTTCCAGCTCGGCGACGACGACTCGGAAGCCGTCGGCGCCCGCCCGGCGGGCCATGGCCAGTCCCAGGCCACGGCCCGCGCCGGTGACGACGACGGTGCGTGCGTCGGCCGGGGGCTGGTCAGCCACGGGTGACACCGTGCATCGGCGAGTACTCGGGGTAGGTGGGCACCTGCGGCTTCTGCGTACCGATGACGACGCAGAACAGGGCGTCGGTGTCGCCCTCGTTCTTGAGCGATCGGGTCACGCCGGCCGGGACGACGATCATGTCTCGGTAGCCGAGAGTGCGGTACTCGGCCTCGTCGGGACCGCGGTGGATGCCGACCTTGACCTCTCCCTCCAGGACGAAGAAGGCCTCCTCGACATCGTGGTGGGTGTGGGCCGGGCCCTCGGCGCCGGGCGGCAGCAGCATGTTGGAGAAGGTGAAGCCGCCGGACGGGATGATGCGGCTGTCGCTCTCGTGGTTGCCGGTGGCGCCCGAGCCGACATACCGGATCTGGCCTCGGCGGAACTGCGAGCCGGCCTTCTCCTGGAAGGAGAGGGTGTCGAAGTCCGCCACACGGGAGTTCTTGGTGGCGATGAGGGAGTCGGTGTATGCGGAGAGGTCGCCGCCGTTGTCGTACTCGGTGGTGGTCAGAGGCATGGGGAACAGCTCCTATTCGGGAATGGATGCGGTGATGCGGAGGTGGGAGAGCACCCAGGCGTTGAAGTGCCCGGGCTGCTCCTGGTTGGCCAGGTGACCGGCGTCCTTGACGATCACGTAGGCGGTTCTGTGAACGGCCCCGGCGATGGCCTGGCTCGCCTCGATGCCGGTGACCTTGTCCTGGTCGCCGCAGAGCACGAGCGTGGGCGCGGCGATCGAGGGGAGTTCGGCGCGCAGATCGGCCGCGGCCATGGACTCGGCGGCGTACGCGTAGCCTGGCAGCCGCACCGATTCCGCCATGGTCCGCACGACCCGCCGCACCAGATCGTCCGGAGCGCCCGGCGACACCAGCCGCGGTCCGCGCGCCTCGGCGAAGGCGCGCGGACCGAGCTCGGCGAGCTCGACCGCCCTTGCTCGCATGCCCTCGGCCTTCGCTTCGTCCGTGCCCGAGCCGGGGCTGGAGTCGGCGATGATGAGTGAGGCGACGAGCTCCGGGTGGCGAGTGGCGAGCCGCAGCGCGATCACACCGCCCCAGGAGACGCCGAGCACATGCGCGGTCGTGGCACGCTCGCGAATGAGAGCGGCCGCCGTGTCCGCGAAGTCGTCGAGGGTGAGCGGCTCCTCGGGGTCGGGGGACTTGGCGTAGCCGGGGGCGTCCCAGGCCACGACCCTTACGTACGAGGAGAGTTCGGCGAGCTGCGGGGCGAACGCGGCCGACGACGAGCCGATGCCGTGCAGGCACAGCAGCAGCGGACCCCGCTCGCCGTCCTCCTCCACATGGACGTCGGCGCCGGCGCTCAAAGGATTTGCCCCGTCCGTCCGGCGAGCGCCGCGAGGCTGCGCAGGACCGCGTACGGCACGACCTGGCTGGTCGCCGGATTGCCCGGGTCGGGGAGATGCGCGACCTCGAAGCGGTATGCACCGTGCGGGCCGGACGCCTCGATCACATGCCGGGTGTGGTGTGCCGCCGGGTCGGCGACGACCTGGACCCGCACAGCGTCCAGGTCGCCGACGGCCAGCGCGACCGACGCGGCCACGTTCGTCGACTTGGGGAACTTCACCGGAACCTCGCGGGCGGTGCCGGACATGACCTCGACCGGTCCGGTTGCCGTCCGCATCCGGGTCAGCAACTCCTCGTCCATCCAGGGCTGTTCGAGGGTCGATGGCAGCTTGGTGGTGGTAAGGCGGACCTCGTCCAGCGGGCCGAGCGAGCGTGCCGCCTGGAGCAGGTCGAGACCGCCGACGGCGCCGCCCGTGAAGTACACCCGGCCCGGTCCCGCCGCGAGCAGCCGCTTCGCCAGCTCGTCGTCGGTCAGCGCCCCGCTGGAGGCGATCAGCAGATCGGTGCCGGAGGCCAGCACCCGCTCTCCCCACTCCCGCACGACGCCCTGGCCCGCGGCCTCGACGATCAGGTCGCAGAGTTCCAGGGCCTCCTCGAAGGTGACCTGACGCGCGGGCGCGGCTTCACCGAGGGGCCGGTTGTCGACGACGCACACCAGCTCGGCGCCGCCCACCTGCCCATCGGCGAGGGCGGTGCCGACGACCCGGCCGATCGCACCCCAGCCGACCACGCCAACTTTGCGTACGGTGCTCATGCGGTGGCCTCCTGGGCGTCGAGGGGAGCGAGTGGGCCGGAGTCCGGCGTGCCCGCCATGTGGCAGCGGATCTCCTTCGACGGCGGACCGGCCGTGCCCCACAGGTCGGACAGGTCCGGCACCCGCCGCCACACCCGGGCGATCCAGGCGTCCTCGACGATCTGGGCGACCTCGGAGGTGTACTCGCAGACCAGCCCGGACGGGTCGGTGAAGTAGGAGAAGGTGTTGTTCCCGGGACCGTGCCGGCCGGGGCCCCACTGGGGAGTGATGCCGTGGTGGCGCAGCCGGCCGAGGCCCCGCATGAAGTGGTCGACCGAGGTCATCTCGTACGCCACGTGGTTGAGCGAGGTCCACTCGGCCTGGTTGAAGGCGATGCAGTGGTGGTCGGCGTTGCAGCGCAGGAATGCCATCTGGTGCTCGGACCAGTCGGAGACGCGCAGACCGAGCACCTCGCAGTAGAAGGCGACGGCGGCGTCGATGTCGGTGGTGTTGAGCACGGCGTGCGTGACCCCGACGGGCACGGCGCCGTCCCGGCCGCGCGGGACGACCGCCTCGACCTGGGCGCTGATCTCGATGAGGCGTCCCTCGGGGTCGGTGAACCGCAGCCCGTAGCCGCCGCCGGCCTGTTCCAGCGGGCCGGGCCCGAAGACGGGAACGATGGAGCGTGCTTCGAGCCGCCGGGCGGCCTCGTCGACCTCGGCGGGGGTCGCGACAGCGAACGCGACCCGGCCGAGGCCGACCCGCTCCCGCTCGGTCAGGTGGAGGACATGGTGCTCGTCGCCCGTGCCGCGCAGCCAGCGGGCGCCGGCGTCGGACTCGACGGTCTGAAGGCCCCAGACCTCCTCGTAGAAGTCGGCGGCCTCGGTGAAGGCCGGCGTGTGCAGCTCGACGTAGCGCAGCGAGCGGAGCCGGGCGATCGGACCGGGCGGTGGTTGGTGCATGAGTCTCTCCAAGACGGGCAGGCGTGCCGGGTCAGTTGGCCCAGGGGAGCGGGAGGTCGGAGGTGCCCCAGTACAGGGACTTCTGGCGCTGGTAGGCGCGGATCGCGTCGCGGCCCTTCTCCGTACCGAGGCCGCTGTCCTTCCATCCGCTGAACGGGGTGGAGGCGCTGAACTGCTTGTAGGTGTTGATCCAGACGGTGCCGGCCTCGATACGGCGGGCGATCCGCCACGCGGCCCGAAGGTCGCGGGTCCAGATGCCGCAGGCCAGCCCGTAGACCGAGTCGTTGGCCTGGCGGACCAGATCGTCCTCGTCGTCGTAGGGCAGGGCGACCAGCACCGGTCCGAAGATCTCCTCCTGGCAGGTGCGGGAGGTGTTCGGCAGCCCGTCGAGGACGGTCGGCAGGTAGTACGCGCCGTCCTGGTACCGCTCGCCCTCGGGGGCGGACCCGCCGCACAGCACCCGCGCGCCTTCGGAGCGGGCGAGGTCCACATAGGCGGCGACGGAGTCGCGGTGGCGGTGGTGCACGAGCGGGCCGACCTGGGTGCTCGGTTCGGTGCCGGGGCCGACGCGCAACTTGCGGACGCGCTCGACGAGTTCACCGACGAACGAGTCGTAGATCTCGCGTGCGACGAAGAGCCGGGAACCGGCAATGCAGGACTGGCCGCTGGACGAGAAGATCCCGAACAGCACGCCGACCAGAGCCTGTTCGACGTCCGCGTCGGCGCGCACGATCGTTGGCGACTTGCCGCCCAGTTCCAGCGAGGCGGGGACGAGCTTCTCCGCCGCGATCGCGGCGATGGACCGGCCGGTCTCCGTGCCGCCGGTGAATCCGATGCGGGCGACGAGGGGATGGCGTACGACGGCGTCCCCGATCACCCGGCCGCTGCCGGGCAGTACCGACAGCAGGGCCGTGGGCAACCGGAAGTCGTCCAGTGCCCGGGTGATCAGACGGCCGAGGGCGAGGGATACCAGGGGGGTCCAGGCTGCGGGCTTGAGAAGGACCGCGTTCCCGGCCGCGAGCGCGGGGGCGATCTTCTGCGCGTCGCTGGCGACGGGGGAGTTCCAGGGGTTGATCGCGCCGACGACGCCGATCGGTTCGTACACGCTCATCGTGACGTACGGGCCACGGGACGGTGTGACCGTGTCCTCTGCCGTCTCCAGGGAGGCCGCCATGTAGCGGAAGGTGCCCGCCGCGCTGAGCGCGAGAGCCCGGGTCTCGGTGAGGGGCTTGCCGGTGTCGGCGGTCTGCAGGGCCGAGAGCTCGTCGGCGGCCCCTTCGGTCAGTTCGGCGATCCGGTGCAGCAGCCGGGCGCGCTCGTGGGGGAGCAGGTCCCGCCACGACGGGGCCGCGGCTGCCTTCGCCGCGGCCTCGGCCGCTTCGGCGACCTCGTCCGCCGATGCGGAGTGGACGGTGGCGAGAACGCGGCCGGTTGCCGGGTCGACGGTGTCGAGGGGCTCACCCGCGCCGCGTCGCCACTGGCCCGCGATCAGGATGTCGGTGGGGAAGTGCGGCACGGGGGTACCTCCGGGCGAGGCGGCGGAATGGGGGTGAACTTCGGGTGCGGATGCGTTCGGCGCGAGACCGGAGCGGTTGGGTTACCTGCACTGTCGAAGTGCTTGAAATCTAAGGGCTTAACTTTCTTCGCGCAAGACCCGAGTTGAAATCGGTATCGAGGGGGCCTTGAGCATGAGATCTGGGGCGGCGAGGATGGCTCGCGAGTGGACGGACGTCAGGTTTCTAAGCTCTTAACTATTGACCGCTTAGATATGGGTCCCTACTGTCTCCGCAACCCCTCTGCCCGCGGAAGGACCCCCTCCATGACGACTGTGGCCGGCAAGCCAGCCCTTGGCTCCATAGCCGCGAGACTTGAACGACTGCCGCACTCGCGCTGGCACGTCAAGGTCCGATTCCTGATCGGCGCCGTCACCTTCTTCGAGGCGTTCGACCAGCTGTTGGCCGCCTCCGCACTGCCCGTCCTGATGAAGGAATGGCACCTGACCACCGGGCAGGCCACCTTCGCCGTGACCTCCGCCTCCATCGGCATGCTGCTCGGCGCACTGGCCGCCGGCTGGTTGGGTGACCAGATCGGCCGCGTGCGCACCGTCGCCCTGGGTGTCGCCGTCACCGGTCTCGCCAGCCTGGCCGTCGCCTTCTCCGGCAGCATCGAGACCTTCTCGCTCTTCCGGTTCGTCCAGGGTCTCGGCATCGGCGGTGTCGTGCCCGTCGCGGCCACCTACATCAACGAGATCGCCCGTTCCGACAAACGGGGCCGCTTCGTCCTGCTGTACGAGATGATCTTCCCGGCGGGACTCGCCGTGGCCACCCTGGTCGCCGTATGGGTGGTCCCCAACTTCGGCTGGCGCGCGATGTTCGTCGTCGGCACCCTCCCGGTGCTGATCGCCGCCCTGCTGCCCCGCCACGTCACCGAGTCCCCGCGCTGGCTGCTGTCCCGTGGCCGTACGGAGGAAGCCGAGGAGGCCCTCGCCCGTATCGAGGCGGAGGTCGCCCAGGCCACCGCCGAGCCGCTGCCCGCACCCGTCGCGACCCTGCCCGACGAGACCTCCCAGGGCCGCCTGAGCGATTTGTTCCGGGGCCGCTATCTGCGCCGCACGGCCGTGCTGTCGGGTCTGTGGTTCGTCGCGTACTACGTCAACCACGGCATCTCCACCTGGCTGCCGTCGCTGTACACGAAGCAGTTCGGGCTGGATCTGACCACCGCGCTCGTCTACACCCTGCTCAGCAACGTCACCGGCCTGCTCGGCACGCTCGTCGTGGCCCTGCTGATCGACCGGATCGGCCGCAGGCCGGCGCTCGTCGGCGCGCTCGTCGGCACCGTGCTCTCGCTGGGCGTCCTCGCACTGGCCGGTGCGACCTCGGGCGGTCAGGTCGCCGTCTTCGCCTCCTGCACGACCTTCTTCCTCTACGCGATCAACGCGGGGCTCTACCTGTACTCGCCCGAGCTGTATCCCACGTTCAACCGGGCCAAGGGCGCCGCCTTCGGCGGTCTGTGGAACCGCATCGGCGTCATCCTCGGCCCGGTGACCGTCGGCGCGATCATCGGAGCGGGCGGCAGTCTGGCCATCGTCTTCGCGCAGCTCGCCGTCGTGGCCGCGGTGGGCGCCGTGATCGCGTGGTTCGCCGTCGAGACCAAGGGCAGGACGCTGGAGGAACTCAACTCCTGAGGCGACCGGACGTCCCGGTGCGGGGCCGGTGCACCGGAGCAGTGATCACTGCTCCGGCACACCGGCCCCCAGCGTTTGCCCCAGGGTGCCGAGCAGCCCGGAGAGCCGGCGCCGGTCTGCCGCGCCCAGCCCGGTGAGCAGCTCCCGCTCCTGGGCCGACCGTACGGCGAAGACCCGGTTGGCCATGACGGCGACCGCTCTGACCGAGCAATCCGAGCGTCCCGACGAGGAACAGGTCGCCGACGCGCTCAGCGGGCATCTGTGCCGGTGCACCGGCTACCGCAACATCCGCCGTGCCGTCTGCCAGGCACTCGACGAGCGATTCGGGGAGTGACCCGCGTGTCCCACGATTCCGACCGGCCCAAGCCCGGCAACGGCCGCTGGATCGGCCGTTCCGTCCCGCGCGTCGAGGACGACCGGCTACTGCGTGGCAACGGCCGCTCCGTCGACGACATCGCCCTCCACGGCGCCGTCGAGGCCGCCTTCCTGCGCAGCCCGCACGCCCACGCCCGTATCGAGTCGGTCGACGTGACCGCGTCCCTGGCCGCACCGGGCGTCGTCGCCGTGTGGCCCGGCGACGACGTGGCGGACCTGCCCGCGATGCTGAGCGGGGAAGAACTGCGTACCCCGCCGAGCCTCGCCGAGCTTCTGGACCCGCTGGTCCGGATGACTCCCATGCCGCTGCTCGCCCGGGAGAAGGTCGTCTACGTCGGCCGGCCCGTCGCCGTCGTCCTCGCCGAGAACCGCTACCTCGCCGAGGACGCCCTGGAAATCGTGAGGTGCGGTACGCCCCGCTGCCCGTGCTCGTCGACCCAGAACACGCCCTCACCGTGGTGGTCGTCCAGCTGCCGAGGCGGCGTTCTTGCAGGTGAGACCCTACGGCGCCAGCTCTCGCGGTCTGGCCTCTTCCCTTCACCGGTAAGATTCTCAGGACCGTGAGAAGTCCGCGGGAGCCGTGCGAGGGGTTGAGGATGGCTGGATCGAAGTCGGGGAATCAGGACGCCGTAGCGAAGGTGATCGAGGATTGGGCGCGCGAGCGGCCGGGGCTGGACACCAGCCCGCTGGAGGTCCTCGCGCAGCTCCACCGCTCGTTCCTGCGCTACAACACCAGGCTCACCACGTCGATCGAACGGCACGGTCTGTCGGTGGCGGGCTTCGACGTGCTGACCGCACTGCGGCGATCGGGGGAGCCGTTCCGGCTGACGGCCGGCCAGCTGGCTGACTCCGGACTGGTGTCGTCGGCGGGCGTGACCCTCCGGATCGACCGTCTGGAGAAGGATGGGCTGATCGTCCGCGAACGCGACGCCGACGACCGCAGGGTCGTCTACTCGCGCCTCACGGACAAGGGACTCGCGACGGTGGACACCGTGTTCGCGAAGCACCTCGACAACGAGCGCGACATGCTCGCCGGGATGTCGCCGTCCGAACGCCGACAGCTCGCACGGCTGCTGAGGAAGCTGGAGTACTCGATCCTCGATTCCGACGAGGAACTGGCCGACGCCCCGTAGTAGAGAGGGTTTGACCACGGCCTTGATCTGCCGAACGCCTTGCGTGCCGTGCGGAGTCCCCGAAACGAACATGCGCCCAGCGGCCGTAGAGGCGGCCGGGCGCCCGCCGACACCCCGCTGACCACCCTCGTCCGCCTGGCCAAGCTCCGCTGGCGCATCGAGCACGACTACCGAGAGATGAAACAGGCCCTGGGACTTGCCCACTTCGAGGGCCGCACCTTCAACGGCCGGCACCACGATGAGCGCCGGCTTCTTCGGCTCGTCGTTCCTCGCCGGGAAGATCGCCGCGCGCATCGGCAACCAGGTCATCTCCCTGGGCGCCGTGCTGGTCGCCGTCGGCTACGGAACGGTCGGGCTGATCGTCGCGCAGCTCGGCATCGACGGCACGGCCGGCTGGACCGCGCCCGGACTGCTGGTCGCCGGCTCAGGCATGGGGCTGGTCGCCGCGCCGCTGCCCGCCGCGGCCATGGCGGGCGTCGGCCCGAAGCACGTTTCCTCGGCCTCCGGCGTGCTGTCCACGGCGATGGAGGGCGGCGCGGCGCTCGGTGTCTCGCTCGTCGGGCTGGTCTTCTTCGGCACGCTCGGGGACTCGCCCGCGCCGGACAACTACCCGAAGGTGTTCTGCCTCGGCATCGCGGTCGTCGTGGCGTTCCCGGTCATCGTCGCCCTGCTCGTCCAGGCACTGCCGAAGTCGGCCCCGGCCGCTGCGTGCGAGAGCCGGGGGAGGCGGAGGAAGCCGGCGCGGTGGAGCAGCCGGTGCGCTGACCCGGACCCCCTGCGCGTCCTTGCAGCGCTTAGCGGCCGCATCTGCCGGAAGCCGACATGACGGCACTCGGACAGGGCACGATCGGCACATGGAGAATCGGCCGAGAACCTTGCCCACCGCCCCCGTTCGCCTGGCCGGACGGAGGATTGTGCTCAGGGAGTGGGAGGAGGAAGACATCCCCGCGTTGATCGAGATGTACGACGATCCGGAGATCGGCCGTTGGACGCCCGTACCCTCGCCGTTCGACGCGGACGCCGCTCGCGAGTATCTCGGACGGGCCCGCAAGGCCCGGGGTGAAGGCCGTTGTATGCAACTGGCCATCACGGCCGACGGCGGGCAGCCGCAGGGCGAGGTGCTGCTTTTCCAGGACGACCTGGACGACAGGGACATCGAGCTCGCCTACGGCGTCGGGCCGCGGCACCGGCGTCGGGGACTGGCGTCCGAAGCGGTCATGGTCGCCACCGAATACGCCGTCCATCACCTGGATGCGAGGCGAGTGCTTCTCCGGATAGAAGCCGACAACGCCCCGAGTGCCGCCGTGGCGCGGTCGGCCGGATTCCGGCCGGCCGCGGACGAGCTCGTCCCGAGGGAGTCGAAGGGGTGGCGGGTGCTGCTGCGGACCTGGTGCCACCGGAACGGCGAACCGGCATCCTGACCGGCCGGGTCCGCACCGCGCCTCGCACTCGCACCCGGGGCCGCCTCGGGCCTCTCGGGCCCACTACGCTGGTACGAAGCAGGTCAAATGGGCTGGTAGCGTACAAATCTGCGCGAAGAGGCGCGGTGGCCCCCGGGAGGCATGATGAGCCAGCAGCCGGTCCTTCTTCCCTACGCCGATCCGGCCTTCGTGGCGGACCCCTTTCCGGTCTACCGACAACTGCGCGAGGACGGCCCGGTACGGCGTGCCATCATCGCCGGTGGCCTGGAAGCGTGGCTGGTCACACGGTACGAGGACGGCCTCGCGGCGCTGTCCGACCCGCGGCTGAGCAGCGACGTCCGCGATGCGTCCGACCCCCGGCTCATCGAGCGGCTGCCCGCCACGGACCGCGAGTCCGTACTGCGCAACATGCTCCGCACCGATCCCCCCGACCACACCCGACTGCGCCGCCTGGTGTCCAAGGCGTTCACCGCGCGCAGGGTGGCGGAGCTGCGGCCCCGCGTCCAGGAGATCGCCGACCGGCTGCTCGACGAGATCGGGCCGGACGGCCGTGCCGACCTCGTCGGGAGCTTCGCGCTGCCGCTCCCGGTCACCGTGATCAGTGAACTGCTCGGCGTGCCCGTGACGGACCGGCGTGAATTCCAGCGGTGGACCGACGACCTGGTCCTGCAGGGGGCCGAGCCGCCGGACCCGGCCCGGACGGACGAGGCGTGGCGGCACATGCGCGGGTACCTGACCGGGCTCATCGGGGTGAAGCGGGCCCGGCCCGGGGACGATCTGCTCAGCGCCCTGGTGACCGCCCGGGACGAGGAGCAGAGGCTGGACGAGGACGAGCTGATCGCCATGGCCTTCCTGCTGCTGGCGGCCGGATACGTCACCACGGTCAACCTGATCGGCAGCGGTGTCGCGGCGCTGCTCGCCCACCCCGACCAGCTCCGGATGCTGCGGGACGAGCCGGAACTGCTGCCGGGCGCGATCGAGGAATTCCTGCGCTACGACGGGCCGGTCAACCCCGGCATCGCCCGGTTCGCGCGCGAGGACGTCACCATCGCGGGCGTGCACATCCCGCGCGGCGCGACCGTGCTCGTGGCATCCGCCATCGCCGACCGGGACCCGGACCACTTCCCCGAAGCCGACCGCCTGGACATCTCCCGGCAGGACAACGCCCACCTCGCGTTCGGACACGGCATCCACTACTGCCTCGGGGCGCCGCTGGCCCGGCTCGAGGGGCAGATCGCCATCGGCACCGTTCTCCGCCGCCTCCACCACCTCGCCCTGGCCGTGCCGCCCGACGAACTGCGGTGGCGACCGGGAGGGCTGCGCGGCCCCGAACGACTGCCCGTCACCTTCACCGCCGACGCCCCGGCCTGAAGACGTGCACCAGCCGCCGGCTCAGCCGAAGAGCTTGCCCAGGAACGCGTCGAGGTTGGTCCTGGTCCGCTCCACCTGCTCCTCCAGCGTCAGGGTCTCCTTGAAACGGCCGCCGGATGCCGGGGTCTTCCTGCCCCGGACATACAGCGAACAGGCGAGGTCGGTGCAGATGTAGAGACCCACCGAGTTGCCCTCGCGTCCCGCCGCGCCGGTCTTGCGGGCGGTCATCAGCGAGACGCCGTTCCCCGGGTGCGTGGTGAGGCACAGGGAGCACATGCTCCGGTGGAGGAAGCCGCGTTGCCGGGAGGGGAAGCGGAGCGTCACGCCGATGAGTTCGCCGTCGCGTTCGGTGACGATGTAGCTGCGTCCGGGGGCGGAGAGGTCCCGCCACCCCAGGAAGTCCAGATCGTCCCAGGGCAGCTCGTCGAGGTCGCGGGGCAGTGGCAGACGCTTGGCCTCCCCTTTCGAGCAATTGATGAACGATGTGCGGATGTCCTGCTCACTCACGGCCTTCATGCGAGGGACGCTAACTCTGCCTAGGATTACTAGGCAAACGGTTAATGAGGCAAGGTTATGCGCCCTCGGTGTCCTCAGCGCCGTCTGCGCCCTCCGCGATCATCAGCCGGTGCGCGGGCGGGTGCTCGATCGAGAGATCCGGGCGCCAGGCCGCGAGCACCTGGGCGGAGGGGCCGAACAACGGCTCCGGCAGGGCGTCGATTCCGGTCCACTGCCAGGCACTGATCAGATGGGGTTCGGTCACCCGCGGGCTTCCCGACCGCACGGTCACCGCGGCGGCCATCGACACCCGGTTGATCCCCCCGACCACGTCGTGGAGCATGGCGAAGACGCGCACGCTCGCAGCGTCGACCTCCAGGCCCGTCTCCTCCCGGAGCTCACGGACGGCCGCCTCGGCGATGGACTCATGCGTCGGGTCGACCTTGCCGCCGGGCAGCTCCCAGGTTCCGCCGTGGTGCCTGCCGAGGAGGACACGCCCCTGACCGTCCTGCACGATGACGCCCACACCGAGCGCCGCCTGCGCCTTCGGCGGACGGGTGTTGCGGGAGGAGGTGTCCGCGGGCGTGGTCGTCATTGGTGCTCCCTGTGTTCCTCGCAGCTGGGGAGTGCCGCGGGCACGGGGCCCGGCACTCCGGTCGTACGTGGCAGCCTACGGACAACCGCATCGCCGCCCGGTGCGCGTCCGTAGGTCGGTCAGGCGGTCGGACACTCAGACAGTGAGCCGCAGCGAAGTCGCCGAGACGCCGAGCCGCACCGTCTGACCCCAGGTCAGTTCCAGTGCGTCCGTCTCCATCCCGTCGCCGAAGACCACGACCCGGTCGGACTCCACGGTGAGCCTCAGCCCCTGCCCGCGCCCCAGCTCGCCCGCGACCTGCGAGGTGCCGGTCGCGGGGGACGGCCAGGCCTCGCGGACGAACCAGAGGAGACGTGGGTCGGTGGGCGCCGGGAGACGGAGCTCGCTGCGGCGTTCCTGCCACAGCGAGCGGAGCCAGCCCGTGGCGCCGGTGCCGGTGCCGACGAGGACGCCGGAGGAGGCCTGCGCTTCGGCGGGGCCGTCGGCGGTGTCCGGGCCGAGCCGGTAGCGGGCGGTCTGATGGCCGGGCGGGCCGAGATAGATCTCGTTGAGGGCGAGGAGGCGCTGGGTGTCGTCGGACACCGCCTCGACCATGGTGAGTTCGTCCGCCGCGCCGCCGGGGGACGCGGCCGCCCGGAGCAGGGCGGCCGCGTCGCGGGGCCGGTGGCGGACGAGCACACCCGGATTGCGTCCGGGGTCGGTGTCGATGCCCACGACGGGCTGACCGGAGAGGTACTTGGCGGCGTTGGCGACCAGCCCGTCCTGTCCGACGACGACCGCCACGTCCTCCGGCCCGAACAGGAAACGGTCGAGGTCCGCGCGCTCAACCCGCGACTGACGCCACTGGAGCGGTACGGCTGCCGCCACATCGGCGAGCGCCTGCTGGGTCTGCCGGTGCCGCCGCGCCACCTCGTCGATGGACCGGCCGCGGCTGGAGAGGAAGAAGGCGGCCTGCCCGTGCGTGCCGTGCCGGGCCAGCAACTCCTCGTACTCGGTGGTGCGGTGGACCAGTACCGCGCGCGGGGCGAGGCTCATGCCCGGGTCTCCGGGCCGGTGCTGCCGAGCTTGCTGAGCAGGCCGGTGAGCACGTCGGGGGAGAGGGTGAGGCTGTCGATGCGCGGCAAGTTCTCGGCGAGCCTGGTCGCTGCCAGGGCGTGCAGGGTCGCGGCGTCCACCTCTCCGTGCACCCGCAGCCAGGCCGCCTGGGACTCGGCCCGCGCGGCGCCGACCTCACGGGCGGCCTCGGCCTCGGCCCGGGCCAGCCGCACCTTGCGTGCCGCCTCGGCCTCGGCGCGTACCCCGTCGGCCGCCGCGTTCTCCTCGGCCTCGCGGCGGGTGTTGGTGCCGCGCTGCTCGACCAACTGCTCTTCCCGACGGGCCAGTTCGATCTGGCTGGCGAGCTCGTTCTCGGCGATGGCCCGTTCCCGTTCCACCGCCACGGCGCGGCGCTCGTAGGTGGCCCGGTCGGCCTCCTGCTGGATCTGCTCCCGGGCGGGGGTGCGCAGGGCGCGCTCCACCTCGGCCTCGGGGCGGATGGCCACCACCCGCACCGCGACCACGTCGATGCCGGTGGCGGGCAGCCGTGGTTCGGCGGCGAGCCCCGCGGCGACCCGGTCCCGTACCGACGCGACACCGTCGACCAATGCCTCGGCCAGCGCCGTCCTGGCCAGTACGTCCAGGGTGTGCTGCTGGGCGGTCTCGGTCAGCAGTGTGGCGATCTGCTCCAGCGGCGCGCCGCGCCAGACCCCGGTGTCCGGGTCGATCGAGAAGTCCAGCCGGGCGGCGGCCTCGGCCGGGTCGCTGATCCGGTACGTCACGGTGGCCTGCACGGTCACGTCCTGGAAGTCGGAGGTGCGGGCGTGGAACGCCATCGCCAACTCCCGGTCGTTCACCGGGACTTCCGAGAGAGCGGCGCTCAGCGAGCGGTACCAGAAGCTCAGCCCCGGCCCGTCGTGGGCGAGCCGGCCGCGCTTGTGGTGGCGGATGTGCGCGGTGGGCGCGGAGCGCAGATGGCGCCAGCCGAAGCGCCTGGTGATGTCGGCCATGTCGGGACCCCTTTATTCTCGTCATGGAGACGATAAGGAGGAGTGGTGGCTATCGTCAAGGGGACGAGAAAAGGTGTTGCTTCGCTTCGGTCATTGCGGTCCTTGTGGTCCGGGTTCCCCGGCCGGGCCGCCGTGTCCGCCCTTCGCCACGAGGAATCTGGCCGGCACCTCGCCCCCGCCGTGCACCGCCAGGTCGGCGCCGTTGACGTACGCGGCCAGACCGCCCGCCAGGTACAGGCAGGCGCGCGCCACATCGTCCGGCGCGGCCATCCGCCGCATCGGGATGACCCCGGCCACGGCGGCGCCACCGTCCTCGCCGTAGACCGGTGCCGCGCTCTGTGTGCGGACGAGTCCGGTCGTGATGTGGTTGACGCGCACCTTCGGCGCCCACTCCAGGGCCAGCGCCCGGGTCAGCGCCAGCAGTCCGGCCTTCGCTGCCGTGTACGCGGCTGTGCCGGGCTGCGGGGTGTGCGCGGAGACGCTGCCGATGTTGACGACCGAGCCTCCGTCGCGCTGCCCCTGCATGACCCGGTTGGCGGCCTGTGACACATAGAACGGGGCCAGCAGGTTGAGGGCGACGATCTTCTCGACGAAACGCGGTGACACGGTGGCCGCGTCGGCGTCGGGGGAGCCGCCGGCGTTGTTGACGACCACATCCAGCCGTCCGAACCGTTGCACCGCCGCGTCGACCAGTGCGGCGGCCGCCGCCGGGTCGCGGACGTCGGCCGACCGGAAGTGTGCCCGGCGTGTGCCGCTCCCGGGCAGCTCCGGCGGTTCACCGCGACCGCAGACCAGCACCTCCGCACCGGAGGCGAGAAACGCCTCGGCGATCGCGGCGCCGATGCCCTTCGTGCCGCCGGTGACGATCACGGCTCGCCCCGTGAAGTCGATGGGATTGCCGATATCCATGGGTCCGCCCCGCCGTCTTCCGTCATGCACGGTCGGGTAAATCTACCAACTGTTTGTTTGGTGGAACAGGTGTGAACCGCGGGCGGCCGGTGACTCCCCAAGGGGTCACCGGCCGCCCGGATGGTGCGCCGCCCCCGTCCCCACGGTGCGGCGCCGGCGGGCCGTCGTCATCCGCTCCGGCAACGGCCCACGTCTGTCGGCCCTAGGGTCTGTCCGGCGGATCAGGGCCGGACAGACCCTAGGGCTGTGTCGCGCCCAGTCCGAGTGAGGGAAGGACCGCGTTCTCCACGAAGCGGGTGAGATATACCTCGTCCGCGTACTTTCCCTCCAGTAGCGGCCGGGCGCGCATCACGCCCAGGAGCTGCGCGGAGACGAACTCCGCCGCCGGGTTGTCCGCCGGGATCTCGCCGCGCTCCACCCCACGCCGGACCATGTCGTCGATCGCCGCGAGTCCGGGCACGATCAGAGCCTCGCGCAGCGCGCACAGCAGCTCGGGGCTCTGCAGCGCGGCATGGCTGAGCGCGTGCATCAGCGGGGTGTCGCGCCCCGAGCCTGCACCGATCGCCCGCGCCGCCTCGCGCAGATCCCCCGCGAGCGTGCCGGTGTCGATGTGCGGAAGCAGCGCCTGCCGGGTGCCGTGCAGCGCGGCCACGACCAGTTCGGGCTTGGAGCCCCACTGCCGGTAGAGCGTGGACTTGCCGCAGCGGGTCCGCGAGGCGACCCCCTCCATGGTGAGGGCCTCATAACCGGACTCTCTCAGCATGTCGAGCACGGCCGCGTAGAACTCCTGCGCCCGCTCCGGCGTGATCTTCGAGCGACGTGGTGTGTGTGCCGGTTCCTGCGCGGCTTCCTGCGGCGACATGTGGCATCCCTCTCAGCGACTCTGCGACGAGGTCCTTCGATACGCCAGTGTACCGATACGCGCGTGTACCGATACGTTCGCGTATCGGTACACTGGCGTATCGATACGGCATGGACTGGACCATGCCGCCGTAACACCGCTTCGTCAGCAAAGGGGCACCGGGTGATGTACGCCGGTAGCGAGCCAGCAGATCGGGAGCCGGACAGTACTGCCCGACCGCCCCTCGTCCGCGAACTGCTTCTGGTCGTGGGGCTCTTCGTGATCTACAAACTCGGCCGGCAGGCCGCGAACGGTCACGTCGACGAGGCGTATCGCAACGCCGGACACGTCTGGGACTTCGAGCGCTCCGTGCACCTGCCCGGCGAGGGCACGGTGCAGAGCCTGCTGCTGCACAACGAGACGCTGATCCACCTCGCGAACACCTACTACGCGACCGTGCACTTCCCGGCCACGCTGCTCTTCCTCATGTGGCTCTACTGGCGCCGTCCCCGTCACTACGTCTGGTCGCGCCGCATCCTCGCCGCACTCACCGGCGCCGCGCTCGCCCTCCACCTGCTCTTCCCGCTCGCCCCGCCGCGGCTGCTGGCCGCCGCCGGACTGGTCGACACCGGCCAGGTGTACGGACCGACGGTGTACGGGGCGACGCCGGCGACCGACTCGATGGCGAACCAGTTCGCCGCTATGCCCTCGCTGCACTTCGGCTGGGCGGTGATGGTCGCCGTCGGGCTGATCGTCGCGACGCGGAGCCGGTGGCGCTGGCTGTGGCTGCTGCATCCGCTCGTCACCCTGCTGGTGATAGTCGGCACGGCCAACCACTACTGGCTCGATTCGATCGTGGTCTCCGCGCTGCTCGCGGTGGCCTTCGCGGCCCTGCGGCTGCCGCGCACGCAGCCGGTCCGGGCGCATCTCCCGTGGCCGTCCGCGGCGGGCGAACCCGCTCCGTCGGCCGTGTCGTACGCCGCCGAGCCTGCTGTCCCGGCCGCGTACGCCTCGACCGGAGTGCGACGGTGAACGCCACCCTGATCGCCGTCGCGCTGTCCCTGGTCTCCGCCGCCGCCTACGCGTCGGCCGCGGTGGCGCAGGCCCGGCTCGCCGGGCGGACCGAACCGGACGCCGGGGTGCTGCGGCTGCTCGGGCGAGGCGCCTGGTGGTCGGCGGTCGCGCTGAACGCCGGCGGCGCGCTGCTGCACGTCGCGGCGCTCAAGTACGGCCCGCTCACCCTCGTCCAGCCGCTCGGCGCCCTTACCCTGGTCGCCGCCGTCCCGCTGGGCGCCAGGGCCGCCGGCCGCCGGGTCACCAGGATCGAGTGGCGCGGCACGATCCTCACCCTGCTCGGTCTCGGCGCCCTGCTGATGACCGCGGGCGCCGCCGCCCCGCACGAAACGCTCAGCCTGCCCGAGGCCCTGGCCGTCGGGGCCGGGACCATGGCCGTCGTCGCCGGACTCAGCAGGCCGGGAGCACGCCCCGGCCTGCGGCACGCCGCCGCGTCCGGCATCACCTCCGGGGTCGCGTCCGCGCTCACTCAGACCCTGACCGTCTCCGTCACCGACCACACCGGTCCGCTGTTCAGCTGGCGCCTGGTCGTCGTCGCGCTGCTGGTCTCCGCGTTCGCGATGAGCGGGCTGCTGCTCTCCCAGACCGCCTACCGGGACGGCCTGGGCGCACCGCTGGCGGTCGTCACGCTCGCCAATCCGGTGGCCGCGGCGGCGATCGGCCTGGCCCTGCTCGGCGAACGCCTCCAGGGCGGTACGACCAGCCTGCTCCTCGCCCTGCTCGGGACGGCGGCGGCGGTACGGGGCGTGATCCTGCTCAGCCGTGCCCAGTCGGAGACCCCTGCCGTCGCCGGTCCGGCCGGGGCAGAACCGAAACCCGGGGCCGGGCCGCCGTCACGGGTCGTCATCGCAAGCCGGGGGCCGTTGGACCAGCCGACGCTTCGACCGGACCTTGGCCGGGCACCGGTGGGCGGTTCGTAACGCGTGGACGCGATGCCTGCCGGCCGGTGGTGTGTCGCGGGAACGTGACATCCGCCTGCCGAACTGTCACGTACAGAAACAACCCACCTACGGACTCGGCTTCTCGTCCTGATCCAGTGCCCGCGTCAGCCAGCCGATCCAGAAGTTCTCCAGATCGATGCCGCCGCGCAGGACCAGATGCCGCAGCCGGTCCTCCGCAGAGTTCCGCTCGGGCGGGAAGTCCCGCTCCTCGATCTCCAGATACTCCGCCAACTGCCGGCGATGCAGCCCCAGGTGGCGGCGGAGTTCCGCATCCAGGCCCGGTGCACCGACGACTGCCGCGGCCCGCATGCGCAGCAGCAGCGGATCCCGGACCTGCTTGGGGTCCTCGGAGCGGGCCACCCATGCGGAGAGCGCCTCACGGCCCGCAGGCAGCACCTCGTACTCCTTCTTCTGTCCACGGGCGGGCTGCTCCGACGGCAGCGCCCGGATCTGCCCGGCCTGCTCCAGCTTCCCCAGCTCCCGGTAGATCTGCTGATGCGTGGCGGACCAGAAGTAGCCGATCGACCGGTCGAACCTGCGGGTCAGCTCCAGCCCCGACGACGGCTTCTCGAGCAGGGCGGTGAGGATCGCATGCGGGAGTGACATGGGTGCATCCTATGGACGGCCGGCCATGGCCCGGTGGCGCAGTGGCCTCATGGGCAGTGGCCTCGTGGCGCAGGGGACGGTCCCCGCGCCACGAGGCCCGTACGTCACAGCGAAGCCGCGAGCTCCGTGCCCTGGCGGATCGCCCGCTTGGCATCCAGCTCGGCGGCCACATCGGCGCCGCCGATGAGATGTGCCGTACGGCCTGCGGCGAGCAGCTCCTCGTACAGGTCACGGCGCGGCTCCTGACCCGCGCAGAGCACGATCGTGTCGACCGGCAGGAGATGCTGTTCGCCGTCGACCGTGAGGTGCAGGCCCTCGTCGTCGATCCGGTCGTAGGCGGCGCCCGCGATCGTCGTGACGCCGCGGTGCCGCAGCTCGGTGCGGTGGATCCAGCCGGTCGTCTTCCCCAGCCCCGCGCCGACCTTGCCGGTCCTGCGCTGGATCAGGTGGACGGTCCGGGGCGCCTTCGGACGTTCAGGGGCGCGGAGCCCGCCCCGGTCGCGGTAGTCGGTGTCGACGCCCCACTGCCGGAAGAACACCTCGGGGTCGCGGCTCGCCGCATCGCCCGAGTCGGTCAGGAACTCGGCGACGTCGAAGCCGATCCCGCCCGCCCCGATGATCGCGACCCGTTCGCCGACCCGCGCCCCGTCGCGCAGGACATCGAGGTAGCCGACCACGCTGGGGTGGTCCTGGCCCGGGATCGCGGGGGAGCGTGGAGTGACACCGGTGGCGAGGACGACCTCGTCGAAACCGGCGAGCGCGTCGGCCGTGACCCGCGTACCGAGCCGGAGCTCGACCTTCTCCTCCCGGAGCCGGGTACGGAAGTAGCGCAGCGTCTCGTCGAACTCCTCCTTGCCGGGGACCCTGCGTGCCACATTCAGCTGGCCGCCGATCTCCTCGGCCGCGTCGAACAGCGTCACCCGGTGCCCGCGCTCGGAGGCCGAGACAGCACACGCGAGACCGGCGGGCCCGGCACCCACGACCGCCACCCGCTTCGCGGTGCGGGTCGGCGACAGGGTGAGTTCGGTCTCGTGGCAGGCGCGCGGATTGACCAGGCAGGAGGTGACCTTGCCGCTGAAGATGTGGTCCAGGCAGGCCTGGTTGCAGCCGATGCAGGTGTTGATCGCGTCGGCGCGGCCCTCGGCTGCCTTGGCGACGAAGTCGGGGTCGGCGAGGAACGGCCGGGCCATCGACACCATGTCCGCCCGGCCCGAGGCGAGGATCTCCTCGGCGACCTCGGGCGTGTTGATGCGGTTGCTGGTCACCAGCGGTACGGAGACGGCTCCGCGCACCTTCTCCGTGACCCAGGTGTAGGCGCCGCGCGGCACCGAGGTGGCGATGGTGGGGATACGGGCCTCGTGCCAGCCGATCCCCGTGTTGATGATCGTCGCGCCGGCCGACTCGATCTCGCGGGCGAGCCGCACGACCTCCTCCAGCGAGGAACCGCCCGGCACCAGGTCCAGCATCGACAGCCGGTAGATCAGGATGAAGTCGCTGCCGACCCGTTCACGGACCCGGCGCACGATCTCGACGGCGAACCGGATGCGGTTCTCGTAGGAGCCGCCCCAGCGGTCGGTGCGGTGATTGGTGGCGGCGGCGATGAACTCATTGATCAGATAGCCCTCGGAGCCCATGATCTCGACCCCGTCGTACCCGGCGAGGCGCGCGAGCTCGGCCGCCCTGGCGAAGTCCTCGATGGTCTCCTCGACCTCGTCGTCCGTGAGCGCGTGCGGGGTGAAGGCGCTGATCGGCGCCTGGATCGCGCTCGGCGCCACCAGCTCGGGGTGGTGCGCGTACCGGCCGAAATGCAGGATCTGCATGGCGATCCGGCCGCCCGCCGCATGGACGGCCCCGGTGACCCGCGCATGCTGCTCGGCCTCCGCCTCGGTGGTCATCTTGGCCCCGCCCGGGAAGGAGCAGCCCCGGGCGTTGGGGGCGATTCCACCGGTGACCATCAGGCCGACGCCGCCCCGGGCACGCTCCGCGTAGAAGGCGGCCATCCGCTCGAAGCCGCGCTCGACCTCTTCGAGACCGATGTGCATCGAACCCATCAGCACCCGGTTGGGGAGCGTGGTGAACCCCAGGTCGAGCGGGCTCAGCAGATTCGGGTACGGGCTCATGCGGCGGCTCCTCGCGCAGTGTCGTTTGCGCCAGTTGTAGACCACCGGAACGCCATTGTGCAACAAGTTGCATAATGGCGTGGGTCTCATAGGTGCGAACAGGGTCGTCCCTCGGACGGCGTAACACCGGGACCCGTCGGCGCCCCGCGCCACGGAGAGTGGAACTGCGGCATCCGCCCGACATGGCGCGTATGCCCCCTCACCCCCGCCCACCCCCGAACCCCTGCGGAGACACCCATGGCCTGCCTCGACCGGCGTGACCTCGGCCTGCTCGTCCTGCGCGTCGGAACCGGTGCGGTACTGGCCGCGCACGGCACCCAGAAACTGGCCGGCTGGTTCGGCGGCGGAGGCATCGAAGGAACCACCGCCGCGATGGAGGCGATGGGCTTCCACCCGCCGAAGCACAGCGCGGTCGCCGCCGGGCTCGGCGAGGCGGGCGGCGGAGTGCTGCTGGCCCTCGGCCTGGCCACCCCGGTGGCAGGCGCGGCCGCGGCCGGGGCGATGGCGGGTGCCGTGGCCGTCCACGCACCCGCCGGATTCTTCGCGCAGGGCGGTGGCTACGAGTACCCGGCGTTCCTCGGCTTCACCGCCGCGGCGATCGGCCTGACCGGGCCCGGCCGCTACTCCGTCGACCATGCCACCCGGCATGTCTTCAACCAGCCGTGGATGGTTGCCCTGGCCTTCGCGGGCAGTGCCGTCGCGGCGGCGGCCGTGGTCGGCAGGCGCGCCAGGGGACGGGTTGCGGTCGACCCCGACGCGACCTGACCGCCCGCAGGACAGGGACCGGGCGGCACCCCAGGGAGGGAGCCGCCCGGTCCCGAACTCGGTCTCGCTCCGCTACTCGCCGAAGGCCGGCGACTACTTGCGGAAGGTCACCGACGCGGCCGGCGAGGCGTTCCCGTACGCGTCGACGGCGACGACCCGGCGCCACGTCTAGCAAGCTGTTAGACGGAACGTATAGCAAGAGTGGCGTGCGGGCCTACCCCTCGTGGCGAATCCGCTCGATCGATCTCCGGTGCGGCGGTCGTCCGCCGTCCGCCGTCCGAACGCCGGGACCACCGTGCTGTACTGGTGCCCCATCCGACCCACCCGTCACCGGAGGCCGCCCGTGGCACGGCTCCACATCCGTTCCGGCGTCAACCCCGACGAGCCCGACGTGCCCGTTGTGACGCTCCGCGTCGACCCGGAGGGCTCACCCGGTGAGCGCGCCGTCGCCCGGCTCGGTGACCACTGCTACGAGGGCGACGGTGTCCTGTTCCTGTCGCAGACCGACGGCTGGGCCGAGCACACCCTCGACGGCCATCGCCTGACGGTCGACATCGCCGTGTTCCCGTCCGCGCTGGGGCGGACAGGCGCGGACCCCGAGGCGTTCCCCGACCGCTCGACCGCCGACCCGGAGGCGGTGCTGATCCTGCGCGCGGAGACCGAGGTGGAACCGGAGCTGTATGCGCGGGCGGTGCCCGCGACCGCGGTGTTCACCGGGACCCCGGATCGCGCGCTCGACGACACGCTCGCCGCCGATGACGGCTGGCCGGTGCTCCTGGGCCCCCGCCCGAGGAGTGAGGCGGCCGCCGGCCGCGCGGTTCGGCCGGTCGAGCCCGTGGCCCGGGAAATCGCCCTTGAGCGGTAGCACCCGGGCCTTCCGGATTTCATGGATCAACCCTTGTCCGAAGGCCGTTGGAGGCTCACGGTGACCGAAGTGTTCCTGTTTCATCATGCCCAGGGGCTGACCCCCGGTGTGATCGCTTTCGCCGACGTACTGCGCGGCGAAGGGCACACCGTGCATACCCCCGATCTGTACGAGGGCCACACCTTCGGCACCCTGGACGAGGGATTGGCGTATGCGGAGAGGACCGGCTTCGACGAGCTGCTCGATCGCGGCGTCCGGGCGGTGGCGGACGCACCGGACTCACCGGAAGAGCTGGTCTACATCGGGTTCTCCCTCGGCGTGCTGCCGGCCCAGAAACTGGCCCAGACCCGACCGGGCGCACGCGGTGCCGTGTTCGTCCACTCATGCGTTCCGAGCTCGGCCTTCGGGCGATGGCCGTCGCGACTCCCGGTCCGCATCCACGCCATGGAGGCGGACCGCCTGTTCACCGACGAGGGCGACGCGGACGCCGCCCGCGCCCTTGTCGACGATGCCGACGATGCCGAACTGCACCTCTATCCCGGCGACCAGCACCTGTTCGCCGACAACTCGCTGCCGTCCTACGACGCCGAGGCCGCTGCGCTGCTGCTCGACCGCACGCTGATGTTCCTCCGATCCCGGGACGTCGGCCATCACGACGCATGACACGGCGTCGGTCCCGTGTCGCGAAAGGCCGGGACTGCGTCGGTGCCCGTCTCCCGGCGCTCAAAGGCTCTGCGGGACCATCGCCCCTTCGACCGACAGTACGTCCCGGATCTCGACGAAGAGCACCGTGACCCTGCCCGCCACGGGCAGCGAGCTCGTCCGGACCGACTGCATCGGCCGTGCGACCCGGATACCGGTCTCCGGCAAGCGGGCAGTCGTCCAACTGGACGGCGCAGCAAGTCTGTTCACCGGACTGAGCCAGGGCGCCCTGCGTCGAACGGCATCGCGCGGACGCTGACTGCCCGGTCGACGGCGGGCCGGCGCTGCCACCCCGGACCGGGGCATCCGGCCACCGTCGCGCCGGGGTTCACAGCCCGAATTCGCTGAGGCGGGACTCGTACCGGATGGTGAGGTCTTCGGCCTCATCATCCGGCTCGTCCCAGAGGGAGTCCAGTTCGGAGCGCACCGCGGCGGGCAGGGCCTCGTACCGTTCGGTCCAGGTCTCGGCATCCGGCACCCAGTAGCCGACGACCTTGAAGCGTTCCACGGGGAGCTTCAGATCCTTGCGCAGGTAACGGCGCACGGAGCGAAGGGAGTTGGTCTGGCCCGCGACCCATACGTATCCGCCCGTCAGATCCGTGCCGGGCGGGATCGCGGCGCTCACGAGCTCGGCCAGGCGGCTGGGGCCGTGGCCGTTGCCACCGTGCACCCAGGTCGTCCTGATGCCGGGCCGGTCCGGGAGCGACTGGACGGAGGACGGCCCGGGCACCTCGATGACCGCCCGGGTCGTGACCTGGTCCGAGGTCTCTTCGAGAAGGCGCGTGACGGCGGGCAGACCGGTCAGATCGGTGATCAGCACCTGCCAGGAGAGATCGGCGGGGGGACTGTAGAGCCCGGTGGGGGAGCTGAGGCCGATGACATCGCCGGGGCGGGCGGCGGCGGCCCAGCCGGACGCCACACCGTGGTCGTGCAGCACGAAATCGATGTCGATCTCGCCGGCCTCCGGGCGCACTGCCCGGATGGTGTAGCTGCGCATGGGGGCGACGGGACGCCCTTCGGGGGTCTGCCAGCCGCCGTTGTCCGTGGTCTCGGGCAAGGAGACGTCCCCGCGGTCGGGGCCGTGGGGGAGGAAGAGGCGTACGTACTCGTCGCCGATACCCGTCGAGGTGAACGTGGCGAGGCCTGCGCCGTCGAAGGTGATGCGGGTCATGGTCCCGGTGAGGGGCTGGACTCGGGCGACGACGGCTCGGTGGATCGTCATGGGTGCTGCTCCTTCGTACGGGGGTGGCTCCCCCTGGACGTGCGGGTGTCGGGTGGTGACTTCCGGACAGGTGCTACAGCGCGACCGGGTCCGGTGGCTGGGTCGTGCGGGTGTATGCCTGCCAGAGGGCGGCGTACTCCCCTCCCCGGGACAGCAGTTCGGCGTGTGTGCCGTGCTCGGCGGCCTCGCTGCGGTTGAGGATGAGGACGCGGTCCGCGTCGCGTGCCTGCTCCAGGCGGTGTGCGACGATCACGCTGGTCCGCCCCCGGACGACCCGCGCGAGAGCCGTCCGCAGGAGGGCGCGGGTCTGCGTACCGGATTCGGCGGTGGCCTCGTCGAGGATGACGACGGGCGGGTCGGCGAGCAGGACGCGGGCCAGGGCGAGGTGCTGGACCGCCCCGTCGTCCAGTGGTGTCCCGCCGGGGCCGAGGACGGTGTCGAGCCCGGATTCCAGGCCCAGTGCCCAGTCGGCCCCGACCTCGCGCAGGCATCGGCGGAGTTCGGTGTCGGTGGCACCGGGCCGGGCGATCCTCAGATTGTCCGCGAGGGTGCCGCCGAACAGATGGACTTCCTGGGTGACCAGATAGCGGGTGGGGGAGCCGGGGCCCGCGGCGTCCCCGACGGTGATCCGTCCCTCGGACGGCTCGTCGAGGCCCGCGATCAGGCGGGCCAGGGTGCTCTTGCCCGAGCCGCTGGCGCCGACGAGCGCGACGCTGGTGCACGCGGGTACGTGCAGGGAGACATCACGGAGCACCGGACGCGTCCCGTCGTACGAGTACGAGACACCCCGCACCTCGATCTCCGCTCCGCACGACGTCCCGTCCCGGCCGCCCGGTGCGCTGCCGGGGCGGTCGCCCAGGTCGGTGATCCCGACGAGACGCGCCAGTCCCACGGTGGCTCGCTGGACGTCGTCCAGACTGCCCAGGAGAGCTCCTACCGGACCGAACAGTCGGTGGAAGTAGAGGGCCGCGGCGGTTGCCGCGCCCAGCGAGATCGTCCCGGAGCGTAGCAGCGCGAAGCCGGTCATGAGTACGGCGGCGAGGCCGAGGAACTCCGCCGCGTTGAGCAGCCCCGTGAAGCGATTGCGCAGCCGCACACCGTCGCGCTGCCGCTCGATGGCCAGTTCGCTGCGCTCGGCCAGTTCACCGAGGTGCTGGTCCTGGGTCCGGTACGTACGGATCGTCGCGGCCCCGTGCACCGACTCCACGACGCACTGCCCGCGCGCCGACTCCAGACGGCGGATGTCCCCGTACACCAGGTGGGAGCGGGTGAGGAACTGCCGGGTGGCGAGTACGTGAACGGGCAGACAGACCAGGCCGGCAAGGGCCAGACGGGGATCGAGGACGGCCAGACCCACCACGCTCAGGGCGATCGTGAAGCCGGCGGCGGTGACATCGGGAAGCACGTCCGAGGCCGCTTCGGAGATCGCCTCGACGTCACGGGTGACCCGGGAGACGACATCGGAACTGCCGGAGGACTCGACGACGCCGCCGGGAAGGTGGATCGCGGTCTCGAACACGTCTTCGCGCAGGCCCGCCAGGACGTCCTGGACCAGCGAGACCAGCATCCGGCCACCGGCGAAGGCAAGCCCGGCGCCGGTGGCGGCGACGAGGACGAGGGCGATTCCGAGAACAGTGACCCGGCCCGGTTCGGCCTTGTCCACGACGGCGTTCACGATCCCGCCGAGCAACGGCGGGGTGGCGAGCGTGACCGCCGTACCGCCGAGCAGGGTGAGCACGGCCACGGCGAGCCGGCCGCGGTGTGCGCCGAGCCGGCGCAGGAGCTCTCGCCTGGTGCGGCGCGTGCCGGCGACGGGCAGAGTGCTGTTCTCGGGGGTCACCGGGGTGTTCCGTTCGGTTCGTGGGGTGTTCCGCCGAGGTCGATGACCCGGTCGCAGGCGGAGAGCAGGATCCGGCTGGTGGTGATCAGGAGGGTCGTGGAGGGCAGATCGCGGAGTCCCTGGGCGATACGCCGTTCGGTCACCGGGTCGACGGCGGTGGTGGGTTCGTCGAGGACGACGACATCGGTTCCTGAGTGCAGCGCGCGGGCGAGCAGCAGGCGCTGGCGCTGACCGCCGGAGAGCCTGCGGCCGTGTTCGCCGACGTCGGCCCGGTCTCCTCCGATGTGTTCGAGTACGTCGTCGAGCATCGTGGCCCTGATCACGGCGGTGTCCGACGTGCCTCCCCGGGGGACGAGGTTCGACCGCAGGGTGCCGGAGAACACCGCTCCGTGGTGGGGCGGGGCGGCGATCCGTGCGCGGACCCGGTCCGGGCCGAGGTCGACGGCGTCGACGCCGTCGACCAGGAGTTCGCCGCGGCGCAGGGGAACGCGGTAGCCGAGCCGGTCACTGAGATCCCGCGCGTGCCCGGGGTGGCGTGGCACGACACCGACGAGCTCGCCGGGCCGGACGTCCAGTGGCTCGGCATGGCCGACCGGATGCCACCGGAGCGTCGCACCGTCGTGGCCCCCGGCGTCGGCGGGTTCGGCGCAACCGCCCGGCCCGTTCGGGGCGCCGGTCGGCGCCGGGTCTATCAGAGGCGGTTCGTTGATCAGCTCGCTGAGCCGACGCGCGGAGGCGCGTTTGTGGATCCAGTTGGACGCGAAGGTACCGACATGGGCGAGGGAGCCCTGGAGGTACTGGGCGAGCCCGAGGACGGTGACGAGCTGACCGATGGTGAGGTGGCCCCTGAGCGCGAGAAGTCCCGACGCCGTGGCGAGCGCGGCCAGGAACACCCCTGACAGCAGCAGGCTGAGACCGCTGTACGCCAGGATGGAGCGCGCGGCGGCGACGGCACCCTTGCGTGACTCCTCACTCGCGGTGCGGTAGCGGCGGGCGGCCTCCGCCTGGGCGTTCATGCCGATCACCACCCGTAGTCCGGTGATCATGTCGGTGGCCACGTCGCCGGCCCGGGCGGCCGAACTCTGCTCGGCCAGTCCCCGGGCCTCCAGGGGCATCGAGATCCGGCGCATGACGACGAGCACCAGGACGGTACTGGCGACGACGCCCAGACCCAGCGGTACGGAGATGACCAGCAGGGCGGTGGACGCCGTCAGGATGGCCGTGACCGTCGATGCTTGCTGGACGACGCTCCAGGAGACCCCGGCGACCCGGTAGGTGTCGGACGAGACGAGGGAGAGGGCCTCCCCGGTACCGGGTGCGCGGCGCAGTGCGTGCGGGTCGAGCAGTCTGGTCATGGCACGCTGTCTCAGCTCGTGCTCGCCGTGGCCGTAGACGGTCACCATGGCCGACGACGCCCGCTGGTACGACAGGGAGAGGACGATGAACACCCCGGCGAGCGCGGCGAGCCACCAGAGCAGGGCTGGGCGGTTCAAGGGGGCCAGCGCCCGGTCGATGACGACGCCGATGAGGATCGGCACCAGCGCCTCGCACAGCTCGTGGACCATGAACGCGAGGGTCGTGAGCGTGAGCCGCCGGGCGCGGCCTTGGTGCAGGAGCGCGACGCGGAACAGCGACGGGACGGAACCGGGCTCATGGGTACCGGTGGCTGTGGGCTCGTTCACGGTGCGTTCCGCCGCCGGGGCAGGGGGATGACCATGGGCGTTGCGGTGACCGGGTCGGGGACGACCCGGCAGGGCAGGTCGAACACCTCTTCCACCAGTTCCGCGGTCACGACCTCCTGCGGGGTGCCCTCGGCGACGATCCGGCCGTCGCGCATGGCGATGAGACGGGTCGCGTAGCGGGCCGCGTGGTTGAGATCGTGCAGCACCGCGACCAGGGTGTGCCCGGCGAGGTGCAGGTCGGCGAACAGCTCCAACAGGTCGATCTGGTGGGCGATGTCGAGGAAGGTGGTCGGTTCGTCCAGCAGGAGGATGGGAGTCTGCTGAGCCAGGACCATCGCCACCCGGACGCGTTGGCGCTGGCCGCCGGAGAGCTCGTCGACGAGCCGGTCGGACAGTTCCGTTATGGAGGTGGCCGCCATCGCGTCGAGCACGGCCCGTTCGTCCTGTTCGGTCCACTGGCGCATCAGCCGCTGGTGCGGGTGGCGTCCCCGGGCGACCAGTTCGGCGACGGAGATCCCGTCGGGTGCCTGCGAGGTCTGCGGCAGCAGCCCCAGAAGCCGAGCGACCTCCTTGGAGCGGTAGTTCGCGATGGACCGGCCGTCGAGCACGACCTCTCCCGCACTGGGTTTCAGCAGGCGGGACACGGCCCGCAGCAGGGTGGACTTGCCGCAGGCGTTGGGGCCGATGATCACGGTGAAGGAATGGTCCGGGATCCGTACGTCCAGATGCTCGGAGATGGGCCGGCGGGCATAGCCGATGGTCGCGTCGAGCACCTCCAGCCGTGCCGGATCCGGCGTCCGAATGTATTGCGTCGTGGTGGTCACGAAGGCTTCTCCTGGCTGACGGTTCGGAGGCGGCGACGGCGGCGCGGGCGACGGGGCCGGCGCCTGCGGCATCCGCGGGTTCATCGGCGTCGGCCCGCGTACTGACGGGCCAGGAGCCAGGCGAGGTAGGCCCCTCCGACGCACACCGTGACGACGCCCACGGGCAGGTCGACGCGCTGCGCGATGTAGTCGGCGGAAACGAGGACGACGGCGCCGGTGAGTGCTGCCGGGGCGATGCGCAGCGTGGTGCAGCTCCTGGTCAGACGCTGGGCGATCTGCGGTGCGGCGAGTGCGACGAACGCGATCGGGCCGACGGCCGCGGTCACCAGCGCGGTGAGCGCGACCCCGACGAGGGTGGCGACGAGCCGGGTGCGCTGCGCGTTCACGCCGAGCGCCACGGCGGTGTCGTCGCCCATCTCCAGCTGGACCAGGGGCCGTACCACGGCGGCGGAGCAGACCAGCAGGACGGCGAGGACGACCGTCGCTGAACCCAGTTGGCCGAAGCCGAGTCCGCTGAGGGATCCGGCTCCCCAGGTCGCCGCGAGCATGGCCTGCTGAGGGCTGACGGAGAGGAGCAGCATCGAGGTGAGGGAACCGAGGAACGCACCGACGGCGATGCCGACGATGATGAGACGGAACGGCTGCAGCCCGCCGCGGTAGGCCAGTACGTACACCAGCAGTGCCGTGGCCGACCCGCCGATCAGCGAACCGGACGCGATGGCAAGGTAGTTGGCGGTTCCGATGAGCAGCATGACGACGCTGGCGCCCGCGTACGAACCGGAGGCGAAACCGATCACGTCCGGGGAGCCCAGCGGGTTCTTGGTCAGCGACTGGAAGATCGCCCCGCTGATCGCGAGTGCCGCACCGCAGATGATCGCGAACAGCAGCCGGGGAAGCCGCCAGTTCACGACGACGAGCCGCGAACGGGAGTCGGCGTCCGGGTCGAACAGGGCGGACAGCACCTGCGCGGGCGAGAGCGAGATGGATCCGGAGCCGAGTGTGAGCACGCCGAGGGCGGCCACGGTCACCGCCAGGGCGGCACAGACGAGGACGGATCGCCGTTCGACGCGCAGCGCCATCGAGCCGAGGCGCCAGTGCCAGACGGTACGTCCGAAGGCGACCCGGTCCGGTGGGGCCTGCGACGGGGTTCCGGTGATCACAGGGTGCTCACCTTCCGGCGCCGGACGAGGGCCACGAGGACGGGTGCGCCGATGAGCGCGGTGACGAGTCCTACCCGCAGTTCCCCGGAGGGGAGCACCACACGTCCGATGATGTCGGCGGCCAGCAGGAAGGCGGGGGCGGCGACGACTGTGACGGGCAGGATCCAGCGCTGGTCCGGTCCGACGAACCACCGCACGATGTGGGGCACCATCAGACCGACGAACGAGATGGGTCCGGCGACGGCGACGGCGGTCCCGGCCAGCAGGGTGACGGCGACGACCACGGTCACCCGGGTGAGCGCCAGGCGGGTTCCCAGCGACCGGGCGGTGTCGTCGCCGAGCGCGAGGGCGTTGAGCGATCCCGCGCTGGACATTCCCAGGACGAGGCCGGCACCGATGAGCGGCAGGGCGACCGGGAGGATGTCGAGCGACCGGCCGCCGATGGAGCCGACTCCCCAGAACCGCATGATGTCGAAGGTGGTCGTGCTCTTGAGCGCCATGGCGGTGGTGAATCCGCCACACACGGCGCTGAACGCGACGCCCGCGAGGGTGAGTTTGACCGGGGTGCCGCGGCCGGCCCCGATCGAGCCGAGGACGTAGACGAGCACGGTGAGGCCGAAGGCGCCGGCCAGCGCGAACCAGATGAACTGGCTCGCGGCGGTGAACCCGAGTACGGCGACGGCGAAGGTCACCGCGAGGCTCGCGCCCGCGTTGACGCCGAGAATGCCGGGATCGGCCAGGGGGTTACGGGTGAACGCCTGGATCAGCGCGCCGCTCAGGCCGAGGGCCGCGCCGACGACGAGGCCGATCACGGTGCGCGGCACCCGCAGCTCACGCACCATCACATGCTCATCGGAGTCGTCGAAGTGGAACAGCGCGTCCCAGACCGTGCCGGGTGCGATGGAACGGGCGCCGACCATGACACTGAGGACTGCCACGACGAGCAGCAGCGCGGCGGCGGCCAGCAGGATCAGCGGGCGGGACCGGCCGCGCCGGGCCGGGCCCGCGCCGAGGAGCGGGCCCGGCACATCACGCTGTGCACCGGTGGCGAGGTCACCCGGGGGTGATGGGGTTTTCATGGTTGTCCTTGGGGGTGGCGTCACCTGCGGAGTGGCAGCCGACGGTCAGAAGTCCGCGCCGGTGTTGCCCTTGCCCGAGACGGCGTCGGCGAGCATCGGTACGTAGCGTTCGATCGCCCAGGGGATGGAGAGCACGGAGGGGCCGCTGGTGGCCATGCCCATGGTCGGGTCCTGGACGAAGGCGTAGTGCTTGCCGGCGATCGGCTTCCAACGCGAGAACAACGGGTCCTTGAGGGTGTGCTCGACCTCGTCGGGGCCGCTGGCCCAGGCGACGAAGATGTCGGCCTCGATCGTGTCGAGCTTCTCCAGGCTGACTCCGCCGTACCAGTTGGTGCCCTTGACGGTGGACGCGATCGCGCTCATCGACGGGGTGTTCTTGAAGCCCATCTCGGTCAGCAGCCGGACCCGGGCGTCGTAGTCGACGTACAGGCCGACCTCCGTCGTCCCGGGCGGGAAGGCCACTCCGTAGGCGAAGGTCTTGTCCTTGAACTCCGGGTGGTCCTCGGCCACTGCGGCCAACTGTCCCTGGACGTCGGTGACGAGGCTCTCGGCCTTCGTGTTCTCGCCCATCGCCTTGCCGATGGTGCGGGTCATCTCCTGCCAGGTCCCGCCGTCCCACGGCTTCTTCAGATACGGGACGGTGGGTGCTATCTCGGAGAGACGCTTGTATTCGACGTCCGTGATGCCGGAGTACAGGCCGATGATGAGGTCCGGCTCCAGCGAGAGGATCTGCTCGAAGTCGATCTCGCCCGCGTCACCGCGGTTCAGTATCTCGGGCAGGGGGCCGCCGAGCTTCTCGACCGTGCCGCGGAACCACGGAGTGTATCCCTGCTTGTCGCCACCCCACTGCTCGTCGACACCGACCGGGACCGTGCCCAGTGCCGAGACCACGTCCAGTGACATCCAGCTGAGCGCCACGATGCGTTGGGGCTTCTGCTCGACCGTCGTGCTCCCGTGGCCGTGCTTGATGGTTACGGGGAAGCTCGCCGCGGCGGACCCGGTCTTCGCCTTCGCCGAGTCCGGTTCGGACCCGGCGCTGCCACAGCCCGCCAGGCTCACGACGACGGCGATCACCAGCGCCATGGCGCGGACCAGGGTGCCCGGTCCGCGTCGGGCGGGGGTGGATATGGACATGTCTCTCCTAGGAACTGGACACCGCGCGGTGGTACGCAGGCGGATATGTGGTGGGAGTCGACGCTGTGGCGGGACAGCCATGCGATCTGTCGCCCACGCGGTGGTTAGGCAACCCTCACCTGAGTGAACGCTAAGCAGACGGAGCGTCGGCAGGGGTTGCGATCCGGCCAGGGTGTGTCGTGAGTCAGCCACTTGCCGGCGATATCCCTGACACGGGTGCGGGGCGTCCGGCAGTGGCCGGCCCCGGGGAGGCGTCGGCCGCGCGGAATCCGGAGGCGGTCCCGTCCCCGTCCGGCCGGGACAGGGCCGCCCCCGGTGGCTCCGGTGCGGCGGCTCAGCGGTCGACGGGCGTCGGCGCCGTCTGCTCGCGCAGATACTCGGTCGGACTGACCCCGGTCACGCGGCGGAAGGCGGCGGAGAACGCGCTCGTCGTGGCGTAACCGCAGCGGTGTGCCACGAGGTTGACCTGGTGGCCCCGTGCCAGCATGGTCGTGGCCATGGACATCCGGACCAGCGAACGCCATCGGGTGAACGACATGCCGACGTCCCGGCCGAACGCCCGGGTGACGGTACGCACGCTGAGCGCGTGCCGGGCGGCCCACTGTTCCAACGAGAGGTCGCTCTCCGGATCGCGCATGACGTCGTGGGCCAGGGCGCGGATCCGCCAGTCCTCGGGGACGGGGACCTCGATCACCGAGCGCGGGTTCTCCTCCAGCATGTCGATGATGACGCGCTGGGTCCGGAGCCGGAGGTCGTCGGGCATCGGGGTGGCGTCGAGATGAAGCAGCATCTCCTGGAGTGCCCGTCCCACCTTCAGTGATCGCGGGGACGACCAGCCCGGCGGAATCCCCTCCGGTGCCACGTAGGTGAAGCAACTCACGCTGCCGGCCTCCGGACGGGAGGCGTGCGGCGTGCCGGGCGGCAGCCAGATGCCCTGACCGGGTACGAGGTGACGCACCGCGTTCCGGGTGTGCAGAGTCATCGAACCGAGGTGCGGCCAGACCAGGAGCGCGTCGGTGTGGGTGTGCACCCCGGTTGCCGACGGCCCCAGGGGGTCCGATCCGTCGAAGATCGCCGTGGTCAGCAAATAGGGCGGGGCCACGAGGGCGCCGCCCGCCGAGGGTTCGGTCCATCGGGGCGTGTCCCACCCGGGCGGCGCACCATGATCATGACTGACGGTAACCTGCATGTACTTAGGTTAGCCTAACCTTGCCGCGTTGGGCGGGTCGGCCTCGAGTGCCCTTGCCGAGGTTCGATGTGTCGTCAGGAACGTCGGCATCCGGTCGGCATGAGTCCTGCGAAACTCTCGGGACCACTGCCGAGCCGTGCGACTGGCTGCAGGGCGGATTGGCCCGGAGGGCGTCTCGGGAACGGCTTCGAGCCGTACAAGGCATCCTTGCGCGCGCTGTGGTAGGCCGCGCGTGGCGACGAGTTCACGATTGTGCATCCTCGTCGAGGTCCTCATGGAGGTCACGCAGACCGCGATCCGTGACCCCGATCGACCGCCGTAAGGCTGGTCACCAGCGCGCACCGCACCACACCCGACCACGGCATCGCCTACGACGACCACATATCCGACCTGCCCATGCTCAACCTCACCGGCTCGGCCGCGGTGGTCGGCGACGAGAACCTGCGCAACCTGGCCTGATCCCGCTCCTGGCTGTTATTGCTCGGAGCAACCACCAGCCCAGGCCCGGCCCTCATCCGATAGCGCACCACCTCGCCGCGCGAGTCGGCCGAGCGGGCCACGGGTACTTCGGGTGCCCGCGCGGCTCAGGTTCCGGCGAACTCCCTCTCCCGATCCGTCTCCGCCGTCGTCTTCGGGATCTTCAGCGTCGCGTGGCGCAGGAACGGCGGTGCCATCACCGAGGTGGCGACGGCGAGCAGCACGATGATCGTGTACGTGGCCGTGGTCAGGATGCCCAGCTGGAGCCCGGCCGTGGCGATGACGATCTCCACGACGCCGCGGGCGTTGAGTCCGGCCCCGATCGCGAGCGACTCGCTGTGGCCGAGGCGGCCGAGCCGGGCGCCGAGGTAGCCCCCGGCGAACTTGGCCACGGTGGCCACCAGCAGCGTGACGATCCCGGCGAGCAACACGGTGGGCTGGGCCAGGGTTGCCAGTTCCACCTGGGAGTCCCGCGGTGGCGAAGAACAGCGGTGCCAGCGTCGACATGGAACGCGAGCCGTGCGAGGCGGCCGGCGGGACGGAGGGCGCTGCGCGACCGCGGGGCGCCCCGGGGCGGAGAGCTCCGCCCCGGGGCGGTCCGGGCTGCGGGGGATTCAGCCCGGGCTCGGGTTACCGCGTCTCGCGGTTGAACAGCGACTTCGACCAGTAGTAGCCGAGTACGGCCAGGCCCACGCACCAGACCACGGTGAGCCACCCGTTGTGGCCGATCTCGCTGCCCAGCAGCAGGCCGCGCAGGGTCTCGATGGCGGGCGTGAACGGCTGGTACTCGGCGACCGGCTGGAACCAGCCCGGCATCGCGTCGACCGGTACGAAGGCGCTGGAGATGAAGGGCAGGATGACCAGCGGCACCGCGTTGTTCCCGGCCGCCTCACCGTTGGGGCTGGCCATGCCGACGGCGATCGCCATCCAGGTGAACGCCAGCGCGACCAGCGCGAGCAGCAGGAACGCCGCCAGCCACTCCAGGACCGTCGCGTCCACCGAGCGGAAGCCGATGGCCACCGCGACGGCGCCGACCAGGGTCACGCTGATGACCGATCGCAGCACGCTGCCCGCGACGTGCCCGATCAGCACCGAACCTCGGTGGATCGCCATCGTGCGGAAGCGGGCCATGATGCCCTCGGTCATGTCGTCGGCCACGGACACCGAGGTCCCGACGAGGGTGGTGCCGATGGTCATCATCAAGATGCCGGGGGCGATGTAGACGATGTACTCGGAGCGGTCCGCGCCGCCGCCGCCGATGCCCGCGCTCATCACGTCGCCGAAGACGTAGACGAACAGCAGCAGCATGATGAGCGGTGTCAGCACCACGTTCAGGGTCAGCGCCGGATAGCGCCGCGCGTGCAGCAGGTTGCGGCGCACCATCGTGGTCGAGTCGCGCATGGCGAGGGACAGGGAGCTCATCGGACGGCCTCCTTCTTGGGCTGGTTGAGACCACCGGTCAGCGCGAAGAACACATCGTCGAGATCCGGGGTGTGCACGGTCAGCTCGTCCGCCTCGATGCCCGCGGCGTCCAGCCAGTCGAGGATCGAGCGCAGCTCCCGCTGACCGCCGTTGCTGGGGATCCTCAACGTGAGCGCCTCGTCGTCCCTGCTGACCTCGCGCAGCGCGAAGCCGGAGGAGTCCAGCCAGTCGAGGATCGAGCGCAGCTCGCGCCGGGTGCCGTCGCTGGAGGCCTGGCGCGCCAGCGCCTCGTCGTCGGTGGTGGCTTCGTTGAGGGCGGAGACCGCTGACCGGTAGGCGACGGGATCGGCGAACCGCAGCCGCACGTGACCGCCTGGAATGAGCCGCTTCAGCTCCTCGGCGGTTCCTTCGGCGGCGATCTTGCCGTCGCTCAGCACGGCGATGCGGTCGGCGAGTTCGTCGGCCTCCTCCAGGTACTGGGTGGTGAGGAACACAGTGACACCGCCGGAGACCAACTCGCGGATGATCTGCCATGTGTTGTGGCGGCTGCGCGGGTCGAGGCCGGTCGTCGGCTCGTCGAGGAAGATGATGCGAGGGCTGCCGACGAGTGTCATCGCGATGTCCAGGCGGCGCTTCATGCCGCCGGAGTAGGTGGAGGCGGGCTTCTTCGCCGCGTCCGTCAGATGAAACTGCTCCAGCAACTCCGCCACGGTGCGCCGTCCCTCGCTGCGCGAGAGGTGGTGCAGGTCCGCCATGAGGAGCATGTTCTCCTCGCCGGTGATCAGGCCGTCGACGGCGGAGAACTGCCCGGTGACGCCGATCGAGGCGCGTACGCCCTGCGGGTCGGTTGCCAGGTCGTGCCCACCGACGTACAACTCGTCGGCCTGGCACGTGATGAGCGTCGAGAGGATCTTGACCATGGTGGTCTTGCCCGCACCGTTCGGCCCGAGCAGCGAGAAGATGGTGCCGGACGGCACTGTCAGGTCGATGCCGTCGAGGACCGCCTTCTCCCCGTAGGACTTTCGCAGCCCCTTGGCCGCGATGGCGAGTGATTGCGATGCCGTGGTCGTCATGGAGCAAGAGGTTGCGGTACGCCGCATTCAGCGGGGTTTCACGGTGGCTTCAGCCCCTTGAAACCCTCGCTGAAACGGTCACCGAAGCTCCTTTGAGCAGGCTTTCCGCCCCTGCGGGACGTTTCCGCCCCGCTGCCTCAGCCGCTTCCCGAAACCAGTGCGCGCGCGGCCTCGCGCAGTTCGTCGCGCCCCAGCGCGGCGTACTGGGACACCGCGTCCGCGTAGGCCGCCGCGTCCGCGGCCTCGGCCGCACGCCGCGCCCGTGCCGCCGACATCGTCGGCTGGAACTCGCGCAGCACCCGCAGCCGCTCGGCCAGCGCGACCAGCCGTACCGCCGACGCGTCCCCGGATGCGAGCCCCGCCATCCCCAGCGCGTGCAGTACCGTCCCGAACAACGGCAGCTCCCTGGGCGTGCGCGGCGGCCCGGACAGCAGCGTCAGCAGCCGCTGGTGCAGCCGGTCGACGGCCTCCGCCACCAGGTCGAGCCGGTCGGCGTGCGCGTGCGCCGTCACCGCCGCTGACTGGATCTCCAGCGCCCAGGGGTCCAGCCACGGATCGCCGCTGTGCGCCGAGTCCGCGTCGGGCATCCGCTCCACGGCGCTGCGCCACAGGTCGAGCCCCGTCTCCGTGCGTCCTCGGGCGAGCGCGATCTCGGCGCGCCCGCCCAGGTCGGAAATGTGGGAGGCGTCACCGGGCCGCGTGCTGTCGCCCTCCGCCTGCCGCAGCCAGTACTCCGCCTCGTCCGGGTCGCCCCGCTGCAGGCAGGCCAGCACCAGGCCCCGGCGGATGCCGATCGAGTCGTGCTCGTCGTCGAGCCGCGGCAGCGCCTCGAGCGCTGCCTTCAGATGCCCGTACGCGGCGTCGCCCTGCTCTGTCTGCAAGCACATGTCGCTCACCCGGGCGTGCACCATGACCTGCATCGACGGGTTGGTGACCGTCGCCAGCGCGGCGATCATCCGACGGGCCGACGCGAGCGCGCGGTCGATGTCGTGCTCGTACTCCCAGACGTAGGTGGCGACGCACTCGGCGATCCCGGCGACCAGCGGAAGCCGGCTGTCGCACAACCGCTGCAGCACCTCGTATCCGGGCGGAACCATCTCGGGGATCGCGCTCAGCACGAGCGCGGTGGCCCGCAGCAGTGTGTCCGGCGGCGCGGGCGGCAGCCGCCGCAGCGTCACCAGCTGCCGCACCACGGTCACGTGCGGGCGGTAGCCCATGAACAGGCTCGCCGTGCACAACACGGCGGCGACGCGGGTGACTTCGACGTAACTGGGCTCGGGGTTGTAGTGCGAGAGCGGCGGCCCGGTGTCGGCGGCGAGCACGGCCAGCCTCGGGTAGTTGGAGTCGGTCGACCACAGCGCGGCGAGCACCGCGGTCAGCGCGGCGGTGGAAGGACCGTCCCCGCGGGCCAGCGCGTGCCGCAGCGCCAGGACGAGGTTGTCCTGCTCGGCGCGGATCAACTCCCAGGCCGCCAGAAGGTCCGACCCGAACAGCACGTCGTGGTACGCGACCCCGAAGCCCCGCGCCCAGTCCAGGAACCGGTCGACGGCCGGCTCCTCCTCGCCCGCCTCCGCACGCCGGGCGGCGCTGAACTCCCGTACGGTCTCCAGCATGCGGCACCGGACGCCCACCGGCGCGTCCACCACCGTGACCAGCGACTGGCCGGCCAGCTGCTCCAGCATGAACAGGGCGTCCTCGCCCAGCACGTGCTCCGCCGCCTCCCCGGAGAAGCCGCCGGGGAACACCGACAGCGTGCGCAGCGCCGCCCGGGCGTCCTCGGTGAGCAGGTTCCAGCTCCACTCCACGACCGCGTGCAGCGTGCGATGGCGCTCCGGCACGTCCCGCGCACCGCCGCGCAGCAGCGCGAACCGGTCGCCGATGCGCCGGGCGATCTCCGGCACCGACATCACCCGCACCCGTGCCGCGGCCAGCTCCACGGCCAGCGGCAGCCCGTCCAGGTGTCCGCACAGCTCCGCCACTGCGTCCGGCGGCAGCTTCACCCCGGGCCGGGCGGCCCGCGCCCGCTGCGTGAACAGCTCGACGGATGTCGCCAGGCCCAGCTCCGGCAGCGCGTACACGGCCTCCGACGTCAGGCCCAGCGGTGCCCGGCTGGTGGCCAGTACCCGCAGGTCCTTCGATGACGACACCAGGGCCTGTACGAGGTTGGCGGAGCCGCGGATGACGTGCTCGCAATTGTCCAGAACCAGCAGCGCCGGTCCCGAGCCCAGCACTCCCAGGATCCCGGACACCGGGTCGGCCGAGACGTGGCTGCTCACCCCGGTGTGCCTGTTCTCGCCCGCCCCGAGCGCGGACGCCACCTCCGCGGCCACGTCCCCGTCGGCCGTGACGCCGACGAGTGGCACGAAGTGCACGACGCGCTGCTCGGTGCGGCGGCTGACGGCGTACGCGAGCCGGGTCTTGCCGAGCCCTCCGGGGCCGACGACGGTCACCGCCCGCGACGCACGCAGCAGCCCTTCGACCGCGGCGATGTCCTCGTCGCGCCCGAGCAGCGGGTTCGGTTCGTGCGGCACCCCGTGTCTGACCACGGGCGCCCCGCCGTGCAGCAGCTCCTGCTGTACGGCCCTGAGCGCGGCGCCGGGGTCCGTACCGAGCTCCTCGCGCAGCTCGCGCCGGTAGGCCTCGTACCGTGTCAGCGCGGCGGACGGGCCCGACCCGGCCGCCTCGCCGCGCAGCAGTTCGGCGAGGACCTCCTCGTCACGGGGGTGCTCCGAAGCGGCCACGGCCAGCGGCCCGGCCGCTTCCGCGTGGCGGCCCAGGCGCGCGAGCGCGAGGCCCTGCGCCCGGACGAGTGCGCCGCGTACGGGGGCCCGTTCGGCGCGCAACGCGGCGAGGGGGCCGCCCCCCACATCGGGGGAGCCGTCCCACAGGGCGAGCCCGGCCTCGGCGGAGGCCAGTGACCCCGCGTGGTCCCCGACCCAAGCTCGCTCGGCGCCGGCGGCGGCGTGCAGCAGGAGCGCGGAGGCGTCGACCTGTTTCTCGTCGAGGGCGAGCCGGTAGCCGCTCGGGATGCTGGCCACGACGTCGGCGCCGAGCTGCGTGCGGGCCCGGGACACCAGGACCTGAACCGCCTTGCCGGGCCGCTCGGGAAGTTCGTCGGGCCACAGCCCGGCCACGAGCCGGTCGGTTCTGCACCCCCTGCGCAGGTCCTCCGCGAGCAGAGCGAGGAGGTCGCGGATCCGAGGGGCTGTGACTTCCTGCCCGCGATAGGCGACACGCGACAGCAAGGTCAGATCGGTGCTCACCTGAGCAGATTATCCAAGAGGTCAACCGCGCCCGCACGCGTGCAATTGATCGAGCCACTCGGCCTACAACCCGCACTGACGCGGCCCCGGAAGGTCTTGAGCGACATCACCCGATGGCTCCGGGGCCTCACCCGCCCGGCCCCGGAGCAACCGTTCCCGCGGAGCAATAGCCGTGGGCGGGCCGGGTGGGACGAAACGGCAGTCCGCGGTCGGCGGCGGCCGTCTTCACGGAGCTGACCCCCGGCATGCCCACCACGTAGCCGGAGTCGCCCATCCAGATCGTTGGTTGATGCGTACCGATGAAGCCGGTGATCTCCGAGTCGTTGTAGTGGTAGGGCGTACGGCTGACGTAGTTGTCGCGGGTCATGGGCGACCACCGGGTCATACCGAACGGCGGGGCGGTGCTGGGGATCACGCCGCCGTACTCGGTATCGCTCTGCCCTGTCGTCCCGATGAACGGGTTGACCTGGCCGACGGCGGACGGCCGGTCACGCGCAGAGCTCGTGGACGTGAGCGGCGGGAGGAACGCGGAGAGGAGGGCGGTCACGAGCGTGACCGCCCAGGACAGCGGTGTCAGCTGCGGAAACCGGGAGCGTCGCAGGGCGCCGAACGTCGACGGTCTACCAGGTCGCATGTTGCTTCTCCAGTTGAGACATCGTTGTCAGGCGCGGAGTCCGGACGGTCTTGTGCAGCGTGAGCCATGAGACCGGTTCGGTGCCTCGAACGTCAAGAGCGGTGCGTCATCATGTTCCCGAAACATCGGCGGCTCAAGTCCGGCTGACAGGGTGCTAATTGAGAGCAATTCACTAGCCGACGTAGTTCCGGCGGGGTGAGTCCAGCGTGGTGGTCGGCCGCGACTCATCGGAGCTGTGGCGCATGAATACTCCCTGCGTATCGAGGAGTTCGGGCCAAGACGCGTGGATTCCCCACGCCGCAGAGGGGGTTCATCGGAGCTGTCGGTGCTGCTGACAGCATGCCGCCTCGACGTTGACAGGCTCCTCCGGACCCCTCACCATCGGCACGACTGTGCGTCCGTGTTCGCACATGTTTCAGATTGTGCGATTGGCGGTCGGTCCTCCCTACTTTCTCGGAGTCGACATGACACCCCTGCTCAGACATAGACCAACTCTCCTCGCTCTCCTGCTCCTTGTGATCGGTGCTCTCGTCGCCTGGCCCGTGCCCCATGCCCAGGCCGTCGCGAACACCTCCATCACGATCGACGGCACGAAACCCGGCCGCACCTTCGACGGGGTCGGGGCGATCAGTGGCGGCGGCGGCAACACCCGGCTGCTCATCGACTATCCGGAGCCGCAGCGCGGCCAGCTGCTCGACTACCTGTTCAAGCCCGGATACGGGGCCTCCCTGCAACTCCTGAAACTGGAGATCGGCGGCGACACCAACTCCACCGACGGCGCCGAGCCCAGCCACGAGCACACCCGCGGGCAGGTGGACTGCGGGGAGGGCTACGAGTGGTGGCTCGCCGAGCAGGCCATGGCCCGCAACCCCGACATCAAACTGGCCGGCCTCGCCTGGGGCGCCCCGGGATGGATCGGTGGCGGGGACTTCTGGTCCCAGGACACGATCGACTACTACATGTCCTGGTTCGGCTGTGCGAAGAAGCACCACCTGGACATCGACTACATCGGCGGCTGGAACGAGCGCGGATACAACGCCGACTGGTTCAAGAAGCTCAAGTCCACGCTCACAACGAAGGGTTACGACACGAAGGTCGTCGCTGCGGAAAGTGGCTGGGACGTGGCCGACGCGCTCAAGAGCGACCCCGAGTTCAACGACGCGGTCGACGTCGTCGGCGTGCACTACCCGTGCGGCTACCAGACCGACTTCACCTCGTGCCCCAGCACCGACACCGCGCAGAGCCTCGGCAAACCGCTGTGGGCGAGCGAGAACGGATCCCTGGAAACCGACACCGGCGCCCCCGCGGTGGCCCGCGCCATCAACCGCGACTACATCGACGGCAAGATGACCGCCTACTTCAACTGGCCGGCCATCGCCGCGCTCTACCCGAACCTGTTCTTCTCGACCGACGGCATGTCGATCGCGGCACAGCCCTGGTCAGGTCACTACAGCATCGGCACGACGACCTGGATCACCGCGCACACCGCGCAGTTCACCAAGCCGGGCTGGCACTACATCGACTCGGCGAGCGGCTATCTCGGCGGTGACCGGGCGAACGGCAGCTACGTCTCGCTGAAGTCGACGAACGACCGTGACTACTCGACGGTCATCGAGACCGTGGACGCCAAGGAAGACCAGACCGTGAACTTCGCCGTCGGCGGCGGCCTGTCCACCAGCACCGTGCACGTCTGGTCCACCGACGTGGCGTCGGACAGCACCGCGGACGACTTCGTGCGAGGCGAGGACATCACACCGGCGCAGGACGGCACGTACCGCATGACCCTGAAGCCGGGCCACGTCTACTCGCTCACCACCACCACGGGCCAGGGCAAGGGCACCGCGAAGGCCCCGGCGGGCGCCGCGATGAAGCTGCCGTACAGCGACACCTTCGACAAGCCCGGCGCTACCACCAACGCCACGTACTTCTCCGACATGAACGGCGCCTTCAAGAAGGTGGCCTGCGGTGGCGGCCGCTCCGGCAGCTGCCTGCGCCAGATGGCGCCGACCGCCCCGATCCGCTGGACCGACGAGCCGTACTACGCCCCGTACTCGTTCATGGGCGACGCCTCGTGGTCCAACTACACGGTCTCCGCCGATGTCATGCTGGAGAAGTCCGGGAGCGTCGAGCTCCTCGGCCGGCTCGGCATGCAGGGCCGCAACAACAACGGCCTGGACTCCTACCACCTGAGGCTCGGCGACGACGGCTCCTGGTCGATCGACAAGAGCGACCGGACATGGAAGTACGCGACCCTGGCCAAGGGCAAGACCGACGCCGTGGGCCTGAACACCTGGCACAAGCTGGCGTTCAAGATGCAGGGCACGACGCTGACGGCGTACCTCGACGGCAGGAAACTCGGCAGCGTGGAGGACTCCACCTTCACCCGCGGCCAGGCGGGCCTCGGGGTGACCGGCTACCAGACGGACCAGTTCGACAACTTCAAGCTCACCCCGGGCACGGCCCCGAAGCCCAGCACCGGTGCGGTCACCTCCGGCCTGAGCGGCAAGTGCCTCGACGACGCCCAGGGCGCCACGGCGGACGGAAACCGCATCCAGATCTGGGACTGCAACGGCTCCGACGCGCAGAAGTGGTCGTCGTACGGCAGCACGCTGCGGCTCGGCGGCCGGGACGGCAAGTGCGTCGAGGCCGACGCCAAGAGCACGCGCAACGGCACCCCGGTCCAGCTCGGGACGTGCGACGGCCGGGAGAACCAGCGCTGGATATCGCGCTCCGACGGAACCCTCTGGAACGCGGGCTCCGGACGCTGCCTCGACGTCCCGGGCGGCAACGCGGGCAACGGTGCGGTGCAGTTGGCCCTGTGGGACTGCAACGCCAGGGAGAACCAACGGTGGACGCTGCCCTGAGCCATGGCCGGCACGTGACCGGCGATCCCCAAGAGCCGCACTCAGAACGCGCACGCACCTCCAGGAACGACCCCATCGAGAATGCTTGGAGCCCGCCATGAGATGTCGCCCGAGACGCCTCGCGTGTCTGCTCTCCCTGTTCGTCTCCCTACTGGCCCTGACCCTGGCCGTCCCCGTCGCCCCGGCGACCGCCGAATCCGCCGCCGTGAATGCCAGGCCCACGGTGGTACCCGCCCTGCAGAAGTGGCAGGGCGGCACAGGCTCCTTCGAGCTGCGTCGGCACAGCCGCATCGTGCTCTTCGGCCGGCCCGGTGACGGCCTGCGCGACCAAGTGGCCGCGCTCCCGGGTGAGTTGGATCAGGCGGCTGGACGCAAGCTCGCCCTCTCGACCAGGTCCGCGCAGGACGGCGACATCGTCCTCGCCGTCGACCCCACGTCGACCGGAGCCGGGGGAGGTGCAGGGTTCAAGAAGGAGGGGTACACCTTCACGGTCACCGACAGGAACGTGCGGATCACCGCACCGACCGCGAAGGGCGTCTACTACGGCACCCGCACACTGCTGCAGATCCTGCTGCAGGACGACGGTCGTGATTCGGTACCGGTGGGCACCGCGGTCGACTGGCCGAACTACAAGGTGCGGGGCCTCAGTCTGGATGTCGGGCGACGCTTCTTCACCGCTGACTTCATCCGCGACTACGTACATCTCATGGGCTGGTTCAAGCTCAACGAACTCCAACTGCACCTGAACGACAACGGGTTCAAGGGCGACGGGTCCTGGAGCGACGTCCAGGCCGGCTTCCGGCTCAAGTCCGACAACCCCGAACTGGCCGGCCTTGCCTCGAAGGACGGGGCCTACGACCGGCGCGACTGGGACTCCTTCGAGGACACCGCCGCCGTCAACGGCGTCACGATCATCCCCGAGATCGACGCTCCCGCCCACTCGTTGGCGTTCACCCGGTTCCGGCCGTCACTGGGTCTGAACAACGGCGACTCCGACCATCTGGACCTGTCGAAGCCCGAGACCACCACGTTCATGAAGTCGGTCTTCGACGAGTTCGTCCCCTGGTTCCGTAGCCCGGACGTGCACTTCGGCGCCGACGAGTACACGGTCGACAAGCCCCGCTACAAGACCTACTTCAACGAGATGGCGGCGCACATCCGCGCGCTCGGGAAGCATCCGCGGGCCTGGGGCAGCCTGTCCGTGATGGCGTCCGACACCGACGGCTACGACCGCGACGTCACCCTCAACAGCTGGAACAACCAGTGGTACGGGCCGCACGCCGCGAAGCGGGACGGCTATTCCTTCATCAACACCAATGACGCGCTGCTCTACATCGTTCCGTTCGCGAACTACTACCACGGGCGAGGACTTGACGGTAAGTACCTCTACGACGAGTGGGAACCCAACGTCTTCCCGGGCGGCCAGAGCGTCGAACCCCAGGACCCCCAACTCCTCGGCGCCATGTCCGCCGTCTGGAACGACCTGACCGAAGCCTCCTACGGCGAACTGGACGTCCACGGGCTGGTCGAGCCCACGTTCGGCGTGCTGGCCCAGAAGATGTGGAGCGGTGCCTCGTCGGGTGTGCCGTACGACTCCTTCCTCGGGACCGTGCGCAGGCTCGGCGTCGGCACCGGACTGACCAAGGTTGCCACGACCCTGGCCACCCCGGCCAACAGCGAACTGAGCCTGGGCCGACCGGCGACCGCCTCCGAGGGCAAGGCCGGCGCGGCGTTCGACGGCGTAGGGACCACCAAGTGGGAGAGCGGCCCGGGAGACGACGCCTGGCTCCGCGTGGATCTCGGCCGGCCGGAGACCGTCAGCAAGGTCGAGCTGGACTGGGCACCCGCGTACGGGCGCGACTACGCGATCCAGGTGTCCGGGAACGGCACGGGCTGGACCATGGTCGCCGCGCGCACGGACCGGACATCCGCGGGTTCCGACACGCTCACCTTCGATCCGGTCACGGCCCGGCACATACGCGTCGTCGGCACCGAGGCGGCCCGCAAGCAGGACGGATACGCGCTGTGGAGCATGCGCGTGTTCGACGCCCCCGACCTCGCGCTGCATCGGCCGACCACGGCCTCGTCGTCCGAAGTGCCCAGTCTGGGACCGGAGAACGCCACCGACGGGGACGGGAGGACCCGATGGGCCAGTGCCTACCGGGACGACGAGTGGATCCAGGTGGACCTCGGCCGTGCGCAGACCGTCCGGCGCGTCCTGCTCGACTGGGAGACGGCATCCGCGGCGGACTACGACATCCAGGTCTCCGACGACGCGGAGCACTGGACGACGGCCGCCACCGCCAGGGGCAAGCCGTCGGGCGCGCGCGTCGACGAACTCACCTTCGCGCCGGTGACAGCCCGATACGTGCGTATGCAAGGGGTCAAGCGCACGTCGCCCTTCGGCTATTCGCTCTGGCGCTTCGAGGCCCGGACCACGAGCCCGTGATCACCACCGATACCGAACAGAACAACATGGAGGACGCATGGACAGGCGGAGTTTCCTGATCGCCGGTGGTGTGAGTTCGCTGGCGACGATCGCCCTGCCGGCGCCGGCCGAGCCGGCGTTCGCAGCACAGGAACCCAAGGCACTGCGGATCAAGGCGGGATTCCTGGCGATAGGCCTCGACCAGACGGGCCGGGTGACCAGCCTGGTGGACCTGCGCAACGGAACGGACTACGCGGCCGAGGGCAGAACGGAGCCCCTGGTGTCGGTCGTCCTGGAGGACGGAAAGCAGGAAGCCCCGACTCAGGTGCAGGTGTCGCGGCGGGATTCGCGGGTGCTGGTGTTCAGCAGCGACAAGGCGATCGTCGAGGTGAAGGTCGTCGCGCATGCCACGTACGCGACGCTGGAAGTCGTCGGCCTGGACACTGCGTCGGGGGTGGAGGTGCAGACGCTGCTGTGGGGGCCGCTCGCGGTGCGCGCCAACCAGACGGTCGGTGAAGGTGTCGGCGTGGTCGGCGACAGCCGCTTCGTGTTCGGCATCCACCCGCTCAACGACAAGACCATCGGCGCCTGGCCCAGGGAGTTCGCCTCGTTCGGGTTCGGCGCGGACGTCGAGTCCAGGCCGTACGGGCAGAGCGGGACGCAGAACGACTGGAGCGCCGCGGCGAAGACGTCGTGGGGCAGCATCCTGCGCGCCTACACCTACGACTACACCAAGGCCCGGATCCGGGACGGCCAGATCCCGACCGGCCCGCTCGCTGGAGCGGAAGGGAAGATCGTCGGGTCGAAGCTCGCGGTGTACGGCAGCGCACCCGATCTCGTGCTCACCGTGCTCAGCCAGGTCGCGCAGCGGGAGGACCTGCCGTACCCGACGATCAACGGGCAGTGGCAGAAGGTGGCCGAGGCGACCCGGCAGCCGTTCCTGGTGCTGCACGACCTGAGTGCCACGAACCTGGCCGCCGCCGTCGAGTTCGCCCAGCAGGCGGGGATCAAGAATGTCTACTCGGTGGAGGGCGCCGCAGGCCCCTGGAAGTCCACCGGCCACTACCGGTTCAACAGCAACTTCGGTGGTTCCGACGCCGTCGCGACCCGGATGGCGACGACCGCTGCCGCGAGCGGAGTGCGGCTCGGCGTGCACACCCTGTCCAACTTCATAGCCTCCAACGACCCCTATGTCGTACCGGCACCGGCCGACAAGCGGTTCACGACCGGCAAGACCGTGAAGCTGACCCGCCCCCTCGCCGCGGCCGACACGACCCTGTACGCCGCTGGTGACTCGGGCGGCGGCGGGTATGTCCTGGGCCGCCGGCTGCGGCTCGGAGACGAGTTCGTCACGTTCTCCGGTGCGACCCAAGTCGGCGACGGCGAATGGCAGTTCACCGACGTCAAGCGCGCACAATGGGGAACCCTCGCGGCGTCCTACCCGCAGGGAGCCGACGCCACCCGGATCGCCGAGAACCAGTACGGCGGCGCACGAGGCGACCTGCCCATCGTCGATGAGATAGCCACCCGCCTTGCCACGGTGTGCAACACCACCGGCATCAGGAACATCTCGTTCGACGGACTGGAGGAGGTGTCCTGGAACGGCTGGGGCGGGCAGGGCTATGCGCACATGATCAACGGTTTCCGCCGTCAGCTCGCGTCGCAGGACGGCTTCATCGCCGAAGCCTCCAACCCGTCGTCCAACTCCTGGCACGCTCAGTCGCGCGTCAGCTGGGGCGGCATCGGCTGGTCCGACTCCAACTACGACCAGGTGGCCAGGAACGTTACCTTCTACCGCGCCAACTACCTTCCGCTCATGGGAGGGTCACTCCCGATCGGAGGCGACACGAAGACGCTCGACGTCGAGACGAACCTCGCGCGCGGCGCGTCCCTCGGCGTCAACTTCGGCTGGTTCGAGACGAGCATGGGCAGCCTGTCCAAGGGCCCCAACAGCAAGGCGATCTTCGCCGCCGTCAGGATCTGGAACGCGGCGATCGCGTCCGGTGCGTTCACCCCCGCTCAGCAGCAGCTCATGGCGGACCAGGGCAAGAACTGGCACCTCGGTGAGGAGACCGCGGGCAAGCGCTGGACGCTGCAGGAGATGGACGCGGACGGCAATCCGGTCGGCACGGCGCAGACGGTGGAGGCGCCGAAGCCCGGCTTCATCACACCCGAGCCGACCGAGGGGCGCGTGGGGGAGCTGTACGCGTTCAAGGTCACCTCCAGCACACCGCAGACCGTCCGGTACGAGATCACGTCCGGCAGCCTCCCGGCCGGGCTGAGCCTCAACAAGGACACCGGCGGGATCACCGGAGTCCCCGCCAAGTCCGGCGCCAGGGCCTTCACCGTCACGGCCCGCAACGGCGACGGCGTTCCCGACGCGGCAGTGCGGTACCGACTGAACGTCACTACAGCTCAGGCTAGTTGACGACCGCGCAGGGGTAGTCAGAAGGCCGCTCTCTCCACGACGGACACGATGTCCACGGTGGAGAGAGCGGCCTTCGCATGTCACAGGGCCGTGCTCACGGCCTGGTCGTCACCTTGTACGTGATCGCGGCGTCGGCCACGCTCCCGCCGTTGCGGGCGGTGACGGTGAACTTGCTGGTGCCCGTGGTGGTGGGCACGCCCGTGATGCCGCCGGTGTCCTTGTTGAGGTCGAGTCCGGCCGGAAGCCTGCCGGACGTGATCTCGTAGCGGACGGTCCGCGGCGTGCTCGACGTCACCTTGAACGCGTACAGCACACCGGCCTTGGCATCCGGCGGCTCCGGCGTGGTGAAGCCCGGCGTCGGGGCCTTGACCTGCTGCGGCTCACCGATCGGCTGACCGGACGCGTCCACCTGCTGCAGCGACCATTCCTGTTGCGGGGTCACCTCGCTCAGGTGCCAATGCTGGTCCGCGGCGCCGAGCTGCTTCTTCTGATCCAGGGTGAACGCGCCCGCGCCGCGCGCGGACTCCCACGTGCTGACGGCTTGGAGGAGAGCGGCGGTGTTCGCTCCGGAGTCGAGACTCTGCACGCTGGTCTCGAAGTTGACGCCGGCGTCCAGGGACGCCGCGCGCGCCATGGTGACCTCGATGGTCTGCAGGTTGTCGTTGCCGGAGAAGCCCTGCTGGCCCATCATCCCGGGCAGGTAGTTGGCCCGGTAGAACGTGTTGCTCCGGAGGAGCTGGGCGTAGTCCGTCACGCCGATCTCGCCCCAGCTGGCCCGGGACTGGGCGTCCCAGGTGTTGGACGCGAGGTTGCTGCACTCGGTGATGAACTCCTTGGAGTCCAGCTGCCGGTAGACGCCGTTGACCAGGCGTGCGAAGCCGTAACCGCCCCATCCGTTGTAGCCCGCCGATTCGAGGCCGTCGTAGGACGTGGCCCGGACGCCGGTGTCGTTGTAGGCCGTGGCCAGACGGGCCGCGATCTCGTCGATGATCGGCAGCCCGCCGATCGCGCCGCCGTAGCCGTTCTGGATGAGCCGGGCGGCACGGGTCCCGGCCGGACAGGGCTGCGCGGACGAACCCCACTGGGCCCGCGCCAGGCCGCTGACCTGCCATTCGCCGTCGCTGACCTTCGTGACGGTGCCATAGGTGAGCAACTCGTCGCCGATACGCAGCCGTTGACCGTCGACGCCGGGTCCGAGCGCGCCGTCGTCGTCCACGTACAGCGTGGTGTCCGAGCTGCCGAGCGGGCGGGTCAGCTCGACGCTTCCGCCGAGCGCGAGCCGCGGATCGGCCGGGGCCTTCACATACGGGTCGTGGGCGTCGATGAAGTCGGACAGGGTGTGCACGCCGACCTCGGTGTTCTCCTTCGCCGCCGTGGCCACCAACTGGGCCGCCGCCGCGTCGGATCCGCCGAACGCGCTGTTGAACCGGTAGTGCCCGTGCGACGCCCAGGGGCCGTCGCCGGAGATGGCGTAGATGTTCCTGACCCCGGCCTGTCGGGCGTACCGGCCGGCGGCGGTGACATTGGTCGTATTGAGGTCGTGGATCCAGAAGTGGGACTGCGACGTGCGCTGGGCCGCCTTCTGCCACTGTCCGTCTAGGGTCGGGTACGCCTGCCCGTGCTCCTTGGCGATATGACTCAGCACGGTGAGGGCGAGATCCGGGGCACTGCCGAACAGCGCGATCTTCGACCCGACGATCCGGCCGTCCGGCGCGGGCAGCGGACCGAGCGGGATCGAGTACCCGTTGGTGCGCTGCCGGACCCGGACGCGGCTGTAGTCATAGGTGGCGGCGCGCAGCATGCTGCCCCACGTCGTCTTCGCCGCGACATTGCTCGCCAGCCACTCGTCCTTCGCGCCGGTCTGCAGGCCGTACGGATTCCAGACGAGATCCGGGCCGAACCCGTAGGCCAAGTGCTCGTTCGGCCACCCGCCCACGGTCTTGTCGTTGAGCGGACGGACTCCCAGCAGGAACTCGCCGTCCGTGACCACGCCGGCGGTCTCACCGATCGTCCGGGCCAGCTTCGTCGGCAGCGGGCCCCACAGCAGCGTCTGCACATCCACACCCTGCGCGGCCGTCAGACCGACGACCTCGAGTGTGGTGTGCGTCGGGAATCCGACGACCTTCACCTCGATCGTCACCTTCTCGCCGCTGAACACCAGCACGCGCCGGTCGCGCGGCGAGACCTTCATCTCGGCAGGCACCTCATGTCTGCCGTCGGCCACCACACTGACCAGCGGCACCGAGGTGCCCGCTGCCAGATGGTCGGTGCCGCTGCGCAGATCCACCAGGCTGGTCACCCGGCCGAAGGCGCTGACACCCAGCGACAGGAAGCCCGCGGTGATGCGCTGCGATCGGGATGCCGCATCGCCGGCAGCCGGCACGGCTTGAGCCGGAGCGGCGGTGAGTGCCGTCGTCCCCATCACCGTGATCGAGCCCAGGCCACTGACGGCCAGGAAACGCCGCCTGTCCATAGTTCCTCCTTGGTGTAGCGAATCTCGACGGAGCGTGCATGTGCTGATCGGTTGCGCAAGCGCGGTGTCACCTAAATAGTTCGGACTCTTCTGCGAGGGTGGGAGGCAAGGCGACTACGGGCACCGACGCTTCCGCGGTCTCAGCAGGAAGAGAAATTCCTTGCCCCTTGTGGGTAGACGCCCAGCACAAGTGCGATCTAGCGTGCAGCTGACCGCGGAGCCAGTCAAGGCTTAGTTAGGATCTATATCTTCCACATGTGGAAAATAGATCCCTTTCATCTCTTGACAGTGTCGCGAGCACGCTTCGATACTCAGAGCGTTTTAGACGGGGGAGCGCTTGAGGAGAGCAGCTGCCCTGAGCGCAGTAGGGCTCTCGAAAGAGCTGAACCATGTGACGCATTCGGTGGGTAAGGGAAGAGGCGCATGACACGCAATCGGACACTCCTGAGGGTCGCCGCTCTCGCGGGTGCAGTGGTCCTGACCGGATGCACGGCGGGCGGAACCGGTGGGAGTGCGTCATCGGGCGACAAGGTGACCCTGACCTTCCTCACTTTCGAAACGCCCAACCTCGATGCGAAGTACTGGGATGCGGCGATCGCCCGTGCCTCGGCGAAGGTTCCCGGAGTAACCATCAAGAAGCTTGTCTCGCCCAGCGCCGACCGCACCGGTTACGCGAAGCAGCTGGACAGTACGGGTCAGTTCCCGGACGTCGTGATCGGCTTGAACCCTGCCGGATTCGCCGAGTCGGGCAAGCTGGCGCCATGGTCGGACAAGGAGCTCGCGAAGTACGCCGAGCCGCACGCCAACACGTACGACGGCAAGGTCTACCAACTGCCCTATGCTGCCCAGACGACGCTCGTCTACTACAACAAGAGCGACTTCGCGAAGGCCGGCATCAAGGCCCCGCCCCGCACCTACGGTGAACTGCTCGGTAGCAGCGCCAAGTTGAAGGCCAAGGGGATCAACCCGATGGTGGTCGGCGGTGGTGGCAAGGACTCGTGGGCCGACATGTTCCCGCTGATCTGCACCGTGGCGACCGACGTCTACAAGAAGACGCCGGACTGGCTGTCCCAGCGCGCCGCGGGCAAGGTCAAGTTCACCGACCGGGCGTTCGTGACCGCCGCGGGGAAGGTCGCCGACCTCGCGAAGAAGGGCTACATGGACCGGGCCGGACTTTCCCGCTCCTACGCGGACACCGAGCAGGCCTTCCGTGACGGCAAGGGCGCCATGTACCCGATGGGCAGCTGGTTCTCCGCCTCCGCCGACGCGAAGAAGCCGGACTTCGACACGGGTGTCTTCGCGTGGCCCACCGATCAGGGAGCGCCGGCGCTGCCCGGCGTCACCGGCGGCGGGATGACGGTGAGTTCGAAGGCACCGGACGTGGCGCTGGCCAAGAAGTGGGCGAAGGCGTTCATGGAGGACGAGAAGAACCTCGATGCCGCCGTCAAGGCCGACGGGCTCATCATCGACATCAAGGGCTACACACCACCGGCCAACATGGGACCTGTGTACGAAGAGACGGTGGCTGCATATCGGCGGGCTCAGAAGTCCGATGGAGTCGTCAACTCGTTCTCCCAGGAGACCGGCGACGGGTCCCTGCCTCCGGGCCTGGCCGACAAGGCCGCGATCGGCATGCAGAAACTGCTCAGTGGGCGTATGACAGCCGCTCAATTCGGTGCCTACATGGATACCCAGTGGGACAAGGCCACCCGCTGATGCGTATCCGCACCCTCACCCGACCGGAACGTTCCACGGCCACGGACGGAGAATCGGACGTACCGCAGGAGCGGCGGTCTCGCACTGTCGCGAAGCGGTCGCCGCAACGCCCCCGACGCGCACGCTCACGATACGGCGCGAGCCGCTTCGCCGTCTTCGCGGCGCCGGGTCTGCTGGTCTATCTGGCTCTGGTGCTCGTACCCATCGGCATCACGACCGGTTACAGCCTCACGAACAAGAACCCCTTCAATCCACCGACTCGTTGGGTGGGCCTGGACAACCTGACCAGCCTCGCCTCCGACGACGAATTCCTCGAAGCGCTGGGCAACACTGTCCTCGTCACCGTCATCGTCACCCTCGTGACCAACGCCGGCGGGCTGGCCATCGCCATGCTCCTCGATCGACGCGGCTGGCTGTACAACGTCCTGCGCAGCGTGTTCTTCGTCCCGGTCGTCCTCAGTGCCGTGGTGGTCAGCGTCATCTGGCAGGCGATCCTCGTCGACGACGGACTGCTCAACTCCATGCTGCGTGAGGTGGGGGTGAGCAACCCGCCGGGGTGGCTCTCCGACCCGAGCCTCGCCCTGTACACGGTCTCGTGGGTCATCGCCTGGCAGGGACTCGGCTTCTGCGTCGTGATCTACCTGGCCGGACTCCAGGGAATTCCCCAGGAGTTGCACGAAGCAGCGGCGATCGACGGCTGCGGACCGGTGACGCGGTTCCGCCATGTCACCTGGCCGATGCTGGCGCCCGCCGTCACGATCAATACGGTGATGTCACTGATCGGCGGCTTCAAGGCCTACGACCAGGTCCAGGTCCTCACCAACGGTGGCCCGGGACCCGGCACCACATCCACCCTCGCATTCCAGGTGGTCCAGACCGCCTTCAACGGCAACCACGTCGGCTACGCCTCCGCCATGGCTGTCGCGATGCTGGTCCTGGTCGCGGCTGTGTCGGTGATCGCGCTCGGCCTCCTGCAGAAACGCGAGGTGTCTTCCTGATCATGAACCCATCCAGGGCTTGGCTCCGTCCGGCTGTCGCGCTCCTCGCCGGCCTCTTGTTCTTCCTGCCGATCTACCTCGTGCTGGCCAATGTATTCAAGGACGGTTCGTCGATCGTGTCGAACCCGGTGGGTCTGCCGGTCCCACCGACCATGGACAACATCCACAGCGTGCTGTCCCGGCCCGACCACCTCTTCTGGTACGGGTTGGTCAACAGCACGGAGGTCACCGTGATCTCCATCCTCATCACCACCGCGATCTCCGCCATGCTCGGCCATTATCTGGCGCGGGCGACCGGCGCCCTGGCCAAGGTCGCCATGGTCGCGCTGCTGTGCGGCCTCATGGTGCCGCCGGCGGTCATCCTCACCCCGATCACCGACGTACTCAGGGGACTTGGCCTGATGAGTACGGTGCCCGGCCTGATCCTGGCGTACGTCGGCTACTACATGCCGTTCGGCGTCTTCGTCTTCGCCGGCTTCGTCAAGACGATCCCGCGTGAGGTCGAGGAGGCGGCGGCCATCGACGGCGCCGGTGCGTTCCGCGCATTCTGGCAGGTGGTCTTCCCGCTGATGCGACCGGCGTCGGCCAGTGTGCTGATCTTCCTCGGCGTGTGGATCTGGAACGACTTCCTCAACCCGCTGATCATCCTGGGCCCGGCCTCCGGTACCACGGTGACCGTCGGAATCTACCGGGCCATCGGCGAACATCAGGCGGACTTCGGCTCGGTCTTCGCCCTCATGCTCCTGGCGACGCTGCCCATCCTCGTGTTCTACCTGGCCTTCCAGAAGCAGTTCGTCAAGGGCCTCACCGGTGGAGCGACGAAGGGCTGACCGGCCGGCCGACACCGGGGCGGGGGCCGCAGGGCAGCCCCGCCCCGTCGTGTCATATCTCCAACTATCCGATCCGGCCGCCAGGTTGATGGTTCTCCGGCGCGCGGCCGAGACCCCGAGTGAGAGGCACCCCCGAACTCATGCGCAGCACCGCACTCGGGCGCACCGCCACAGCGGTCGGTGAACTGTCCCTGGGCGCCGCACCCCTGGGAAACCTGTTCCACGCGATCAGCGACGAGGACGCGGCCGCCACCGTCGAAGCCGCCTGGGCGTGCGGGATACGCAGCTTCGACACCGCCCCGCACTACGGCCTGGGGCTGTCCGAGCGCCGTCTCGGAGCAGCCCTGCGCACCCGCCCGCGCGACCAGTACACCCTGTCCACGAAGGTCGGCCGCCTGCTGCGTCCGCGTACCGCAGCGCACGGCGACGACCGGGCCAACGGCTTCGCCGTCCCGGCCACCCATGAGCGGGTATGGGACTTCACCGCCCGCGGCGTACGCACCGCCGTCGAGGAGAGCCTGACCCGGCTCGGCCTCGACCGGGTGGACATCGTCTACCTGCACGACCCGGACCAGCACGAGCGGCAGGCCCTCGACTGCGCCTACCCCGAGCTGGAACGGATGCGCGCGGAGGGCACGGTCGGCGCGATCGGCGTCGGCATGAACGAGACCGAGCTGCCGACACGGTTCATCCGCGACACCGACATCGACGTGGTCCTGCTGGCCGGCCGCTACTCCCTCCTCGACCAGAGCGGGCTGACCTCACTCCTGCCGCAGGCCGCGCGGCGTGGGGTGTCCGTGCTGGTGGGCGGGGTGTTCAACTCGGGCCTCCTGGCCGACCCCAGGCCCGGCGCAACCTTCGACTACGCCCCCGCACCCCTGCGCATGCTGGAACGGGCCCTGGCGCTGCGGACCTTGTGCGAGAGCTTCGATGTCCCGCTGCGGGCGGCGGCCCTGCAGTTCCCGCTCGGGCATCCGGCGGTCGCCGGTGTGCTGCTCGGGGCGCGCACCGCTGCAGAGGTGGTGGACGCCGCCGCGATGCTCAGCCGGCCCATCCCCCCGGACCTGTGGCGCGCGCTGCGATCCGGGGGCCTGCTGCCCCGGAATGGGCCGGTGCCCGACCGGCGTCAGGCCGAAAGCCGCCGGTGACGCGGACCGTACAGCTCCGTGTCACCGGCCCGGACCCGATCCCTCGGAAGGCGAAGCATCCTTGACCACCACCATCGACGCCCACCAGCACCTCCGGGACTGCCGGTCCGCGATCAGGACTGGATCAGCGGACCTGAACTCGTCACACTGCGGCGGTACTTCACCCTCGACGACCTGCGCCCGCAGGCGTCGACGCCACCGTGCTGGTGCAGACGATCTGCGTACCCGAGGAGACTCCCGGGTACTTGGCGCTCGCCGCCGCCGACCGGCTGGTGGCCGGAGTCGTCGGCTGGACCGACCTGACGTCTCCCGGGATCGCCGACGCTCTGGCCGAACTGCGTGCCCTGCCCGGCGGCGAGCACCTGGTCGGCATCCGCCATCAGGTACAGGGCGAGGACGACCCGCCCTGGCTGCTGCGCCCCGATGTCGAGCGCGGCCTGGCCGCCGTCGCGTCCGCGGGGCTCGCCTACGGCCTGGTGTGCTGCGCCCGGAGCAACTGCCTCGGCGGTCGCGGCGGCGCAGGCCCGGCCTGAACTCACCTTCACCCTGAACCACTTGGGCAAGCCTCCCGTCCGCCCACGCCGCCACGACACCTGGGCCGCGGACCTGCGTGCCCTGGCCCGGCCGCCCAACACGGTGGCCAAGCTCCCCGGCCTGGTCACCGAGGCCGACCGGCAGGCATGGCGCCCCGCCGATCTGCGGCCGTACGTGTCGGTCGCGCTGGACGCCTTCGGCCCGCGGCGGCTGATATTCGGGTCGGACTGGCCGGTGTGCACGACGACGGCCGACTACGGGCAGGTGGTCGCCACCACCAGCGAGCTCCTGGCGGACCTGTCGGAGCAGGAACGGCACGAGGTCCTCGGCGGCACGGCCTCGCGGGTCTACCACCTCTGAGCTGGTCCTGAGGTTCTGGCGCGGGGCCCACGCCGGTCATTCGTGGGATCGGTGCGCCCGGGGCGCGGGGCAGGCCCCACAGGCTGAGCCGCCACCCGGCGGGGTGGCCCCGGTCCGTCCCCCTTTCCGGACCGGAGCCTCCGGTCTCACCTCTGGCCGTGTGCGAAGTACGCGGCCAAGTCCGCCTGCAGAGGAGCCACTTCGACGGCTCTTCCTCCGTCCCGCAGTGACATGGTGGCCGCGTGACCCGCGGCCACCGCCTCCCGGGCCGCCACCGGAGAGGTGACGGTGGCCCCGCCCTCCCGCACGAACCGCAGGAACTCCGCGGCCAGGAGCGGATCGGCACCACCGTGGGTGCCGGTCGGCGTGGGCACGGGGACCACCAGATCGGCCTCGGCGCGGTAGTCGGAGCGGCGGTTCCACACCCGCACCTCCGCGCCTTCGGAGTCGCCGAAGTTCTCCAGGCGTCCCTCGGTGCCGATCACCGTATAGTTGCGCCAGTAGTCCGGTGTGTAGTGGCACTGCTGATAGCTGGCGAACACGCCGTTGCCCAGCTGCATCTGCATCATGCTCAGGTCCTCCACGTCCACCACCGGGTGCAGACCGGTGAGGCTGAGCGGCGGCCAGTTGTCCACCGACAGCCAGTCGGTCATCCGCTCCCCGCTGCGGTCGCGGCGCGAAGAGATGTCTCCGTAGACGGTCAGTCCGCCCATGGCGTTCACGCGCCGGGTGTAGCCACCGGCCAGCCAGTGGATGACATCGATGTCGTGGGCTCCCTTCTGCAGCAGCAGACCGGTGGTGTTGCGCCGGTCCGCGTGCCAGTCCTTGAAGTAGAAATCGCCGCCGTGGCCGACGAAGTGGCGGCACCAGACGGCCTTCACCGCGCCGATGGCCCCGCTGTCGATCAGCTCGCGCATGGCCATCACGACCGGCATGTGCCGCATGTTGTGGCCTACGTACAGAGGGGTGCGGTAGGCGCGGGCAGCCGCGAGCAGTCGGTCGCAGCTCTCGACGGTGATGGCCATCGGCTTGTCCAGGAACACCGGTACACCGGCCGCGAGGAAGTCCAGGCCGACCTGTTCGTGCGTGTGGTCGGGAGTCAGTACGAACACGCCGTCGAGTCCCGCGTCGAGCAGCTCGTGGTGGTCCGCGGCAGACCTCACCCGCTCGCCGAAGCGCTTCTCGGCGAGCGCGAGCATCCGCGGATCGCGGTCGCAGGCGGCGGCCACCACGGAGCCCGAGCCCGGCCGATGAACCAGGTCGACCAGGTCGCTGCGATTGCCCAGGCCGATGACGCCGAGCCTGATGTCGTCCAACGTGCTGTCCTTTCGCGGGATTTGGAGGAGCTACGGTTGCCGCGATGGGGGGTGAGGCAAGAAAGAAGGCCGTAGTCGGAACGGTGGATCAGCCATGGCCGCGGTGTGCCGGCGAGAGGGCTGAACACCGATGGAGGCGGATGGAGGCATCCCATTTACGCGACGGCAAGGAGAGTGTAAATCAGATACATTTCGGAACTCGCGGGCAGGGTTGCATCAACCCTGTGGGCGGTCGTTCCAGGTTGCGGGAGTGGGAGACTGGTCGATTCTGGTGGTCGCCGAATCCTGGCGTCAAGTGTTTGGGTGTGATTCACTGGGGCCGAGTTGCTTGATGTATAGGAAATATGTAACCGGCGACGAAGGCCCCGGCCTGGCGCGCCGATGCATCAAGAGGGAAGTGAGGGAGAGCTGTTGACCCACTCAGAGAAGAGCGCCGCGCCTGCGCCCGTGCCGACGGGTACGGGGGGCGGGTACCGGCCCGGGTACGAGGTCGCAGCCGAGCGCGTCCTCGAGTACGTCGTGCGGGAGGGGCTGCGGCCCGGTGACCGGCTGCCCACGGAGAAGGATCTGGCCGAAGAGGTACAGATGAGCCGGACCGTGGTGCGGGAGGCGGTGAAGATCCTCTCCGCCTTGGGGCGGCTGTCCGTGCAGAAGGGCCGCGGCATCTATGTGGCCGAGCCGGAGCAGTCCTCCTGGCAGCAGTCACTCGCCAACTTTCTGCCCGCGGACCTGCGACAGGTGGACGAACTCTTCGAGTTCCGCCGCCATTTGGAGACCACCACGACCAACCTGGCTTCGCAGCGCGCCACTCCCGCGCAGGTCAAGGTGGTACGCGAAGCCGCGCAGCAGTCCACGCAGGCGGCCCAGCAGGGTGACATCGACGCCTTCACGCTCGCCGACGAGGCCTTCCACGCCGGCATCGCGGCCGCTGCCGCCAACATGTTCTTCGCCTCGACCGTCGACGCCATGCGGCGCCTGCAGCGGCAGGTCACGACGATAGGGCTGGCCGGTATCGCAGGCGGATCCCTGCACGTGGCCGCCGAACAGCACGAGGCCATCGCCGAGGCCATCGCCGCCGGGGAGACCGACCGTGCCGAAGCGCTGATGGCCCAACACATCGACATGACCGCCCAGCAGTTCCAGCAGGAAATCTGGCGCCGTGTCGTACCCGGCGACGAGTCCCCCTGAACCGCAGGTCTCCAGTCGTAGTGGTGCAGCCGGGGAGGGCCGTCACGCGTACGCGTGGGTAACGGCGATTGAGTGATTCGGCGGGAACTCACTCTCGTTCTCAGCGACTTGGACAGGTCCCATGTGGATCCGTCGAAGCACGGCCGGAACGAGGTCTTCGGTGGCACGGCCTCCCGGGATACCGCCTCTGGCGCGAGACGGCCTGGCGACAACAGGGGGCGGGTGCAACTGCACCCGCCCCCTGTTGTCGCCTACGGCGATCGCTCGCGCATGCGTCACCAGCCCGGCGCGTCGAACCCGATGCCGGGAACCGACGGAGCGCGGACCAGACCGTCGGCGCCGACGGCGGGCTCGCGTACCACGGGGTTGGTGTACACCAGGGACTCGTAGTACGTGGTGTTGGGTATCGCCATGCACAGATGGGCGTTGACCACTCCGCTGCCGTGCACCTCGGCCCGTAGCTGGTAGCTGTCGGCGAGGTGCGCGATGCGCAGCGCCCCGGTGATCCCGCCCTTGTACTGCGCGCTCGTCCTGACCCGGCCTGCGGTGCCTGCGGCGATGAAGTCGCCGACGTTCAGGTGTGCACCGTCGGAGGTCTCCGCGACCAGGAGTGGGACCTCGACCCGCTCGGCCAGCCAGCGGTAGGCGGTCACGCTGAATTCGCGCATCGGCTCCTCGTACCAGAGGTAGCCGGCCTCGGACAGTGCACGGCCGACGTAGACCGAGTCGGCGAGGTCGAACCCGGCCGAGCCGTCGTACATCAGCGGCACGTCGTCACCGACGTGCGACCGCAGCTTCTGGCACAGCTCCGCGTCCGCCTTCGGGTCGCCCCAGCCGTGCAGCTTGATGGCGGCGTAGCCCAACTCCAGGCATTGGTCGGCCACTTCGAGGTACTCCTCGGTGGTGTCGAAGGTGACCGTGCTCGCGTAGGCGGGAACGGCCTCGCGGTACGGGCCCAGCAACCGGTGGACCGGTTGCCCGGCTGCCTTGCCCGCCAGGTCCCACAGCGCCACGTCGACCAGGCCGAGCGCGTAGATCGGAAGCTCCTCGATGCGGTCCAGCTCCCACAGCCGTTGCCACAGCAGCTCACGCATCAACGGGTCGCGGCCGGTCAGGTCCGCGCGGATACGACGGTCCACCAGGTCGGAGACGATCAGCCCGCGCCTGGTGTGCGCCTCGCCCACGAGGCCTTCGTCGGTGTGGACGCGCAGGACTCCGCCCACCACCGCGGGCTCCGAGCCCGGAAGCCCGGCCCGCCACCGGAAGGACGGCTGAGCGGGCAGGTCGACCAGTTCCACAGTCACATCGGTGATTCGCATGGATGTCCTTCACGGCTGGAGGTTCGGGATTCAGGAGGGGTTTCGTCGCGCGCTCTCGCCTCAGCCCCGCTGTATGTTTCATATACATATCCTGATCGGTGGTCAGTGAATCACATCCAAACTCTTGACGCCAGGATCGTGTAACCCCAGACTTTTCCCCACCCGGGTGGGGTTGCCTGGTCGTGACCGTCGTCGCGGGGCTGCCCCCTTGATGAGTGCAGCCTGGCATGTATCAGATCTATGCCTTGTGTGCCAGGTGCCTGTGACCGAGTACTTGGTTCGACCGGGGGACAAGAATCCCGCTGATCGCCCACGGTCTGCACGATGCGCGCGCGGACCGGTTCCACCACTGCACCACCGACGAAAGGAGCGAGGATGGCTGCGACACGAGCCGCGCCCGTGCCGGCGCCACTCGCCAAACACCGCCGCCCGCACTCCGGGTCACGCTCGGGCTTGACCTTCGTGCTGCGCCGCCTGGGGTTCTACCTGGTGACCGCATGGGCCGCCATCACACTGAACTTCCTGATCCCGCGCTTCATGCCGGGCGACCCCGCCGTCACGCTGCTGAATCACCTTCAGCAGACCACCGGCACCACGCCGAACGCGGCGGCCGTGCACGCGGTGCGGATGTTCTACGGAGACCCGACGCGCAACCTCCTCCAGCAGTACCTCGACTACTGGCAGAGCCTGGCGCACCTCGACTTCGGACTCTCGGTGAGCCACTACCCGACCCCGGTGTCCGACATCGTGCTCGACGCGCTGCCGTGGACCGTGCTCCTTGCCGGCACCACCACGGTGATCGGCTGGCTCCTCGGCACCTTGCTGGGCGCCTTCGTCGGGTGGAAGCCCGGCGGCCGGGCCGACTCGGTGCTGACCCCGCTCACTGCCTTCTTCTACGCGCTTCCGCCGTTCTGGCTGGCGCTCCTGGCGGTCTACGTCTTCGGCTTCACCCTCGGCTGGTTCCCGATCTCCGGCGGCTACGACCCGGACGTCCCGTTCCAGCTGAACAATCTGTGGTTCCTGCTCAGCGTGCTGCGCTATGGCGCGCTGCCGGCGTTCACGCTGATCTTCATCGGGGTCAACGGCTGGATGTTCGCCATGCGCAACGTCATGGCCACCACCGTCGGCGAGGACTACGTGCTGCTCGCCCGCGCCAAGGGGCTGCGCCCGAGCCGGATCATGCTGCGCTACGCCGCACGCAACGCGCTCCTGCCGAACGTCAGCGGCCTCGCCCTGGCCCTCGGCAGCATCTTCGGCGGCGTCGTCGTCGCCGAGATCGTCTTCACCTACCCCGGCCTGGGCTACGTACTGTTCGAGGCCGTCAGCAGCCACGACTACCCGTTGATGCAGACGATCTTCCTGCTGATCACCCTGGGTGTGCTGGCCGCCAATCTGGTCGCCGACTCGACCTATGTGCTGCTCGACCCGCGCACCCGGGAGGAGCGATGAGGCAGTTCCTGACCCATGGCAAGGTACGGATCGGGCTTGCCGTCTTCGGCGGATTCCTGCTCGTCGCGCTCGTCGGCCCGTGGCTGGTGAGTTCGGTCCTGGGCACCGATCCGCACCGGATCGACTACGACGCCCTGGGGGTGGCACCCGGTGCCGACCATCTGCTCGGCACCACCACTTCCGGCCAGGACGTGCTGGCTCAACTGATAGCCGGGTGCCGGGGGTCGGTAGAGGTGGGTCTGCTCTCCGGTGTCCTCGCCGTCGTGGCGGCCGCCCTCATCGGTGTGACCGGCGGCTTCGTCGGAGGGCGCACCGACCAGCTGCTCACCGCGGTCACCAACATCTTCGCCACCCTGCCCAGCTTCCCGCTGATGCTGATCGTGGCCGGATACATGTCCAACGTCGGTGCCGTGGCCATCGCCCTGCTGATCGGTCTGTTCGAGTGGCCGGGCTGCGCCCGCTACCTGCGCTCCCAGACCCTCTCGCTGCGCGGGCGCGACTTCGTGCACGCCCTGCGCATGGTCGGCGAGAGCCGCCGGCGGATGGTGCTCGTGGAGATAATGCCGCACCTGACCGGCCTCCTCTCCTCGCTGTTCCTGCGGGCCGTGGTGACCGGGGTGTTCGCCGAGGCCGGGCTGCGCTTCCTCGGCATAGGCGGAGGCGACACCGTGACCTGGGGAACCATGATCGCCTCCGCTCAGCAGCAGGAGGGCGTGGTGCGGGGCATGTGGTGGTGGTTCGCGCCGCCCGGCCTGTTCATCGCGCTGCTCGGGACGGCCACCGCACTGATCAACTTCGGCCTCGACGAGATCGGCAACCCGGTGCTGCGGCACAGCAACCGCTCCGCGATCCGGCGCGCCCGTGCCCATCTGGCCGCACGCCGGGACCGTACGCCCCCTGTGGAGGTGGCCTCATGACCGCCCGTCCTGTCGACACCGCACGCTCGGTGGTCACACCGCCCTCGGCCCCGCGCGGCGAGCAACTCCTCGACGTGGCGCGGCTGACCGTGGAGTACGTCACCGAGCGCGGGGCCGTACAGGCCTGCAACGAAGTGTCCTTCACCCTGCGCCGCAGCGAGATCCTCGGCCTGGCGGGGGAGTCCGGTTCCGGGAAGAGCAGCCTGATCACCGCTCTGACCAGACTGCAGCGGCTGCCCGCGCTGACCACCGGCGGCGAGATCCGCTACCACGCCCGCGACGGACAGGTCCTCGACCTCGTCACCTTGGACGAACGCCGGCTGCGCACCCTGCGCTGGACCGACCTGTCGATCGTGCTGCAGAGCGCGATGGCCGCGTTCAACCCGGTCATGCGGCTCGACGCGCAGTTCGCCGACGTGATGACCGAGCACGAGCCCGGCCTCACCCGGGGCGAGGTGGCCGAGCGGATCGGCCGGCTGCTGCGCATGGTGGGGATCGCCCCCGAACGCGCCCGTTCCTACCCGCACGAACTGTCCGGCGGGATGCGCCAGCGCGCCCTCATAGCCCTCGCCCTGGCCTGCGAACCCGAGCTCGTCGTCATGGACGAACCCACCACCGCCGTCGACGTGGTGATGCAACGTCAGATCTTGTCCCAGATCCTCCGCCTGCAGCGCCGCCTGGGCTTCGCCGTGGTCTTCGTGACCCATGACCTTTCCCTGCTGATGGAGATCGCCGACCGGATCGCCATCATGTACGCCGGCCGGATCGTGGAGATCGGCGCACCCGAGCAGCTCTACGCGGACCCGCTCCACCCCTACACCCGCGGCCTGCGCGACGCCTTCCCGCCGCTGCACGCCCCGCTGACGACGCTGACCGGCATCCCCGGCAGCCCACCCGACCTGCGCGACCCGCCGCCCGGCTGCGCCTTCCACCCCCGCTGCGGCAAGCGCCTGCCGGAGTGCGAGCGGGCCCTGCCGCGCCTCCACCAGGTCGTAGGGCAGCGCGAGCGGCAGGTGGCTTGCCATCTGTACGACTCCACCGACCCCCAGGAGGCGCCATGACCACGCAGGCCCCCACCTCCGACCAGCCTGCCGTGCTCGCGGCCGTCGACGTCAGCAAGCACTTCACCGTCCGCGACCAGCTGGGCCGCAAGACCACCGTGCACGCCGTCGAGCACGCCTCGGTGGCGCTGCACCGCGGCCGCGTGGTGGCCCTGGTCGGCGAGAGCGGCAGTGGGAAGACCACGCTGGCCCGGATGCTGGCCCAGTTCCACCCCGTCAGCGCGGGAGAGATCCAGCTGGCCGGGCAGCCGGCACCGCCCGCCGGAAACGGCTACTTCCGCCAGGTACAGCTGATCTTCCAGGACCCGTTCTCCTCGCTGAACACCCTCAAACGGGTGCGGCACATCCTCGGCCGCGTCCTGCGCCTGCACGGCCACGCCCGCACCCGCGCCGAGGTGGAGGAGCAGGTCCTCGACCTGCTGAACCGGGTCAACCTCACTCCGGCCGAGGAGTTCATCGACAAGTGTCCCAGCGAGATGTCCGGCGGCCAGCTGCAGCGCGTGGCCATTGCCCGGGCCCTGGCAGTACGCCCGGCCGTGCTCCTGGGTGACGAGCCGATCAGCATGCTGGACGTCTCCATCCGCCTCGACGTGCTCAACCTGCTGGCCCGGCTGCGCGACGAGGAGGGCCTCGCCCTCCTCTACATCACCCACGACATCGCCAGCGCCCGGTACCTGTGCGACGACGTGCAGGTGATGTATGCCGGGCAGACGGTCGAGGGCGGGCCGAAGGAAGCGGTCATCCAGTCGCCCAAACACCCGTACACCCGCCTGCTGATCGACTCCTCTCCCGACCCCGACCGGCCCGGACGCGGCCTGCGCGACCAGGGGGACGCCGAGGACCTGGACGACGCCGAGGACCTGGGGGAGCCCCCCAACCTGACCGCGCCGCCCGACGGCTGCCGGTTCCACCCCCGCTGCCCGTTCGCCATGGACGACTGCAGGCGCGCTTTTCCCGACCGCACCACCTTCGCCGACGGCCAGTGGGCGCACTGCTGGCTGCACCAGCACGGCCGGTCGGCCGAGCTCGACAGGACAACTTCGAAGGAGCTTCCATGAAGCGCTCGACGGCCGCTGCCACCGCGGCCTTGGCCACCATCGGTCTGCTGACCGGCTGCAGCACCGCGAAGTCGGACGGATCCGGGGACAAGGCCACGAGCACCGTGCGTCTCGCCACCCACCCGACGCAGGCCTTCCAGAAAGGGTGGAACCCGTTCGCGGCCTACCCCAACGCCGGAGTGTCCTTCTTCTACGAGCCGTTGCTGCGGATCGACGCCCAGAACCCCGAGCCGCAGCCATGGCTGGCGGACTCCTGGAAGTTCGGCGACGGCGGGAAGACCCTCACCTTCCGTCTGCACCCCGGAGTGAAGTGGTCGGACGGGAGGCCTCTCACCGCGAAGGACGTCAAGTTCAGCCTGGAAGTGCCCATCAAGCACACGGAGTTGAACCTCGCCGGCGCGCTCTACACCAAGGTCGACGCACCCGACGAGAAGACCGTGGTCGTGCACTATCCGAAGGGCGGCTACGCCGACCTCGGCGCCTTCAAGAACCGCAACATCTACCCCGAACACATCTGGGCAGGGCGGAACCTGAAGACGGACCAGAACCTCAAGCCGGTCGGCAGCGGCCCCGTCACCCTGGACTCCTTCAGCCCGCAACAGATCACCCTCAAGATCCGTGAGGACTACTGGAACGGCTCGTTCCGAGCCGTCAAGAAGGTCGCCATCGTCGCGGCCCAGGAGTCCAGCATGCGCAGCCTGCTCCTGAAGGACCAACTCGACTGGAGCACGATGTCCTGGCAGGGCGCGGAGAAGAACTACGTCGCCCGCGACCCCGAGCACCACAAGTACCAGGTCTATCCGCTGCTGGGGTCCGAGGGCGTGCTGTTCAACACGAAGAAGGGCCCGACCACCGATGTGCACGTCCGCCAGGCCCTGACCAAGGCGGTCGACGTGGCCAAGGTGCTCAAGGTGATGGGGACGCAGCAGCCCGCGGTCAACCCGTCCGGCCTGAACAACGAGGTCGGCGCCACCTGGCTGCCCGCCGACCTGGCCGACAAGACCCTGAAGCAGGACGCGGCCGGTGCCCGCGCCGAGCTGGCCGCCGGCGGCTGGAGCGTACGGGGCGGCAAGCTCAGCAAGGACGGCAAGAGCTACCCGCTGTCGCTCAACGTCTTCCAGCCGTACGCGAACTGGGTGGACATGGGCGCCGCACTGAAGGACCAGTGGAAGTCGGTCCTCGGCCTGGATGTCACGGTCAACAACATGCCGGAGGCCACCTTCTACCAGAAGGAGCCGGTCGGCGACTTCTCGATGGAGACCGCGTTCGCCCCGCCCTCCGGCGACGGCAGCATCTTCGGCACCCTCAACGCCTTCAGCAGCGACTACTACGCCCCGCTCGGCAAGGCGACCAGCAGCAACTTCGGCCGCTTCAACAACCCGGACTACAACGCACAGTTGGCGAAGATGGCCACCGTCGACCCCGCCGACACCGCCCGGCTCAAGGAACTGGCCGGACCGGCGCTGAAGATCCTCGCCCAGCAGGCGCCGTTCATCCCGATCGGCGGCTCGGCCTCCTTCGTCGACATCAACTCCAGCCGCTTCACCGGCTGGCCGACCCCCGAGACCGCCAAGTACACGCCGTCCACCACCGTCGGTCCGGACACCACGCTGACCCTGCAGCAGCTGCGTCCGGCCTCCTGAAAGCCCGGTGGGGCCGGCGGCTGAAGGACCGCCGCCCGCCCCACCGCGACCCTCCTCATCACCTGGGAACAGTTGTGACCCAACTCCGCCACGCCGCCGAGCTGACCGTGACCGACCACGGCTTCCTGCGCGACGGCCGCCCCTACCAGATCATCTCCGCCGCCATCCACTACTTCCGGGTCCACCCCGAACTGTGGGAGGACCGGCTGCGCCGCCTGCGCGCCATGGGCGTCAACACGATCGAGACCTACATCGCCTGGAACCTGCACCAGCCGACCCCCGACCGGACCGAGTTCTCCGGCCCGGCCGACGTCACCCGGTTCATCAGTACCGCCGGACAACTGGGCCTGGACGTGATCGTGCGGCCCGGCCCCTACATCTGCGCCGAGTGGGAGTTCGGGGGCCTGCCGGCCTGGCTGCTCGCCGATCCCGAGCTGCGACTGCGCCAGACCGAGGAGCGCTATCTGGCCGCCGTGGATGCCTGGTTCGACGAGCTGGTCCCGGTCCTGCGCCCGTTGCTGGCCGGCAGGGGAGGGCCGGTCGTAGCTGTCCAGGTCGAGAACGAGTACGGGAGTTACGGCACCGACACCGCCTACCTCGACCATCTGCGGCAGGGCTTGATACGCCGCGGCGTGGACTGCCTGCTGTTCACCGCCGACGGTGCCACCGACGGCGTCCTGCGCGGCGGGGTCCTGCCCGGCACCTTGGCCACCGCGACGTTCGGCTCGCGGCCGAAGGAGTCGTTCGCCACGCTGCGCCGCCATCAGCCGGTCGGCCCGCTGATGTGCTCCGAGTACTGGCACGGCTGGTTCGACCACTGGGGCGAGCAGCACCACGTCCGCGACCCGGAGGAAGCCGCCGCGGAACTGGACTGGATGCTGTCCCAAGGCGCCTCGGTCAACCTCTACATGGGCCACGGCGGCACCAACTTCGGCTGGTGGAACGGAGCCAACCGCGACGAGGCCCACTACCGGCCCACCTGCACGAGCTACGACTACGACGCCCCGGTCGGCGAGGCGGGCGAGCTGACCGCGAAGTTCCACGCCTTCCGCGAGGTGATCGAGCGGCATCGCGGCCCGATCGGACACGAGGCACCCGCGCGGCCCGACCGGCTCGCCCCGCAGACGGTGCGTCCGAACGGCGCGGTGGCGCTGCTGAACTCCCTGGACGCGCTGTCCGTTCCGCACCACCGGCGCGCGCCGGTGCCGATGGAGGCGCTGGGCCAGTCGCTCGGCCTGACCCACTACCGGACCCGGCTGCGTGGTCCGTTCCCCGACTCGACCCTGCGCGTGCACGGCCTGGCCGACCGGGCCCAGGTGTTCCTGGACGGTGTGCCGCTCGGCCTCCTCGAGCGGGACGGACCGTTGGACGCGCTGCCGATCAGCGTCCCCGCGTCGGGCGCCGAACTCGACCTGCTCGTGGAGAACATGGGGCGGATCAACTACGGCCCCTGGCTGGAGGATCGCAAGGGGATCAGCGGCGGGGTCCGGATCGACACCCAGTACCAGTTCGGCTGGGAGATCCGCCCTCTCCCTCTGACCGATCTGACCGCCGTGCGGTTCGGGGCCGCCGAAGCTGTCGAAGGCCCGGCCTTCCACCGGGCGGAGGTGGAGGTCCCGGCCCCTGCCGACGGCTTCCTCGCCCTGCCGGGCTGGACCAAGGGCCAGGTCTGGCTCAACGGGTTCGCCCTGGGCCGCTACTGGGACCGCGGCCCGCAGCGCACCCTCTACGCCCCCGCGCCGGTGTGGCGGGCCGGCCGCAACGAGCTCGTGATCCTCGAACTGCACCGGCCGGGCGAGCGGATCGAGCTCCTCGACACGGCGGACCTGGGCCCCACCGGCTGACCCGCCACTCATCGGGACCGCCGAAGACCACATGCGCGGCAGATGTGCCTCACGACACGAAAGAGGTCAATTCTCATGAGCGAGAAAGCACTTGGTCCTGGACGCCGCAATGTACTGATTGCGGGCCTCGCCGGTGCCGGTGCGGTGCTTGTACCCGCCGGCTCGGCGAGTGCCGCATCGCCGGAAAGAGCACGTAAGGAAGAGGGGCGGCGTACCGTCAACCTCTGCACCGACTGGGCATTCTGGCGGGAGGACGTCAAGGGCGCGCAGGAGCCGTCCTTCGACGACTCCGAGTGGGCGGGTGTGTCGATTCCGCACACCATGCGGCTGGAACGCAAAGAGCCCATCGTCTACAACGTCTTCGCCGGCATCGGCTGGTACCGCCGGTACTTGCGGATGGATTCCGGCGACAAGGACCGCAGAGTGACGGTCCGGTTCGACGGTGTGCAGACGAACTGCGTGGTGTACCTCAACGGCGTGAAGCTCGTCGAGCATCACGGTGGCTATCTCGGATTCTCCGTCGACGTCACCGGCAAGCTCCACCGGGACCGTGACAATCTCCTCGCCGTGCGCGTCTCGAATCTCGACGACCCGAAGACGCCTCCCGGCAAACCGCGCGAAGAACTCGGGTTCCTCACCTACGGCGGCATCTACCGCGACGTGACGGTGCAGACGACCGGCCGCATCCACATCACCGATCCTCTGGAGGCCGACCGCGTCGCAGGCGGCGGGGTGTTCGTCACCTACCCGCACGCCGACGCGGAGCGGGCCGTTGTCAACGCCAGGACGAATGTCGAGAACAGCTCTGACGCATCCGCCGTCACCAAGCTGCGGTCGACGATCTACGACCCACAAGGAAAGATCGTCGCCCGGGACATCCAGACCGCGACGATCGCGCGTGGCGCCCAGCACGACTTCGAGGCGAGCCTGGAGGTGCTCCACCCCGACCTGTGGCACCCGGACAGCCCGCACCTGTACCGGCTCGTCAGCGAGGTCGTCCAGGGCGACCAGGTGCTGGACTCCCTCACCACGCGCATCGGCATCCGCCGCATCGAATACCGGCCGGACGGCTTCTACATCAACGGTGAGCGCCTCTACCTGCGCGGCGCGAACATCCACCAGAACTATGCCTACGTCGGCGACGCCGCACCGGCTTCGATGAAGTGGCGTGAGGCGCTCCGGCTGAAGCTGGGCGGTTTCAACGCGGTACGTGCCGCTCACTATCCGCACGATCCGGCGTTTCTCGACGCCGCCGACGAGATCGGCCTGGTCGTCGTCGCCTGCATGCCGGGCTGGCAGTTCTGGAGTGAGAACGCGACATTCGTGAATCGCACCTACGCGGACGCCGTGCAGATGATCCGCCGGGACCGCAACCGTCCGTCGGTGGTCCTCTGGGAAACCTCGCTGAACGAGACGCACTACCCGGAGTGGTGGGCGAAGAAGGTCGCCGAGCTTGCGCACGCGGAAATGCCCAACGATCAGATGTTCACCGCGGGCGACTACGGCTTGTGGGGAAAGCAGCACTATGACGTGAACTACAAGGTCGTCAACACGGACGGCTCGGACCCCGACCGGAACAAGCCGTTCTTCACCCGGGAATGGGGTGACTGGGAGGGGCCCTGCCAGGCGGGCCGCGAAGGTGGCGAGGAGGGCCTCGTAGGGCAGGTGGAGCGGCGGCAGAAGTACCTCAACGGTCCCGGGTACTGGGACTGGGGCGGGCTGGACGCCAGCCCCCGGATCGGCGGCTACTTCCTCTGGGTCTTCGAGGACTACGGCACGAACTCGCCGTATCAGAAATCCGGGGCGGTGGACATCGACCGGTACCCGAAGTACTGCTACCACTGGCTCAAGGGAATGCAGTCGCCGAAGAACCCCAATCACGGTGGCCCCATGGTCTTCATCGCCAGCACCTACTCGGCGAATTCCAGCCGCGAGGTCATGGTCTTCAGCAACACCGACCACGTGAAGCTGTACCAGAACGGCACCCTGGTCGGCGAGAAGAGCCGGAGCCAGAACGCGGGCACCGCCAAGCACATCGCCGGGAAGGACGGCAACCCCTACTACACCTTCTCCCTCCCCTCGTTCGCCGAGGGCGAGCTGAGAGCCGAGGGCCACATCGACGGCAAGCTGGTCACCAGCCAGGTCGTGAAAACTCCCGGAGTCCCGCACCACATCGAGATCGAGATCGATGACGCGGGCGTCCGTGAGGCACTGCGCGACCTGCTCGCGTACTACCTGCGGGACGCCTCGCCGTCCGGCGCGAAGGCGGCCTCGACACTGGCCGACGACGTGCGGCCCGACATGGTCGACGCGCTGATCAAGAAGGCCGGAGCGCAGCGCGGCAGCGCCCTCCCCGCCGCAGCAGCCGAGGCGCTCCGCCGATTCGCCCGGGCGCGCACCCGCATCCAGCCGGTGGCCGACGGCTCGGACCTGATCCCGGTGTTCATCAAGGTCGTGGACGTGAACGGCACCGTCGTCCCGACGTCCACCGCGGAGATCGAGCTCGCCGTGACCGGGAAGGGCAGCCTCGTCGGCCACGACATCCCCCGCCTCGCGGTACAGAGGCAGAAGGCCGGCGCCGGCATCGGCTACGCGCTGCTCGCGGCGGACAAGGACCCGGGCGCCATCACGATCACCGCGAAGTCCGACGGGGTGAAGTCCGGTGCGTTCACGGTGTGGACAGAGCCCTATTCCGGCCGGCACCTGCCCGACGGCCGTCATCCCGAGTGGAAGGACATCTCGACGTTGGAGGACCAAGGCGCGCAGAACATCGCCTTGAACATGCCGACCACGGCATCGAGCTTCCAACCAGGAAACATCCCGGACAACGCCGTCGATGACACCCCGAACACCAAGTGGGTCGCGAATGGCAGCGGGTCTGCCTGGTGGCAGGTCGATGTCAGTAAGTCATCGGACATTTCCGAGTTCCAGATCGTCTGGGAGTCCGACCAGGCGACCTACCGTTACGCCATCCTCACCTCGGACGACGCGGAGAACTGGACCAAGGTGGTGGACAAGGAGTCGAACACCGCCAAGAGCGCCACAGTGATCCACAAGGTGTCCGCCAAGGCGCGGTATGTGCGGGTGAACGTGCCTGCGGTCGACGGCGGTTGGCCGAGCATGCGTGAATTCCGGGTCGTTCCGCCCGGCGGCACGGGCGGAGGCACACCGGTCGACCCTGGGCCACAGATTCCCCGCGACCGGATCAGCGAGGTCAGCGCCACCAGCCACGAGAGTGGTTTTGAACCCGCCAAGGCTCTCGACGACGACATCACCTTCGGTACGGGATGGGCCGCCGCGTCAGCAACGCTGCCGCAGACGCTGACTGTGCAGCTGTCGGCTGCCCACGACCTCGTAGGTACCCGCATCCACTGGGGCAAGGACAGCAGTTGGTACACGTACAACCTGCAGGTGTCCGGGGATGGGCAGGAATGGACGACGGCGATTCCCGAGCTGACCCGCGGCGGCCAGTACAAGTTGCCGGAGACCTTCACCGCCGAGCGCGCGCAGTACGTCCGTATCAACATCACCGACGTCAGCGGCGGCGGCGCGCAGTCGGTCGCGGGCATCGCGGAGGTCATTCTCTACGGCTCGCCGAGCTGACCCATGAGACAGAGTCGTGGTGGCCGCGGAGGGGCAGCTGGGTTCGGCTGGGTGTGTCTCCGCGCCGCCACGACGTGGCCGTGATCGCCTGCGCCCGCCGCAGGCGACCGCAGCCGTGCGCGTTTCGTCAGGCGCCTCCGCGCCGGTGAGCACGGCCCGGAGGCGAGGAAGTGAAGCCGAGCCGAAAATGTGCGGTGCGGGTCGCCTCTCCGTCGGCATCCGGTCAGCGTCGTCCCTGATGGGCACGACGCTGACCGTCGCCGCGTCGTCTACCTTCCGTTGATGGCTACTTCGAGCAAGTCGGTCGTCGACCCGTTGGAGCCGCCGTCAAACACCAACTTCACGTACCGGGCCTGTGCGCTGAGGGGGTACTGGTCGTAGAACCCGAAATAGGCGGTTCCTGTGGGGCCGTTGACGGTGCCGGCATCCTTCCAGGTCACGCCGTCGACACTGGTTTGGACCGTCATCGTCTTGGGTGTGTTGATGTAATTCTGATCCAGCGTGTTGAAGTTGATGTCGATGTTGGAGATCTCGTGCTTCGCCGGAAGCCTGAATTGAATCCAAGCCTTCTCGTTTCCTGGCACCGACCACTTCGACTGATCGAACCGATCGGCCTCGATCAGCTTGCCGTCGGTGAGGTTCGGCACCGCCTCGTGCTGCTGGCCGGCAGTGATTTCGGCGTCCTTTGCCAGGTTCTTGTACGGCAGCAGGTCCAGGAAGACCCTGTTTGTCGTGAAGGTCTTGCCGTCCAGCGTCACGTCCGCCCAGACGACTCCTCTGGTGGGCGCCTCGACCTGCGGTGTGAGGATCTTGTCTCCCTTGAACGTGAACGTGTCCACTTCCTTGACGGCAACCGGCTTGTAATTGTCGCCGCCGTTCAGATCGACGATGCCGCCATGCCACTTGATCTGTGCTGCATCCAAGCCGATGGACCCGCCTGCGTCCGACCTGCCTTCCATCTCGTACTTCAGCCCATTGTTCAGGCCGAACTCGCCGTAGGCCTCCTTTCCTTCCACCAGCAACGATGCGCCGATCACGTCCTCGGCGACGTAGACGAGACCGTCCTTGACCTTCACCGTCAACGTGTCCTGCTTGGTCACGCCCCCATGAGCGCCGCGTACCGTGATGCTCGTCGTGCCGTCAGTCCTCGGAGTCACGATTCCGCTGGGCCGAACTCTCGCTACCTCAGGATTCGCGCTGGTGTACGTCAAGTCTGAAAGCCGGGCCTTCAGTGCGGGATACGTCATGTAGCCCTCGGCATTGACCTTCAATTTCCGCGGCGAAAGCTGCTCACCGGTCGCGGTGACGTCGGTCAGCTTGTACTTGCGCTCAGGGTTGTCGGTCACGATCTTGATGATCGTGTCGATCGGATCCTCGTGCGCATTGGCCATATTGATGGTCAGACTGTCGCCTTCCTGACTGAACGATGTGACCGGGGTGTCGCTGTTCAACCACTTCACCGACGTCACCCGATCCTTGACCGGGCCAATGGTCAGGGACTTGTCGGTGATCGCGTCGAAGCCCTTCTTGCCGTCCGGCCCCTTCATGATGTGAAGGTAGACGTTGTTGTCCCTGGCCGTCGCGTATCCCCATTGCGGGCCGGTCGTGCTGTCTGGGTGAGCGAACTTCTCGTAATTTCCTCGCCCGTCGTCTTCGTATCCGTACCCGGCCAGGAAGTACGGAGTCGTGCCCGTCGTGGACTCGTGCCTCTCCGGCCTACCCTTCGGTGCGAACCAGTCGGCGAGTTCTTCTCTTACATCGATGAATTCCTGGACCGCCTTCGGGTATCTCGTGGCGATATCTTGGGGAGAGTTCTGGTTCGGTCCCCGGCTGTCGATAACACTCTGATCGTTGTTGTCGACATGTCCTCGACCGGCGTTCATCAGCATCTCTTTCGAGACCTGCCTGAAGTCGTCGCGCTTTTCGTAGTACGCCGACAACATGTTCTTTGTGTGGATCATCTTCCACGGTTCCATGGGCGTCCGCTTCAGAAGATGATTCTTCCCCCCGTTGCCGTAGATGCTCGACGCCTCCCCGGTTCTCAGATCCGGATCGCCGTACTCCGCCCCCCATGCGTTCGAGTTCACGATGATCTCGTCGCTGTAGTTGCGTATCAGGCTGTACATCACGTCATAGTTGGCATCGGGCATTGCCTGTGGACCGTCGAAATACAGGTACTCCGGACCGTAGCGGTGGATGAGATCTTCCACATTCTGCACGAGTACATCAGTGGAATAATGCTTCAGACCCCCACCCTCGGTCGCGTAGTACAAACCGAACTTCATGCCGTAGCGCTTTACTGCTTGTGCGTACTGCTTCAGCCCGTCTACTACCTTGCCGTTCTTGTCCTTGGGGAGATATTCCGCCCTGATGTGCTTCGGATCTGCGAATTTGGACGGCCAGAAGTAGTTCTGCTGCAGTGATTCGATCGACACCAGTGAGTGTCCTTGACGCTTCGCTCTCGCTGCCCATCGATCAGCAGAGAAGTTTGGATCCACGAAGTAGTTGTACGTCGGGGTGGAATGCGTCAGTGCGCTGACCCTGCCTTCTTCGAACCACTTGTTGGGACGTTCCTTCACCGTGATGGTGAATTGTTTTGAAGCAGTTTGTCCTTCCCTGTCGGCAACCTGGACGGTGAAGTGGTAGTCGCCCGGTTTGGTGTTGGCGCCGATGATGCCTTTGGGGCTGTTCAGATCGACTTTCCCGTCGACAAGTCCGTTTGCGATGGAGCCGTCAGGGTTCAGCTCCAGACCATCAGGCAACCTGCCGTCGGTGATCTTCCATGTATAGCCCGGCGAGCCACCGGCTGCCATGAACTGAAAATCTGAGGCGGCGACGCCGTACTTGTTGTCGGCCGCGGACTTGTTCCAGACGTATGGCCACTCCTTGTAGCCGATCGGCATATTTCCCTTCGGGAGCGGAGTGTCGATCGAATCGTCGGTCGATAGCCCTTGCGAAACGATCTGCAGGTTTCCCGAAGGACCTGTTACGGAGTTCACCAGATCATTGATCCTGTTGCCGGACTGATCCGTCACTCGGCCGTAGAACCCGAGATAGGCTACGTTCTGGTCCTTGGCAATCGGCACACCATTTGAATTCACGTCCTCCGTGTAGGTGTGCTTGATCTGAATCATCAGCTTGTTCCAGCCGGCCTGCAGCTGGACAGTCTGCTTTGTCAGATCCTTCTGCACCTCCACCGGAGTGCTCGGACTCGTCAGGCACTTGTCGTTCACATACAGCCGGTAAGAACCGCTCGCCCCGACGTCGAAACTTGCCTGTCGCTCGACCGGACTGTAGACGTACGTGTGCGCGTACACATACTTGTTCCTCGTATCGACACCCTTCTTGACGGAGTAGTACCCGTAGAGATCCTGGTAGTCGTCGTAGGTCCGGTTGTACATACGGTCGTCGAAGTACTCCCAGTTCCTGCTTTCGTCGCCGGATCTCAGCGAGTCGCCGACCTTCGGGGTGATCTTCGTCTTTCCGTCGACCGGTGACTCGCCGCCTTCGCATTCATACTGCTTGTCGATGACCGGCGAATTGAACGGGCCTGACACCAGCCACGAGTTGATGAATGGAGCGTTTCCCGCCGTCTGCTGCGCGTATGCCTGCTTCGTTTCGGGCAGGCTGAACAGGAGTGATGCGACGACCGCTATCCATAGCAGGTGTGCGATCTTTTTATGTCGTCTGCTCACTGTCGAGATCCTTTCTTCCATCAGTGATCATTCGATTCCGTGCTGCTGTAATTGCGTAGCGCGCTGGGCCGCCTTTGGACATCGGCCGTACAGGGCGTCTTGGACCCGGCCAGACTTCCGGCGCGGGCAGCGGCCCCGTGTGGGGGCGGCGGCAAGCCCGCCTGTCCACAACGGAATCTCGAGCCGGGAAGCGGGCGACGAAGCGCGTCACGCACATAGTTCGTACTCTTCCAGCGCAGGGAGGCGGGCGAGAGGACAGGTGAACGGGCACTCCCGCCGCTCTGCCCGGGCTGGAGATCCTTTGCCATTCCCGGTGGGCGCCCAGCGCGAGTGCGGTCTAGCGTGCATCTGAGCGCAAGGCGAGTCAAGACTTAGTTAGGATCTATCTGGCTCCAGGGGTGCGCTGTGCGGGCTGTAGCCTTGATCACTTCGCCACGTGCAGGTTTTGGGCATATCGGGTGATGCGACTCAAACTTCCAAGTTCCGGGTCGGCGGCATCGGGCTCGGAGGTCGTCTGTCGGCCTGACCGTGGGGGTTTGTGGTGGGGTGCACCCTGGGGCACGTCGCACTCGGCGCAGTGTGGCCGATATATCGCATCTATCTCACATAACCGAGGGGATAGTTGCGCTGTATCTCTTGACGCTGCCATGCGCGGACTTCGATACTCGGAGCGCTCTCCACAGCGGAACGCCGGGGGAGGGCGGTAGCCCCCGAGTGCGGTACGACTCCTGGAGGAATCTGAACCATGATGCGGCGGACGCCTGGGAGCGTGATGCGCCCACCTCGTCATGGAAGGAGGCGTCCATGTCCTCGCCCTGCGCAGGCGCCACCGCTGTGCCACGGGGGTGGCGCACCGAGAGCGCGTGCCCCGGCGGCTCGTTCGTCTACGCCGAAGCCATCCGCGACTGTGTCACTGTTCTCAGCATGCCGCCGACCGATGAAGGGGCAAAGCGCGAGCGGGTCGAGCGCAGTTTCGCCCAGGTGCCGGACAGTGATCTCCTCCAACTCGCCGAGCGCTTCCTGCAGACACAGGACGTCGACGCTGCGACCCGTAACCAGCTCCAGGACGCGCTGTGGGCCGAGGCGTCCCCGCCGGAGATACCCATGCGGACCCGCCGGGAGATCGCCCGAGCCCTCGACTCGACGGTCTTGGTGCAGCACCCGGCCCGGTACATGAAGATGCAGGACCGCCTCTGGGCCATCAACGACGACCCGCTCTCCGAACTGCTCTCCCCCGGCCAGGGGAGGAGCCTGCGGTCCCGTATCGAGCGGCACTTCATCCGTAATCCGGACTGGTCGACGGAGGAGCTCTTCGAGGCGCTGGGCGCGTTCGAAGCAAGCGATGGCACGTTTGCCCGCTTCATCGAGGCAGCCGTCGCCGGCGATGTCCTGCTGGACGAGTCTGCCCAGCGCCTCCTGGCCGAGGTGATCAACGAGCACCTACGCATCACGGGCATCGAACGAACAACCCGCGCGGATAGGGGCGGTTAGGCGTTTTGGTCAGGTCATGGTGAGGCGGGGCGGCTGCTACGGACTGCGATTGTTACTACAGGTACGGTGGTGCCTCCAGATCGGTGGTGTCGGTAGAAGTGCCTATTGCGCTACGGCATTTCGCCGTGGAGTGTCGGGCCGGAGCGGGCGTGTCAGCGAGGGCGTTTACCATGCCGGTGCGGCTTCGAAGAGGTCGGCTCAGCGGCTCACCATCTGACAGATGCACTTCGACAGAACTCGACACCAATCACACGAGGGTAGTGTCCTGGCCATGATTGCCAACGTGCGTAGCTACAAGAAGAATCAGGTCTCCCAAGCCGAGGTCATCACGGCAATCGGCCGGTTCCGCAGCGACTACAAGATCAAGCGTGTAACTGCGGCGCTCGACGAGATCGACGAATACGATATCTGGTTTGTCGATGGCGACCTGCACATACCCGGCGACCTCGACCTGACACACGAGCACGTTTGGCTCTTGGTTGTGCTCGGCGATCTGGTTGTCGACGGCACGTATGGCGATAGCGACGATCCCGAGTTGTTTTCGCTGGTGACCGGCAACATGCGGGCACGCGACATCGTGACCGCGGGCTGGCTCGAGGTCCACGGCGACCTGAGAACCGATCGGCTCATCGGTGATTACAACGACTGCTCCGCCTACATCGGCGGCGACGTCCATGCCCAGCTCTTCTATGGCGAAAACCATCACTTCACCATCGGTGGCGCGCTCATCGCCAACGCGGTGATCGGTGAGCCGCGCCTGGAGATCGCGACCCCACCGGCCGCGATCGACATCGATGACCCCCGCATGCTGGAACATTTCGACCGCGATCTACTGCGCGTGTTCGACGACCATGACGAGAACGACAACGCGATCACGTACGTGGACGGTTTCGATGACTTCCACGAGCTGAAGCGGCGTGTCAACGCAGGTCTACCGCTCCGCACTACGGCAACACGCGACAACTGAGCCTTCACCGCCGAACCGGATGGGGCCGGGCTTGTTCGCCACCAGGTCCCGGTCGCGTCCACCATCGTCCAGCATGCCACCACGTCTTCCGGCGACCACTCCTGCCATGCTGCAAAGTTGTAGTGCTGACCCCCCGCTGACCACGTCCCGCACGGTACGCCCCTGGGGGCTGCCGCGTGGCCGACACCCCAGGGGCGTGCCAACGTCGGCGGTTCAAGGGCGGTGGTGGGGTCGGGTGTGCCAGCGGTGGGTGGTCCATGCCCGGCGGATCAGACTGCGGACGGTGATGATGGTGTCGATGAGGTCGAAGAACGCGTCGGCGACCACGGCGCGGCGCTCAAAGCAGCGGGCCAGGCGATGGAAGGCGTTCTGCCAGGCATGTGTCCGCTCCACATGCCACCGTCGACTCGCCTGGATAGGGGCTTTCTCGCCCTTGTGAGCGATGCGGCCGTGCAGGCCGCGCCCGGCCAGCAGGGTGCGGGTGTTGTCGCTGTCGTAGCCGGTCGAGGTGGACGGCGATCTGCTCAGGCAGAGGCCCGAGACCGTTTAGGAGGTCCGGGGTCGGGGCCAGGAGTGGTGAGTCGTGGCGGTTGGCCCCGGCCAGGACACGACCCAGGGGGATGCCGTAGCCGTCCACCATGCCGGAGCGTTTCAGGCCCTGCTTGCCCCGGTCAACCGGCGAGCGCCCCGCGACCTCACCACCGCCCGGGGCCTTGGTGATGCAGCCGTCGACGGCGACCTGGTCCAGGACCAGCCCCACGATCCGGTCGTACGCCTGAAGCGCGAGCTGCCTCAGCCGGGCAAAGACACCCAGCCGGATCCACTCATCGCGGCGGGTGCGGATCATGGTGGCCGAACACGTGGGGTCGGCAATCGCCTGGTAGGAACAGCCGAACCGCAGCAGCTGCAGCAACTTGTCGAAGACGACCCGGTCACTGATACATGGCAGGTGACAGCCCAGCGGATGAGCCGGATCGTAGACCGGCCGCTCGGGCAGCAACGCCGCGAACTGCTCCCACAACGGCTCGGTCAGCCAGGACGGCAGGACAGACACAAACAGGTCGACCAGCCTCCCGAGAGCTGGCGCACGCCTCGTGGGGCTTCCTCGCCGACGCCGTCGGGCGGCGCAGGGCTTTCGCCATCAGCTTCGCCGTCTCCGCCGTCAGCGTCGGCTATCTCTTCCCCTTCCAGCACACCTACGGCGAGTTCCTGCTTGCCCTGCCGGTCGTCGGATTCGGCCTGTTCGGCGCCCTGTCGGGCACTTTCGTCTACGGCCCCGAACTCTTCCCGCCCAGTGTGCGTGCCACCGGAATGGCCCTGTGCAACAGCATCGGCCGCTTCATCACCGCAGCCGGCCCGCTTGTGGCCGGCGTCATCGCCGTCTCATGGTTCGGCGGAGACCTGGGCCTGGCGATCACTTGTGTCGCGGCGGTCGGCCTGATCGCGGTCGCCGGTCTCGTCTTCGCACCCGAGACCCGCGGGGCCGAACTCCCGAGCGAACCCCTCGAGCTCGGCCCGGACCAGGCGGAGCCGCCGACCGGGTCGATCACCAGCAAGGAGATGTACACATGAACGCATATGACGGCGCGACCGCGGCAGTCATCGGCGGGTCGATCGGCGGCCTCACCACGGCGCTCCTCCTGCGCGACCTGGGCTTCACAGTCGACGTCTTCGAGCGGACCCCCACCGCTCTGGACGGACGCGGAAGCGGCATCGTCCTGCAGCCGGACACCCTGCGCTGGTTCACCGAGCGCAGCGAACAGCACCCGGAGAGCCTCAGCACGTCCACCGACTTCGTGCAGTACCTGGGCCCCGACAACCGGATCGTCCATCGCGAGCGGCGGACGTGGAGCTACACCTCGTGGGGGACGTTCTACCGCGCCCTGCTCGGCGACTTCGGGCAGGAGCACTACCACCTGGGTGAGTACGCCTGCGGGTTCGACCAGGACGACCGATCCGTCACCGTGCGGTTCGTGAGCGGACGTGAGGTGACCGCGGACCTGGTGGTCTTCGCCGACGGAATCACCTCCATCGGCCGCGAGCGCCTCGACCCGACCGCGGCACTTACCTACTCCGGCTACATCGGATGGCGCGGCACGGTCCCGGAGAAGGACCTCTCCGAATGGAGGTCGGTGGCACCGCGGCGGACATGCGTGAGTGGCTGGGCGACGGCGCCGCCGACCTTCCCTTGAAGTACAACGGCGGACGTCCCGGTCTGTACGCGGTCGCCGTCGCCACGGACGAGGGTGAGGTGGTGATCCGCCGCACGGCGGTCACCGAGCCTCGGCAATGTGTGTGATCCCACTTGGTCCCGCACCCGCAGGTCGTCGCCACGGGGACCGCGCTTCCGACTCACTCGGCCAATTCGGAGCCGGGCGGACGGCCTGCCTACGCCCCGCGCCCGGGAAACCAGCTTGTCCAGGGCCGCAGCGGTGATACGCCGTGAGCCGCGACCGCGGGACGGTGCTGGCGCCCAGCGGGCACGGCTGACCTTGGGCCCGGCTGTTGGTGGGACGGCCGCCGACGCGGTGCCAAGGGTCGTCCTGCGTCGACAGGCAGCGACGGTGGGCCGGCGAGTGCCGGTTCCTTGGGCGAAATTCGCGGTGGGATCGGCCAGTAGCGAGGCCGGGTGCGAGGAGAAGCCGCGAGGCTCGGGTCGTGAGTCGCCTCGCCGTCAGGTGATGTGCCGCAGCAGCGCGGCGACTGCCGGGGGTGCCTCGCCGGGAGGTCTCACCACCATGATCTTCCAGTTCGGCGCGTGCCGGCCGAACCGGTACTGGGGCAGATCGGGGAAGCGGGCTGCGATCGACTTGGGCATGATGCAGATGCCCAAGTCGTTGCGGACCAGTTCGGCTGCCGCGACGATGTCGTTCACCTCGAATGTCGTGCTGCGGTCGACGCCTGCGGCACGGAAGGCCCGATCGACCGCGTAGCGGATGGCCCAGCCGGGGGTGAAGTCCACGAGGGGCAACCGGGCGATGTCGGCGAGTCGGACCTCGCCGTTCGGTGTCGTCCCGGCGATGACCCGCCGGGACGACACAACCAGCACCATTTCCTCGCGGGACAGCAGCCGGGTCGTCAGTCCTCGCTGCTGTTGGCGGTCGAGCGCCACCACGGCCAGATCCACCGTGCCCTCGCGCAGTGCCTGCCGGATGTCGGCCACTGCCGCCTGCCTCAGTTGGACCACCACACCTGGGTGCTCCGCCCGCAGCGCGGCCAGGGCGTGGTGGAGACCCGCCCAGACCCCCTGCATTGTGCCGACCGTCACCCGCCCGCGCAGCTGTCCCTGTACGGCGTCGACCGCCTCCCGTGCCAGTTCGGCGGCGCGGAGCGCCGCGCGTGCGGCGGGGACGAACGCCTCGCCGGCCGGTGTCAGGGCGACGCGGTGCGTCGTGCGGTCGAACAACGGCGTGCCCAGCTCACGTTCGAGGCCCCGTACCGTGCTGGATACGGCGGACTGGACCACGTGCAGCCGCCTTGCCGCCGCCGTGAACCCGCCCGCATCCGCCACCGCGACGACGACCTCCATCTGCCGCAGATCCATCATCCGCTCCCGATCAAACAGCGCTCCGTCCAATACAGAGACGACGATCTTCGATTCTTGCTGCATCGTATGCGGACGACGTCGTTGTCCGGGGCCGGCTCATGCTCCTTCAGGCACGCGCTCCGGCACCTTCAGACGCGGACCGGCGGGATCCTTCAGGCGCGGACGAGCGGGGTGTCGACCAGATGCTCGGCCAGGAACCAGGCCTGCAGTTCCCCGGTCCTGATCACCTGTGAGACCAGGAGATCGTTGGTGCCGTCGTCACCCAGCTCACCGGTCCGGGCGGCGGCGTCGTGGGCCTCGACGAGGATGGTCTCGTGGGCTTCCAGCAGCCGTGACAGCATCGCCGGTACTTCCTCCACTCCGTCCGGAGGCCGCGGGATCGATGTGATCTCCGCGACGTGCCTGGGGTCGCCCACCGCGACGCCGCCCAGGGACTGGACGCGTTCGGCGATGGTATCGACGATTTCCAGCTGCTCCCCCGCGTGCTTGTCGAGGACCAGGTGCAGTTGGTAGAAGGTCGCGCCGCGCATCAGCCAGTGATGCTTCTTGTAGAGGCCGTGGAGGATCTGAGTGTCCGCCAGGACCTTGTTCAGGCGCTGGCAGGAGTACATCCGCGCCTCGTAGGACAGGCCGATCGGGAACTGCTTGACGGTGCCGAACTCCTGGATCACCTCGCCCCTCTGGTGCAGCCACGGCTGGCTGCTGCTCACGGGCTTGGTACTGGTGGTCATGGTTCGCCTCCTGCGGTGCCTTGCTGTGCGTACCCGAGTGACGCTAGGTGCCCCGACGCAGGGCGCATTGACCGGGAGCGCATGCGGTGGTGTCCGCCAGTGCACAGTGCGCGGTGTCCCGTGCCAAGCGTTCGCTTTCGGGCAAGCCCCCGTGCGCTGTCGGGCACGGGCCTTCGGCCGGCCGATCTAGCTTCGGCAGGACGGCCCACGTCCGTGGAGCTCGAGGAACGAGGAGAGGCAGTCATGAGCGCGAACGAGCAGGTGGATGTGGTGGTCGTCGGGCTGGGGCCGGGTGGTGAGTACGTCGCGGGCACGCTGGCCGAAGCTGGGCTGGACGTGGTGGGGGTCGAGGCGGAACTCGTCGGGGGCGAGTGTCCGTACTGGGGGTGCGTGCCCAGCAAGATGATGATCCGGGCCGGGAATCTGCTCGCCGAGGCGGGCCGGGTGCCCGCCCTCGCCGGTGAAGCGGTCGTGACTCCGGACTGGGGCAGGGTCGCCGGGCGTATCCGCGGCGAGGCCACCGACGACTGGAACGACCAGGCCGCCGCCGGCCGTCTCGCGGCCAAGGGCGGCCGGCTCGTCCGGGGGACGGGCCGTCTCTCCGGGCCGCGCCGGGTGGCGGTCGGCGACCGCACGTTCGAAGCCCGGCGCGGTGTCGTGCTGGCCACCGGCACGCGGCCCCGGATCCCCCCGGTGCCGGGCCTCGAGGGAACGCCGTACTGGACCAACAGGGATGCCATGGCGGCCAAGGAGCTGCCGGAGTCGATGGTCGTGCTCGGCGGGGGCGCCATCGGTGTCGAACTCGCCCAGGTCTATGCCCGCTTCAAGTGCGCGGTCACGGTGATCGAGGGGCAGGATCGGCTGCTGACGCAGGAGGAACCGGAAGCCGGGGAGCTGGCCGCGGAGGTGCTGCGGGCGGACGGAGTCACCGTACTCACGGGTGCTCGGGCACGGCAGGTCAGCCATGACGGCACCGAGTTCACCGTCTGCCTTGAGGGTGACGGGGAGCCGCTTCGTGCCGAACGGCTTCTGGTCGCCACCGGGCGCCACACCGACCTGGCCGCGCTGGCGGTCGACACGGTGGGGCTGGATCCAACGGCGGGAGCCGTGAACACGGACGGGCAGATGCGGGCGGGGGAGGGGCTGTGGGCGGTCGGCGACATCACAGGCCGAGGCGCCTTCACCCATGTGTCGATGTACCAGGCGCAGATTGCCGTCCGGGACATCCTCGGACAGCCCGGTCCCGACGCCGACTACCGGGCGCTGCCCCGCGTCACCTTCACCGATCCGGAGATCGGGGCCGTCGGGTTGACGGAGCGGCAGGCGCGTGAGCGGGGGCTGCGGGTACGCACCAGTGTGCTGCCCATCGCCTTCTCCACGCGAGGCTGGATCCACGGGCCGGGCAACGATGGGCTCATCAAGCTTGTGGAGGACGCGGACCGGGGTGTGCTGATCGGCGCGACGTCGGCGGGGCCGGCGGGCGGCGAGGTGCTCTACGGACTGAACGTGGCCGTCCACGCCGAGATACCCGTCGACCGGCTCCAGCACATGATTTACACGTATCCCACCTTCCACCGGACGGTCGAGGCCGCGCTCGGAGCCCTCCGCTGAGCCGCTCCCAGATCGCCCGCGCGGCCCCGGCGCCCAGGCGATGGCGCACCATGCCGGGCCGCGACCCCGGTGAGCCGCACAGGGCCGCCACCTCGCTGGAGCTTCTTTTCGATCTGTGCTTCGTCATCGCGGTGGCGCAGGCGTCCGGGAGTCTGCACGAGGCGCTGACCGACGGGGAGTACGCCACCGGTGTCCTGCGCTTCGCGCTGGTCTTCTTCACCATCTGGTGGGCGTGGATGAACTTCACCTGGTTCGCTTCCGCCTACGACCCGGACGACGTCCTGTACCGGTTGACGGTGTTGGTCCAGATCACGGGGTCGCTCGTGCTTGCCGCAGGCGTTCCCCGCGCGTTCGAGGATGGTGACCTGCGGGTCATCACCATCGGATACGTCGTGCTGCGCACGGCGTTGGCCGCCCTGTGGCTGCGCGCCGCGTGGTCCGACCCCGCCCGGCGGCCGACCACCCTGCGCTTCGCCGTTGGGGTGACGGTATGTCAGATCGGGTGGGTCGGGTTGCTCGGTCTCCCGGCATCGGCGCGGCTGCCGGGCATTGTGGTGCTGATCATCGCCGAGGTCTCCGTCCCGGTGTGGGCGCAGTCCGCCGGGATGACCCCATGGCATCCGCGCCACATTGCCGAGCGCTACGAACTCTTCACCCTCATCGTCCTCGGAGAGTCCGTCGCGGCGGCCGCCGTCGCCGTCCGGGGCGCCTTCGACCGGCACCACGGCACCGGTTCGCTGTACGCGGTGGCGGCCGGTGGCCTGTTCATCGCCTACTCCATGTGGTGGCTGTACTTCGCAAGATCCGCGCACACCCTGCTTGCCACAACGCACCAGGCCCACCGCAGGAGATTCACCTGGGCCTACGGCCACTACTTGATCTTCGCTTCGGCGACCGCCGAGGGAGCCGGCCTGGCTGCGTACGCCGATCACGTCACGCGTCGCACGGACGCCTCGCCGTTGGCCGCGAGCGCGGCGGTCACCGTCCCCGCGGCCGTCTTCCTGATCACCGTGTGGGCCGTACACCTCCGGCCCCATCAAAGAACCGTGGCCGAGTGGATTCCGTACCCCGTCGCCGCGGTCGGCGTCCTGCTGGCCGCTTTCTTCCCGGCGCCTGCCCTGGCCGCCGGTGCGCTGCTGGCGGTCCTGGCCGTGGTGGTCACGGTGGAACAGCGGTGCAGAAGCCCGCGGTGAGATCTCACCCTGTGCCGGGACCGAAGGGCCGCGCGGCGGCACTCACCGTGTGGTGAGTGCCGCCGCGCGGCCGCCTTACCGCCCGCCGCCTCATCAGCTCGTCGCGCGTACCGCATCGCGGATCAGTTCGGCGACCTCCTTGGGCCGGGACACGGCCACGGCGTGCGAGGCGCCCTCGATCTCGACGATCGTCGCCCCGGCCCGCTTGGCTCCGAAGCGCTCGACCTCGGGGTTGATCGCCTGGTCCGCGCCGGCCACGAGCGCCCAGGAAGGCTTGGTCTTCCACGCGGCGGCCGAGGCCGTCTCCGTGAATGCCGAGGCGGCCAATGGACGCTGCGCCACCGCAAGGACCTTGGTGGCGGCGGCCGGGACGTCGGCGGCGAAAATGTCCGGGAACGCCTCGGCCTTGATGGTGACTTCGACGGCAGGCTCCGATCCCTCCGCGGGGTACGTCGCCTCCTTCAGGTTGCTGACGAGCGGCGAGAGGGGGAAGCGGCCCTGCAACTCGCCCAGGCTCTCGCCCTCTTCGGTGACGTAGGCCGCTACGTAGACCAGCCCGACGACGTTCTCCGCAGCGCCTGCCACGGAGATGATCGCACCGCCGTAGGAGTGGCCGACGAGCACCACCGGACCGTCGATCTGAGCAGCCACGGACGCGATGTACGCGGCGTCGGACGCCAGGCCGCGCAGCGGGTTCGGTGGCGCGACCACGGGGATGCCGTGGTTCTGCAGTTCCGCGATGACCCCGGTCCAACTGGCGGCGTCCGCGAAGGCTCCGTGCACGAGAACAGCTGTGGGGGTGGGGTTCGTGGTCATGTTCGGGTGTTCTCCCTGTTGTCGGGGGCTTTCGGAGGTCGGCGGGGAGCGCGGTATCAGCCGGTGTGGAGCGCGGTGCGCAGGGTTTCGGCGGCCAGCGTGATGGCGGCCTGGGCGGCGTGGGTCTCGCGGAGGGCGTTGAGCATGACGAAGTCGTGGATGATGCCCTGGAAGCGGACGGCGGTGACGGGGACGCCGGCTTCGCGCAGTTTGTTGGCGTAGGCCTCGCCTTCGTCGCGCAGGACGTCGGCCTCGCCGGTGATGACGAGGGCGGGGGGCAGGCCGGTGAGCTGTTCGGTGGTGGCCCGTAGCGGGGAGGCGGTGATCTGGGCGCGGTCGGCCTCGTCGGTCGTGTACTGGTCCCAGAACCACTGCATGCCGTCGCGGCGCAGGAAGTAGCCCTCCGCGAACTGGTGGTAGGAGCCGGTGCCGAAGTTTGCGTCGGTGACCGGGTAGAACAGCACCTGCTGCACGAGCGGGATGTCGCCGCGTTCCTTGGCCATCAGGGTCAGTGCGGCGGTCATGTTGCCGCCGACGGAGTCGCCGGCGACGGCCAGCCGCGAGCCGTCCAGGTTCTTGGACGCGCCCTGCTGGACGACCCACTTCGCGACCGCGTAGTTCTGCTCGATGGCGACCGGGTAGCGGGCCTCGGGGGAGAGGTCGTATTCGGGGAAGACCACGGCAGCGTTCGAGCCGACGGCGAGTTCGCATACGAGGCGGTCGTGGGTGTGGGCGTTACCGAACACCCAGCCCGCGCCGTGGATGTAGAGGATCACCGGCAGGGTCCCTTCCACGCCGGCGGGGCGCACGATGCGTGCGCGGACGCTGCCCGTCGGACCGCCCGAGACGGTGATCCATTCCTCGTCGATCTGCGGCTTGTCGGTCTCGCCGGACTGCACCTCGTCGACCGCCTTCCGGCCCTCGGCGGGCGGCAGGTCGAACAGATAGGGCGGACTGGCGGTCGCTTCGGCGAAAGCAGCTGCCGCCGGCTCCAGCACCGGCTGCACCGGCTCTACAACGTCGGACATGTGAGTCTCCTGAGTTTCATGTGATGTGCCGGGCCCCTCCGGGCCAGACATGGAGATCTGCGGGGCCGTCGATCCTTACGCTAAAACCCTGAAGGTGGCGGAGATTGACCGTCAGTGCACCGGATCTGACCTCACAACGCATGGAAACGGGACGCAGTGCACTGTCGGGACGAATGCTGTGCACTGTCGGGACACACGGACGCTTCGGCTCGAAATAGCCTGGTGGCGAAGCAGTTGCGGGCTGTCGGAGTTGGTGCTGTGCATCGCACAGAAGGCCTACCCGGAATTCATTTCGGTTGAGCGTAGACGCATTGATTGCGGTTCTCCCGGTTCTCTTTGCCCGTCGCTGTCACCGCAGTTGGAAGTCGATGCAGATGAAATCGACGCTGTTCATGCCGCAGGAGGTTGTCCAAAGGTGTCCACGATGCCGGTCGGTGGGCTGGTTCCCAGCACCACCGACAACCCCGCGGACCTCATCGTCCGCAACGCGAAGATCCATACAGGAGACCCGGGGCGCCCGCAGGCCGAGGCGATCGCCATACGGGACGGGGTCATCACGGTCGTCGGCGACGACAAGGACGTGGCCCTCCACGTCGGCCCGGCCACGAAGGTGGTCGACGCTCTCGGCCGCCGGATGATCCCCGGCCTCAACGACTCCCACCTGCACGTCATCCGGGGTGGGCTCAACTACGTGCTGGAGCTGCGCTGGGACGGCGTCCGCACGCTGCGCCAGGGCCTGGCGATGCTGCGTGAACAGGCGGCCCGCACGCCGAAGGGCCAGTGGGTCCGGGTGGTGGGGGGATGGTCGGCCGAGCAGTTCGCCGAACGGCGGCTGCCGACCGTCGCCGAGTTGAATGCCGCCGCGCCGGACACACCGGTGTTCGTTCTGCACCTGTACCAGTCGGCGGTGCTCAACCGGGCTGCGCTCAAGGCCGCCGGATACACCAGGGACACCCCCGATCCGAAGGGCGGTCAGATCGTACGGGGCCGGGACGGTGAGCCCACGGGCATGCTGCTGGCCGCCCCGAGTGCTCTGATCCTCTACTCGACTCTGGCCAAGGCCCCGGTGCTGGAGGGCGAGGACAAGAAGACCTCCACCCGCCACTTCCTGCGGGAACTGAACAGGTTCGGGCTCACGTCGGCGATCGACGCGGCGGGGGGCTTCCAGAATTTCCCCGACAACTACAGCACGGTCGTCGAACTGGCCAAGGCCGGTCAGCTTTCGCTGCGCATCGCCTACCATCTTTTCCCGCAGAACGCCGGTCAGGAAATCGACGACCTCGCCCGCTGGATCGAAATGGCCCGCCCCGAGGACGGGGACGAATGGCTCCGCCTCAACGGTGCGGGAGAGAATCTCACCTGGGCGGCAGCAGACTTCGAGAACTTTGCCCAGCCGCGCCCGGAACTCGCTCCCGGCTATGAGACAGAATTCGAGAAGGCCGTACGTCTGCTCATGGAGAACGGCTGGGGATTCCGGCTGCACGCCACCTACGACGACACCATCCGACGCGATCTCGCGATATTCGAAAAGTTGGCCGCGGAAGGACTCTTCCCGGCCGGAAACCGGTGGCTGTTCGACCATGCGGAGACAGTCTCTGCGGACAGCCTCGACCGCATCGCCGCCCTCGGCGGCGCCATGTCCGTGCAGAATCGCCTGTCCTTCCAGGGCGAGGCGTTCGTACGCCGCTACGGCCCCGGCGCCGCAGCGGACGCCCCTCCGATCCGGGCCATGCTGGAGCGCGGTCTGACCGTCGGCGCCGGCACCGACGCCACCCGGGTCTCGACCTACAACCCGTGGATCGCCCTGCACTGGCTGATCACCGGCCGCACCGTCGGCGACCTGGTCATACGCCCGCCGCACAACCGCGTCGACCGGCAGACGGCGCTGTCGATGTTCACCGAAGCAGGGGCTCGGCTGACCGGCGAGGAGGACGTCAAGGGCGTCCTGAGCCCGGGCTCCCTCGGCGACCTCGCGGTCCTGTCCGAGGACTACTTTGCCGTGCCCGAGCCGGACATTGTGCACATCGAGTCCCTGCTGACGGTCGTCGGCGGCCGCATCGTCTACGCCGCCGCCGAGTACGAGGGCCTCGACGAGGAACTGCCGCCGGTCAGCCCCGAGTGGAGCCCGGTCGCGCACTTCGGCGGCTACCAGGCCACGCCCGGTACCGGCTCGTCGGGCGCCCGCCAGGCCGAGTTGCTCGGCCTGGCCGTCGCGGAGTCGGAGCAGCACCGACAGTGGCGCGCCCGACGAGGTCTGGCCCCGGATACCGAGAGCACGGTCTTCGACCCCTGCTTCTCGCTCTGATCTCCCGGGAGAGGCCCGGTCACGAGCCGCCCCTCCCGGGGCACCACCCCCCACCTCTCGCCGTCGAACGGACGGCTTTGCTCAGCAGCGGACGCCCGTCCGCGATCACATCAGTCATAGAAAGGCCCTCTCGTGGTCAACATCTCCGAAGTCACCGCCGCCCCCGGTCCCGACCTGCTGACCCCCGACAACTGCGCCGTGCTGTTTGTGGACCACCAGCCGCAGATGTTCTTCGGCACCGGCAGCGGCGACCGCACCGCCATCATCAACTCGACCGTGGGCCTGGCCAAGGCAGCCAAGGTGTTCGACGTTCCGGTGGTCCTGAGCACCGTGGCCGCAGAGTCCTTCTCGGGTCCGATCATGCCGCAGCTGGCTGATGTCTTCCCCGACAAGAAGATCATCGACCGCACCACGATGAACGCCTGGGAGGACAGCAACTTCGTCGAAGCCGTCAAGGCGACGGGCCGCAAGAAGCTCGTCATTGCCGGGCTGTGGACCGAGGTCTGCGTCGTACTGCCCACGCTGTCCGCCATCTCCCAGGGCTACGAGGTCTACGTCGTCACGGACGCGTCCGGCGGCGTCAGCCCGCAGGCGCACGAGCACGCCATCCAGCGCATGGTCCAGGGTGGCGCGATTCCGGTGACCTGGGTGCAGGTGCTCCTTGAGCTCCAGCGCGACTGGGCGCGGACGGAGACGTACGTCCCCGTCACGGAGGTGGTGAAGGAGCACGGCGGGGCCTACGGCCTGGGCCTGGTCTACGCGCAGGCCGTCATCGGCGCCCACGCGGCCGGCTGACTCTTCACCTGAGCATCGACGGAACGTCAGGAACAGGCAGGAACGAATGGATACCGGACTGTTGGTCCTCCGACTCGTGGCGGGGCTCCTCATCGCCGGGCACGGAGTGCAGAAAGTCAGTTTCCGCCTCGGCGGCAACGGCTTGGCGGGCGGAACCGAGGAGTTCCGCCACGACGGCTTCCGCGGTGGCAGGCTCACCGCGCTTGCCGCGGGCGGCAGCCAGATCGGCGCCGGCCTGTTCCTGGCGGCCGGTCTGCTCACTCCCGGGGCGGCGATGGCAGCCATGGGGGTGATGACGGTTGCCGGCACCGTCAAATGGCACAACGGGCTCTGGGTCCAGAACGACGGCTACGAGTACCCCATGGTCCTCGTCGTGGCCTCCGCGGTCCTGGCCCTCACCGGTCCCGGCCGCTGGTCGGCCGACCACGCCCTCGGACTGACCCCCTGGCCCCTGTGGGTCTCGGTCGCAGCCATCGTGGTCGGCCCGGTGAGCGGACTGATCACCCGTGTGCTGCTGCATCGTCCCTCAGCCAAGGAAGGAACAACTCGGTATGCGCAAGCTGCTGACTGACGCGGCCCGCACGCTGGCTCCGCCCAAGGGGGACAGGCACGGCCCGTTGCCGCCGCTCATGCTGATGCTGACGGTGGCGACCGGCCTGGTCGACGCCGTCAGCTATCTGGGGCTCGGGCACGTCTTCGTCGCCAACATGACCGGCAACGTGGTCTTCCTCGGGTTCGCCCTGGCAGGTGCCGACGGCCTGTCCGTGCTCGCCTCCATCGTGTCGATGGCCGCGTTCCTCGTCGGCGCACTGGCGGGAGGCCGGTTCGGCACCCGGTTCGCGGAGCACCGCGGACGGCTGCTGACCTTCGCCACGGCGCTTCAGGCGTTGCTCGTCGTCGGGGCGGTCATCACGGCCGTGGTCTCGCACGGCAGCGTGACCACCGAGGCCCGTTACGCCCTGATCGTGCTCCTCGGCCTCGCCATGGGGCTGCAGAACGCGGTCGCCAGACGCCTCGGGGTCCCGGACCTGACCACGACCGTATTGACCCTGACCCTGACCGGACTGGCCGCGGACTCCACCCCGGCGGGCGGGGCCGCACCCCGGCCCGGCCGGCGGATCCTGTCCGTACTGGCCATATTCCTCGGAGCCCTCGCCGGCGCCGTGCTTCTGGCACACACAGGACTCGTCCTGGTCCTGGTCCTGACGTTGGTGCTGCTCGTGGTGACGTCCGCGGCTGCCCACCGCCTCTCGGCCCCCGACGCCCCCTGGGTCAAGCCGCAGGCGTGAACTCGGCGCCGGCCCCGCAAGAGGGGCCGGCGCTCTCGTCAGTGAGCCGCGGGACCACAGACGTTGCACTCCCGGTCGACGGCACCCGCGACTGTCTGCGGCCACCCTCGGCCATGCCCGCACGGCACCCGGGACACCGCCGGAAGCCAGGTGTCCGTGCCCCATACCGGTAGGGACCGACGTGAACACTGCACTGTCAACGAAGGACTTCTCGGAGGCCGGTTCGGCCTGGGCCCCGCTCGCGGCGCGTGTCTTCCGGGCGCTGTGGATCGCACAACTGGTTTCCAACATCGGCAGTTGGATGCAGACCGTGGGCGCCCAGTGGCTACTGATCGGCCACGACGCCGCCCTGGTGACGCTCGTGCAGACCGCGTCCAGTCTCCCCGTCGTGCTGCTGGCTCTGCCTTCTGGCGTGCTGGCCGACCGTTTCGACCGTCGCACGGTGTTGCTGACCGCTCAGTTCGCCATGCTCGCCGCCTCCACCACGCTGTCGGTGCTGGCGTTCGCGGACGCGCTCACTCCGGCTTTGCTGCTCGGTCTCACCTTCCTGCTGGGATGCGGCACCGCTCTGATGGGCCCGGCCTGGCAGGCCATCCAGCCGGAACTCGTGGAACGCCGCCAGTTGGGACAGGTGGCCGCGCTCGGCGCCGTGAACATGAACCTCGCTCGCGCTCTCGGCCCGGCACTCGGGGGAGCGGTGGTCGCGGCAGCAGGCGCGGGCTGGGTCTTCGCCTTCAACGCCGCCTCCTACCTCGGCACCGCGGCCGTTCTCGCACTGTGGAGACGGCCCGGGGCGGAACCGCCGACTGCGCAGGGCGAGAAGCTCCTGACGGCTCTGCACGCCGGCCGCCGCTACGTGTGGAACGCGCCCGGCGTCCGCCGAGTCCTGCTGCGCACGGTGCTGTTCATCCCCGGCGGGGCCGCGCTGTGGTCGCTGCTTCCACTGGTCGCGAGCCGCTCCCTCGGCCTGGGCTCGGGCGGGTACGGGGTGCTGCTCGGTGCGGTCGGAGCCGGTGCTGTGAGCGGGGCCTTCGCGCTGCCCGCGATCCGCCGCGCTCTGGGCGCCAACGGCACTCTCGCCGCAGGAGCCTTCGTCTTCGCCGGAGTCCTGGCGGTACTTGCCACGGTCCGGGTCCCATGGCTCGCGGCGGTTGTGCTGCTGCCCGCCGGTCTGGCCTGGATCGGCGTGCTGTCCACCCTCAACGCGGCCGTCCAGGCACGGCTGCCCGGCTGGGTCAGGGCCCGGGGACTCGCCGTCTATCTCCTGGCCTTCCAGGGCGGGCAGGCGCTGGCGGCACCCCTGTGGGGTGCGCTGGCCGACAGGCTGGGGCTGACCGTCTCCCTTCTGGCCGGCAGCGGTCTGCTGCTGCTCGGCGCGGCGAGTGTGCGCCGCTGGCCGCTGTACGGCACGGACGGCATTGACCCGTCCCCGTCCGACCACTGGCCCGTTCCGCCCCTGGTGTTCGAGCCCGGACCGGCCGACGGCCCCGTGCTGGTCTCCGTCGTATACCGGATCGCGGCCGCGAACAGGGCCGCCTTCATCGACTGCATGGACCATGTGGCCCGTTCACGCCGGCGCACAGGGGCCCTCACCTGGGGCCTCTACCAGGACGGCAGCGATCCGGGCCGGTTCGTCGAGAACTACCTGGTCGCGTCCTGGTCGGAGCATCTCGCCCAGCACCACAGCCGGCTCACGGCCACCGACCGCCGTCACGAGGAGAGGGCCCGCCGACTGCTTGTCGAGGGCACCGCGCCGGAGGTGACCCATGCATTCGACGCCGCCGCGGGACCCGTGGTGCCCGAGACGGGCGACGCGATGACGGCCCCGGGGCGTCGATGCCCTCCGGGAGAACGGCCAGGAGCGGGCACGTCCGAGTCAGCCCATGCCGAAGCCTGCCACTCACTGGGCGACATGCCGTAGGCGGCCCGGAAGACCCGGCTGAAGTGTGACGCGCTGGCGAAACCCCAACGGTGCGCCACGGCGGCCACGGCGAGCCTGCGATCCGGTGCCCGGCCGAGTTCGTACCGGCAGGCCGCGAGCCGACGCAGCCGTATCAACTGACTCACTGTCGTGCCCTCGCTCTGGAAGAGCTTGTGCAGATAGCGGACGGAGATGTGGTGGGCGAGTGCGATCGACTCCGGCGACAGATCCGGATCAGTCAGATGCAGTTCGATGAAGGTCCGGATGCGTGAAAGCGTCTGCGCACCGACGCCTGAGGCGTCGACCTGCTGCCCCTCGATGAACCCCGTGACGAGTGCGGCGAGGAGATCCACGGCGTTGCGGGCGAGCCGGTCGCCGATGTGCGACTGGTGGAGCGCCGTCTCGGAGGCGAGCGTGGACAGGAAGTTCGACACCAGTGCCCCCACACCCTCTCTGCAGCGCAGGGGCACCCCCATGACCCGGCGCAGGTCGGGCTCGGCGCTCTCCAGGCGGCGTCGCGGCACACGGAAGACTGTCATCCGGAACTGGTCGCTGAAGCGCGGTGAGTCACCTGGACCCGCATCGCAGAAGACGATGTCGCCCGGTTCCAGGAAGACCTCGCTTCCGCCGTGGCGGACCGCGACCGAACCGTGGACATGCAGGGCGACGTACAGGACTTCCTCATCGCCGGTGTCCGACAGCCAGGGCAGGACGGGGGCGCGTTCGTCGTCGGAACACAGGACGGTGGTCCGCAGAGAGCCGAGACCGTCCGTGCCGGTCACTTTTCGACGATGCCCGTGCGGTCCGGTACTCCGGCGGCCGGTTTCCCCACGGGGCGCGGGCCTTGGCGGCGCCGTCCTTTGCGCTGCGCGTGACATCGGCGCAGAACTCGTGGACAGCACTCCACCGCGTCGCCTCGCGGTGGAGTCGAGGCCGGGGCCGCCGTTCTCCGTGAAGGAACCAAAGATTGCTGACATGCCTGCAAGCGTGCCTTTGTGCAGGGGGAAGACGCATCAGTCGGCCGACTGGGCCGCGCTCTTTTGCGTGGCGGGCCTGACCGCCTCTCAGTTCAGCAGCCTGCGCAGGAAAGCACTGCCCTGCCGTACGGCCGCCCGCGTCGGCGGGCTGTCGCGCAATGCCGTCAGGGAAACGAAGTCGTGGACCGTGCCCAGAAAACGGGCCGCGGTCACCTCCACGCCGGCACGACGGAGCTGATCCGCGTACTGTTCCCCTTCGTCCCGCGTCACGTCCGCCTCCGCCGTGATCACCAGCGCCGGCGGCAGCCCCACAAGCTCCGCGAGGCTCGCGCGCAACGGAGACGCGGTCGGTTCATCCTGCTGCCGGGGATCGTCGGTGTACTGCTGCCAGTAACGGCGCAGGGCCTCCCGGGTGAGCAGATACCCACTGGCGAACTGCCGCTGGGAGGGGCTGTCGCAATGTGCGTCGGTGATCGGGTAGTACAGCAGCTGGGCACGAATCCTCGGGCCGCCGCGCGACTTCGCCATCATGGTGAGTGCCGTGGCCATGGTGGCGCCGGCGCAGTCCCCGGCGGCCACCAATCGGTCCGCGTCGAGACCGAGTTCGCAGGCCTGCCGGACCACCCAGATCATCAGGGCATAACACTCCTCGACGGCCACGGGATAGCGGGCCTCGGGAGTGCGGCTGTACTCGGGGACGACAGCGGCCATGCCTGCGCTGAGCACGAGCTCGCTGATGAGCCGAGCGTGGGTCTGCGCGTCTCCCAGCATCCACCGGCCCCCGTGGACGTAGAGCATGGCAGGGAGCGGTCCTCTTACGCGGGCTGGTCTGAAGATCCAGAAGCCCACCAGCCCGGACGGTCCCACGGGCGCCACCTGGAAGGTGGCGTCCACCTCGAAGTCCTCGACCCGGTGGACCTGGGACTCCCTCAGTGCCTGCCGGCCGTCGACCGGACCCAGCTCGTGCAGAAACGGCGGGGCCGAGGATGCGTCGACGAGCCGTTGCACCAGCGGATCGAGAACCACGGAGGACGGGCGCTTCCCGCCCCCGTCCTCCCTGGAGTCCCGCTCCATCCGGCACACCTTTCGCTCGGCCCTCTGGGCTCTGGTTCGTCGTTCAGCGGCCGAGAAGGATGAACGCTGGTGCACCTGCCCGTCGGCCCCCGAGGCTGCGTCTGCTGCTTCGCGCACGTCACCCGTCGTGCAGCAGAATGTCGCGGAGCTGGTGGCGGCTGCTGATGCCGAGCTTGGGATAGACGTTGTAGAGGTGCGAGCCCACGGTACGCGGCGAGAGGAACAGCCGTTCGCCGATCTCCCGATTCGACAGGCCGTTCGCCGCCAGCCGCGCGATCTGCTGTTGCTGGGCGGTCAACTCGGCCAACCGGTCCGCCGACGCGGGAGCGTGGGTGACCCCGCTCGCGCGCAGCTCGCTGCGGGCCGAGGCGGCAAGGTGCCCGGCGCCCAGCCGGGTAGCGACTTCCAGAACCGCGGTCAGCTGTGTGCGCGCTTCCAGGGGCCTTCTGCGCCTGCGCAGCCAGATCGCATAGTGCAAACGAGCCTGGGCCCGTTCCAGGGGCCACTTGACCGCCTCAGGGTTGACCAGGGCCAGCCGGAAGTGGTGCTCGGGCTCGGCATCGTCATCGACGAGGGCCGCCGCATGGTGCATGAGCAGTGTCATCCGTGTCGTCGGCCGGGGGCCCTGGCGTTCTCGCACGTCCATGAGGATGCGCGCCGCTTCCTGCTGCCGGCCGACGCGCTGGGCGGCGGCGGCCAGTTCGCTGATGCAGCGGGGAGAAAGGAAGGGATCAAGGGGCGAGCCGTCGTCCCCGAACAGAGCGCGCAAGTGCCGGAAGGCACTGTCCCCGTCACCGAGGGCCATCGCGGTCAGACCGCATGCCCGCAGCATCCGGGCATGTGTGGCCCGGTTCTCGTCCAGGCTGACGGAGCGCCAGTTCGGGCCGATGAACTGCATGCCCGATACGCTCTCGCCGAGAAGTGCAGCGACCCCGGCATACAACTCCGGCGACGCCCGCTACCGGCACGAAATCCACCGAATCAGCGACCTCATAGCGCCGCAGCCGGACGAGACCGACCGCGTGTGGCCACACGCGGTCAGCCGCCCGTTCACGGACCGTGAGCGGGTTCTGAAGAGCCTGCCCCAGGCAGTGGACGCCATGCCGGACGGCTCTCTGACCGCCCTCGTCTCGCTCGGTTCCTCGGCCTGGATACTGGACGAAACCGACGAGGCCGTGCGTCTGTTCGGCCAGGCCAGGGACCAGCTGCGACGGACTGCGACGGCCGGTACCAACTGCACCGTCGCGCAAGCCCTCGCCCTCGCGCTGTTCGAGAGCGGGGACTGGACCGCGTCGCAGTCTGCCGCCGAAGACGCCTTCTGGATGGCGACAGAGGCAGGCGCGGACAATGTCACCGTGGGATCACCGCTCCTCCAGGCCACGCTGCGCGCCGCCCGCGGGGACCACGCGGGCGCGCGGGCGCAGGCGGACGCGGCCGTCCGCGGACGCGACCTGCGCAAGTCCAGGAGCCTGTACGTGCGTCACCGTCACGCGCTCGGCATGGCAGCCCTCGCGGAGGGTGACCACACGGCGGCGTACGAGCAGTTCCGGCAGGCCTTCACCCGGGACTTCCACCCTGCACCCGTGCACTACCATGCCTCCCCCTACTGCCTCGCCGATCTTGCCGCCGCCGCCGTCCGAGCCGGACAGGCGGATGACGCGCGCACCGTGCTCCGCGCCGCCGAGGCGACCCTTGGCGAGTCCCGCTCCGCTCGCCTGGAGGCGATCGTGCATCGTGCCTCGGCCCTGCTGAGCGATCCTGACGACGCGGAGACCCATTTCCGGACGGCGGTCGACCTGGCCGGTGCTCGATGGCCTTTCGAGCACGCCCTCACGCACCTGGACTTCGGCGAGTGGCTGCGGCGCCGCCGGCGAAGCACCGAGGCCCGCCCCCTGCTCGGCACCGCCCTTGAGATCTTCGAACGGCTGGACGCACGCCCCTGGATCGAGCGCACCGCTGCCGAACTCCGCGCGGCGGGCGTGGCCGTGGCGCCTTCGGCAGCGCCCGAAGCCGTGGCCGACCTGACGCCGCAAGAACTGCAGATCGCCCAACTCGCCGCAGAGGGCCTGACCAACCGGGACATCGGTGCCCGGCTCTACCTGTCTCCCCGCACCATCGGCTTCCACCTGCACAAGATCTTCCCCAAGCTCGGCATCACGGGCCGCGTCCAACTGCGCGATGCCCTCGGCCACGTTCCGCCGGACTGACTCAGTGTGTGAGTGCCCCTGCCGGGCCGGTACCGCGGCCGTCTCCTCGGCGTCGAGTGCGCCGTCTCCGACGGCCAGGTGCGCGGCCCGCCGGTGGCCCGGACGTAGACGGAGCCGGTGGTGGACAGGTCGCGTCCCATGCCGTGTGGTCGGCCTGCCACGAGGAGAACCACGTGCGCTCACCGGTCGCCTCGTCGACGCGCTTGTCGTTCAACCGCGAGGCCATCACCTCGACTTCCAGGCCGCCTTGGTCACCCTCCGTGGTTGGTGGAATTCGTTGCGTACGGCCGATGACTCGGCGCCCGGCCGGGGAGAGACCGGATCACTGCTGGGGGGTCCCGCGCACGGGGTGCTTGCTCATGATGGAGACCCGGTTGAACGCGTTGATGGTGATCGCCACCCAGATCACTGCGGAGATCTCGTCGTCGGTGAGGGCTTGGCGGGCTGCGGCGTAGGCGCTCTCCTGTGCGACAGCGTTCGCGGGCTCGGTGGTCGCCTCCGCCAGGGCGAGCGCCGCACGTTCCTGTGTCGTGAACAGTTCAGTGTCGCGCCAGGCGGCCAGCACGCCCAGGCGCTGGGTGGTCTCGCCCGCACGCAGCGCGGCCCGGGTGTGCACGCTGAGGCAGTAGGCGCAGTTGTTGATCTGTGACACGCGGAGGTTGATCAGCTCCACGATCGTGCGGTCCAGCCCCGCGTCGGAGGCGACCGCGCGGACCGCATCGGAGGTCTCGACCAGTGCGTGGTAGGCACTCGGACTCTGCTTGTCCACGAAGACCCGCCTGCTCACGGGGTCTGCCACAGTGCCACTCAACCTGGACTCCTTCATGGGACGCTCGGGCCCGCTCGTCTTGTCGTGTGCTTGATGGGGCGTCGGCTTACCATCAGACGTGATCATTGAACATGAAATCATCCCTGGGAGGGACGTGCGATGAGCGACGTCGAGAGGGAGCCCGCCGAACTTCACTGCGGGGCCTCGGACCGTGATCAGCATGCGCCGAAGGTCGACGTCCTCTCCGCGCGGGACGTCCCGTTGGGCGGTCCGAGGGCTATGACGGTACGGCGTACGCTGCCACAGCGGGCCCGGACATTGATCGGGGCCTGGTGCTTCGTCGACCACTACGGCCCCGACGACGTCACCGACACGGGCGGCATGGACGTCGCGCCCCATCCTCATACCGGTCTGCAGACGGTGAGCTGGCTGTTCAGCGGGGAGATCGAGCACCGGGACAGCATGGGCAGCCACGCGCTCGTGAGACCCGGAGAGCTGAATCTCATGACGGGCGGGTACGGAATCAGCCACTCGGAAGTCTCCACCACCCGCACCACGATCCTCCACGGCGTCCAGCTGTGGGTTGCGCTTCCCGAAGAACACCGGCACACCGGCCGTGACTTCCAGCACTACGTCCCGAGCCCGGTCCGGGTGGACGGAGCCGAAGTCAGAGTGTTCCTGGGGACGCTGGCAGGTGGCACCTCTCCGGTGCGGACCTTCACGCCCCTGCTCGGTGCCGAAATCATCCTTGAGCCATGCTCGACGACCACACTCGCCATCGACACCGGCTTCGAGTACGGCCTTCTCGTCGACCACGGGGAAGTCTGTATCGCTGGAACAATCCTGCGCCCGGCGGAGTTGGGCTACCTCGGCACGGGAAGCGACACACTGACGCTGGCGAACGAGACGGATAACGATGCTCGAGTAGTCCTGCTCGGCGGGACGCCGTTCGAGGAACAGATCGTCATGTGGTGGAATTTCATCGGCCGGAGCCACGAGGACATCGTCGAGGCCAGGGAAGCGTGGCAGAGCGCATCCGACCGCTTCGGCAAGGTCGATGGTTACGACGGCGACCGCCTTCCCGCGCCCGCCCTTCCCAACGCCACCATCGCACCGCGCAAGAACCCGACGCGCCCCTGAAAGGCATACGATGACGCAGCCCGCCGCCGCTCCGACTGTCCAGCGAGTGGACCCCAAACACCGTTACGAAATCCTGGTGGACGGCAAAACCGCAGGCCTCACCGCGTACCGCGACCGCGACGACCAGCGCGTTTTCTACCACACCGAAATCGACGACGCCTTCGCCGGACAGGGCCTGGCCTCGATCCTCGTACAGCAGGCCCTGAACGACGTACGCACCTCAGGGAAGCGCATCGTGCCGGTCTGCCCCTATGTGGCGAAGTTCCTCAAGAAGCATGACGAGTTCGCCGACATCACCGACCCGGTGACCCCCGAGGTCCTGAAGTGGCTGGACACCGTGCTGCAGCACTGACGCCCCGTGCCGCCACCTTCTCCGAGCCGCCGGTACGTCCGGACCGGCGGCTCGGAGGCGGAGCAGGATCGGTGACATCAAGGCGGGAGTACCGCATGGGCATGGGCCGCCGGCACCGGCAGTCCCGGTTCTGTCCCCGCCGGACGCGCTGCTGGGGACAGGACCGCTTCATGTGCTCGAGCCACGGCCGGTGCCGCGGTTCAGTTCGGCGCGGATGCGCAGTCGACGCTCTTCAGGTCGACCGCGTCGGCCACCGCCTGCATGCCCTTGCCGTCGTCCGGTGTGTGGCTCGTGCACCCGGTCAGCGCGGCACAACAGGCGAGCGCGACAAGGAGGGTTCTACGGTGCGTCACGTTGCTTCCTCAGGATTCACTGACGCCGCAGGAGGTACTTGTGCTGGCCGGACAGCACCAGTTCGCCGCGTTGGTTGCGGATGGTGGCCGCGGTGACTACGACACCGTTGTCGCCCTGCGGCTCCAGGCCGGTGATGGTGAGCGCCGGGTACAGAGTGTCTCCGGAGTGCACTTCGGCCAGGAAGGTGCAGGACAGTTCGAGGAAGCTGATGAACACCTCTCCGATGAAGTGGGGGAGCAGGGTGGCGCCCGGCGCGGTGAAGGCGAGCACCTGCAGGCCGTGCGCCACCGGTGCTGAGTGGCTGTGCCTGTGTGCCCATTCGGCGTCGTAGTGCACCGGGTGGTTGTCTGCGGAGACTGTCTGGAAGGCCGCGGCGTGGGCGTCTGTCAGGGTGCGGCTGGGGGCTCGGAAGACTTCGCCGATGCGTGGGTCCTCGAAGGTTCTGGCCGGGACGACCAGGAATGCGTCGCGGTCGAACGCGGGCGGTGCGGCGGCTGCCGCCTGCTGCGTGTCCTGCTGGTCCATCAACTCTGTCTTCTGGTCCGGTGTTGGGTGCTGCCGCATGCGGCAGCCGCGGCGCCCGCTCGTCGTACGGCGGATCTGATGACCTAGGGGCCCCGTACCGCCGCATCGGGCAGGTGCGGCGGCACCGGCGCGGGGCCGGCTTATTGGGCGGGGGTGATCCGTGCGGCCAGGAGGCTGGGGTCGTTGTTGGTGAAGTAGGCGCCGCTGGCGATGTAGGCCGTGTTGCCGCGTACGGCGAGCGAGGTCGGGTTCTCCAGCCCGTCGGCGCCGGTCAGCACGACCGTGTGGCTGCCGCCCGGCCTGACCAGGGCCACCTCGTTGTCCGCATTGATGGCGGCCAGGAGGGTGTCGCCGCGGCCGGTGAACGCGAAGTCGTCGATGTTGATCAGGCCGGTGGCCCGGGTCTCAACGGGGCCGGCGGTGCCGTACCGGGTGACCGGGATGCGCAGCACGGTGCCCTTGTCCAGGTTGGACACCCAGACCGCCCCGTTGTGGATTTTGATGCCGTTGGCTCCGAGGAATCCGGCGGCGGCGAGTTCGGGGGCGGTGGCCCACCGGGTGGGCGTGCCCCCGGTGACGGGCACCCGCCAGACCGTGCCGAGGACCGAGTCGGCCACGTACAGCCGGCCTTCGTGCCGGTCGAGGGCCAGGCCGTTGGGCAGGCCGTCGGCCGGGAGCGCGGCGATGCGCTGAGGGGCGTCGCCGGGGCGCAGTCGCCACAGGCCGGTCAGGTCGCTGCTGCCGGTGGCGTACAGGAAGTACAGGGTCCCGTCGTGGGCACGGACGATTCCGCCGAGGAAGGGCGAGGAGAGGGCAGGGGTGTCGGCGCCGGCCGGAGGCTGGGGCAGGGTGGCGAGGACGTGCACCCGGCCGTCGGGGTGGATGCGGGCCACTTGACGGCTGTAGGCGAAGGTGACGACGGCGCTGCCGCCAGGCTCCAGAGTGATGTTCTCCGGTCGCTGTCCGTCGGCGATGTCCAGGTGTGCCACGAAGCGCACGTCCGGCTTCGGGGCGGCGGTGGCCGCGGTCGTGGGGCCGGCCGCGGTCATGGCGAGGGCCGCCGCGACGACCGAGGCCAGGAGGCCGGTGCGCGTCCCTGTCAGGTATCTGGTCATGTGGGATCTCTTCTTCTTTCTCTCTGATTGCAGGGGCGCGGGCGCACCGAGGCCCGCCGGGTCGAAGGGGACCCCGCCGCCGAGGTCGGCCCGGGCGGCCCAGGCGCGGAACTCGTCCCAGCGGGAGTAGACCGCCTGCGGGTCGGAGGAGAACAGTGCGCCACTGGCTGTGTGGACGTCGGCCGCCCGGCCGTGGGTGATCACGACCAGTCGGCCGGCGAGATTGGCGATGCGCAAGGCGGGCTCCCTGTTGGATGGAGGGTCGAGTTGCGGGCGGCGGTTCCGCGCCGAAGCGGGTGGCCCGCGCCGGTGCTCAGCTGGTGGGCCGAGTGGCACGTTCGAGTGCGAGCAGCACAGATTGGTAGGGGCGGTCCGTGGTGTGTTGCATGCCGATCTCACAGGTGCGGTTGGCCGACAGGCAGGCGTCGAACGCGCCCGAGGTGACCTCGGCGGCCTCGTGTGCCGTCGCCGCCTTGGTCAGTTCCTTGTGCAGCAGTCCCCGGTCGCCGGCGAAGCCGCAGCACTCCGCGTAGACGGGTACCTGGACGTCCCGCGCGATGAACTCGGCGACGGCCTGAAGCTGGTCGACGTCCTTGAGGTGTCGCATGGAGCAGGTGGGGTGGAGCACCACGCTGTCGATCGGGTCGGTCACCTCAAGGTGCGGCAGCAGTTCGGTGGCGGCCCAGACGACGGAGTCCACCACGGTGAGAGCGCGGTGCTTGCGCAGGTTCTCGGCCGTCAGATACGGCGTGACTTCCTGCCCGATGCCGAGTGTGCAGGACGACGCGTCGACGATGAGCGGCAGACGTCCGCCGTCGGTCCACTCCCAGGCTCGCTCGACGATGCGGTTCGCCATGACGGTGTTGCCGTCGTCGTAGCCCAGGATGCGGCGGCGGCCGTTCGGCGTCAGGTAGCGGGCGGCCCACACACAGCACATCCCGGTGTCCACGGTGAACACCGCGTCGTCGGCAGCCTCCTCGTCGAGTACCGCCGCCACGTACTCGGGGTGTATGGGAGTGTGCTTGTCGACGTTGCGGGTGTAGGCACCGACGGCAACCTCCAAAGCGTGGACGTGCCGGTCCAGCATCCGGTCGAGGAACCGGCGGGACGGCTTCTCCTGCACGGCCGGGATCAGCCACCGCAGCGTCTCACGGATGTCTCCCCAGACGGCGAAGTCCAACTGGGTGCGACGGCCCAGCCGTTCGGGCTGAACATCGATCTGCACCGTTCTGACGTGCCGTGGCAGGAAGTCCGTGTACGGAAAGTCGGTGCCGAGGAGCAGCAGCAGGTCGCATTCGTGCATGGCCTCGTACGCGGCGCCGTATCCCAGCAGTCCGGACATGCCGACGTCGTACGGGTTGTCGTACTGGATGTGTTCCTTGCCTCGGAGCGCATGGCCGACCGGGGCCTTGACCTTCTCGGCGAACGCCATCACCTCGGCGTGGGCACCGGCGGCACCCTGGCCGCAGAACACCGTCACCGTCTCGGCGGCGTCCACCAGCTCCGTCAGCCGGGTCAGTTCCTGATCGGCCGGACGGACTGCGGGCCGGTCCAGCGGCATCGCGAGTTCGGCCCCGCCGACCGGAGAGTTCTCGGCGGCGATGTCTCCTGGCAGCGCTACGACGGACACTCCGCGCCGGCCGACCGCATGTTGAATCGCCGTCTGCACCATCCGCGGCATCTGCCGGGGCGAGGAAATCAGTTCCGAGTAGTGACTGCACTCCTCGAACAGCCGGTCAGGATGCGTCTCCTGGAAGTACCCGGTTCCGATCTCGCCGCTGGGGATCTGCGCAGCCAGCGCGAGGACGGGAGCCATCGACCGGTGGGCATCGAACAGGCCGTTGATCAAATGCAGGTTTCCTGGCCCACAGGACCCCGCGCACGCCGCCAGCCTGCCCGTGAGCTGCGCTTCGGCGCCGACAGCGAAGGCCGCGACCTCCTCGTGTCGGACCTGGACCCACTCCAGGGCGTCGTGCCATCTGATCGCGTCGACGACGGGGTTCAGGCTGTCGCCCACCACCCCGTACATGCGGCGCACTCCGGCGCGGGCCAGGAGGTCGACGTACTGCTCGGCAACGGTCTGCTTGGGCATGGGTGTTCCTCGGATGGTCGCTCACGGGGCGGTGGCCAGGGTAATGAGGCGCCGAGCAGACCAGTTGTCACTCCGTGCACCGTGTGGGGCCCGGCAGTGCACCACGGCCGGACTCGGCTTCCTGCCCATGGGCGCCGGACAACCGCCGGTTGAATCGGGCTTGGTGCGACGCCGGTCGACGGCTTACCCCGACCACAGGCGGCCTGTGCGGCGATCCCCGGCCCTATGTCCACCGACAAGGCACCGCGTCGTTGCCGGAACGGCTGCCGTTGGGGCGGCGGCATTCATGGAGACGCTCGTCGGAACATAGTTCTTTCACGGGCAATGCTCCGTGCGTTCTTCGACAACCTGTGCCAGCCACCCGAATTTAGGGTCGGGCGTAGAAAACCGCTTCTGCAATCATTCTTTGGGGCAACCATGGATCAGCGTCTCAGCACGGTCACGTGCACAGTGACGGCGCACGTCAGCGTCCCGAAGGGCACGCCCGCTCCGTTGTCCGCGGAGCTGTACTACGACATGGCGGACCCTTATGCCATCCGCCTTTCCCTCGGCGCGCCGATGAAGAGCCCCGTCGACTGGGTGTTCGCTCGCAAGCTGGTGACTGAGGGGCTGCGCCGGCCGACCGGTTCCGGTGACGTGCTGGTCATTCCTCGGTATCGCTGCCATCCGCACTCCCTGCGTGTCGTCTTGAGGAACCTCGCCGGCACAGCATTGGTCGAAATGGCGGTTTCGGAGGTGACTGCATTCCTTCGGCGGACCTGCGCACTGGTGCCCGAAGGAGCGGAAAGCCTTCACATGGACCTCGACCGCGCCATCAGCGAGCTCACAGGCAGAAGAGGCTGACGGACCGCCCCGGTCGCACCCTGTTGGACGCCCAGGCGGGCACTGCACTACAGCCGTTCACTCAGCTCGTATTCACCCGAGAGGAATTCCGAGTGACCCAAAACAGCGAAACGACCTCCACACAGTTCGGCATCTTCACCGTCGGTGATGTCACCCCCGACCCGGCCACGGGCCGTACGCCGACCGAGCGTGAGCGCATCAAGGCCATGGTCGCCATCGCGCTGAAGGCCGAGGAGGTCGGGCTCGACGTCTTCGCGACGGGCGAGCACCACAACCCGCCGTTCGTGCCCTCGTCGCCGACCACGATGCTCGGCTACATCGCGGCGCGGACGGAGCGGCTGATCCTGTCCACCTCCACCACCCTCATCACCACGAACGACCCGGTGAAGATCGCCGAGGACTTCGCGATGCTCCAGCACCTGGCCGACGGCCGGATGGACCTGATGATGGGGCGCGGCAACACGGGCCCGGTGTATCCGTGGTTCGGCAAGGATATCCGGGAGGGCATCAACCTGGCCATCGAGAACTACGCCCTGCTGCACCGCCTGTGGCGAGAGGGCGTCGTCACCTGGAAGGGCAAGTTCCGTACCCCGTTGCAGGGGTTCACCTCCACGCCGCGGCCGCTGGACGGGGTGCCGCCGTTCGTGTGGCACGGTTCGATCCGTTCGCCGGAGATCGCGGAGCAGGCCGCGTACTACGGTGATGGCTTCTTCCACAACAACATCTTCTGGCCGGCCGACCACGCCAAGCGGATGGTCGAGCTGTACCGGGCGCGGTACGCGCACTACGGGCACGGCACGCCGGAGCAGGCGATCGTGGGTCTGGGCGGGCAGGTGTTCATGCGGAAGAACTCGCAGGACGCGGTGCGTGAGTTCCGGCCGTACTTCGATGTGGCGCCGGTCTACGGGCACGGCCCGTCGCTGGAGGAGTTCACCGAGCAGACGCCGCTGACGGTGGGCTCGCCGCAGCAGGTGATCGAAAAGACGCTGTCGTTCCGCGAGTACGCCGGTGACTACCAGCGCCAACTGTTCCTGATGGACCACGCGGGGCTGCCGCTGAAGACCGTGCTGGAGCAGCTGGACCTGCTCGGCGAGGAGGTCGTGCCGGTGCTGCGCAAGGAGTTCGCCAAGGACCGTCCGGCCGATGTGCCGGACGCGCCGACCCACACGTCCCTGCTGGCCACCGCGAAGGAAGGAGTCCGCGCATGAAGCTCGTCGTCGTCTCGGCAGGGCTGAGCGTTCCGTCCTCCACCCGGCTGCTCGGCGACCGGCTGGCCGCCCGGGTCGCCGAGCGGACCTCGGCGGACGTGACCGTGGTCGAGCTGCGCGATCTCGCCGTGGAGATCGCGCACAACTTCACCAACGGGTTCCCGGGGCGGGCGCTGGGCGCCGCGTTCGACGCGGTGGCGGCGGCCAACGGCCTGATCGTCGTCACGCCGGTGTTCTCCGCTTCGTACAGCGGGCTGTTCAAGTCGTTCTTCGACGCGCTGAGCGTGCACGACGAGGGCGCCCTGGCCGGGAAGCCGGTGCTGATCGCCGCGACCGGCGGCACCGCCCGGCACTCCCTCGTCCTGGACCACGCGCTGCGCCCACTCTTCGCGTACCTGAGGACCGTCGTCGTTCCGACCGGGGTGTACGCCGCCTCCGAGGACTGGGGCGCCGAAGGGCTCGACGGCCGGATCGAACGGGCCGCGGGCGAACTGGCGGCACTGATGACCGGATTGTCCACGGTCGGGACGCCGGCCGGCGAGAGCCCCGTCGCGGTGCCCTTCGAGGCGCAGCTCGCCGCGCTGAAGCCATAGACCCAACCAGCGCATTCCCCGTCAGGTCATGGAACTGTTCCTCCCCCAACAGCTCCGCAGGTACATGGAAGGAGAATTCGATGAAGACACGGACCAAGCCACAGACCAAGCCGCTCCTGCGGGTATGGGAATGGCAGGCCGACGCCGCATGCCGCGGTATGGACAGCTCGGTCTTCTTCTCGCAGTACTTCGAGGCAGCCCGTTGAGGCCCGCCTCCACTCGGTCCGGCCTCCTTCACAGGTGGAGACAGTCGGCCACCGCCATGACAGCGTCGCACGCTCTGCCCCACGCAACCCTCACTCCACGCACAATCCCGACACGCCTGAGAGGCACGCAATGACACGACCCGCCGACGCTCCGATCGTTCAGCGAGTGGCCGACAAGCACCGTTACGAGATCCTGGTGGACGGCGAGGTCGCCGGCTTCACCGCCTACCGCGACAGCGCCGACCAGCGCGTCTTCTACCACACCGAAATCGACGACTCCTACGCCGGGCTGGGCCTGGCCTCACAGCTCGTGCAGCGGGCGCTGACCGACGTCCGCGCCTCGGGGCGGCGCATCGTGCCTGTCTGCCCCTACGTCGCGAAATTCCTCAAAAAGCATGACGAGTTCGACGACATCACCGACCCTGTGACCCCTGAGATCCGGCAGTGGCTGGCAGCCGTGCTGTGACGTTGATCGTTTCCGCCATTGCATGCCCAACAGGTACCGGGCGACGCTGCTGGTCATCTCTGCTGGAGATGACTGATATCCCTGATCATCGCTCCTGGTGAGGAAGTGAAAGCGGCGTACCCGTGGTTGTGCCTGCGTGACGAAAGAAGGTGCACATGTCCACAAGGTCTAACCTCCGTACTTCGCCCCGGTCCATCGAGGCCACACAAGGCGTGCCAGGCTGGCTGGTCGCGCTCCTGGCCGTCGCGTCCGGGACGACGGTCGCCAACCTCTACTACGCCCAGCCTCTGCTGTCCTCGCTGAGCGGTGTCTTCCACATCAGCACAGCCACGGCCGGGATACTGATCACGCTCACCCAGGTCGGCTACGTCTTCGGCATGATCTTCCTGGTTCCGCTCGGCGACCGGCTGGAAAAGCGCAATCTGGTCACCGTCCTCCTGATGATCACGGCCCTCGCCCTCGTGGCAGCCGGCCTCGCCACGAGCTTCCCCATGCTGCTGATCGCGTCGCTGATCAGCGGTGCCACCTCCGTCGTGGCTCAGATCCTGGTGCCCTTCGCGGCGAACCTGGCCGCGGACCATGCGAGGGGCCGCATCGTCGGACGGGTCATGAGCGGTCTACTCGCCGGAATTCTGCTCTCACGAACCCTGAGCAGCCTGGTCTCCGACATCGCAGGCTGGCGCGTCGTCTTCCTCGGCTCCGCCGCTCTGATGGCCGTGCTCACGGTGGCCCTGCGTGCGGCCCTGCCACAGCACGCACCCACCACATCCATCCCGTACCACCACGTGCTGCGCTCCACCGTCCAGCTGGTGCGCACGCATCCCGCGCTGCTGCGTCGAGGGCTGTACCAGGCGGCGATGTTCGGCGCGTTCAGTGCGTTCTGGACCACTGTCTCGTTTGTTCTGACCGGTCCCCGCTTCCACTACTCACCGGTCGGAGTCGGCGTCTTCGCCCTCGTGGGCGCAGCCGGAGCAGCCATCGCTCCGTTCGCCGGGCATTGGGCCGACCGAGGGCTCGTACGTCCCATGACCGGGGCTGCGTTCCTTGTGACCGCGCTGGCCTTTGCTGTCGCGGGTCTGGGCGGGCGCAGTATCGTCCTGATCGCCCTGGCTGCGATCCTGATCGACATGGCTGTGCAGACGACACTCATCCTGGGGCAGCACACCGTTTACCAGCTCGACCCAACCGCCCGCGCCCGCCTCAACAGCGCCTTCATCGCCATGTTCTTCGTCGGCGGCGCGATCGGCTCCCAGCTCGGGGCGATCGTCTACCACGCTGCCGGCTGGGCCGGCCTGACCGGCTTGGGCGCCGCTCTCCCGCTGGCCGCTCTTGCCTACTGGGCCGTTGAACGCCAACCGCAGCCGGCCTCGACAGAGAGGACCTCGCCAGACTCGTCCGCCTGACGCAGACCAGTCGGACCCGATCAAAGCCTCGATTCGGCGACTCAGGCGCCCGAGACGAGCTCGCCGGTGTCGGGGCCGGGCACTGCCGTGGGGCAGGCGATCTGCTGCCAAGCCTGGTCGGGGGATGGTGGTGATGGCCCGTTTGACGGAGGGGTTCATGCCGGTGGTGATGGAGAAGTGGGCGCGGGCCCGGCGGCAGGTGGCGATCACTCCGGCGTTGTAGAACTGGGAGTCCGCGCGCAGCACAGCACCGGACGTGCTCGTCCGCTCCCGCGATTTCTGCCAGTGTTTCTGCCTGGAGATAGAAGTGGTCCGCTGCTTGGCTGTTCGTTGCGGGCGGGAACCCGGGCCTCGCCGAAGCGGTCCGGTTGCGCTCCAGCGAGGTCGCTGCCCGTACGACGAGCCGTCCGGCTCTGCCGGGCACCGGCCGCCGCCTTCCGGGGAGGTGCGGCTGTCCGTCTGTTCCCGTCCGTTGCAGCCCCAAAGTCACTTCCCCTGAGCGGAGAGCAACTTGAGCTTGGTGTTGACGACCGCCTCCGTGCCGGACCGGGACAAGGTCGCGTACTGGAACGATGCGGTGAGCAGGACGCTGGTGCCGATGACGGTCGCCCCGCGGGGCGACGGCCCGTTCGACGGCCGGATCGCCACCGACCGCCTCGGGTATCTCCAGGTCTCCACCATGGAGGCCGACGCGGAGCGGGTCAGCCGCACCCCGGCACTGATCGCCCGATCGTCCGAGGCGCTGGTGGCAGTCGGTGTCCAGATATCTGGCACGGCCACCTTTATCCAGGACGGCCGGCGGGCCGAGGTGGGCGAGGGAGACCTGGTGGTGTACGACACGACCCGGCCGTACTCCTTCGACTATCCGCAGCGGTTCGCCACGCACGTCTTCCAACTGCCCCGCCGCACGCTGGGCGTGCCGGACAGCGACATCCGGCAGGTCACGGGCAACGCCATCGGCACCGGGGACGGCTTCGGCGCGATGCTGCTCCCTTTCCTGGCCACCCTGGCCTCCTCGGTCGACGGCTACCCGCCGGCTGTCGCGAACCGGCTGGCCGGCAACGTCGTCGACCTGTTCGCCACCCTGATCGCCGAGCGGGCCCACCCGGGCGGCACGGTCGCGGACACCGCCCGCAGCCACCTGCTGCTGCGCGTCCGCGACCACATCAACCGGAACCTGGGCGACCCGGACCTGTCGCCGGAGCGCATCGCCCGGACGCACCGGATCTCCGTCCGGTATCTGCACCGGCTGTTCGAAGGCGAGGGGACCACCGTCGGCCGGCTCATCCAGCAACGGCGCCTGGAGGAGTGCGGCCGGGAACTGGCCAGCCGCGGCAGGACAGCCCCCACCGTGTCCGCCGTGGGCCAGCGGTGGGGCTTCGTCAACCCCGCCCACTTCAGCCGGGTCTTCCGCGCCACCTACGGCGTCTCCCCCCGTGAATGGCGCGACCTGCGCACCACCCAGGGCGACGTCGGGCGGTCTCCGGCGGGCACGCCGGCGCCGTCGTCCACGGTGGCCGACCGACCGGGGGGCTGACCTCCCACGATCCAGGGGGTAGGGTGCCCGCTCGGAGCCGTGCGGGCTGCCCTGTGCGCGCGGCTGCAGTGCCCCCGCCCGGCAGCCGCCGCATCGCTTTCCGCCTCTCGACCAGGCACCCGGTGCACCGAACAACCCTTTCGCTTCATGCCCCCTTGGCCCTCTCGGCAGGAGATCGTGTGACCGACTTCGCCCCTCCGTCCGTTCGGCACCCGGTCCTGGACCACACCACCCGAGCGTTCGTGGACAGGCACACCTGCCCACGGTCGGCGCACGGCCCGGACCCGGAACAGGCCCGGCTGGGCCTGGCCCGGCTGCAGGGTGAGGACGACCCCCTCGACGAGGAGGCCACATCCACGCAGTGGTTCGCACTGCCGGGCGGGCCGACCGGTCACGTACGGGTGCAGGTGGTCAGGCCCGCCGACAGCGTCGGCAAGATCCCCGTCGTGCTGTTCCTGCACGGGCTGGGCTGGGTCCTGGGTGATGCCGGCACCCATGAGCGCTTGGTGCGCGCGTTCGCCCTCGGCACGGACGCGGCCGTGGTCTTCGTCGAGTACGAGCGCGCCCCCGAGGCGCAGTATCCGATCGCCGTCGAGCAGTGCTACGCGGTCGCGAAGTGGATCTGCGAGCGAGGCGGCGAAATCGGCCTGGACGGAAGCCGGATGGCCGCCGTGGGCGACTCGGCCGGCGGCAACCTGGTGGCGGCACTGACCCTGCTCGCCAAGGAGCGCGGAGGGGTACGGCTGCTGCAGCAGGTGCTGCTCTGCCCGGTCACTGACGCCGGCTTCGACACTCCCTCGTACCAGGAGTTCGCCAACGGCTACCTCCTCGGCCGCGAGACCATGCGCTGGTTCTGGGACCAGTACCTGCCCGACGTGCGGCAGCGGAGCCAGGCCACCGCATCACCGCTGCGGGCATCCCTGGAACAGCTCACCGGACTCCCCCCGGCACTGGTGGTCACCAGCGAGGCCGACGTGGTACGCGACGAGGGTGAGGCCTACGCGGCGAAGCTCCGTGCGGCCGGCGTTGCGGTGGTCTCCATGCGCTACCACGGGACGATCCACGACTTCATGGTGCTCGATCCGCTGCGCGACACGGACGCCGCCCGCGCCGCCCTCATCCAGGCCCTCGACACCGTGCACGTCGCCCTGCACCGGCACCGCGGCTGATTCCTCCGCTCCGGGACAGGTGCACCCGCACGTCGGGCCGTGATCATCAGGGCCGACGGAAGCACCGCGGGATGCCGGGCCCAGGGCACATCGCGGCGGCAGGCGCTACTCACTCGGCGGAGAGCGAGTCCAGGAGTTTCTGTGCAGTCTTCAGGTCTTTGCTGTCGGCCGCGTCGCCGAAGGCGAGGGCCTGACGGAGGCAGGAGCGGGCTTCCTCGGCTTCTCCCAGTTCGATCAGGGCCTCTCCCAGATGCAGTAGCGTGCTGCCCTCTATGTGGGGAATGCTGATGCGGTTGGACTGGACCACAGCATCGCGATAGTGGTCGGCGGCCTCGCGCCATCGCCGCAGGACGGCGTAGCCACGACCAAGCGCGCGGGTCGTGTTGGCACGGTAGATGTCGGCGAGGTGCCCGCTCACCGGACAGTCGGGCGCATCCAGGAAGGTGATGATGTGCTTGTGCTGGATCAGGGATTCCTCGGCACGGCCGAGCATGCGCAGGGAGGATCCGTAGGTGAACATGGCACCCAGCCAGCCCTCGCGGTCGTCGGCCTCTTCGTAGAGGCCTATGGAGGCGAGCGACTTGTCGGCAGCCTCCTCGACCTCGCCGAGCTCCGCCTGGGCCCATGCCGCCTGCGCCAGTGCCGAGGCTTGCTGGGAAGCGTCCTGGGCGCGGCGGGCGCAGTCCAGCGCTTCGTGGGCCCGTTCGATGGCCTCCCGGTACCGGGATTCGCAGGAGAGGGCCCAGGAGTGCATGTTGAGGTGGAAGGCCTGCATGTACGGGTCGTCAAGTGCGGTAGCGGCCTCGCCGGCCAAGCGGAAGGCTTCGGGCCAGTGTCCCCAGTGGACCCACAGGTCGCAGAACCATTCCATGGCATAGGTAGTCTCCACGACCTGGGTGTGCTCACCCCTGTGGGCGGCGCTGCGCAGCGCCGCGAGCCAGGCGGGGGCTTCGCTCTGGAGCCAGGCACGGGCCTGCTCGGCACTCTCCAGCGGGACCAGGCCCTGCCAGGAGGACGGCGGCGCCCCGTACTTGGGCTTGTACCAGCGTCCGGCGACCACAGCCGTCTCCAGCAGCCAGGTGCGCAGCCGGTCGTCGGCTGCTTCCTGCTCGCCGGGTTCCTCCTCGCGGGACAGCCGGGCGCGGGCGAACAGCCGCAGCAGGTCGTGCAGCTGGTAGCGGCCGGTGAAGGTGGCCTGCAGCAGCCCGGCCTCGATCAGCTCCTCCATCACGTCCTCGGCCTCGAAGACGCCGGTCGCGGTCAGAGCGGCGCCGTAGGCGGCGGTCATGTCCGGCCCCGGAACCAGACTCAGCAGCCGCAGCATCCGCGCGGCTTGGCCGGTCAGCTGACGGTAGGACAGTTCGAATGCCGCCTCCACCCGCACGTCGCCGGCGGCGAGCGCGCCCAGTCGGCGTTCTTCGTCGGCCAGGCGCCGGACCAGGTGGTCAACGGTCCATCCAGAACGGACCGTCAGCCAGTTTCCCGCCACCCGCAAGGCCAACGGCAGTCGCCCGCACAGCTCCGCCACTTGCGCCACAGCCTCGGCTTCCGCGTCCACCCGCTCCTCGCCCAGGATCCGGCGCAGCAGATCGACCGCCTCGTCCTGCGTCATCTCCGACAGCGCCAGGCGGTCGACATCCTCCAGCCCGGTCAAGGGCCGCCGACTGGTGACCAGCACCAGACTCCGCCCGCCCGCAGGCAGCAGCGCACGGACCTGCCCCTCGTCGCGGGCGTTGTCCAACACCACCAGGCACCGGTGCTCGCGCAGCAGTGCCCGCAGCAGCCCCGCGCGGCCCCCCGCATCCTCCTGCGCCAGCCGGCGGTCCGACACGCCAAGGGCCTTCAGCAGCTTCAGCAGCGCCTCGCCCGTGTCCACGGGGCCATCCACCCCGTGCAGGTCCACCACGAAGCACCCGTCAGGGAACTCCTTCGCCAGATCCGCTGCCGCCTTCAGCGCCAGCGTCGTCTTCCCGCACCCCGGAGGACCCGAGACGACCCACACCGACACCTCCCCGTCGGCACGGGCCCGTTCCGCCGCCTCCCGCAGTAGCGCCAGCTCCGGTTCGCGCCCCGTGAAGTCCCCCACCGATCGCGGCGGCACAACCGTCCCCGCCACCGCAACCGCGCGCGTCGGACGCGCCGCCCGCGCCGCGGCCAGCAGCGCCTCCCGCTCCGCGTCCGCAAGCCCCAGCCCCTCCGCCAGCGCCACCACCGTGCGCCGCTGCGGAACCCGGCTACGCCCCCGCTCCATATCGCCGATCGCCCGGACACTCACACCCGACGCCTCAGCCAACTCCTCCATCGTCAAACGGCCCCGCTGCCGCAGACCACGCAGAACAACCCCGAACGACTTCTCTCCGGACATAACCTCTCCCTGTTCTCCCTCGACGGAAGGATACGGCGTGTTTCTCCAGGTCACAGCCTCAGGGCAGCGGCAGCAGCCGCCCCGGAACGCCCGGCCGACCCCGCCGGGAAAGGGCGGTCAGCAGGACCAGGGCTGCGGGGAGGAGGCAGGGCACCCGGGCTCAATACATTCACGCCGCTTGTGGTCGAGCGACTGTTGCGCGAGTACTACCCAGCTGCTCTGGCCGCCTTCGAGCCGTGGCAAAACGGACTCTGCCGCCCCGCGGCACACGAACTGCTCAAGCTCGCGCCCACCCCGGCCCGGGCCGCGCGGCTGACCCGCACCCAGCTCCAGGCCGCCCTGAAACGGGCCGGCCGGGAACGCGGCATCGAAGCCGAAGCCGAGCGACTCCGCGAAGCCTTCCGCGCCGACTGGGCCCACCAGCCACAACTGGTCGAAGACGCGCTCGGCAAGCAGATGCTCGCCCTCCTGGTCCAGCTGGAGGCCGCCTGCACCGCCGCCGACGACTTGTCCGAGGCGGTCGAAGAGGCTTTCCCTCAGCACCCGGACGCTGAGATCATCCTCAGCTTCCCCGGCCTCGGCATCCAGCTCGGCGCCCGGGTGCTCACCGAGATCGGAGACGACCGAACCCGGTTCGCCGACGCCCGCGGCCTCAAGACATACGCCAGCGCCTCGCCCATCACCAGGGCCTCCGGGAAGAAGTCCAGCATCACCCGCCGATGAGTGAAGAACGACCGGCTCAACCACGCCGGCTACCTCTGGGCCTTCTCCGCCCTTACCTCACCACCCGGCGCCAAGACGCACTACCGGCCCCGACGCGACGACCACGGAGACTGGCACGCCGCCGCCCAGCGCAACCTCTGCAACCGCATGCTCGGCCAGCTCTACCACTGCCTCCAGCACCGTGACCTGTTCGACGAAACCAACGCCTACCCCACCCAACTCGCCGCCGCAGCTCGACGAGTTAAGGGCCTGAGGCGTCTGTGGGGCGTCGACCGCGGCAAGAAGGGCGCCGCCAGCACGCTCGCCGCGCTGAAGTCGATCCGCGCCGTCCGACCTGACGGCGCCCCGATCGACGTAATCCTGGACAACCTGTCCGCCCACAAGGGCACCGACATCCGCCGCTGGGCGAAGAGGAACAAGGTCAAGTTGTGCTTCACCCCGACCTATCCCTCCTGGGCCAACCCGATCGAGGCCCACTTCGGACCACTGAGACAGTTGACAGTCGAGCGATCGAGCGATCGAGCCATCGGGCATCGAGCAATCGAGCGAGAACGGGAGTGCGGTGTGAGCGGGGCTGGGGGCAGGATGGGTCGTCCGTGTCCGAAGAGGAGTGGGAGCGGTTCCTCCGTGAATCGGTGACGGGTGCGGCCAGGGCCCCCGTGGAGCCGTCGGCGCGCGCCCGTGAGGTGGAGCGGCGGCTGCGGGAGAGCTCCGGGCAGCCGGAAGGCTGGCGTACGTACTCACCGGCCCGGCCCCGGCGCAGGACAGGCTGGTACGTGACCGGGCTGGTGGCGGTCGTGGCCCTCCTGGTCGTGGGGCTCTTCCCGCAGCAGGTCGTCGGCTGGTTCGGTGGCAACGACGGCGAGCAGGACGGGGCGCCGCTGGCCGCCGAGTCGGAAAGCCCGCGGGAAGCTCCGGGCGCCGAGCGGGATCTGCCCCCTACCCTCGCCGAACCCTTCCGGGGTTCGCCTGCCGCCCGCTGGGCCGACGGAGCGGCAGGGATCACGGTGCCACCGGCCAAGGCGACCGGCTGGATGGACGCCGCCCAGGTCGAGCGGGAACTGCGGCAGAGCCGGGATTTCCTGGTGGCCGCAGGGCTCAACTCCCGCGTGCTGCACGGCGAGCGGCCCACGAAGGCGATCGCGCTGCTGAACCCGCACCAGAAGGACATCCAGGAGTATCTCCGTAGCTCCTTGTCGTCGACGGCGCCCACTGACAAGACCGACCCGCTGCTGTTGTTCAGCCGCTTCCGGCCGGAGCAGTCCCGGCTGGTCGGTGACGTGGTCAAGACACGCGGCCGTCTCACGTACCGGGAGGGGAAACAGGGGGCGGTCGAGGTGACGGCGGACGTCACCTTCGTGTACCCGGTCACCCCGGCAGGCGACGGCGGGCGGGACGCCGAGGTCGTCCGTACGATCGTGCGGCGCCAGGTGGTGATGAGCTGGGACGACCCGGCCAAGGTCATCACCGAACCGGGCACGATGTCCCTCATCTCGTACGCGCTCGACATGACCAACGGCGGCTGCTCCGCCCCGACCGGCTACTTCGTTCCACCCTTCGGCGCGGCCGACGAGCAGCCCGCCGGCGAGGCCCACCAGGTCGATCCGTACGACCGCAGCAAGCCGATCGACACGAGCAACGGCACGACGGCCACGGGCAACAGCTGCGCGACCGCCACCCGCTCCTAGTACTCCAGTCGCGCTTTGCCATTTGTCCTGGTCACAGGGCCCTTTTGAAGTCTATCGAGCTGACGCGCCGTCAGAGTGGTGGTTTGTGACTCATCCGATCGGGGCGCGTTGAACCAGTCATGGAGACGGAGAGCGATGTCGAAGTCGGTCTGTGGGATGCCGAGTTGGACTCGTTGCTGCTACGGGTGGGAGAGCGGTTCGGCCGGGTCGAGCCGCGGCGGCGGATGCGGGATTACGTGCGCGGCTTGCTGGGCCCGGTGGGCCGCAAGAACAGCTGGCAGATAGCCGAGCACGCGGGCCACGACACCCCGTACGGACTGCAGCGGCTGCTGTCGTGGTGCCAGTTGTGGGTGTGGCCGCTCTCCGCCCCGCACGCGCAGTACGCCTGGGCCCGAGGTGCCGCAGCGGCCTTCAGGCGGGCCTTTAGGTGGGCCTTGAGGTGGGCGACCGCGGCCGCACGGCCGGCGGCCGCCGACGGCAGACGCTGCTCAGGACAGGAGGGGCGGCTGTACGAGATGCGCACCGCTGTACCGCCTCGCCCGGCAGCGTCCAGGCGCACGGTCCATCTTGCGTCCCAGGACCCGCTCGTCCAGCTCGCTCACCGCGGCCTGCGTCGTCTTGAACTCGCCTTGCGACCAGCGCGAGCACCATTGCCTCCCGGAAATCGGGACTGAGCCGACATCGGTGCTGCTGCTCGGCCGGCCCGCAACGTCGATCGGCCCAGGCTCAACTCGCAAGCGCAGCAACCCGGCCCGGCAGGGCGTCAGCGGGCCGGGCCTTCCACATCGATCGGGTGATCTGACCCAGTGGGAAGGGTTACTCCCTGGACGGCTGTAAATGATCAGCAGGACTTCAACTGCCAGCTACCTCTCCAGCTCCAGGGAGTCCCGTGCGTGCACCCCTTCTGTCTGTGGTCTTCGCTTCGGCGATCTCTGTCAGCCTTGCCGCACCACCGGCCTACGCCGCCTCTGGGATGACGGCCTCAGACGTCGGCGGGTTCGTCACCGACGGAGACCACGTCCACGTGTCCAGCACTCCGCCCGCAACAGCATCAGCACATGGATGGTGGCTGGACCCGCTCGGCAAGCACAAGAATGTGAAGGCAAAGGTCACCATCTGGCTTCAGACCAAGCATGGACACACCTGGAAGACTGTCGCAGAGGGGTCCAAGAACGTGAAGGCCGGTGGCAAGGCGCCAGCTCCCGCCGCGCCAACGCTCGCAAGACATGCGAGAACAGGGACAAGACCCAGTGGCGCAGCGTCATCGATGTCGACCTGATCGGCATCGCGGACTCCCCTGAGAAGGCGGTCACCAAGACCGTCACCCTGTCGTGCGGAGCGTAGAAGCAGAAGGAGTGCAGTGACATGGACGTGAGCGATCCGACCCTCATCATGGGCCTGCACGGGGTCTTCCACCGGCACCCGTGGATCGCTCGCGTCCTTGCCGAGAACTACCTGGAGGACGAGGACGTGTTCAGTCTCGCCGTGGCCAGGGCGGAAGCCTACGGCTGGAGCAGCACTCACCTGGGCCGCGGTCCGCTGGACGGCTGCCGATGGGGACACAATGACGCCGGTGAAGACTGGACCGAGGACGACCGTGTCCGCCAACTGGCCTGGCTCCAGGTCGCCGTGGAGGTACAGCTGCACGGCCAACGGCTGCCCCTTCTGCCGGTGGCCACCGTCCTCAGCGATGTACTGCATCACATGGGCACGTACACGCTCACCGGCTTGCACACGGTCGTGCCCCTGCAGCTGTCCACGGACGACGGTCCCGTCTACTTGTCGCAGGCCGCGGACTGGGTGGCCACTGCGGGGCCGGGACCGGCGGCTGACTGTGTCATCACCATCGCGGCCCGGGAATCCGCCGGTCTGTCGAACCGAGCGCAAGACGTGAACGTGCTGATCCTCGAATGCTCCTATGGTCGCCTGGCCATCCATCCCGGCAGACCCTCTGCACCCACAGGGGGGCTGGCTCCCTCCCTCGTAGGTGAGGTACAGACCGAGGGAATGCAGAACGTGGCGTCGATCCATTGCTCCTTGCCGGCCTGGTCGCTCGACAGCGCCATCTGGGCGGCCGAGGTCACCGCCACCGCAGTACGCGATGTCGGCGTGACAGAACCAGTGCTCCTGACCATCTCCCAGAATGGCGATGACCCCGCACAGAACGTGTGAGTGGGCTACCGGTCCTCGGGACCGGAACCGGTGACGGGCGAGTACACGACCGCGCGCGGCACGCCCGTGGTAATTGCTGAGGTCACTACGCAGGCGACGCGGCAGCCTTGTCCGGCGGTATGGTGCGGCGCCCAGAGCCGCTCGTCACACCATGCCCGCTGTACGAACGGCCGGGGGTGGCAAGGAGCAGTGCGGGCCCGTGCCGACCGACACCCTACGGCTACCGACCGAGTGTCTGGGGTCGATTCAACAAGTCAGGAGCCTGACCAGGGTGCCTGTGGCCGCACCCCACGACGCCCGGTCCCGGTCCACGATCACAGCCCGCCTGTACGCCGAGGCCCTCGGCGAAGATCACCCTGGGCAGGTAGCAGCCTCCGGGGCGTGCGACTGGACACTGCTCGCCCTTCTGGTGGCGCGGCTGCGGCTGTGCCCCCGGCAGGTCCTGGTGGACGCAGGATGCGGCACGGGCGGGATCGGCCGAACCCGGCCATGTGCTCGTCCCGTTCGACACCGACCGCCCGACCGGGCCCGGTGAGCGCTGCGGCGAGCGCGAGCGAGACGCCCGGCCCGGTTCCGAGGTCCAGGTACGTGTGCCCGGCAGCGATCCGCATCCTCTGGAGGACTTCCACGGTGTACGGGGTGAACGTCGACATCGCCGTCATCCGTCCTCCACGCACGATGCCACGGGCCTGACCCTCCAGCCGTTCGCCGTCACGCTGGACAAGGACCGACTCGCCCGAGTACACGAGGTCCTGCCACTCGGCCCGGTCCTTGGGGTGTGCTCCGTCGAGCAGCTCCCACACCACTGGCTCGCCGGCCTGTTCACCACGGCGTACATACGCCCGTGGCATCAGCACGCCGCGGTCCAGGAGCGACAGCGCATCCCGCAGGCGTGGATCGGTCAACACCCCATCTTCTTGCAGGCGTTCGACCAGCGCCAGACGCGCCGATGCCACGTCGGTGAGCCGGCCCTCGGTCACCGAGTCGGCTGTGCCGGATTCGGCATTCACCGCAGTTCACCTGCCACCGGTGGCACGCACTGGGGGTGCCCAGCCGAGCTCGGTGTACGCGGTGCCGGTGAGGATGCCCTCGATCGCGGCACGGGTGTAGCCGACCATCGGGTCCGGCAGACCGTCCAGCGGCCACCACTGCCAGGCCGTGCACTTGTCGGGCTCGCGGACCTCCGGCTCTCCGGACCACTGAATCGCCCGGAAGAACAGCTGAATCCGGGGTTCGGCGTTCTCATGATCGTCGAGCAGGTGCACGGTGTGCACCAGGGTGAGGTCTGCGGGCTCGATGACGATCCCGGCTTCCTCATACGCCTCTCTGACCAGGCACGCGCGAACGCTCTCCCTCTCGACATGACCGGCCAGGGCATGCCACTCGCCGCCCGCGAACTCCACATCAGGGTGACGCAGACCGAGGAGAGTACGGCCGTCACGTTCCAGGAACAGGTGCGCGCCGATCACGTTCTTCACCGCGCCCGCCCCGCCCTGACCGGTGTCGTCCCGTGGTCCAGGCAGCGGTGGAGCGGGGTGCTCGGTGTGGTGGGCCTTGATCACCTCATGAGCCCACCGGCACATGGACAGCTGCTCCATGGTGGCGATGTCGAACCAGGCGAACATGATCCCTTCGGTGACGGGCAGGTCATGGGCGGTACCGTCCCAGCGGGCCGCATAGACCTGGATCTTCCCCTCGGTGACGTTCGGGCCGTGGGTCTGCACGGTCGTGCAGGGGGTGATACCGGAGAGGACGAGCCCCGTCTCCTCAAGGATCTCGCGGGCGATCGCTTCGTCCAGAGTCTCGCCGGGCTCGGGCCCGCCGCCGACCAGGGACCAGGTACCGGGGTCGCAGATCGGTTTGTGTGCATCCCTCAGGTGAAGGAGGTACTCTCCGCGGCCGTTGACGATCAGGACGGCGGTGCTTGTGGGCTGAGACGAAGTGGACGCGTTCAAGGAAATACCGCCTGGGCGTGGGGAGTTGGTTGGCGTTTGGGGCATGCTTCGCAGCGCTCGGAACGGGGAGGTTCTGCAACCTGGGGCTACTGAGGGGAAAGGCGTGGCAGCAGGTCATCGCGCTCGAAGTAGGAGTGTGTGCGGCGTGGGTCACCGGTAAGCAGCTCCCGCGCTTGGTCTGCGGAGATCACGGGATGGGAGTAGTTGGGGTGCTCCGTACTGGAAAGGCCGGGCCGGCAAAGGCGGTAACCTTCCGTTCCGCGGTAGCAGGAGAGGGGGACTCACTCGGAGTGGAGGCGATGTGAAACCCGCCAGGGTATTTCTCCTGATGCCTGCACCCGATGCCCTCTGCGACGCAGTTCAGGAATGACTTCCTCGTACGAGAAACGGGATAGAGGATTTCCCGTCACAGGTCATTGAGAGTGAACGGGGGGCGACGGCCGAGCGCGTCCGACAGGGCTTCGGACAACGAGCCGAGTCAGCGTGCCTTCGTAGCGCACGTAGCTCCGGTCCCACCGGAGTCGGCCTCGTAGAGCTCTTGCTCGGCTCGCGAGACGCCACCCTGCTCCTGCTTCCTGCGCGCTCTCACCGTCGGCCCCCCGCCCGACGGACAGCCGGCGGCCCGGCGTGCACGTCCCCCGGTGATCGGCGGGCTTGGAGCCGGTCGGCTGCCCACCCCGTATCCGGCCGTGCCGAGCAGCGGGCGGACACGCCAACTCGCTGCGCACCAGTGGCGGGATGGGCAGGGGCGGGCGCAATCGTTCGAAACCGAGGGGCTTGTCCACGGAGGCGGGAAGAGAAGTCATCGTGTCCTCCAGCAGGTCATCGAATGGCACGGGTGCTCTAAGAACGGGCCCCGCGGCTCGCCGTAACGGGTGACGACGAGGGGAATCCTGGATGTCTGTGCGAATACCGCGATTCACGCCGGGTGTGCGGGGGCGGGGCGTTTGAAACGTCTCCGTTCGATGGATGGTCCCCCCTTCGGCCGCATCCGCCGCGGGTTTCCGGCCAACCTGAAACCCTTGCCGACCCGTGCAGCGACTGCGCCGCTCCAGTGGGCGCCGCGCGGCGTCACGGGGTCGGCAATGGCCCGATTTTGCGCGGCCGCACCACGGCCGCGGAACCGGCGTGCCAGGCTGCCGTCCCCGAGGCGCACTCAGACGCCCCGGACTCCGCCCGCCGCCCCGGAACTGGCCCGCTTCCCGGCACACGCGGACTTGGTGGCCGCGAAAGACAGCCCTGCTCGGGCATCTTCATCACCGGGCTCCTCCGGGAGCGACGCTGTGGTCGACTCGGCGGCGGTAACTCAGCCACTGCTCGGCTGCGTCCGCCAGCCGCAGCGCCCACGGAAACGACGTCTGACGCGCGATCCGGGCCCACGAGCGGGCGTTCACCGATGGGTGCACGGCGATGCCCGGCGCGGGCGCGATCCAGTGGAATGCGTCGCCGGTGGTCACCAGGCAGATGTCGTCGATCTCGGGTAACAACGTACGAGCTCCTTTCCTGCCAGGCGAAGTCGCCCAGGGCAGCGGGACGGGGCGCCGCTCGGCGGGGCTGCGTAGGCTTGTGCAGTCGTTGCGGTGGGGTCCGGGAGAGCGGACGAAGCCCCCTGCAGCCGCCTGGCGATGTGTCAGGAGAGTCGGCAAGTGGTCAGCATGAGTCCTGAAAAATCTGGGGAATGCTGCCCGAACATGCGACTCGTTATAGGGTGGGAAAACGCCCTTGACCTGCAAAAATGCAGGCAGGGAGCCTATGTCCAGGAGTGCCGCGATGCTGCGTACCATGTTCAAGTCCAAGATCCACCGGGCCACCGTGACCCAGGCCGACCTGCACTACGTCGGTTCCGTCACCATTGATGCCGAGCTGATGGAAGCAGCGGATCTGTTGCCCGGTGAGCTGGTGCACATCGTCGACATCGACAACGGCGCTCGTCTGGAGACGTACGTCATCGAGGGCGAGCGCGGCTCCGGTGTCATCGGCATCAACGGCGCCGCCGCCCACCTCGTCCACCCCGGTGACCTGGTCATCCTGATCAGTTACGCCCAGGTCGACGACGCCGGGGCACGCGGCCTGGTCCCGCGTATCGTGCACGTCGACGCCGACAACCGGATCGTCGAGCTCGGCTCCGACGCGTCGGCTCCCGTACCCGGCACCACCACCGAACGGAGCCCGCACGCCGTTCCCGCGGCGCGCTGATCCGGTCCGACCTCTTCAGGGAGCACCGTCATGGCAGAACGGACCGAGCGGATCGAACTCGACATCCGCGACGACCGCGCGAGCGGCAATCTGCTCGCGTACGAGAACGGCAAGGCCGCCGGAGTCATCGCGTACTTCGTGATGGACGGTGACCCCGCCGCGCTCGTCGCCGTGTACACGGTCGTCGAACCCGGCCACGAGGGCAAGGGCATCGCGGGCGCCCTCGTCCGGGAGTTCTACGCCATGGCGGCCCGCGAGGGTGTCCCCGTCGTGCCGCTCTGCCCGTACGCCGCGAAGTGGGCGGTGCGCCACCCCGACCTGGCTCCCGAGGCCCCGGCCGAACTGGTGGAACAGGCGAAGACGCAGCTCAAGTCCCACCCCGAGCTGTAACGACCCGCGTCGGCCGGGGGCTGTACTGTTTGGCCGATGACCCTCGCCCTGCTGCACACCTCCCCGGTCCACGTACCGGTCTTCGACGCGCTCCGGGACGCCGACCATCCCGAACTTACCCTGCGCCATCTCGTGCACGAGGACCTGCTCGCCAGGGCCAGGGAATCGGGTCCCGAAGCGGTGTCGGGCGAGGTCCGGGCACTGCTCGCGGGCGCCGTCGCGGACGGTGCCCGCGCCGTTCTCTGCACCTGTTCGACGATCGGCGCCGTCGCCGAGGCGGAGTCGGCCTCGCTCGGTGTTCCGGTGCTGCGTGTGGACCGCCCGATGGCGGCCGCCGCCGCGGCACAGGACCGCGTGGTGGTTCTCGCGTCGATCACCGGCACGCTGGCGCCGACCCTCGCGCTGCTCGCCGAAGAGGCGGGGGACCGGCCCGTCGACGTACGTACCGTCGTGGTGGACGGCGCCTGGGCGCGCTTCGAGGCCGGTGACCGCGACGGCTATCTGGACCTCGTCGCGGCCGCCGCCGATGCGGTCACGGACAGCGATGTGATCGTGCTGGCGCAAGCGTCCATGGCCGACGCGGTCACCCGTACGGTCACCCGCGTTCCGGTGCTCTCAAGCCCCCGGCCGGGTCTCGCCGCCGCGGCTGCCGCCGCACGCTGACCTCGTACGGCTCCCGGATCCCGGCAGATCATCCGGAAGCCGTGCGCATGGACTCACCAGGCGCGGGCAGCCGCTCCGGGAGACGGTGGGAGGAGATCCACCCCGAACCGTTCGGAGGCCCCCGATGACGAACCCTTACCCCGACCCGGTGCCGCCGGCGCCCACCCCCGGACCGATGCCCGGACCACCGTCGCCGCTGCCGGAGCCGCCGCCTCCGCCGCCCGGACCCGTCCCGCCCGGCCCGGCACCGGACCCCATTCCGAAACCGCCCGAACCGCGCCCCGAGCCGGTGCCGGAGCCGTCGCCCCGGTAGGCCGGATGACGGCGGCCGGGCGAACGCGGCGGCGAACGCGGCGGCGAACGCGGCGGCGAACGCGGCCGGGTGCGCCCGACGGGTTCGGTGCCCCCTGGTGGCGTGCCTCGGCCGCAGCTCCGACTGCCGCTGAGCCTGATCGCTGCCCGGGCGCGCGCCCTCGGTGTCGAATTCGACCACGGGCACCGCCTGGAGGCGGCCGCCCTGCGCAGCGCCGAGCCGTGGTTCGCGGCCGGGTACGAAGCCTGTGGCCGGGTCTGGACGGGTGCCGCCACCGACGCCGACTTCGGGGCAAGCGCCCCCTTCTTCCACCCCTGGCTCGACGACCCCTGCTGGTTCACCCGGACCGTCGAGACGTTCCTCGCCCGGGGGCCGGCGAGCCGCTGAACCGGTTCCGCCGGGCCGGGCTCAGGTGGTGGGTGGCCGGACCGGTGCCGGTCCCAGTGTGGTGCTGCCGGGGGAGGCCCGATGGCCGAGCCCGGTCCGGTACGCGTCCATCGCCGCCTCGGTCCGGCCCACGCGCCGCAGCAGATCGCCCAGCAGCCGGCAGATGTCCGCGAGATCACCGGCGGCACCCGCCCGTTCCAGCAGGGCCAGCGCGGTGACGTAGTGCTCCTCGGCGGACTCGAGTTCGCCCTGTTCCTCGTGGATCAGACCGAGCAGTCGGTGCGCGCCGCCCGCGTGGACCGAGCCCCGGTCCGGGTGCAGTTCGCCGAGGAGCCGGTGCAGCAGCTCCCGGGCCTGGGTGGTCCTGCCGCGCCGACGCAGCACATCGGCCAGCTCCACTTCGACCTGGGCCGTGTACAGGGAGGCCCGCTTCGATGCCAGCATGTCGCGGGCGGCGCGCAGTTCGGTCTCGGCGCCGGACAGATCGCCGTCCTGCGCGTGTACGTAGCCGCGCATCCAGTGGCAGTGTGCGAGCTCCGTACGGATCTGTAGCTGCTGGTAGATCTCGGCCGCCCTGGCGAGCGAGGCGTCCGCCTCGGCGGTGCGGCCCGCCGCTATGAGCGTACGGGCGACGCTGCGGTGCAGTCCGGCGACCAGCTCGGGATCGGACACCTGCGGTGCGAGGGCCAGTGCCAACTCGCCCGCCTGGGCGGCGCGGGCGTGGGCTCCCATGTCCATGTACGGGGCGATCGCGGCCGTGTACAGCAGCAGGAGCGCGCCGGGGTCCTGGAGGCCGGAGGTGTTGAGCTCGTCGATGGCGCTCTCCAACAGGTAGCAGGCGTAACGGAGTTCGCCTGCCAGGAGGTGGGCGACGGCCCTGCCCCGGACGGCCGGCGCGCGCCGGGGCAGGGGAGCGTCGGCGAGCAGCTTCTCCGCGGCCTCGAAGTGCTCGCGGGCCGTGGGCAGATCGCCCGTCTCCAGCGCGCAGTGGCCGAGCCCGAGCAGGGCCGTGGCGCGTTCCTCGTCGAGCCCGTGCCGGCCGGCCTCGGCGAGCAGGCCGGCGTAGGCGACGGCGGCGTCCTCGGCGGCGCCGGTGGCCAGTGTCCGCTGGGCCTCGACGAGTTTCAGCCGCAGTCCGGTCGCGAGATGGGCGGGGCGTCCCGTCGCCAATTCCTCGTACGTGATGCCGAGCCGGTCCGCGAGGTGGCGTACGGCCGCCTCCGACGGGCGTACCCGGCCCGCCTCCAGCGTGGAGATGTAGGCGGGGGTGTAGGCGGGCTCCGCCAGCTGTCGCTGCGTCAGGCCACGTTCGGTACGCAGCCGTTGGACGCGACGGCCGACGGCTCCGGGATCGTCTTCCGGCCCCGCGTCCCGCCCTGCTGTGCGCCTCTCGTTCATCGCGCCGCCCCTTCTGCCTCGCTCCGCCTCGAAATGCGGTCCATGCATCGTAAATGCCCGGTTACGAGCCTCAACCACCGGGCATCCGGGCCTTGTTCGGCGGTCCGCACCCCTCTAGGTTAAGCGTTGCGTTAATTCAACTTAACTCACGAGTTACGTGAGGGTTGTGCCCTGGAAGTCCCCCCGGACCCGAAGGAGTTGTCCATGCACATACGCCCCCGTACGCGCCGAGCGGCAGGAGTCATGGCGGGGCTCGCTCTCGCCGGCCTCCTGGCGGCGACCGCCGCCACCGCACCGGCGTCGGCCGCCCCCACCGGTCCTGACGGCGGCCGTCGCATCGCGGCCGAGTACTTCCCCGAACCCGGTGGCTCGGGCCGGACCGTCGAGGTCCCGGCCGGGGCCCCCGCACGGAAGGGCGCAACCGCCGCCCCGCTGAGCGCGGCCGAGGCCGCCGTCGACGGCACGGTCGGCGAACAGGCCGTGACCGGTCCGTCCGACGACCGCCTGGACGTCGTGATCATCGGTGACGGCTACACGGCGGGCCAGCAGGCCGACTTCCACGCCGACGCCACCGCCAAGTGGGCCGACATCACCGCCCTGGAGCCCTACAAGAGCTACCAGGGCCTGTTCAATGTCTGGACCGTCGACGCGGTCTCCAACGAGTCCGGCATCAGCGGCGATCCCGGTGCCGACACCGTCAAGGACACCGCGCTCGGCAGCTACTTCTGGTGCTCCGACATCGAGCGGCTGATCTGTACCGACATCGACAAGGCGGCCGCGTACGCCGCCAAGGCCCCGGCCGCCGACCTCGTGGTCGTCATCGCCAATTCCACCAAGTACGGAGGCGCCGGCTACTCCGGGCTCCAGGCCGAGGGCCATCCCTTCAACGGAGTCTCCACCCTCTCCTCCGACCACGCCTCGTCCAGCCTGATCGCCGCCCACGAGATAGGGCACTCGGTGGGTCTGCTGGACGACGAGTACACCTACGCCGAGTACGGGACCTGGACCGGTGGCGAGCCGGGCGGGATCAACTCCACCACCTACACCCCCGCGCAGCTCACCGAGAAGCAGGCCAAGTGGTACCGCTGGCTGGGCCAGGCCGACCCGGCGGGCGGCACGGTCGGTACGTACGAGGGAAGCGCCTACTACCCGCTCGGGCTCTACCGCCCCACCGCGTCATCGATCATGCGCGAGCTGAGCAACACCGAGTTCAACCTGCCGGGGCGCGAGGCGATGATCGCCGGGTTCTACCGCGCGGGCAACGCACTGAGCAGCACCGTCGACACCGGCACCGCCGTCGGACCGGGCCGGCGTATCACCGTGAGCCGGGCGGACCTCCGGACCGCCGGCGCCGGGACGCAAACCCACCGGCCCGGCGCTGTCACCGGTCTCGCCAGGGCCGATCTGCGCTGGTACGTGGACGGCGTCGAGAAGGTCTCCGCCCGGGGACGTACCTCCGTCACCCCCGCGGCGCTCGGCGTCCGTGCGGACGGCCGCGGACACCGGGTGACTGCCGAGAGCGTGGACCGTACGGATGCCATCAGCGACCCCGCCGTCCGCGCCCTGGCCACCGACACCCTGACCTGGAACGTCAGGGCGACCGGCCGCAGGAGGTAGTGCCTCAGGCGATGATCGGGATCACGGCCTCGGGCGTCAGCATCCGGAAGGTGAACGCCTGATGGAAGTAGAGCCGGATGCTGGTCGCGTCATGGTCCTGATAGCCGATGGACAGGTCCTGGCCGAGGCACAGCTCGAAGTCACCGCCACGGGTGGACAGCAGCACACCGCCCTTGACGGCGGGCGCCCACAGGATCTGGTCGTCGAGCAGCCGGGCCAGATGGGTGGCGACCGGGTACCCGTGGTCGGAGGTCTCGGTGGCCTCGGTGAAGGCATCGGCGCCCAGCAACAGCCGGTACGGCCCGTCGACACCGGCCAGTCGCAGCTGGGTGAGGGCCTGGCTGACGGTGGTCGGGTAGTCGCGGGCGTCGGCGGGCAGCGTCAGCGGCGTGTGCGAGGAGCCGTCCCGGAGCCCGGTGATCCCGGCCGACGCGTACCCGTCGATGATCGCCATGTCCTCCGCGAACGCACAGGTGCGGGCGGCGTCCTTGACGGGCTGCCAGTCGCTGTCGTCCGAACCACGCTCGACGTCGTCCACGGCCGACCGGGTCACCGTGAACGGCACGCGCCACTCGATGACCGGCACCGAGGTACGGGCCCGGGCGATGACGTCCGGAGCGGGCGGATCGATGTCGCGCAGATGACCGTCCCCGATGGCCGCCAGTTCGGGGCCTTCCGGGTCGGTGACATCGACGACTCGGCGGCCCGCCACATGGCGGCTGAAGGTGCGCCGGGCCTCTTCTTCGATCTGGTCCCAGGCGGCTTCCGTGACAGGGGCGAGTTCGCGGTGGAGATTGTTCATCACTGGGCGCTTTCTTGCAGGCTGCCGATGTGCAGCGAACCGTCGGCCGGAGCGGCCGGGACCGTGGCCTCCGCCGTCACCGGCGCGGACGCGGGCTCCGGCAGGGCGTCGGTTCCGGCCGACGAGGGCGAGGGCGGCAGGGCGTCCAGGAAGTCGGCGCCGGGGGCGTAGAAGAGCGTGCCGGTGACCGCGGTCGAGAAGTCGAGAATGCGGTCGTGCGTGCCGGGTGGACTGCCGAGGAACATATTGCGGAGCATCTGCTCGGTCACCCCCGGATCGGCGGCGTAACCGATGAAGTACGTGCCGAACTCGCCCTGTCCGAAGCTGCCGAACGGCATATTGGCCCGCAGGATGTCGCGCTCCGTGCCATCCGGGTCGGTGATCGTGTTGAGGGCGACGTGCGAGTCGGCGGGTTTGACGTCGTCGGCGAACTCGACGTCGTCGAACTTCGTACGGCCGATGACTCGCTCCTGCTCCTCGGTGCTCAGCGCGTTCCAGGACGCGAGGTCGTGCAGATACTTCTGCACGACGACGTAACTGCCGCCTGCGAACGGGGGATCCTCGGCGCCGACCAGGGCCGCCGACCGTGCGTCCGCCCCCACCGGATTCTCTGTGCCGTCGACGAATCCGAGCAGATCCCGGTGGTCGAAGTAGCGGAACCCCTGCGTCTCGTCGACCACCGTCACCGCCCCGCCGAGCCGGTCGAGCAGCTGGGCCGCCCATGCGAAACACACGTCCATCCGTTCGGCCCGGATGTGGAACAGCAGATCCCCCGGGGTGGCGGGCGCGTGGTGCCGGGCGCCGTGCAATTCCTGGAACGGGTGGAGCCGGGCGGGCCTCGGCCCGGCGAACAGCCGGTCCCAGGCACCGGAACCGAAGCCGGTCACACAGGCCAGACCGGCGTCGGGGAACCGGAACCCGATGGAGCGGGCGAAGGCCGCGAGATCCGGCAGCACCTCGCGTACGGCGGGCTCGCCACCGGGCTCGATCGTGGCGACCAGGATCAGTGCGGCGCTGGTCAGCGGCGCGACCACGGGCTGGGCCGCGGCCGGTTCCGCGGTGGCGTCGGGCATACGGGGGCTCCCTGGGGCGGCAACGGCGGGAAACGGCGACGGGCTCGTGGTGCGGGGCGGAAAGAGGGCTCGCTGCTACTTACGCACAGGCGCGACCACGCCGCACCCCGGGCCACCCGGCCGGGGCGAGCGCGAAGGCGGCCCGGCGGTCCGCCCGCCGTCCGCGCGTCAGCCCGCGACGACCTCCGACCGGTCGCCGCCCCAGAGCGTGTGGAAGGAGCCCTCGCGGTCGGTCCGGCGGTAGGTGTGCGCGCCGAAGAAGTCGCGCAGCCCCTGGGTGAGCGCCGCGGGCAGTCGGTCGGCGCGCAGGCCGTCGTAGTACGAGAGCGCGGCGGCGAACCCCGGTGTCGGCACCCCCTGCCGCACCGCTTCGGCGACCACCGCCCGCCAGTCGTCCTGGGCGGCGCCGATCTCCTCGGCGAACTGCCGGTCGGACAGCAGGCTCGGCAGGTCGGGACGGGCGTCGTAGGCCGCCCGGATCCGGTCCAGGAACGCAGCCCGGATGATGCATCCGGCCCGCCAGATCGCCGCCACCGCGCCGAGGTCGATCTTCCAGTCGTACGCCTTGCTGCCCGCCCGGATCTGATGGAATCCTTGCGTGTACGAGACGATCTTGGACGCGTACAGCGCCTGCTCCACCCGGTCTGCGAAGGCCGCGGCTGCCTCCTCGCCGAGCGGGGACGCCGACGGACCCGCCAGGTCCCGCGCCGCCTCGCGCAGATCGGCGTGCCCGGACAGCGAACGGGCGAAGACGGCTTCCGCGATACCCGAGACGGGCACCCCCAGATCCAGTGCGATCTGCACCGTCCAGCGGCCCGTGCCCTTCTGCTCGGCCCGGTCCTGCACGATGTCCACGAAGGGCTTTCCGGTGGCCGCGTCGGTGTGGGCGAGGACCTCCGCCGTGATCTAGATCAGATACGAGTCGAGGCGGCCGGTGTTCCAGCTGCGGAAGGTCTCGGCGATCTTCGCGGGGGAGTAGCCCGCCACGGCACGCAGCAGGTCGTACGCCTCCGCGATCAGCTGCATGTTCGCGTACTCGATGCTGTTGTGGACCAACTTCACGAGTGCTGGAAAGTGATGCTAGCACTGGGCCCGCTACCTGCATTTTCCCAGGTCACGGTTTCGTTCTTCGCCTTGTCGACCTTGGCGCCTCTTGGCAGTTCGAGGCGGTCCTCAGCGGGGGTGATGCTGACCTTTTGCTGAGTTTGCTGACGAGGTGTCAAGGGCGAGTGTGGGTGATGCCCCCTCATAGCCGGGGTGCGGGGTGCGGGAACTCGAGCCGTTCGGTTCTGGCTGGCCAACCGAGGCCAACAAGTTGATCATTGAATGGGGTGTTGTCGTGTCTCCACAGCGCAGGCCTCCCCGGTTCTCCGGAGCCACTTTGCTGGTGCTGAGGGCCATTTCGCGCTTGAAGGCGCTGGCATCGATCGACTCGGTGGGTGACGAGGTCGGCACCGGGAACGATACGCAGCGACAAGGCCACGGCCAGGTGCGCACGTTCCTCAGCGATATCCGGATTGTCCCTGGCTAACTGCTTCTCGAGATGCTGACCAGGTGCGGCAAAGCGGCGAGGGTGTCGGCGACACGGGCGGCGGGCAGGCCACCGCCCTAGGCGAGCTCGGCGGAGCCGCCACCGCGGCCGCCGAGCAGCGCCTTGACCAGAGCGGCTGCGTTCAGCCCGGCCTCGCGGGCCGACTTGTTCAGGGCGACAGCCATGATCCAGCTGCGCGTGCCCACTGCGACGGTGCCGGGGGCTGAGGAACACGGCACAGCCAGTTCCCTGTGGGGCCGGGTGAGTGGCCTGCGCCAAGCCGAGATGCCGGTAGAGGGACAGGGCCGATTCGGCACGCACGGACGTCAGCAGCCAGCACCGGCCATCGGGTGCGTCCGCGGTCACGGCGTTCAGGAGTGCGGCGCCTATGCCCCGGGTGTCGGGCACCCCGATCGTGCCGGGTCCGGGGTCCCTGTCGAGGAGTCCGGTCCCGGACCAGAATCATGCCGACCGCTGTTCCGGCTTTTTGCAGTTCAGCCAGTGCGTGGTCAGGCACACGTCGGGCCCTCTTGGCGTCCCGCACGGCGAGCGAACCCGAGTTTTGACAGCACTGGGCTCCGTGGGGGTCTGTCAGGCCCGCAGAGTGCTGTCAGCGGCTGGGGCTAGGGTCCCTGATGTGAGTGACTACTACGACCTGTTCCTGGCGGTGGACCTGCAGCCGGACCTGCCCGAGCCGGTGCTTCTGGAACTGAGGTGGCTCCTGGGGCAGGCGGACATGCCGACAGAGTTGAAGTCGACCGACTGGGATTCATGGGGTGGTTCCTGGCAGGCCTTCGACGGTGGCTCGGCGAGCCACTCGTTCGACGGGGCCGATGTCTCCCTGCTGGTTCGTGCCGTGGACAGGCCGAACCTGGACGGCAGCGAACCGTGGGCCCTGACCGTCCGGACGTGCGTCCACGAGGACGACTTCGGGGTGACGATGGACGTCGTCGGGTGGCTTCTTCGACACGCGACCACGCAAGGGTGGGTCGGGTTCGTCCGTGACTCCGGCCTGGGCCAGGTCCAACATCTCGTGCGCCACGAGGGTGGCTTCGATCTTGTCGATGTCCGCCCGGTCGGCCAGCAGGAGCGTGTTCCCTGATCATCGCAGTAGCCCGTCTCCGGGCGGGGCATGCGGAACGACTGAAAAGGTCAGCTGACGGTGTTCTCGGCTCGTGCTCGGTGCTGGCGAGAAGGCCTATGGCTTTATCGACCGCTCGCGAAGTTACTTCTCGACGGCTTTGGGAGTCGCTTACTGGGCCCGGACCTCGATGTCGACGAGTGCGGGAGGCGCCTCCGCGCTCGCCTGCCGCTACATGACCGCCTTCCACGGCGTCGTTGACCAGGCGCGGGTCCGCGGCGGTGAATGGGTCGCGGCGTACGGCGCCGGTGGCGGCATGGGCCTGTCGACGGTGGAGATCGCCGCGGCGACGGGTGCCAACGTCATCGCGATCGACATCACGGACGAGAAGCTGGAGGCCGCGCGGGCCCTGGGCTCGGTCCACACCATCAACGCGGCGAAGGACGAGCCCACGGAGGCGGTGAAGACCCTCACCAGGGGCGGCGCCCACGTGTCGGTCGACGCCGTGGGGATCGCTGCCGCCTGCCGCAACTCCGTCCTGTCCCTGCGTACGCGGGGCCGCCACCTCCAGCTCGGGCACACCACCGCCACGGAGAAGGGGGACGTCGCGCTGCCGATCGACGTCATGATGGTCAAGGAGCTGGAGATCCTGAGCGCCTTCGGCATGCAGGGCCAGCGGTTCGGCACGATGCTGAACATGATCGCCGCCGGCCGCCTCGATCCCGGCCGGATCGTGACCCGCACCGTCGGCCTCCACGAGGCGAGCGGGGTGCTGGAGTCCCTGGAGACGTACGGACCGACCGGCGTGGTCGTCATCGACGAGTTCCAGGCCTGAGCCGTCCCACCCGGCGGCGCCCGGAGCGGCGCCCCCTCACGAAAAGAAAGCAGGCACGATCATGCCCGTTTCCCGTCTGCTGATGGACCGGGAACTGAGCCAGGCACTCGACGGCGTCCCCATGACGTCCAACGGCGCGTTCGACCTCACCGACATTCCCGCGACGCGCGCGGCGTTCCGCGCGCAGGCCGAGTCGATCGCCGAGAGCGAGCTCCCTACGACCCGTCGGTCACCACGGAGGAGCACCGCGTCAGCCGGGCGGACGGCCCCGACGTGCCGGTCCGCCTGCTGCGGCCCGCGACCGCGCAGGGACCGCTGCCGGTGATGCTCTGGTTCCACGGCGGTGGCCAGGTGCTCGGCTTCGCCGCCCAGGACGATCCCTGGCTCAAGCGGTTGTGCTCGCGGCTCGGCTGCGCCGTCGCCGCGGTCGACTACCGGCTCGCCCCGGAAACACCTTCTCCCGGCGCCGCCGAGGACGGTTTCACCGCCTACCAGTGGCTCGTCCGTGAAGCGGAGGCCCTGGGTCTGGACAACGCCCGGATCGGCATCGCGGGCCAGAGCGGCGGGGAGGCATCGCGGCGGCCACCGTACTGCTGGTCCGGGACCGCGGCGGCGCGGCGCCCCTGTTCCAGTCGCTGACGTACCCCATGCTGGACGACCGCAACCTGACCGCGTCGAGCCACGAAATCACCGACATAGGTATCTGGGACCGCTCCACGAACATCCTGGCCCGGCAGGCGATCCTGGGGGACCGCACCGGAACCGACGACGTCTCCCCGTACTCGGCGCCCTCCCGCGCGGAGGATCTCAGCGTGCTGCCGCCGACCTTCATCGCGGTCGGCGAACTCGACTGCTTCCGCGACGAGGACCTCGACTACGCCGCGCGCCTGCGCGCCCACGGGGTCCCGGTCGAACTGCACCTCTATCCGGGCGCCTACCACGCCTTTGACCTGTTCGCCCCCGAGTCGCGGCTCGCGGCCACCTTCCAGCAATCCTGGTTCAGCTACCTCGCCCGCCGGTTCCAGGACACGTCCACCTTGTGATGCCCCCGTCCGGCTCGGAAACCGCGAAGCGACGCGAGCGCCGACGCGGAAACCGGTGCGGGCCCCGACCGAACTCCTCGGTCGGGGCCTGACGGCGCGGCCATCAACGAGTGGTTGTGACGGCGATGGCGTGGTGTTCGTCCAGGCCGGGGAAGACATCGATGTCGTCGGTGTCGATCACGTGCAGGCCCCTCCGTCACGCTTTCGTCACTGCCTGGCCCCGCGGACCGCGATCCCAAGCCGGTGTGGCTGTGGTGGTCACGCGCCGATGCCACGGCCGCCGATACGGACCGGCTCTGGCAAATCGTTTCTGCGCAGGTTCGATCTCGAGCACACCTTCAGGATGATCAAGCAGACGCTGGGCTGGACAGCTCCGAAGCTCCGCGAACCGGATGCTGCGGACCGCTGGACCTGGCTGGTCATCGCCGCCCACACCCAACTCCGCCTCGCCCGGCCCCTCGCAGTGCCTCGCCACTCCTGGGAGTCGCGGTGGCGGTGCCAGCCAGGACCGCGCGGGCGGTGTTCTCCGCGTCGGTCGGGTCGGACTTGCCTCGCTGGCGGCGCACTCGCCGGTCGGGTCGGTTGACCTCGACCAGCTTGTGGCCGTGTCTGCGCAGGTGGGAGGCGGGTCCGGCGCCGTAGGAGCCGGTGCCGCGTCGCGCCGAAGGCGAGGGCCTGGCCGAACTGGCGGGCCCAGCTGTCGAGTTGTTCATGGCCGCCACGGTCGGCGGACACGCGGGTAGTGCCCTGGACCCCGCCGACGATGTCCACGGCGACGGCGGTGTGGATGTACTTGTGGGTGCCGACTCCGACGACGACTTTCCCGATCGGTTCTGCCTGCAGGATGCTGGTCATGGCTGTCGGTTCCCCTCCCGGGAGCGGCGGTCAGCGCGAGACCGTCGGCCGGGCGGGAGGACAGGACTGTGACGAGTGCCTGGGGGCAACAGGCTCCTATTCGGTCACTGCCGCGCGGTCGGCGGACCGCATCGAGCCCGCCGCCGGAGTGACCGACAGATCAACAGCAAGGACACCCGAGGGGTCAGTCGTAACACCAGTCAGGCCGCCCCGGCGACGGTGACCCCATCCTCACAGTCGAAGCAGCTCCCGGTCCGGCCCATACTTTGCCGGTGTCCCAACTTCACAATTCTGGAGCGGAGTTTGGTGGAGGTGTATTCCGATCCGCGGTCGCTGTGGATCACGCAGCCGGGCTCCAGCCGGCCCAGCGCGGCGGTCATGTCCTGGGCGTCGACGACGAGTTCGGCGCGGTGGTGGTCGGCCATCGAGCAGCCGATCACCTCGCGTGTGGCCAGGTTCAGCCACGCGGCGAGGGAGAGACGGCCCTCGGCGGCGGGGATGTAGGTGCTGTCTCCGACGATCTTCGTGCCGGGACGGGCGGCGGTGAAGTCCCGGCGGATCGGGTCCGGCGACGGCGCCGCGGTGGTGTCGGCCTTGGTCGGGCTGCGGCGTACGGTGCGCCGGCCGTTCCCGGCGATGCCGTGCTCCCGCATGACCCGCTCCACCCGCTTGTGGTTGACCGGTTGGCCCTGCCGGCACAGTTCGGCGGTGACACGCGGGACATCGTAGTTCCGCCGGAAGACGATGTGGATCACCGCGATCTCGTGGGCCAGGGCCTCATCGGCCCGTCGCCGCGCCTCCCGGGCCTCGGCTCCGGCCCTTACTGTGGGCCACGCGGGGGCACAGGGCGTATCTGCTGCGAGGATCCGGCAGCTCGCGAACTGAGATTCCGCGTCCCTGCGGTCAAAACCGCAGGGACGCGGGCGTCCACGAGTTTTCTTTCAGATCATCCGACACCACCGATGAAACGTACCTCCGGATACCGGGGTGACGGTCCTTCGAGGATCGGGGCGCGACAGCCGCGCAGGTGAAGGTCGAAGTAGGCGAGCAGGAAGTGCCGCTGGATGTCGATGCCGCGTGTCCCGTCGAGTGGGCCTATGAACGCGGCCAGCTGCTCGTCGGTCGCTCCGAGCCGGGAGGCGGCCTGCGGCATGAATGTCTCATAGTCCGTGTACGAGAAGTGCCGGGTACCGGTCAGCCGGAGATGGCGACGCCATCCTCGCAGCCGGGGCCAGATCTCCGGCCAGCTCGGCTTGTTGTCCGCATCTTCGCTCATCAGGAGGAACGGCTTGCGCAGCCCCTTGGCCACCACAGGACCGAAGAGACTGCCGTCGAGGTTCGCGCCTGCCATGATCGGCACCCCTGCCGCCATCGCCGAGGCCGCGGTCGCACCGCCCAGGGAGTGGCCGAACATGCCGGTCCTGGAAAGGTCGAGGATGTCGCCGAGTCCGTGCGGAAGCGGGCTCTGGCGGCCCCGTACGCGCCGTGACAGCTCCTCCAGTACGAAACGGGTGTCGGCCACCCGCACGTCGACAGCCTTGAGGATCGTTGGGTCGTCGTCCTCCCCCGTGAGAGGCGGCATCGCATACTTCTCGACCCGGCCACCGGGGAACTCGACCTGCCCGGCGTCATATGTGTGGTCGATGGCGGCCACGATGTATCCGTGGCTGACGAGCTCCTCGACCAGCGCCGTGCTGGAGCCGCGGTGCTGCCCGTGTCCGTGGGAGTGGAGGATCACCGGACGTCGGCCCCCGCGCGTGTCCGCTGCCGCGCCGATACGGGCGTGCGTGTCCGGCAGCGTGGCGTACTCGGGGAGGAGATATCCCGTCTGCTGGAAGACCGCGGCGGCCTGTCCGGTCATCCAAGGCGCCCTGGGCAGGCCGGCTGCTGCACGTGCGGGGTACCAGAGCTGAACCATCAGCTCCCGTACCGGCCGTGTGGCGACCCAGGGGTCCCGGCGGCTGCGGTCGCTGAGATGCAGCGCCACGGTGCCGAGGGCATGAGGACTGCTCGGCGGCGGAAGGACGAGCCGTACGGGCGGCCGGAAATCACCCGGCGCTCGGCGGGGCGACGCGGCGACGGCGGGGGTGCCGGGGGCGGCGGTCAGAGCGAGTCCCGCAGCGAGCGCGGTGCCCATGGTGACCATACGTCTCCTGCTGATTCCGGCGGTCCTACTGGTCCTGCGGATGCTGCTCGGTGAGGATGAGGCCGGACGCGGCATGGCGATCTCCTTCGCGGGTCGTACGCGCGGCACCCAGGCACGTGGATACCTACCGAAAGGCTATGAACCGCACTGCCGACGAACTGCTGCGATTCCTCATCGTTTTCACTGACATTTGTCACTCAGCCGATGTCGCACGAAGCAGTCCGGGCGTGCGCGCAGTCGTACGCGAGGAGCGTGACCGGGCCGCAACCAGCGCCTCCAACACCATGGTCCTGCCGTCGGTGGCTCCTGCAGACTCAGGCGCCCACAGTCCCGTCGAAACCCTCACGCAGAAAGCCCGCATGCCCATTGTGGCGGCCGTACTCCAGGAGCACATGCACCATCACCATTCGCTGCTCCTCGTCATCTGCGGAGCCACGGCTGTCTCTCGGGAAACGCACAGATCCCTCCCTACCTGCCTTGATCCCGATGGAATGGGCAGGTCGGTGCACGTGTTGAAAAAGGCATGACGACCGATCAGCGCGCGATCACCAACCCAGCCACCCTCCATGACCCGACACCGTTTGGCTACAGCCACGCTGTCTCGGCGCCCGGCGAAACCGTCTTCATCGGCGGTCAGTACGCCTCCGACACCACCGGTGCTCCTGTGCCCGGTGATTTCGCGGCCCAGGTGAATCTGGCGTTTGACCGGCTGTGCTCCGCGCTGGAGGGGGTCGGCCTCGGGTACGAGCACGTGGTCCGCCTCGGTACCTTCATCGTCGACCACGACCTCGACAAGCTGGAGATCCTCGGCAAGGCGCTGCACGCCCGTTTTGGCGACAGGCTGCCGGCCCAGACACTGAGCGGCGTGGCCTCGCTCGCACTGCCGGGGATGCTGTTCGAGGTTGATGCGGTGGCGATACGGCCGTAGCGGATCATCCGCAAGCAGCATCAGCCCGATCCCGCGATGGTTGGCCCGGCCGCAACGACTCGCGGTAGTGGGAGGCCCCTTCAACGACGAACCTTGCCCCAGACCGGCCCGGGAGATTGACCGCCGAGTCAACTCTGGCCCGGCGCCGACCCCAAGAACCTCCAGTTCCGCTTCATGGTCTCCCAGAAGGGCGCTCGCCCGAGATCCCCCGACGGCGTCAGGCACTCGCGCCATGCGGTGGTGTGCCGGCCCTTGCCGTCGCTCTCGCGCACCGCGCCGGTGGCCAGGCGGTCCTCGCCCAGCAGGCGGTTGCCGAGGGTGGACTTGCCCGCGCCCGAGGGCCCGAGCAGGACGACCGTGCCTGGCAGGACGGCGGCGACGATGTCCATGCTCTCGCCGGTGGCGGCGCTGGTGACCAGCACTCTCCACACCCGGGGCGACCGCGGCCACCTGGAGGCCACCGGTCCGGGGTCGGCGCACCGGTCGGCCTTGGTGAGCACCACCACCGGCGGGGCGCCGCTGTCCCAGGCCAGGGCGGGCATTCGCTCGATCCGCCCGTGCCTGAGCGGTTCGGCGAGGGAGACGGCCCCCGCCACGGTGTCGACGTTCGCGACCAGTACCTGGCCGTGGGAGGCGCGCGACGCGGTGGAGCGGACCACAGCGGTCCGGCGCTCCAGGACCTCCACGACGGTGGCGGAGGCGGCCACGGTGGCCGGCCGGACGGCCACCCAGTCCCCGGTGCACGGCGTCAGCCGGTCACCGGGGCCCGACCGCGGGGACGACCACCGCGCGGACGGGCCCGGTCTCGGCGACGACGTCGCACAGGCCGGGCTCGGCCCGCACCACGCGGCCCGGAACCAGTCCGTCGGCCCGCGACGGGGCGAAGGAACGCTCACGTTCCACGTCCCAGCCGTAGTCGGCCAGAGTCAGAACGCGCGCAGGAGAAGAGCGAGCAGGTTGGTGTGAAGTGGGTCGATGCAACAATGTGGAGACCCTTGAAAGGGGCCCCGCCGGACGGCAGGCGTGTCGGGACTACTCCCCCAGGGAAGGAAGGCAGGCGAAGGTCAAGGCGCACGCCCCGCACTGCCGGGTCATCTTCACCGTGTACGAGATGAAGCGGCTCGGCCGCGACGCCGCCGAACTTACCGCGCTCGCCGACCACCTCACCGCCCACTGCCTGGTCCTGGAAAATGCTCGCCGGGCCCTGCCAGGCATCTACAACCACCGGCCCGGGCAAGCTGCTGTTCGCGTTCTTCGCCGCGATGGCGGCAGTCGAGCGGGAGTTCATCCACGAACGGACCCTGATCGGCCTGGACACCGCCGCGGCCAACGGCAACAACGGCGGCCGCCCGCCCGCGATCGACGGCGACATGCTCGCCGTCGCCCTCCGGCGTCGGACACGAAAGAGTCAGTCACCGCTATCGCCAAGCACCTCGGCGTCGGCCGCTCCACCCTGTACCGCACCCTCGCCGCATACGACAAAGCCACCGCAACCACTGGCAGCCGGTGGCTGACAGAACCCTGCGCGACACGGACAGGTGACGGCCGCCCCGCGCCCGTCCCGGTGCTACGCCACGGACCATTTGCCCTGTCCGCCAAGGGCAGGGGCAGGCCGCGATGCGTCGCCGTCCGAGTCGAAACATCCGGCCACCCGTCAAGCCACTGGTACTTCGGAGGGTGCACCCCGGGGAGCGCTGTGGACTGTGCGGTGCTGGCTGGGTGTGGTTCCGTAGTGGTCCAGGAACACCTGCCTCATTGTCTCGGCGGAGCTGAATCCGCAGCGCCTCGCGATCGAAGCCAGCGGCAGTGCTGTGGAGACGAGGAGTTGTGAGGCCGCCTCGGCTCGGGCGGTCCGTACGAACTGGGCCGGTGTCTGTCCGAGGTGGTCAAGGAACAGCCGGGCCAGATGACGCCCGCTGACTCCCGCGTACGCGGCGAGCGCGGTGGCGCTGAGGTCGCCGTCGAGGTGCCCGGTGATGTGCTCGACGGTCCGTCGCACGGTCCGGTGCTCCGGAGCCGGTGCGTCGACGAACATGCTGATCTGGGCCTGGTTGCCGGGCCGCTGGAGGTAGGTCACCATCATCCGGGCCAGCGTCCGGGCAAGGGCCGGGTTGTGGTCCTCCTCGACGAACGCGAGGGTGAGGTCGAGCGCCCCGGTGACCCCGGCCGATGTGCAGACGTGCTCGTCGCGGAGGTACAGCGGCGCGGGGTCGACTTGGACGGCCGGGTGACGCTGCGCGAGGTCGTGCGCGTACGCCCAGTGGGTCGTGGCGCGCCGGCCGTCGAGCAGCCCGGTCGCCGCCAAAACACTGGCGCCCGTGCACACCGATGCGACCCGACGGCCGATTCCGGCCAGGCGGCGCACGTGCTCGACCAGCCGGGGGTTCTGCGCCGCCGCGGCGTGGCCCGGCCCGCCGACGACCAGCAGCGTGTCGACCGGGCCGCGGGTACGCTCCAGCGCCGCCTGCGCGCCCAGGACCAGTCCTGAGGAGCAGCGCACCGGGCGGCCCTCCGGGGTGACCAGGCGGACGTCGTAGGGCGGATTCGCACCGAGGCGGTTCGCCCCGTCGAAGGCACTGGTCACGCAGGCGACCTCAACGAGTTCCACGTCGTCGTAGGCCACGACCACCACGCGGTGGCGGACAGCTGTCGTCATGCCTACGACCCTACCGAATCCGTCTGCAGGACAGGTATCCCAGGATTTCGGACATAGAGTCCAGAGGCTCCTGTCTCTGGTTGCGGCGGTGGGTGAGGGTGGTCAGGCCGGCCACCGGCCACCCACCGACATTCAGGAGTCCTGTCATGACCGAAACCTCGCCCGCGCCGTCGGCCCCGGTGAAAACCATCGCCTTCGTGCTGTACCCGGGCCTCACGCCGCTGGACATCGTCGGCCCGCTGCAGGTCTTCGCAGCGCTGGCTGATCTGGTTCCCGGCTACCGCACCGTCGTGATCGGCGAGCGGATCGAGCCGATTGGAAGCGACACCCCGCTGTCCCTGGTACCCAGTCACACCTTCGAGGAAATAGCGGATCCGCACGCAACGATCGTGCCCGGCGGCCTCGTCCCCACCCTTGCCGCGATGGCCGACGAGAATTTGCTGGGGAACCTACGCGAGACCGCGGCGCGGTCCCAGATCGTCGGCTCGGTGTGCACCGGCTCGCTACTGCTCGCGGCGGCAGGGCTCCTGGAGGGCCGCCAGGCCACCACGCACTGGATGTACCGCGACTTGCTCGCCCGCTTCGGGGCAACGCCGGTCACCCGGCGCTGGGTCGAGGACGGGCACTTCATCACCGCCGCCGGTGTCTCGGCCGGCATCGACATGGCACTGCACCTTGTCGGCCGCCTCGCCGGCAACGAGGTCGCGCGCATAGTCCAGCTGTTCATCGAGTACGACCCCGAGCCGCCCTTCGGCCCGATCGACTGGACAGCTGCCGACAGCGGCCAGTACGCGCCCTTCGCCCGACAGCTGCTCCAGAACGCTCTCGCCGACCACCCTGCCCTGCTGGCGCACCTGAGTAACTGAGCGCCGTGGGCTGCTGGGCGGGAGGGGAAAGGCAGACGGCGCAGTGGTCATGAGAGGTCTCCTGGGTCGGTCGGGCCGAATACTCCCGGCAGGCTGGGATGCGCGCTCCGGCGGCGTTCACGGACTGCGTTCTCAGCTCGGCCGGCTCGGTGGTGCTCGGGTCGTCGTCATCCGGTCCGGACCAGCGGCCGAGCGGTCCGTCCTGGCCGGGCAGTACACCCAGGGCGCTGAAGATTTTGTCTCTCGGGATGCCGTGCTCGGCCAGGGCATCCAGCTGAGACCGGAGCTCTTGGCCCAGGTGCGAGCATCTCGCGTACCCGATGCGGATGTTCGCGCTCGGGGTGTCCGGGTTCATCGGCGCCGGGGGAGGGGTGCCGGGCCGCCACGGCTGCCCCGGGCTCCGGTCCGCCGGAGTGACAGCGGCGCGGGAATCGACCCCGAAAGGCACCACATCGTGACCCGCACCATCACGGCACCGGAATACCGCGGTACAGCCCGCGCCACCCTCACCGCGCTCGCTGTCGCCGCCGTATTCCTCGTCCCGGCCGCCCAGGCCGAGTCGACCGCCGAGTGCGCACCGGACACCACTGGCGTGTGCAAGGCCGGCAGTCCGCACCCGGCGGGCGCGACCGCCGAGTGCAAGGACGGGACCCACAGCTACGCGGAGAAGTTCCGCGGCACCTGCAGCGCCATGGCGGTGTCCGCTACTGGTACAAGTAGGCACGCCAGCCGGCCAGGGCGGTACTGCCGGGACAGTTGGAGCGCCGGACGGCGGACTCGACAACGTGGCCAACTGCCCGCCTGTGGGCAGCACCAGCCTTCCCGTCTGACGCCAGCCTGCACACCGAGGGGCCTGTCGGTAAGGACAGGACCCCGCGGCGTGCAGTAGACCGAGCCGAACGGGTCCCGTTTACAACGGAGGTTCCCCGAAACCGCCCCCGCCGACCGCGACCGGGACAGCGCATCACGAGCAGAACGAGTCTCGGGGTGTTCGTCGCTCTGCAGCCGCTCGCATTCGGCAGGGTGAAGCCGTCATGATCGGCGCGGACGACGATGCGTCGGAGATTCTCCGCACGATGAGCGAGCACAAAGTGCGTCGACTGCCGGTCATCGACGGTCACGTGCTGGTGGGGCGGTCGCCCAGGCCGATGTCGCCCGTGCACTGCCCGATCCGGTCGTGGGCGACCTCCTCGAAGCGCTGTCCGCCGGCTGACCGACCAGGTAGCAGCACCGCACGCAGAGAAGGGTGTCCCCCCGCAGGGTGGTCGGGCGACCGGGCCGAGGGGTTCCGGCGTGATCCACGAGCTGGGACTGGGACAGACCTTTCTCACGCGCGCAGTGTGCGCAGCAGAAGAACTGGCCGTCGGCCTGCATGCCGTGGCCGAGGATGCGGCACTGGCAGCTGACACAGATCGGGGCGATCTTCTGCGCAGCGCACTCGATGCTGTCGAAGACGTGGACCGCCCTCCCGCGGCACGCACCTCGAACGCCAGCTCGTAGTCATTGTGGCAGACCTCGCACACGGCCATGGTGACCATTCCTTGCTGCCGGAATCGATGAGCTGGGGCACCTTCACGTTCGCTCGCCCGCGAAGACGCGGCGCCCCGGACATTAGCGAAAGACCGCACCGATCCTCCGACAGCGCGTGCACTGCGACCGACCGTTCCGCCGGAATCACTCACACAGAGTCCTCGCCCCACGCCCGGGTCCCGATGGATCTCGGTGAGGGCTGTCCCACGCCCGGGTCCGGACGAAGACGTGCCCGACGAGGTCGCGGACTACTTGTGGGACACAGCGGCATGCAAAGCGTTCGTGATCCTCGACGGCACGCCGCTGGCGATCGACCGCATCGCCGCCGACCGGCCGTACTACTGCGGAAGCGCGGGTTGAACGTGCAGGTCGTCGCCGACTTGGCGGGAAGATTGCTTGTGGGCCTCGCACGGGGCCGTCCGGGTTCGGACCGCCGGGGCCGGCCTCGATGAGGACGAGCGCGCTAACGAGTCTGCGATGTGCAGCAGCGGTGAGCATGGCCGTGTGCCCGCCCAGCGACTGGCCGACCAGGACAGGCCGCCGCAGCGCCATCTGATTCACAACGGCGATGACGTCGGCGACGTAGGCGGCGCGCGAGATGTCCTGCGGGTGGCGCGCGCTGGAGCCGTCAAACTCGTCGCCTACCTGTGGAAAGTGCACGGCCGGGCGCACTCTCGGAACGCCGCCGGCCGGCCTGATCGAGGAGGTCACGAAGACCGTTCTGGCGGCCGCCGGGCTGCCCCCGCAAGAGGTGCTGCGGGTGTGGGTGCTGATCCATGAACAGCCCGACGGCACCTGGGGCGCGGGCGGCTCGGTCGTCCGCTACGCCGACCTCGTTGCCCTGGCCCAGAAGGAACGTGCGGGCGTGACGGAAACCCGGGTCTAGAACTGTCGTCGAATTCCCGCCTGCTGGCAGGAGACGTGTGCAGTTCCTCCTCGCACTCTGGACCGGCGCCTGCCCCACCCGTCACCGCGACACCCCCGACCCCGCACCAACCTGACCAAACCCAACTAGCTAGCGACCTGGTCGTGAGTTGTTTCGGCACCACGTGAGTCGCTTTGCGTACCAATTCGCGGGTTTGGCTGACGGCTGTCGGTCGGCTTCGGTCTGCTGTGGGTTGTGGGTGACAACAGGCTGGAGCCACTGGTCCTGAGCGAGGCTGAGCGGCAGGTACTGAGCAACTGGGTCAAGCGCCGGACGACCGCGCAGGGTCTGGCCCTCCGGGCCAGGATCGTACTGGTGCGTGCGGAGGGCGGGCCGAACCTGTCGGTCGCCGCCCAGCACCGGGCCGCGATCTACCGGAAGGGATCACCGGCAGCCAGACCACGGGAGATCTCCTCCCGCTCCGCCTACGACAGCACCCTGTCGGATCTCGCGCGAAGGAGAGCAATCGGTGAGCACGGCATGCCGGTTCATCCACGCGGAGAAGGCGCACTACCCGGTCACGCCGCTGTGGCGGATCCGCCCGGATTCCGTTCCGAGGCCGCCGCCTCAAGAGGTGGAAGCGCCGCCAAAACAGCACCCACGCCAAGATCTGCTGCCTCGGTGAACAAGCCGTGGCCACCCTCAAGGCTGGCGCCTCCTGCGGAAGATCCGCTGCAGCACCAACTGGAGGCTCACTGCGGGAGCTGATCCAGTCGGCACCGCATGAAAGGGAGGACCCACCTGCATGACAACCCCGCCGTCCGGACGCACCCTCACCTACGCCGAAGACCTCGGGGCCGAGGACGTCTGCACCCTGGAGACGTCCTTCGCCATGCGGGCTCTGCTCTGCCTGGTCTGATAGCTCCGTCGTCGGGCGTCGGACACGTAGCCGGGACGGTTGCGCGGCTGGCCGTCCAGAAGATTCCGCCACGGCCGTACCGCCGCCGTGTCCCCCCTCGTGCGGCACTCCTGACTGTGCGAGGGGGGACGCGCAGTTCAGCGCTGGGCCGGCGGCCGGTCATCCCCGGCCGAGGGCTTCGCTGTAGACGCGCATCGCCGACAGGATGTGCTCCTCGGCCGCCCGGCGGGCGGCGTCCTCGTCTCCGGCGATCATGGCCCGGCATATTTCCTGGTGCTGGGTGAGCGCGGCCCGCGCCCACTCTCCGTCGGAGAGGTTCGACACCGTGGAGATCGCGATACGGTCCCACACCCGGTGCAGCGCGTCCGTCAGGAACGCGTTGCCGGGAGCTTGTCCGAATGCCCGGTGGAAGGCCAGGTTGGCCCGCGCCGACTGCTTCGCGTCACCCTCGGCAACCGCTCGCTCCACCTCTTCCGCGGCCTTCTCGATGTCCCGGAGGTGCGCGGGTGCGATCTGCCCGGCCGCTTGCAGGCGGGCGGTCTGGGCCGCGGCCAGCCCCTCCAGCACGGCGCGCAGATTGTAGAGCTGTTCGACCTCGTCGCTGCTGAGCGTCGCCACCGCGACCCCGCGCGCCATCGGTACGACGAGACCGTCCGCCTGCAGGCGGCCCAGGGCCTCGCGCACCGGCGTGCGGCTCACTCCGAGCTCCTGCGCCAAGGCGGCCTCGGTGAGTCGCTCGGCCGGCGCGAGCTCCCCCTCCGCGAAGCGCCGGCGCAACGTCAGATACACGATGTCGGCGCTGCTCGCCGCCGGGTTAGAAAGCGATCCCATGTGGTCCACGGCCAAGAGCATACAGGGTGTGCATTGCATGCAAAAGGCATGCCTAATTGCACACATCAACCGTTGACATGCATTGCATGCAGTGCATACCTTCCCTCTCACGAAGGGAGGTGGTTGCGACGTGACGACCGATCTGTGGGAGCTCGGGCTCTTGGCCGTGGTCGGCCTGCTGGCCGGCTCGGTGAACGCGGTGGCAGGCGGGGGCTCGATGATCTCCTTCCCCGTACTGGTGGCCATGGGCGTCCCGCCGGTCACGGCGAACGTCACCAACTCCGTCGCGGCCCTGCCGGGCTATCTCGGCGGCTCGCTCGGCTACCGGGCCGAGCTGACGGGCCAAGGTCGGCAGGTCCGTACATTCGCCCTGGTCAGCATCCCCGGCGCGATCGGCGGGGCGCTCACCCTGCTCGCGGTGAGCGACGAGGTGTTCCGCGCCGTCGTGCCGTGGCTGGTTCTCGCGTCCGCCGTGATGCTCGCCGCGCAACCCCGAGTCGCGGCCCTGGCTGCGCGGCACGGTGCCGGGTCGAGCCGGATCGGACTGCTGTCCGCGCAGTTCGTGGTGGCCTTCTACGGCGGATTCTTCGTCGCCGGGCTCGGCATCGTCATGCTGGCAATGCTCGGCGTCTTCTTGACCGACACAACACATCGGCTCAACGCCCTCAAGAGCGTGCTCTCGCTCATCGTCGGGTCGGTGTCCGCTCTCGCGTTTGTCGCTCTCACCTCGGTGGCCTGGGGCCCTGCCCTGCTCCTGGCCGTCACCGGACTCGTCGGCGGCCGACTGGGCGTGTCGGCTGCTCGGCGAATATCACCATCGGCACTGCGCCGGGGTGTCGCCGTGTGGGGTGTGGGCGTAGCCATAGCACTGGAAGTGAGCTTGTATGTTTCCTGAACCTGAATCCGACCTGCCCGAACGCGGGGATCTGGTCCTCAGCGGTGTCACCGCGGTCACGATGGACCCGTGCCTGGGCGACCTTGAGCACGCGACGGTGACCGTGACCGACGGCGTGATCACCTCGGTCACCACCGATGCGGACGCGGCCACCCCACCGGGCGCCACGGTGATCGACGGAAGCGGACTCCTCGCGCTGCCCGGCTTCGTCGACACGCACTGGCACCTGTGGAACAGCCTGCTGCGCGGCTCCGTGAGCGACGCGCCCGGCCGCGACTACTTCGCCGTCAAGCGCGCGCTCGGCCCGCACCACGACCTTGAGGACTTCTACTGGGCCGCCCGGTTCGCCCTTGCCGAGGCGGTCACCGCCGGTATCACCACCGTGCACAACTGGGACCACAACGTCCGCTCGCCCGAGGACGCCGACGTCAACGTCAAAGCCCAGCTCGACGCCGGTGTCCGCGGCCGGTTCTCATACGGACCGCGCGACTCCACCCCGGCGGATGAGCCGATGGACCTCGACGACCTCCGGCGCTTCTCCGCGCGCTGGCCCGCCGAGCGGCTCGACGGCCTGCTGGACTTCGGTGTGGCGCTGCGCGGCCCCTACCGCACCCCCAACCGGGTCTGCCGCAGCGAATGGGGAGCCGCCCGTGAGCTGGGCCTCCCGATCACCATGCACTGCGACCGCTGTCTGCGCGAGGAGGGCTGTCGTTCCTGCGGCCTCACCCGGCTCGCCGACGAGGACCTGCTCGGACCCGACGTGCAGATCGTGCACGCCGTACACGCCTCTCCGGACGACATCGCCGCGCTGGCCGCCACCGGCACGCGCATCTCGCTCAGCCCGATCACCGAGATGCGCACCATGGGATTCCCCCTGTTCAGCGAGCTGTTCAAGGCCGGGGTGCCGGTGTCGTTGTCGACCGACACCCTGGCCATGCCGACCGCACCCGATGTGTTCACGACGCTGCGCGCGGTGGAGGCCGTCGAGGCCGCCCGAACCGGATCGCCCGAGGTCACCCCGCGCCGGCTGCTGCAGATGGCGACGCTCGACGGCGCGCATGACCTCGGCCTCGGCGACGTGACCGGGTCGATCACCCCCGGCAAGCGGGCCGACCTGCTGCTGATCGACGCCCGCACCCCCAACCTCCTGCCGTCGGGCGACCCCGCCGAGGCACTGGTCAGGCAGGGCCGGGCCACCGACATCGTCACGGTCGTCGTCGACGGCCGGGTGCTGCTCGACCGCGGCCGGCTCACCCAGCCCTCGGCGCAGGCCGCGATCTCCGGTGCCGATGACCGCCGTGACGTGCTCGTTGAGCGGGCGCGTGCCGCCGGTGACTGGAGATGAGGCCGTCCCGTGGCAGCGTCTCCCGCGCGGCCACAGCTCTCCCATCGATCACGATCCGGGCGGTGTGCGGATGACCATCAGAGCGGCATCGATCCGGCCCGCGACCCATGCTGTCGTGGGTTTCCCCGCCGTCGCCATGTACGCCCTGCTCCTGCTGGCGTACTCGGTGAACGCGATGGACCGGATGGTCTTCCCCGTCCTGCTCCCCGAGGTCCGGCACGAGTACGGATTCAGCCTCGACCAGTCCGGCCTGCAATCCACGATCTTCGCCCTGGGAATGGGGATCGTCGGCATACCCGCCGGAATCGCGCTCGCCCGCTTCAGCCGCAAGATGCTCGTCGTCGTCGGCACCAGCATCTTCTCCGTCGCGACCGTGCTGACGGTCTTCAGCGCAGGCTTCGCCGACATGCTGCTGTGGCGCATATCCTCCGGCGTCGGTGAAGCACTGCAGCTGGCCGCGATCCTGACCGTCGCAGCCGGAGCCTTCCCACGCCACCGGGGACTGGCGATCGGCGCGGTGAACATGGCGTTCGCCACCGGGTCGGTCATCGGTCCCTGGGCGGCGACCGCCCTCCTGGAGCACTACGGCACCTGGCACGCGCCGATGTTCGCGTTCGGCGGGCTGGGCCTGCTGGTGACCCTCGCGGTGGCCCTCTTCGTGCCGCGCCGGTTCACCGAGGCCACCGGTACGCAGACGCGGGAGCCCACCGTCGGCGGGTCCCCGTCCCTCCTGAGCTGGAACCCGATACTGCTCGCCGTCATCACCGTGCTGTTCGGGCTCGCCGACTTCGCCTACATCGGCCTCTACGCCACCTACCTGCGCGACGAACTCGGCTTCACCTCGGGCCAGGCCGGCCTCGCCATCGGGCTGTCCGGACTGGCCGCGTTCGCCTCGCCCCTCGGCGGCTGGCTCACCGACCGGATCGACCCGCGCGTGTGCATCGGCTCGATGAACGCGCTGGCGGCCGCGTCGGCGGCCGCCCTATTCCTGGGCCCGCACGACGTGGCCTGGCATGCCGCGTTCTCGTTCCTGTTCGGGCTGTTCGCCAGTGGCGGGACCTACGTCGCCCTCGCCGGCCTGCTGGTGAAGTCCGTCCGACCCGCCATCGCGGGACACGGCTCGGGCATGTTCATCACCTGCGTCTACATCGCCGCCGGCGTATCCGGCTGGGTCTTCAGCCAGTTCGTGTCCGCCCTCGGATGGACCGGCGCCGGACTCCTGCAGATCGCCGGCTTCTTCCTGGCCGGCGCGCTGCTCGCCCTCCTGCTGCGCCCGGCCCTGTTCAGCACCACAACCCCATCGGAGCTCTCATGACTCTGTTGTTCACCCCGCCGACCGTGTCGGTGCCCGTCACCGGAATCGCCGAGCGCTTCCCCGTACGCCGCGTCTACTGCGTCGGCCGCAACTACGTGGACCACGTCCGGGAGATGCGCGAGGGCGACGAGCGGGACGATCCGTTCTTCTTCCAGAAACCGACCGACGCGGTTGTGCCCGGCAACGACCAGGTGCCCTACCCGCCCCGCACCTCAGACTTCCAGTTCGAGGGCGAACTCGTCGTCGCGATCGGCGCCGAGGGCGTGGACGTATCGGTGGCACAGGCGCTGGACCTGGTGTACGGCTACGCCGCCGGCATCGACCTGACCCGCCGCGACCGCCAGCGTGACTGCCGGGACCGGCAGATCTCCTGGGAGGCCGGCAAGTCCTTCGACGCCTCCGCGCCGTGCGGCCCGATCACCCCCCGCGCGTCGGTGGGCGACCTCGCCGCAGCCGAACTACGGCTCGATGTCAATGGCGAGGCCCGCCAGCGCACCCCGCTCGCGCTGATGATCTGGAACGTCGCCGAAATCATCTCCCACCTCTCCACCGACTACCGGCTCCGCCCCGGTGACCTCATCTACACCGGCACGCCCGCCGGCGTCTCCGCGATCGTCCCGGGGGACGTCGTCCACGTCGAGATCAGCGGCCTCGCACCCCTGTCCGTCACCATCACCGAGAACGGGAGCCACCGTGATGCCAAGTAACGCCCGCATAAGGCCCAGTGAGCGGATCGACTACGACCCCATCGAGGGACGCCGGGCCCTGCAGCTTCCGGGCGGAGCGCGGGTCGCCGTCTGGCTCATCGTCAACATCGAGGAGTGGTCGGACTCCGAGCCGATGCCGCGCACCGTACTCTCCCCGCCGGCTGGCGGAGTGCCCTCGCCGGACGTACCGAACTGGGCCTGGCACGAGTACGGCAACCGCGTCGGATTCTGGCGGATGCTACGGGTGATCGACCGGCACGAGATCCCCGCGGTCCTCGCTGTCAACGGCTCCGCGATCTCCGCCTACCCGCAGATTACCGAGGCCGCTCTCCAGCGCCGGTGGGAGTTCATGGGCCACGGCTTCACACAGAAGAACATGCAGAAGGTGCCCGACGAGCGGCTCGATATCCAGCGCACCCGCGACGCGATCACCGCCGTTGTGGGCAAGCCGCCCCGCGGCTGGCTCGGCCCAGGTCTCACCGAGACCTGGGAGACCCCCGACCTGCTGGTCGAGGAGGGCTACGCGTACGTCTGCGACTGGGTGCTGGACGACCAGCCGACCCAACTGCGCACCCGCACCACCCCCATCGTCAATGTGCCCTATACACAGGAGTGCAACGACGTGGCGATGATGCTCATTCAGCACCACTCCGCCGAGGAGTACCGGCGCCGTGCCGCGGACCAGTTCGACCAGCTCCTGGCCGACGCCCGCGCCGACGACTCCGCGCGCGTCATGGCACTCGTCGTCCACCCCTACATCATGGCCGCGCCACACCGGCTGAAGTACCTGGACCAGGCCCTGGAATACATCCGCGGCCACGCCGAAGCGACTTTCCTCACCGGCGAGCAGATCCACGACTGGTACCAGGGCCAGACCGCTTCTGAGTGACGGTCCCGACTGTCAGGGAAAGCCGACCAGAGCTCCATGGCCTCCGTCGACTCCTCAGGGCGGCTGACCGCGCCGCCGGCCATTGGATCACCACCACGTTCCTGGGGACGCCACCCATGGTCCAACGGGAGAGACCTCACCGCCATCCGCGTGCGGTCCGGTGAATGCGATCCGGAGCATCGAAAGGGTTGCTGGTCCGGGAGAAACCTTCCGGACCAGCAACCTGTGGCACGCGAACCCATACGGATCGTCCGGCCCGTACGCCGCCTCGTCGATCCGCAGCGCCCGCTCGGCCAATGGCACCGCCGCCTCGTGATCACCGAGAAGGTGTCGGATTCGCGCCAGGGTGTCCAAGTCCGTCGCGATGGCGGGACCATCCGCCAGCAGACAGGACTCGTGCAGGCTCAGAGCACGCTCCGCCATCGGACGCGCTCGCTCCGGCGCGCCGCGGTGCCGGTGGATCTGCGCCAAAGGGTGATCGAGTACACCCTCGACGGAGGCAACGGCACGGTCTACCGGCTCATCACCACAGTCTGCGATCCGGACCAGGCCCCCGCCGCCGAACTGGCACCCCTCTACCACCAACGGTGGGAGATCGAGAACGCCCTCGACGAGATCAAAACCCACCAGGGCGGCCGCCACCTGGTCCTGCACGCGCAACACCCGGACGGCGTCGAGCAGGAGATCTACGGATTCCTCCTGGTCCACCACGCCCTCAGAGACGTCATCCACGACACCGCCCACCAGGCCAGCCTCGAACCGGACCGGATCTTCTTCACCCGCACCCTGAACGCCGCCTGCCGCCACGTCACCGACCAGGCGGCACTTTCCCCTTACGGCTGAAACAAGCTCTCACCCACACCAGCAGTGAACTGCTGGAACGACTCCTGCCACCCCGCCTACCACGCACCAACCCCCCCGTCATCAAACGCAAGGTGTCCAACTGGCACCTCAAACACCCCCATCACCACAACCACCAGCCAGAACACTCACACTCATCCCGCCCACCAAACCCACCAGCAGATGCCAGGAAAGTCCTTGAAGCGGCGGCGGTATTGGGTCTAAATCCAACCTTGCTCCCGCGCGAGACGCACCGCCGCGTGACGGTTCTCCGCCCCGAGTTTCGAGGCGGCCGACGACAGATAGTTCCGCACGGTCCCCTGCGAAGCGCGGCCCGCTCCGAGATCTCCGCGACGGGCGCCCCACCGGCGGTGAGCTCGAGCACCTCGGCCTCGCGTGCGGTCAGTGGCGAGTCCCCGGCGGAGATCGCGTCCGCGGCCAATTCCAGGTCCACATAACGGTTTCCCACATGCACCGTACGAATGATCTCCGCGAGCCGCTGTGCGCTGACCGTCTTCGGGACGAACCCCCGCGCACCTGCCGTAAGCGCTCGCTTGAGATACCCCGGCCGCCCATGACTCGTCACGATCAGCACCTGGCAGCCGGGAAGTTCGGCCCGTAGCGATGTGGTCACGCTCACACCGTCCGCCCTCGGCATCTGTAGATCCAGGACGGCGACGTCGGGCTCGTGTGCTAGCGCCAGCGCCTCGGGTCCGGTCGCGGCCTCGGCGACCACCACGAGGTCGTCCTCCAGTCCCAGCAGAGCGGCGAGCGCACCCCTGATCAGGTGCTCGTCGTCGGCGAGCAACAGTCGCACGGTAGGTGTGGGAGGGACAGGCGGGGTGGATGGAGCAGGTGGAATGGATGAGGTGGGAGGGGTGGACATCATGGGATGACCTCACTCTCACAGGGTGGGGGGAACGAGCGAAGGCGACACGCCCGGGTCCGGAGCCGGGTCCGGACCCGGATTCTGAACCCGAACCGGGGTGGAGGGCAGCGGCACCTCGGCGGTCAGGCGGAACAGGTCACCCCCGGCAGGTCCGGCCCGCAGCACCCCGTCCACCTCCCTGAGCCGCTCGCGCAGCCCGGCGAGGCCGGACCCCCTTGCCAGCTCGGTGGTGCTGGGCCCGGCACCGGTACCAGGCGCTCCGTCGTTTTCGACGGTGAGGGTCACCCGGCCCTCCGCCACTCGCAGGGACACCGCGCATCTTCCGGCGTCTCCGTGGCGCAGCACGTTCGTCGTCGCTTCCCGTACGACCCAGCCGAGCGTGGACTGGATCTCCGCAGGCAGTCCGGTCACCGGGCCGCTGATCTCGCAGTCGATGCCGGCGGCCGTCAACACACCCTGTGCGCCCGCGAGCTCGGTCCGGAGATCGGCCTCGCGGTAGCCGCGTACGACCTCGCGGACCTCTCGCTGTGTCTCCCGCGCTATCTGCTGGACCTCGATCATCTGCTCCACTGCCTCCGGCCGCCCGCGCCGTGCCAGTTGCACGGCGAGCTCGCTCTTCAGCGCGACCACCGCCAGGTTGCGGCCCATTACGTCGTGCAGATCGCGCCCGAAGCGCAGCCGTTCCTCGGCGACGGCGAGCCGGGCCCGGGTTTCGCGGGCCTCGTAGAGTTCGTAGACGGCGTTGAGCAGCCAGACGGAGAAGGCGGCGGTGGCGGTGAGGAACCCCGCGGCGAGCATGACCACGCCGGCCGTGATCAATGCTGCGGGTCCCGGGAAGCCCAGGGGGAACGCCACCGCTCCGGCGCCGAGGGCCGCCCCGACCACCGCGTGCGTCATCCTCCGTATGCTTCGCGTGCCGAGCGCGAGCATACTGGTGCCGAACGCTATGACGCCCACGAACACGGTGGAGGCCACGCGGAACTCGGAGTCGGTCGCCGGGCGCCATGTGGTGCCCGACAGAATGACCGCGAGCACGGCGACCACGGCCGTGCCCACCGCCAGGGTGAGCAGCATCCGGCCGGGCTGTTCCCGGGTCCCGCGCGCCCAGTCCAGAGCCTGTGAGGCGGTCACCGCACACAGCGCGGAGTGTCCGCACACCAGCAGGAACAGGCACCAGGCGAGCGCCGACGACACATTGTCGAAGATGGGCAGTCCGATCGACACGACCTCGATCATGGCGAAGAAGTTGAACGACCACCGCGTGTACGTCTCGACCTTCTCCGGCGTGCTCTTGCCGCGCCACCAGCCACCGCGCCCGCTCATGCCCACCTCCGAGTCCCTGGTCAATGCCGCGGCTCCCACCGGAACCACCGCTGTACAGCAAACACCGCGAGCACGACGCCCAGGGTGTGGTGTGCGGAGAGGCCGCCGGTCCAGCCGCCGCGTATCAGCGTGATCACCAGAGTCAGGGGGCTGGGGGCGGCGGCGGTTGCTTGCCGGCTGCCCGCACTGGCATCGACGGGGCGAATGGCGCGCCCTGATCGGGGAGCACGCCATCAGCCAAGGGCCACACACTGTCAGCCAAGTACCGCTACGGCCTCGATCTCGATCTTCAGCTCGGGGCCGACCAGACGGTTGACGCCGATATGCCGGTGAATACAGGGTGAGACGAGACCGTGCAAACTCTTGGTCACACTCGAAGGCCCGGTCATCCGCACGTCACGGGCATTGTTGCGCTGAGCATGGCTGTTCGCGTGCGGCGTTCCAGACAGGACTCGTTCCGAAATAGGAGTCGTAGAGTTCCTGAACGTCGAGGAGGCTCTCCGGCGGTACCTTGCCGTAGCGGATGCGCTCGAGGTGGCGGAAGTACTCGAAGCGTTCCACTCCGGGCGTGATGATGACCAGCATGTCCGCAATCTCGCCGGGTGCGGCGGCGAAGGCATGCTGTGTACCGGGCGGCACGACGACGACGTCTCCGCGCTCCGCGGTGACCACTTGATCGCCGGACAGTAGCTGGGCGGTGCCGTCGAGGACGTAGAACATCTCGGCGGACTTGCCGTGGTGGTGCGGGCGGGCGCCATTGGCACCCTTGCCGAGGGTGACACGCATGCTGGAGAGCGCCCCGCCCGTGGCGGAGCTGTCGACGAGCAACTGGTTGGTTACCGGGCCGCCCTCGCCTATCAATTCGGCGTCAGCAGAGCGCACAACGACGGTTCCGTCGAAATCGGGAATGAAGAGAGACATTTTGGCTCCTACGATATTTGATCCCGCTGAAAGGCAGGAACTACTGGGCAGGCAGTGGTCAGCCGGGCAGCGAAGGCCGCCTGCCCGCTGCCTGCACACGCGTCGGCAGGGCGAATGACACACCCTGATCGGGGAGCACGCCATCAGCCAAGGGCCGCACACTGTCAGCCAAGGACCGCTACGGCCTCGATCTCGATCTTCAGCTCGGGGCCGACCAGACGGTTGACGCCGATATGGCTGCGTGCCGGCCTGTGTTCGCCGAAGAACTCCGCGTAGACCTGGTTGACTTCGTTCTGGGCGTCCATGTCGGTGTTGAAAATGGTGACCTTGACGATGTCCTGGACGTCGCCGCCGGCCGCCTTCAACGCGATGAGCAGGTTCTCCAGGCAGGCCCGGGTCTGCTCCGCGATTCCCTCGGGCACTGTGAGCTCGGCCTCGTCATGGGGGTGCTGATGTACGAGCGGGTAGGCGGTGGCACCCGAGAGCCACACAGTGTCGCCGCGTGTGACGACCGCCGGGGCGAACGGCATGGCGTCTGCCCCGGTGCCCTCGCGTAGCTGTGCGGCCCAGGCCAAGGAATCGGGTGTGATGAGTTGCTTCACCGTAGCTCCAAATTTGTATGATGACTGATGAGTGATGGCAGGTGATCAGGATACTGTGGGGCCGGAAGATTGCAACCGGCGAAGGAGTCCCCATGCGCATGATCGGCCGCAGGTCCTCGGTCGACGAGGTCGTAGGCCAGCTCAACGAAGCTCTGATGCAAGGCACTTGGGCGATCGGGGACCGGCTGCCGACCGAGCAGCGGCTCACCGAGGAGCTGGGAGTGAGCCGTACCGTGATCCGAGAGGCGGTACGGGCCCTGGTGCACTTGGGTGTACTGGAGACCCGACAGGGGGCCGGTACCTACGTGGTCTCCACCACCGACCCCGCCCCCATGCTGCGACGGTTCGGGACTGCCGACGTACGCGAGGTGTTCGAGGTCCAGCTCGGCTTCGACGTTCAGGCGGCCCAGCTCGCCGCCATGCGCCGCACCGATGCCGACCTGCGGCGGCTGCGCAGCATGCTCGCTGCCCGAAACAGCGCAACCGCGCCGGAGGAGTTCGCCCGTGCCGACGCAGACTTCCACCTGGCCGTGGTGGAAGCGGCGGGGAACAGCGTGCTGCTGGAGTGCTACCGCTTCTTCGTCGGCCGACTCCATGACAGCCTGCACGCGCTGCGTAGCCAGGACGTGATCCAGGAGAGCGGCGCCGAACCCCACGACGCACTGTTGGCGGCGATCGAGGCCGGAGATGAAGCCGCTGCCGCCGCCGCGGCCGCGGCAGCGATCCGCCCGAGCCTCAATGCACTCACTGAGCTGTTCCGAGTTTCGTAGCAGTTGGTTTGTGGGTTTCAGGCGGCGTTCGTGGTTGCCTGGGATCGGTAGTAACGGGCCTCGAATTCCTCGGGCGGGAGGTGGTCGAGGGCTGAGTGCAGGCGCCCGGTGTCGTACCAGCCGACCCACGGGACGACGGCACGTTCTACCTGGTCAGCTCCCCGCCAGGGTCCTTGGTGCTCGGTCGGCTCAGCCTCGAACGAGCCGTTGAGGGCCTCGGCCATGGCATTGACGCTCCTATAGTTCGTCAAGTTGCTTTCGTAGCTGTCCGTGACGGAGCCGACGGACGCGGTCGCGCCGGCCTTCGGCAACCGATCGCCGTAGCGGATTGAGTCCGGGTTGTGAGCCGCGGTCGCTGTGATGAATCAGACCCAGGCCCTTCTTGATTCCACGCCGCCAAAACGCCATCTCCAGGGCGTCCAGGGGGAGATCGGTGCGCATGTGGGTGGCGAGCTGCCACCTGACGATCATCCGTGAGTACACGTCCGGGACGAAGGCGATGTAGACCCAGCCGGGCGGACTTGGGCCGCCGACGGCGGGTGCGGACGAGCGCGACGAGGTGGGGTGCGTTCACGGCTCGCCGGCGGGCCTTTCACGCGCTGGGGCGTACGCTGCGTTCGGCGATGCGGATCAGGGGGCGCTCGGGTACCAGGCGGCTGACGACGCGTGACACCAGGGCATTGCCGGCGCCGTCGACGACGGTCGCCTTGCGTCCGCCGAGCGCCGCGAGTGCTGTGGCGACGACCTGCTGCGGTGTGCGCCGGCTGCCGACCGACGCGTTGTCACCGGCCACGTCGAAGAACGGGGTGTCGGTGGCGCCCGGGCAGATCCCGAGGACGGTCACACCGGTGCCGCGGGTCTCGCCCCAGAGGGAACGCGTGAAGGACAGGACGAATGCCTTCGTCGCGGAGTACACCGCCATGTGCGGCACCGCCTGGAATCCGGCCGTGCTGGCGACGTTGATGACGGTGCCGCGCCCGCGCTCGACCATGCCGGGCAGGAGCCGGGTGGTGTTGCCGACGAGCGTGCCGACGTTGAGCTGCACCTGGGACGCCATGTGGCCGGGGTCGGCCTCGGCGAGGTCGCCGTGGGAAGCGAAGCCGGCGTTGTTGATGAGGATGTCCACGGCGACGCCCTGCTTGTCGAGCGTGCGCGCGAGGGTCTCGGAGGAGTCGGGCAGGGAGAGGTCGAGGGCGATGGGTCTGACGGTCACGCCGTGCTTGGTCCGCAGGGTCGAGGCGAGCTCCTCCAGCTTGTCTTTCGAACGGGCGACGAGGACCAGGTCCACACCGCGGGCGGCCAGCTGTCGGGCGAACTCGGCGCCGATCCCTGACGAAGCGCCGGTGACGACGGCCAGCTGGGAGGTGAGAGTGTCCGAGTAGTTCATGTCTGTCTCCATACCGACTTGAAGGTTTTTTTCTTGGCGATGAAAAGGCCGACGTGGCCGACGTGCGTGATGTCCGGCCTGCCCGCGTTCAGTGAGCTTCGATGGTCGCCTCAATGACTTCGGCGAGAGCGCCTGCTGCACGGCGCAGCTCTTCGGGAGTGGCGCGCCCCGTGGCCTCGAGGACGCCCTTCAGCCCGTCGAACGCGCCCACGAATACGGTCGCCAGCACGTGGGCGTCGGCCGGAAGGTGCAGGTCGCCCGCGCGGGCGCCGGCCAGAAGGAGTTCTTCGACCAGGCCGACCCACTCCGCGAGAACGGACACCTGAGCGCGTTCCTGCGGTGACTCGGTGGTGAGCTCGCGGTCGAGCCGCACGACGGACCATCCCGCGGGTTCGGCGATGACGAGGTCCACGAGGACGGGGACGAGTCCGCGTACCTGCGCAGCCGGCCCTCCGAGCCCCTCGAGCTGCCTGCGCACATGCGCAAGCATCCCCTGCTTCTGATCGTCGACGACCGCATGGGCCAGGGCGGCCTTGCTCTTGAAGTGGAAGTACACGGCACCCTTGGTGAGGCCGGTCTCGCTCACCACGTCGTCCATCCGGGCCAGGGCGTACCCCTTGGCATCGAAGACACGGGCGGCGGCGCGCAGAATCTCCCGGCGCGTCGCCGCGCCCTTCGGTGTCAGTTGATCCACTGGCCTTCCCATGCCCCCAATACTAAATACCTTCGAGTCGGTTTTTCAAGTTGATCAAGAGCCGCGTCACCCGGAGGGCCCCGGCCGCGGCGAGCGGCGAACTGGTGTGTTCGGCATGACCGGCCGGATGCAGGTGCCCGATCCGGGAATCGTGGAGGCGGCCCAGACCGCCCTCGACGAGGCCCTGGCGCCGCCCGCTGGTCTCAGCCAAGCGGTTCTGCCCGTCCATGCGCTCCCTGTACGCCGGGCCCAGGCCGCGCACCCTGACGCGGCCGGCGCTAGCGATCGGCTGCTGTCCCGGCTGGGAACAGGCCGGTTTCCCCCACGCGGTCCTGGCCGCCCAGGACCGTGTCCGAGGGGCCGAAAAGCGGCACGGCTGGACCAGTGTCCTGGGGAGGCTACCGAACCGCTGTCCACGCTGCCCGCGCCACCGGCGATCACCGCGATCGACAGCAACCTCCGCCCGGATCGAGGACAAGGCCGCCTTCAGCGTCCTGCTCGTAGCGGCAAGAGTGCCGGAGCAGGTGCGGATCCCGGGCCTACGCGTCGAGGGAAACTGCCTCCTCTGGCCGAGCTCCGGCGCGCCAGGTCGGTGCGCGGCGGCTGGTGGTGCAGTCCAGGGCCGACTCCGGCGGACGGTGCGCAGACCCTGCGGTCGCACGATCAGTGGAACAACCCGTCTGGTAGCAGAAGTCACACGACAACCAACGCTCAACTACTGGCGCAGGACACTAGGCAGCCCTGGTCTGGCGCCGGTAGCCGCCCGGGGCCAGGCCGTACTCCCGCTTGAATGCTTTGGCGAAGGAGAACTCCGAGCCGTATCCGGTGCGGGCGGCGACCGTCGTCAGTGAGGCGTTGGACTCGCGCAGCAGACGGGCGGCGGTCGTCATGCGCCAGCGGGTCAGATAAGCCATCGGCGGTTCGCCCACCAGCGAGGCGAACCGTCGGGCGAAGGCGGCGCGGGACAGCCCTGCCCGCTCGGCCAGCGATTCGACCGTCCACTGGACCGAGGGGTCGTCGTGAATGGCCGACAGGGCAGGCGCCACCGCCGAGTCGCCCAGGGCCGCGGCCCACCCCTGGGCGGCGGTCGGGGGCTGATCGTCCAGCCAGGCCCGCAGGATGTAGAGGAGCAGCGAGTCGATCAGGCTGGGCACGATGCCGTCCGAGCCGATGCGTGGGTTTTCCAGCTCGGAGCCGAGGAGTTGGACGGCGGCGCTCAACTCCGGATGGCGGCCGTGCCGCGTCGGCAGATGGATCACCTCGGGCAGGTGGCGCACCAGAGGGTGCGGGCGGCTTTGGTCCAGCTGGTAGTCGCCGCACAGGAGGCTGGTCTCGGGGCCTTTGCCACCGAGCGTGAGCGAGCCGATCGGTGAACCCCGTTGGAACTGCTCCGCAGTGGCCTCCACGGCCGGGGTGGAGGGATGATCGGCGAGGATATGGCCCCGCCCGCTGCGCAGGAAGATCACATCACCGGGGCTCAGCGGGATCGGCTTCAGATGCGGTGGTGTGTCATTGAGGGGGACCAGCCAGCAGGTCCCGTACAGCACCACATGGAACCCGGCGCCTGCGACTGGCGGCAGCCGCACGCCCCAGGGGGCGCGGCCGTTGGTCCGTACGGATGCCGGGTGCCCGGTGCGCATCGAGGCCAGCGCCTCGGTGAGGATATCCATCCCGCCTTGCTCTCCCTGGTTCGGCCCGTCGCGGTCAGACCGTCAGGACAATCTTGCCCTGTACGTGTCCCGAGGCGACCAGCTCATGTGCCTTACCGGCCTCCTCCAGCGGGAACGTTTCCTCGACGTGCGGGCGGATCAGGCCCGCGTCGACCAGGTCGGCGATCGCTTCGAGCGCGGCGTAGTCCGGCTCGACCGAGATGCCGGCGAAGCGCCGCCCGGCGGCCTCGACGCGTACGGCGAGCGTTGGGTCGGCGTGTTCCACGATGCTGATGAGTACGCCGCCGGGGCGCAGCACACTGAGCGAGAGATCGCCCTGGGCCGTGGAGTCGAAAACCACGTCGGCGTCCTTGACGGCCTCGGTGAAGTCGGTGGTCCGGTAGTCGATGACCTCGTTGGCGCCGAGGCCGCGGACGAAATCGTGCCGGGCCGGACTGGCCATGGCGATCACATGGGCGCCGTGTGCCTTCGCGATCTGTACCGCGAAGTGGCCGACACCACCGGCTGCCCGGTGGATCAGTACCCGGTCGCTCTCCTTGACGCCTGCCGCCTGTACCAGGCCCTGCCAGGCCGTGAGCGCCGCGAGGGGGATGGCGGCGGCGTGCACATGGTCGAGCGAGGCGGGCTTGCGAGCCACCTGGCGGGACGGTGCGGCGACGTACTCGGCGTACCCGGTGGCGGCGCGGGGGAAGAACGGCATCCCGTATACCTCGTCACCCACCTCGAACCTGGCGCCGGGGCCGGCCTCTTCGACCACCCCGGAAATGTCCCAGCCCACGCCGAACGGCGGCTCACCGAGCAGTGGGAAAGCGCCGGACCTGACGAACACGTCCACAGGGTTGACCGCACTGGCGTGGACCTTGACAAGAACCTCGCCGGGCAGCGGTTTCGGCCGCTCGGTCTCCACGACCTCAAGGACCTCGGGGCCACCGAAAGACTTCTGGAACACTGTGCGCACGGTAACTCTCCCTGGGTTTCGGCCGGTTGATTTCTGGCTCGGCGTCCTGCTTGATGCCCTCAACCCTAGAGAGATCGAATGAGCCGCAGAATAGCCTTCCGTCTCGGCTACATGTCCCAACGTCTTGTCGGCGGGTGCTCCCGGCCATAAATGCCTCAGACACCGATGACACCCTTGACGGTCACGAAGCAGATGATCAGGCCGTGGCGTCCGTCAGCAGGGCCGAGCGGCGCATCGGCCTTGCCAGTCCGCATAGCCGGGACTCTGGGGCAGCTGTAAGGCCAGGACCTCAGCGTCGGGTACACGTGCCCGCAGCGGGTTCAGACCCGCACGTACAGGACGGTTTCATCCCAGCAGATTGACGCCGAGCCCGGTGAGTCTGCCGACCTTTTCGGTCAGCACCGCGCGCCGCCCCGGTCGGCGCCCTTCGTTCCCGTTCTACCCGAGGTGATCCGAGCCCGTGATGGCCGCCCCTTCCGCCCGGTACACCGTCCTCGTCGTCGAGGACGATCCGGACATCCGCACCCTGCTCACTTCGGCCCTGCACGCGGCCGGATACTCCATCGCCTCGGCCGACACCGGGAACGCCGCCATGTTCAAGGCGGGCCGCTGCCGCCCGGACCTGATCGTGCTGGACGTGATGCTTCCCGATACCGACGGCTTCGCGGTGACCCGCGAGCTGCGCGCCCAGGGCTTCTACACGCCGGTGCTTTTCCTCACCGCCCGTACCGAGGTCGAGGACCGCATCATCGGACTGAGCTCGGGCGGGGACGACTACGTCACCAAACCCTTCCACGTTCAGGAAGTCCTGCTGCGCGTCCGCGCCATCCTCCGCCGCAGCAGCGCCCCGACGACCAGCCCCGCCAGACAGCCCGCACTGCGCTATGCCGACCTCACTCTCGACCAGGAAGCGCACGAGGTACGGCGCGCCGGGCAGCCCGCGCAGTTGTCCCCGACGGAGTTCCGGCTGCTGGTGTGCCTGATGTCCCACCCCGAGCGGGTGCTGCAGAAGCGGGAGATTCTTCAGCAGGTGTGGAACTACGGCTTCGCCGGTGACACACGCATCGTCGACACCTACGTGAAGAACCTGCGTCGCAAGATCGACCGAACCGAACCGGCGCTCATCCACACCACACGCGGGGTCGGATACAGCCTGCGGATGCCCCGCGGGGACCTGCGGTGATGAGGATCTTGAGGCGGTAAAGCCCAGGTCGGCCACCGGACCGCCCCCATGTGCCGTGCCGTCAGCTCGACTTGGCCGGACCTGAGGTGTCGAGGGCCAGCGAGATGGCAAGCGCGCCGAGCGCCGTGCCCATCGCGTAGCGCTGCACCTTGAGCCAGGAGGGGCGGCGCGAGAGGAAGACGGCGATGGTTCCGGCTGCCAGGACGATGGTGAGGTTGACCGCGACGCTGACCACGATCTGGATCGAGCCGAGCGCGATGCCCTGGAGGAGGACGTGGCTTTTCTCCAGGTCGATGAACTGCGGGATGAGCGAGAGGTACATGACGGCGATCTTCGGGTTGAGCAGGTTCGTCATCAGTCCCATCATGAATAGCTTGCGCGGCGAGTCGTACGGGACGTCCTGCGGGGTGAAGACGGAGACGCCGCCCGGCTTCAGCGCGTTCCAGGCGAGGTAGGCGAGGTATGCCGCGCCGGCCAGCTTCACTGCGAAGTACAGCTCGGGCACGGCGATGAAGACGACCGACAGGCCGAGGTTTGCGGCAAGTAGATACACGATGAAGCCCAGGGCCACACCGCCGAGGGAGATGATCCCGGCGCGCCTGCCCTGGGTGATGCTGCGTGAGACGAGATAGACCATGTTCGGGCCCGGGGTGAGCACCATCCCGAGGGCCACCACCATCACGCCGAGGACCCCGCTCAGTTCAACCATGAAAACCCCTCATTCGCTGTTAATGTCCCGCTGCCGTCTCCGGACGCGCCCTACCGGAGCGGTCACCGCGCCGTACCTCGGCGAGGTCGTGAGCGATGTCGTGAAGGAGATGGCGGGTGAAGAAATCGACGGTGAGTCGCGAGTCGGCCAGGCCCGCGCCGTCGCGGTCCCAGTCGTCGGCGGTGAGCGTGGCCAGGCGGCGGGCCAGGGCCTCGGCGGCCCACCCCAGTTCCTCCGCTACTTGTCGCGGTTCCTCGTCGCGGTAGCGCCGGACGATGTCCGGGCGTTCTGCGGCCGGCCCGACATCCGGCGCGGTGCGGTGGTGCGGTGCAATCGGTGTGGTTCCGAAAATTGCGTCGAGCCTCTTGTGGAACAGGAGACACATGTCACGGACGTGGCAGCCGTGTTCCAGCGGTGACCAGTGAGGCACGCCCGCACGCCGGCCGTCGAGCCCCGGCCCCGTCAGGACCTGCTGCCACTCCGCCGCGTACTTCCGCAGCAGGTCGGCGACCGTACCGTGCCTTACCAGGCAGGAGGTGAATCCGCACCGGTCACAGTCGGGCAGCAGCAGGGGAGTCCGGCCGAGCGGAGACCGAGACCATGCGGTCGTGTTCACTGCTGGCAGGACTCCTTTCCGGCGGTCGCGCGCCCTCTCGTGGCGCATCCAACAGGGGTTCCCCCAGCCCGGTGCACGGGCCAGGCTCGAAGCAATGCCGCGAGCATATTGCCTGCAAAACCTCGATGCAATATGCACTATTGCACTCGGTGCAATTGTGTGGTTGGATGGCGGAGGCACGTGGACGAGAGGAGAGCGCCGTGAAGGACTATCAGAGCGTCGCCGACACGGTGGCCGAGGAGATCAGGGCCGGCATCCTCCGGCCGGGCGACCGGCTTCCCCCGCAACGCAAGTTCGCCCAGCAGCACGGCATCGCCAACTCCACCGCCACCCGCGTCTACCAGGAACTCGCCCGACGGGGCCTCACTCTGGGCGAAGTGGGCCGCGGCACCTTCGTCCGCGCGGTCCCCCGTGCATCCGCGCCCGCGCTCACCGAACCCGCAGGCAGCCGGATCGACCTGGAGCTCAACTATCCGGTGGTGTCCGAGCAGGCCGCGCTTCTGGCCAACGGGCTCGGCAGGCTGTTGCGTCCCGATGTCCTCGGGTACGCGCTGCGGCCCGTCGGCGCGGCCGGCGTTCCGGCCGTCCGCGAGTCCGCCGCCGATCTGCTCGCGCGTGGCGGCTGGCGCCCCGACCCGGCGCAGGTGCTCTTCGCGGGGAACGGGCGGCAGGCCATCTCGGCCGTTGTCACCGCCCTGGTGCCACCGGGCGCTCGGCTCGGCGTCGAGGAACTGACCTACCCCGTGATCAAGGCCATCGCCACGCGGCTCGGCATCACCCTCGTGCCCCTGGCCATGGATGCAGCAGGGCTGATCCCGGAGGCCGTCGAGGAAGCCCACCGCAGCGGCCCGCTGCACGCCGTCTACGTACAGCCGACTCTGCACAACCCGCTGTCGGTCACCATGCCCCGGGAACGGGTGGAGCATCTGTCCGATGTCCTGTTGCGGTCGGGGATCCCCGCGATCGAGGACGCCATCTGGGCCTTCCTCCACGACGAAGTGCCGCCGCTCGCCTCTCTGGCCCCCGAGCAGACCGTCCTCGTCGACAGCCTGTCCAAGCGCATAGCCCCTGGCCTGACCCTCGGGTTCGTGGTGGCGCCCGGCTTCCTGGTGGGCGAGATCGCCACGTCGCTGCGCTCGGGGGGCTGGACCCCCATGCGCTTCGCACTGGAGGCGGCCTACCACTGGCAGCAGGACGGCACCGTGAAGGCGCTCGTACAGGCCAAGCAGCGGGAAGCCGCTGTACGACAGGAGATCGCGGCCCGGCACCTCGGCGGCTTCGCTGTACGGAGCGACCCGCGCTCGTACCACTGCTGGTGGCAACTGCCCCGCCCGTGGCGCGCGGACACCTTCGTCGCCGCCGCTGCCCGGCACGGCATCGGAGTGGTGCCGGCCGCCGCGTTCACCGTCGGCAATAACCACGCCCCCAACGCGATCCGGCTGGGGCTTGCCTCCCCGCAGACCGACGTTCTCTCCCACGCGCTGGCCACACTGGCCGAACTCGCCCGGTCCGCCCCGGACGACCTCGTCACCGACTGACGCCTGCCCGCCCGCCAGCGACCGTCCGGCGAAGACCGAGGCGAAGCCCACGGCCACAGACACGGGACCGGCGTCGAGATCGTCGAGCGGAACCCGCAGGACAAGAGCTTCACCGCGACTCCGAGGAGGCCGGGCGGCCCTCGTAGTCGCGGACCAAAGCGTTCCAGACTCCCGGATGACCACCGAGCTTCCCCTTCTCACCGTTCTGGGGTGTGCGACGCCTGATCCGAGCGTGGACAATCCCTGCTCCGGCTACCTGGTGTCCAGCTGCGACACACGGGTGTGGATGGACGCCGGCAGCGGGACGCTGGCTCAGCTTCAACGGCACGTCCGACTGGATGAGCTGGACGCGATCTGGATCTCGCATCTGCACGCCGATCACAGCGCGGACCTGCTCACTGCCTATTACGGCGCTCTCTTCGCAGATACGGCTCGCCGCGCCGATCCCCCTGTACGGCCCTCCGGGCATCGCCGACCGGTTGGCCCACTTCCTCACCAACACCTCGACCCGCAGCCCGGTCGAATCTGCCTTCGCCGTCCATGAGCTGCGCGACGGGCATCAGGTGGAAGTCGGCGCACTCACGCCGACCAGCCGAGCGATGGCGCACGGCATCCTGGCCTTCGCCGTCCGCGTCGAGGCGGCAGGCAGTTCACTGGTCTGCTCAGGAGACACGGCGCCGTGCGCGAGTCTCACAATTCGTGCTGGCCACGGCATCTGGGGCCCGGTCCTGGCAGCGCATGCCGGAGTGCGGCTGCCCACGGTCGACGTCCAGCACCCTTACGGTTCTCCGCCGAACTGCCCGGACTGGACGAGACCCCCATCGACACACCGATCGTCCGCCACCCTGACCACGCGGTCTACACCCGCCGCCACGGCCGTCGCTACGGACTGGGGCAGCTACCCCCACGCCGCGCTCCCGCTGACCCCGTCCCCGACGCTCACATCGGCCGAACCTCCCTTCCGGGAAGCAGCCTTCGGCACCGCCATCGCTGAGGCCACCGCCCTGGTCCCGGCCTTCCGGCAGGTACCCCAGGGACGGAGGCTCAACGGTGTGTTCGCCCTGACCGCTGATGAACTTCCCCTGGTAGGCCCCGCTGTGGGGGTACCCGGCCTGTGGTTTGCGGAAGCTTCCTGGGTCACCCATGCCGGCGGCGTCGGCCGACAACTCGCGGACATGCTCCTGGAAACCGGCAACCTCCTCGTCGCCCCCGATCGCCTGTCACCCGGCCGCTTCGCCCCCCTGGAGCGACGAGATGATCCGCGAGACCGCGCTCGGCCACTACCGGGGCATACGACGCACACTGATGCACGCCTTGGACAAGCGGGCCGAGTAGATGTCCACACCCGTGGAGGGGTTGAGTTCGTTCCGGGGCGTGCGATGAGGTGGCCGCGTTCGAAGCGGGCTCGGCGCGGACGAGCGCGACGACGTGGGGGTGCGCTCACGGCTCGCCAGCGGGCCTGGGCGGACTCGATCAGCTTGAAGACCATGGCCAGGACGGCGGCGCGGCTGCCAGTGCCCTTTGGTCCGCAAACGGACCGTCGCGAAGATCGACCGATCGGGTTCGTGGTCCGCAGGCCGATCCAGTGCTCGGCGGGGAAGTCGAAGAACGCCAGGAGTTCGTCCTCGTCGTCCGTGATCCGCTTGACGACCTTGGGGGTAGTTCGCCCGTAGGCCCGCTCGACGGCGCAGACCGATCAGCGTGCCGTCCAGGACCACATGCGTCATGCCCTCCCGGCGGCAGCGGTCCAGCACGTCGTGCAGGTTCGGGGGCTGACCGGCGAGGACGTTGATGCCTTCGTGCAGGTAGCGATAGCCGGTGGCCTGCGAGATGCCCGTGTCCCGGGCCAGGCAGTGCACGCACGCCCGGTCGCGGAACCAGCCCAGTATCAGCACTGCCTGACGGAACGGACCCGGCGCCCGGAACCCTTCGGTGCGCCGGTCCGCGCCGGTGACCGGCCAGCAAGCCGGCGACGAGCTCAACGGCATGGCGAGGGACATCGAGCATGGCAGCGTAGGTGACCAACGTGAAGTCTCTGGTTCAATGGACGTGATCTTCGCAGGCCCGTCCTACCAGGGGCTTCACGCCTGTCCAGAGCCGCCCCATGCCCCAGCGGCGGCTAGATCATTTCGTTGAGGAAACCTTACTGTCATCTTGGTGACGTCCTGTCTCTGCCATTTTGGTGACGCCTACCTGTGAGCGCCGCCTGGCACGAACACCGGCCGGCGTCGGGTCAAGCGGTAGTAGGTGTTCTGGGACTACGGGTTGGCGGACGCTCGCGCGGCGGCGGGATCACCGGTTGCGATGGGAGAGCGGGCTACGCCCGCCCCAGGACGGACCCCAGCATCGTCAGCAACACCTCGCCGCCGGCGGCGAGCTGTGCGTTCGTCTCGTCGGCACCGGCGTTCAGGATGGCGACGGTGTTTTTCAGACCGTCGAAGGCGCCGACGAGAACGGTGGCGAGCAGGGTGGGGTCGCTCCCGACCGTTGCGTCCGCCGCGCGCTGGGCGCCGCGGATGAGGTCGGCGACGTCGTCGATCCAGGTCCGGGTCAGCTGGGCTGCCAGCGGGCGGGTTTCGGGAACGTCCGCCAGGTCCTGGATCAACCGGGCGATGACCCAGGCGTCCGGGTCGTCGCGGTGCAGGTCGAGCATCGTCGGGAGCAGCGCTTCGAGCCGATCGACCCCTTCCGGCGTCGCGGCCAGTCTCGTGCGGACGAGGTCGAGCCACTGTGCGTGCTTGGTGGACAGAACCGCGATCGCGAGCGCTTCCTTGCTCTCGAAGTGGAAGTAGACCGAGCCCTTGGTGAGTCCACTCTCCATGACGACGTCCGCCATCCGGGCACGGTCGTAGCCGAGCCGCGCGAACACTCCGGCGGCCGCCTCCAGGATGCGGTCGCGGGAGGCGGCTCCATGGGCGGTGGGTCCCGGCGGGCGGCCGACTCGCCTCGCAGGGTCACTGTTCCTGATCGCGCTTGCCATGGTCAGCATGATACTGGTAATTAAATAGACCAGCACGCAGGTTTAATTAAGGAGGCTTGGCGATGTTCATCGACGATTTCGCTCGCGCGGCCGAGGCCGCTGTCAATCAGCACAGCATCGACGAAGTGACCGCCCTCTGGCGTGAACCGGCCCGGTACGACTCGCCCCTGACCGGTCCCCAGGAGGGGATCGATGCGCTCGCCGCCCGCGAGTCGGCGCTCTTCGCAGGCTTCAGTGACCTGAGGGCGAGCATCCGTCCGCTGGGCCAGGACGGCCTCACCGGCTCGATGCTGGTCCGCTTCGAAGGCACACACGACGGCGAGTACGGGGCGTTCGCGGCCACCGGCAACTCGATCGTCATCGAGATGGCGGCCGTCATCACCTTCGATTCGGAGGGCTACGTAGTCGAGGAGCGGCTCTTCGCGGACAGTGCGACCGTGGTCGGCCAACTCACGCACCACTCCGCGTCCCACGACTGATCGACCGGCGAGCCACGACGCTGCCCCTACCTGCCGGCAAAATCGAGCGGCTGCCCGGGCGGGCAGGGTGGCGATCCGCCACCGGACAGTCCCTGAGTATCGCCTTTTATTGTCGTGGCATGTCGGTTGAGCTGTCGGGCGGGAAGGGCTCGGCAGCCTGAGGGCGTGCTGGAGTGAGCGGCTTGTGGTATCCGTTATGCGGTTTTGTTGATGGCCGGGTGTCGTGCCGCCGGGGCCGAGCGTCTGCCTGGTGGGCGGCCTGAGGCTTTCGGTGGCCTGGCCGGGCTTCCGATATGTGCGAGGAGGCGGCCGAGTCCTTTGCGGCCCCGGCCGGAGGTGCGTTCCCCGGGCGGCAGCGGGGGCTGCCAGGCCAGCCGGTGGTTGTCGACCAGTGGCCGGGCCAGGCGGAGTTGGGTGTGGGCGGCGATGACGAGCCAGGTCCAGCGGCCAGCCTGGCACTCACACCATGCACCACAGGCCAGCCACGGCGATAGGTCAAGGCGGAAACTCGCTCGTCACCCCACGGCTGCAGGCTGGTGGCGCAGCGCCTCCCCAGGCCGTGCGCTGTTCCAGCACCCGCCCGTGGGGCGGCTGACCGGCCGCCACCGCCCGGCACTTCGGCAGCGGCCGGTTCACTGCTTCGCCGCACCTGATCCGTAGCAGCCGATGACCAAGGGTCCACCGGGAGAGACTCGCAGGCGGCGTCTCAAACGAGCTGGCTCAGGCAGTTGCATGATCGAGCGGATGTGTCCGGACCGATGTCCGCTCGATCACCGGCATGGGAATCAGGCGGCTGCCGGACGGTGCGCTGGGGGCGAGGAGGATTTCGACGGAGGCACGGCCCATGGCCTCGTGTGGCAGTCCGACGGTCGTGAGGCCGGGCCGGAGGTAGGAGGCGAGTTCGTCGTTGTCGAACGAGACCACGGAGATGTCTTTCGGGACGGTCAGACCGTGATCGGCCAGGGCCTGGTACGCGCCGAACGCGAGGCGGTCGTTCATGCACAGCAGGGCTCGGATGTCGCTCCGGCGTTCGAGGAGGGCGTGGGTGACGTCGTAGCCGTGGTGCGGCTCCCAGTCCCAGCACGACTCCTCGGTGGCGAACTGCAGGCCTTGTCTGGCCATCTCCGCGCGGATGCCGGAAATCCGCTGCTCGACGGTGGTGGACCGGAAGAGCCCCTTCTCGGCTTCCGCGTTGTGCCCGATGAGGGCAATTCCTTCACGGTGGCCGGCGGCAGCGAGAAGTCTGACTGCTGAGGCACCTCCGGCGGGTTCGTCGGGAAGCACGGAAACGGGGTGCTTCTTGTTCGTGGCGTTGAGCATGACGACGCGCGTGGTCGACGGGATCTCGGGCACGTACAGTTCCCGGGCGCGCATGACGGCGAAGATGATTCCGTCCACCTGACGGTCAAGTACAGCGCCAATCGCCTCCGACTCACGTGCTGGGTCGCCACCGGTCTCCAGCACGAGCATGACATGCCCTGCCCGCTGCGCGGCGTCCAGTGCTCCTCGGATCAGGCCGCTCGCGAAGCGGGTGGTGGCGACGACGTCGGAGATGAACCCGATGGTGAGGGTCTTGTCGGTTCGCAGGCTGCGCGCCGCGACGTTCGGCCGGTATCCGAGTTCGGTGGCCGCCTCGTGGACCCGGGCATGAGCGTCGGCGGAGAGCCGGGAGTCGGGCCTGCCGTTGAGGATCATCGACGCGGCGGTCGGGGACAGCCCGGCACGGCGGGCGACATCGGCGAGCGTGACGCGCTTGGGGGGCATGACTTCCTCTCGTGCGGCGCGACGGGACGGCGTGCGTGCCGGCCCCAAGACAATCACAACGCCCTGACCACTGACTCCTTGACAGGGGGCATCCGGCATTCCAATATGAGCAGCGCTAAATGCTTTTAGCAGACAGTTTAGCCCGTTTGTCGGGGGTGTTGACCCCCCGACAGTGGCGGCACCCGCTTGTGGTGCGCAGGGGCATCTTCCACGGAGCACGCTCAGACAACGGAGTCTTGTACATGGCACACAAGTCGAACCGCCCCGGTGAGGGACGCAGAGCCGCATCAATCATGAGCTGGAGGCCGGCCGTCACGGCCGCGGTCGCCGTGAGCGGGCTTGTCCTGGCCGGGTGTGCGCCGGGATCCCCGGAAGCGAGCCCGACCGCATCGGGCAAGGTGAGCCTGAAGCTCCCGTCCGACAAGATCACGATCAAGATCCAGGACGAAGCGGGCTTCCCCGTCACCGACAACCTGGCCGACGAATTCACAAAGCAGCACCCGAACGTCACCTTCAAGGTCGTCCGGGACAGCTTCGCCAACCTCACCGCCAACTCGCCACGCCTCCTGGCCAGCGCCGACGCGCCCGACCTCATCCGGCTTCCCACCATGGGGGACACCGTCAAGGACGGGCTCCTGACCAACCTCGACCCGTATTTCAAGGGCTACGGGTGGGACAAGTTCTCCGCCGGCCAGCTGGCCGCGTCCCGGATGAGCGCCAAGGGAGTCAGGGGCGAGGGCTCCCTGTACCAGATGGGCCTGGGCTACAGCGTCACGGGCATCTACGTGAACCAGAAGTACGCCAAGCAGTTGGGGCTCTCCGGTGCACCATCGACCATCGCGGAGCTGGAGCGGTGGATGGCCAAGGCCAAGGCGGCCAAGATCCTTCCTGTGCAGATCGGAATGCAGGATGGCGTGGGCACGTTCGCGCTCCAGTCGCTGATCAACCAGTACGGGGACAAGGCGGACCTGGTGAACTGGATGTTCAACAAGCCCGGTGCCACCTTCGATACCGAGGCCAGCCTCAAGGGCGCCACGACCTTCAAGAAGTGGGCCGACGCGGGGTACTTCCCCTCCGACGTGAACGCGATCAACTACACGACGATGGTGTCCAACTTCCAGGCGGGCAAGGGTCTGTTGATGTTCGACGGAAACTGGGACGCCGCGAAGACCGACAAGGCGATGGGGGAAGGCGCGGCCCGGTTCGTCCTGGCGCCTCCGTCTACCGCCGGTGGTGCGCACGTGGCGATGGGCGCCGCGAACTCCTTCGCCATCCCGGCCAAAGCGAAGCATGCCGACGCGGCGGCGTTCTTCCTGGACTGGATCCACACCGACCCCAAGGCCCGTCAGATCGTGGTTGACGTCACGGGCGCCTCCCCGGGTGGAGATCCCTCGCAGGAGCTGCCCAAGGTGAAGGACGGTTCGCTGATCGCGCAGGCCCTCGCGGCGTCGGCGAAGGTCGGATCCGATGACGGGTTCGTCGACTTCATGGCCAACACCACGGCGGGCATCTACGCGGGCGCCTTCCAGCCGGACGAGCAGAAGCTGCTGACCCGGCGCATGGAACCCAAGGCTTTCGTGGCGGCGATCCAGGAGTACTACGCCAAGGAGCTGACGGGCTGATGGTCAACGATGTCCGTAAGCATGAGGACCCGAAGCCGACCGCGGCACTGCGGCGCCCCGACGTGGGCGCTCATGCTGCGGGCGTCGGAAGGTCCTCCGGTCAGGCCGGCCGGCCCTCCGTACGAAGGGCGGCCCGCCACCGGCGCGTCATCGGCTGGCTCTTCGTCCTGCCGGCACTGGCGTTCTTCTGCGCCTTCGTGGTCTACCCGTTGATCACGGCCGTGCAGTACTCGTTCTACCGCTGGAACGGCATCGGCGCGTCGACCTGGGTCGGCGTCGACAACTACGTCCGGGTCTTCACCGATCCGGAGCTGTTGATCTCGATCGTCAACGCGCTGGTCCTCATCGTCTTCTTCACGGTGATCCCGGTTGCCAGCGGCCTGGCCCTGGCGACCCTGATCCGCACGATGCGGCCCGGTCCCTTCGCCACGGTCGCCCGCACGGTGCTGTTCCTTCCGCAGATCATCCCGCTGGTGGCCGCCGGTATCGCCTGGTCGTGGATGTACGCGCAGACCGGCACGATCAACACCATTCTCGACTCCGTCGGCCTGGGCTTCCTCTCGCGGTCCTGGCTGGCGGGCTTCGGGACCGCTCTGCCCGCCGTCGGCCTCATCGGCTCCTGGGTGCTGACCGGCCTGTGCACCATCCTGCTGCTCACCGGCATCGGAAAGATCGACGCCTCCCTCTACGAGGCGGCACGGCTCGACGGGGCGGGCTGGTGGCGAGAATTCGTGACCGTCACCCTTCCCGGGCTGCGGCAGGAGATCGTGGTGCTGGTCACCATCACTGTCATCGCCGCGCTGAGCAGCTTCGACATCATCTACACCACCACCAAGGGCGGCCCGGGAACCAGCACGCTCGTCCCCGGCATCTCGATCTTCCGGCTCGCCTTCACCCAGAGCGAAGTCGGCCTGGCGTCCGCCTTCGGCATCATCCTCCTCGCACTCGTCCTCCTGGCAGTGCTGCCCATTCAACTGCTGGGAAGGGAACGAGACTGATGGTCGTCAACAAGACAGAAGCGGTCATCGGACGCGTCGTCCTCGTCCTCGTGCTGATCCTCACTCTGCTGCCGCTCGCCGGGATGCTCTCCGGAGCCCTGCAGCCCGCGGATCGCATCCCTGACGGGTTCTCCTGGCCCAGCGATCCCCAGTGGGGCAACTTCGTCGTCGCCTTCCAGACCGCGCACGTCTGGGAACTCCTCGGCTCCAGCACCCTGATCATCCTCGGCGTCGTACCGCTCAGCCTGCTCCTGTCGACGCTGGCCGGCTACGCCCTGGGCAACCTGCGTATTCCCGGCGGGAGATACGTGTTCGTCCTGCTCCTGCTGGGACTGACCATTCCCTTCGAAGCGATCATCATCCCGATCTACTACGAGATCAGCGCCATGGGACTGCTCAACACCCAGTGGGCGATCATCCTTCCGCTGATCGGGCTCTACATGCCCTTCGGCGTCGTCTGGATGCGTGCGCACTTCGTCGGCGTCCCCACCGAACTCTCCGAAGCGGCCCGCATCGACGGGGCGAGCACCTTCCAGGAGATCCGCCGCATCCAGATTCCACTGGCCATGCCCGCCCTCTCCGCCCTGGCCATCCTGCTGTTCCTGTGGACCTGGAACCAGTTCCTCCTCCCCCTGGTCCTGGTCGACGATCCCGACAAACGCACCATGGCCGGAGCCCTGGGAGCGTTCCAGGGGCAGTACCTCAACCAGCTCCCCCTGCTGTTCGCGGGTGCGCTGATTATCATGCTGCCGACGATCGTGATCTACGTCATCTTCCAGCGCCAGTTCATCAAGGCGCTTCTCCAGGGCGCGGTCAAGGGCTGAAGCGCCCCTCCTCCGTCCCCCTCATCGGTCCGGCCTGCTCACGACGACAGCCGCAGCCACAAGGACAATGCATGACATTTCGCCTCGACCACGCCTGGGTGTGGGACTTCTGGTTCGCCGATGACGGCGACACCTTCCACCTGTTCTACCTCCACGCACCCAAGAACCTGGGCGACCCGGAGCTGCGCCACCGCAACGCCCGGATCGGGCACGCCACCTCCGTCGACCTGGTCGACTGGCAGGACCACGGACCGGTCTTCGGCCCCGGACAACCCGGCACTTTCGACGAGACCGCCACGTGGACGGGCAGCGTGCTCCGCGGACCCGACGGCGTCTGGCGGATGTTCTACACCGGAGCCCGCTTCCTCGACGCCGGGGGCAACGTCGAAACCGTCGGCCTGGCCACCTCCCCGGACTTGCACACCTGGACGAAACAGCCCGGGCCGCTCATCGAGGCGGACGGGCGCTGGTACGAGAAGCTGGGAGACTCCAACTGGCCGGAGGAGGCATGGCGCGATCCCTGGGTCTTCCCGGACCCGGCCGGTGACGGCTGGCACATGCTCATCACGGCCCGGGCCAACCACGGTGCTGATGACGACCGGGGCGTGATCGGGCACGCGACATCACCGGATCTTCAGGCATGGACCGTCCGGCCACCGCTCAGCCGCGTGGGCGCCGGCTTCGCCCACCTGGAGGTCCCCCAGATCACGACCGTCGACGGCGAGTCCGTACTGCTGTTGTCCTGCGACACTCCACGGCTGTCCGCCGCACGGCGCAAAGCCGGCCAGGTCGGAGGTGTCTGGAGTGTTCCAGCCGCTGCGGTCCTGGGCCCGTACCCGGTAGAGGACGCCACGTTGGTCGTCGAGGAATCCCTCTACAGCGGGCGCCTCATCGAAGACCGGACCGGTAGAACCGTGATGCTCGCCTTCGACAACTCCACTACCGACGGCGGGTTCGCCGGCTCGATATCCGACCCCATCCACGTGAGCTGGTCACCGGAGCGGCACGGCATCGTCCCCTTGGCCCTCCAGAGCAAAGGCACCCCGGAATGAGCACCCGCATCGAGGGCAGCACCGCCCCAGGCTTCGCGTCCCTCGCGGAAGCCTTCTCCACCGCTTTCACCGGCCATGACGCCATGGGCGCGGCACTTTGTGTCCGGGTGGCCGGCGAGACAGTCGTTGACCTGTGGGGCGGGATTGCCGACCCGCGCGACCGCTCGCCCTGGACGAAGGACACCACCAGCGTCATCTTCTCCTGCACCAAGGGCCTTGTCTCCATCCTCGCGGCGCGTCTCGTGCAGGACGGACTCCTCGACTACCAGGCTCCCGTCGCGACCTACTGGCCCGAGTTCGCCGCCGAAGGGAAAGAGAAGATCACGGTCGCCGATCTTCTCGCCCACCGGTCCGGGCTCTCGGCGCCACGCGATTTCCTGAACGTCGAGGACGTCATCGACTGGGATGGCGTCACGGGTCGCCTGGCAGCTCAGCAACCACTGTGGACCGCCGGCCAGGGGCACGCGTATCACGCCCTCACCCACGGCTGGCTCGCCGGTGAGGTCATCCGCCGGATCACCGGCAAAACGGTCGGCCAGTACTTCGACGAGCTCATCGCCGCACCGCTGCAGGCCGACGCGTGGATCGGCATCCCCCGCGGGGCGCGGCACCAGGTCGCCCATCTACGGGCCGGAACGAGCCTCACCGCGCTCGTCGCTCAACAGGCAGCGGCGCGCGTTGCCGGGGAGATCGACTGGACCGAGCGGGCCATGACCCTCGGAAACGCGTTCCCGTCGGAACTCGTCGACGCCACCAGCGGCTTCAACGACCCCCGTATCCAAGCGGCGGAGCTGCCGGGAGCGGGCGGCATCGCATCGGCCCGGGCGCTGGCCTCGATCTGGTCATCCACCGTGGTGGAGACCGACGGAGTGCGGCTGCTGGGCGCTGCCACGGTCACTGACGCCACGCGACCGCAGACCGAAGGCCCCCCGATATTCGGGGGACAACCCCCTTTTCCGCGGTGGGGCATGGGATTCCAGCTTCCCTCCCTCGCCCGCGAATTCCTCGGGCCCGCCTCCTTCGGACATGACGGCGCCGGCGGGCAGGTCGCCTTTGCCGACGCGACACACCAGGTCGGATTCGCGTTCCTGACCAACCTCATGGAAGCGGGGCCCGACCACCGCGCAACCGCGATCGTGGACGAACTCCGCCGCATCCTCCGCAAGTAACGCTGGGGGTGGTTGGTTGCGGTGGTGGGTGGTGTGTGGGCTGGGGTCTGGCCTCACCTACCCCGCGCCGTATCTCTCAGGTACCGGGCTGGCGGCCTGGATATAGCGGCTACTGGTGGTGGTGCGGCGGGTGGGGTGGTGGTGGCGGGATGGTGGTTGTGCTGGGTGCGGTCTCCGGCCAGACCAGCAGGACGGGGCAGGGGGCGTGGTCGACGATGAAGCGGCTGGCGGGGCCGAGGCTGCGGGGTCCGAGGTGGGTGCGGTCGCCGTCGCGGGCGAGGATGAGCAGGTCGGCGCCTTCGGCGGCGGTCACGACTTCCCGTTCGACGCGGCCCGAGCGTTCTTGCCGGGTGCACGGGCGTCCCAGCCGCTTGGCAGCGCTGGCCAGGAGCTGTTCGGCGGAGGCGGCGGCCAGGTGTTCCACTGCGGTGCCGGGGTCGCGGTCGGGGCGTGCGCGGCCCAGCAGTCCGGCGTAGGCGCCGTGCGCGGCGCCCGGCACCTCGGGGCCGGTGACGTGGAGCAGCACCAGGTCAGCGTTGGCGGGCGCGTGGGTGCGGGCGGCGTCGACGCAGGCGGGCCAGGTGCCCTCGACGATCCAGACGATGACAGTCACGGTGTTTCAGCCTCCGATCGTTTGGAGTGAGACCCACAGTGCCACCACGGAGAGCAGCAGGGCGGCGGGCACGGTGAGCAGGCCGAGCCGGGTGAACTCGCCGAGGCCTACGTCGGTGTCGTGTTCGCGCACGATGCGCCGCCACAGCAGGGTGGCCAGGGAGCCGGCGTAGGTGAGGTTCGGGCCGATGTTCACGCCGAGGAGGACGGCGAGGACGGCGCCCGGGCCGGTGGGGGCGGTCAGGGGGAGCAGGACCAGGACGGCGGGCAGGTTGTTGATGATGTTCGCCAGTACGGCTGCCAGTGCCGCGATGGCGAGGAGGTCTGGGAGTTCGGTGCCGAAAGGCACCAGGTGGCCCAGTACGTCCGCGAGGCCGTTGTCGACCACCGCCCGGACCACGATGCCCAGGGCCAGGACGAAGGCGCAGAACGGCAGGGCCGCGGCCCGGACGATCGCCGTGGGGGTGGTGCGGCGCTGGGCCAGGGCGCGGGCCGCCAGGACGGCCGCGCCTGCGGCCGCCGCCCAGGCCGGGTTGATACCGACCGCCGAGGTCAGGACAAAGCCCGCCAGAGTGCCCGCCACCGTGAGCAGGGCGAACAGAGGCAGTTCGCGGGGCTCGTCGGCGGGTGGGGCCTCGGCGCCCGCGTCCAGGTCGGTGGCGAAGAAGCGGCGGATCACCACGTACTCGGCACCGATGGCCACCAGCCAGGGCAGTGCCATCAACGCGGCGAAGCGGGTGAAGCTCAGGCCGCTGGCGGCGAACGCCAGCAGGTTGGTCAGGTTGGAGACCGGCAGCAGCAGCGAGGCGGTGTTCGACAGGTGGGTGCAGGCATAGACGTGCGGCTTCGCGCGGGCGCCCAGCCGGGCGGCGGTGGCGAACACCACCGGAGTCAGCAGCACCACCGTGGCGTCCAGGCTGAGCACTGCGGTGATCAGTGAGGCGGCTACGAACACGAGGACCAGCAGGCGGCGGGGCCGGCCGGCCGCCCGGCGGGCCATCCAGGCGCCGCACGCGTGGAACAGGCCCTCGTCGTCGCACAGCTGGGCCAGGACCAGGACGGCCGCGAGGAAGCCGATCACCGGGCCCAGCCGGGCGGCCTCGGCCGCCGCGTGGTCGAGCGAGATCGCGCCGGTGGCGATGACCAACCCGGCAGCGGGGACAGCCACGACGGCCTCCGGCCAGCCCCACGGCCGGATCACCGCGCAGGCCAGCACCGTCAGGAGCAGGGCGACAGAGAGTGCTTCTGCGAGTGCGGAGTTCAGCGTCTGAGCCTTTCTGGGACGGAATCCTGGCACAGCGGAACGACCGTACCGGGGCTGGCAGTGACTCGTGTCGAGCACGCCGAGGCTCAGCGAAATTTCAGAAAGAAAATGCGCTGTCGGACGGGCCGTGGTCGGGGCGGTCTTCGGCCCCACCCGGGAGGGCGAGACCTCGTACGCCACAAGGTTGTTGCCCCATCTGAGCCCCGAGATGCTGGTGTTGTGGGACCGGGGCTTCGACGGCAACGACTTCCTCGCCGCCGTGCACGCCACCGGCGCACGGGTCCTGGGCCGTATCAATCAGCGCCGCCGTCCACCGGTTCTGAAGGCACTCGCCGACTCCTCGTACCTCTCGGTCATCGGCGGCGTTGGGGGTACGCATCATCGAGGCCCGGGTGAGCGTCATCTGCATGGACGGCAGCACCTTCGAGGGCTCCTACCGCCTGGCAACCACGCTGCTGGACGCCCGCCGCCACCCCGCCGACCGTCTCGTGCACCTCTATCACGAACGTTGGGAGCACGAGAGTGCCTACTACGCGCTCCGCCACACCATCCTGCACGCACGGGTCCTGCGCTCCCACGATCCGGTCGGCGTCGAGCAGGAGATGTGGGCCCTGCTCACCCTCTACCAGCTTCTGCGCCGCGCCATGGTCGAGGCGGCGGAGTCCAGGCCGGGCACCGATCCCGACCGCTGTGGCTTCACCATCGCCTTCCAAACCGCTCGCGACCTGCTGGTATGCGCGGAAGGAGTCTTCGAGCAGGGGATCGGGGAGATCGGTCGGCGAGTCCTGTCGGTGCTGTCGCCCGCACGGCGGTCCCGTGTCAGCACCCGCAAGATGAAGTCACCCATCTCCCGTTACGCGGAAAGGAAATTGGACGGCCGACCCGACGGCAGCAAGGTCGTGACCTCGACGACGATCAACCTCCTGCCGCCCCCACCACCACAGCCCGCACTGCCCGCGACGACCGACCGGCAGAACACCGGCAATCGCATGGCACGTGTCCTGACCATCCTGCAGGCAGAGCCCGAACGGCTGTGGCGCTCACGAGAGATCGCCGAGCTCCTCGGCGACGTCACCCTCGTCGCCACCTATCGCCAACTCGCCCGCTGGACCGAGAGAGGAATGATCAAGAGAGTCCGCACGGGCCGCTACGCGGCAATCACACAGATGCCGAACCCCTTGCGTGATCAGCAGAAACGCTAAGGGCCTGCGGATCAACCTCAGGGACGGACATGGCCGGCCAGTGTTGTTGGCGAGCTGAGAGAAGGGGGCGGTCGCGAGGTTGGCAGTGACCTGGTCGGCCCAGAGCTTCGTCCTGGAGAAGGGGCCGAGAAGTCGAACTCGCAGCAGGAATTCACCCAACAGAACGGGTGACACGGGGGGTTTCCAGTTCCCCGATGCGTACAGGAGCCCGCGCCAGGGACGGCGTGAGCACCATGTCGTAGCGCTCGTGAAATGCCGTCAGCGCACGGGTGTGGTTGTTCCATCGCTGGTGTGCGGCCGTGTACGCGGGGGCCTTTACCACCCTTCCTGCGGCTGCGAGCAGGCGGCTGTCGAGTTCGATGTCTCCGGTACGGGGCCTGTGGTGCGTTGGATGTCCGCGATGGTGGTGGCGACTTCGACGGACCACATCAGCGAGAAGTCCTGGGCGAGCTGATGTCCGTCGATATCCAGCTCGACGGGCTCGACCTCATGGTCCAGTCCGGTGAGCAGGGCTACGGCATGCTCGACCGCCTCGTCGCCGACGGAAGTCCCGATCGGGGAGTTCGTCAGGTATCCGATGCGCAGTCGGCCGGGGTCTCGACCGACCAGTTGTGCATAGGGCTCGGCAGGGAGGGCGGACAGGTAGGGACCGCCCCTGTCAGGGATGGCCGTGAGGATGTCGAGCATTGCCGCGGTGTCGCGCACGGACCGGAAGATCACGCCCTCGGTCGCCGCGCCGAGCAGGTACTCGGCATGGTGCGGGCCGCAGGGCACCAGGCCGCGGCCCGGCCTGAGCCCGAACAGGCCGCAGCACGCCGCCGGAATCGTCCTCTGCGCGCTTCAGCACCGCAGCTTCCACGCCGGGCAGCGGACGGCCCATGGAGCCGGGGCGGATGTCGCAGGCGGCGAAGTTGGCGATCATGATGGCACCCGTCTCGGTCTGCCACCAGTTGTCGTGCACCGGCAGCCCGAGCACGTCCCGCCCCCACACCACGGCCTCCGGGTTGAGCGGCTCGCCGACCGACGCGATGAAGCGCAGCGCGCTCAGGTCGAACGAATGGGGCAGGTCGTACGGTCCAGTCCTCGGAGTCGTCCGCATCAGCATGCGCAGGGCCGTCGGCGCCGTGTACCAGACGCTCACCCGCTGCTCGGCGAGGATCCGGTACCAGCGGCGGGCGTCGTAGTCTCCCTCGTCCACCACGATGGTCGCGCCGTGCATGAGCGGTGCGACGATCCCGTAGGACATGCCGGTGACCCAGCCCGGGTCGGCGGTGCACCAGAACACGTCGTCCTGGTGGAGGTCGAGAGCGTAGAGCGCGGACGTGTAGTGGGCCACGGCCGCCTCGTGCACATGCACCGCGCCTTTGGGGGTGCCCGTGGTACCGCTCGTGAAGTGCAGCAGGGCCATGTCGTGGGGCGACGTCGGCGGGATCGTGAAGGTGTCGGCCGCGTCGGCCATCAGCGCGGCGAGAGAAACAGTGCCGGGCAGTTCGTCCGCGCCCTCGCCGACGATCAGTACGTGGCGCAGGGCGGCAAGTCCGTCGCGTCGCCCGGCGACCTTCCTGCGGTACAGCTCTGCGGTGGTGACCAGCACCTTCGCGTCGCTCAGCGTCACTCGTTGGGCGACCGGGTCCGGTCCGAACGCGGAGAACAACGGGCACAGCACGCTGGTGTTCTTCAGCGTGCCGAGAACCACGGTATATAGCTCGGGACACCGCCCCAGCAGCGTCACCACCGGGTCGCCGTGACCGATCCCAAGAGCGCGGAGCACGTTGGCGAACCGTGCCGTCGAACGGCTCAGGTCCGCGTAGGTCACGCAGGTCACGGAGTCGTCGCGCCCGACGCAGTGCAGCACGACCGCTGACGCACGGGGCGATGCCGCGTGCCGGTCCACGGCCTCGTGTGCGATGTTCAGTCCCCGCCCGCCGGGCAGCCCTTCCAGCCTGGCCCGTGCCTCCGACCACGAAAAGCCGGCACACTCCTCGTCGTAGTCGCCCAGATGGGGGGCAGTCCGAGGAGGAGTATCCTTCCGAATCGTCTCCCACCGCATGCCGGCCCCTCCTTCCTTCGGGCCTTCTTCGACTGGGCCTTCTTCGACCATCCGCCACGGGACGCTCCGCCCGCATTGGGTCGAACGGCCCCCGTACGTGGCCGGACGGCTCAGGCCCACCGCCGGCGCCTGCCCGAGACGGTGACGGGGTGCGTTCCCGGGTGGTGACGGGCATGGCGCCACGGCCACGGCCACGGCTCACGTTGCTGGGGGTGGGCGCCACGCCTCGTGTCGGGTTCGACGGTGGCCCTGGGCACGCCCCACACGGCGGACATGGACCTCGCTGAGCTGCGTATCCGCGCGCACCCGATCGCGTACATTCGAGCCGGAGCCGCGGCCGGAACGGCGCGGCGGGATCACTGGAAGGCCGCGTGAATCTCCCGCTCGGTGGCCTCGTGCGAGACGAGCAGGAGTTCGTCGCCCGGCAGCAACCGCACCTCGGGGCCCGGCACCGTCGGACGCCCGTCGCGGACGACGGTGGCCACGACCGTGCCGGCCGGAAGCGTGATCTCGCCCAGCGTGTGACCCGCCGCCCGGGAGTTCTCGGTGATTGCTGTCTCGATGACCTCGACGCCGGCCTTGCTGAGTCGCAGCAGCGCCACCGTGCCCGTGGCACCTGTGGCCTCCTCGATGAGAGAGATCAGCGGAGTGGCCGCGGGCACCGCGACGTCCACGCCCCACCGCCCGTCGAAGAGCCAGGCGTTCTCCGCGTCGTTGACACGCGCGGCCACGCGCGCCACGCCGAACCGGCGCTTCGCGAGCAGGCTGATGACGAGGTTGTCCTCGTCCCGGCCAGTGGCGGCGATGACGAGGTCGCAGGTCAGTGCGCCCGCCCGCTCCAGGAGTACGGGCTCGCAGGCGTCCCCGGCCATCAGGTGCACCGCGGGCAGGTCGCCGATTTCAGTGATGCGGTCCTCGTCGTGCTCGACGAGTGTGACGTCATTGCGCGCTGCGGAGAGCACCTGGGCAACCTGGGTACCGAGGCGGCCCGCACCTGCGATCAGGACCTTCACGTTCCCAGCTCCTTGTCCAGAAAGCCGCGCAGCCGGCCCAGAGCGGTGGCTGCGACGGCGAAGGTGACCAGGTCACCGGGTTCGGCCAGGACACCGTGGGCGGGCAGCAGTGAGCGGCTGCCGCGGGTGATCTCAACGACGCGGATCTCCCCGTCGACGTCGAACTCGGTGAGCGGCCGCCCGGTGAGGTAGGCCGGCAGACGGGAGCGGACCACCAGAGTCTCGCCGCTGCCGAAGGAGAGTTCCGGGCTGAGATGGCGGTGCAGAAGCATCTGGTGGATGCGGTTGACGGCCCACCGGACACTGGAGACCGTCGGGATGCCCAGCTCCCGGTAGATGTCGGCTCGGCGGGGATCGTGAATGCGAGCCAGGACGGTCGGGACCCGGTACGTCTCCTTGGCGGTTCGCGCGCTGACGATATTGCTGTTGTCCCCCGAGGTGACCGCGACGAAAGCGTCCGTGCGGTCGATCCCGGCCGCTTCCAGCACGGATCGGCTGAAGCCGTTGCCTGTGTGGAAGGCGCCGGGGAATCCTGGCGGCAGCAGCCTGTGCGCCTCGGTCCGTCGGTCGACGAGGCGCACGTCGTGGCCTTCGGCGGCGAGCTGCGTGGCGAGGGTGGCACCGACTCGGCCGCAGCCCACGATGATCACTCTCATCGTGTTTCTCCCTTCAGAGGCGTACCACGCCGCCGCAGCACCCATTTCCGTGCTTCCTCGGCGGCCAGCAACAGCGCCCCGAACGCGGCCAGAACTGCCCAGTCCGCAGCTGCCAGCGGCGCGGTGTTGAAGATCGCCTGGAGCGGCGGCGCGTAGCTGATGGCCGCCATCAGCCCGATTCCGAAACAGCCTGCGGCCAGCAGCCAGGGATTGGTCAGCAAGCCGACTCGGAAGACGCTCTGCCGGTCGGTGCGCACCGCGAGCGAGTTGAAGAACTGGCTGACGACAATGCCGGCCTGAACCATGGTGATCGCCTCCCGGTAGACGGGATCGCTCTTGGTGAAGTCGGCATACGGGATGCCGGAGGCGTGTATGTGCCAGAAAAACACGGCGCACACGCCGAGGGCCTGGATACCGCCGAGGAAGAGGATGCGGCCCATGACAGCTGTCGAGAACAGCCGTTCCCGGCGTGGCCGCGGCGGGCTGTCCATGACGTCGCGCTCCATCGGCTCGGCGCCCAGCGCCAGAGCGGGCAGCACGTCTGAGCCGAGGTCGATGGCGAGGACCTGCACGGCCGTGATCGGTACCAGCGGGAACCCGGCGAAGGTCGCCGCGAGGATCGGTACGAGTTCGGCGATGTTGTGGCTGAAGAGGTAGATCAGAAATTTGCGGATGTTCCGGTAGACCGAACGGCCGAGACCCACCGCCGTGGTGATGGAGGCGAAAGAGTCGTCGAGAAGCACCATCACCGCTGCCTCACGGGCGACGTCCGTGCCGGAGGCGCCCATGGCGATGCCGATGTTCGCATGCTTGAGGGCGGGCGCGTCGTTGGCGCCGTCCCCGGTGACGGCGACGACCTCGCCGCGCCGCTGCAGCGCGGTGACCACCCGCATCTTGTGCTCGGGGCTGACCCGGCGCAGCAACAGCTCGGTGGAGCTCGCCAGCAGAGCATCCAGGCCGCCGTCGTCCAGTGCGTCCAGCTGTGTGCCTGTCACCACGGACGGGGCTCGTCCCCGTACGATGCCGACTCGGCGGGCGACGGCCTCGGCGGTCAGGGGATGATCGCCGGTGACCATGACGATCCGGATTCCGGCCCGCCTGCAGGCATCCACCGCGTCCCGCACCTCGGGCCGGGGCGGGTCGTACATCCCGGCCAGACCCAGGAAGGTCAGCCCCGACTCGGCGTCCCCGAGCGGCGGGTGCGGGCCGTCGACCTGCCGTCGGGCGACCGCCAGCACGCGCAGGCCCTGCCCCGCCATGCCGTCCGCGGCTGCGGTGATCTCTGCACGGCAGGCGTCCGTCAGTGGCTCCCGCGCGCCTTGCCGGTCGACCGCGTCGCAGCGGGCGAGCAGCTCCAGTGGCGCGCCCTTGACGTACGCCAGGTAGCTGCCGTCGAGGTCGCGGTGCACGGTGCTCATCAGCTTGCGAACGGAGTCGAACGGATGCTCCGCCACCCGCGGAGTACGGGCCTCCTCGGCCGCCGGATCCAGGCCGGCCTTCATGGCAGCCACCACCAGGGCCCCCTCGGTGGTGTCGCCGAGCACCCGCCAACCGTCCCGGCCGGTCGGCGGCACCAGTCGGGCATTGCTGCACAGTGCCGCTGTCCGGAGCAGCTCCCGCACAGGTCCGGCGTCGGTGACCTCACCGACGGGTGCGTATCCCACTCCGGCGACGGAGTGCGGCACACCGTTCACCCACAGCTGGACGACGGTCATCTCGGCCTGGGTGAGCGTGCCCGTCTTGTCGGTGCACACCACGCTCGTCGACCCGAGCGCCTCCACCGCGAGCAGTTGCGGCGCCGCGGGACGTGATGGACGTGCCCGCCGCCTCCCTGCGCGACGATCTGCCGTACCGCGACATCGCCCGCCTCCTGGCACGCGAGCAGGTCGGCGCGATTCCGGTCGTGGACGACGAGGACCACGTGGTCGGCGTCGTCTCGGAGTCCGATCTGCTCGCGAAAGTCGCCTTCGAGGCCTCCGGCCACCGGGTCGGGCGCATCGGCAGGCTGCGCGAGCGACGCATGCACGGCAAGGCCTTCGGTGAGACAGCGGCTGACCTCATGACGAGTCCCGCGATTACGGTGCTGCCCGGCGCGACCGTCGCCGAGGCCGCTTGGCTTGCCGCACTGTCCCGGCTGAAAAGGCTTCCGGTCACCGACCGCGGGGGCCGCCTGGTCGGTGTTGTACGCCGTAATGCGCTACTGCAGGCTCTCATCAGGGATGACGCCGAAATTCGGGCGGAGGTCGTGGCCAGGATCGAGTCATGCTGCCCGCCCGGCGACCGGAAATCCGTGGAGGCGGCCGTGCACGACGGCCGGGCGGGCGCGTGTGGCCCCGGGGGCGTCATCGTGTTACTCACCCGGTGCGGTCCGATGTGTGTACCGTCCTCCTGCGGAGAGCGGGCCGTCACGTCAGGCCACCGCTGCCGTAGGGGGCATAGAGGTCGAGCAGCCGGACCCGGGAGGCGTGCAGCCGATGGGCGACCACCCGGCCGACCCAGACCGCGATCGCCCGGCCGAACTCGGGGTTCTCGGAGCACATCGCCCGGACCGCCTCTGCATCGAACTCCCAGGCCCGTACCGGGCTCATCGCCTCGGCGCCCAAGTGCCAGGTGAAGGGCGGGAAGTGCCAGGACCAGCCGACCAGTTCACCGCGACCGATCGACTCGATGACGGCGGGACGACGACCCGGCACATGCAGGTCGAGGGCGACGGTGCCGGTGCGGATGATCCAGAAGCGGTCGGCGTGCCGGCCCTCCTCGAACAACCGGGTGCCGGCATCGAAGGAGACTTCGCGGGCGAGCCGCATCAGGTGGTCGCGGTGCTCGGTGGGCAAGGCAGCGGTCATGGAGGTGGGGGAAGTCATCACACCGGCTCCCTTCGTGGTTCCTGCTTCCAGCGTGAGTGCATGCGGTTCCCGCCACCACGGGCCGCTCGGATCCGACCAGGGCCCATCGGGCCATGCGAGCCGCCCCGGCCGCCTCTGCCCCTCTACGTCCGCGGCGGGTACCGGCATGTCCAGGCCACTCGGCGGCCGGCACACGGCAGCCTGGTCGCTCGCCCGCTGCCACGGTGCACCGGCCGGGTGGTGGGCTACCCAGAAGCGGGATCGAATCCAATTGCGACGCTCTGCGCCAGGGCCACAGGCCCCCTGGGCGCCAATGCGGTGCGGAGCAGGGGAGTGCCGGCCCCGGTCGGCCTTACTGGGCCAGCGAGAAGTAGTTCTCCTCCTCCTGCGTGAAGTGCAGGCGGAGGACCGTGTGCAGCCCGTACAGGCAGCAGCGCAGGTCGTCGAGCTGGCCGGGGGACAGGCCGCCCTCGGCGTGGGCCAGCCGCAGGTGGGTCGCGATGCGGCGGGAGAGGCGTTCGATCTCGGTGTGGGCACGGCTCATGGTGGCCGTCGACTCCGGACCGCCCAGGGTGGGCGCGAGTGCGGGGTAGAGCTCGTGCTCCTCGGCATACTCGTGGGGAAGCAGCCGGTCGGTGAGCAGACGATGTGCCCCTTCGACGCCAGCCAGAGCCTGTGGGCCAGGACCGTCCGAGAGATCGTCTGCCGCACCGCGCACCGCTTCGAGCACGTCCTGGAGGTCGTCGTGTTCCGATGCGAAGCGGTGAATGAGTTCCTCGGCCGCGGGTGTCAGCGCCGGCCGCGCTGTCCGGTCCACGCGCAGCGCGCGCAGGGCGTTCAGGATGACCGCCACGTCAATGGCCTCTTGGAGCAGGGCCCCAGCGCGGGCGGCAGCAGGCTGAATGCGGCAGCGGCCATCGCCGCCAGGGACATCGCCATTCCGCCCAGAGCGCTCTGCACGGCGATCCTCCGGGCCCGTACGGCGACGAAGACGGCGTCGGCGAGCCGGTCCACCCGATCGGCGGTCAGCACGATGTCGGCCGCCTCCGACGAGGCGGTGGAGCCGCGAGCACCCATCGCCACACCGATGTCCGCTGCGGCCAGCGCGGGGGCGTCGTTCACGCCGTCCCCCACCATGACGGTGACCGCACGTTCGCGTTCGGCCTGTAACACGGCGACCTTGCCGACCGGGTCGAGCCCGGCGCGGACGTCGTCCAGGCCGAGGACGGCACCCACTTCGCGGGCCGGTTCCGCGCGGTCGCCCGTCAGCATCAGCAGCCGCTCGATGCCCGCGGCCCTCAGATGGCGCAGAGTGCGCGCGGCGTCATGGCGCAGGGGATCCCGGAGGAGCACCGCCCCCACAGGACAACCGTCCACGGCCAGCCAGGCCACCGCGGCTCCGTCGAGAAGCGCACGGTTGTCCACTGCCCTGGCCCGGCGGGCGGGCGCCGGGCACATCGAAGCGGCCGACGGAGAGCCGGTGCCCGTCCACGATGCCCGAAGCACCACGGCCGGGCTCCTCTGTGACATCGGACGGGACGGACAGGCCCAGCTTCCGCTCGTGCGCACTGTCGACGATCGCCCCGGCCAGAACATGTGGTGAGTACTGGTCCAGCGACGCGGACAGCCTCAGTACCTCCGTCGGCTGCCACACGGGTGCGGCGAGCACATCCACGACGCGAGGCCGGCCGCGGGTGAGGGTGCCGGTCTTGTCGAGCAGCAGGGTGCGGGCGCGGCCCAGGTTCTCCAGGGCGCCACCGTCGCGCATGACCACTCCCAGGCGTGAGGCTCGGGAGAGCCCGGAGACGATGGCCACCGGCGCGGCCAGCAGCAGCGGACACGGGGTGGCGACCACCAGCACCGCGACCGCCCGAACCGCCGAGCCGCTGAGCAGCCAGGCCGTTCCCGCCACCGCCAGGGTGAGCGGAAGGAACCAGGCAGCGTAGCGGTCGGCCAGCCGTACCACGGGCGCGGACTCGGCCCCGGCCTGCCTGGCCAGTCGCACGATTCCGGCGTACGTGCTGTCCTGCTCGGTCGCCGTGGCGCGCAACTCGAAGGCACCGCCGGCGTTGACCACACCGCTGCGGACGGTGTCGCCTGCTGGCCGTCCGACGCTCAGGGACTCGCCCGTGAGTACGGACTCGTCGAGGTCGGCCGCGGTGCCCTCCACCCGCCCGTCCACCGGGACTACCTCGCCCGGACCCACGATGAGCAGGTCACCTGTGGCGACTTCGCTCAGCGCAACCGTGGCGACTCCAGCCGACGTCCGGCGTCGTGCCGAGCGGGGAGCGTGGCTCTGCCACCAGGGCCGTACAGACGCTCTTCGCGCCGCCGGGCCCGGGGCAGCTGTCGCGGCGTGCGAACAAGCGCGGTGGGCGAGACCCGGAGCGACGTCCGTGATGCTTGTCCGGGCCGGTCGCCGTCCACCGGATGCTTCTCGGCGTGAGGCTACTACCGTGAAGTGTGACCCCGCCGGCTACACGGGGCACGACGGAGGCACCGTGGGCGACAACGGGGACAAGGGATCTGGACACTGCGGAGAGGCGCACCGTCGGCTGGGCACTCTGCCGGGCGATCTTCAGGAGCGGCTGGACGCCGTGAGGAGGGGTCCGGCGGAGGCGGCTCTCCTGCTGGATGCCGTCATGTCCGTGGGCAGAGGGCTCGATCTGCCCCAGGTGCTGCGTCGGATCGTCGAAGCCGCGGTCGTCGTGGTCGATGCCGAATACGGGGCCCTGGGAGTGGTCGGTGAGGGGACCCGGCTCGCACAGTTCCTGCCGGTGGGCGTCATGAGGGAGCAGCGCGAGGCCATCGGCCCCCTGCCCGAAGGACACGGCATCCTCGGCGAGCTGATCCGCCACCCTGAGCCATTGCGGCTGGTGGAACTATCCGAGCATCCGTCGTCCTACGGGTTTCCGCCGAACCATCCCCCGATGCACTCGTTCCTGGGGGTGCCCATCCGGGTGCGCGACAAGGTATTCGGGAATCTGTACCTGACCGAGAAGCGGAGCGGCCGGGCATTCGACGCCGAGGACGAAACCGTGCTGTCGACGCTAGCGGTGGCGGCAGGAGTGGCCATCGAGAACGCCCGTCTGTACGCCGAGACGCGCGACCGCCAACGCTGGCAGGAAGCCAACAGCGAGATCGTCGCGGCTCTGCTGAGCGGGGCGGACGAAGCACACGTCCTGCGGATGATCGTTGATCACTCCTCACGCATCCTCGATGCGGATCTTGGTGTGCTGGCACTGCCCGCGGCCGTGGAAGGGAAGTCCCTCCGCGTGGCACAGGCGTCCGGGCTGGACGCCGAGACGCATCGCGGTCTGGTCCTGCCACGGGCGGGATCGTTCGCCGGCGCCGCCCTGGACGCGGGCGAGCCGATCACCAGCCTTGATGTCGAACACGATCCGAGGATCACCGAGGGCCCGCCGCGGTGGACGGGGCTCGGCCCCGCGGTCGCGGTTCCGATGGTCACGGGGGAGCGGGCCCGTGGGGTGCTGCTGCTGGCCCGGGTACGGGAGCGTCCCGCCTTCACCGATGCGGAGACCGCGCCCCTGCTGGCGTTCGCCGGACAGGCGGCACTGGCGATGGAGCTCACCGAACGGCGCGAGTCCGCCGAGCAGATCGCCCTGCTGGAGGAACGCGACCGCATCGCCAGAGACCTGCACGACCTGGCCATTCAACGGCTGTTCGCCACCGGAATGACGCTGCAGAGCGTGGTGCGGCTCGTGGAACAGCCACAGGCGAGCGAGCGGCTGTTGCGCGCGGTGGACGATCTGGACGAGACCATCAAGATCATCCGGTCCACGATCTTCGGACTCCGCGCCCGTGACTCGGGCCGGGCCGGCCAGGGGCTGCGCGCCCGGACGGCGGCCACGGTCGAGCAGGCCGCCCGGACGCTGGGCTTCCAGCCATCGTTGCGGATGGGAGGGCTGATCGACACGGATGTGCCGACCGAGACCGCCGAGCAGGTGATCGCGGTGCTCGGCGAGGCTCTGAGCAACGTCGCCCGCCATGCACGGGCGACGGCGGTTGACATCTCGCTGGTGGTGGGAAAGGGCGAGGTGAACCTGATCGTGTCCGACAACGGTGTGGGCATGCCCAGACACAGCGGTTCCCGGAGCGGGCTCGACAACCTCGCACGGCGCGCCGAGAAACTCGGCGGGGAGATGAGCGTGGGGGAGTCCGCACAGGGCGGCACCCGGCTGAGCTGGCGGGTGCCGCTGCGACTCTCCTGATGCCGCGCGGGGTGCTTCGAGGAGCCGTACGGTCAGATCTGATGGTGCCCGGCACCGGGCGGGGAGGCTTCCGTGGCGTGCGCGGCGATCACAGCCGCCTGGATACGGCGCTCGACACCGAGCTTCGCCAGCAGACGGGAGATGTGGTTCTTGACCGTCTTCTCCGACAGATAAAGGCGCTTGCCGATCTGACTGTTGGTCAGCCCTTCACCGATCAGCGCGAGGACGTCCTTCTCCCTCGGGGACAGCCCCGACAGCGCGTCGTCCTCCTCGGAGCCGGAACCGGACTCCTCCTCGCGCAGACTGTTCATCAGCCGTGCCGTCGTGGACGGATCGAGGGTCGAGCGCCCAGAAGCCAGTGTGCGGACCGCGGTGACGAGGTCCGAACCCTTGATCTCCTTGAGTACGTAGCCTGCCGCCCCGGCCATGATGGCGTCGAGCAGTGCTTCGTCATCGTCGAACGAGGTGAGCATCAGACAGGCCAGTTCCGGCATCCGCGAGCGCAGCTCACGGCAGACCGTGATCCCGTCGCCGTCCGGCAGCCGCACATCGAGAATCGCGACGTCGGGGCGGAGCGCCGGGCCGCGCGCCAGCGCGTGGTCGGCCGTGCCGGCGTCGCCGACGACTTCGATGTCGGGTTCCGCGTCGAGCAGATCCTGCACCCCGCGCCTGACCACCTCGTGGTCGTCCAGCAGGAACACACGGATCGGTTTCTGCGCCGAGAACCCCGTGTCGTCGCTCATCGTGGCCCTCCTCACTTTCAAGGGTTGCGCAGTCCCGCTTCGTCATCGTGAGTTCGTACAAGCGGAACACACCAGGGCCGAACGGTCCCGTTCTCCGGTCCGGTCAGGCCTCGGGAGCCTCGGCCCGGGGGCCGTACAGCTGCAGCAGTCGTTTCCGTGTTCCGTACAGGCGCTCCGCCACGGTCTCGGCGACGAACCTGTACACCGCCCGTCCCAGCACCGCATCGGCCTCGCACAGTGAGCGGACGGCAGCGGCATCGAATTCCACGGCCTGCCCCGCCTGGATCACACGCGCGCCCAGGTGCCACACATGCGGGGGGAAGAGCCAGGACCAGCCCAGCAAATCGTCCCGTCCCAATGTCTCGACGACCGCCGCACGGCGGCCGGGCACATGGAGGTCGACCTCGACCTGTCCGGAGCGGATGACCCAGAAGCGGTCGGCCCTTCTGCCTTCCTCGAAGAGCCGTGCGTCGAGAACCAGCGGTACTTCGCAGGCCGCCTCGTCGAGCAAGCGGGCCCGGCTCTCGGGCGGGACCGCGTCGAGCAGACTCCTGGCTGTTGACAAGGGATCTCCGTTCCTCCGTTCCTGGCCGACGGCGTGTACCGCCCGCCCGTTCCGGGCGATATGAGTGCTTGCGGAGGGACGCTCGGCCAGTCGGTGCGAAGCGTCATCATCCACTGAGTGCTCCTCGCCCACTCCATCGTGTGTTGCACGGAACGCATGGCGCTTGGGCCGACCGGCCTGTTCCGCGCCCCGCTCAGCCCATGCCGCAGGCCGCACGGGGCGCACAGGGTGGTGGCATCCGCTCCTGCCCGCGTGCTTCGCGATGCGCTACGGGCAAGGGGCGGTGCAGCAGGGGAATGAGGCCGGATCATGACTGAACAAGTGCCCCCTGAAGCAGGCCGAGGACCCGGCGGGTCCAGCACGCGTAGGCTGCCGGTCCGCGTCTCGGACCGGATCCAGCGCTGGGGCAGAGTGATCCTGGTTGTGGTCTTCCTGCTGGCGGCACCCTTTGCATCGGCCGCCACGGGCCGTGCGGTGCACGATGCCGAGACCCGTCGTGCTGCCACACTCTCCGATACGACAAAAGTCGAGGCTCGGCTCGTCTCCGATGCCGGCGGCCCCGCAGTGGATGCCAGAGCACAGTCGTTGGTGCGCGCCCCCGTCTGCTGGACACAGCCCGACGGTCACGTGCGCACGGCGGTGGTCAGTGTCTGGGCGGGCAGTCCGGCCGGTACCACGGTCCCGATCTGGACCACTGCTCAAGGTGCGGCCACCAGCAGGGGACCCGCGACACCAGGGGAGGCCGTTGCATCCGCGTGGATGACGGCAACAGTGACTTTCGCGCTGGCGACGGGACTATTCACCGCAATGTGGAAGGTCTTCACGAAGCTGGTGGACACCATCAGGTACAGGGGGTGGGAGAAGGAATGGGACGAGGTGGAAGCCGAACTGTCCGAGCAGTTCCGAAATCGCTAGCGGATCAGCACACGCAACCCCAAGGAGAGACCATGAACAGCACTCGCTCAAGCGTGACCATGACAGGACCGGTCGTGGTCGGCACCGATGGCTCCGACCATGCGACGCGGGCGGTGCGGTGGGCCGCGGGCGAGGCGGCTGCTCGCAGTCGGCCGCTGCGGATCGCGTACGCGACGGGCCACGGCAGACCGTACCTCTCCCAGGAGGACAGCCGACAGATCGACGGCTTCGCGGAAGGCGTGCTGGAAGAGGCTGTCGCACTCGCACACCGACTTGATCCCGCCGTCCCCGTGACGACGGCCGTGTGCGAGAACGAGCCGGCAGCATGCCTGCTCGGCGAAGCCGGTTCCGCGCATGGATCTTCCTGGAGAACGTCGGCAGCATGGCGACGATGTTCGATGGTGTGGACCGGCTCGCCGCGGACCAGGCGACCGCGGCTGCCCGGCTCGTCGCGCCCGTGCGCACGGATTTCCCGGACCTCACGGTGACCGAACACGTCGTTCGTGCCGTGTCCGTCTCCGAGGTGCTGGTGGCAGCGACTGCCGGAGCCGACGTGATCGTCATTGGATCCCGTCGGCGTTCCCACTCCATCGGTTCTCCGCTCGGCCACGTGACGCATGCTGTCCTGCACCACGCGCACTGCCCGGTCGTCCTCGTACCCCATCCTTGATCACTTGGTCAAAGGTGCCCCTTGAGGACCGGTGCCGCACTCGCGCTCAGTGGGTGTCCGGGACGACGGCGACCGGGCAGGACGCGTAGTGCAACACCGCGTGGTTCACCGGTCCGAGGTGCGGACCATGGTGTCCACCGGCACGGCGTGCGCCGACGACCAGGAGCTCAGCCCGTTCGGCCTCCTCGATGAGTACCTGGTGTACGGGTCCCTGCACCACGGATCGGTGGTGCATCCGCTTCGGACCCGGTCCGTTCGAGTACGGCCAGGACGTCTTCGAGGTGTTCCTCGGCGCGTCGGTGGTGTGCGGCGGCCGGGGAGCCGGCGAGGAGCGGATGATCCGCGGTTTCGTGGGCGGGGCACCGCCAGGCGCGTACGGCGATCAGCTCGCCGTGGCGTGATGCCGCCTGGGCGAGTGCGAAACGGGCGGCTGCGGACGGTCCTGCGGCGTCGCCGATGCCGACGACGACGCGGCCCGGCTTCGGCTGGGCGTCCGGTGCGGCCGCCGGGATCACGACAACCGGGCAGTGGGACCGGCCCGTGACGGCGAGACTCACGGACCCCAGGAGCATCCCGGCGATACGGCCGCGGCCCCGGGAGCCGAGAACGATCAGGGCTGCCTCGTGGCTCTCGCGCACCAGCGCGCTGACCGGATCCTCCGGCTGTACGTCGGCGAGCACCCGCACCTCGGCGTGGAGGCGATGCACACGTTCCTGCGCGGATGCGACGAGATGCTCGGCGAGGATCTGCTCGGCCGGACGCTCGGTGTCGAAGGTGGGACGCATGCCTTCGTAGTGCTCCCACAACGACGCATAGACGACGCGCAGGGGAAGCTGCGAGCGTGCCGCTTCCGCCGCGGCCCAGTCCAGGGCACGGAGGCTGCCCCCTGATCCGTCCACTCCGACGACTATGGGGAGCTGCATGGCTCCCACCGCCTTTCCTGCTCGGACGGCTCCTGCTGCGATGGATACGGTCCGGTTTTTACGGTTCGATGGTCAGGACATGGTTGGGGGGACGTCGTGGTGTGCGTGGCCCGCTCGGCCCGTACCCCAGACGGATGATCATCTGCGGGTGTCCCGTGCCGAAGACCGGGTCGCGCAGGACCCAGCGCAGGTCCGGCCATTCGAGGGGCTGGGTCGCGAACGATGTGGACACCTGATGGAGCGTGGCAGTGAGCAGAACCCGTTCCAGGGCCTGACCGGCACGCAGCCAGTCCGCGGTGCGGTCGCCCGGCCGCGCCGCAGCCGATGTGAAGGGCGCGGGCGGAGGGGTCGGTCCGGCATCGCGCGCTCGAAGTCCGCCCGGAGCGTGAGGGTGCGGCTGCGGCGTCCATAGCGGAAGAGCCAGGGCTGAGCGTTGTGCATGGACGGGGCGGCAGTGGCATCGGCGACGAGGTCGGCCAGTGCGCTGTCTTCGAGTGCGTCGGTGAGCATTGTGGGTCTCCCGGACGTCGGGAAGGGGCGATGCCTTCAGCATGGAGCGGATCGCCGCCCGGTACGTATGGGCCGTTCGTCCCTCGCTCGGTCCCGGACGGCTCCTCGGCCGAGATACCGCCGTTCCTTCGGTTAGGCCGATGCCGGGCGTTCGAGTCGAGGCATCGCGCCATGCGGATCTGCTCGTGATGGGTGGGCGACGGACGCCCGGATACATCGGCCCCACCCTCGGGCGGGCGACGCACAGCCTTCTGCACCACGCGCACTGTCCCGTGCAGCTCATTCCGCGGCACGGTTCCGGACAGGGGAGCAATTCGTGATGGACGCCGACGAACGCCGTGAGCTCGTCATAGGTATCGACCCGGCCAGGAACCGGCACCTGGCGTTGGCCTGGGCGGCCGACGAGGCGCGTCGACGCGGGCTGGACCTCCGGCTCGTCCTGGCCGTACCTCTGATCTGCTCGATGGTTTCCCGGCTGCCGTGATCGGGTGGCTGACTGCGCGGGCCCGCATGGTCGTTCTCGGATCCCGCCACCTGAGCCGTGCGGCGGAATACTTCAGCGCTGGTTCTCTCGTCGTCCCTGTCACGGCCCGGGCGCGCTGCCCCGTGGTGGTCGTGGGTGACGCGGAGTACATCACCCAACAGCCGACCTACCTGGTCGTGGGAATCGACGGCAGCGAGTCCTCGAAGGCGAAGGCGGCGTTGGGGTTCGCGTTCGAGGAGGCCGACCTGCGCGGAGCAGCGCTCCGCGCCGTCTCGGTGTGGCAGCCGCCCGTATTCATGCTCCACGACGAGAAGAACGCCGTGCAGGCTCAGCGACGCATGCTCTCCGAGACCACGGCGAGTTGGTCACCGTGGTACCCGGACGTGCACGTGATCCACGAGGTACCGACCGGACATCCGGTGGAGGAGCTGGCCGGGGCGGCCGAGCACGCCCTGGCCGTCGTGGTGGGCCGCCGTGGCCGTGGCGGCTATGAGGGCATGCGGCTCGGCTCCGTTGTCCATGGTCTGCTGCACCGGGCGCACTGCCCAGTGATCACGGTTCCCCTCGTGTGAACCCCGTCGTGACGAACGCTCCGGCCAGGGAGAGGAAACCCGGACAGGAGCCCCGCGCCGACCGGACCGGAGGTGGCGCGAGGTGCTTCGTCGTTCAGTGAGTGCCGCTACGGTACGACCGCGTCGTCTCGTTGATGACCGTCTCCCTGAAACCGCTCTCCCGGAAGCTTCAGGCAAGATCCATGCGGACGTCCACGACGCCTTCGACCGCGCGAATGGCCCGGGCCAGAAGCGGCACCAGGGAACGGTCCCGGAGAGGTCCCTGAACGGTGACGACACCGTTCAGCACAGTGAATTCCACCCGGTCCGGGGGAGACAGTTCGGCGACGACGGCGGACCGGATCTCCTCGTCGATCTCTTCGTCCGGGCGCAGGAACACCTTCAGGAGGTCGCTGCGGCTCACGACGCCCTCCAGCATGCCGAGATCGTTCACGACGGGCAGTCGTTTCACGCGCTTGCGCGCCATGATCCGGGCGGCCTCGGCGAGCGTGGCGTCAGGGTGGACGGTGACGGCCGGACTCGACATCAGATCCTCGGCCAGTACGGCGTCGGCCTTGGTCGCCTCCTCCAATTGGGCGGGCCGCTTCGGGTCGTCCTGCCGGAACTCCTCCTTCGGCAGCAGGTCCGCCTCGGAGACGACCCCGACGACGCGGCCCTCGCCTTCGAGGACCGGCACGGCGCTGACTTTCCACTGGTGCATCAGCTCGACGATCTCCTTGTACGAGGCTTCGCGGCCGATGGCCACGGCGGTGTAGGTCATGACGTCGCTGACGGTGTACGGGGACGCGGCCATGGGGTGCTCCTCGGGCGTGACTCCTGGGTGGTGGCACGACGGCGTACTCACACGAATCCGCCGCTGCCGTGCGGGGCGTAGAGATCGAGCAGACGGATCCGGGTGGCCTGCAAGCGGTGGGCGAGGACCTGCCCGACCCAATGGCCGATGGCCGAACCGAAGGCGGGATCCGCGTCCATCATCATGCGTACGGTCGCCGCGTCGAACTCATGGGTACGGACAGGCGTCATCGCCTCTGCTCCGAGGTGCCAGATGTAGGGCTTGAACAGCCAGGCCCAGCCGACCAGTTCGCCGGACCCGAGACTCTCTATGGCTACCGGGGCGCTGCCGGGGACGCGGATGTCCAGCGTGACGGTGCCTGAGCGCAGGATCCAGAAGCGGTCCGCGTGGTCCCCTTCTCGGAAGAGACGGACCCCCTGGGGGAAATTGACCTCCTGCCCGATCCCCATCAGACGGGCACGGTACTCGGCGGGCAGGGCCGCGGTGATGCGAGTCGGAGAACCGCTCATCGGTGGCCTCCTCTGTGGTTCCCGGTGTCAGCATCGCCGGGCAGCCGGTTCACGGACATGGGTCATCCGGTCCTTGTCGCAGGTCCGTCCGGCCCCGGGCGGGCTCTGCGATCCCGGAACACTTGGCGGCCCTGTCGGCCGGGTCGCTCCTTGCGCCCGATCGCAAGGCCGGACCAGGCCGCCGCCCGGTCCCTCCACTATCGCCTCCGGCGCCTCGCGGGCCACCCGGACGCCAGGGCGGCGACGAGCACATCCGACCCCTGTCGTGCCGCTGCCGAAAAGCACGTCGCGTAATGCAGTCCAGCCGGACCACGAAGAGGGTCGAACGTCCCCCATCCGGGCCGAACCGGCCCTCACCGCCGATCGCTCCGGTGCGACCGTGAGAACAGGCACTCTCCCCCAGCAGGCGAGCGGAAGGCGGTGGGGATGATGAAGCTTCCCCTGGTCTCGGGTGTGGACGGATCGGAGAGCAGCCTGAGGGCGGTCGACTGGGCCGCCGATGAGGCAGCCCTCCACGGGCTGCCGCTGCGGCTGGTGTACGCGTTCGGGTGGGAGCAGTACGAGGGCGCCGCACTCGCGCTCAGCCTGGGCCGACCCTCCGAGCAGGCGCTCGCCGACCGCATCGTCGAAACTGCCGCCGAGCGGGTCCGGCGCCGTCATCCGGACGCCGACATCTCTGCCGGGGCGACGCCCGAGGACGCGGTGATCGCCCTACTGCACGAGGGCCGCAACGCCGAGGCACTGATCACCGGGGATCGAGGCCGTGGCGGGTTCACCGGACTTCTGCTCGGCTCGGTCGGTCTGGCCGTGGCCGCACGGGCTCCGTGTCCCGTCATCGTCGTGCGCGGTGACAGGGCAGGGATCGAAGGCGGGCACGGGCGGATCCTCCTGGGCGTCGGGGAACCGGAGGGTGGATCGGCGGCGGTTCGGTTCGCCTTCCGTGAGGCCGGGGCGAGGGGCTGCGAACTGGATGCCGTACGGGCTTGGCGCTGTCCCTCGCACAACCGTGCCGACCCCCGGCGTACTGCCAGTGAGCACCTGTATCACAGGGAACGTGCGGCGACCCTGATCGACGAGGCGATGGCCGCGTTCGTACAGGATCACCCGACGGTCCGGCTGCACTCGGCGGCGGTGGAGGGATCGGCCGCAAAGGTACTGGTGCAGCGCTCGGCCGCTGCGGACCTGATCGTCGTCGGAGCGCATCGCCGCCACGGCCACCTCGGACTCCAACTCGGCCGGGTTGCCCATACCCTGCTTCACCACGCCGACTGTCCGGTGGCCGTAGTACCTCTCGCGGCCTGGTCGTGTGACCCCGTCACCTCACTTCCCGAGCCTTGACGCGTGGTCGGGGACGTACGTCTGAAGGTCTCTCGGCGGCCGTTGGTACCCGGTGGCCGGAGGCCGCGGGGGCAGTTCGATCACCGGTGGGGCGACTGTCTCGTACGGCACGGTCGACAGGAGATGGGCGATCATGTTCAGCCGGGCCCTGCGCTTGTCGTCGCTCTCGACGACGTACCACGGAGCCTCCGAGATGTCGGTGTGGACGAACATCTCGTCCTTCGCCCGCGAATAGGCCTCCCAGCGGGTGATCGACTCCAGATCCATCGGCGAGAGCTTCCATCGGCGGGTGGGATCCTGCAGCCTGCGCCGGAACCGCTCCTCCTGCACCGCGTCACTGACCGAGAACCAGTACTTGCGCAGCAGAATGCCGTCCTCGACGAGCATGCGCTCGAAGATCGGGCACTGGCGAAGGAAACGCTGGTGTTCCTCCATGGTGCAAAAACCCATGACGCGCTCGACGCCGGCGCGGTTGTACCAGCTCCGGTCGAACAGGACCACTTCCCCCGGGGCCGGAAGGTGCTCGACATAGCGTTGGAAATACCATTGGCCGCGCTCGCGCTCGGTGGGCCGCGGCAGCGCGACGATCCGTGCCACTCGAGGATTGAGGTGTTCGGTGACGCGCTTGATCGTGCTGCCCTTGCCCGCCGCGTCACGTCCCTCGAACACCACGACGAGCCGTGCGCCTTCGGCGCGCACCCACTCCTGGAGCTTCACCAGCTCGGTCTGGAGCCGGTACAGCTCCCGCTCGTACAGCGAGCGCGGCAGCTTCCGGGGCTCGCCCGAACTCTTCTTGTCCGACATGGGACGACGTTAAGGAAGCGACCGTGTTCCGTCCACACATGGATCGCCCTGCTGCTGTTGTTGCTCGCATCCGTAAGCGCCCATGCCGGGATTGCAGACACGGCTGGCCGCCTCCACGATGAAGGCATGGATCCTGTCGGTTCGGCAGACCGCTTCGACGCGTTTCGGGCCCTGGCAGGCCGACGCGGTCGGCCGGGTGCCCGGCTGATCGAGACGCTCGCGGAGGCCGGAGCGGGAATGGCGGACAGCCCCGAGGCGTGGGCTCCGACGGTCGCCGCTCGTGTTGGCTTGCCCGCAGCAGCCGGGCTCGGACCGGCCAGCTACTACGCGGACCTGGCGACCGCGCACGGTCGCCGTCATGGTTGATGGAGGAGGACCCGGAGCGGGTGCTGGAGGGCCTGGCTCTGGCCAGTTTCGCGTGCGGGGCCCGCCAGGGGCTGGTGCTGGTGCGTTCCGAGTATCCGCGCGCACTGATGAGAATGCGGGAAGCGGTCGCGCGGGCGTACGCCAACGTGCACTTCGGCTCGTCCGTCCACGGCACGGCCACGGCCCTGGACATCAAGGTGGTGGAGGGAGCCGGGTCGTACGTCGCGGGTGAGGAGACCGCCCTGATCGCGAGTTTGGAGGGGGACCGGGGGTGCGCCCGACCGCGCCCGCCCTACCCGACCCAGCGCGGGCTGTGGGGCGCCGACCGTGGTCAACAACGTCGAGACCCTGGCGGCCGTCCCCTGGATCGTCTCCCGGGGCGGTGCAACGTACGCCCAGCGCGGGACCTCCGCCGAGACAGGGACAAAACTGGTATGCCTGTCCGAGCGCTTCGCCCGCCCGGGTGCCTACGAAGTCGAACTCGGTACCCCGCTGGAGCGGATCGTCACCGAACTCGGCGCCGGCCTGAAGGATGACGCTGAGTTGACCGCGCTCCAGGTCGGCGGACCGCTGGGCGGTTTCCTCTCCGCTGAAGCGCTGGACGTGCCGCTGACCGAGACCGACCTCGCCGCACGGGGTGCCGCACTCGGGCACGCCGGACTGGTCGCCTTCGACCAGCGCGTGGCTCCCGAGGACGTGCTGCGGCACATCTGGCAGTTCGCCGCCGCCGAAACAGAGGCTCACCGGGCCGCTGCTGCGCCGCAACGGCAACCTGGAGGCATGACGCGAACTCCGGAAGCATGACGCGGCGCAGCGGCAACCTCCAGCTGGATCCGGTCGATTTCCTTGACGTACACCCGGACGATGCGACCCGGTACGGCCTGCGCAACAGGGAGCAAGTCAAGGTGGAGAGCAGGCACGGCAGTGCCCGGCTCGTCGTCCGGATCGGCGAGACGACCGCACCGGGCCAGGTCTTCTGTTCGTTCCACTTCCCGGCGAGCGGAGTGAACAGTCTTACGTCCGACCACGCCGACACCGACACATCCTGTCCCGAGTACAAGGTCACGGCGGTACGTGTGGCTGCGCTGTGACGGCGACCGGCCGACGGGCACCGGACGCACTGCGTTCGACGCGTGTCGGGTATCGGCATTCAGGCGCCGGTCCAGCTAGTGGGTTCTTTCTGGCCTGTACCCGGAGTGACGCACGTGGGCGTCGGGCCCGGGAAACACGAGTGTCTCCCGGTCGGTGTCCGACCAGTGCACGTCATAGGGAGGGGTTCCATCCGCATGGTGGAGTCCGACGATCTCGCCCTCGCGCCTGCGGGTGCCGGTGGCCGGACTTTCGACGACAAGGTGATCGCCGAGGTGAGCTCGCATGATCGTCACCGTTCCTCATCGTGTCGCTGTACTCAAACTGCCACGCACGGCGTGCCGCCGCACGAGGAGGAAAGCACAATGCCGTGGGGCCGAGTGGGACGTTTCTTGGGGTCCACCTGGCCCCGAAGGCGAGCCCGGTCGGCTCAACCGTGGGCGTCTGGTTCCTGATCCGCTCGACGCGTGACCACTGACCAGCACTCCCTGAAAGGCGAGTCACATGCATCACCGAACCGTTGCAGAGCTCATGACCCGAGACGTCGTTCGGGCGCGGCGTGACCTGCCGTTCAAGGAGATCGTCAAACTGTTGGCGGAGAACGATGTCACCGCAGTGCCCGTGGTGGATGAATTGGACCGGCCCATGGGTGTCGTGTCCGAGGCCGACCTGCTGCGCAAGTCGGCCGACCTGACCGACCCGACCGGCCGGACACCGATTCCGCATCTGGAGGCGTGGGAGCGGGCCAAGGCCGAGGGGGCCAGGGCCGAGGAACTGATGTCGGCTCCCGCGGTGTGCGCGCGTCCAGAGTGGACCGTGGTCGAGGCTGCCCGCCTCATGGAAGTGCAGGACGTGAAACGGTTGCCCGTTGTGGACGAGACGGACAAGCTACTGGGCATCGTCAGCCGCAGAGACCTGCTACGGGTCTTCCTGCGCCACGACGATGCTATCCGTGAGGAAATCAACCGGGATGTGTTGCAGCAGACGATGGGCCTCGCTCCCTCGGCGGTGACGGTCGAGGTCCGGCAGGGGGAGGTGACGCTCAGAGGATCCGTCGAGTTCAAGAGCCTGATTCCCATCATCGAACGGTTGTGCAGGAGTGTCGACGGTGTGGTGTCCGTCGCCGAACACCTGGCCTACCGGACCGGCGACGTACCGAGTACACCCACCAGCACGTGAGATACCGTGCGGCTGTTGTCCGACCACAAGGCTGGCGGCCGTGCACCCGTATACCTTTTCCGAGACCACTGCTCAGCCCTTCAATGTCCTGCTGTCGTCCCCCACGCCCTGGACCGTGACACAGGGGGCGACAGCAGTGTGGAAGGGCGGCTCCCACACCGTCGTTCTGGCTTTTCGTGAGGCGGAGGCAGTCGTCATGGAGCCAGCCATCATCGTCGGCCTCGACGGGTCGCCCGAGGGCCTGGCCGCTGCCCGTTGGGCTGCCGACCAAGCTGTGCGGTGCAAGCTCACACTGCGCCTGATGCACGCGTGGCCTCCGTTGGTGCTGGGAGCAACTGGAATTCCCGCCGAGATGGATCAGAATTACTGGGCGAGGCGGATCGTGCACACCACCCGGGCTCCCCATCGTCGGCAGCCTGGCCGCCGACGATGCCGAGCATGCGCTTCTGCGAGTGGCACCGGAGTCCACGATGATCGTGCTCGGTTCGCGGGGGGCTGAGGCCTGTCGAGAGCTATTTTCTCGGCGACACCAGCACGTCCGTTGTGGCACGCGCCGAGCGGCCGGTGGTCCTGGTGCGAGCTGGCCGGAGCTTGCTGGTGGACCCATACGTGCCCTGGGGCGTGAACCACGATGTAACGGAAGGAATCGCTCAGGACGCGCAGAAGCCCCTCGGCCAGATCCTCCGCCCCAGGTGTGACAAGTTCTCGCAGGTGGACTTCACGGATAGGACCGTACTCGTAAGCCCTGCCACGGCTGTCGCACGGGCCGCCGAGGGCAGCGATCTGCTGGTAGCCGGCCGACGTCGGCACCTGGCGACACACGTGGGCCCCGTGGCCCAGGCCGCCATTCATCACGCAAGCTGTCCGGTCGCCGCCCGCACGATTGACGCGGCACGGGGCCGACGCGTTGACACATCGGTCCGACTACATGTTCCCCGGAACCCTCGATGTGTCGCGCTCCCCAGCGTGCCGAGGCACGCGAGGCTCAAGGACTTGAGCGGATTTCGTCAGCGATCGTCTGCGTACAGATCGTACGGGCCGTTCAGTCTTCTGACAGGGGCCATGTTTCCCTTCCGCATCGGTGCCATGCAGCGCCACTGTGGAACCGTTGACGGCTGGTCGTCCCAGAGAAGGTGATCGGCATGATGTGGTACGACGGCGGCTGGGGCTGGAGTGGATGGCCCCCCATGACCGTGATCATGGTTGTGTTCTGGTCGCTGCTGATCGTCGGGATCGTTGCCCTCACCCACTACCTCACCAACACCCACCGAGGTCGCCAGTCCGGCCCGTCCTCCGGTGAGGCAGCATGGGGAAGCCGACGAGCCGAAGACCTGCTCGCAGAACGGTTCGCTCGCGGGGAAATCGACGAGGACGAGTACAAACGCCGCCTCACGCTGCTGCGTGAACAGCGGTGAGCAGCGCCGCCGCACACCGCGACCGGACACTTGAGGGGACGCTGCCGCGGTGCGGGACCGCATGCAACGTGAGAAGGGAGGCGGGCGCCAGCGGCCAAGAACAGGTCACGCAAGCATGCTGCGCTGCACCTGCCAGTGGTGGCCCGAGCGCTCCGGAGCACCACCCGGACGCGAGAAGGGGCGTCCCATGAAGGCCTCCGCATACATGATGTCGCCGGTGGCGACGGTTCACCCACAAGACCGCTGAGAGGGATGCCGCCGGCGCATGCTCCGGGAGGCAGTTGGCTGCTTGTTGGTCGCCGATAAGCGCGAACTGCGAGGCATCGTCACCGACCGCGACCTGGTGGCGCGTTGCCTGGCGCGAGACAGCTCCCCGGAAGCCGCTGCTTCGCAGCTGATGACGTCGTCGGTGGTCACGCTGCAAGACCACCGACGACATCCAGGCCGTCTACCAGGCGCTTCGCAGATCCGGCGTGCGCAGGTTGCCCGTGCTGGACGAGCACTGGCGTGTCGTTGGCCTCCTGGCCACTGATGACTTGTTCCTCGATTTCCTTGATGTCTTCAATCACGGCTGCAGCCATATGTGGTGACCGGATCCGCCTCCGGCTCGCAGTGACCGGCGAGGGACCGAGCAGCCACCGTCGAGGCCATGGACCCCCGGAAAGCACCGAGAGAAACGCCATCCGCTACCGGTCCCGTCCCGAACGCGGTCTGGCCAGTCACGATGCCGCGCGGGCCAGGCGCGGCGACTCTGGAAGCCAGCATGCGTACGGGGTACGAAGAACCCACACTGGCTTCAGGGAGGAAAGATTCGGGGCGTGCCCGGACCTATGGGCTCTGCCGCGTGGATCCTCAGGACCGAAGGAGACGGCCATGACCATTGCACGGGAGATCATGCACGCCGATGCAACCTGCATCCAGGAGAACGAGACGCTGGAGGTCGCGGCGCGCCGGATGAGTGAGCTGGATGTCGGAGCGCTCCCGGTCTGCGGGCCGGACGACAGGCTCCACGGCATCGTTACCGACCGCGACATCGTGGTGAAGTGTCTCGCCAAAGGCAAAGACCCGAAGAGCATGACCGCGGGCATGCTCGAGCAGGGCAAACCGATCACCATTGACGCTGGGGCCAACACGGATGACGTTCTGCGGGCAATGGAGGAGCACAAGATCCGCAGGCTGCCGGTCATTGAGAACCATCGCCTGGTCGGCATGATCAGCGAGGCGGACCTCGCACGTCGCCTACCGGAGGAGCAGGTGGGCCACTTCGTCGAGGTCATTTGCGCCGCGAAGTGATCATCGGGGGTGACATCCCGGTGCCCCTAGCGGTGGTTTGTTAAGCCGGGGAGTAGAGGTCAAGCGGGTGGCCTGCGCCGACGGCGTTGATCAGGGCTTGGAGTTCCGGTGGTGGGGGTGCATTCGTCCAGGCTCGCCAGCATCGTTGGAGGCTGGTCCAGGGGTCGGGCCAGGCCCGGACGGCGCGTATTGCTTTGGCCAGCTGGCCGTGTGGGGCTGGTGGGGTCTGGTTGGGCCCCCTCTCGGGCCGGCTCGGTTCTTCGGGCGGCTCCGGTGGTGCTGTGCCGGGCGAAACCTCGGGTGGCGGACTGAACCAGGCGTCCCAACAGAACGAGAACGCGCAGGTGACCAGCGTCTGGTGGCGGCGGATGGCGGTGTCGGAGCGGACCTGGAAGTCGGCCCACCCGAGTTCGTCCTTGACCTGCTTGTAGTTCTGCTCGATCCAGTGCCAGATGCCGTAGATCCGGACGACTTCGTGCAGGTCAGCGGCGGGTTCGGGACTATCGGCCTCGCGGGGGCCGCCGGGTCGGGGCAGGTCGGTGGCCAGGTACCAGGTGGCCTTCGCGGGCAGGGTGGCTGGGTCTGCGGTCGCCACGATCAGGCAGGTCGAGTTGTGCTTCACCCCGACCTACGCCTCGTGGGCGAACCCCATCGAGGCCCACTTCGGACCGCTGAGACAGTTCACCATCGCCAACTCCCACCACCCCAACCACACCGTGCAGACCCGGGCTCTGCACGCCTACCTGCGATGGCGCAACGCCAACGCCCGCCACCGCGACGTCCTGGCCGCCGAACGCAAGGAGCGTGCCCGCATCCGCAGCGAGAAGGGCCTCCGCTGGGGCGGCAGACCACTACCGGCCGCGGCCTGACCACCCAACCCGGCGCCGCTAGGAGTTGGCAGCCTCGCCCAGGACGCGGGCGAGTTCGCGGGGGCGGGTGGCCATCGGCCAGTGGCCCGAGTCGAGGTCCACGTACTCAAGGTGAGTAGCGCGGGCGAGCTCAGGACTCTCACCGGCGGCGATCCACTCCTCGGCCTGGGCGGGGGTGAACTCGGGACAGACAACCACAACGGGGACGTCGAAGCGGCGCTCGTCGGTCAGGCGCACGACTCCCCTGGCGACCGCCTCGGGGACAGGAACGGCGGCGGACGCGAAGCGGTCCCGGGCCTGCTGGTCCAGGTCAGCGGCGTCCGCGCCCTCGAAAGGATCCCACCCCGGGAAGGGCATGGCGCCGCCCTCGATCGCGAAGTGATCGGCGTAGGCCCGCCCATCGGCGGCGGGGAAGCCGCCGATCAAGGCAACCTTGGCCACCTTCTCCGGTCGTGCGTCGCCAGCCAGCCAGGCCAGGGTCGATGCTGCGGAGTGCCCTACCACCAGAGGCTTTCCGGGCGCCGCGTCAACCGCGGCAAGCACTGCTGCCAGCTGGTCGTCAAGCGTCGCGGAGGCGGCGCCGTCACCCTGACCCGGGAGGGTGAGCGGCACGGGATGGTGGCCGAGCGTGGTGAGTTCGGGCACGACGTCGTCCCATGCGGATCCGTCGAGCCACAAGCCAGCGATGAGCAGGATGTCCACGGTGGTTCTCCCGGAGAGTCGTCAGATCTGGTTGCCGGCACGCTACCGGGAGGCTCTGACACCGGGCTCCGGTCAGACTGCGATCTTTGAAAACTGCGGCTCGACCCAACCCAACCCGGCGAACCTACGCGGTCACAGCACTAGACCTCGATGTTCCGCTGCCGTCCGGATCTGCGCAGGGCGGCCCGCAGTTGGGCACGGGGCAAGCGGGCGGCGGTGTGCGGGTCGGTGCCACGGCGAGGACCGCGCGGGCCTCCCGGGAGTCCAGGCCCACGCCACGGACGGCGAAGGCCGGGAGGGCGGCCGGGTAGTACTGCTTGAGGTGCGAGCGCAGCTGGTTGTTGAGCTGGGCGCGGTTCCACACCGTGTCCTGCTGGGCGCGGGCGAGAACGGCGATCGCCCGTACCAGTTCGGAGTCGGCGGGCAGCGGCCGGTGCACGTCGGCGTGGTCGGACTTCGCGCGGGCGCTGCGGTGCCGCTCGCGGTAGCGTGCCACGGCCATCGAGTTGATCGAGTACATCTTGCGGCCGGTGGTGCGCAGGCAGGCGAACAGCAGGCCGCGGGCGGTCTCCACCGCGACCGGCATCGGGGCTTGAGCGCAGTCACCGGCTTCAGCGAGCAGGGCAAGCAGCTGGCGGAAACCGTCCGCGTCGTCCTTGATGCGCTGCTTGGCGACCAGCTTTCCCGTCTCGTCGACCAGCGCCACGTCGTGGTGGTCTTCCGCCCAGTCGATCCCAGGTGATTGTCAACTTCAAGCTCCCTACTCTTCGTGCTCGTCCTGGTGTGAGCCTGTGCAGGGCGCGCCGCGACCTAATAGGAGGGCTCGATGGCCCGACATCCGATGAGCAGTTCGCAGCCCCAGCTCCCCGCACGGTCCCCGGTCTCTGGAGGGAGCTCGACGGCTCGCGTGGTGAGGGAGAGGTGGCCGTACGGACGGCTCAGGTCACGATCACGACGCCATCATGGACTTGTGCGACACGCTCCGGCAGGTGCACGGTGACGGGGCCCTCTGCCTGTGGAGAGGAGTCCGGCTCCAGGTCTTGAGTAGGGGGCACCCGTCACCGTGCACAGCTATTAGGTCTTGAGCATTGCTCGTGCGAGGCAGGGGGGACAGTCGAGCACGTCTGATCCCTTTAATATTCGCGATCGCAAGCTGGTGCGAGTCCGCCCCGTCATCAGCTTTGCGGGTGTTGGTCAGCTTTCGACTTCAGTTTTGTCGCCGCCCCAGATGGTGTGGAAGGCGCCGACGCGGTCGATGCGGTGGTAGGTGTGTGCGCCGAAGTAGTCGCGCTGGCCTTGGGTGAGGGCGGCGGGGAGGCGGTCGGCGCGGAGAGAGTCGTAGTAGGCGAGGGCGGCGGCGAAGGCGGGGGTGGGGACGCCCTGGGTAGCGGCGGTGGCGATCACGGTGCGCCAGTCGTTCTGTGCGGCGGCGATCTCTTCGGCGAAGCTCTTGTCGGAGAGGAGGCTCGGCATCTGCGACTGGGCCTCGTAGGCGCTGGTGATCCTGTCGAGGAACGCGGCCCGGATGATGCATCCGCCGCGCCAGATCGCGGCGACCTTCCCGAGGTTGATGTCCCAATCGTATTGCTCGCTGCCGGCCGCGATCTCGTGGAAACCCTGGGTATAGGCGACGATTTTCGAGGCATACAGTGCCTGCTCGACCTGGTCGGCGAATGCCGCCGCCTCGTCCTCGCCGAGTTTGCGGGCGGTCGGTCCGGCGAGGTGGCGTGAGGCATCACGGAGGGCGGCGTGGCCGGAGACGGAGCGGGCGAAGACGGCCTCGGCGATGCCGGAGACGGGAACGCCCAGGTCGAGGGCGACTTGCACGGTCCAACGGCCGGTGCCCTTCTGCTCCGCCTGGTCGAGCACAACATCCACGAAGGGCTTACCGGTCGACGCATCGACATGCGAGAGCACTTCTGCTGTGATCTCGATGAGGTACGAGTCGAGGCGCCCGGTGTTCCAGACGCGGAAGATGTCCGCGATCTGCGCGGGGGAGTATCCGGCCACGTCGCGGAGCAACTGGTAGGCCTCGCCGATGAGCTGCATGTCCGCGTACTCGATGCCGTTATGCGTCATCTTTACAAAGTGTCCGGCGCCGTCAGGACCGATATATGTGACGCACGGGGCGCCGTCCTTGGCCTTCGCGGAGATCTTTTCCAGCATCGGCCCAAGCGAGTCATAAGATTCTTTGCTGCCGCCTGGCATGATGCTCGGTCCGTTGAGTGCGCCTTCTTCGCCGCCGGAGACGCCGGTGCCGACGAAGTGGACGCCCTGCTCGCGCAACTCGCGCTCTCGGCGGCGCGTGTCTGCGAAGTGCGCGTTGCCTCCGTCGATGATGACGTCGCCGGGCTCCAAGAGAGGCGTGAACTCCGCGATCACTGCGTCCGTGGCCTCTCCGGCCTTCACCATGACGACCAGACGTCGTGGCCTTTCCAGAGCTGCCACGAATTCCTCGGCACTCTCGGTCGCGATGAAATCACCCTCATCGCCAAACTGTTCGACGAGTTCGTGGGTGCGAGCGGCCGTGCGGTTGTGTACAGCAACGGTGTATCCATTGCGTGCGAAATTCCGGGCCAGGTTGCGCCCCATGACGGCAAGTCCTGTGACACCGATCTGCGCTGTGCTGCTCATTGCGGCTCTGCCTGCTTCCGGTTTCGTGGTCTTCGGCAGTTCGGCCGACCACCATGATGGAACGGGCTACCGAGCCTACGAGGTACAGACGATCGTGGACTGGGAGGCTGTCATGGTGTCGCCAATGTTCCCCGGATGGACGTCCGCACTCTTTGGTACGACCGTTTGTTCCGTGCGGAGCGCGGTCCGGGGTGCCACATTCAGGCCTGGCGCGGAGACGCGCAGCTGGCGCGTGTTACGGCACCGTGCAGTGGTGATCTCTGAGGGCGAATCGCACGGCGGCGTCGCGCTCGCGGGCAGGCCGGTGCCCGTCCAGATCGTCCGGACCCTCGTAGTTCGTCGGCTGCGTCTGCCTCCATGGTGAGGGTGACTTGGTGCGGCCGAAGAGTGCGTGTATACCGGGTTTCGGACCAAGTGAGGAGAAGTGAATGGAGCGTTGTTACATCGGAGTCGCCAGCGCAGCGGTCTATCTGGACATGACGGAACGTTGGATGTACCGAAGAGTCCCGAAGGCACGGCATCCCTAGGTACTACTTCGGGGGCAAACTGAAGTTCAAGGTGGCCGACCTCGACCGGTGGGCCCAACAGCAGAAGACCGCATGAAGGGCCGGGCGCAAGCCCGGCCCTTCGTCTTTAAGCGCTTCACAGTCCCTCGTTGAGGAGCCGAGCCGCCCGACCTACCGAGGCTGGCATGAGGTGGCGGTAGATCCTGAAAGTCATGTTGATGTTGCTGTGCCCCATCCACTCTGCGACGTCGGTGATCGGAACACCCTTGGAGAGGCAGTTCGAGGCGAAGAAGTGTCGCAGTGAATACGGGTTGAGCTTTCGGGTGATGCCAGCCTTCTTCCTTGCTGACCACCACTGGTACTGCATGGTTGAGTATCCCCAGTGCGGGGATCGTTGTGTGCGGATGAGATAACCGTTCTCGTCCACTCCCTTGTTCTTTGCATAGGTGAGAACCGAGTCGCGCACGGTGGCCGGCAGTGGAGACTCGTGGAATTCTCCTGGCTTTCGGCGCTTGAGACGCGCGGGTCGGCGTGTCCTGCCATCGATCTGCTCGGTGATGCGGTACACGTCGTCAGCCACAAGACGTTCCAGGTTCGCGGCGTAGGCTTCTCCGTTGCGTAGCCCGCAGCCGTGCATGAGGTCGATGACCAAGCGCAGCTCCTCGCTCCCTTCCTCCTTGAGCGCGCGGATCTCGTCCAAGGTAGGGATGGTGATCTTGCGTGGGATGTACTCGGGGGAGACGACGCCAATAAACGGGTCCTCCGCTATACCTCCGCGGCGATAGGCATCCAGCAAGATCTTCTTGAGGGTGTCGTAGGCGTTCTGCTGGGCGCCCAATCCGACCGACCGCTCTTCCATCGACATGATGAAGTCGTCGATCACCGTCGAGGTGAACGTGTTGATCCGACGGGATTCCAGGACGGGGAGCACCTGATTCTTCAGGACCTGGTCCACCGTACGGACGCTGCCAGGCGTGTAATGACGCTGCCGGGTCAGCCATGAGGCCGCGTACGGACCGAATCGGTGCCGACCTGTCTCGCGCTGGGACGCGGCCTGCCGCTCTGGTGTGTGGCGCTTCTCGTTGTAGACCTTCGTCAGACGGTCGAGGGCATCCTGCTGGGTGGTGAACCCAGTCTCTTCGCGCTGGCGGCCCGTCCCGTCGCGGTATCGGACGACGTACGGATGTGCACAGCGGTTTTGACGGGTGCAGCGGCAGTTCTTGAAGAAGCTTGCCCATGCCGCGAACGAGCGGGGTTGCCATGGTGCGTTTTCCTGACTCATGCTGGGTGTTTGCTGACTGGGCACCCGTGAGCATGGCCCTGAACTGCGGCTCCGCCATACTACGCGACGTTGTGGACCATCTTCACGAAGTGCCCGGCCCCGTCCGGACCGATGTGGGTGGTGCAGGGGGTGCCGTCCTTCGCCTTGGCGGCGATCTTCTCCAGCAACGGCCCCAGCGACTCGTACGACTCGTCCGCACCGCCCGGCATGATGCTCGGCCCGTTCAGCGCGCCCTCCTCGCCGCCCGAGATGCCGACGCCGACGAAGTGGATCCCGCGCTCGCGCAGCGCCTTCTCCCGCCGGCGGGTGTCCTCGAAGTGCGCGTTGCCGCCGTCGATGATGACGTCGCCCTCTTCGACGAGCGGGGCGAACTCCTGGATCACGGCATCGGTGGGATCGCCCGCCTTCACCATGATGACGAGCCGACGCGGACGTTCCAGCGCCGCGACGAACTCCTCCGGCGTGTGCGCGGGGACGAAGGAGCCCTCGCCGCCGAACTTCTCCACCAGGGCGTCCGTTTTCGCGGTGGTCCGGTTGTGCACCGCGACGGTGAAGCCGTTGCGGGCGAAGTTGCGCGCGAGGTTGCGGCCCATGACCGCGAGCCCTGTGACGCCGATCTGTGCAGTGCCGCTCATGTGTGTGCTCTGCAATCTGTCTCGGGGATGCCGGGATCTTCAGGAATGCCGGGATCTTCAGTATGGATACGGGGCGCGGGAACGGCCTGTTCGGCATCGTCCGGACGGACCGTCAACCGGCCTGTGTATATTAGGAAACTACCTAGGGTGTCTAGGTATTCTTCGACGGAGGTGGCGGATGGTTCGCGCGGGTCTCACGACCGAACGCGTGGTGGTGGCTGCGGCCGATCTGGCCGACTCCATCGGCTTCGACAAGGTCACGATCTCCGCGCTGGCCCGCGGCTTCGGGGTCAAGGACGCCAGCCTGTATTCGCACGTCAGGAATCTGCACGACCTGCGTACCCGGGTCGCGCTGCTGGCCGCCGGAGAGTTCATCGACCGGATCGGCGCCGCCGTGGCGGGCCGGGCCGGGAAGGACGCCCTGGTCGCGTTCGCCGATGCCTACCGGGCCTTCGCGCTGGAGCGGCCCGGACGGTACGCGGCGACGCAGATGCGGGTCGACCCCGCGATCGTCGCCCAGTCGTCCGCGTACCACCGCACCATCGAGACCACCGGCGCGATGCTGCGTGCCTACGGCCTGGCAGAGCCCGATCTCACGGACGCGGTACGGCTGTTGCGCAGCACCTTCCACGGCTACTGCGCCCTGGAGGCGAGCGGGGGCTTCGGTGCGCCCCGCGATGTGCAGACGTCCTGGGAGCGGTCCGTCGAGGCCCTGCACTTCCTGCTGGAGCACTGGCCGTCCGCGACGGGTGAGAAGACGAACGAGGGGGAGAGCGACCATGGCTGACCGCACGGCGCCGGAGCGCACGGGCCGCCTGAAGGTGCCCGGGGCGACGCTGTACTACGAGGTGCGCGGCGAAGGCCCGCTGCTGTTGCTGATGCCGGGCGGGAGCGCCGACGCGGGGCTCTACGACCGGATGGCGGCGCGGCTGGCCGACAGGTGGACCGTCGCGGCCTTCGACCCGCGCGGCTACTCGCGCAGCCTTCTCGACGGCGCGCTCGCGGACCAGCAGGTGGCGGTGCAGAGCGAGGACGCGTACCGGCTCATCGAGCTGCTGTCGCCGGACGACGGGCCGGTGGCCGTCTTCGGTTCCAGTTCGAGCGCGATCGTCGCCCTGGACCTGCTCTCCCGCCACCCGGAGCGGCTGCACCGAGTGGTCGCGCACGAACCGCCGTTGGTGGAACTGCTGCCCGATCCGGAACGGGGGCGGAAGCTCTTCGCGGCGGTACGCGACTCCTTCCGCAGGGACGGGGAGGCCGCGGCGCTGGCCACCATGACCGAGGGCCTGACGGACCCGGAGGCGGTGCCGCCGGCCGGGGGCGGGCACCGGGCGGCGGCCGAACCGTCCGCGCGGGAGGCCGAGGCGTTCCGGCGGATGCGGGCCAACCTTCCGGTGTTCCTGGAGCACGTGCTGTGCTCGTTCAGCGGTTACGTACCGGACCTGGCGGCCCTGGAGCGCGCCACGGAGAAGCTGGTCATCGGTGTGGGGGAGGACTCCCGCACCCTGCTCACGGCGATTCCCGGTGTCCGGCTGACGGACCGGGCGATCGGCGGGCTCGTGGAGTTCCCCGGCGGTCACACCGGCTGCGTCGAGGACCCCGACGCGTTCGCCGCGCGGCTGCGGGCGGTGCTGCTCGACGAAACGCACCGCGGGGCGTAGCGGCCGTGTTGCTGCGGAAGTAAATGTCCCATGCCGACGGCGACCGGGACCACGGCGACCGGCACTATCGAGGACGTCCGGCCCGTGGTGGTGCTGATGCAGGAACCGCAGCTTCGACCACTGCTTCGGCAGACTCAAGGGCGTACGCGGCTTCTCGGACCGGTCCGGGATCACCCTCCCGTGGCCGCCCCGGCGCCCGCGCGTACCGGGCATCGACGGGGGACGGGACGACCAGGCGTCCCGTCCCGCCTCCGCACGGTCTAGAGCGGCGTGACGTAGGCGCCGGTGAGCCCGCCGTCGACCAGGAAGTCGGTGGCGTTGACGAAGGAGGAGTCGTCGCTGGCCAGGAAGGCCACGGCGGCGGCCATCTCGGTGGGCTCGGCGAACCGGCCGACCGGGATGTGCACCAGCCTGCGCGCGGCCCGCTCCGGGTCCTTGGCGAACAACTCCTGGAGCAGCGGGGTGTTGACCGGCCCGGGGCACAGCGCGTTGACCCGGATGCCCTCCCGCGCGAACTGCACACCGAGTTCGCGCGACATGGCCAGGACGCCGCCCTTGGAGGCGGTGTAGGAGATCTGCGAGGTGGCGGCGCCCATCCGGGCCACGAACGAGGCCGTGTTGATGATGGAGCCCTTGCCCTGGCGGCACATGTACGGGATGGCGGCCTTGCAGCACAGGTAGACGGAGGTGAGGTTGACCTCCTGCACCCGGCGCCAGGCGTCGAGGCCGGTCTCCAGGATGGAGTCGTCCTCGGGCGGCGAGATCCCCGCGTTGTTGAAGGCGATGTCGACCGAGCCGTACGTGTCGAACGCGGCCTTGAACAACGCCTCCACCTGCTCGGCGTCCGTGACGTCGGTGCGTACGAAGAGGCCGTCGACCTCCTCGGCGGCGGCCTTGCCGCTCTCCTCGTCCACATCGGCGCAGACGACGTGCGCGCCCTCGGCGGCCAACCGCCGGACGGTGGCCAGTCCGATGCCGCTGCCGGCTCCGGTGACTACGGCGGTGCGGCCGACCAGGCGGCGGCAGACTGCGGTGGTGTCGGTCATGGTGCTCAGGCCTCCGTGCTGATGAAGACGTTCTTGGTTTCGGTGAAGGCGGCGAGTGCGTCGGGGCCGAGCTCGCGGCCCAGTCCGGACTGTTTGTAGCCGCCGAAGGGGGTGGCGTAGCGGACGCTGGAGTGCGAGTTGACCGAGAGGTTTCCGGCCCGCAGGCCCTGGCCGACCCGCAGGGCACGGGCCACGTCACGCGTCCAGACCGATCCGGCCAGCCCGTACTCCGTCGCGTTCGCCAGCCGTACGGCGTCCGCCTCGTCGTCGAAGGGCAGCACCACGGCGACCGGCCCGAAGACCTCGTCGACGGCCACCGAGGCGTCCGGCGACACCCCGGCGAGAACGGTCGGCGGGTACCAGAACCCCGGGCCGTCCGGCGCCGAGCCGAGGATGGTCCGTACGCCGTCGGGCAGGACGTCCACGAACGCGCTCACGCGCTCCTGCTGGACGGCCGAGATCAGCGGACCCATCTGGGTCTTCTCGTCCGACGGGTCACCGACCACCACCGCGGCGACGGCCGGTGCCAGCAGATCGAGGAAGCGGTCGTAGGCCGAGCGCTCGACCAGGATGCGGGTCCGGGCGCAGCAGTCCTGGCCGGCGTTGTCCAGGAAGGACATCGGAGCGGCGGCCGCCGCGGCCTCCAGGTCGGCGTCGGCGAAGACCACGTTCGGGCTCTTGCCGCCGAGTTCCAGGGTCAGGCGCTTCACGCGTTCGGCGCAGCGGGTCATGATGTGCTTGCCGGTCCGGGTGGAGCCGGTGAAGACGATCTTGGCCACGCCGGGGTGGTCCACCAGGGCGGCGCCCGCCACCGGTCCTTCGCCCGGCAGCACCTGGAACAGTCCGCCGGGCAGCCCGGCCTCCAGGGCCAGTTCCGCCAGGCGCAGCGCGGTCAGTGGTGTGGTCTCGGCGGGTTTGAGCAGGACGGCGTTGCCGGCGGCGAGTGCCGGGGCCGCACCCCAGGCGGCGATCGGCATCGGGAAGTTCCAGGGGGCGATGACCCCGATGACGCCGAGTGGTTCCAGGAGGGTGAAGTCGATGCCGCCGGCGACCGGGATCTGCCGGCCGAGCAGGCGTTCGACGCCGCCCGCGCAGTAGTCGAGGAGGTCGCGCACATTGCCCGCCTCCCAGCGGGCGTTGCCGATGGTGTGACCGGCCTCGCGGACCTCCAGCAGGGCCAGTTCCTCGATGTGTTCGTCGACGACGGCGGCGAACCGGCGGAGCAGCCGGGCCCGGTCGGCGGGTGCCGCCGCGGCCCAGACGCGCTGGGCGGTGGCGGCACGGGCGACGGCCGCGTCGACGGTGGCGACGTCGGTGGCCGGGACGGCGGCGATGACCTCGGCGGTGGCCGGGTTCAGGATGTCCAGGCTGTGGGGTGCGGACTGATGGGACACGTACGGGCCTCGATCGGGAGTGAGGGACGGGGCGGAGGTCACAGGCGCTCGAAGGAGCGTCGCAGCTCCCAGTCGGTCACGGCGGCGTCGTAGGCGGCGAGTTCGACACGCGCCATGTTCAGATAGTGCGCGACGACCTCCTCGCCGAACGCCTCCTTGGCGATGGGGCTGGCCTCCCACAGGTCTGCTGCCTCGCGCAGGGTGGTCGGCACCTGCTCGTACTCGGAGGTGTAGGCGTTGCCTGTGCAGGCCTCCGGCAGCGCCAGCTCGTGCTCGACGCCGTACAGCCCCGCGGCGACCAGTCCGGCGGTGGCGAGATACGGATTGACGTCGCCGCCGGGCAGCCGGTTCTCGAAGCGGCGGGAGCGGCCGTGACCGACCACGCGCAGGGAGCAGGTGCGGTTGTCGTGGCCCCAGGCGACGGCGGTCGGCGCGAAGGAGCCGGGCTGGAACCGCTTGTAGGAGTTGATGTTCGGCGCGTACAGCAGGGAGAAGTCGCGCAGGGCGGCGAGCTGTCCGGCGAGGAAGTGCCGCATCAGGTCGGACATGGCGTCCGGGCCGTCACCCGCCATCGCGTTGTCACCGTTGTCGTCGGTGAGCGAGAGGTGGATGTGGCAGGAGTTGCCTTCGCGCTCGTCGTACTTGGCCATGAAGGTGAGCGAGACGCCCTCCTGCGCGGCGATCTCCTTGGCGCCCGTCTTGTAGACCGCGTGCTGGTCGCAGGTGACCAGCGCCTCGTCGTAGCGGAAGGCGATCTCGTGCTGGCCGAGATTGCACTCGCCCTTGGCCGACTCGACGGTCAGCCCGGCCGCCTGCATCTCGTTGCGGATGCGGCGCAGCAGGGGTTCGACGCGGCCGGTGCCGAGGATGGAGTAGTCGATGTTGTACTGATTGGCCGGGGTCAGCCCGCGGTAGCCGCGGTCCCAGGCCTGCTCGTAACTGTCCTTGAAGACGATGAACTCCAGCTCCGTGCCCACCTGGGCCCGGTAGCCGAGGCCGGCCAGCCGGTCCAGCTGCCGGCGCAGGACCTGGCGCGGTGCGGCGACGACCGGGCTGCCGTCGTTCCAGGCGAGATCGGCGACGAGCAGCGCGGTGCCCTCGTGCCAGGGCAGGAGCCGCAGGGTGGCGAGGTCCGGGAGCATGGCGAAGTCGCCGTAGCCGCGCTCCCAGGAGGACATTGCATAGCCGTCGACGGTGTTCATGTCGGTGTCGACGGCCAACAGATAGTTGCAGCCCTCGGTACCGTGCTCCAGAACCTCGGCGAGGAAGAACCCGGCGGCGAACCGCTTGCCCTGGAGTCGGCCCTGCATATCGGGAAAGGCCAGGACGACGGTGTCGATGGACCCGCTCGCGACGAGTGAGCGCAGCTCCTCGACGGCGAGCGGGGGTGTGCGGTCTGCCACGGGATTCCTCCTTGGGTGCACCGAGACCGATAAGGTATGACAGAGAACCATTGCTTGGGAAGAGGGCCCGGCCGGTGGTGGCGGATCGCCTTCGAGGAGGCGCCCGGTGCACCCGTCACGAGTAATGCGTGCAACCGTAACCACTGTTTAACGTGTGTCCCTTGTGTTTCCTCTGGCGTTCCACAAAGGTGTATCGGCGAACCTTTGATGCGCCCTCTTCGCCTCCCACGCCTCGACGCAGCGCCGTCGACACACATCTGGAGTGCCCATGGCCCAGGGAACCGACACCCCCACCAGCCCACCCGGCGACACGGCCGGCGCGGCGACCGGAACGGACGAGTACCTGCACCGCCGCACCCTGCGCCGGGGCAGCGCGGGCTGGCTCCTGCTGACCGGACTCGGCGTCGCCTATGTCGTGTCCGGCGACTACTCCGGCTGGAACATCGGCCTCTCCAAGGGTGGCTTCGGCGGACTCGCCGCGGCCACCGTGCTGATGGGCCTGATGTACGCGTGCCTGGTCTTCGCGCTGGCGGAACTCTCCGCCATCCTGCCCACCGCCGGTGGCGGCTACGGCTTCGCACGCCGCGCCCTGGGCACCTGGGGCGGCTTCCTGACCGGTACGGCCATCCTCATCGAGTACATCCTCGCCCCCGCCGCCATCTCGCTGTTCATCGGTGACTACGTCCAGTCCCTCGGCCTGTTCGGGCTCACCTCCGGCTGGCCCGTCTACCTCGCGTGCTTCACCGTCTTCATCGGGATCCACCTCTGGGGCGTCGGCGAGGCGCTGCGGTTCAGCCTGATCGTGACCGCCGTCGCCGTGGCCGCTCTGCTGATCTTCGCCATCGGCGCGTTCACCGACTTCGACGCGGACCGGCTCAACGACATCCCGGTGGACACCGGCGCACTCGGCTCCTCGTCCTGGCTGCCCTTCGGGCTGCTCGGCATCTGGGCCGCCTTCCCCTTCGGCATGTGGTTCTTCCTGGGCGTCGAGGGCGTGCCGCTCGCCGCCGAGGAGGCCAAGGACCCGGTCAGGTCGATGCCGAGGGCGCTGGCCATCTCTCTGACCGTGCTGGTGGGGCTGGCGGTGCTCACCTTCCTCTCCGCCACCGGCGCACAGGGCGCGAAGGCCATCCAGGAAGCGGGCAACCCCCTTGTGGTCGCGCTGGAGGGCGAGGGCGGTCCCACCGGCCTGAGCCGCTTCGTCAACTACGCCGGCCTGGCGGGCCTGGTGGCCTCGTTCTTCTCGCTGATCTTCGCCGGCTCCCGCCAGCTGTTCGCGCTCTCCCGGGCCGGCTACCTGCCGCGCTTCCTCTCGCTGACCAACCGCCGCAAGTCCCCCTACCTCGGCCTGCTGATCCCCGGCGCGATCGGCTTCACGCTGGCCGCCTGGATCGGCAACGGCGGCCGGATGCTGAACGTCGCCGTATTCGGCGCCACCATCAGCTACGCGTTGATGGCGCTCTCCCACATCGTGCTGCGCCGCCGCGAACCGCACCTCGAACGGCCCTACCGCACGCCCGGCGGCGCGCTCACCTCGTCCGTGGCGTTCGTGCTGGCATGCTCGGCACTGGTGGCGACCTTCCTGGTGGACCGGAACGCGGCGTTCATCGCTCTCGGCGTGTACGCGGTGGCACTGGCCTACTTCGCCTTCTACAGCCGCCACCGCCTTGTCGCGAGCGCTCCGGAGGAGGAGTTCGCCGCCCTGGCGGCGGCCGAGGCCGAACTGTCGCGGGACTGAACGGGACCGCGACACAAGGCCGTTGTCCGCACGCCTGCCCGCCCGTGCCACTGCCCGTCCGTGCCACGCCCGCGCGCGGCAGGGGCGCACCACGACCGATCAGCGAACGAACCAGAGGAGGGGCTCCATGACCCGGCCCGTCATCGGCATCAGCACCTATCAGGAACCGGCCCGGTGGGGCGTGTGGGACATGCCGGCCGCCCTGCTGCCCATCGGCTACCCGCGCCTGGTGCGGGCGGCCGGCGGCCTGGCGGTGATGCTGCCGCCCGACGACACCGCCGACGCGGCCCGGGAGACCGTGGCGGCACTGGACGGTGTGGTGATCGCGGGCGGCGCCGATGTCGAACCGGCCCGCTACGGCGAGTCGCCCGATCCCCGCACCGGCCCGCCCGCCCGCGAACGCGACGCGTGGGAACTCGCCCTGATCGAGGCGGCGATCGACCAGCACGTCCCGCTGCTGGGCATCTGCCGGGGCATGCAACTGCTCAACGTCGCCCTCGGTGGCACCCTGCACCAGCACCTGGACGGGCACACCGGCGGCCCCGGCGTCTTCGGCGAACACACCGTCACCCCCGTTCGCGGCACGGTGTACGCGGCAGCCGTCGCGGAACCGGCCGCGGTGCCCGCCTACCACCACCAGGCCGTGGACCGCCTGGGATCCGGCCTCACGGCAAGCGCCCACGCGCCCGACGGCACCGTGGAGGCCCTGGAACTCACCGACCACGACAGCCTGGTGCTGGGGGTCCAGTGGCACCCCGAAATGGGCGACGACATCCGGATCATGGCCGCCCTCGTGAACGCGGCGGCCCGGCACCGCTCCGTCACCCGCGCGGGCGCGCCCGTACCGTAACCGCCGGAGAGGGCGGGGCCGTTGGGTCGGCCGTGACGGTGAGCCCCGGGGCTCTCTTGTCAGCGGCCTTTGCCTGCACATAAGTTGGGCGCTTGCGACGTGTCCTACTGTCAGTGGGGGAGCCAAGTCATGGCCGCGAACGGACGGCACCGCAGATATCAGCCCAGCCGGATCAACCGTGCCTCGCTCACGGTCACCGCGGGCGGTGCGGGCCTCGCGCTTCCGCTCATCGCAGCGGCTTCGGCGGGCGCCGCGTCGACGGATGTGTGGGAGAAGGTCGCCGCCTGCGAGTCGACCGGCAACTGGCACATCAACAGCGGCAACGGCTACTTCGGCGGACTACAGTTCACCCGGTCGACCTGGGCGGCCTACGGCGGCACGGTCTACGCCCCGCGCGCCGATCTGGCCACCAAGGACCAGCAGATCTCCATCGCCGAGAAGGTGCTCGACGCGCAGGGGCCGGGCGCGTGGCCGGGCTGCTCGACGAAGGCGGGGCTGACGAGTGGCGGGGACGCCGCCGACATCAGCCCGCAGTCGCAGCGGAGCAGTCACGTCCAGGCTCCTGGCAAGCCCGCATCCGGCAAGACCTCCTCGGGCAACCCGACGACGAAGCGGACGTCCACCCCCGCCACGCCGACCACCGTGCCCGGCAAGCGCGAGTCCTACACCGTGGCACGCGGCGACTCGCTCTCCGCGATCGCGGCGACCGAGCACGTCCGGGGCGGCTGGCAGCACCTCTACGCGCAGAACCGCGAGGTCGTGGGGGACGACCCGGACCTCATCCTCCCCGGGCAGCGCCTGAGCCTGGACACGGCGCGGTCGCCGAGGACGGACTCCAGGACGGGCACGCCCGCGCAGACGAAGCCGAAGGCGGAGCCGAAGCCCCGGAAGGTCGCCGCACCGCACCGGTCGGCGGCACCGGAGCGCCCGAAGGCGAAGCCGTACCCCCAGGCCGCCGAAGCGAAGCAGCAGGCGGCCACGGAGCAGCGCAAGGCAGCAGCGAAGCCGCACCACAACGCCGCGAAGCCGAAGCCGCACCACAACGCCGCGAAGCCGAAGCCGCAGCCGAAGAAGACTGAGAGCCACCGGCCGAAGCAGCGGACGGAGCAGCACTCCGGTCTCGTCGCACCCGTCGCGGCCGGCATCGGCACCCCGTACCACCAGGCCGGTTCCTGGTCCAGCGGCTATCACACCGGGGTCGACTTCCCCGTCCCGACCGGCACGTCGATCAGGGCGGTGGCCTCCGGCACGGTCGTCTCGGCGGGCTGGGGCGGGGCATACGGCTACCAGGTCGTCATCCGGCACAGCGACGGCAAGTACAGCCAGTACGCGCATCTGTCCGCGCTGCACGTGCGTGAGGGCAGGCACGTCTCCGCAGGCCAGCGGATTGCGCGCTCGGGCTCCACCGGGAACGTCACGGGTCCGCACCTGCACTTCGAGATCCGCACCGGTCCCGGCTACGGATCGGACATCGACCCGCTGGCCTACCTCAGGGCGGGCGGCGTCAGCGTCTGAACGGCCGCGTCGTCGGGGTCGACGGGCCCCGCGGACGAGCCGCCCCGCCGTTCCGTGCCGGTGTACGACGACGGCCCGGGCCCGAACGCCACCCGGCCCAGACACTCCAGCGGCATCAGCGCGGGCAGCGGACGCGCCGAGGAAAGCGTTTCCGGGACCGCTTCGACGGCCCCGGCAGGCATCGGGAAGGCGGGCGCCGCGTCCACGGCCGCCTCCTCGCCCTCCGCGTCCGTCCCGTCCACCGGAGCATCCGGGAGGGCGCGCTGCTCCGCGCCCAGCCGCTCCGTCGTGAGCAGTATCAGGCCGCCCGCGGCGACCACCGCACAGGCCAGCGCGAGCATGGTCCCGGCCGTGCCGTGCCGGAACTGCTCGCCGAACATCGTGATGCCGACGACCGCCGCTATCACCGGGTTCACCACGGTCACCGTCGCCAGCGGCGCGGTAAGTCCGGCACCCCGGTACGCGGCCTGGGAGAGCAGCAGCCCGGCGGCCGCGAAACCGGCGATCGCCAGCAGCGCCGGCAGTCCTGCCGCCAGCGCACCGGAGGTCCACCCCACCGCCACCGTCTTCACGAACACCGAGGCGATGCCGAACGCGATGCCCGCCGCCCCGGCCAGGATCACGCTCCGTACCACCGGCCGGTGCACGCCCGTGGAGATCAGGGCGAGCAGCGCGATCGCACCGAGCGTCACACCGGCGGCGATCAGTTGATCCGGGCCGTTCAACGAGTGCGACTCGGCGTTCCCCGTGAGTGCGAGCAGGCCCGCCAGACCGACGGTTGCCATGATCGCGCCCCGCCAGGCGGTGGCTCCCGCCCGCCGGCGTACGAAGAGCGCCGACATCGGCAGGGCGAAGACAATGGTCAGCGCACCGAGCGGCTGGACGAGACTGAGCGGACCGTAGGCCAAGGCCACGACATGGAGCACCGCGCCCCCGCCGTTCAGCGCCACGGCGGCCCACCAGACACGGTTGCGCAGGGGGGCGAGCGAGTGGCCGTCGCCGGCTGTCGCCACGCGCTCCTGGACGATCGCCCCGGCCGCGTACGCGACCGCGGAGACCAGTGACAGCAGCACGGACAGCGCAAGGGAACTCATGTACACCACGATGTCCCTTCGGCGCGGCTGCGTCGTCGTCCTTGAGACGGCGATTCGCCGTACTGCTTTGGTAGTACGGCCGTATCCCCAGTGTCCTCCTGCGGAGGGTAGTCCTCCTTCCGGAGGACCTATGGCCTCGCGGAGTCCTCACCCTGCGGGCGGCTACGGTGAACGGCGCAGGGGAGCCGGCGCAGTGGGGCCGACGACCGGAATTGCCGAGAAGGAGCGCATGCGATGGACGGGTCCGCAGCGGCCTCGGTGGGCGGATTCTTCGCGCTGCGGACCACCGCGCCGCCCGACGGGGCGCACCGCCCGCTGGCACGGTTGTACGCGGGGGAGCAGGCTCCGCTCACGGCCCGTATCGACACGGTGGCCGCGCGGTTGGACACCGCCGAGCGCAGAGTGGCTGCCTCCATCGCGCACTTGGGGCTGGCATCCCGCCTCTGGTCGGTCGCACTCGGACCTGCGGCACTGACCGGCCGCTTCCCCGGCCTTTCGCCCGGCGCCCTCCACTGGGACCCGCGGCACCCGGCCCCCGACGATCTGTGGCTGGACGGCACCGAGTCGCTGCCCGGCACCGCCTGCCGGATCCGGGAAGCCGTCCAGTACGGCCACCTCGTGCCCCTCGCCGAGGCGATCCACCGGGACAGCCCGCTGTCCGGCCGGCTGCTGTGGGGCAACGCGGGGTCCGCGCTGGCAGGAGCCCTGCGTCAACTCCTCGCCTGGGCACGTACGCACCACCGCCCCGACGTGGCCGCGCGGGCCCGCGCACTGGTCGCCGAACTCTTCGACCACCCGGACCTGCGGAACACCGGCGCCCCGCACGACGCGGCGTTCCGGCGCCGCAGTTGCTGTCTGTACTACCGCACACCGGCCGGCGGCCTGTGCGGGGACTGCGTCTTCGAGAGCGTCTGACACACTGCCGTTCGGAGGGGGATTCATGCGGGCGGACACGGTGCGGGACCTGCGTCTCGCGGACCGGCGTGCCGGGGCGGCGGACGCCCTGGCCGGGGGCGGGGCCGCCGCGGTGGAAGCCATCGTGCGCGAGCTGACCGACGACTCCTCCCCGGTGGACTGGCGGCACGTCGCCCCGGCGTTCTGGCGGATCGGGAGCACGGCCTTCGACCCCCTGGTCCGGGCCCTCCTCGACGCACCCACCGAGGAGATGCGTGAGCGGGTCGGCGACGCGTTCATGCGCCTCGGCGAAGAGGCCCTGGACCGGTACACCGCCGCCCTCTCGCATCCCGCACCGCTCGTACGCCGACTGGCGGTCCGCGGGATCCGGTACTGCAACGAACCCGGGCCGTCCGCCCTCCGCGCGCTGCTGCCGCGGCCCGACGGGCAACGCGCCCTGGTCAGCGGCGAGTACGGGGGCTCGGCCTGGCCGTGCCCGGGCACGCCTGGGCCGTACAGCAGTCGTACATCGCGGTCGACCCGGCCACGTACACCGACGGCTGTCTGGCCAGGCTCGACGAGGTGCGGAAGCTTGCCTGCCAGGGCAGCAACGGCGCCGTCTACACCCAGATCTCGGATGTCGAGGGCGAGTTGAACGGACTGCTCACCTACGACCGCCGGATCGTGAAGCCCGACGCCGAACGGATCCGGGCGGCGCAGGACGCGCTCGTCCGCGATGCGTCGAACCCGGTCGTGGCGGGGTGTCCCACCGCCTGACCCTTGACAGCGCCGCGGCGCGTCCCGTTCGCACCGGGCGGGCCGCGGCGTTCGTGTCCGAACCCTTGACGCGCCTCACCGGGGAACCAAGAATGATCGCGCTCTGACAACGTTGTCCAAGGAGGAGTACCCCATGCACCGGACCCCACGGCCGCGACTTCGCGGTCCGGCGGCCGCGCTCGCCGCCGTCGCGCTCCTCGGCGGTGTCCTCACCGCCGGGGCCACGGCCCAGGCCGCGCCCCGTGCCGACGGACGACTGACCGACCTGGTCAACCCGTTCATCGGCACCCAGAACGAGGGCAACACCTACCCGGGCGCCTCCGTGCCGTTCGGCATGGTGCAGTTCTCCCCGGACACCGGCCACAACACCGGTTACGACTACGGCGAGAACCACATCCGCGGCTTCTCCACCGTCCATCTCTCCGGTGTCGGCTGCGGGCTCGGCGGTGATCTGCCGGCCCTGCCCACTACCGGCGACATCACACAGACCGACTACGCCAAGTACGCGGCGGAGTTCAGCCACGACGACGAGAAGGCGAGCCCCGGCTACTACAAGGTCGGGCTGAAGACCGGGATCGACGCCGAGCTCACCGCGAGCAGCCGCACCGGTGTGCAGCGCTACACCTTCCCCGCCACCGACAAGGCCAACGTCCTGCTCAACGCGGGCCAGTCGCTGCACCGGACGCTTGCGTCCGAGGTGGAGATCCTCGACAACCGGACGGTACGGACCGCGATCACCGGCAGCGGCTTCTGCCAGGACACCAAGCCGTACACGCTCTACACGGTCACCCGCTTCGACCGGCCGTTCACCACCTCCGGCACCTGGAACGGCGACACCGTCACCGAAGGCTCCGAGAAGTCCTCGGCCGGCGGCGCCCGCAACGGCGCCTGGCTGCGCTTCGACACCACGAAGGACCGCACCGTCGAGGCCACCACCGCCCTGAGCTACGTCGACGCCAAGGGCGCCGCGCTCAACCTCCGTGCCGAGGGCGGCCGCAGCTTCGACCGCGTCGCGCACGCCGCTCAGCAGGCCTGGGAGAAGCGGCTCGAAGGCGTGCGGGCGCAGGGCGGCAGCGACCAGCTCCGCCGCACCTTCTACTCCTCCCTCTACCGGTCCTTCCTCGCCCCCAACATCGGCAGCGACGTCGACGGCCGCTACACGGGCTGGGACCAGAAGATCCACCGTGCCGAAGACTTCACCTACTACCAGAACTGGTCGCTCTGGGATACCTACCGCACCCAGGCCCAGCTCCTCTCGCTCCTGGCCCCGCACGAGTCCCGCGACATGGCGCTCTCGGTCCTGCGGATCGACGCCGAGAGCGGCTGGCTGCCCAAGTGGGGCTACGGCACGGTCGAGACGAACATCATGACCGGCGACCCGGTCACCCCCTTCCTCACCAACGCCTACCAGCAGGGGCTGCTGAAGGGGTACGAGGAAGAGGCGTACCGCGCCCTGAAGAAGAACGCCGACGGGGTGCCGCCCGCCGACTCCGCACCCGTGGGTCGCGAGGCCAACGTCCAGTACCTGAAGGACGGGTTCGTCCCGTACATCAAGGGCCGGCCGCACGCCAAGCCCGGCGACTCGGACTACGACCACGGCGCCTCCGCCACCCTGGAGTACGCGCTGTCCGACGCGATGCTCGGCGAGATGGCCCGCGACCTCGGCCACGACGCCGACGCGAAGCGGTACACGGAACGCGCCCAGAACTACCGCCAGATCTTTGACCCCTCGACGGGCTTCTTCCGGGCCCGGGACACCGCCGGAGCCTTCACCGGACCCGCCGACCCGGCCAAGAGCGAGGGATTCCACGAGGGCACGTCCTGGCAGTACCAGTGGCTCGTACCGCAGGACCTGCCCGGCATGGTCGGCCTGATCGGCGGCAAGGACGCCGCCAACCAGCGGCTCGACTCCTTCTTCGCGTACGACAAGCTGCTCGCCGACCCCGCGAAGACCGCCCGTGAGGTCTGGGTCAACGGCCCGTACGCGTACTACAACGCCGACAAGTACAACCCGCAGAACGAGCCCGACCTGATCGCCCCGTACACCTATCTCTCCACCGGCCAGCCGTGGAAGACCACCGATGTGGTGCACGCGGCCCTGACCCTGTTCACCGACACCCCGACCGGCATGACGGGCAACGACGACCTCGGCACCATGTCCGCCTGGATGGTGCTGTCCTCCATCGGCGTCTTCCCGGTCCAGCCGGGCACCGACACCTGGGGCCTGTCCACGCCCGCCTTCGAGCGCGTCGACATCAGGCTCGACCGCCGTTACTACCCGCGCGGATCCCTCACGGTCAGCGCACCCGGCACCTCGGCCACCGACCGCTACATCCAGTCGGCCCGGCTCGACGGTACGGCGCGGTCGCGCACCTACCTGACCACCGACGACATCCGCTCGGCCCGCTCGCTCTCCTTCACGGTGGGCAGCGAGCCGTCGGACTGGGGCACCTCCGCCACGGACGCCCCGCCCGCACTGGGCTGACCATGGTCGTGGGGCGGGCGGCGTCCCGCCCGCCCCACAGCTCAGCTGCTCAGTTCGAACTCGGCCCGGATGCGCTTGCCCACCGGCACGCGCTCGGCGGTCAGCCGGTCGCACAGCGCCACCACGATCTCCATGCCGTGGCCGCCGGGGCGCGTCGGGTCGGGCGAGTAGAACAGCGGCAGGGCGGTGCTGGAGTCGTACACCGTGACGCTGACGCGCTCCGCCGTGCCCTCCAGCTCCAGCAGATACGGCCCCTGGCTGTAGCGGTCCGCATTGGTGACCAGCTCGCTCACCGCCAGCAGCAGATCGCTGCGGGTGTGCTCGCCGAAGACCGCGAGCCACTCGGCGGCCAGCCGGACCAGAAAGCGGTCGGCCAGCGCCCTGGCCTGGGCGATGCAGCCGGGCTCGCCGTCGAACACCTCGGCGCTGTGCAGAACCTCCGTGAACCGGTCCGGGCAGGGGCAGCCGGCCGGTCGCGAGGTGACCTGTTCGTTCATGTGCTCCAGCCAGGGCGACGCAGGGGTGTTCGGTGACAGCTTCTCGACGTCCGCCTACCCGCGACGAACGGTCCCACTCCGGGAAGAACCCGGCAGATCTCAGCGATGGCCGGACCGTCCGGCTGCCGAGTCCGTGAGGAGCGGTTCCGTCGCGGAGTGCGCGGGCCCTTCGGGGGCGACCGGCAGCGTGAAACGGATGCGGGTGCCCTCGGAGACTTCCTCGTCCAGCCAGATCCGGCCCCCGTGGAACTCCACGATCTTCCGGCACAGGGCCAGGCCTATGCCCGTTCCCTCGTACTCGTCCCGGCCGTGCAGACGCTGGAAGATGACGAACACCTTCTGGGCGGACTCCGGTGGGACGCCGATGCCGTCGTCCGACATCCGGAAGTGCCAGCACTGGCCCTCCCGGACGCAGCCGACCGCGATCCGGCACGGTGCGTCCGGCGGAACTTCACCGCGTTGCCGATCAGGTTCTGCCAGACCATGGAGAGCGCCGTGGCGTCCCCGGTCACCTCGGGCAGCGGGCCCTCCCGTACGACCGTGGCGCCGGACTCCTCGACGACCAGCGCGAGATCGGCCAGCGCGCGGTCGAGGGTCCGGTCGAGGCCGACCGGCTTCCACTCGTCATGCACCTGCCCCACGCGGGAGAAGGCGCGGCCCAGCGCCTCGGGGTCGAGCCGCCCCTTGACGAGATAGTCCTGGGCGCCGCGCCCCGTGGCGGAGACGGCCGGGCACAGGCGGGCGCGGCCGTCCGCACCCCGCGCCTGCCAACCGTGCCGAACGGCCGAGAAGTCACGCGAACGGAGCAGCATCCGGTGCATGGCAGACTTGATCGGGGCGTTCGGCCCGGCAGGAGCAGGTACGGCGGTCGGCGCCACGAGAGACAGATGGCAGAGGAACGGCAATGACGGTGACAGAGGACAGCCCGGAGCTCGCTCCCGGTACTGAGGAGTTCGGTCCCGGTATCGACCCGGAGCGGCTGGCCGTCTGCCTGAGCGTGCTCGACGAACTCGACACCATCGAGATCGACCACCCCGACGCCATCGCCGTGCGCCGCGCCACGGCCGGGATCTACCGGACGGTGAAGCAGCGCCGCCGCCAGGAGCGCCGCGCCGCCAAGACCGCGCACGACAAGGCGGTCACCGAGGCCACCGCGACCGGCTCGGCCGACCGGATCGACGACGAGACCCAGGGCGTCCTGCCGTCGTCGTCCGCCCGTGCCGAGATCGCGGGAGTGCTCCAGCGGCCCCGCTCCTGCTACATCTGCAAGACCCGTTACGTCGAGGTGGACGCCTTCTACCACCAGCTCTGCCAGCAGTGCGCGAAGGAGAACCGTGCGCGCCGCGACGCCCGGACCGACCTCACCGGCCGACGCGCGCTGCTGACCGGCGGCCGGGCGAAGATCGGTATGTACATCGCGCTGCGGCTGCTGCGCGACGGGGCGCACACCACCATCACCACCCGCTTCCCCAACGACGCGATCCGCCGCTTCAAGGCGATGCCGGACAGCGACGAGTGGATCCACCGGCTGAAGATCGTCGGCATCGACCTGCGCGACCCCGCCCAGGTCGTCGCGCTCGCCGATTCGGTCGCCGCCGAGGGCCCGCTGGACATCCTGATCAACAACGCGGCGCAGACGGTGCGCCGTTCCGCGAACGCGTACAGCGAACTGGTCAATGCCGAGTCCGCGCCGCTCCCGGCGGGCGAGCTGCCCGCCGCCGAGGTCATCGGCACCTTCGGCAGTGGCACCGTCGACCGGGTCGCGGCCCTGCCGGCCGCCCGCAAGGAGGGGCTGAGCGCACAGGACGTCACCGAGCTCGCCCTGGTCACCGGATCCGCCTCGCTGGAGCGGATCGCCGCCGGGACGGCGATCGACGCGGGCGGACTCGTGCCCGACCTGCACGACACCAACAGCTGGATCCAGACCGTCGAGGAGGTCGAGCCGATCGAGCTGCTGGAAGTCCAGCTCTGCAACTCCACCGCCCCGTTCATCCTGATCAGCCGGCTCCGTCCGGCCATGGCGGCAACGGCCGCCAAGCGCGCCTACGTGGTCAACGTCTCCGCGATGGAGGGCGTGTTCAGCCGCGGCTACAAGGGCGCGGGTCACCCGCACACCAACATGGCCAAGGCCGCCCTGAACATGCTCACCCGCACGAGCGCCCAGGAGATGTTCGAGAGGGACGGCATCCTGATGACCGCCGTCGACACCGGCTGGATCACCGACGAGCGCCCGCACCCCGACAAGATCCGCCTCGCCGAAGAGGGTTTCCACGCCCCGCTCGACCTGGTCGACGGTGCCGCCCGCGTCTACGATCCGATCGTGCGCGGCGAGGACGGCGAGGATCTGTACGGCTGCTTCCTCAAGGACTACGCGCCCGCCAACTGGTAGTCGTTCGGTGATGCGGCGTCCGTGAGCCGCCGTGGACCCGGTCGGGAGCCGCTCCCGACCGGGTCTTTTCCGTATGCGGTGGCTGAAAGTGACCTAGAGCACACGTTCCATCGAGCGCGGAAGCGCTCATTTGGTTACCCTGATGTGAACGGACGTAATCGAGGAGTCCACAAACCTTCCTCGACCGTCCAGGGACAGGCTTGTCAACCAAGTCGCCGTCCCGCCCCCTACCCGGCGCCACCGCGACCGAACTGTTCTTGCCCCTGCCCCGCACGGGCGGCCGCTTCCCGGTAATGAGGCCGGAGCATCGGCGACGCCCGGGGCTACGCGACACAAAGGAGTGCGCGGTGACGACACCGGAACTGACGAAGCACGAGAAGCGACCGGCCGAACGGCACGGAGACCGGCCCCGTAGGCCCGAGAAGCTCCGGAACATCGAGGTCTGGGCCAGGTCCGCACCGATCCGGCTGGCCGGCTACGAGGACGACCTCGCCGAGCCGCACATCCTGCCCGGCATCGACTGACTCCGCTTCGCGCCCCGGCACCACACCACCCGAGCTCCGGCCCGCATCGCGCGGGCCGGAGCTCGGCCGTTCGGCGCGCTCCCGGCTTCGTCCAGTCATCGGATGAGTGCGGGAACGGTGTTTCGTTCTGTCTGGAAGATTGCATTGACAGGTTCGCGTCGTACTCCAATCATCGGATGTCATGACCGAACTTCCCAGGCGCCATGTACTCGGAATGACGGCAGGGGCGGCAGTCGGCGTCGCCCTGCTCACTCCCGCCACCGCCGATGCGGCCCCGCGCACCGCAGCCGCACCGCACACAGGAGCCGGCGCCGATGAGGGCGAGTGGGGCACCGTTCCCGCCGCCGTCCCCGTGCCGCTCGACCAGTGGTTCGACAACGACGGCCTCGACACCGCCGATGCCCGCGGCGGCGACTTCGACGGTTCCGGCTACACCTTCCCGGGTGAGGAACTCCCCGCCGGAGAACGGGAGATCGGCGGCACCGCCTTCCTCTTCCCGGCCTCCTCCGAGGGCGCCAGGAACAACGTCGTCGCCCTCGGTCAGCGCATCGACCTCCCGCCCGGCCGCTATCTCTCCGGTCTCTTCCTCACCGCGTGCAGCTACGGCGCCGCGTCCGGCAGGGCCACGGTCCACTACGCCGACGGCACCACGACGACCCCGGTGCTCGGCGGGCCCGACTGGTACGCCGGCAGCGGCGCCCTTACCGCCGCGTACCGCTACGCCGCCGACGGAGCCAAGGACCCGCACCAGGTGTCCATCGCCGTCAGCGAGATCGCGCTCGACCCGGCCAGGGAAGCCGTCGCGCTCACCCTGCCCACCACCCAGCCTGCCGAGGCGGGCAAGCCGTCCCTGCACATCTTCGCGCTCTCGCTCCAACCGGCGGCCCAGGGGCGGGCGTTGTCGCTGCGCGACGCCCACTCCACCACCTCGCTGCTGGACTCCGGCGCCCAGAGCGTCGAGGCCACCGTCGTCAACGCGGGCACGGTCGGCATCCTCGCCGCCGACGGCCTCACCCTCTCCGTGGACGTGCCCGGAGCCCGCACCGTCGCGCCTGCCCGCGTCTCCCGCCTCGCCCCCGGCGAACAGGCCCGCGTCCGCATCGGCATCCGCAGCAGACCCGGCACCGCACCCGGCACCGCCCAGGAAGGCAACGTTGTCGCACGCGGACGCGGGGCGCGGGCGGCCACGGTCCGGCGCTCGCTCACCCTCGGCGTCCCCGACTACGCGCCGACGGACGCCTCCCTCTCCACCCACCAGGCGCCGTACTGGTTCCAGCAGGCGAAGTTCGGGATCTTCATCCACTGGGGGGTCTACTCGGTGCCCGCCTGGGCGCCGGTCGGCACCCAGTACGCCGAGTGGTACTGGAACCAGATGCAGGACCCCAACAACCCCACCCACGCCCACCACCGCGAGACCTACGGCGAGTCCTTCGCGTACGACGACTTCATCCCGCGATTCCGCGCCGAACGCTTCGACCCGCGATCCTGGGTGGAGCTCTTCCGGGACGCCGGCGCCCAGTACCACGTCCTCACCTCCAAGCACCACGAGGGCTTCGCGCTCTGGGACACCAAGCTCTCGGACCGCAACTCGGTGAAGATGGGGCCGGGGCGCGACCTGGTCAGGGAGCTCTTCGACGCCTCGCGCCGCTACACCCCCGAACTCCACCGCGGGCTGTACTTCTCCATGCCCGAGTGGTTCAACCCCGACCACCCGTGGATGGGCCACGCCCCGCGCAATCCGTACACCCTGGAGCCCGTCCCGTACACCGGGCACACGGCGGGCAGGGACTACGTCACCCAGTTCCAGGGCCCGCAGATGCTGGAGCTGATCCACGGCTACGACCCCGAGATCCTCTGGTGCGACATCGGTGGCGACAACGACAGCCACCGGGTGCTGGCCGAGTACTTCAACCACGCGAAGAACCGGGCCCGCCCGGTCGAGGTCACCGTCAACAACCGCTCCGGGATCGGGCCGTACGACTTCACCACGCCCGAGTACACGACGTACGACCAGATCGTCACAGCGAAGTGGGAGTCCAGCCGCGGCCTCGACCCGTTCAGTTACGGCTACAACGCCCAGACGCCGGACGAGAAGTACATGACGGCCGAGGAGATCGTGCACTCGCTCGTCGACATCGTCTCCAAGAACGGCAACTTCCTGCTGGACATCGGCCCCAGGGCCGACGGCACGATCCCCGACATCATGCAGCGCAGGCTGCGCGAGACGGGGGAGTGGCTGAAGACCAACGGGGAGGCGATCTACGACACCACGTACTGGTCACGGATGCCGCAGCTCGGTGAGGATCTGCGGTTCACCCTGCGGCCGAACCGTGCGTTCTACATCCACTCGCTGGCGCGGCCGGGCGCGACCCTCACCGTCGAGGCGCCGGTGCCGGTCCGCGGCGGTGACCGGGTCACCCTGCTCGGTCACGACCGGCCGCTCAACTGGCGGGTCCGGGGCGGCTCGCTGGTGATCGACGTACCGGCGGCGGCCCGCAGGAACGGGAAGCACGCCTGGGTGTTCAAGATCGCCTGGTCGGGCTGAGCCAGGCGGGGCCGAGCGAGACCGGGCGCATGAAATCCCGCACATAGGTCCGGTGCCACCAGCGTCCGGTGGCCCGCAGTTCGCGCCAGGTGGTGTACCGGTAGTGGTACACCCTGGCGCGGACGTGCGCGGGCGGGGCGTCGGGGAACGGGTTGTGACGCAGCAGCCGCAGGGTGTCCCGGTCGTTCTCCAGCAGCCGCTCCACGAACGGGCCGAACCAGGGGCGGGCGTACGCGGGGGAGAGCGCCGCGAACCACATCAGCCAGTCCAGCCGCAGATGGTACGGGGCGAACTGGCGGGGCATCCGGCGCGGATCCCCCGGCTTGCCGCGGAAGCCGTACTCCCGCCAGACGGTGCCGTCGTGGAGGACCTGCTCGTCCGTTCCCTCGACCACCACCTCCAGCCGGACCCGGCTGATGCTGCCGAACGCGCCGTAGGTGTTGACCAGATGCAGCGGGTCGAACGAGCGGTTCATCACCTGGCGGCGGGAGACCAGATTGCGCGCCGGGCGGTAGCTGAGGAAGACGACCAGCGCGGTCACCGCGATGACGACGATCTCGTACCAGAGCGGCGGCGCGGACTGGGCGGGCGGCGCGGTGAACAGGGACCAGTCGACGGCGGACAGGGCCAGGGTGATCGTCAGCCAGTTCAGCCAGGCGAAGTTCCCCGAGACGACCAGCCACAGCTGGGTGACGATCATCAGCCCCGCGGCCGCGCTCGCCACCGGCTGCGGGGTGAAGAGAAGCACCGGCACCAGGAGTTGGGTGACGTGGTTGGCCGCCACCTCGGCCCGGTGGACGGGCCCCGGCAGCCGGTGGAAGAACCAGCTCAGCGGCCCCGGCATCGGCTGGGTCTCGTGGTGGAAGTACAGGCACGTCAGCTTGCGCCAGCACTCGTCGCCACGGATCTTGATCAGCCCGGCGCCGAACTCCACCCGGAACAGCACCCAGCGCAGCAGCCACAGCACCAGTACCGGGGGAGCGGTGTGCGCGTTGCCGAGGAAGACGGCGAGGAAGCCGGTCTCCAGCAGCAGCGATTCCCAGCCGAAGCCGTACCAGGTCTGGCCGACCTGGACGATCGACAGATAGAGCGCCCAGGGCAGCGCCCAGAGCACCATCGCCGGCCAGAGCGGAAGGTACGAGTCCGCGCCCGCGAGCAGGGCGACGGCGATCGCGCAGCCGGTCCAGGCGATGAAGGCGAAGAAGCGGTCGGAGTAGTGGAGCCGGAAGATCCCGGGGCCGTCGCGCCAGTCGGTGCGGCGCAGGAAATCGGGTACCGGCAGCATGCCGCGTTCGCCGATCAGCGCCCGGAACTGGAGCGCGGCGGTGAGAAACGCGACCAGATAGACAGCGGCCAATGCCCGCTGGAAGATCAGCCGGCTGAGCCAGTACCCGTCTGCGGTGAACCACTCCATCACTTCCAGTATCGGCGATTCAGCCCCGCCCGCCGCGCTCCTCGTCCACGATGCGACGGAGCGTGCTGCCCAGCCGCCGGGCGTACAGCCGCTGGAGCACTGGTACGACGGGCCCGGCGAGCCGGGTGTACCAGGTGGCCGGGCGGCTGAACGCCATGACGGTGAACCACACCGTCCCGTCGTCCGCCAGCTCCACCACGAAGGACTCCTCGCCGCGTTCCGGGTGCCGGACCTCGGTCCCGTAGGCGAATCCGATGCGATCCTGCTCGTACGCGGTCCAGACGACCTGGCAGGGCGCGGTGAACCGGAGCAGGCCGATGCCCAGCGACACCCGGACGCGTACCCCGTCCCCGGCACGGGGCGCCGAGGCGCGGACCCGGGCACCGCTGGTGCGGTGCATGCGCCATTCGGTGACCGCCGCGCCCGCCGCCCGGAGGTCGGCCCGGCCGCGCCCGACCCGGGCCCGGTGGTGGAGGTGGTGGTATCCGGTGGGGAGGGGGCCGAGGCGGGTGGCGCCGACCTCGGGATAGCTGAGGGTGCTCATGCGGTCCTGCTTTCTTCGTGGTCGGTGTGATCGCGGAGCCGCTGCCAGGCGAGCACCGAGCAGAGTGCGAAGCCCAGCGCGTTGCCGAGGCCGTGGGTGGCGGCCATCCAGGGCAGTGTGGGGTGCGGGAGTCCGGTGGCCTCGCCGAGCGCCCAGCTCAGGGCGAGCACCATGGTGACGGCGAGCACGGCGGACGAGACGGCGAGCAGCGACCGGGTGATCCGGTCCCGCTGCCCGGTACGGACCGACCGCCAGGTGAGGACGGCGACGGTCCACATTCCCGCGGTCAGGACGGCCGCGCCGGCCAGTTCGGCCCAGTCGCCGATGAAGTAGCCGATCAGGACGAGCAGGGTGCCCAGTGGAACGCTCAGCGCGGCGAACCTTCCCGCGGCGCTGTCGGCGACCCGGCAGACGAGCCCCGCGACCAGGGCGGCGGCGAATCCGGCGAAGTGGAAGTGCGGCACGGTCAGCGCGAGGATGCCGAGCCCGAAGCCGAAGAGCGGGTGCCCCGAACGTTCGGCGACCAGCGCGGTGGCGGCGACCGACGGGGTGACCAGGGCGGTGAGCAGGGCGACCTCGGCGGGCGCTGTGGACCTCGACGGACTGCGGAGCAGCCGGGGCGGGGCGTGCAGGGCGAGGAGTGCGGTGCCGAGCGCGTAACAGACCGCCAGGGCGGTGGCAGCCGTGCCGCGCGGCAGCCACAGTGAGACGGCGCCGGGAACGGCGAAGAGCGGCCACAGACGCCGCATCCGGTCCAGCTCGGCCGCACCGGTCAGCCGCAGTCCCGCGGGGACCACCACCAGCATGCCCAGCATCACGATCGAATTGACCAGTACGGACATCGCCGCCCCCTGATTTGAACGTGTTCAACTGTGTTCGGCATCGACTCTACGAGCTTTCTTGAACGTGTTCAAGTGGGGGTGTGCGAGGGCGGGGGGGGAGCTGGGCGTGCGAGGGGTGGGAGGGGAAGACCCGGGCGCCGATGGCAGGATGCCCGGCATGGAGATCATCCCTGGACGCGGCGTCGGCCTCGCCATGATCGGCGACCACCGGACCCGGGTCGAGGAGCGCGTCGGCCCGCCGAGCCTCGGCACCGCCGCCGTCCGCCCTGCCGTGTACGACACCACACCGACGCTCGTGATCACCTACGCACCCGACGACACCGTGGAACTCGTCGAAATCGGCTGCAGCGGGCAGGGCGGCGAGGCCGAGGCGAGCTACGACGGGATCCAGCTGACCCACCGGCTGATCGACGACGTCGTCGCCGAACTGCACGCCAAGGGCTACACCAGCACGCCGTGCGACATCGGCTACGACTTCCACGCCGGGTTCTCCGTCTGGTCCATGCGCGTGCTGGAGGCGCGTCAGGTGGACCCGACGGCCGGGGAGGACGACCCGAGGTGTGTCGTCGAGGGCGTGTCCGTGGCGCCGTACGGCTACTTCGGCGGCGAGTAGCGTACGGCGCCGCGTCTCACAGAACTCCCCGGCGCCACTCCCGTACCAGCAGATAGCCGAGGTACACGCCTCCGATGGCCATCGTGTAGATGCCGACGGGCAGGTTGTCGAAGAGCGGCAGCTGCTGGGCGCAGAGATCCGCCAGTACCAGCAGCAGCGCGCCGGTCAGCGCCGACAGCGCCAGGTGCGGGCCGGATACACGGGTGATCCGCTTGGCGACCTGCGGGGACGTCAGCGCGATGAACGCGATGGGACCGGCGACACTGACCGCCCCCGCCGAGAGCACGATCGCCAGCACCACGGCGGCCGTCTTGGTGCGGCGGGGCTCGGAGCCGAGCGCGGCCGCGATGTCGTCGCCCATCTCCCCGATGTCCAGCCGCCGCGAGAGGAGCACGGTGAGCGGGGCCACCACCAGCAGCACCAGCCAGATCGTGGTGGCGTCCTCCCACGACCGCGCCGACAGGCTGCCGTTGACGTAGGCGCTGAGCACGGCGGCCCGGTCCCGCTCCATGGCGTAGACGACGTACTGGGTGATCGCGGTGCCGATCGCGGCGACCCCGATGCCCGCGATGACCAGCCGGGCCGGGTTGCGGAACCCGGTACCGGTCGACACATAGACCAGCACCATGGCGAGGACGGCGCCGAGCAGCGCGCCGAGCGCCACCGGCACGGTGTCCGGGAACAACAGCGCGGAGATCGCGGCCCCCGCCCCGGCACCGGACGCCAGCCCGATCACATCGGGGCTGCCGAGCGGATTGCGGGTGACGGACTGGAACAGCGCCCCGGAGAGCCCGAGTGCCGCACCGGTGCCCACGGCGACCGTCAGCCGGGGGCCGCGCAGCCGCTCCAGCACGAACGCGTTCTTGCCCTCGGCCCCGCCGGTCACCGCCCCGGCCAGGTCGGCGAGCGGAATGCCCAGCCGCCCGAGCGACAGCGTGGCGACGGCGCCCGCCACGAGCAGCACCAGCAGCACGAGGGCCGTCAGCACCGACACCCGCCGGACCGGCACGGCCACCCTCCCGCCGGCCCTCAGCACCTTACGGGGCGAAGCGGTGCGGACCGCGGTCTGCTGCGACGTCATGCGTTGCCCCTCATCCTGCGTACGGCGATGAGCAGTGCGGGCGCCCCGATGAACGCGGTCACGACACCGACCATCAGCTCCTGCGGGCGCATGACCACCCGGCCCACGACATCCGCCAGGAGCAGCAGCGCCGGACCTGCCAGCGCCGAGAAAAGGACCTGCATGCGGAAATCGACGCCGACCACGGCCCGCACCACATGCGGAACGGCCAGTCCGACGAAGGCGATCGGACCGACCGCCGCCGTCGCCGCCGCGCTCAGCAGCGTGGCCGCGAGCAGCCCGCCCGCCCGCACCAGCGCCGGATTCGCCCCCAGGGACGCCGCCGTCGAGTCGCCGAGCGCGAGCGCGTTGAGGCCGGGACCGAGCACCGCGGCGATCACCAGACCGGCCACGGCGAACGGCAGCACCGACCAGAAGACGTCGAAGTCCCGTCCGCCCAGCGCGCCGACGACCCAGTACCGGTAGCTGTCGAACACCTTCGGGCGGCCCAGGGTCACCGCCTGGATGAACGCCATCAGCACGGCGGAGAGCACCGCGCCGGCGAGCACCAGCCGGACGAGACCGCCGCCCGAACCCGCAGAACCGATCGCATGGACGAGCAGACCCGCGAGCAACGCGCCGGGCAGCGCCCACCACATGGTGGCGGTGCTGCCCGACGCCCCCAGGAACGCCGTCGCGGCGACGATGCTCGCGGAGACGCCCGCGTTGATCCCGAGCAGGCCCGGATCGGCCAGCGGATTGCGGGTCACGCCCTGCATGAGGGTGCCCGCGACGGCGAGGCAGAGTCCGGCCAGCACACCGAGCGCGGTCCGCGGATAGCGACTCTCGACGATGGTGGTGACATTCGGGTCCGCGCTGCCGGACAGGACGTCCAGCACATCGCCGAACGAGGTGGTGCGGCTGCCGAACATGACGCTCGCGAGCACGGCGAGCACCAGGACGGCGACTGCGATGACGACGGAAAACACCCGCCGAGCGGTGCCGGTCCGTGAGGTACCGGCACCGCTCGGCGGTGCGTGCGTGGTGGTGGCCATGTGGGTGGTGGTCCGCCTCAGCCCTTGTCGGCGGACTCGACGGCCTTGTCGATCAGCGGCAGGTAACGGTCGATCACCCACGGCACGGTGAGCGGGTTGATGATCGAGGAGGCCGTGACGAAGGAGTTGTCCTTGCCGGCCACCACGGCGCCGCTCTTGACCGCGGGGATCGCCGCGTACAGCGGCTGCGCCTCGATCTCCTTGCGGGTCTTGTCGTCCATGTAGAAGGTGAAGACCAGGTCGCTGTCCTTCAGCTTCTCGGCGTTCTCCAGGCCGATGAGCGCCGAGTCGGTGCCCTTGGTCTCCTTGAAGCTGTTCACCACCGGGTCGACCTTGAGACCGAGCGAGGAGACCATCTTGACGCGCTGCTCATTCGGCTTGAACACACCGAGGGTGCCGGGGCCGGTGTTGTAGATGTACGAGAACGTGTGCTTCTTGTACTCCGGCCGGGTCGCCGCCGCGTCGGACAGCTGCTTCTCGATCTTCGAGGTGAGGGTCTTCGCCTCGTCCGGCTGTCCCAGCGCCTTGGCGATGATCTCGATCTGCTGGTCCCAGTCCGTGCTCCACGGCAGGTCGGGATAGGCGACGGTGGGGGCGATGTCCTTGAGGATGTCGTAGTCCTTCTGCGTGATCCCGGACCACGGCGCGAGGATGACGTCCGGCTCCAGCTCGGTGATGGCCTCGAAGTCGATGTCCTCACCGCCCGTGAACTGGGTCGGCAGCTTGTCGCCGGATTTCTTCACCGCTTCGTGGATCCAGGGCAGATAGCCCGTCTTGTCGCTTCCCCACTCGTACTTCTCGATGCCCACCGGGGTGTTGCCGAGCGCGATGGCGGTCTCGGCGGAGCCCTGGCCGAGGGTGACGACCCGTTCGGGCTGCTCCTTGATCTCCGCGGTGCCGAGCGCGCTCTTGATGGAGACGGGGAACGCGCCGCTGCTCTTCCCGGATGCGCCGGAGGTCTCCTTGCCGTCGTCGCTCGACGAGCAGCCACCGAGGGCGAGAACGAGGGCTGCGGCGGCGGCAGTTGCGGCGAGCGTCCGGCGACGCGCGCGGGTGAACCGGGACATGGATGTTCCTCATGTTTGAACGGATGGAGCAGCAGGTCCCCGAGACCGCGTGAGGGCATGCCGAAGGAGCGGCCGTACGGGGGTACGACGGGCTTCCCCCGATGCAGATCGCAAGGAGTTAGGCAAGCCTAAGCTAAGCCTTTGTGTGGCGACAACCGGCCCCCCTGGAAAACGCTTTCGGTCTCGTCCTGCACCGGTTCGGTGTCGATGCCGGGGGCTCGGCTGGTCGCCACTTTGGTCCAGACCTATTGACGGAAGGTTCGGGCCTCCCTAGCGTGTGGCGAGCCGTGAAATGTGAGACCGCATTCCGGGATTGTCAGGGGCATGCCATTCACGCGCCAACTCGCCCCGCGCCGGGCCGCCTCGGGCAGCAGCATCGCCCCGGCGGCGCCCGGCCGCGACAGGAAGGGAACTGAGCATGTTCGGTCGGACATCGCGCCTGCTGGGGGTCGGCCTCGCGGCGGCATGTGTCGTACAGCTGCTGGTGGGTGCAACGCCGAGCGCCGCGCAGGAGGAGACCTGCGCGGTCAAGTCGAAGCCCTCCGGAAAGGTGCTCCAGGGGTACTGGGAGAACTGGGACGGCGCTTCGAACGGTGTGCACCCGCCGCTCGGCTGGATCCCGGTCACCGACAGCCGCATCCCGCAGCACGGCTACAACGTGATCAACGCGGCCTTCCCGGTCATCCTCTCGGACGGCACCGTTCTGTGGGAGGACGGGATGGACTCCACCGTGAAGGTCCCGACCCCGGCCGAGATGTGCCGGGCGAAGGAGTCCGGGCTCACCACCCTGATGTCGATCGGCGGCGCGGCCGCCGGCATCGATCTCAACTCCAGCGCCGTCGCCGACCGGTTCGTCGAGACGATCGTGCCGATCCTCAAGAAGTACAACTTCGACGGCATCGACATCGACATCGAGACCGGTCTGACCGGCAGCGGCAACATCAACCAGCTGTCGGCCTCGCAGACCAACCTCATCCGCATCATCGACGGCGTGCTCGCGCAGATGCCCTCGAACTTCGGCCTGACGATGGCGCCGGAGACGGCCTATGTCACCGGCGGGAGCGTCACCTACGGCTCGATCTGGGGTGCGTACCTGCCCATCGTGAAGAAGTACGCGGACAACGGGCGCCTGTGGTGGCTCAACATGCAGTACTACAACGGCAGCATGTACGGATGCGCCGGTGATTCGTACTCCGCGGGCACGGTCGAGGGGTTCGCGGCCCAGACCGACTGCCTGGACAAGGGGCTCGTCATCCAGGGCACCACGATCAAGGTCCCGTACGACAAGCAGGTTCCGGGGCTGCCCGCCCAGCCGGGCGCGGGTGGCGGTCACATGTCACCGGGTCAGGTGTCGCAGGCCTGGAACCACTACGGCAACGCCCTCAAGGGCCTGATGACCTGGTCGCTCAACTGGGACGGCTCGAAGGGATGGACCTTCGGGGACAACGTCAAGGCGCTGCAGGGCCGCTGAGGCGCCGGGCGACCGCGGACCGGGCAGCTCCGCCGAGGTGGACGGAGCTGCCCCTACGGCCGGCCGTGGTGGCGGCCGGTCGGTACGCCGTACGGTCAGGAACGGGGCTCGGAGGCGTCCAGCATGGCCTCGCGCTCCACGACCTTGATCCGCTCGCGGTCCTGCTCCGCGCCCAGGGCCTTCTCGTGCGCGTCCAGGCGGTACCAGCCCTCGCGGGTGGTGTAACGGACGCCGCGCTCCTCCAGGAAGGCGGTGACGGCCTCCGGCTCGGGCCGGACCGGGGCGGGCAGCCGTCCCGCGGCCCGGTCCTCCAGCAGGCAGGCCACGGTCTCGTTGGCGTCGCCCTTGGTGTGGCCGATCAGGCCGATCGGGCCGCGCTTGATCCAGCCCGTGACGTACACCGAGGGCATGTGCTCCCCGCCGTCGACGACCCGTCCCGCGGCGTGCGGGACGGTGCCGGAGACCACGTCGAACGGGAGCTTCGGGAGCTCCTGCGAGTAGTAGCCGACCGCGCGGTAGACGCTCTGCACGTCCCAGTCGGTGAAGTTCCCGGTGCCCTTGACGTTGCCGGTGCCGTCCAGCTCGGTCCGCTCGGTGCGCAGGCCGACGACCCGGCCGTCCTCGCCGAGGATCTCCACCGGGGACTCGAAGAAGTGCAGGAACAGCTTGTGCGGCCGGTCGCCGATGTCGCGGATGGCCCAGTTCTCCAGCGTGGAGGCGACCATGTTGGCCTGCTTGTTGCCGCGCCGGGTCTCGATCGAACCCGCGTCGTACTCGATGTCCTCGGGGTTGACGATGACCTCGATGTTCGGCGAGTGGTCCAGCTCCCGCAGCTCCATCGGGCTGAACTTGGCCTGCGCGGGACCGCGGCGTCCGAAGACGTGCACCTCAAGGGCCTTGTTGGCCTTGAGGCCCTCGTGGACGTTCGCGGGGATCTCGGTCGGCAGCAGCTCGTCCGCGGTCTTGGCGAGGATGCGCGCCACGTCCAGGGCCACATTGCCCACGCCGAGGACGGCGACCTTCTCCGCCTCCAGCGGCCAGGTGCGTGCCACATCGGGGTGGCCGTCGTACCAGGAGACGAAGTCGGCGGCGCCGTGGGAGCCGTCCAGGGCGCCGCCGGGGATGTCCAGCGCGCGGTCCGCGTCGGCGCCGGTGGAGAAGACCACGGCGTCGTAGAAGGACCGCAGATCGTCCAGGTCGATGTCGTTGGGGTAGTCGACGTTGCCGAACAGGCGCAGCTGCGGCTTGTCGAGAACCTGGTGGAGTGCCTGGACGATGCCCTTGATCCGTGGGTGGTCCGGGGCCACTCCGTAACGGATCAGGCCGAAGGGGGCGGGCATCCGCTCGAACAGGTCGATCGAAACCCCCGGGTCCTGGGCGGCCTCGGATTTCAGGAGCGCGTCCGCAGCGTAGATGCCGGCGGGGCCGGCTCCGACTATGGCGACGCGGACGGGGCGGGTCATCAGGTGCTGGTCCTTAGAACGTGCTGATGCGGGCAGTGCAGCTCAGGGTAAAGGTAAGGCTGGGCTTACCGTGCTCCATGGAACACCGTATCCGTTGCCGGCCCACAGCCTCGGGGCGGTTCGCCCTACGAGACATCCGGTCCCTTCGTCCGGTGCCCGAAATGGCTTGAAGTGCACTCGGGTGGCGCGAGCGCGGGATTCGCCCAGCCGCGCGAGGATCGCTCGAAGAATCGGACAAATAATGGCAGAGTGACCCACATGGATGATCGGGTAGCGGGTGCCCTGTCACTCCCGGACGACTGGCCCGCCCACCCGGATCTCAGCCTGGCCCTGAACCGTATGGGCAGCTTCGACTGGGACCTCGACAGCGGCCTCATGCACATGGACCGGCCCGCGCTCGACGTGTTCGACCTGCGGGCGGAGGAGTACGACGACCGGCCGGAGTCGCTCGGGCGCCGGGTGCCGCCGGACGAGGGCGTACGGCTCGACGCCATGGTCGCGCAGGCGCTCAAGAGCGGGCGGAGCAATTACGGGGCGTACTTCAGGATCAAGCGGCGCGACGGCAGCCTCCGCTGGACCCATACCCAGGGCTTCATCCGGCGGGACACGACCGGCCGCCCCCACCGCATCATCGGCATCGTCCGCGACGCGACCCAGGAGCTGGCCGACTCCACCGCCCGCCGCGAGCTGGACCTGGAGCGGCGCCGCCGCACCAGCCTGGTGGACGGCACCACGGCCGCACTGGCCCACGCCCGCACCGTCGGGGACGTCATCGAGGTGCTGAAGAACTCCCAGGGCCTGGCACACCTCGGGGCCACCAGCCTGGTGATGGGGCTGATAGAGGCCGGACGCATCCATCTGGTGGCCGACGGCCCGGAGGACTCGTTCGTGCCCGGCACCCGGTACACCCGGACGGACGAGCAGTACCCGATGAGTGAGGTCGTACGCACGCTCACGCCCCGATTCATCGAATCCGCCACGGACTTCGCCACCTCGTACCCGATTCTGTGGCCCCACATCAGCCACCTCGGCATCACCTCGGCCGCCTATCTGCCGCTGATCGCCCAGGCCCGGCCCATCGGCGCGCTCGGCCTGCTCTACAGCGACAAGGACGGCTTCACCGGCGACGAACGCAATCTGCTGGTCGCGCTCGGCAGCTCCATCGCGCAGAGCCTCCAGCGGGCCATGCTGTACGAGCAGGAGCACGACCTCGCCGAGGGCCTCCAGCAGGCCATGCTGCCGCGCAGGATCCCGGAGGTGCCGGGGGCGCAGGTCGCCGTCCGGTACCGCTCGGCCCGGCTGGGCCGGGACATCGGGGGCGACTGGTACGACGTCATTCCGCTGCCCGGCGGCCGGGTCGGGGCCGTCATCGGGGACGTGCAGGGCCACGACACCCACGCGGCGGCCGTCATGGGGCAGCTGCGCATCGTGCTGCGCGCTTACGCGGCCGAGGGGCACAGCCCCGCCACGGTGATGGCACGGGCCTCCGTCTTCCTGCACGAGCTGGACACGGAGCGCTTCGCGACCTGCACCTACGCCGAGGTGGACCTGACGACCGGAGTGGTGCAGCTGGTCCGGGCCGGCCACGTCGATCCGCTGGTGCGCGGGAGCGACGGCAGCTGCAGCAGGCTTCCCGCGGAGGGCGGGCTGCCGCTGGGGCTCTCGGCCGAGTTCGGGCGGCTCGAGTACCCGGTCAGCACCGTCGAGCTGGACCCCGGCCAGACCCTGGTGCTGTTCACCGACGGTCTCGTGGAGCTGCCGGGCGCAGATCTCGACGAGGGCATGCAGCTGCTGGCCGCCATGGTGCGCAACGGCCCGCAGGACCTCCAGCGGCTGGCCGACCGGCTCTGCGAGGAGGTCGACGAGCGCGGTGGCGAGGACGATGTCGCGGTCCTGCTGCTGCGCCGCAAGGTCGCTCACGCGCCCCAGCCGGGCGGCCGGCTCCAGCAGCATGTCGCGCAGAGCGACCCGGAGGCGCTGAGCTCCGCGCGGCACATGATCCGGGCGGCGGTACGGGCCTGGGGCGCCAAGGCGCGGGCCGACGAGGTCGAGCTGGCCGCCGACGAGCTGATCACCAACGCGCTCATGCACACCGACGGCGGGGCCATCGTCACGATCCGCGTGCTCACCGGACCCGAGCGGCGCCTGCGGGTCGACGTCGAGGACCGCTCCAGCGCGCTGCCCCGGCGCCGGGACGCGGGGGAGGCCGGGGTGTCCGGGCGGGGGTTGATGCTGGTGGACCGGCTGGCGGACCTGTGGGGCGTGGAGTCCCGGGGCAGCGGCAAGTGCGTCTGGTGCGAATTCGTCATCCCGGCACACGAGTGACAGAAACACGTCTACCTACTCGACAGTAACAGAACGTAACATGTCAGTACTTGACCGTAACCGACCGCGAGCGATTGACTGCGAATCGTCAGTCTTTTTTGACTCCGTCAGTCCTTGTCTTCGACGACATGAGGATCCGTTGGGAACTGAGCTGCTGGCACCCCTCGATCTGGCCTTCTGGCACCTCGAATCCGATGCCCATCCGATGCACCTCGGCGCGCTCGCCGTCTTCTCCCCTGCCCCCGACCCGGTGCACGGTGCCGACGCGGAGACCGTGCTCGAACTGCTGGGCACCCGCGCCGCCGCCATCCCCCGGCTGCGGATGCGGGTCAGGGACGTACTGCTGCCCGTCGGCGGTGCGGCCTGGTTCGTGGACAAGGACTTCGACGTCCACCGGCACATCGAGCGGGTGCGGCTGACCGAGGCGGAGTCGCGGGACGAGGACGGCGGATTCATGGCGGGCGCCACCCGGCTCGCCGGTGAACTGATGGAACGGCCGCTCGAACGGGGGCTGCCGCCCTGGCAGATGTACGTGATCGGCGGCGCCGCCGGCGGTCCCTTCGCGGTGCTCGTCAAACTCCACCACGCGCTGGCCGACGGAATGCGCGCGGTCGCCATCGGCGCAGGGATCTTCGACGAGATCGCCGCCGGCCGCGCCCGCGTCGGGGTCCCCACCCGTCGGGCGCGTACCGTCCCGCCCCGCTCGTGGATGCCTGGCCCGCGCCAGGTGGCCGGCCTGGCGCTCGGGCGGATCGAGGATCTCGGGCGGGCGTTCGGCGTCGGTGCCTCCATGGTGCGGGCCAGCCGCCTCGATCCGCGCGGCGCGCCCGCGCTCACCGCGAGCTCCAGCGGCACCCGGCGGCTGGCCACCGCGGACCTGGACCTCGAAGCCGTCCAGCGGATCCGCCGAGCCGCGGGCGGCACGACCAACGACGTCCTGCTCGCGATCGTCGCCGGAGCGCTGCGCCGCTGGATGCAGGAGCGTGGTGAACCGCTGCCCGACGAGGACCCGCGGGCCCTGGTGCCGGTCTCCCGCCGCAGGCCGGGTCAGGCCGCGGCGACCGGGAACAGGCTCTCCGCCTATCTGCTCGGGCTCCCGGTCGGCGAACCCGATCCGTGGCAGCGGCTCGGCATCGTCCGCACCGCCATGGACCGCAACAAGTCCGCGGGCCCCCTGCGCGGCGCCGGTGCGGTCGCCGTACTCGCCGACCAACTGCCGTCGCTGGCCCACCGCTTCGGCGCGCCGCTCGCCGGGAATGCGGCCAGGATGCTCTTCGACGTCCTGGTCACCAGCGTGCCCCTGCCGCGCTCGGCTCTCTCGCTCGGCGGCTGCCCGCTGCGCGCCGTCTACCCGATGGCGCCGCTGGCCCGCGGCCAGTCCCTCGCCATCGCACTGTCCGCGTACGGCGGCCGGGTGCGGGTCGGGCTGGTGGCCGACGGCAAGGCGCTGCCCGATCTGGAGCGGCTGGCGCGCTGCGCCGACGACGAGGTGGCGGAGCTGCTCACGCTTACTGCCGGCGCACTGAGCGAACGCCGCCCCGATCGGGCATAGGTCGGACAGATATCCCGGAAAGTGCCACAGTCAGTGGTGCCTGAGGTGTTGACGCGCCCAAGTGATCCGATGAATATTCGCTGTGTGCAGGAAGCGATCACCGGAGAGGGCGGCGGAAGCATGCGGCGCAACAGGCTGGGAAGCAGCGCGGTCGAGGTCACCGAGCTGTCCTTCGGGGCGGCCGCCATCGGCAATCTCTTCACCGCCGTCGAACCGGCGCGGGCGACCGCCGCGGTCGACGCCGCCTGGGACGAGGGCATCCGCTACTTCGACACTGCTCCGCACTACGGACTCGGCCTCTCCGAACGACGGCTGGGCGAGGCCCTGCGCGACCGGCCCCGCGACTCGTACGTGCTCTCCACGAAGGTGGGACGGCTGCTCGACCCGCTGCCCGCCGACGCCGTCGCCGCCGGTGGCGGCCCCGACGGCCTCTCCGAGGGCTTCGCCGTACCCGCCACCCACCGCCGCCGCTGGGACTTCAGCGCCGACGGCGTACGCCGCAGCATCGAGGACAGCCTGGAACGGCTGGGCCTCGACCGCATCGACATCGCCTATCTGCACGACCCGGACGACCACGCGGAGGCCGCGTTCCACGAGGCCTACCCGGCACTGGAGAAGCTGCGCGCGCAGGGTGTCGTAGGAGCCATCGGCGCCGGGATGAACCAGACCGCGATGCTGACCCGGTTCCTGCGCGACACCGATGTCGACGTGGTGCTCTGCGCCGGGCGCTACACCCTCCTCGACCAGTCCGCGCTCGACGAGCTGCTGCCCGAGGCGGCCGCCCGCGGCCGCAGCGTGGTCGTCGGAGGGGTCTTCAACTCCGGGCTGCTCGCCGACCCGCACCCCGGCGCCACGTACGACTACACCGCCGCGCCCCTCTCCCTCCTGGACCGGGCCCTGCGCATCAAGGCCGTCACGGAGGGCCACGGCGTCCCGCTGCGGGCCGCCGCCCTCCATTACCCGCTCGCCCACCCGGCCGTCGCCGGAGTGCTCGTGGGCACCCGCTCCCCGGACGAGGTGCGCGACGCCGCCGCCCTGCTCCGCCACGAGATCCCGGACGAGCTCTGGGACGAGCTGCGCGCCGAGGGCCTGCTGACCGAGAACGGACACTGACATGAGAATCGCCCTGCACACCAAGGTCCGCGCCGACCGCATCGAGGAGTACGAGGCTGCGCACCGCGAAGTCCCGGCGGAGCTCACCGCCGCGATCCGCGCGGCGGGCGCCACGTCCTGGACGATCTGGCGCAGCGGCACCGACCTCTTCCACGTCATCGACTGCGAGGACTACGCCGCACTCCTCGCCGAGCTGGAGCAGCTCCCCGTCAACGTGGCCTGGCAGGCCAGGATGGACGACCTGCTCGACGTGGCGCACGACTACTCGGCCGATGGCGCCGAAGCCGGGCTCCCGGTCGCCTGGGAGCTGTGACATGACTGGTCAGGAACGGATCGTCGACGCCCACCACCATGTCTGGGACCTGTCGGTACGCGACCAGGACTGGATCACCGGCGACGAACTCGCCCCGCTCCGGCGCGACTTCACCCTGGCCGATCTGGAGCCCGAGGCGCGCGCCGCCGGGGTGTACGCCACCGTCCTCGTCCAGACCGTCACCGTTGCGGAGGAGACCCCGGAGTTCCTGGCCCTCGCCCATGACAGCGACCTCGTCGCGGGCGTCGTCGGCTGGTGCGACCTCACGGCGCCGGACGTCGCCGGCACACTGGCCGCGCTGCGTGAACTCCCCGGCGGCGACCGGCTCGTCGGAGTCCGCCACCAGGTCCAGGGCGAACCCGACCCCGCCTGGCTGCTGCGCCCCGACGTCCGGCGCGGACTGCGCGCAGTCGCCGACGCCGGGCTCGTCTACGACCTCGTCGTCCAGGCCCGCCAACTGCCCGCCACCGTCCAGGCGGCGGCACTGCTGCCCGAGCTGACCTTCGTGCTCGACCACGCCGGCAAGCCACCCGTCGCCACCGGTGAGCTGCGGCCCTGGGCCGACGACGTCAGGGCGCTGGCCGCCCGTCCCAACACCGTGTGCAAACTCTCCGGCCTGGTCACCGAGGCCGATGTGCGCTCCTGGACGGTGAGCGACCTGCGCCCGTACGCCGACACCGTTCTCGACGCCTTCGGCCCCGACCGGCTGATGTTCGGCTCGGACTGGCCCGTGTGCCGGCTCGCGGCGACGTACGAGGAGGTCGTCGACACGGCCCGCACCCTGACCGACGCCCTCACCGGAGACGAACGGGCCGGCGTCCTCGCCACCACGGCCGAGCGGGTCTACGGCCTCTGAGAGGCACCCCACCGACGCTTCCGGCAGTCTGGAACCATGCCCGAACTGCCGGAAGTCGAAGCCCTGCGGGTCTTCCTCGACGACCACCTGGTCGGCAAGGAGATCGACCGCGTCCTGCCGCTCAACGTGAGCGTCCTCAAGACGTACGACCCACCGCTGACCGCCCTGCACGGCGCCGCGGTCACCGGCATCGCCCGGCACGGCAAGTTCCTGGACATCGGAGCCGGCCCCCTGCATCTGATCACCCATCTCGCCCGGGCCGGCTGGCTGCGCTGGAAGGACACCTTCCCCGCCGCACCGCCGCGCCCCGGCAAGGGGCCCCTGGCGCTGCGCACCGTGCTCACCGGCGGCGACGGCTTCGACCTCACCGAGGCCGGCACCACCAAACGCCTCGCCGTGTATCTGGTGCACGACCCGGCCGAGGTGCCGGGCATCGCCCGGCTGGGCCCCGACCCGCTCGACGAATCCTTCGACCGCGACGCGTTCGCCGCGCTGCTCGCCGGGGAACGCCGCCGGATCAAGGGTGCCCTGCGCGACCAGTCCCTGATCGCCGGCATCGGCAACGCCTACAGCGACGAGATCCTGCACGTCGCGAAGATGTCGCCGTACCTGCTCACCGCGAACCTCACCGACGACCAGATCACCCTCCTCCACACGGCGATGCGCACCACGCTCCACGACGCGGTCGCACGCTCCAGCGGCCTCGCGGCCGGCAAGCTCAAGGCCGAGAAGAAGAGCGGGATGCGGGTCCACGGACGCACCGGCGAGGCGTGCCCCGTCTGCGGGGGCACCATCCGCGAGGTGTCGTTCAGCGACTCCTCGCTCCAGTACTGTCCGACCTGCCAGACCGGCGGCAAGCCACTGGCCGACCGCCGCCTCTCCCGGCTCCTCAAATGACCCGCCGGGGTGCGCGGGCCGGCCGGTACGCGAAGAAGCGGTGAATCACCCGGCCCCGTACCCCGGCGCGCGCTCTACACTCCGGCCCATGCTGCGCGTACTCGCCGTCGACGACGAAGAACCCGCCCTGGAGGAACTCCTCTACCTCCTGCGCGCCGATCCCCGGATCCGCAGCGCCGAGGGGGCCACCGGGGCCACCGAGGCGCTGCGCCGCATCGGCAGCGCCGTCGAGGCCGGGCCGGACGACCCGGCAGCCATCGACGTGGTGTTCCTGGACATCCACATGGCGGGCCTCACCGGTCTCGATGTCGCTCAACTGCTGGCCGGGTTCGCCGCGCCTCCCCTCATCGTCTTCGTCACCGCGCACGAGGGCTTCGCCGTCCAGGCCTTCGACCTGAAGGCCGTCGACTACGTCCTCAAACCCGTACGCCGCGAGCGGCTGGCCGAAGCGGTGCGCCGCGTCGCCGAACAGGTCGGCGACCGCTCCGCACCCGTGCTCGACACCGCGGGCGACCAGATCCCGGTGGAGCTCGGCGGAGTCATCCGGTTCATTCCGATCGACGACATCGCCTACGCCGAGGCCCAGGGCGACTACGCCCGGCTGCACACCGCCGCCGGCAGCCACCTCGTCCGCGTTCCCCTCACTACCCTGGAGGAGCGCTGGCGCACTCGCGGCTTCGTGCGCATCCACCGGCGCCACCTCGTCGCGCTGGGCCGGATCGACGAACTCCGCCTCGACGCGGGCAGCATGAGCGTCCGCATCGGCTCCGCCGAGCTCGCGGTGAGCCGCCGCCACACCCGTGCGCTGCGTGATCTGCTGATGCGCCAGACCGGCCGCTGACCAGGGCCTCCCGGGATCCGGCCCTTCCCACGGCGGTCCGGTGCTGCGTACACTCCGGGCCCATGTCCGCAGAGCCAACGCCCCGGCGCGAAGTGGTGACCGGGGAGCCCCGGCGGGTGCGCCCGCTGCCGCGCTACCGCACCCAGTCGGAGATCGACGAGCAGACCGCACTCGGCGGCGCGTACGTCCGTTCGCTGATGCGCAGCCAACTGCGCGCCGGACTGACCGCGTTCACCCTCCTCGCCGTGATCGTCGGAACACTGCCGCTGGTCTTCGAGGCCCTGCACAGCGCCGCGCTCGTCTGGGCAGTCCTCGGATTCGCCGCCTACCCGCCGCTCACCCTCATTGCCTGGTGGTACGTGCGACGGGCCGAGCGCAACGAACGCGACTTCGCCCGGCTCGTGGAAGGCCGCCCCGCGCAGTGAGCCGTACGTACGCGGTGGCGGCGGTCGCCGTTGTCGTTCTCGCGACCGTCCTCGTCGGCGGTTTCGGACTGCGCATCTCCCGCACCACCTCCGACTTCTACGTCGCCTCGCGCACCGTACGGCCCCGGCTCAACGCCGCGGCCATCAGCGGCGAATACCTCTCCGCCGCCTCCTTCCTCGGCATCGCCGGCCTGGTGCTCGTGCACGGCCCCGACATGCTCTGGTACCCGGTCGGCTACACCGCGGGCTATCTGGTGCTGCTGGTCTTCGTCGCCGCACCGCTGCGCCGCTCGGGCGCGTACACGCTGCCCGACTTCGCCGAGGGGCGGCTGGAGTCACGGCAGGTGCGCAGGCTGGTCAGCGTCTTCGTGGTCGCGGCGGGCTGGCTCTATCTCGTACCGCAGCTCCAGGGCGCGGGGCTGACGCTCAAGATCCTCACCGGGGCGCCCGGCTGGCTCGGCGACGTGCTCGTGGCGGCCGTCGTCGTCATTGCCGTCGCCGCGGGTGGCATGCGGTCCATCACCTTCGTGCAGGTGTTCCAGTACTGGCTGAAACTGACCGCACTCCTGGTCCCCGCGATCTTCCTGGTGCTCGCCTGGCAGGGCGACGGACGGCCCCGCGTCACCTTCGACGAGCAGCTCTCCGTCTTCCGCGCCGACCATCCGCTGTACGCCACCTACGGGCTGATCGTCGCGACCTTCCTCGGCACCATGGGCCTGCCGCACGTCGTCGTCCGCTTCTACACCAGCCCCAACGGCCGCGACGCCCGCCGCACGACGGTCGCCGTCCTCGCCCTCATCGGCGTGTTCTACCTGCTGCCCCCGGTCTACGGCGCACTGGGCAGGCTGTACGCCCCCGAGCTGATCCACGGCGGGGACGCGGACGCCGCCGTGCTGCTGCTGCCCGGCCGGATCGTCGGCGGGCTCGGCGGGGACCTGCTCGGCGCGCTCATCGCGGGCGGCGCCTTCGCCGCGTTCCTGTCCACCGCCTCCGGGCTCACCATGGCCGTCGCTGGAGTCATCACCCAGGACGTGCTGCCATCGCGCGGGGTGCGGCACTTCCGGCTGGCCACCGTCCTCGCCATGTGCGTACCGCTGGCCGGTTCGCTGATCGTCAGCCGGGTGCCGGTGGCCGACTCCGTGGGCATGGCGTTCGCCGTCTCCGCGTCCTCCTTCTGCCCGCTGCTGGTCCTCGGCATCTGGTGGCGGCGGCTCACCCCGCCCGGCGCCATCGCCGGACTGCTGCTCGGCGGCGGCTCCGCGTTCCTGTCCGTCGCCATCACCGTCAGCGGCGCGGTACGCCCACCGGGCTGGCCGCACGCCCTGCTCGCCTGGCCCGCCGTCTGGTCGGTGCCCGTCGGCTTCCTCGCGATGGTCCTGGTCTCCCTCGCCACGCCCGGCCGGATACCCCCCGGCACCAACGCCGCCATGACCCGCTTCCACCTCCCCGAAGCGCTGTGAGGGTGCGGCAGCGGGCCTCGCGGCGTCGCGGGGCTGGGGTGCGCACCTCGCGGCGTTGTCGTCAATCACCAACGCTCTGCGTTGCCTCAATCCTCCGCCCTGCGATGCACGCACCCCAGCCCCGCTCCTTCACCCGCGCTGCCCAATGCCGGGCCCTCTCGACCTCGGGGAGACACCGATGACCGGAGCCGGATACGCCGTACTCGTCCTGCTCGCGCTCCTGCTGCTCGGCGCGGGATTCCTGCTCGGCCGGCGCACCGCCCGGCCCGTCCGCACCAGCGACGTCGGGACCCCCGTCGAGCACGCCACCTTCGAGACCCTGCACACCGCCTCGCTCGCCGCGCCCTCGCTGCGCGCCGGGCTCACCGAGGAGAGCGCCCGCAGATCCGCCCGCAGGCTGCGCTCCCTGCTCGGCACCGACGCGCTCTGCCTCACCGACCGCGACCGGGTGCTCGTCTGGGACGGCGAGGGCGAACACCACGGCGGCCACGTCATGGACCAGGTGCGGGACCTCCTCGCCAGCGGCCGGGACACCGCCTTCCGCAGCGACTGCGACGATCTCGACTGCCCGCTGCGCTGGGCCGTCGCCGTGCCCCTCACCGTGGACAACCGGGTACTGGGCACCCTGATCGCCTACGCACCGCGCGAGTCCGCGGTGCTGGCGAGAGCCGCCGGGGAGGTGGCCCGCTGGGTCTGCGTACAGCTGGAACTCGCCGAACTCGACCGCTCCCGCACCCAGCTCATCGAGGCCGAGATCAGAGCGCTGCGGGCCCAGATCTCCCCGCACTTCATCTTCAACTCACTCGCCGCCATCGCCTCGTTCGTCCGCACCGACCCGGAGCGGGCCCGCGAACTCCTGCTGGAGTTCGCCGACTTCACCCGCTACTCGTTCCGCAGCCACGGCGACTTCACCACCCTCGCCGACGAACTCCACTCCATCGACCAGTACCTGGCACTGGTACGGGCCCGCTTCGGCGAACGGCTCGCGGTCACCCTCCAGATCGCTCCCGAAGTACTGCCCGTCGCCCTGCCGTTCCTCTGTCTCCAGCCACTGGTCGAGAACGCCGTCAAGCACGGCCTCGAAGGTGCCGTGCCCGTTCCCCGGGACCCCGGCTCCGTCCGGGCGGGGGAGACCCCGACCCGCATCACCATCAGCGCCTTCGACGCCGGCTCCGAGGCCGAGGTCGTCATCGAGGACAACGGCACCGGAATGGACCCGGAACGCCTGCGTCACATCCTGCGCGGCGAGGGCGGCCACTCCACCGGAATCGGACTGCTCAACGTCGACGAACGGCTGCGTCAGGTGTACGGGGACGACTACGGACTCGTCATCGAGACGGGCATCGGCGCCGGGATGAAGATCACGGTACGGCTGCCGAAGTACCGTGCCGGGGTGCACGGTTCCTGACCGGCGGGCCGGTTACCGCTCAGTGGAGATGGATCGCCAGATGTCCCAGCGGAAGGCCCAGCTGCCACGCCGGCGTCCACACCTGGGCCGCCTCCTCCGCGTCCGGCTCGTCGCCCACCGCTTCCCAGGGCGGCGCACCGATCGCATCGAGGTCGGCCGCGAGCAGTTCGGTCTCCTCCAGCCAGCGCCAGGCCGCGCGGGCCAGCGCCAGATCGGGATCCGGGCCCGCCGTCCCGGACGCGGGGGCAGCGGCGAGCGCGTCCAGCCGCTCACGGACCCAGCCGCACCACTCCGCCCCGTACGCCGTCAGCAGGCGCAGCTCGTCCAGCCGGGCCGCGGGCAGCGCATCGGCCACCGCGCCGTCGGAGAGGAAGACGGTGAGCGCAAGGGCGTCCCGCCCCGCCCGGTACTCCAGCGTGGACGGCTCCATCAGATCGCCGGTCCTCAGCAGTTCATCGGCGATGTACTCCGCGTACATCCAGGCCATCGGGACCAGCAGCCCGCCCCCACTGGTTCCATCCTGACGTTCCGGGCGCATCCCGTTTCGCCTCTTTCTCTGTTCGGCACCGCGCTTCACGGAGCATTGAACCGGGGGAGCGCGCCCCGCGTGGCCAGAAGGACAGGATCCGTCACGACCGGATCCGTTCACGACACGAGGATGCGATGACCGCCGATCCCGGGGAGGGCCCGCACATGCGGCATGTGCTCGGCGCCTACGTACTCGACGCGCTCACGGCAGAGGAGACCCGCGCGGTCTCTTGTCATCTGCAGTCCTGCGACCGTTGCGCCGCCGACTACGTGGAGGTCGCGGAGGCCGTCTCGCTGCTCGCCCTGCTGCGCGAGGAGGACCTGCTGGAGTAGCCGGGCAGGTTACGGGAGAGCTGCCGCAGCGCGTAGTAGGACCGGGACTTCACCGTGCCCGCCGGAATGCCGAGCACCCGGGCCGTCTCGTCCACGGTGAGCCCGCGGAAATACATCTGGACGAGGACCGCACGGTGCTCAGGACTGAGGGTGCGCACCGCATCGCGTACGTCGAGGGCCGAGACCGTGGCTTCGGCGGTGTCCTGACCGGCCGGGGTGGTCTCCAGCACGGCGTCGCCGACCTCGGTCGGCCGGGCCTGCCTGGACCGGCGCGCATCGATCGCGAGCCGCCGCGCGACCGTGAAGAGCCAGGGCCGCATCGAGTCGTACGGGGCGTCGAAGGCCTCCGGATGCTGCCACGCCCGGACCAGCGTCTCCTGGAGGAGATCCTCGGCCCGCTGCCGGTCGCCGAAAGTCAGACCGAGCAGGAAATGGAAGAGGGCCGGCCCGTGCTCCCGCTGGAGATCCGCGAGGGCCCGCTCATCGGTCGTCGTGGTGGTCATCGTGAACGCCCTTCCCGCCGAGGTCCCTGCCGCTTCGCTGCCGACTGGCGTATACGAACGCATCGGGACGCCGAGGAACAGGCGGTGGGCGGTTCCGTGCGACGAGCGGTCGCACAGTGCGGCGAATGGTGCGGTGAACGGTCGGGCGGCGGCCGGTGCGGTGTGCGCACGGGTGCCGGGCAGCCGCCGCGCGGCCGCCCGGTCAGCCCGTACCCGTGCCCGTTCCGGGTGCCTTCGCCATCTCCGACTTCCGGTACGAGTAGCCGAAGTAGATGACCAGACCGATCAGCAACCAGATCACGAACCGCACCCAGGTCTGCCACTGAAGGAAGGTGATCAGCCAGATCGAGAACACCACCCCGAGGGCCGGGACGAACGGCATGCCGGGGGTGCGGAACGTGCGCGGCAGGTCAGGCTGCTTGTAGCGCAGCACGATCACCGCGATGCAGACCACGACGAACGCCAGCAGAATGCCGATGTTCGTCAGCTCGGCCGCCTCGCCGATCGGCAGGAACCCGGCGATCAGGGCCGATGCCGCACCGACGATCCAGGTCACCCGGGTCGGCACGTGCCGGGTCGGGTGGGTCTTGGCGAACCACTTCGGCAGCAGCCCGTCACGGCTCATCGAGAACCACACCCGGGTCACGCCGAGCATGAAGGTGAACATCACCGTGAGGATGCCGATGATCGCGCCCACTGCGATCACATCGGCGAGTCCGCCGAGTCCCACCGACTTGAAGGCAGTGGAGAAACCGGACTCCGGATCGATGTCCTCGTAGCTCTGCATCCCGGTCAGGACCAGGCACGCCGCCACGTAGAGAACCATGGAGATACCGAGGGAGTAGAGGATCGCCTTCGGCATGTGACGCTGGGCGTCCTTGGACTCCTCGGCGGCCGTCGACATGGCGTCGTACCCGAACACCGCGAAGAACACCGTGGCCGCACCGGTGAAGGCCCCGCTCACCCCGAACGGGAAGAACGGGTTGTAGTTGGCGGTGTTGATGTGGAACACGCCGACGCCGATGACCAGCAGGACGACCAGGACCTTCAGGACGACCACGACCGTCTCGAAGCGGGCCGCGTTCTTGATGCCGAGGGTCAGCAGGTACGCGACGAGCAGACAGAGCAGCGCGGCGAACAGGTCCACCTGGTGGCCGTCCCCGGTGCCGGGCGCGCCCAGCATCCACTTCGGCAGTTCGAGCCCCATCTCCCCGAGCAGGAAGCTGAAGTAGCCGGAGATGCCGATCGCGACCACCGCCACGATCGCCGTGTACTCCAGCAGCAGGTCCCAGCCGATGAACCAGCCCACCAGCTCGCCGAGCACCGCGTATCCGTAGGTGTAGGCGGAGCCGGCCTTCGGGATCAGGCCCGCGAACTCCGCGTAGCTGAACGCGGCCGCCGCGCTCGCCACACCCGCGATCAGGAACGAGAGCAGTACCGCGGGGCCGGCGGTGCCGTTCGCCACCGTGCCGGCGAGGGTGAAGATGCCCGCGCCGATGATGCCGCCCACGCCGATGGCGGTGAGCTGCCACAGTCCGAGCGATCTGGTGAGCTGGGTGGCGACTTCCCCCGCAGCCCCTTTCTCGTCGATCTGCTCGATCGGCTTGCGGCGCAGTACACCCTCGCCCACTCGGAGCCTTGCCATGAGTCACCTCTCCGCTGACGGCTGTCCCTGACGGGCGCTCATGATGGCCCAGGCGGAGCCGGTGCGGAAGACGGCGTGCCGCCCGGCGGAGCGGAGGATTCCGGGACGCCTACGGGACCACCGTGACGGGCCAACGGCCCGCCTTCACCAGCCGGATCGCGACCGAGCCGATGAACCGGTGTCCGGCCGACTCCGACGCGCCCACGACCACGGCATCCGCCTTCAGTTCGTCCGCCGCGGTCACGAGCCCGTTGTAGGGGTCGCCGCGGAAGGTGTGGAACTCCCAGCGCACATCCCATATGTCCTTCATCCGCCGCGTCGCCTCCCGGATCTCGCTCACCAGCCCCTCCGCGACCTCGCCGGTCGTATCGGCGATCGGCGCGCCGAGAGCGGCCCCCGCGGGCAGCACCGGCTGGACATAGACGAGGGCGAGCATGGCGCCCTGGCGGCGGGCCAGCCCCGCAGCGTAGGCCGCGGCACGCATGGAGGAATCGGACCCGTCGAGGCCTGCGACGATCACTTTCGGGCCGTCTGTGCCACGTTCGAACTTATGAGGCTGCGGTTCTGTCACGGCAGTGAGGCTATCCGCTGGCCGGGCCGGCTCCGGAGCGGGCTGCTGCACGGCCTCGTCCGGAGCTGCCGGATGCCTCGCCGGAGATACCTCCATTGGGTGCAAAACCGTGCACGGCCGGTGTCGATGGCGGGGGCGAGGTCACCGCCGTGCGAGCAGTTGGTCATGAAAAATGATCAGAGGATGCCGGGGCGCAGGACGCTGATGCGGCTGGCCGCCGGACTCGGTGCGGCCGCCGCCGTGCGCATGATCGCCGCAGATCCGGCCGGAGCACCGCTCAGGGCATTCGCACCGCCGTCGGCCGGGGCGGCCGGACCTTCGTCGGCCGTCCGGGCCGGGCCCACCGCCTACCGGCTCCAGCCCATGACCGCGGCCGCCCCGCCCCACTTCGCACCGACGGCGCCGCCGGTCCGCACGAGGCCCTTCGAGGAGCTGCCAGAGATCGGGCATGCCATGGTGCTCACCTTCGACGACGGGCCCGACCCGCTCTACACCCCGCACATCCTCGCGACCCTGCGCGAACACGATGTCCGCGCGATGTTCTTCGTCTGCGGAGAAATGGCCAACGACAACCAGGAGCTGGTGCGGGCCATCGCCGACGACGGACACACCATCGGAAACCACTCCTGGACCCATCCCCTGGTCACCCGACTCTCCCGGGCCGGTGTCCGCGACGAGCTCGGCCCCACCAGCGAGGTCATCGAGCAGATCACCGGTGCTCCGCCGCTCTGGTACCGGGCACCGTACGGAGCATGGAACCGCAACTCCTTCGAGATCGGTGCCGACATGGGCATGGAACCGATGGCCTGGACCGTCGACACCCTGGACTGGACCGAACCCGGTGTCGGCACCATCGTCCGCCGGGTCAGGGAAGGGGCCGCACCCGGCGTCGTCGTGCTGGCGCACGACGCGGGGGGTGACCGTTCGCAGAGTGTGGCCGCCCTGCGCCGGTACCTTCCCGAACTGCTCGACGACGGCTACCGGATCACGGTGCCGCAGCGCCGCTGAGCGCGTGGCCGCCGAGGACGACGACGTCGCCGTCGTGGCCGACGGCCTTCGTGAGACCGCCACCGCAGGCGATGACGCGCGGTTCCGCCCTGTTGGTGTCGCCGTACTCCAGGGCACCCGGTGAGATGTCCGCACCGTTGCGCATCAGGGCCAGGCCCGTGAGCGCCACCAGTGCGACAGCGCCCCACGGTGAATGCCTGGTCCGTTCGACGCGCCAGTTGTCCCGGCCCATGATGCTCCCTTCGTCGCGACGATTGGAACGCTAGGCGCGGGACGGCCGGGCTGCGATCAGAGCAGGGCGAACGGGTGGCGCCCCGACAGCCCTGCTCAAAATGCGGTGGCCCGAACCTCTGGTGAGGGTTCGTCATGGGAGGTGTTCTCGTCGATCCATCCCGGGGCGCACAGGCCTCCGGGACGCTTCCCACTGGAGGTTGGGACGATGACTGCTGCACGTGTTCTCGTTGCCGCGGCGACCGCCGTCGCCGCTGTCGGGCTCGCCACCCCTCCGGCCACGGCGGGCGGGGACAACGGGCACCGCCAGAACAGTGTGACCGTCCCGCCCGGCCCGGGCGGCTCGGTGGCAACCATGCCCGAGGAGATGGGCGTCGGCGCCGGTCTGGTCGCCACGGCGGCCGTCGGTGGAGGCGTGTTCCTTGTCCGCCGTCGGAAGACGGACCGTGCGGGAGCCTGACGGGAACGGCATCGGTACAGGTCCGATACGCCCGTCGCCCCGAGTCCCGCAACAGGACCCGGGGCGACTTCTCGTCCGGTCGGCACTGCCCCTGCTCTCAGTGCGCCCGGCTCTCCCTGCGACGGCGTGCCACATGGACGGCGCCGGCGGCCAGGACCACCGCCAATGCCGTTCCGGCGGCGATCTGCGTGGCGTCCATCGTGCCGATGCTGCCGCCGAGCCCGCCCTGCACACCGGCCGCAGCCACCGTGGACACGGCAGCCGTTGTGCCGGGGGCCGCGGCGATCGTGAGACCGGACTTCGCCGTGGAGCCGGGCGGCGAGTTGCAGATGAACGTCACTTCGTAGGAGGCGCCGGGTTTCGCGTCCCAGTCGACCGTGGCCGCGACGGAGCCACCTCTGGGAATGGTGACGGTGTCGAAGACGCCCGAGCCGGCGGTTGAGGTTGTAGAGCACCCCCGGGCGGCCAGGGTGACCTGGCTTCCCGGCGTGATCACCGACGGAGTGACGGTGAATCCGGTCGCGGAGGACGCGCCTCCTGACGTCGCGGCGTACGCAATTGCGGCCGGAGCGGTCAGGGCGAGAGCGGCGGCGCCGAGCAGGGCGACGGGTGCGACACGTATTGCGCGCATGGGTGAGTCCTCCTGGTCCCCGAGGAGCACTTGCGGAACGGGTTTCCACAAAGTGTCAGAAATGCACCTCGACGCGCCAAATGCTAGGAGCCGTGCATTTTGCTCGCGATCGGAGTGCGCCGCTCGGGGCACGGGTATCGCCCGAGCGGCGCACCCCCCGCGATCTGACGGATCGCTATCCGCCGGCGGCACGGGGGAACAGGTCGAGGAACGGCGCCGCGGTGGCCGAGATCTCCCGCCCGAAGGGGGAGTCGAAGTCCCAGATCAGGAACAGCAGAAAGGCGATCAGAACACTGAAGAGGCCGGCCAGCAGCAGTTCACGGAACGTTCTGCGGATCTGCAAGGTGAACATCAGTCCGACGGTCACCAGGGCCCCGATGATCAGGCCGAACCAGACCACGCCCGGCATGGTCGCACCGGCGCTCTGGCCGCGTGCGCTGCGGGCGTCGTCGGCCGCGGCCACCTCGTCGACCAGTGGCTGATATGCCTGCCCCTCGTGGTCGTTATTCGGCCGGTACTGGGTGACATCGGCGCGCACCCGGTCCAGGAGGCGGCTCCCTTCGGCGGTGAGGGTGCCATGCTCGCTCATCGCACGCCACTCGTCGTGGACGACGTGATGGACATAGGTGTCGACATCGGCACGGATGCGGGAGCGCACCTCGGCCGGGTAGACGGCGGAGCGGACGTGCACCTCGTGCAGGGCCTGGGCCTCCTGACGTACGTATTCCTGCGCGGCGCCACGGCCCTCCCAGACGCCCGCGATGGCGAGGCCCAGCACGATCGCGTAGACCACGCCGATCATCATGGTCATGTACTCGATGACGTCAGGGGTCTCGGACGGGTCGTCGTCCTCCCCGATCCGGCGGTTGTTGAGCACGGCGATGGTCAGGACGACGGCGCAGGCCGCGACCATGGCGAGGGCGAGAACAAGCCATTCCGACATTGTGATCCTCCGGAGGTCAGCGGGAGCGGGGACGCAGTACGGCGACGGCGAACACCGCGGGTGCCGTGATCAGCAGGGTGAAGGTGACCAGGGAGGTGCCGCGCCGCACGACCTTGCGCGGTGGCTTGCGGTAGTTGGGCAGCGCCACGGGCCGGGGTGCGGGGGGCGAGGGGCGTACGGAGGGCGAAGGCGAGGGCGTGGGTGAGGGCTTCGGTGCAGGGGGCGGTGGCACGGGCTCCGGCTCCGGTCGCGGCGGTGCGGGGGGCGGCGGCGGAGGTGGAGGCGGAGGCGGTGGTGGGGGAGGCGGTGGTGGAGGTGGAGACGGTGGCCGTGGGGTTGGTGGTGGGGTCGGATCGGGCATCGGGCCCGCGTGGCAGTAGCCGTCGCCCGACGTGGCGACCGATGAACTGCCGCCGTTCTCACCGATGGTGGCGTGCCCGCAGTTGTCCGCGACCGCGGGCGCCGGCGCGGACAGCAGCCAGAGAAGGGCGACGGCTGCCGTGAGCCGTCCTATGAGTGATGCGTACACGACCGGGAGCATGTTCCTGCCGGTCGCGGGGCAAGCGGTGGGAGGGCGGGATTCGCCTGATGGTGGGGACATGGGGCGGCGGGTGTTTGCCGCCGGGGGACAGCATGGGACCGCGTCGAACCCAGCGGGGACGCGGTCCCATCTCAAGTGCATGGACGATGCGGGTGCCCTTTGCAACTCGGACGAGCTGTACGGGAGTTGACGCGGACCCTTGGCCGAACTCGTTGCTCGCGGTGCGGTGGACGGCGGCGGGCCGCCATGGCGCTGAGCCTGGCCGTACCGCCCGCCGGACTCTCGGCGCGAGGGGATTCGCAACTCGGAGACATCGCGGCGGACAGGCCCGGCATGACGGTCCATCGGTTCGAGAAGCTCCCTGAAGCCCCTTGTGGGGAACGGCTATTGCCTCATCGACAAAGAATGCAGGACATCGATCCCCGGTCGGTCCAGACCTTTTCCCGTGGTGCGAAACCGGCCGCATCGTCGGGACCGGCCCGGTAGTCGAATGTCACACGCAGCGACGGGCTGGTTGCACATGCCACTGGTGTGTGACCAATAACGGACGGCTAATTTCCGTTTCCGCTCGCTCTCTTGGCAGTCGATCAGTAGCCTCTGGACAACACTGACCATGAACATGGCCGGATCGCCGTGGCGACTTGTTGGAGACTTTGATGGAGCGTCCCGCCTGGGCACCGCGAGGCATTGACATATCAGTGCCGAGCGTGTCCCGAATGTACGACTTCTATCTGGGCGGATCGCACAATTTCGAGGTGGACCGGGAAGCGGCGCGCAAGGCCATGGAGTTCATGCCGGGACTCCCCAAGATCATGCAGGCGAATCGCGCCTTTATGCGCAGAGCCGTGCGCTACGCGGTGAGCGAGGGCATCAGTCAGTTTCTGGACATCGGCTCCGGAATACCGACCTTCGGCAATGTTCACGAAGTCGCCCAGGCGGCCGACCCCGGGGCCCGGGTGGCGTACGTCGATCACGACCCGGTCGCGGTCGCGCACAGCCAGGCCGTACTCGAAGGAAACGACCGCGCGGTGATCGCCGCCGCGGATCTGCGCCGCCCGCACGAGATCGTGAAAAGCCCGGAGGTCTCCGGACTGCTCGACCTGGACCGCCCGGTGGCCCTGCTGCTCGTCGCGGTGCTCCACTTCATCGAGGACTCCGACGACCCGCAGAGCGCGGTCGCCGAACTGTGCGAAGCACTCGCCCCCGGCAGCCTCATCGTCATGACCCACGCCTCGTACGAGGGCATTCCGCTCACCCGGGAAGAGGCGGGCGGCACGGTCGAGGTCTACCGGAACATCCGCAACCCCCTGGTCATGCGGTCCCGCGACGAGATCGCGCGCTTCTTCGAGGGGTACGAAATGGTCGAGCCCGGACTCGTGTCGATGCCGGACTGGCGCCCGGACGCCCCGGTGGTGGCGGAGCAGGAGGACCCATTCGCGTTCTCGGGCTTCGCGGGAGTGGGACGCAAGGCGTGAGCATTCCCGCCCAGTCGTCCGGTACGCCGGACACGGAGCCCGACGGACCCGAGGGCCGGCTCCGGAGATTCGCCACGATCTGGAGCCGGGCCATCTTCCCCTCGACGGCCACCTCCCTGACGCGCACGGAGTTCGAGCAGCATCTGCTGCCGCTGGCCCGTGACCTCAGCGACATCCTGCACGCCCGGCCCTTCGACGCGGCCCCCGCGAGCGGGGTGGGCGCCGCCCTCGTCGCCGCGCACTGCACGGATCCGGACGCGCTGAGCAGCACGCTCGGCGTCATCGACTCGTACCTGGTGCTCTATTGCGGGAGCAACGGTGTGACGGCGTTGTCGACCGAGGACAGCAGGGCTCGCTGCGCCCGGATACAGCATGCCCTCGCGGGCGGCTTCACCCAGGCGCTGCGCGAGCGCACCCTCACCGAGCAGGAGGCCATCGCGCGTTCGGCGCTCACCGCCCGCTCCGACGCCGAAAACGCACTGCACGCGACCGAGGCGCGTTTCCGCGCCGTGTTCAAGGACGCGGCCATCGGCATCGGCATCGCCGACCTCGACGGCAATGTGCTGGAGGTCAACGACACCCTCACCCGGATGTTCGGCGGGCTCGACCACCATGTGCGCAGCCACAAGGTCAACGAGTGGGTCCACCCCGAGGACTCGCCGCACGTCTGGAAATACTACGACGAGCTGGTGCGCGGCGAACGCGAGCACTACCGGGTCGAGAAGCCGTACTACCGCAACGACGGCACCGTGCTGTGGACCAATCTGACGGTGTCGCTGCTGCGTGACGCCGAGGGCAAGCCGCAGTATCAGCTGGCGCTGATGGAGGACACCACCGAGCGCCGCCTGCTCAATCTGCGGCTGCGGTACGAGGCCACGCACGACGCGCTCACCGGCCTGCCGAACCGGACGCTGTTCTTCGAACGGCTGGAGAAGGCGCTGTCCGCCGACGACGGCAGCCGTTTCGGCCTGTGCTACCTCGATCTGGACGGCTTCAAGGCGATCAACGACAGCCTCGGCCACGCGTCGGGGGACCGGCTGCTGGTCGAGGTGGCGGACCGGCTGCAGAGCTGTGCGACCGCGCCCGGCGAGATGGTCGCGCGGCTCGGCGGCGACGAGTTCGTGGCCCTGACCACCGGACCCGACACCGAGACGGAGGTCGACGAGCTGGCCTGCCGCATTCTCGGTGTGCTCGGCACCCCGATCCGCCTGGACGGCCGTGAGCTGACCGTACGCGGATCCATCGGGGTCGTCGAAGGACCGGCCCGCGAACGCAACGCCGCGGAGGTGCTGCGCAGCGCCGACATCACGATGTACCGGGCCAAGTCGGCGGGCGGCAACCGGTTCGAACTCGCCGACGCCGAGGCGGATGCCCGTGCCATCACGCGGCACGGGCTCACCACCGCGCTGCCCGCCGCCCTGGAACGCGGTGAGTTCTTCATCGAGTACCAGCCGCTCGTGCACCTCGGCGACGGCACGGTGCACGGCGCGGAGGCGCTGGTGCGCTGGTGCCACCCGCAGCACGGGGTGCTCGGCCCGGACAGGTTCATCCCGCTCGCCGAACACACCGGGCTGATCGTGCCGCTGGGCCGCTGGGTGCTGGAGGAGTCCGTACGGCAGGCCAACTTCTGGCAGGAGCGGCACACCGACGGCGGTCCGCTGCGGATCAACGTCAACCTCTCACCGACCCAGCTGCACCACCCGCGGCTGGTCGCCGAGACGGTCGACGTGCTGGAGCGGTCGGGGCTCGAACCCGGGGCGCTCTGCCTGGAGGTCACCGAGTCCGCGCTCATCGGCGCGGACGACGACCTGCTCAAGCCGCTGCGGCAACTGGCCGAAATGGGTGTCGACATAGCGCTCGACGACTTCGGCACCGGGTACTCGAACCTGGCGAACCTGCGCCGGCTGCCGGTGAGCGTACTCAAGCTGGACCGTTCCTTCACCATGGGCATGCAGCAGCATCCGGCGGACCCGGTCGATCTGAAGATCGTCGAGGGGATCGTGTCGCTGGCGCACAGCCTGGACCTCGCGGTCACGGTGGAGGGCGTGGAAACCGGCGCTCAGGCGGAGCAGTTGCGGAAGCTGGGCTGCGACACGGCGCAGGGCTGGTACTACGCCCGGCCGGGTGCGCCGGACCGGATCCACTCGCTGCTGCTGGCCGACGCCGTGTGAGAGGGAGCGGTGTACGGGGCCCTCCGGCGCCCCGTACCCCGCCTTCGACGCTCAGGCCCGCCCGGCTGCGAGCAGCACCTTCTGCAGCTCGCGTGCCGCGCGCGGCGGAGCCACGTCACTGCGGTGCGCGAGCGCGATCGTGCGCCGCAGGCCCGGCCGGGCCAGTGGCGTGGTCCGCAGGTCGTGGCCGGACCGGCCGGCGACCATGCTGGGCACCACCGCGATCCCGAGCCCCGCCCGTACGAAGCCGAGCACGGCGTCCATCTCCCCGCCCTCCACCGTGAACGACGGCTCGAAACCCTCTGCCCGGCAGGCGGCGACCGTCAGCTCCCGCAGGTCGTAGCCGTGCCGGAACATCACCAGGGGCTCGCCCTGGAGGTCGGCGATCCGTACGCTCCCGCCCCGGCCGGGCCGCGGTGCCCGGGCCGACGAGACCACGACCAGGTCCTCCCGGAGCAGCTCCACCGTGGTGAGCGCGGGGGACGCGGCGGGCAGCGGCAACACCACCAGGGCGAGATCGAGCGCGCCCCGCGCCAGCTCCCGTACCAGGTCGAGCGAGCCGCCCTCCTCCAGCAGCAGCTGGATCCCCGGATGCCGGTCGTGGAAGGCGCGCAGCACTTCCGGGAGCAGGCCGGTGCAGAGGCTGGGCGTCGCACCGAGTCGGACCCGGCCCCGGCGCAGCTGCGCCAGCTCCTGCACCTCGTGGCGTGCGGTGTCCGCGTCCGAGAGGATCCGGCGGGCCAGCGGCAGCAGGGCCTCGCCCGCGTCGGTGAGCGTGATGTTGCCGCGCGCCCGGCTGAACAGCTCCGCCCCCAGCTCGCTCTCCAGCGCCCGGATCTGCTGGGAGAGCGAGGGCTGCGAGACGTGCACCTCCTCGGCGGCACGGGTGAAGTGCCGGGTCTCGGCCACGGCCACGAAATACATCAGCTGCTGGAACTGCATACACTCACCCTACCGAGGACAATAGCCTCAGCCTATGAACATGAGGCGTTCCATGTCTTGGACTGATGAGGTGGATCGGTCCTAGCGTCGTGTCCATGGCATTGGCAACCCGGACGGACCGACGGCCGTCCATGACGCGTACGCTCTGGGACTCGTCCCTCGGCAAGAAGACGGTCATGGCCGTGAGCGGCTTGATCATGCTCCTCTACTTGGTCGTCCACATGATCGGCAACCTGAAGATCTTCTTCGGGTCCGGCGAGTTCAACCATTACGCGCACTGGCTGCGGACCATGGGCGAGCCCTTCCTGCACTACGAGTGGGCCCTGTGGATCGTCCGCGTCGTGCTCGTCGCAGCGGTGGTGCTGCATGCCGTCTCCGCGTACCAGCTGAGCCGCCGCGACATCCGGGCGCGCCCCGCCAAGTACGTGCACAAGAAGCCACGTGCCAGTTATGCCACCCGCACCATGCGCTGGGGCGGGATCATCCTCGCCCTGTTCATCGTCTGGCACATCCTCGACCTGACGACGGGCACCGTGCACTCCGGCGGATTCCAGTCCGGGCACCCGTACCAGAACGTCATCGACACCTTCTCCAGCTGGTACGGCAACACCATCTACATCGTCGCCATGCTCGCCCTCGGACTCCACGTCCAGCACGGCTTCTGGAGCGCCGCCCAGACCCTCGGCGCGGGAAAGGCCACCCGTGACCGCGTCCTCAAGACCATCGCCAACGCCCTCGCCGTGGTGCTGACGCTGGGCTTCATCTCCGTACCCGTCGCCGTCATGACCGGAGTCGTGAGCTGACATGACCGACTACTCGCACTACGAGACCGGCGCGCCCGTCGTCGACGCCAAGGCCCCCGAAGGTCCCGTCGCCGAACGCTGGGACACCCGCCGCTTCCAGGCCAAGCTGGTCAACCCGGCCAACCGCCGCAAGCACACCGTCATCGTCGTCGGCACCGGCCTCGCCGGCGGCTCGGCCGGCGCGACCCTGGCCGAACAGGGCTACCACGTCGTCCAGTTCTGCTTCCAGGACTCGCCCCGCCGCGCCCACTCGGTCGCCGCCCAGGGCGGCATCAACGCCGCGAAGAACTACCGCAACGACGGCGACTCGATCCACCGGCTCTTCTACGACACCGTCAAGGGCGGCGACTTCCGCGCTCGCGAGTCCAATGTCCACCGGCTCGCCCAGATCTCCGTCGAGATCATCGACCAGTGCGTCGCCCAGGGCGTCCCCTTCGCCCGGGAGTACGGCGGCCTCCTCGACAACCGCTCCTTCGGCGGCGTCCAGGTCTCCCGTACGTTCTACGCCCGGGGCCAGACGGGCCAGCAGCTCCTGCTCGGCGCCTACCAGGCGCTGTCGAGGCAGATCGCCGCGGGCAACGTCGAACTGCACGCCCGTACCGAGATGCTCGACCTGATCATCGTCGACGGCAAGGCACGCGGGATCGTCGCCCGCGACCTCGTCACCGGGAAGATCGACACCTACTTCGCCGACGCGGTCGTCCTGGCCAGCGGCGGCTACGGCAACGTCTTCTACCTGTCGACGAACGCCATGAACTCCAACGCCACCGCCGTCTGGCGCGCCCACCGCCGCGGCGCGTACTTCGCCAACCCCTGCTTCACCCAGATCCACCCCACCTGCATCCCACGCACCGGCGACCACCAGTCCAAGCTGACGCTGATGAGCGAGTCGCTGCGCAACGACGGCCGGATCTGGGTCCCGAAGGCCAAGGGCGACAACCGCCCCGCCAACGAGATCCCCGAGGACGAGCGCGACTACTACCTGGAGCGCATCTACCCCGCCTTCGGCAACCTCGTGCCCCGGGACATCGCCTCCCGCGCCGCGAAGAACGTCTGCGACGAGGGACGCGGCGTCGGCCCCGGCGGCCAGGGCGTCTACCTGGACTTCGCCGAGGCCATCCAGCGGATGGGCAGGGACAAGGTCGAGGAGAAGTACGGCAACCTCTTCGACATGTACGCGCGGATCACGGCGGAGAACCCGTACGAGACCCCGATGCGGATCTACCCGGCCGTGCACTACACGATGGGCGGTCTCTGGGTCGACTACGACCTCCAGACCACCGTCCCGGGTCTCTTCGCCATCGGCGAGGCCAACTTCTCCGACCACGGCGCCAACCGGCTCGGCGCGTCCGCGCTGATGCAGGGCCTCGCCGACGGCTACTTCGTCCTGCCGTCGACGATCAACGACTACCTGGCCCGCAATCCGCACCACGACGAGGTCGACGCCTCGCACCCCGCGGTCGAGGAGGTCGTCGCCGACACCGAGGACCGGCTCAACCTGCTGCTCGCCGTCGACGGCGACCGCACCCCCGACTCCTTCCACCGCGAGATCGGTGAACTCATGTGGGAGTACTGCGGCATGGCCCGCACCGAGGACGGGCTGCGCACGGCGCTCGAACGCATCCCGCAGATCCGTGAGGAGTTCTGGCGCCGCATCAAGGTCCCCGGCACCGGCGACGAGTTCAACCAGTCGCTGGAGAAGGCCAACCGCATCGTCGACTACCTGGAGCTCGCCGAGCTCATGTGCCTCGACGCACTGCACCGCGCCGAATCCTGCGGAGGCCACTTCCGCGAGGAGTCGCAGACCCCGGACGGCGAAGCCGCCCGCCGGGACGAGGAGTTCTCCTACGCCGCCGCCTGGGAGTTCTCCGGCACCGGCCGGGCCCCCGTCCTGCACAAGGAAGACCTCGTCTTCGAGTACGTCCACCCCACTCAGCGGAGCTACGCATGAAGCTCACCCTGCGCGTCTGGCGCCAGAAGAACGCCGACGCATCCGGCGCCATGTCCACCTACGAGGTGGACGGCATCTCGCAGGACATGTCGTTCCTGGAGATGCTCGACACCCTCAACGAGGAACTCATCCTCGCCGGCGACGACCCCGTCGCCTTCGACCACGACTGCCGCGAGGGCATCTGCGGCGCCTGCAGTCTCGTCATCAACGGCGATGCCCACGGCCCCGAGCGCACCACCACCTGCCAGCTCCACATGAGGTCCTTCGAGGACGGCGACACGATCGACATCGAACCGTGGCGCGCCTCCGCCTTCCCGGTCGTCAAGGACCTGGTCGTGGACCGTTCGGCCTTCGACCGGATCATCCAGGCGGGCGGCTACATCTCCGCCCCGACCGGCACCGCCCCCGAGGCGCACGCCACCCCGGTGCCCAAGCCGGACGCCGACTTCGCCTTCGAGCACGCCGAGTGCATCGGCTGCGGCGCCTGCGTGGCGGCCTGCCCCAACGGCTCGGCGATGCTCTTCACCTCGGCGAAGATCAACCACCTCAACGTCCTGCCGCAGGGCGCCCCGGAACGCGAGACCCGGGTCCTCGACATGGTCGGCCAGATGGACAGTGAGGGCTTCGGCGGCTGCACGCTGACCGGCGAGTGCGCCACCGCCTGCCCCAAGGGCATCCCGCTGCCGTCGATCTCGGCCATGAACAAGGAGTGGCTGCGGGCCACCCGCAAGGTCCGCCGCTGAGCGAGATGCCGAGTTCCTGGTCCCGGAGGCCGCCCACCCCCGGGACCAGGAGGTCTCATCCGCTCCGGCAGGTCAGGACGTCACGGAGATGTCGTCGCCGTAGACCGTGCCCTGCTCGTACCAGCCGTGCAGATAGACGGTCACCGTGCCGGTCGAACCGGTGGTGAACGTCACCGACTGCTTCGCGTAGCCGCCCGACGAACCCCAGACGCTGGCCGACGCGTCGCCGCGCACCCCGAGGTATCCGTAGCTGCCCTGTACCCAACCGCTCAGCGTGTACGTGGTGTCGGGGGACAGGGTGAGGGTCTGCGCGCACGCGCCGGTCTGCGACGCGGTGGCCGCCGCGGCGAGCGCGTGCGCGCCGCCGTGCACCGGGGTGGAGACGACCGCGCCGCCGGACTCGCACGTCCAGGGGTCGAGCGAGCCGGTCTCGAAGTCGCCGTTGACCAGCGCCTGAGCCATGTTGTGTGTGGCGCCGTCGTAGTGAGGCATAGGGAAGTCGGCGACGACTGGCGGTCAGTCGAGGCGGAGTGCGGCCCGGAGGTACGAGGCCGTCCGGCTCTCCTGCGTCCGGGCCACGTCCACGGGCGTTCCCGCCGCCATGATCCGGCCGCCCCGGTCGCCGCCGCCGGGACCGAGATCGATCACCCAGTCGGCGCCCGCCACCACCGCCATGTCGTGCTCCACGACCACCACCGTGCTGCCCGCGTCGACGAGGCCGTGCAACTGCCGCATCAGCACATCGACATCGGCGGGATGCAGCCCCGTCGTCGGCTCGTCCAGCAGATACAGGGTGTGGCCCCGACGTGAGCGCTGGAGCTCGGCGGCGAGCTTGATCCGCTGGGCCTCACCGCCCGACAGCTCCGTCGCGGGCTGACCGAGCCGCAGATAGCCGAGCCCGACATCGAGCAGGGTCCGCAGACTGCGCTCGGTGGCCGGTGTCCCCGCGAAGAACCCGGCCGCCGACTCCACCGTCAGATCCAGCACCTGAGCGATGTCCAGACCGCGCAGGGTGACCTCCAGGGTCTGCGGGTTGTACCGCGCGCCGTGACAGTCCGGGCAGGGCGCGTACGTACTGGGCAGGAAGAGCAGCTCCACGGAGACGAACCCCTCGCCCTGACAGGTCTCGCACCGCCCGCCCGCCACGTTGAAGGAGAACCGCCCCGCCCTGTAGCCGCGCTCCCGGGCCGTGTCCGTCTCGGCGAACAGCTTCCGTACGACGTCGAAGAGCCCGGTGTACGTGGCCAGATTGGACCGGGGGGTACGGCCGATCGGCCGCTGGTCGACCTGCACGAGACGGTCCACCACCTCCAGCCCCTGCGCCGACGCGCACCAGGGCGCGGGGCGCTCCGCGTGCGGGTCCGCGGTGGCGGAGGTCTGCCGTTCGGCGAGCACACCGGCAAGGACCTGACCGACCAGCGTCGACTTCCCCGACCCCGAGACCCCGGTGACGGCCGTGAACACCCCGAGCGGGAATTCGGCGTCCACGCCCCGCACATTGTGCCGGTCGACCCCGTTCAGCCTCAGCCACCCCGACGGCGTACGCCCCTCCCGGACCGGCGCGGGCCCTTCGTCGAAGAGGTAGCGCCGGGTGGCCGACTCGGTCACCTCCGCGAGTCCGGCAGGCGGACCGCTGTGCAGCACCCGGCCCCCGTGCTCACCGGCCTGTGGCCCCACATCGACCAGCCAGTCGGCCCGGCGCACCACATCCAGCTGGTGCTCGACGACGAAGACCGAGTTCCCCGCCTCCTTCAGCCGTCCCAGCACTCCCAGCAGCGCCTCGGTGTCCGCCGGATGGAGACCGGCCGACGGCTCGTCCAGCACATAGACGACCCCGAAGAGGCCCGAGCGCAACTGGGTGGCGAGACGCAGCCGTTGCAGCTCGCCGGAGGACAGGGTCGGAGCTGTGCGGTCGAGGCTGAGATAGCCGAGGCCGAGCTCGGTGACCGTCCCGATCCGGCCGAGCAGGTCCGCCGTCAGCACCCGCGCCGTTTCGCTGCCGCCCGCCGTGCGCAGCAGCTCGGCGAGACCGGTCAGCGGCAGCGCCGCCAGTTCCGCGATCGTGCGGCCGGCGAAGGTGACGGCCAGCGCCTCCGGACGCAGCCGGCTGCCGCCGCAGGCCGGACACGGGGCACTGGCCAGGAACCGCTCGGCCTTCGCCCGCAGCGTGCGGCTCTTGGAATCCGCGAAGGTGTGCATCACATAGCGGCGGGCGCTCATGTACGTGCCCTGGTAGGGACGTTGGATACGCCCCGCCTCCCGCACCGGATGGACCGTCACCACCGGCTGCTCGTCGGTGAACAGGATCCACTCCCGCTCCTCGGCGCCGAGCTCGCCCCACGGCCGGTCGATGTCGTACCCCAGCGCGTCCAGCACATCGCGCAGGTTCTTGCCCTGCCACGCTCCCGGCCAGGCGGCGATCGCACCGTCCCGGATCGACAGTGAGGGGTCGGGGACCAGCAGCTGCTCGGTGGTGCGGTGGATGAGACCGAGCCCGTGGCACTCCGGGCACGCCCCGGCGGCGGTGTTCGGCGAGAAGGCGTCGGAGTCGAGCCGCTCGGCACCGGCCGGATACTCCCCGGCCCGCGAGAACAGCATCCGCAGGAAGTTGGAGAGCGTGGTGACCGTACCGACGGACGAACGGGCACCGGGTGCCGAGCGGCGCTGCTCCAGGGAGACGGCGGGCGGCAGACCGGTGACCTCGCCGACCGCGGGCGCGCCGACCTGATGGATCAGCCGGCGGGCGTACGGGGCGACGGACTCGAAGTAGCGGCGCTGGGCCTCGGCGTAGATCGTCCCGAACGCGAGGGAGGACTTCCCGGAACCGGAGACGCCGGTGAAGACGGTGAGGGTGTCGCGCGGGATGTCGACCGAGACGTCCTGGAGATTGTGCTCACGGGCACCGCGCACCCGGACGTACGGATCGTGGGGGGTGGACATGTGCGCGGGGACTCCGTACGGATCGGGGCAGGCCGACGGCCCGGGGGACAAACACTCCGATTCTAGGCACGGGGCGGCGGACACCGTCCGGGCCCGGAACGACCGGAGGCCGGCCTTGTCGGACCGGCCTCGCGGATCAGTTCGGGCAAGGACCTACCGGGAGGGACGCAGGGCGCGCTTGATGGGCCTTCCCACGACGCTGCGGGCGCGCTGGTACGTGGACCGCTGGACGGGCACCGCGGAGTTCTTCAGGACCTTCCGCTTGAGCTGGGTGTTCTCGGCGGTGAGTTCGGCCAGCCGGGACTGGAGCCAGTTCAGCCGCGGTGCCATCGTGGCAGGGTCGGAGTCGACCCAGGGGCGGACGCCCGGAGGGAAGGCCAGCCCGCTCATCCGGGTCTCGAAGGCCGTGCCGCCGTCGCCGTGGGTGAAGGTGTTCTCCAGGCCGTTCTTGTCGAGGAAGTTCATGAACCGGTCGAACCGCTCCTGGTGACCGCGCATCAGCGGCCCGAAGTCCGCCGCGGCGTGGAGATCGGCGGGGTCGAGGTCGGCCGGGACCTTGGAGAGCATCCGGTGCGGTATGTCGAAGTAGCGGCACAGCTCCAGCGTCCGGGAGTCGCCGCAGAGCACGGTGGCCGGCGTACCGGCCAGCAGCGCCGCGATGTTGCCGTGGATCCGGGAACCGAAGGAGAAGTCGAAGCCCCGCAGGTCGTCCATCCAGGTGACCGGGTCGATGTAGACCCGGACCTTGCCCTCCCCGTACATGGGGTGGTCGGGGTGGGTGGGGATATTGGTCACCGCGGCGTTCTGATGGGACATGTCGCGCCAGTGCAGCTGACGGGCCTCGGAGAGGTTCTGGCCGATGAACCGGAGGTGGGGGTAGCGCGCATGGGTGCGGTCGATGATCTGCCCGAGCTTGTGCTTGCGCACCGCGTCGTGCGATCCGTTGACGGCGATCCGCGACTGGGGTCCGAGTGCCCGGCCGTCCTCCCGGATGACGAGACTGCTGCCGTTGAGGAACATCGAGGGGCAGCCGATGACCTCCACGTCGCGGAATCCCATGTCCCGCAGATACCGCTCGGTGAACTCCCCGCGCACACCGATCGAGGCGCTGTGGTCGAGCACGGCGGAGACGAACTCGTAGACCGTGGACTGCATGGGCTTCAGGCGGTCCGCGGAGTAGTTGACGCCGGTCTGGGCGCCGACGCCGGGGACGACGACCGGGATCTTCAGCTTCGAGATGAGCTGGGTCAGCCGCTTCAGCTGCGGTTCGAAGGACGGCCGGAAGGCGTTGGCGAGCGGGATGACGAAGACGTCGTACTCGCTGTTGATCCGGTCGGCGTCGGCGACCCTGGTGGCGATACCGTTCGACACCACCTCCGAACGTGGCGTCTCAAGGATCTTGTGAGCGGCGTCACTGAAGATCAGGTTGCCCGAGTTGGTGGCGAACACGTCCTCGTGGAGAGCGCGCTCGACGGGGACGACGTCGTAGGGGCTCTTCCCGGAACGCAGGAGTATTCGCTTCACATGGTTAACGTTGGATGCCACAAACCTGAATATAGCTTTACAAACGCTTTCGGTTCCATGCGCATCCTGTACAACCTTTTGCGATCGGTGCGGAACGTGAGGGGAAGATCACTCATCCGCGCGCGGGCGGGCGCGTGTGGTGAGTAACGGGCGCCCGGCGCGGCGCTCATGGCCTTCTCGTGCGGCCCTCTTGAGCCCCCGACGGCACCACCCGTACGCTGCGTCGGTGCGCGCGGGCGCGCCTACCGGGGAGGTGGAAGCGCCGTCATGGCCGACTCACTGTCCGAGGACGACATCCTCGAAGCGGTCGCCCGGCACATCGGCTGCCCGGGGCAGGGTCCACAGTTGCGGCGGACGGGCGCCGACATCGCCCGGCATCCGATGCTCGACCTGCGCATCGTGCGTTGCGTGGAGAGCCGCAGCACGCGGCCGGAGACCAGGCCGGGCAGGTACGACACATCGGGACGGCCGACGTACGAAGGGGAGCTGCGCGACCATCCGGTCGAGCCGCCGAAGGACCCGGCCGAGCCGCGGGAGGTGGAGTTCGTGCTCCACGGTTCGGTGCGGACGGTGGCCTGTGGCTGCGACGAAGGCCGGCAGCCGTGCTCGCGCTGCCGGGCCAAGGGAAAACTGCGCTGCGAGACCGGCCCGTTGTGCCCGGCCTGCAAAGGCGTGGAGCCGTGTACCTGGTGCGACGGCACGGGCGAACGCCGCAAGGACCGTGCGTCGGCCGGGCCGGCGCGGGAGAAGCATCCGCCCGGACGCACCACCTGTCTGAAATGCCGCAAGCCACGCACCGCCTGTCCGCAGTGCCGGGGCTGGGGCACCGAGAAGTGCCCGCAGTGCGACGACACGGGCTTCAGGGACTGCCCGGTCTGCGGGGGTGAGAGGTCGACGGAGCACACCCCGTGCGACGGCACGGGCCTGGTCACCCTGTGGACGGGCGGATCGGTCGGGCACGCCCCGGAGCGGAGCGCGGTGAAGCTGCCGGACCCGGCGCCGCCGCTCCGGGTCCGGCAGCAGACCGGACGCACCGGTGCGTGGGAACGGGTGACGCTGACCTCGGCCGGCCGGCCGATACCCGACGCTCTGGACCCCGCCCACGTCAAGGCCGTCGAATCGGCACTCGTGCTCCGCCCCGACGAGGTGGCCAGACGCGTCGACATCGGTTGGCTGCAGCTGGTGGCGGTCACGGTCCCGGACGATCCCGACCACGTCTTCTACGTCTTTCCCGGACCCGACGGTCCCGAGGTCCTCCCGATCTGGTCGAGGCGCAGATCCCTGCGGGTCGCCGCGGTGGTGGCCGGGGTGGTCGTACTGCTGCTGCTGGTGGCCGCGCTGGTCTGATTTGCTGGGAGCGTGAGAAGCGACCACCGGCCCCTGGCCGTATTCGACTTGGACGGCACGCTCGCGGACAGCGGCCACCGGCAGCATTATCTGGAGGGGCGCCGACGCGACTGGAACGGCTTCTTCTCCGCGGCCGTCGACGACCCGCCGCTTCCCGAAGGCGTACGGCTGGCGCTGAGCAGCGCCGAGCAGTGTGAGGTCAGGTATCTCACCGGCCGGCCCGAGCGCTGCCGCCGGGACACCGTGGCATGGCTGGCGGAACACGGGCTGCCCGAGGGGCGGGTGTACATGCGCCGCAACGACGACCGCAGGCCGGCCCGGTACACCAAGCTGGAAATCCTGAAGCGGCTGGGCCGGGAGCGAGAGGTCCGGGTGCTGGTCGATGACGACGAACTCGTCTGCGACGCGGCGGAGCAGGCCGGCTTCGCCGTGGTACGGGCCCGCTGGGCGAAGGCGTCGGCCGTGATCGAGGACGCGCAGGAGCGCGAGGGCCGTACCTGAACCGGATCCGAGCCGCAGCGGTGGGGGTCAGCTCGTCTCGTCGAGCCGGAAGCCCACTTTCAGGCCCACCTGGTAGTGCTCGACCCGGCCGTCCCTGATCTCGCCGCGCACTTGCGTGATCTCGAACCAGTCGAGATTGTGCAACGTTTCCGAAGCTCTTGCGATGCCTCTGCGGATGGCGTCGTCGACGCCCTCGTGCGAGGTTCCGACGATTTCGGTGACCCGATAGATATGATTTGACATCTTATGTCTCCTCTCGTCCTTACCACGGTGCCCCACCCGGCCCGAGTCCGCGAGAGGTCGAAGTGCAGAATGTGCCGTGAACGGGCCTTGACCAAGCCAATGGTCCATACCAAAATCCAGCCACGCCCGTGCGAGCGCAGCCCGCAGTCCCCCACACCGGGTCCTGAATCAAGTCGTGCCGTTTCGCAGAAGGTGAACCTGGTGAAGAACCGCATACTCGTCGGAGCCGTCGCGCTCGTCTCCACCTTTGCGCTGGGGGGATGCGGCCTGGGCTCCGGCTCGGAGGCGTCCGGCAGCAAGAAGGTCACGATCTGGCTGATGAAGGACAGTGTCTCCGCCGATTTCCTGAAGCGGTTCACAAAGGCCTATCAGGACGAGCACCCGTCCATCGAGCTCGAGTTCAAGTTCCAGAGCTGGAGCGGAATCGGCCCGAAGGTCATCGGCGCCCTCAAGGGCAAGGACACCCCGGATGTCATCGAGGTCGGGAACACTCAGGTCGCCCAGTACGCGGAGAGCGGCGGTCTGCGCGATCTTACCCTGGAGTCCGTGCGCGATCTCGGCAGTGAGGAGTGGCTGCCGGGTCTCGCCGACCCGGGCAGCATCGACGGCATGCAGTACGGAATTCCCTGGTACGCGGCCAATCGAGTGGTGATCTACAACAAGGAGCTCTTCGAGCAGGCAGGCATAAAGAACCCGCCGAAGACCCGGGACGAGTGGATCACGGACACCCAGCAGCTGAACCGGAACGGAAATCAGGGGGTCTACCTCGCGGGCCAGAACTGGTATGTCCTCGCCGGTTTCATCTGGGACGAGGGCGGCGAACTCGCCGAGGAGAAGGGCGGCGAGTGGGAAGGCACCCTGGACAGTCCCGCCGCGCTCCGGGGCATGAGCTTCTACAAGGAACTCCAGGCGCTCGGCGACGGACCCAAGAACGCGGACGAGGAAAAGCCCCCGCAGGCCGATGTGTTCGCCGAGGGGAATGTCGCACAGATCATCTCGGTGCCCGGCAGCGTTGCGCAGATCGAGAAGAAGAATCCCGAACTCAAGGGAAAACTCGGCTACTTCCCGATTCCGGGCAAGACCGCGAAGGAGCCCGGCTCCGTCTTCACCGGCGGATCCGACCTGATCGTTCCGGACAAGGCGGACCAGCGCACCGAGGGCATCGAGGTGATCAAGGCGCTGGCGGGCCGGAAGTGGCAGGAAGAGCTCGTCAGAACCATGAGTTACGTGCCCAACAAGCCCGGCCTCGCGAGCGTCATCGTGGGTCAGGAAGGCACCGCCGCGATGGCCCGTGGTGCCACGAAGGGCCGTGCGACACCCAACTCGCCACAGTGGGCGGACGTCGAGGCCGACAACCCGATCAAGCCGTACATGACGGCGGTGCTCGAGGGCGGCGACCCGCAGCAGGCGGCGAAGACCGCCTCGGCGAAGATCACCTCCAAGCTCACCGGGAGCTGACCCGCGCTCCCCGCCCGGAGCTGTGGGCCGGTACCGGCCACCCCCGGGATTCAGCCTTCGCACATTTCGGCTCTCCCGAGCGGTCATGTCGAATCCAGCCGGTAACGGAAGAAGTAAGGGGCCGGGCCTTCGCACCCAGTGCGGCGGTCCGGCGGCCGCCCTTGCCGATCCGTCCCCGGAGACCGTCATGAACGCGCTGCCCGTCACCTCACTCCCCGCCGCCCCCGCCGTTCCCGCGCAGCCCGTCGCCCCCGCACCGCCGCGCTACCGGGTGTCCCTCGCCGCCGACCAGGACGAGGTCCGCGCCGCCCAGCGGCTGCGTCATCTGGTCTTCGCCGGTGAGCTCGGCGCCAGGCTGGACGGACCCGAACCCGGCCTGGACAGCGATGCGTTCGACGCGTACTGCGACCATCTTCTGGTCCGGGAGGAGACCACCGGCGACATCGTCGCCACCTACCGCGTGCTGCCGCCCGAGCGGGCCCGGATCGCCGGGCGGCTCTACGCGGAGAGCGAGTTCGACCTCGGCCGGCTCGGCCCGATCCGCGACGACCTGGTCGAGGTCGGACGGTCCTGCGTCCACCCCGCCCACCGCGACGGCGCCGTCATAGCCCTGATCTGGGCCGGACTCGCCCGGTACATGGAACGCACCGGACACAACTGGCTGGCCGGCTGCTGCTCGATCCCCCTCGCCGACGGAGGCGTCGCCGCGGCCGGCGCCTGGGAAACCGTGCGGACGAAGCACCTGGCACCCGAGGACCACTGGGTCACACCCCACCGCCTCTGGCAGCCCACCGGGGGATGGGCCCCGGTACCCACCGGGCTCGCCACCCTGCCTCCGCTGCTCCGGGGCTATCTGCGCCTCGGCGCCTGGGTGTGCGGGGCGCCCGCCCACGACCCCGACTTCAACGTCGCCGACCTGTATGTACTGCTGTCGCTGCGCCGCACCGACCCGCGCTACCTGCGCCACTTCCTCGCGCTCACCCCCCTGCGATGAACCCCTGGCTGCCCACCGCACCCTGCACCCCGGGCACCTGCGCCGGTCACGACGGCCGCGTGCGGGGCCGCCCGGCCGCCGCGGCCCTGCTGCTCGCCGGGTGCGCGTGCATCCTGGCCGGCGCGCTGGGCGCCCCGTTCGTGCCGATGCTCGGCGCGGCACGGCGGGAACGGCTGATCCGGCGCTGGGCGTACGGCGTCGTGCGCGCCTTCGGGGTGCGGGTGCGGATCGTCGGCACACCGGCGGTGCCCGACCGGGCCCCCGGGGCACCGGGCACGCTCGTCGTCGCGAACCACATCTCATGGCTGGACATCCCGCTCGTCGCGGCCGTGTTCCCCGGCCGGATGCTGGCCAAGAGCGAGATCCGCGGCTGGCCGCTGCTCGGACGGCTCGCCGCACGGGGTGGCACGCTCTTCGTCGAACGGGACCGACTGCGCGCGCTGCCCACGACCGTGCGCACCATCGGGGCGGCGCTGCGCGGCGGATCACGCGTGGTCGTCTTCCCCGAGGGCACCACCTGGTGCGGGCGCGGCCCCGGCGGCCGGTTCGGACCCGCCGCCTTCCAGGCCGCGATCGACACGGACGCCACGGTCCGGCCGGTACGCATCAGCTACCGCGCCGCCCCGGCGCGGAGCACCGGGACCACCGGCCGGACGGGGCCCGCGGCGGGCCGCCGTGCGGCCCGCCACAACGGCTCCGCACCGGCGGAACACACCGCGCCGGCCGGTGCGGCCGCGTTCGTCGGCGACGATCCGCTCATCGCCTCACTGTGGCGAGTGGTGACGGCGGCCGGCCTGACCGCCGAGATCCGCGTACTGCCGCCGATCCCGGCGGGCGGCGGGCCGGACCGCCGTACCCTGGCCCGTCGCGCTCAGACCGCCGTCGCCAACGAGAGCGCGAAACGGCCACCGGAATCCGTCCACCACTGAGCCAGCCGCAGACCGGCCGTGTCCAGCTCCGTCCGGACGCCTTCCTTGCGGAACTTGGCCGACACCTCCGTACGCAACTCCTCGCCGGCCTCGAAGGCCACCACCAGATCCAGGTCCGGGATCTTCACGGTGTGCGCCCGACGGGCCCGCAGCCGCATCTCGATCCACTCACGCTCCGGATCCCAGAGCGCCACATGATCGAAACCGGCGGGGTCGAAGTCCGCACCCAACTCCCGGTTCACGACCCGCAGTACGTTCCTGTTGAACTCCGCGGTCACCCTCGCCGCATCGTCGTACGCGGCGACCAGCACCTTCTCCTCCTTCACCAGATCCGTGCCGAGCAGCAGCGCGTCGCCGGGGGAGAGCAGCGACCGTACGGACTTGAGGAACACCGCACGCTCGTCGGGCAGCAGATTGCCGACCGTGCCGCCCAGGAACGCGATCAGCCTGGGCTCCGGCGTTCCCGGCAGCGCGAGACCGCCCGTGAAATCGGCGATCAGGGCGTGCACGGAGAGCTCGGGCCGCTGCGCGAGCAGGGCTTCGGTGGCGCCGCGCAGTGCGCTCTCGCTCACATCGACGGGTACGTAACTGTGCAGCGCGGGCAGCGCGTCCAGCAGGTGCCGGGTCTTCTCGGACGACCCGGACCCCAGCTCGATCAGGGTCCGCGCCCCGGACACCCGGGCGATCTCGTCGGCGCGGTCGATCAGGATCTCGCGCTCGGCACGCGTCGGGTAGTACTCGGGCAGCCGGGTGATCTCCTCGAACAGCTCACTGCCGTGCGCGTCGTAGAACCACTTGGGCGGCAGTGTCTTCGGTTGCCGGGTCAGACCGTGCAGCACATCGGCGCGCAGCGCCGCGTCCGTCGCGTCCACCGGCAGGGTACGGGTCAGCAGAAAGGGACTCACTCAGTGGGCTCCTTGAGCGGGGTCAGCAGAACTTCGGTGCGGGTCGCCGTCAGCAATGTGCGGTCGGGGACCGTGCGCCAGCGCGGATCGTCGTCGTACGGCTCCGAGGCCACGACCGTGCGCAGGCCCGGCTCGGTGAGATACGACAGGGTGTCGCCCCAGGCCGTCGCCACGATCGTCGCGCCGTCGGTCAGCAGCAGATTCAGCCGGGACTCCGGCGCCGCGGCCGCCACGTCGAGCACGGTGTCGGCGACGGCCTGCGGCAGTTCGTCACCGTCGGCCAGACGGTGACGCACCAGGGCCCAGACGAGGGCCGAGTCGCAGCGCGCCGTGAGGGTGAGCAGTTCGGCCGGGGGCAGCGCCGTGGCGAGCGGAGCCACGGAGTGCGGCCAGCCCTTCACCGCACCGTTGTGGCTGAACAGCAGCGGCCCGTCGGCGAACGGCGCGGCCGCCGCCTCGCCGTCGGCGCCCGCCTCGGTGGCGTCACGGACGGCGGCGAGCAGCGCCGCGCTGCGCACCACCCTGGCCAGGTCGGCGAAGGTCTCGTCGCCCCAGACCGGGCCCCGGCGCCGGTAGCGTCCGGGCACCGGATCGCCGGCCGCGTACCAGCCGACGCCGAAGCCGTCCGCGTTGACGGTCCCGTACCGCTGGTGTCTCGGCGCCCAGGACTGGCGCACGAGGGAGTGGGGCGGCCGCATCAGCAGTTCACCGAGGGGTATCGACGGTCCCAGGTAGGCGATATGACGACACATCACAGATCCCTGGCGGTACGGAAGCCGGAGAAGATCTGCCGCCGCACCGGCAGGTCCCAGTTGCGGAACGTCCCCCGGCACACCACCGGGTCCACGGCGAACGAACCGCCGCGCAGCACCTTGTGGGCCGGCCCGAAGAACACCTCCGAGTACTCGCGGTACGGGAACGCCGAGAAGCCGGGATAGGGCAGGAAGTCGCTCGACGTCCACTCCCACACGTCACCGATCAACTGCCGTGCACCGTACGGGGACCGGCCCTGCGCGTACGCTCCCGCGGGTGCGGGCCGCAGATGGCGCTGACCCAGGTTCGCCAGCTCGGGGGCCGGGTCCTCGTCGCCCCAGGGATAGCGCCGCGAACGCCCCGACACCGGGTCGTGGCGCGCCGCCTTCTCCCACTCCGCCTCCGTGGGCAGCCGGCGCCCGGCCCACCGGGCGAACGCGTCCGCCTCGTACCAGCTGACATGGAGCACCGGCTCGTTCCCGGGCACCGTCTCGGTGACCCCGAAACGGCGGCGCAGCCACTGACCGGAGTCCCGGTGCCAGAACAGCGGAGCGGTCAGTTCGTGCTCACGGACCATCGCCCACCCCTCGGGCGCCCACCAGCACCGCTCGGTGTAGCCGCCGTCCTCGATGAACTCCTGGTACGCACCGCAGGTGACCGGGGTCGTGTCGATGAAGAAGCCCGGTACGTCGCACACATGCGCCGGGCGTTCGTTGTCCAGGGCCCATGGCTCGGTGGACGTCCCCATCGTGAACGGGCCGCCCGGGACCAGGACTTCGGCGGGCAGTTTCGCCACGTCGGTGGGGGCGGGCGGCACCGGCGCGGTCAGCACGGCCGGACCCGACCGGAGCTGATGGGTGATCAGCATCGTCTCGTCGTGCTGCTGTTCGTGCTGGGCGATCATGCCGAAGGCGAACCCGGCCCGCACCAGTGGTCGGCCACCGTCCAGTACGGTGCCGCCGAGGACGTCCAGGGCCCGGCCGCGTACCTCCGCGGCGTACGCACGTGCCTCGGCGGGGGCCAGCAGCGGCAGCGAAGGGCGGGCCGCCCGGGGATGCTCGAAGGCGTCGTACAGGCCGTCGATCTCCGGGCGCATCGCCTCCCGCCCGGCCACCCCGCGCAGCAGCCACAGCTCCTCCTGATTGCCGATGTGCGCGAGGTCCCAGACCAGCGGGGACATCAACGGCGAGTGCTGGGCGGTCAGTTCATGGTCGTCCACGCTGTCGGTGAGCAGCGCGGTGCGTTCCCGGGCAGTGAGCAGTGCGGCGAGGGCCCGCTGCCGGAGCGCCTCGGTGTCCGCCCCGTGAGGTGCGGATCCGGTGGGTGTGGGGGAGTCGGTCATGAGCGGGGCCCCTCGGGGTGGTGGCCCGGACCGCCGGGTGGAACCGGCGCGAGCAGTTCGTGAAGATCGTCGGCCGGACATCGGCCCCGGGCGACGAAACGGTCGTTGAAGCCGGCCACGGCGTCCTGCACGGCCTGCGTGGCCCCCATCCGGGGCAGCGCCTCCAGTGCGACCTCGAAGCAGGTGGCCGCCGCCGCCCGCAGTTCGGGATCGGTCAGGCCGTCGCGGGCGGCGCCGGCCCACAGCGGATTGCGCGGCGCCGGCTCCGCCCCGGCCGTCTCGGCCAGTGGTTTCACGGTGCGGTACACGGTCTCGGCGGCCTCCGGGTCGTCGAACAGGGCAGTGGTGACGGCGAGCGGCACCAGCCACCCGTCCGCACCGTGCTGTGCGTCGATCATGCGCAGCTCCAGATGGCCGCGCGGGCGCACGGGCGGGAAGAGCGTGCTGATGTGGAAGTCGAGATCGGCGCGCACCGGGGGTCTCGGCGCGCCGGTGCGGATCCAGTCGCGGAACGTCAGACCCTCCGGCACGGCCCAGGGGCGGTCGTCGTCCCGGATGCACATCACCGGGGTGTCCAGCACGTGTGCGGCCCAGGCGTCGCGCGGCGGCAGACCGCCGGACGGTGCCAGGGACCGCCATGGATCGAGGTCGGCCCAGAGCGACTGCCGGGTGGACCGCCACAGTGTCGGGCGGCCGAGCCGGAAGGGCGAGTTCGCGAACGCCGCCACCAGGACCGCGCCCAGCAGATGGCACAGCTGCCAGCGCCGCCCGTAGCCGAGCGGACCCGGTTCCTCCTCTCCGGCGTCCAGACAGACCTGGACGGACGCGGTGGTGCACATCATGGCGCGGCCGGCCGGTCCCGACCGGTCGAACGAGACCTCCATGGCGTCGTAGCGGGGCTCGCCCAGCAGACGGCGCGGAGGGTGCCACGGGTCGACGCCGAGACCCACCGGCGCGAGCCCCACCCGGTCCAGGGCGTCACGTACCGCGGTGAGATCTGCGGCGGTGGCATCGACGCACTCCATCAGGGAGTCGGCGGGGCGCGAGCTGAGCTCCAGCTGGCCGCCGGGTTCGAAGGTGAGCGCCGCGCTCAGGGGCAGGGCCCGGAGGATGGCGGCGGCCGCGTCGAGACGGTGGTGCGGGACGGGGGCGCGGGGGTGATCCCGGTCGTGGATGAGCCATTCGAGTTCGACGCCGACCCTGCGGGGCGGTCCCGTCTTGAAACAGATGCAGCGCAGTAAATCCTCCGCCTCGCCCTCGCCCAGGGGCGGGGACTGGCCGGGCGGACCGTGGCCGCCGGGTGTGTCGTACGACATGCCGGGCCTCCTTCTCTCGGTGCCTCCCCACCACCCAAACCCCTACGAGTGGATCGCACAAGGGTGCCCCTGTGCGTCGGAAATCCGGTTGCATCCATGCCGTTGGAGCGTCGAGCATGCCCCGTATGCACCACACGGGGGAGTACCGATGAGCGCACGGCTGCGCGGCATCGCGCGTGAGACCGAGGCCATTGTCGAGGCCGGCCGCTACCACACGCGGGACGGGCGGGAGGTGAGCATCGAGCGCGCGCTGACCACTGCACTCTCGGGGACCAGGCTGTACGGCCCCCAGCCGGTTCCGGTCGCGGCACTCGACGACGACCGCACCCCGGTCGTCGAGGTCACCGGCGAGAGCAGCCTGCAGGCGGCGCGCCGGATGACCGGCGAAGGCCCCGGCAAGGTCGCCGTGCTGAACTACGCCTCCGCCCGCAATCCCGGCGGCGGATACCTCAACGGCGCGCAGGCCCAGGAGGAGGCCCTGTGCAGGGGCTCCGCCCTGTACGCCACCTTGCTGCGCGCCCCCGACTACTACGCCCACCACCGCGCGGAACGCAGCGCCTTCTACACCGACCGGGTGATTCACTCGCCGGGCGTACCGGTCTTCCGCGACGACCGGGGACAGCTGCTCGACACCCCGTACACCGCGGGTTTCCTCACCTCCCCGGCACCCAACGCCGGAGTCATCCGCAGCCGCACCCCCGAGGAGGCCCACCGCATCCCCGCCGCGCTCGCGTCCCGGGCGGAGCGGGTGCTCGAGGTCGCGGCGGTGCGCGGGTACCGCAGGCTGGTGCTGGGCGCCTGGGGCTGCGGTGTGTTCCGCAACGATCCGGCGCAGGTGGCCGACGCGTTCCGGGCGCTGCTCCTCGACGGCGGCAGGTTCGCCGGGCACTTCGAGCAGATCGTCTTCGGCATCCTCGACCGCAGCCCCGAATCCGCCACCCGGTCCGCCTTCAGCCGGACGTTCGACCAGGACCAGGGCCCCGGTCCCTACTGCCAGTCGTAGCGCTCCCGCAGCCGCCCGGCGACCCGGTCGAACCTGTCCCGGTCCAGCGCGCACGCCTCACGCCGCATTCCGTCCTCGTGCACCCGCAGGACCCGGTCCAGATCGACCCACGACGGGCGGCCGGAGCTGTCCCAGGGGCCGGCCCCGAGCGCCACCCACTCGCGATCCTGGTCGTGCTGCTTGCTGGAGAGCTGCACGGCGAGCAGCGTGCCCGCCGCCTCGCGGGCCACCACCAGGACCGGGCGGTCCTTGCCGCGCCCGTCGTTCTCCTCGAACGGCACCCACGCCCAGACGATCTCGCCGGGGTCGGGGTCGCCGTCCCGGTCGGGGGCGTACGAGGTGCGGACCGGCCCCACGTCGCGCGGGTCGGCCCGCGAGGTGGCGGTCGGGCCGGTGCGGCCCGGGAAGTCGGCCGAGCTGTCGATGCTGTCGTCACGGTGCTGGATGGTCATCCCCACACCGTAGGACCTGTACGGCCGATTCCGTGGAGCGGGGCCGGTGCCCGCCCCGGATCGAGGGGCGCGCACCGGCCACCGCCGGACCGGTCAGGAGGACGAGCCGCCCTCCTGATCACCCGTCACCGGAATGTTCTGCTTGCGCGGGGAGGGCGGGGTGGCCGGAGCCACCCCGTTCACCTGCGGCCCCGGTTCCGCCGGGCCGTTCTGACTCATCGTCGCCAGCAACTGCCGGGCCAGCCCGAGCCCCGTGCCGCCCATGGTCAGCGCCTTCGCGAACATGTCCGACATGCCGTCGGCCCCGTTAAGCAGCACCATGTGGTCGACGCTGCCGAAGGCACCCGCGCCCGCCTGGACGATCTCCGGCCACTTCTCGGCCAGCTGCTGTGCGACGACCGCCTCCTGGTTCTCCGCCAGGGCGGCGGCCCGCGCCTTGATCGCCTCGGCCTCGGCGAGACCCTTGGCACGGGCCGCCTCCGCCAGCGCCAGTCCCTTGGCCTGAGCAGCGGCCGCCTCGGCCTCACCCGTCGCCCTGGTCGCCGTCGCGGACGCCGCGCCGCGCGCCTTCGTCGCCTCGGCCTCCGCGAGCGCCGCCGTCTTGACCCGGTTGGCCTCCGCGACCGCGGCGAGCTCCGTCTCCCGCGCCTTCGCCTCGGCGGCCGAGATCCGGGCATCGCGCTCGCCCTCGGCCAGCGTGCGCTTCTCGTACGCCTGGGCGTCCGCGGGCTTGCGCACATCGGCCTGGAGCTGCTGCTCACGCCGCTGGGCCTCCAGTTCGGCGACCCGGGTCTCCTGGACCACCACCTCCTGCCGGGCCGCCGCGTCGGCCAGCGGGCCCGCCTGCCGGGAGCTGGCCGCCGCCTTGTCGCGCTCGGCCTGGTATCCGGCCTGCAGGATCTCGCTGTCCCGGGTCGCCTCCGACATCCGGGCCGCGGCCTGCTGCTCCGCCTCGGTGGCCAGACGGTTGGCCTCGGCCTGCGCGATCCGGGCGTCCCGCTGCACGGCCGCCGCGTGCGGCATCGCCAGGTTCTTGATGTAGCCCGTGGGGTCCTCGATCTCATGGATCTGGAGCGAATCGACGATGAGCCCGAGCTTCTCCATCTCGGTCCCGCACGCCGCCCGGGTCTGCCCGGTGAGTTTCTCCCGGTCCCGGATCATGTCCTCGACCGTCAACCCGCCCACGATGGACCGCAGATGACCGGCGAAGACGTTGTGCACCCGCTCCGACATCAGCTTCTGCTGATCGAGGAACCGGCGGGCCGCGTTGGCGATCGACACGAAGTCGTCGCCCACCTTGAAGATGACAACGCCCCGCACCCGCAGTGGAATCCCCTGATGCGTGACGCAATCGACGGACAGCTCGGTCTCGTTGAGATCCAGGGACATCTTCCGCACGGCCTGGACCCCGGGCAGGACGAGAGTGCCGTGACCGGTGACGATCCGGAACCCCATGCCCTGCCCCAGGCCCTCGGTCCTGTGCTTGGAACCCGAGATGACCAGTGCTTCGTTGGGCTCGGCCACCCGCCACATCAGCTTGAACAGGCCGAACAACACAATGATGGCGGCGAGTACGAGACCCGCCGTGACACCGATGACCATCGGCATGCGCCCCCTTATCACGGCACCCCGTCGGCACCGCTGAACACGGGGGAGTCTTCTCCTGCGCGCTACGGTGCAGAAGCCGCGTGCGGATCCTTGCCGAATCCTTGACGAAAAAATCCGTCAAGAGCCCCCCACGCGGGGCCTCAACTCCCGTACGCGGGAGCCACATAGACCGTGCGCGGCGGCAGATGCTCGATCACCGTCACCACCGTGCCCACCTCGATGCGCTCCTTCGCCGCTGCCGGATACGCGAGAAAGTGCTCGGCGCCGCCCCGGATCCGTACCATCACCTCGCCGACCAGTCCCGGCCCCACCGTCCCGGTCACCCGCCCGAGCAGCCCCACCATCGAGGATTCACCCATGCCCCGGAGCGTACCCACGCATCACGGGTCTGGAAGACTGCCCGACGCCATGAGCCAGTTATCGAACCAGCCCACCCAACGCCCCGCCCCCACCAGCGCCGACGTCGCACGGCTCGCCGGGGTCTCCCGGGCCACCGTCTCGTACGTGCTGAACAACAGCTCCACCGTGCGGATCAGCGAATCCACCCGCCGCCGGGTCAGGGAAGCGGCCACCGAACTGGGTTACGTACCGCACGCGGCGGCGCGGAGCCTGCGCGCCGGACACACCCGCATGGTGCTGCTGCCCACCGTGAACTTCCCGACCGGACCACTGCACCACCACTTCTTCCACGAACTGGAATCGGGCCTGCGCCGCCTCGACTACACCGTCGTCCAGTACGGCAGCACCGGCCTGGACCCCGACGACGCACCCCGCGCCTGGGCCGAACTCCGCCCGGTCGCCGTGATCGCTCCCGGTACGATCGACCTCACCCCGCAGGGGATATCCGTGCTCAGGCGGTCGGGGGCGAAGGCCGTGATCACTCTCGGCCCGCGGCCGGTACCGGGCGCCCACGCACTGGTCATGGACCAGCGGGAGGTCGGCAGCTGCGCGGTCGGCCATCTGCTGGAACGCGGCCGGCGCCGCATCGGTGTGGTCATGCCCGAGGAATGCGGTCTGGGCCTGTTCGCCGAACCCCGGCTGACCGGGGCCCGGCAGGCCGCACAGTTCCACGGGGCCCGGGTCGAACCGCTGCCGCTGCGGTACGACGAGGAGTCCGCCGCCCGGCTGGCCGCCCGCTGGCGCACCCTGGACCTCGACGCCGTGTTCGCCTACAACGACGAATACGCGATGCTCCTGATGCGGGCCCTCCAGGACGCGGGCATCGACGTGCCGCGGGAGACCGCCGTGGTCGGTGCCGACGACCTGATGCTGGGCAGGCTGCTGCGCCCCCGGCTCAGCACCGTACGAATGGAGCTGGCCACGGCCCAGCCGCTGGCGGACCTCGTCGACCGGCTGGTGCGGGATCCCGGCGGCGCCCCCGAACACCACGACCTGCTGCGGGTCGGGGTGGTCCGGCGCGAGTCCGGTTGAGGCGTCGGGGCGGGGCGCGGCGGTCGGACCGCACCGCGCGGCAGCGCGGCAACGTGCGCACCGCGCGCCCCTTGCCTAGCGTCATGACCATGAGCCATCCGCAGAGTTACGAGATCCTGCTGGTCCCCGGATTCGCCGAGGACACCACCGACGCCGGCGAGCCCGGCGGCGCCATCCGCTCGGCCGTCGTGTCGGCGACCGGCGAGACGGGGGCATCGGGCTACCCCCGGTATTCCGGCGAAGGCATCGTCGCGGACATCGACCCCGCGACGCACGCGGTCGAGGCCCTGCTGGTCGACGGCGCCGAGCTGGCCTTCGGCCTCTCGGCCCGGATCAAGGAGAAGGACACCGAAACCGACACCGAAACCGAAGCCGGCGCCGACCGCTGAGGCCGCGCCGCCCGCTCCGGGACACGACGACGGGCCCGGCCGCCGGTCCGGCCGGGCCCGTCATCCGCGCCAGGAGCGCGCGGAGGCTACTTCTGCCCGTTCTGCTGCTCCTCGATGGACTTGCGGACCTCGTCCATGTCCAGCTTCCTCGCCTGGCCGATCACGTCCTCCAGCGCCGCCTCCGGCAGCGCTCCGGGCTGCGCGAACACCGCCACGTTCTCCCGGACGATCATCAGCGTCGGAATGGAGCGGATCTCGAAGGCCGCCGCCAGCTCCTGCTGCGCCTCCGTGTCGACCTTGGCGAAGACCAGGTCGTCGTGGCGCTCCGACGCCGCGTCGTAGACCGGCGCGAACTGCCGGCACGGGCCGCACCAGGAAGCCCAGAAGTCGATCAGGACGAAGTCGTTGTCACTGACGACCTGATCGAAGTTTTCCTTGGTGAGCTCAACGGTGCTCATTGTCTGTTACCTCTTCCTGTGCCCGCTCGGAACTGTCCGAACAACGGTGCCTGCACTTGCGCTATTCCGCCTGCCCATGTGGCCGTCGCGCACACCCACGACCAGACTGTCCCCATGACAGATGCTTCCCTGAACGCCGAGTACGACGTCGTGGTGATCGGAGCGGGTCCGGTGGGTGAGAACGTTGCCGACCGGGCCCGTGCCGCCGGACTGAGCACGGCGGTCGTCGAGTCGGAGCTGATCGGCGGCGAGTGCTCCTACTGGGCCTGCATGCCCAGCAAGGCCCTGCTGCGCCCGGTGGTCGCCCGCGCCGACGCCCGCCGCGTCCCGGGCCTCAGCGACGCCGTGCAGGGCCCGCTGGACACCGCCGCGGTCCTCGCCCACCGTGACGCCTACGCATCGCACTGGAAGGACGACGGACAGGTCGCCTGGCTGGAGGGCATCGGCGCGGACATCTACCGCGGCCGGGGCAGGCTCACCGGCGAGAAGGCGGTGTCCGTCACCGCGCCCGACGGCACGGAACACCGGCTCACCGCCCGCCGGGCCGTCGCTGTCTGCACCGGCAGCCGCGCCGTCGTCCCCGACCTGCCCGGCATCGACGGGGCCCGGCCCTGGACCAGCCGGGAGGCGACGAGCGCCAAGAAGGTGCCCGGCCGCCTCGTGATCGTCGGCGGCGGCGTGGTCGGCGTGGAGATGGCCACCGTCTGGCAGGCCCTCGGTGCTCAGGTGACGATGCTGATCCGCGGCAAGGGGCTCCTGCCGAAGATGGAACCCTTCGCCGGCGAGCTGGTCGGGCAGGCCCTCACCGAGGCCGGGGCCGACATCCGCACCGGCGTCTCGGTCGCCTCCGTACGGCGCGCGGTCCCGGACGGCCCGGTCACCGTGGAACTGGACGGCGGCGAACACGTCGAGGCCGACGAAATCCTCTTCGCCACCGGCCGGGCCCCGCGCACCGACGACCTCGGACTGGAAACGGTGGGCCTGGAACCCGGCACCTGGCTCACCGTCGACGACAGCTGCCGCGTCGAGGGCACCAACTGGCTCTACGCGGTCGGCGACGTCAACCACCGGGCGCTCCTCACCCACCAGGGCAAGTACCAGGCACGCATCGCGGGCGCCGCGATCGCCGCCCGCGCCGCCGCCGTACCGCTGCTGGAGACCGACCGCTGGGGCGCCCACGCGGCCACCGCCGACCACGCGGCCGTCCCCCAGGTCGTCTTCACCGACCCGGAGGCCGCCTCGGTCGGCCTCACCCTCGCCGAGGCCGAGCGGGCCGGCCACCGGGTACGGGCCGTCGACCACGACCTCGCCGCGGTGGCCGGCTCCGGCCTGTACGCGGACGGATACCGGGGCCGCGCCCGCATGGTCGTGGACCTCGACCGGGAGATCCTGCTCGGTGTCACCTTCGTCGGACCGGGCATCGGCGAGCTGCTGCACTCGGCGACGATCGCGGTCGCGGGCGAGGTCCCCATCGACCGGCTGTGGCACGCCGTGCCCGCGTACCCGACGATCAGCGAGGTCTGGCTGCGCCTGCTGGAGGCGTACCGGGACGCGTAGACCCTCGATACGGGACGGCATCCGTACCGGCCGTGACGACGGCCGCGAGCAGCGACTTCGTGTACGGGTGCCGCGGCGCCTCGACCACCTCCTGCGCCGTGCCCTCCTCGACCACCTCCGCGTCCTTCATCACACCCGGTCACTGATCCGCCGGATCACCGACAGATCGTGCGAGACGAACAACAGGGCCGTTCCCAGGCGCTGTTGAATGTCGTCCAGCAGATCCAGGACCTGTGCCCGCACCGAGGCGTCGAGCGCCGAGACCGGCTCGTCGCACACCAGGATGCCGGGGGACGGGGCGAGGGCGCGGGCGATGGCCACGCGTTGGCGCTGGCCGCCGGAGAGCTGGTCGGGGCGGCGGTGCAGACGTGCGAGCAGTTCGGTCGTCGGCCCCGTCTCCACGACCGAACCGTTCCGCAGCACCGCGGTGCGGTCCGCGATCCGCGCCACGACACCGAGGTCGTGACTGATCAGCAGCAGCCCCGTCCCGTCCTCCTTCGCCCCGGCCAGCAGGTCGAGGATCTGCGCCTGCACGGTCACATCGAGCGCGGTGGTCGGCTCGTCAGCGATGAGCAGACGCGGGCCGACGGCCAGCGCCGAGGCGATCAGTGCCCGCTGCCGCAGACCCCCGGAGAGCTCGTGCGGATACTGCGTCGCCCGTGCCTCCGGATCGGGGACACCCACCCGGCGCAGCAACTCGACTACGCGCGCCGATCAGTGCCCGCTCCACCGTACGGTGCAGCCGCATCGGCTCCGCGATCTCGGCCCCGATCCGGCGCAGCGGGTCCAGCGACACCAGCGCGTCCTGGGTTCCTCGGCGGGCGGGGCGGTCGCAACCAGTCGTTGCGGATGCTGTGACCAGGACTCACCGGCAGAGCCGACGGCCCGGGCCCGGGCCGAACAGACGGGCCGGACGGACGGCCCGGACGGCCCGGACGGTCAGGCGGGCGGCCGGAGATCGCTGGTGCTGACCCGCACATGGTCGACGACGAGCTGTTGCGGGAAGGAGGTGCTGCCGTCGGGGTCACCCGGCCAGTAGCCGCCGACCGCGAGGTTGAGGATCAGGAAGAAGGGCTTGTCGAACACCCAGGCGTTGCCCCCGAGGTCGGCGGGTGTACGGCGCTGGAAGACGTTCCCGTCCACCGACCAGGTCACCGAGCCGGGCGCCCAGTCGACGGCGAAGGTGTGGAAGTCGTCGGCGAACGCCTGGCCGCCGGGCAGCGTGTAGGCGGCGCCGATGCCGCCGGAACCGGAGTAGCCCGGGCCGTGCAACGTGCCGTGGACCGTGGACGGTTCGAAGCCGACGTTCTCCATGACATCGATCTCGCCCGAGTTCGGCCAGCCGACCTGGCCGATGTCGTCGCCCAGCATCCAGAAGGCCGGCCACATGCCCTGACCGCGCGGCACCTTCATCCTCGCCTCGACGTGCCCGTACGTCTGGGTGAACCTGCCGGACGTGTTCAGCCGTGCCGAGGTGTACTCACAAGTTCCGTACCAGCATTGGTAGTTGTTCGGATTCTCGCGACGTGCGGTGATGACCAGATGGCCCTGGCCGTCGAGTGCCGCATTGCTGTTCCCGGCCGTGTAGTACTGCCGTTCATGGTTGTTGACGTTGTCGCCGGTCTCGATCTGCCACTTGGCGCCGTCCACGGCAGAGCCCGCAGGGCCGTCGAAGTCGTCGGTGAACGTCGCTGCCGCGGCCCGCGCTCCGGGCGTGGGCACCCCGGCCGCTGGACCGGAAGAGGCCGAGAGGAGGGCGAGCGCGGAGAGCGCGGACACCAGCAGGCGGCGGGGGAGACGGGGATTGCGGAGGGAGGTCATGGAGGGGGGTCCTTCCCGTGCGGAATGGAGCGGTCGAGCAGTCGTCATGCATATGACAATCGCCCGTTGTGGGGGAGCGGGGAGAGGTTTGGTTCTGTATGCGATTTAAGAAGTGAACCAAGACCGTGTCAAGACCTTGGTACGTACCACACTTCTTGCATGCAGTCGTTGTGGGAACGACCCGGGACGGGCACCCGAACGGGCACCCGTCCCGGGCCGCGGCGCCATCAGCGTGCGGTGCCGTGCAGAGCCGCCCGCACCTCGGCGGCCGCCGAGACGAGGTGTTCCAGCGAGGCGCGCACCTCCGGCCAGCCCCGGGTCTTCAGGCCGCAGTCGGGATTGACCCACAACCGCTCGGCGGGAATCGCTTCGAGACCCTTACGGAGCAGGGCGGCCGCCTCCTCGGCGCTCGGCACCCGGGGGGAGTGGATGTCGTACACACCGGGGCCGACCTCCCGCGGATAGCCCGCCGCAGCCAGCTCGTCGGCCACCCGCATATGGGAGCGGGCCGCCTCCAGGCTGATCACATCCGCGTCCAGGTCGTCGATCGCCCGGATGATGTCGCCGAACTCCGCGTAGCACATGTGCGTATGGATCTGGGTGTCCGGGCGTACGCCACCGGTGGCAATCCGGAACGACTCGGTGGCCCAGGCCAGATACCCGGCACGGTCGGCGGCCCGCAGCGGCAGCGTCTCGCGCAGCGCGGGCTCGTCCACCTGGATCACCGAACTGCCCGCTGCTTCGAGGTCGTTCACCTCGTCCCGCAGCGCGAGGGCGACCTGGCGCGCGGTCTCGCCGAGTGGCTGGTCGTCGCGGACGAAGGACCAGGCGAGCATGGTGACCGGACCGGTGAGCATGCCCTTGACCGGACGGCTGGTGAGCGACTGCGCGTACGTCGTCCAGCGGACCGTCATCGGCTCGGGCCGCGAGATGTCCCCGGCCAGGATCGGCGGCCGGACATACCGCGTGCCGTACGACTGGACCCAGCCGTGCCGTGTGGCGAGACATCCGGTGAGCCGCTCGGCGAAGTACTGCACCATGTCATTGCGTTCGGGCTCGCCGTGCACCAGCACATCGATGCCCGCCGCCTCCTGAAACGTGATCACCTCCTGGATCTCGGCCTCGATGCGCTTGTCGTACGAGTCCGCGTCGATGTGTCCCGTCCTCAGATCGGCCCGGGCGGCGCGCAGTTGGGCCGTCTGCGGGAACGAACCGATCGTGGTGGTCGGCAGCAGCGGGAGCCGGAGGCGGGCGTGCTGGGCCGCTGCCCGCTGCGGATAGGGCAGTTCGCGCCGCGTGTCGGACTCCGTGACGGCCGAGACGCGCGCCCGTACCGCCGGATCGTGAGTGATCGCCGAACCGGCCCGTGAGGCCAGATCGGCACGGTTGGCGACGAGTTCGGCGGCGATCGTGTCCGTGCCCCGGGCGAGCCCCTTGGCGAGGGTGGCGATCTCGGCCGACTTCTGCCGGGCGAAGGCCAGCCAGCGCACCGCCTGCGGGTCGATGTCACGCTCGGCGGCCAGGTCGAGGGGGACATGCAGCAACGAGCAGGAGGCCGCGACGTCGACCCGGTCGGCGAGACCGAGCAGGGTGCCGAGGGTGGCCAGGGACTGCTGGTAGTCGTTGATCCATACATTGCGGCCGTCGACGACCCCGGCGACCAGCCGCTTGCCCGGCAGACCGCCGACCGCGGCGAGATCCCGCAGATTGGCGGCTGCCGGACCGGTGAAGTCCAGCGCGAGGCCGTCGACCGGGGCCTTCGCCAGAACGGAGAGTGCCTCACCGAGCCGGTCGAAGTAGGAGGCGACGAGAAGCTTCGGCCGGTCTGCGAGCGTGCCCAGGTCCCGGTAGGCGCGCGCGGCGGCGTTCAGCTCCGCCGGGGAACGGTCCTGCACCAGCGCGGGCTCGTCGAGCTGAACCCACTGCGCACCGGCCGCACGCAGATCGGCCAGAACCTCGGCGTACACCGGCAGCAGCCGGTCGAGCAGTGTCAGCGGCTCGAAGTCGGCAGCGACACCGGGAGCGGGTTTGGCCAGCAGCAGATACGTCACCGGACCGACGAGCACCGGCCGGGGGTTGTGCCCGAGCGCCAGCGCCTCCCTGAACTCCTCGACCTGCTTGGCGGAATCGGCGGCGAAAACGGTGCCGGGGCCGAGCTCCGGCACCAGGTAGTGGTAATTCGTGTCGAACCATTTGGTCATTTCGAGCGGCGCCACGTCCTGCGTACCACGCGCCATCGCGAAATAGCCGTCCAGCCCGTCGGTCTCGACGGCCTCGCGGTGCCGGTCGGGTACGGCACCGACCATCACGCTGGTGTCCAGCACATGGTCGTAGTACGAGAAGTCACCGGTCGGGACCTCGTGGATGCCGTCGGCGGCGAGCCGACGCCAGTTGGCACGGCGTAGTTCTGCGGCGGTCTCCCGGAGCGCCGCCGCGGTGACGCGGCCCTTCCAGTACCCCTCGACGGCCTTCTTCAGCTCCCGGTCGCCCCCGTGGCGGGGGTAGCCGTACACGGTGGCCCGGGCTGCCGCGGCTGCGGACTCGGTGGTCACGGAACTCTCCTTCGCGAGCGTGTCCTGATACGACCCCGGGACGGATCGCAGGCGCGAAGGGATGACGGACCGGGCGGATCCGCGGCGCCGTGCCGGCGCGCGTGACCTGCCCGATATGTACGCCGACCCGCCCACGAGGTCACCGGAATCACCGTGCGCGTCCGACGCGCACGGGCAGTGGCAGGTCTTCGGACTCGCGGGCGCGTCTCGCGTACGAGACACCTACTGGCCGTCGCTTCCCGGACCCGTCGGGTCCAGTGCTCGATGACGGCGGTCGTTCCCACTCACCGCTGCGGGGCAGTCCCGGATTCCCACCGGGTTCCCTCTTGCGACGCGCCTGTCTGGCGGACAGGGCGAACCAGCTGCACCCCCACCCTAGGGCTTCTCCTCCGGATCCTGCCAGGGCCACCTCCTGCGGTGCCGGGCTCGGCCACAACTCCTGCCCAGGCCCGCCCTCGGCTGATCGTCCGGGGGATCGCCGTCGACGGGATCAGTCGCCCGGCGAAGGGGACAGCGGCTGTCCGCACCGCAGGTTCCACCGGCCGGACCGGCCGCTGAGCCCGGTCAGTGTCAGGGGGGCGATGTCCAGGCGCCAGAACGCCTCCACCGGCAGAGCGAGTGCCCCGACGATCACCGCCCGTACCACCGCCGGCTCGACGACCCCCAGCACGCGGCCGCCCTCGCCGCCCTCGGCGGATGCCGCCGTCCCCACCGTCTCAAGCCAGCGTCCGGCCCGGGCGCAGAGATCCAGCAGGGACTCGCCGCCATGGGGAGCCGCCGAAGGATCGGTCAGCCAGGCCGACACGGCCTCCGGCTCGGCCGTGCTCACCGCTGCCAGCCGTCGACCGCTCCACCGGCCCATGTCCCAGCCACGGACCGCCGGTTCGGGCCCGGCGCGCAGCCCCAACGCGTCGGCGGTCCCGGCGCATCGCGCGGACGGCCCGCGCAGATACCGGTCGGCGGCGGGCACCGCCGCGGCGACGGCCCCGGCCCGGCGGGCCCCGGCCGCGTCGAGCGGCGCGTCACCGTCGAAACGGGCCTCGCGCAGCGCGGCGTTGAGCGCCGGTGAGATCAACATCACCTGTACCGTCATGACCCGGTCAACTCCCTGAACTCTGGCCCCTTGGGTGTGCCCACCCTGGCATCAGGGCGATCCGGCCTCCGTCGGCGCCATGGCAGGGGGCCGCCTCCAAGGGGTATCGTCACGACGAGCATGACGTAGGTGCGACGGAAGTCCGGTGAGAATCCGGCACGGTCGCGCCACTGTGAACCCGTATCTGTGCGGGAAGTCAGACCCAGCACCTACGTCTCAGGCACCACGATCGGGACGCGTGTTCCCTCAGGAGGTTCTGCCATGGCACAGACTGCTGCCCCCGCCACCGCCGTACCGGCGATCACTCCCATCTCCCTGAAGGCCATTGCCCCTTGGGCGGTCTTCTTCGGCATTCTCATGCTCGTACTGCTCTACTTCGTCGGCGCCGAACAGGGTGCCACCGCGGTCATCTCCGGCGAAGGTGTCCACGAGTGGGTCCACGACGGCCGCCACTTGCTCGGTTTCCCCTGCCACTGACGTACCGTCCGATCCAGGGGAAACCTCATGAACTCCATATCTGTCAGAGCTCTGCTTGTTCGCGGCATGCTGGCCGGCCTTGCCGCGGGTGCGTTCGCTCTGCTGGTCGCCTACTTCCTCGGTGAGTCGCGCGTGGACGCGGCCATCGCCCTTGAGGAGTCGCACAGCCATCACCATGACGGCGGCGAGGAACTGGTCAGCCGCACCATGCAGTCCACCGCCGGCCTCGCCACCGGTGTACTGGTCTTCGGCGTGGCGATCGGTGGCATCGCCGCCCTCGTCTTCTGCTACGCCCTCGGCCGGATCGGCAGGTTCGGCCCACGGGCCACGGCCGCCCTGATCGCGGGTGCGGCCCTGCTGACGGTGTACGTCGTGCCGTTCCTGAAGTACCCGGCCAACCCGCCGGCCGTCGGCAACCCCGACACCATCGGCCCGCGTACCGCCCTGTTCTTCCTGATGGTCGCCCTCAGCGTGCTGCTGGCCGTCGCCGCGGTCATCCTCGGCAAGCGGCTGGCTCCCCGCCTGGGCAACTGGAACGCGACGATCACGGCATCCGCCGCCTATGTCCTGGTGATCGGACTCGCCTACGCGTTCCTGCCCTCGTACAACGAAGTCGGCAAGGACTTCCCGGCCGCCCTGCTGTGGGAGTTCCGCCTGAGCACCCTCGCCGTGCAGGCCACCCTCTGGGTGACCTTCGGCCTCGTCTTCGGCCATCTGACGGACCGGCTGCTCGCGCCCGGGACCGGCTCCGTCACAACCGGAAACAGCCCGGCGAACCGGGCGGCCACGGCGGCCGGCTGACCGGCACAACGCCTGCAGGCCGATGCGCGGAACCCCGCCGGGAGCTCCCGGCGGGGTTCCGGCGTTCCTCCACCGTGCACCGGCCGGTCCGGCGGCCGAACCCGTCGCCCGCGGGCCCGGCGGCCACCGGCTCACTCCCCGGCCTGCGGGCCCCAGTCGATCCGGTAGTGCTTCAACTGCTCGTCCTCCTTCACCAGGCGCATTCCGACGGCTTCCATGACGCGCTGGGACGCGAGGTTGTCCAGATCGGTGTCACCGTGCACACAGCTCACCCCCTGATCGCGGGCGAACCGGAGCAGGGCGCGCAACGCCTCGGAGGCGTACCCCATCCCCTGCGCCGAGGGGACGAGGCCGTAACCGATCGTGACGTGCCCGTTCTCGTCCGGTGCACCGTGGAATCCCAGCCCGCCGATCACCACTCCGTCCGCGAGGCGACGTATCTCGTACGAACCGAAGGGGCTGGGGTCCCCGGACCTCGCACAGGTGTCGAGGAAGCGCTCGGCCGCGGCCGTCTCGCCGGGGGAGGGGTAGCCGGGCGCCCAGCGCGCCCCGTCTCCCGGCGTGCCCGCCATCACGTGCAAGGCGTCGGAAGCGTTCATCGGGCGGAGGAGGAGGCGCGGGGTCTCAAGGTCGGTCATGAGCGAGTGGAATATCACGCGGGACGGGCGGACGGCATCCGAATTGACCGGCCGGTGCGGCCGGTCAGGAGGGCACCGCGGCCGAGGGCGCCCTCCGGACGGAATGGCCGAACCGTCCGGCGGACGCCCCGCGCGGCCCCTGAGCACCCTCGTCGCGAATCTCCCGGACTCACCCGGCGGAAGGGCCCTGGGCGTCCGTCCGGCCCGTACCGAAGTCGAAGTCCCCGGAGAACGCCGCCGCCATCCGCAGATGGCCGGCCGCCTCCGCGCTCCGTCCCTGGCGCTCGAGGGTGCGGCCCAGCATCAGCCGCGCATAGTGCTCGACCGGGTCGCGCTCCAGCACCGCCCGCAACTCCGCCTCGGCCTTGCCGAGCCGCGCCGAGTGGTAGTAGGTCCGGGCCAGCAGCAGACGCGGCGCCACCTGCTCCGGCACCTCCTCGACCAGCCCCTCCAGGATTCGGGCCGCGGTCATGTACTCCTTCGCTTCGAAGAACATCTGCGCACGGTCCCAGCGGTCGGCAGCCGTGCCGAACTCGTAGTAGATGTCGCTCACTTGACCTCCTCTGTCACGGACCGTCCCCGGATCGTGCCCGGCTCCGTCCAATCGCTGAACCGGCTACCGGTCAGCCACCCTGCGATTGCCGGAACGACGCATGGTGGTTGAATATTCCACTAAATCATCGGCGTGGGTACCGGCACTCCCGGGCCCGCACAGGAATAGGTTGAGCGCCATGAGCAATCTCGATCGCCAGGCCGCACTCTCCGTCTGCGGAGGGCGGGGCTTCGTCGTCGCCGAGCCCGTACGTGAACTCCTCACCCCTCGCCACGTCCGGCTGGGCGAGTCCACCGAGGTCCGCAGGCTGCTGCCCAACCTCGGCCGCCGCATGGTCGGCGCCTGGGCCTTCGTCGATCACTACGGCCCCGACGACATCGCGGGCGAACCCGGGATGCAAGTGCCGCCCCACCCTCACATGGGCCTGCAGACGGTCAGCTGGTTGCACGACGGCGAGGTCCTGCACAGGGACAGCCTCGGCAGTCTCCGCACGATCCGCCCGCGCGAACTCGGACTGATGACCTCCGGCCGGGCCATCAGCCACTCCGAGGAGAGCCCGAAGGCCCACGCGAGGATTCTGCACGGCGCCCAGCTCTGGGTCGCGCTGCCGGACGCCCACCGCCACGTCGAGCCCCACTTCCAGCACCACACCGACCTGCCGACCGTCTCCGCCCCGGGCCTCAGCGCCACCCTGATCCTGGGCGAGCTCGACGGCACCACCTCGCCCGGCACCGCGTACACCCCGATCGTCGGCGCCGACATCGCCCTGGCAGCCGGCGCCGAGGCCCGACTGCCGCTCGACCGGGACTTCGAGTACGCGGTGCTCTCCATGTCCGGCCAGGCCGAGGTCGACGGCGTGCCCGTGCTTCCCGGTTCCATGCTCTACCTCGGCTGCGGCCGCACCGAACTCCCCTTGCGCGCGGACACCGACGCGGGCCTCATGCTCCTCGGTGGCGAGCCCTTCGAGGAGGAGATCGTCATGTGGTGGAACTTCATCGGCCGGTCCCACGAGGAGATCGAGGAGGCCCGGCAAGCGTGGACGGAGGGATCCCGCTTTGGTGAGGTGCACGGCTACGACGGCGGCCGGCTGCCTGCTCCCGCACTGCCGCCGGTGGCGCTGAAACCGCGGGGACGGGTGCGCTGACCTGGGGTGATGTGCCCTCCGACGCTCCCCGTTGCGTGCGCTCTCCGCGTCCCCTCGCCGGTACGGCGGGGGGGTGCCCCTATCTGTTTCGTCAACCCTGTCAGGGTCGGTTCGTGGGAGTTGGTGCTGGTTTTTGGGAACGTCCCGCGAAGCGGGACGTTCCCGGCGGATCGGGTGCCTGATGGGCAGCCCGGTGGCCGGCACGGCGGGGGTGGCCGTGCCGGTGCGCGCGTGATGGGGTCAGGAAGGGAGGGGCGGTGGTGCTGTCAGGCCGCGAGGCCGATGTCGCCGGGGGTTCGTGGTTCGTAGAGGGCCCCGGTGCGGATCATTGCGTGGATGACGTTCACACGTTGGCGGGCCAGGCGGAGGATCGCTTGGGTGTGGGTCTTGCCGCGTGCGCGTTGACGGTCGTAGTAGGTGCGGGAGGAGCGGTCGGATTTGCAGCCGATCGCGGCGAACGCGGCCTGGAAGAGGGCGCGTTTGAGGAGTCGGTTGCCGCGGTGGGGTGCGTGCTCGCCACGGATGGAGGTGCCCGAGGACTTGGTGGCGGGGGCGAGTCCGGCGTAGGAGGCGAGGTGTCCTGCGGTGGGGAAGGTGGTGCCGTCGCCGATGGCGACGATCACGGCGGCGGTGGTCCTGACGCCCATGCCGGGCATGGAGGTCAGGAGGTGGAAAAGAGGGAGGGCCTCCAGCAGGGCGGCGATCTCCTGCTCGGCCTGGCGGCGCTGGGTGTGGGCGGCGGCGAGCTGGGCGGCAAGTCCGGGCACGATCAGCGCGCTGGCCTCGGTGCCGGGCACGATGACGGTCTGCTCGGCAAGCGCGTCGAAGATCTCCGCGGTGAGGTGGTGGGCCTTGCGCGAGCCGTGCGCCTTGAGCAGGGCCTCGCAGCGGGCGTGGCCCAGTTTCTTCAGCCTGGCCGGGGAGCCGTGCCGTTCAAGGAGGGCCAGGATGTAGGGGTAGCCCAGCCGGGGGCCGACCACCCGCTCCAGGGTGGGATGGATCTGGGAGAGCAGGCCGCGCAGCCGGTTGGAGGTGCGGTTGACCTCGCCGGCCAGGTCGTTGTCGTAGCCGGTGAGCATGGTCAGCTCGGCCAGCTTCTCGTCGTCGCGGTCCACCGCGCGCAGGGTGTGCGGCATGGTCCGGGCGGTGTCGGCGATGACGAAGGCGTCGCGGGCGTCGGTCTTGGCTTCGCCCGGGTAGAGGTCGGCGGCCCGGCGCATCGAGAGTCCCGGCAGGTAAGCGACCCGGCAGCCGGTCGCGCGGGCCACGGTCAGTGGCAGCGCGCCGATGTTGGCGACCTGGTCCACGATCACCAGGACGGTGCCGAACTTGGCCCTGAGCTTGTCGAACAACTCCCGCAGGCGGGCCTCGGTGTTGGGCAGCTTCTTGTCGTGGACGGTCTTGCCCTGCCCGGTCAGGCCGCGGGCGTGGTGGAACTCCTTGCCCAGGTCCAGGCCGAGGAACAGACCTATGCCGGAGATATCGATGACGGTGTCGGCCATGCGCGATGCCCCTCTTCGGTCGTGCCTTTCGCATCCGTCCCGGCCGTCCCTGCGGCACCACACGCCGGCAACCACGTTACGCAGACATCCCGCCCGTGAAGAGGTCCGGCGTTGCACCGGACCAGGCAGTCGTCAGGCCCCTCATCAGCGGTCAAGCGGTGCCCCGAAGCCCGGCGGCAACACCCCCCAGGTCATCGACTTCGACAGGGGGCACACAGCCATACCGGACCCGGGGGCCAGGCGCCCCATTTCGGGGCCACAGAAAAGGTAACGGGGGACGCAGTTGTGCCTGCCGTGGGTCGGTTCCGCGGGCGGTCGGCAGTTGCAGGCGCCCGGGCGGGGCGAAGCTGCCGAAGAACTTTTTCGCCACCTACGAGCGACGTGATCGCCCTGTGCCAGTGACCTGCGAGGACCAGGTCGCCTTCCGCGCCTGGTGCCGCGCACAGTTGCCGGTGCACCGCACCGGGCAGGTCAACCTGCGGGGGCTGCGGCCCTTGCTGCGGGCGGAGTTGCAGTGGGGCATGTATGTCCACGGCCTGCGGTCCGTCGCCGTGTGGCATCTGACGTGGGTGCAGTCGCTCGCGGACGAGTGCCAGCGCCGAGACGTGGAATCCCTGGCCGGTCTGGACCCGTCCGCCTTCCGCCGCGGCTACCACCAGCGCATGGTCCAGGAGATGCAGGAAGCCCTGCCGACGGTCTAGCAGCGCGCCGATCTTGTGACGCACACTGCGCCGCAGGACTCTGCTGCGCATTTCGCTGGGGCGTGCGGGGCGACCGTGTTGGGGCCAGCAGCTGCGAGGTGACGGTGGGGTGTCAGGTCTCCCGGTGCCCGCTCAAAACAGTTCTAGGTCCTCGCCGCTGGTGTCCGCGATGACTGGCCGGAACTGGGCAGGGAGGCCGTCCAGGCGGTCAGGACCGGCCGCGGCGGCCACGGCAGGGGCCGTCTCGGCCAACCAGGCACGAAACCGCTCGGCGGCTTCGCGGTAGGGGACTCGCGCCAGGACACGGTGCTCGCCGGAGGGGCAGAAGTCGACGGCGACAGTGAGCAGGCAGGAACGGGGCGCGTTCTGACTGCCCGTCCAGGACACGCGCAGGACACCGCAGGGCTTGCGCCCGCGGGGGGCGCGGTGGGTCGGGCGCAGCGACCGGCAGGCTATGTGGGCGGTCCATGCGGCGAGGTGCGGCAGGGGCAGGGTGGTGCGTGCGCGGCAGCCGGGGCAGCGGTGCCAGTGGCGGAGCCAGTCGTCGGTGTCGGTGTGGAAGAGGCGTTTGTAGCGGTTCGCCACGCGGATGTCGTTGCTGTACAGGTGGTCGGGGCGTTCCTGTGTGTTGCAGGACTGGCAGACGGGGGCGCGGACGTAGCCGTGTTCGTGGCAGTGGTCGAGCACGGTGGCGGGCGCAGTGCGGCAGACGGCGCACGCCCACCCAGCCACCCTGCGGGAGGTACCGGGCTTCCTGCTGAGCACCGAGTACAGCTGGCCTTCCAGCTCTTTGTTGTACGGGCGCAGTGAGGCGGTGGGGCCCTCGGGGCTCGTCGTCTGCCGACCGTCGGCGTCTCGGGCCTGCCGGGGGTGGGAGGGCGGCTCGGTGACGGCTGCGCTTGCCTGGCGGGTCTGCGCGGCTTGCACCCACTGCGTTTCGGCGTGCTCGGCCGTGTCCAGCAGCCTGACCACGGCGCGCGGCAGCCACCACGTGCGCTGCGTCCCGTCGCGGGTCTGCTCCACGAGTATCTGTCGCCAGTCGATCCCCGCCAGATGGTACGGCCGGCCGACTTCACGTCGTGCTGCCCGCTCGGGGCCGCCCAGCTCCTGCAGTTCTCCCTTGATGCGCTGGCGCCAACGCAGCGGCGTTTCCTCGTTGCACTCCTGCCTCGGCGCCCCACGAAACGGACCGATGCGGACCAGGTCCTGCCGATCCATCCCAACCGCGTTCAGTTCCGCGGCCGCCCGGCGCACCTCAGCCTCCGGAACACTCCACTGACCGTTGCTCGCCCTCACCGTCGCCACCACATGGCTGCCGAGCAGGACGTACCTCACCTGGGCACGGGCAGGAGAGCAGGTGAATGCCCCAGAAGCCGTCGGCACAGCACTGTCGGCCGTCAAATCGACCCACAGAGCGTCCGCGGCAACCAGGGTGATCAGGCCGTCCGTGCGACCGGGCATGACACGCTCTGACATACCGACAGGCTATCGGCCTGCCGGCTCGGGGCCACGGCCGCTTCCCAGGTGCTGCGGACCGGACTGCGGCTGATCTGTATCGCTGGCGACTTCAAGCGCTTCGACGTGCACGCCGTGCGCGAGCACCGGCGCAGCATCGACCTGGTTCGCTACCGACTCTTCGGCAACGACCTGCTTGGCCTTGAGACCGTGGCATCCGTCAGCGGCGGGACATATGCGCGGGATCGCCGGTTCGGCTAACCGGCGATCCCGCGCTATGTTGCGCCGGCTCCGTGTCCTGATAGACCCACAGCACGCCGTGTTCGCCTGCACAGTGCCCCCATTCACCTTCACCGCAGATGCCGTTGGCTGATTCGGGGTCTGCGTGACGTCGGCCTTCACGACCTGGTTGTGGTCGTGAAGGCCGACGTCGGTGTGCGGGGGAGGGGCGTGCGGGGGGAGGGTGTCGGCAGCCGACGGTCGCACGCGCCGTTCATCCGCTGCCCGGATTACGGGGTCACTGCGTGCGGTAGGCGTCGACGATGGTCTGGGTGAGGGTGTTCCCGGCCGTGTCGGTCAGCTCTGCGCGCAGGGAGACGCCGGTCCCCGCGTGCGGGTTGCGGATCGTGACGGCACCGTTCTCGACCGGGACCCGGGTCCACGAGGCCCCGCCGTTCATGGATACCGAGACGGCCAGCGAGCGTGTGCGTCCGTCCGCGGCGGCGCCCTGCACGGTGACGGGGACACGGAGTTCCGTGCCCGCCGCTGCGGTGCCGGTCGGGCTGAGCGCGGGCGAGAACCGCACGGCGCTCACCGGCACCGAGGCCGGGCCGGTCGTCGTGTCCGAGGTGAAGGTCCACGACGCGGTCACGCGGGTAGCGGTACCGGGCGCACCGTCGCGCTTCACCGTGCTGGTGATGCGGTACGTCGCGCGCCCCGGTGGCACGGTGAACTCGGCTCGTCCGGGGGCTCCGGACTGTGTCCCGACGAGCACCCCGTTGCGGTGCAGAGTGGTCGAGGCCGCGGCGTACGGCGGTGAGGACGGCACGTGGCCATCGCCGTCGGCGAGCAGCGGGACATCGACGGTGACACGGTCGCCGTCGCGTACGACGCCGGGGCGGCCGGCGAGGTGGGGGCCGAAGACGGCGTTGTCGAAGGTGTGCGTGGTCGTGGCCCCGGCGCGCACGGCGATGCCGTTGGCGCTGTAGCGGTTCGCTGCCGTGCCGGGCTCGGCGGGGGCCCAGTAGGTGATGTCCCAGGTGCCGCGTTCGGGTGTCACGAGGTAAGTGGCGGTGCCGGGGGTCGCCAGTTTCTGCGTGACGCCGATGGTCGGTCCGGTACTCGGTAGCAGTTCGATGGTCGCGGCGCCCGCGGTGCCCGGCCGGGCCGCGCCGCGGATCTGCAGGGTGGCCAGATCCTTCGGGGAGGGGTGCCGGGTGAGCCCGGTCAGGGCGCGGGTGCCGGTGAAGGTGTAGCCGAGCGCGTAACCGGTGTTCTCGGTCGTCCAGTGCGCGTCGTACCACTGCTTCACCGAGCCGGGTTCGGCGGCGGGGCCCAGGTGGGCGACGCGCAGGTTCGGAGCGGCGATGACCCGGTTGATGAAGCGGGTGGTGCCGCCGTGTGTGACGTCGACGAACATCCCGCCGTCCAGGAAGCCCGCGGCGCGGTCGGGCGGAGTCACGTCGACGGGGGCGGTGGTCCGTGCGTCGACGGTGACGGTGGTGTCGTGGTCGAGGTCGAGGCGCGGTTGGACGATCCAGTCCATCCCGTCCGCGCCCTTGCCGCCGGTCAGGAAACTGTCCAGCAGGTACCGGCCCTTGGGCAGGTGCACGGTGGTTGTGCCGGAGGCGTCCTGCGGCTTGACGGACTCGTCGGCACCCGGGCCGGAGATCCCGGTGACGGTGGTTTCGTAGTCCCCCGTCGAGCGGCCGGCGCGGTCGAGGTGGTTGATCGTGAGGGCGTACGTCTCCGGCTCTGCGGCGAAGGCCGTGGTGTCCCAGGCGGTCGTCGCGCTGCAGACCAGGGCGACGGCGAGAGCCAGAGTCCGCAGGGCGCTCCGGCGGGATACGCGGGATACGGAAGAACTGTTCATGACTTGCACTGTGCTGCCGGGCGCCGGCGTTCCCGTGAGCCGCGTCACACCACGCGTGGGGTCGCGGCCCCGAGCCGTACGTGTGGCGCACGTCACCGGAACCGGCGCAACGAACGTGGCAGAGCAGAGTGTGGAATCACTCATGAGGAATCGCTTTCGCCGCGGAGACCCTGACACCCTGGCAGAGCTGTACGACGAGCACGCCCAGGTGCTGTACCGCTATGCCCTGCGGGTGACGGGCGACTGGGCGGAGGCCGAGGACGTCGCCTCAGCGACCTTCCTGGAGGCATGGCGCAGCCGGGAGAACCTGCGCCCCGACGGGGACAGTCTGCGCCCGTGGCTGCTGGGAATCGCCACCAACATCATGCGCCGCAACGCACGCGCACGCCGACGCCGCGAGATCGCGCTCGCCCGCGTCCCGGAACGCGGCTCCATTCCGGACTTCACAGACGATCTCGTCACGCACCTCGCGGATGCCGAGCAACTGCGTGCCGCGCACGCCGCACTTGCCCGCCTGCGGCGCCGCGACCGGGAGGTCTTCACCCTCGTGGTGTGGGCCGGCCTGGACTACGCGGCCGCGGCCGAGGCACTCGGCGTGCCGGTCGGCACCGTCCGCTCACGCCTGTCCCGCGCCCGTACCCGACTGCGCGAACTCACCAATGCCGAAGCCCGCGCCACACGCTCGCACGCCACGCGGGCCGGAACCGAACGACCCCCCGCGGCGGAAAACAGGGAACACTCCGCCGCCCCGGCAAGCCAGTACCGGACCGCTTCCCCGCGGCCCGGTCGTTGACCCAGGAGAACCACGGATGAACACCACCCCGCGACGCCGTACGCACCACCAGTCAGAAGAGACCGAACGCCTCGGCCTCACCGGCCTGCTGCCCCCGCCGCCGGTACCCGGCCTGGACCCCGACCGTGAACTGCTGCTGAAGGAAGCGCTGCTGCACAAGGCCGCCCACGTCGAACCCCCCGGCAGCCTCATCACCCGGGCACCGCGCCCGCGCATGCGTCTGGTCCGGTTCGCGGCGCCGGCTGTCGCCTGCGCCCTGGCGGTTGGCGGCGTCATGGTGGTGAACCTCGCGGACACCCCCGGTCACGGAACCACCGCGGTCGAGGGCGGCGGTGCCACCGGCGCATCCGAAGCGACACAGCTCCTCGACCGCATCGCACTCGCCGCCGCCGGGACGAAGCAACCGGCGGTCCGCGCCAACCAGTTCCTGTACATCGAAAGCAAGGTCTCCTACGCCGCGCAGAGCGCCGGAGGCGGCCCCGTGACCATGGCTCCCGCGCACACGCGGCAGGTGTGGTCGTCCGCCGACGGCAGTCGCCCCGGCCTGCTGCGCGAGGCGGGCGAGCCCGACAGCCGGCTCGACGACGACGCACCCGTCTACCACCTCGACGGCCCGGGGGCGAACCCCCGGCCGAGCACCCCGAACAAGAAGGGCCCGTCGATCAGCGACCCGACCCACGAGTACGTCGCGTCGCTGCCCACCGACCCCGACGCCCTGCTGAAGCTGATCCGGGACGAGACCCGCGGACAGGGCCAGGACCCGGACCAGCGGGCATTCACCGCGATCGGCGACCTGCTGGCCGAGACCTGGGCACCACCGCAGGTCAGCGCCGCGCTCTACAAGGCCGCCGCGAAGATCCCCGGAGTCACGGTGATCCACAAGGCCGCCGACGCCACGGGACGCGAAGGCGTTGCCGTCGCCCGTACGGCACACGGGCAGCAGACGCAGTGGGTCTTCGACCGGACCGCGTACGCATTCCTCGGCGAACGCACGGTCCTCACCGAGGCTGGCGACGCCGGCCCGGCCGGGACCGTGGTCGGCACCTCCGCGATCCTCACCAAGGCCGCAGTCGACCGTGTCGGCGAGACCCCCGCGCCGACGACGACGTAGCGCGGCAGCCACACACATCGGTCGCCCGGATCGCGGTCCAACCGGGGCCGGCGGGAAAGCGGTTCCGGACCCCCGCGAGCGGGCGGTTGCGCTCTGGCGGTATCGTGCGCCTGAACTATGAGCCGGCTGTGGGGGCAGCGCCGCCCAGCCCGGCTCAACTGGAACGCTTCAAACGGGGAGAACGAAAAGATATGCGCACGTGGACTCGTGCTGTACCGGCGGCGGTGGGTGCCTTGGCGCTGGCTGTGGCGCTGGCCGGTTGCAACGACTCGGATTCGGGGAAGGGCCGACGCAGCTCCGGCTCCGCCGACTCCTCCTCGTCGGACGGCAAGACGACCTACCGCCTGGGCGAGGCCAGCCCGCCGCAGGAAAGCACCATGAAGGAGTCGAAGGACAGCAAGTTCACGGTGACGCCCACGAAGGTGCAGACCGGAACGAAGGCCGACATGGACAACTCCGGCCTGGACATGGACAAGGACAAGGCCCCCAGGATCCCCGTGTACGTGTGGTCCACCCTCACCCACAAGAGCGGCAAGGCCATGGAAGTCGGCGACATGGACAACGACCTGGTCGTCAAGACGGACAAGGGCGAGCGCACCAAGGCCCTCATCGTCTTCATGGGTGATGCCAAGTGGCCGAACTGCCCGGAGCCCGACACCTTGAAGAAGCTGAGCGCGGGGCAGTCCGAGAAGATCTGCACCGCCTTCCTCATCCCCGAGGGCCAGAAGGCAGCCGCGGTCCAACTGAGCCAGGGCTTCTCCAGCGAACCGCTGGAGTGGCCGGTCAAGAACTGAACCCTGGCCGGGGCCCTGCCGAGCCCGGTCGCCAGGGCCTCGCCGCTTGACGGAGTGCGCGCACCCGAGATGGAGGGGTGCGCGCACTCCGTCGCACTACGCCGCACTCCGCCAACCGGGCACTTGCGTGACGTGGTCTGGGAGCGACCAGTGCGCGAGGTCGTCTCGGCGGATCCGGGTGTCCAGGTACGCGCCACGTGCAGGGCGACGATCAGCTTGCACGCGGCCCCCGCCGCGCAGGAGTCCGGCGTATAGAGGAAGCTGCTGCTTCCCATGCTGTACCACTGGGCCAGCCCCCCCGGCACATACCGGTTCTGGTCGTGCCGGCCGACGGGGAGGCGGCCGGCGGGTTCACCTGCCCCAGCCAGTGGCCGAGCATCTCACCCTGCGGATCGTTGCCACAGTTGATGAGGAACGGGTAGAACGTGGTGTCGCAGCTCAGCGGGGTGTTCGGAGTGGGCCAGCCGTGCCCTGCCGGATCGGTGTCGTGGTACGCGGTCCGGGCCCCGAAGTCCCGGTAGAACTGGACCCCTTCGTCGCTCACCGATGTCCGGACGAGCGGGTCCTTGGTGCCGTGGTACGTGTAGACGGGCTTGCCCGCCAGATTCGACACGGAGTCGATCCGTCCCTCGGCCGACCAGCGGCGGGCGATCTGCTCGATGCCGTCCGGGTCGGTGGAGATCAGCCCCGTACCGCAGGCGACCAGGCCGACGACGATGCCGCCCTTGCCGCAGTAGTACGGGCCTGCGGCGACGATGCCCGCGCCCTTGAAGGTGCCGGAGCAGGCGACCTGGAGCTGCAAGGCCACGCGGAGCCTGCGGCACCCGGCGCGGCGGCCGTTGTCGAGGCACACCGCGACGCCGCCCGCTGCCTGGACGTACTGGTCGCGCTGGACCGTGTCGGCGAGGGTGCCTGCCGCGACGACCTCGGCACCCACGGCATCCTTCTGGGTCCGGCGGGCCGCGACGAACAAGACCGCTTCGTCCGCCGCACGATCGGGCCGCTGGTGGAGCACGACGAGACCCGCGGCAGCGATCTGGTGCGCACCGCACTCACCTACTTCGCCTGCGACGGCACCTGAGCCGTACCGCCAGCGCCCTCTACGTCCATGTCAACACGCTCCACCAGCGCATCGACCGGATCACGGCGCTGCTCGGACCGCTGTGGCGCCACGGCGACCACGCTCTCCAGGTCCACCTGGCCCTCACCATGCGGCGGGCGGTATAGGGCTCTGCCGGCTCCGCGAGGGCTTGCGCCGTGGCTCAGCGCTTGCGGCGGGGACTCCACTCGTAAGCCATGGGAGCCGTCTCCACGACCTCGCTCGGCCAGGTGCCGCGCACATGGTCAAGCCGCTGGTGGTGCTCCTGGATCCAGGTCTCCTCGGGCTGGATCCACAGCATCGTGGTGAGTCGGTCGGGATCGTGGACCGTCACCGACAAGGAGCGCTCCTCGTGCATGTGGAAGACGAGTCTCAGGCCGCGGTCGGCACCGAGGCCCGCGTCCGTGCCCGGTGCGAGACGGGCCAGGTCGCGCTGCCAGGCGTCGAGGTCCCGCTGGGAAAGACAAAGCTCAAGCCGGGCATCGATGAAACTCGCCGAAACCAGGACGTCGGCCCGCAAGATGTCGTGGCCGGTCAGCACGCCGGGCTGAAAGCGCCCGGTCACCCGGACCACACAGCGGTTGCCCTCGGCGTCTCCCAGATCGATGAGGTCCACCGCTACCGGTTCGGTCACCCTGGCCTCGCTCCCTCGTGATGATGTGACCTGCATTCTCTCCCATCGCAGGCCCGCCTTGCCCGTCCGGATGCCGGCGCCAACTCCCTTGCAATCACATCCAGAACAAGTGCGGCCCCGATCAGATGTCCGGAATCCAGGATGCGCAGAAGGAAAACCGATCCGTGGGTCGGCACAACAGCCACGGGAACCTGAGGGAAGGGTCCTGGATTTGAACGCGTTAATGATTCCGCGGCGTCGGCCGGGGAGCACCGGCCCGGAAGTCTCCGCCCTGGGGCTGGGATGCATGGGAATGAGCCAGACTTACGGGGTTCCGGACGACGAAGAATCGATCGCAACGATCCATCGCGCACTCGACCGCGGCTGCTTCTTCTTCGACACCGCGGAGTCGTACGGTCCCTTCACCAATGAAGAACTGCTGGGCCGCGCGCTCCGTGGCCGTCGTGACGAGGCGGTCATCGCGACGAAGTTCGGGTGGGAGTACGAAGGAACGCGGCGCGGAGAGCTGAACAGCAAGCCGGGCCACATTCGCAAAGTGGTCGACGAATGCCTGGGGCGGCTGGACACGGACCGGATCGACGTCCTCTACCAGCACCGGGTGGACCTCGAGGTGCCGATCGAGGACGTGGCCGGCACGGTCGGTGAGCTCATCCAGGAAGGAAAGGTGCTCCACTTCGGTCTGTCGGAGGCCGGTGCGGGAACGATCGCCCGCGCCCATGAGGTCTGCCCGGTGGCGTTGCTCCAGACGGAATACTCGCTGTGGGAGCGGCACATGGAGCAGGAGATCCTGCCGGCGATCCGGGAGCGGGGAATCGGCCTCGTGGCTTACTCGCCCCTGGGGCGCGGCTTCCTGACGGGCACCGCATTACCGGCGGAGGAGTACCCGGAATCGGACTACCGTCGCTACGACCCCCGATTCCAGGGAGACAACTTCACCGCCAACTCGGCTGCGGCATCGGTGGTGCACGAAGTGGCCGGGAAGCTGGCGGTGACGCCGGCTCAGATCGCCGTCGCGTGGCTGCTCCACAAGGGCGAGGACATCGTGCCGATTCCCGGGACCAAGCGCAGGGTCACACTGGAGGAGAATCTCGGCGCCGTGGACGTGGTGCTCGACGCCGAGGATCTGCGGCGGTTGGACGAAGCAATGCCTCCCGAAGCGGTGGCGGGAACCCGCTACCCGGAATCCGTCCTGCATATGAACGGCCGCTGAGTCGCTGGAGGTATACGCGGAGGATCCGGTCGACGCGGTGATCCGGGAGGTCGCTGAGGAGACCGGCTGCGACGCGGTGGTTGAACGCCTGCTGGGTGTCGACTCAAGGGTGATCCCAGCGGCCGACCGCTTGCCCGGCCTGCCCGTGCACCAGAACGTCGGCATCTCCTACCAGGTCCGTATCACAGGCGGCCGACTCCGGCCCGAGCCGAACAGCGATACCACCGAGTCGGTCTGGACTCCGATCCCCGATGTCGCCCGCCTTCGCCGGTCATCGCTGGTAGACGTCGGCCTCGCGCCGGCGCGGACCCTTCCGGCAACAGGGCACGTCGCTCCCGTCCCGGTCGGCGGCCTGATCCAGCACTGAGATCATCACCGGCATCCACGTGTCCGTCGTCAATCGTGCGTCAAGGGTCGGGCGTGCGGGATCAAGGGACCGCTAACGGGGACGTCCGGGCCGGTAGGAGCGGGCATAGCGTCGTTGCATGCCCCGGATCGCCAGTGGTCCGGGGCGATGTACCCGTCTCCACCAGGAGTGCCATGAACGACAACCAGCGTGCCGAGGACCCCGACCCCCTTCAACCGAACCGGACCGGAGCATTGTTCGTTCCGGCCCGGTCGGGGCCCACGGGCTACTGCGTGCGGCTCTTCCGTACGCCGCTCGGTGTACACACCGCCGTCGCCTTCACCGATGAGCGGCAACTGGCCCTCACCCTTGGACAGCGGCAGACCTGGATCCGACTCTCCGAGCCGGCGGTACGCGCCCTCGTCGCGCCCTTGGGGGTCGTCGACCTAGTCGTCGATCCGCTGCTCGCCGTCCCGGGGCCCGGTGCCGCCTCCGCTGTTGTGAAGCGAACCCACCGTACGGCCCCCGCGCCCCCGCGCGAGCGTCGGACGGCCCGGAAGCTGCGAGCGGGCGATGCGGTCCGCGCGACCGGCACACCGTCATTGTCTCCTGCATCGACCTATTGACCGGCGGAGGGAACACCATGACCACAACACTGCCGGGGCTGTCGGCTCCGGCGCAGGCACCGTCCGTGTCGCACACGGCCCCCGTACCGCCGGGCAACGCCGCAAGCCTGTCCGTCTGGCCCGCTTCTGCGCGCCTCACCTCCCGCGGTGATGTCGCGGTGGGAGGCGTCTCCCTCGTCGAGGCGGCCGAACGGTTCGGTACACCGGTCTATCTCCTCGACGAAGGCGAAGTGCGGGAACGCTGCCGCACCTATCTGCGGTCCTTCCCGGACACCGATGTCGTCTACGCGGCAAAGGCATTCCTCTGCCGCGCCCTTCTGCACTGGGTGCGGGAGGAGGGCCTCGGCCTGGACGTCTGCTCCGCGGGCGAGCTGGAATTCGCCGTGACGGCCAGCTTCCCGCCCGACCGCATCGTGCTGCACGGCAACGCCAAGAGCCCGGACGACCTGGACGCCGCACTGCGCCTGGGTGTCGGACGGATCGTCATCGACAGCGCGTGGGAGATCGCCCGGCTGTCCGCGCTCATCCCGGCCGGCGCCCGCCAGAAGGTGCTGGTGCGCGTGGTCCCTGGCGTGAGCGCGGGCAGCCACGCCGCGATCCGCACCGGCACGGACGACCAGAAGTTCGGGCTGTCGATCACCGACGGGAGCGCTCAGCATGCCGTTGCCCGGATTCTCGACCAGCCACGGCTGGAACTCGTCGGCCTGCACTGCCACATCGGTTCGCAGATCACCACGGCCAAGCCCTACCTGACCGCGCTGCGACGCGTCGTCGGGCTGCTCGCCCAGATCCGTCACCAGCACGGAATCGTCCTGCCGGAGCTGGACCTCGGCGGCGGACACGCCGTCGCCTACCGTCCGGGGGAGACCGCGCTCGACATACCGTCCCTCGGCGCCCGCATCCGCCGCGAACTGGCCACGAGCTGCGCCGCGGCCGGCCTCCCCGTGCCCCGGCTCACCGTCGAGCCCGGCCGTGCGCTGGTCGGGCCCGCAGGCGTGGCGCTGTACCGGGTGCTCGCGGTGAAGAGGACCGGCGAACGCGTCTTCGTGGCCGTGGACGGCGGAATGAGCGACAATCCGCGGCCCGCGTTGTACGGCGTACGTTACGCACCCCGGCTCATCGGCCGACGTTCGACGGCCGAGCCCTGCACGGTGACCGTCGTCGGCCGGCATTGCGAGGCGGGGGATGTGCTCGCCGACGACGCGGCCATGCCGGGCGACATCCGCCCCGGAGACCTGGTGGCCATCCCGGTCGCGGGCGCCTACCACCTCTCCATGGCATCCAGTTACAACATGGTCGGCCGCCCGCCGGTGGTCGCCGTCCTCGACGGCCGCGCACGGCTACTGGTCCGCCGCGAATCCCTCGCCGACATCAACGCCCGCGACGTCGGTCTCTGAGCCGATCGCGCCGACGCCCGACGGCGAACCCCGCGGGGCGGCCCCACCAGGCCGCCCCGCCCTTTCCGCGGTACCCCACCAGGGCTGGAAGCCGCACCGGAACCGTGGCTGAAGCGCACGCTCGCGTACCGAGTGTTCGAGCGGTGCGTCGGCACGCGCATGGACCGGGCGCCCGGACAGAGGTTCCGTCCGGGCGCCCGGTCCGTGGTGATCAGCGGCGCAGGCCGAGACGGTGTACGCCGCCGTCGATGGTGCCGACGTAGAGCGTGCGGCCGTCGGGGCTCGCGGCCAGTTTCGTCGTGTCGGTGTTCTGCAGGCCGGTGGAGATGTTGTGCCAGCTCAGACCGTGGTCGGTGCTGCGCAGCACACCGCGGCCGCCCTGCAGGAGGCCGCTGGCCCCAGAGCTGGTGGTGGCCGCGTAGAACGTGTCCCCGACCCGTAGCAGGTCGGAGACGTGGATCGCGAGAGCGCCGGTGTCCGCGGTGCGGAAGGTCCGGCCGCCGTCGGTGCTGACGCGGACGCTGTCGCCGCCGATGACGAGACGCCGTCCGTCGAGGTCGATCGCGGTCACCGGGCCGTCGGCGACCTTGGTGACGGTCACCCCGCCGTCGTCCGACCGGTAGAGACCGGAACGGTTGCCGAGCCACAGGCGCAGCGGATCGGCGGGATCGCCCACGAGGGTGTCGAAGGAGCGCTCGTGGTACAGGTTCTTCCACGTCGCGCCGCCGTCACTCGTGGCGAACAGCCCCTGGCCCAGCAGGCTCCGGAAGCTGACCATCACCCGGTCCGGGTCGGCGGGGTGAACCAGCAGCGCTGTCGGCACCTCCGCCGAGCTGCCCCTCTTCTCCCAGGTGGCACCGCCGTCGACGCTGCGCTCGACGGTGAACGAGCCGAACGCGGTGCGCCGGACCTTCCAGATCACCTTCGGATCCTTGGCCGACACGGCGAGCTGCGGGACGCTGACGCCCGTCCTGCCCTCGCCGCCCGACCGGCCCCACTCCGGGCTCGCGACGGGAAGAGCGGTGCGGTAGATCGCGCTGTCGGTGGCGGCGAGCAGATGGCCGTCACTGACAGCGAGATCGTTGACGGTCAGTCCCTGGACACCGATCCGCCGGTATCCGGTGCCGTCCGCGGCACCCCGGTAGAGGCCGTCCTGCTCGCCGGCGACGGTGACGGACCCGTCGGCCCAGCGGTCGTAGTCCACCGGCACCGCCGCGCGCGACGGCCCTGCGACCGTGGTCCACGTCCGCCCGTGGTCGCGGCTGAGCCGGCCGCTGCCGGACAGCGTGCTCAGGTACAGGTCGTCACCCGAGATGTACAGGCGGAGGCCGCCCTCCGTCATGGCCAGCAGGGTGGCCCAGGTCTCCCCGCCGTCACGCGAACCGACAACGCCCCGGCCCGGGACGTACACCGCCACGACCGAGGAGTCGGCGGCCAGCCCGCCGACGCCGTCGTCGGACGCCTCGAAGAGCCGGCGCGCCTCGCCGGGACTGCCCGAACCGATGCCGGAGCGGGCCCAGACGCCGTGATACGTCGTCATGTAGAGGGTGTCGCCGGTGACGGTGGCCGCGGTGACGGCGCCGGTGACGCCGGTCGGATACGTCGTCCAGTGGTCGCCCGCGTCCGTACTGACGAGCAGTGCGTCCGAGGTGACCGCGACCAGGGTGCGGGTCTGCTCATCGGCGGCGAGTGCCGCGATGCGGGTGTCCGGGACGTCGAGGGTGCGCCAGGTACGCCCGTTGTCATCGGTGCGCAGGACTGCGCCCCGGCGGCTGCCGTCGTGCACGCTGTTCACGGCGTACCACCAGCGGTCCGGATTCTTCGCGTCCACCACCAGCGGACCCGTGCCGTCCGCGACGGGCAGCCGTCCCAACTGGCGCCAGGAGGCCCCGTCGTCGGTGGTCAGCCAGGGAGCCGCCTTCTGGAACTGGGTGAGGACGGCCTGCTTCGGCCGGCTCGGGGAGAGGGCGACGGTACCGGCCTCGCTGTTGGGGCCGGCCGGCTCCCAGCGGTCCCCGCGGCTGTCGACCGGGGTGACCTCGAAGGCACTGGAGCCGGTGAGCCGCTGCCCGGTCCCCGCGGTGCCGCGTACCGAGACCCGGTAGGCGCCGGCCACGCTGCCGGTCACCTGGGCCCGGTAGTAGCCGCTGGCGGGATCCAGGGTGGAAGTGATGTCGACGGCCTTGCCACGAGGCGGGGTGACCGTGACGACCGGCGGCGCGGCCAGCCTGGTCGGCGGGGCGATGTGCACGGTCGAGTGACCGTCGCTCGGGTCGGGCGCGGCCTGGACGGCCAGGTACCGGACGGCGAGCAGATAGGGCACCCGGATCGCCGGTCCCCGGTCCGGAGTCGCTGTGAGGCGGCCGCTGATCTCGGTGCCCGTGGCCGGCCGGGCGACGCTCAGCGAGACCGTGACGGTCGCGGTCCTCCCGGCCGGTACGGTGACCCGCCTCGGCCAGACCCTGGCCGGACCGTCGGTCCGCAGCGTCGTCGTGACCGCCCGCTTGCCGGGGTTTTGCAGCGTCACCTTCGCGGTGCCGCCGACCTTCCGCCCGGACAGATCGGCGAGTCCGAAGGACACCGACGCCGGTGAGGCGCTGACCGCGGCCGAGGCGGCCGCGGCCACATCGAGCCGGCCCGAGCCCTGGGTCGTGGGCCCGCTGCCGCTCAGCGGCTTCGCGGTGCCGACCAGCGCGGCCTTGATCTCGGCGGGCGTCCGGCCGGGGTGCAGCTGGCGCAGCAGGGCCGCCGCACCGGCGACGTGCGGGGTCGCCATCGACGTGCCCGACATGCGGTACTCGCCGGGCCCGTACAGCGCCTTGGGCACGGTGGAGCGGATCTCGACGCCCGGTGCGACCAGATCGGGCTTCAGGCCGAAGCCCTGGGTGGGGCCGCGTGAGGAGAACGAGGCGATCCGGTCGGTGGTGTCGGTGCCGCGCAGCGTCACGGAGACCTTCCCGGCGGCGAGCCGGGTGCTCAACTCCGTGTACTGGGTCGCGTCGATGCCCATGACCACCAGGTGGTCCATGCGCAGTGAGTCACCGGAGGCGTCGATCCGCGCGGGCGAAACCGGTATCTGCGCCACTCCCGGCTCGGGGGTCACCTCCGGCGGCCGGACCTCGCCCGGCGCTCCGGCGGCGAACACCGGGCCGCTGTTGGACGGCAGTCCGGCCAGCACGGCGATCGCACCGCGCCTCTCCGCCTCCTGCGCCCACTCCACGGCGCTCGCCGACAGGTACTGGGCGTCGGCGGCGATGAGCATCCGGGCCCGTACGATCTTTCCGCGTACGTCGCCGACCCGCTTCCAGTCCTCGGCGGTGCCCTCGCCGACGTCGACGAGCGGCGCCGTGACGGGGCGCTCCGGCGGGTTCGCGGACAGGATGCCGCGGTAACTCTGGATCAACTCGGGTTTCTCGCCCGCCAGGTACGCGCTGGGCAGCCGCAGATTGCTCGTCGACGCGCCGACTGCGAGCACACCGTCGGCCGTCGCGGGGCTGCTGACCGTACCCGCGCCCGGTCCGTCGTTGCCGGCCGCGGCCACCACGACCACACCGGCCCGTACGGCCGCGGTCGCGGCGCGGCCCAGCGGGTCGGTGCCGTCACCGGGGCCGCCGAGGCTCAGGTTGATGACATCGGCTCGGTGCGGATTGGCCGGATCGGAGGCCGCCTCGATTCCGGCGATGATGTCGGAGGTGTAGCCGGAGCCGTCGGCGTCCATCACCTTGTAGGCCAGCAGATTCGCGCCGGGCGCCACGCCGGTGACGCCGCCCTTCGCGGCGGATCGGCCCGCGACGATGCCGGCGACATGGGTGCCGTGGCCGTTGTCGTCCATCGGGTCCTCGTCACCGTTGACGAAGTCGTGCCCGCCGAGGACCTTGTGACCCTTGCCGAGTCCGCCGCCCAGGTCGGGGTGGGTGTAGTCCACCCCGCTGTCCAGGATCGCGACGGTGGTCCCCTTGCCGGTGACGCGGCTTCCGGCGGTGTCCTTGCGCCGCCAGACGCCCGGGGCGCCGATCATCGGCACGCTCACGTCCGTCCTCGTCAGCACCCGGGTGTCTGCGCGGACGGCGGTGACACCCGGCAGCGAGGACAGCCGCCCCACCTCGGACGCGGGCACCGTCATCGCCACGGCATCGATGAGCAGCCCCAGTTTGCGGGTGGCCGAGGGATGGAGCCCGGCGCTTTTCGCCGAGCCGAGGAATGTCTCCTGCCGTACGTCGAGCGCACGGCGGGCGGCGCCGACGCCGCGGGCGGCCCCGGCGGACAGCAGCGACCCACCGGGCGCGGCGGTGACCGCGGGGCTCCCGGACAGTTCGACGATCACTCGTTGCGAAGGGCCGGGCGTGGACGCGTCGGCGGCACCCGGTGTCGCCGCCAACGCACCGGCGAGAACGACGGCGGCGAGAGCGGCATGACGCGATCTTCGTGACTTCATTGCCATGCGTAAAGGTCCTAGTGGTGCGGGCACTTGCCGCACAACGGATCTTCGTGGCCCATTGCTGCCGCTGGCACAATTGGGCCACCATCCGTCCATGACTCCCGAGACACCGAGACTCACCGCGGCAGGCATCGATCCGTTCGACGAGAGCGTCTACCGGGCCGTCCTGACCCGGCGGACGGCGGCGCCCGCCGAACTCACTGCGGATCTCGGCTGTTCGGCCGAGCGTGTCGCCAGGGCGCTGGACCGGCTCCGCGACCACGGGCTGGTCGGCAGGCTCGCCGGCACCCGCCGCCGGTACGCCGCGATCGAGCCGGGGGCCGCCGTCGAGGCGCTGGTGCGGGCCAGGAGCAATGAGCTGGACCGGGTCCGTTCGGCGGCCGACGAGCTGTCCCGGCTCTTCGCCGCCGCGCGCATCGGCGCGACCGACGAGGACGAGGTGGAGATCACCACCGGCAGCGAGGCACTCGGCCGCTGGTTCGTCCGCCTCCAACAGGAGGCCCACGAGGACGTGATGACCCTGGACCGGCCGCCGTACGCCCTGACCACCTCCAACCCGGTGGAGGCGACGGCACTGGGCCGCGGCGTACGGTACCGCGCGGTGTACGCCCCCGAGGCCCTGGAATGGCCGGGCGTCCTCGACGACATCCGCGAACTGGTCCGGCACGGCGAACAGGCCCGCGTCCTGCCCGGACTGGGCATCAAACTCGCCATCGCCGACCGCAGGCTCGCCCTGATGCCGCTCTCCCTCGACCTCGACGACGTCCGGGCCGCGGTGATCCGCCCGTCCACCCTGCTCGACGCCCTCACCGGCTACTGGGAGATGTGCTGGAAGCAGGCCCTGCCCCTGAACGCCCCCGCCGAGGACCCGCTCGGCGAGGAGGACCGACTCGTCCTCACCCTCCTGGTCAGCGGCCTCAAGGACGAGGCGATAGCCCGTCAGCTCGGCTGGTCCGTCCGCACCATGCGCCGCCGCATCAGCCGCCTCCACGACCTCCTCGGCGCCGCCAACCGCTTCCAGGCCGGCGTGATCGCGGCCCGCCGCGGCTGGTTGTGAGCCCTTGCGCCCCGGCGATGAGCGGATGTGTTCTCGGCACGCGTCCCATGGCTGCACAATTCGGCTTGTGACTGATGAAGATCCGTACCTGTGGCTGGAAGACATCGACGGCGAGGCCGCGCTCGAATGGGTGGCCGAGCGGAACGCCGAGACGGAGGCGGCGCTGGCCGCCGATGCCGGGTTCGCCGACCTGAAGGAGCGCCTGCGGGAGGTGCTGGACGCTTCGGACCGCATCCCCAGCACCGTCCGTCGCGGGGTGTTCCTCTACAACTTCTGGCAGGACGCCGGGCATGTGCGTGGTGTGTGGCGGCGTACGACGCTGGAGCAGTACCGCAAGGATTTGCCCGAGTGGGAGGTCCTGCTCGACATCGACGCGCTCGCCGCGGCGGAGGGCGAGAAATGGGTGTGGTCGGGTGCGCAGGTGCGCCGTCCCGATTACGACCGGGCACTGGTGTCCCTGTCGCGCGACGGCGGTGACGCCGTTGTGGTCCGCGAGTTCGACCTCGCCACCCGGACCTTCGTCGAGGGCGGGTTCCGGGTGGGGGAGGCGAAGACGCGGATCGGATGGATCGACGCCGACACCGTCTTCATCGGCACGGACTTCGGTCCTGGCTCCCTGACCGACGCCGGCTATCCGCGCACGGTACGCAGGTGGCGCCGCGGCACACCGCTGGAAGAGGCCGCTCAGGTCTTCGAGGCCGGGCCGGGAGATGTGGCGGCCTGGAGTTGGCACGACTTCACGCCCGGTTTCGAGCGGGACTTCGTCGCCCGGTGGCTGGACTTCTTCCGCAGCGAGACGTACCTCCTGGCCCCGGACGACACGCTCGTCAAGATCGACGTTCCCGACGACGCCAGTGTCCATCCCCATCGCCGGCATCTGATCGTCACCTTGAAGTCCGACTGGCTCGGGCAGCCGTCGGGCTCCCTGCTGGCGTTCGACTTCGAGGCCTTCCTGGCGGGTGACCGCACCGCGGAGGTGCTGTTCACCCCGGACGAGCGGACGGCTCTGGCCGGGTACTCCTGGACCCGCCACCATCTGATCCTGGAGACGATGCGCGACGTCAGCACCCGCATCGAGGTCCTCACCCCGATCGCCGGAGGCGGGTGGGCGCGCAAGCCGCTCGCGGACGTCCCGGCGCTGTCCTCCGCCACGGTCGTGGACACGGACCCGGACGTCTCCGACGAGTACTTCCTGGACGTGTCGGGGTACTTGCGGCCATCCGCCCTCCACCACGGGCGGATCGGCGCCGACTCCGAGATCCTCAAGCAGGCGCCGGACCGCTTCGACACGGCCGGTCTGTCGGTGGAGCAGTTCTTCGCGACCTCCCGGGACGGCACGCGGGTGCCCTACTTCGTGATCGGCCCCGGCCATTCCCCCGACGGCCCCGGACCCGCCCTGCTCTACGGCTACGGCGGCTTCGAAGTCTCCCTCGTCCCCTCCTACGACGCGGTGACGGGCCGGGCGTGGCTGGAGCGCGGCGGCACGTACGTGATCGCGAACATCCGGGGCGGCGGCGAGTACGGGCCGGACTGGCACCAGGCCGCGCTCGGCGCGGACCGGCCGCGAGCCTTCGAGGACTTCGCTGCCGTCGCCACGGACCTCGTCGCGCGGGGCATCACCACCCCGGCCATGCTGGGCGCCGCGGGGGGAAGCAACGGCGGCCTGCTCATGGGCGCGATGATCACCCGATATCCGCACCTGTTCGGCGCGATCGTCTCTCAGGTACCGCTGCTGGACATGCTCCGCTACCACAAGCTCCTCGCCGGCTCGTCCTGGACCGCCGAGTACGGCAACCCGGACGCCGAAGCCGATCGCCCGCACCTGCGCGAGCTCTCCCCCTACCACCGGCTCACCGCGGACCAGGTCTGTCCGCCGGTGCTCCTGACGACCTCCACCCGTGACGACCGGGTCCACCCCGGCCATGCCCGCAAGATGGCCGCGCGGCTGCGCGAACTCGGTCACCCGGTCCTGTTCCACGAGAACACCGGCGGCGGCCACGCGGGCGCCAGTGACAACGAACAGTCCGCCCACAACAAGGCCCTGCTGCATGCCTTCCTGTGGCGGCACCTGGCGCAACCGGTGCGGCCGGCCACCGACTGACCGGTCGGCACGCGCCTTCCGGTCGATCCGCCTGCCGCGCGGGCGGCGCGAAGCCGACGGCGTGACGCATTCAGGCCAGGATGATCGGGTTGCTGAGCGCCGCCATGCGCCCGTCGGGGTGGCGCACCTCGACACGGACGAACGCCGAGTCCGCCGTGCCGATGCGCCACTCCACGGCACCCGAACCCGAGGCGGGCAACGACACGTGATGCGCCCTGCCCCGCTCGGTGTGAAAGCCGACAGTGCCCGAGGGCACACCACGTACGTCCACCCTCACCTCGGCCGGCGCGTCACCCGCCTCCAGCCGCTCACCGATACCGGCGCTCCGGTCACCGGCCGAGGCTCTGAACGACAGCTCGACGGCGGCCGATTCGGCGATCCAGCTCCGGCCCGACCGGATTCCGGCGAGGACCGCTTCGGCGCTCAGCTCCTCGGCCAGCACGACGGTGTGCGGGAATCCGATCTGGCCCGCCAGATGCGTGTCACTGTTGCCCATCGCGGGCCGCCAACGCCCCCGGTGGATGTCCGCGGCCAGGCTGCGCCCCCACTCGGCCAGGGCCGCCTCGTTGTCGGCATTCCACGGCACGTCCGAGCTCCACAACCCGTTCCACACCTCGACCACATCGAACCCCTGGTACGGGTACATGAACGTGCCCGAGGCGTACGGCGCGTGCGGATGGGCCGCCACGCACAGCCCACCGGCTCGATGGACCTCGTCCAGATGCCGGCCGACCCGCTCGTCCCGCAGGCCGTACCGCCAGTCGACCACCTGTCCGGGGCGGGTACCCAACGCGAGCCAGTGCCCGGTCCGGGTAGTGACCTCTTCACCGAGGATCACCAGCAGGTCGTCGCCGACGTGCCGGGCCCAGGCACCATGCGCCTCGGAGGTGTTGTGCTCGGTGGTCGCCAGGAAATCCAACCCCGCCGCACGGGCACCGGCCGCGAGCTGCTCCGGCGTCAGCTCGCCGTCCGAGTGGACCGAATGCACGTGACAGTCACCCCGGTACCAATCGCGCCCCCGTCCGGCCACGCGTGTCGGCGGAAATTCCAACTCGGGCATCCGTTCCCCCTGCCTGCTCGATGCGGACTCGCAGCTCTCAGCCTGCCACCCGCCTCGACGACCACGCCCCACTCCGCCGGACGGGCCTCGGGGACACCGATCGAAACGACCGGTCAGACCAGGAGCAGCATCGCGACCGTCACCATGACGAGCAGCCCGATGTAGGCCCAGGCATGGGTGCGGTCGGGGATCCGCGGCGGGCGTCGCCGCAGCACCGCGATCACCGGCAGAGCCCCCAGGAGCAGCGCCGAGGCGGCGCGGAGGTCGATGAGACCCACCAGTCGCACCTGCGCGTGCGCGGCGGCGGGGACCGCTGCCACCCAGAGGGACACCACGGCGGCCGGGACCGCGATGGCGAGGGTGAGGGGGTTGGCCAGCGCGGTCGCCACCTGCATCGTGTGCCCGGCCCGCCGCATCGCCGGGACGGTCATGACACTGCCGCCCACGCCGAGGAAGGCGGCGACCGCACCGATCGGTGCGCCGAGGACGGGCGGCAGCGGACGCGGAGCGTCGGATGCCGTACCGACCCGGGTGTCCGGGCGCAGGAAGCCGGGCCGCAGGAGCAGATCGGCGATGGTGAGAGCGACGTACGCGACGAATGCCCAGTGGGCCAGAGCGGCCGGAGCGAGGCGTGTGGCGAGCGCGCCGAACGAGGCACCGGCCGCCAGCAGGAGGAGCAGCACGCCGCTGCCGCGGAGCGAGAGGAGCACCCGCCGCGGTGTGACGGCCGTCGCGAACCCCGCGTTCACCACCATCACCAGGGCCGAGGTGGCCGTCGCCACCCGCATCGCGTCCGCGCCGAGTACGGCGTCCGCCCAAACCACCACCGGTACCGCGACGAACCCTCCACCGAAACCGAACAACACTGTCGTCACTCCGGTGAGGAGCCCGACCCCGATCAACATCACGAAGTCCATGGCTCCACCCCACCAGCTCCGGCGATGTGCTCGCATGCGATGGTCGGCACAGTTCCTTCGTGTGTCGGCCAGTACGATGGACGGGTGAAGAACGTCCCGCTGGCCGATGTCGACCACGTCGACCGGGCCGTCCTGCCGATCGGCACCGATTACCCGCCCGGACACGTACTGGACTGGCACGAACACCGGCGCGCGCAGTTCCTCTACGGCGCCACCGGGGTCATGGTCGTCGACACCGCCGAGGGGACCTGGACCGTTCCGCCCGAGCGCGCCGTACTGATCCCGCCCACCACGCGGCACCGGGTCCGCATGCTGGGAGTGAGCACCCGGAGCCTGTACGTCGAGCCGCATGCCGTCCCCTGGTGGCCCGCCACCTGCGCGGTCGTGGACGTTCCGCCGCTGCTGCGCGAACTGCTCCTGGCCGCTGTCGAGTTCGAGGCCGACTACAGCCTGTCCGGGCGTACGGGAAGCATCGCCGCGCTCCTCCTGCACGAGATCGCCGAGCGTGCCCCGCTCCCGTTCCACGTGGGGATTCCCGCCTCCGCCGACCTCGCGAGACTCTGCCGCGAATACCTGGCCACCCCGGACGCCGGCGCCACCAATGCCGCATGGGCTGCCAGGGCGGCCATGAGCGAACGGGCCTTCACCCGGCGTTTCCGCGCCGAGACCGGCGACAGCCCAGCCGTCTGGCGGGGCCGTGCCCGCCTGCTCGCGGCCGTCCCGCTGCTGCGCACCGGTTCGGTCAGCGAGGTCAGTGCCCGGATCGGCTACGCCACTCCCGCAGCGTTCACCGCTGCCTTCACCCGCGCCTTCGGTACGCCCCCGTCCCGCTTCTCCGCGAGCCGCCAGGGCGGCGGCCGGGGGTGAAATTTTTCGTATCCCATATTTCGTCGGATCGAGGACCCTGTCGCGTGCGCTGAGGCCGTACCAGGGATCTTCTTTGTCGGATGGCGGTCATTTGGCATGCGGGGGGCATGCCTGGTTCCCCGTCACCCCCAGCCCCCCGCACCCGCATCCCGAGCGCTGGTGGGCCCTGGGTGTCCTGGGGCCGGCCCAGTTGATGATTCTGCTGGACAGCACGATCGTGAACGTGGCCCTGCCGTCCCTGCAGAGCGAACTGGACATGAGTGACGGAGACCGCCCCTGGGACGTCACCGCCGGCCTGCTCGGATTCGCGGTCGCCTCCGCCCGCGGCGGGCGCCGCACCCACCGCGCAGGCCCTCGTCGCGACCACCTGGATGACCTGCCCGTCCAGCTTGAACTGTGCGCCGCTGAGCGGCGCCACGATCACGGCGAAGAACAGCATGTTCACCGGGATGCCGATCACGTTTCCGCGGACGATGGAGCCGCGGCTCGTGACGGGGAAGGGGACTCCCGTCTTGTGCCCCATGAAGCCCGAGAGCATCAGCAGGAGGAAGAGCAGGATGGAGGCGAGTGCGAAGGCGGCACCTATAGTGAGCAGTGACTTCGCCACCCGAAGTCACATCGACAGCTACTTCGCCGAGCATCGTGTCAGCCCGCCGATCGCCGTGGAGGCCGACACCATCCAGGGCCTCACGGAAATCGTCCAGCGCACCGGCTTGCTGGCCACCGTGCTGCCCGACGCGATCACGGACGACCACCCGCACCTCACGCCGATTCCCATCGACCCTCCGCTGCCCACCCGCGTCGCCACCTTGCTGCACCGGGAGAGCACCTACGAGAGCGCCGCCGCCCGCGCCTTCACCCGGCTCGCCCGCGACCTGGTCCGCGCACGCGGCTACGCACCGGCCTGAGAACCCCGTACCGCAGACGGCATACCGAATACCGACGTCGAGTGATGAGAGATTTGAGGACATGACAGGGTCTGAGGACTTCGAGCCCGAGTCGGAGCGGGTCACACGCCTGCTCCGTGACGAGATCATCGACGGTGTGCGTGAGCCGGGCAGCAAGCTCGTCGAGCGCGAGCTCGCCGCCGAGCTCGGGGTGAGCAGGCTGCCCATCCGGGAGGCCCTGAAGTCACTGGTCACCGAGGGGCTGGTCACGCCGAGGCCGCGGACATGGGCCGTCGTGCGGGAGTTCACGCCGGCGGATGTCGAGGACCTCGACGAGGTCCGCGCGGCCCTTGAGACGCTGACCTTCCGGCTCGCCGCCCAACGGCGCACCCGCGCGGGACTGGAGAAGCTCCGCGCGGATCTCGACGCCGAGCTGAAGGCGGCGGACAGGGGAGATGCCGTACGGGCCCGCCGGGCCGCCGCCGACTTCCACGAGACGGTGACCGCGCTGGCCGACAACGAACTCCTGAACGAGCTCCAGAGCACCCTCCGCAGCAGGATGCGCTGGCTGCTGGGACAGCACGACGACATCGAGGGCGTCGCGCAGGGGCACGAGGGCCTGTACCGGGCGATCGCGGAGCGTGACGTCGCGGGCGTCGAAAAGCTGGCCGGCAAGCACCTGGTGACAGGCCGCAACGCAGCTGCCGCGCGACGCAAGCACCAGGACTGAGCGGTACGGCCCGGCCGGGGTCGGCGCACACGGGCCGTACCCGCGAGTGCTCAGACGTAGACGATTCCGTCCGGTACATCCGGGCGGACCTCCGTGCCGACATTCCGGTCGAGAAGGTCGTCGAGAGGTTCGAGCGGCGGCGTCGACCTTCGGCTTCATCGACCCTTCGGCAAAGGCCAGTCGGGAGATCGCCTCCGGTGAGGCCGTGAGGACGTCCCCCAGGGCTGCTGGCTCGCCGGGTTCGCGGGCCTGCCGGCGCCGGCGCCGGTGCTGGACCGGGCGTACCGCGCGGCGTGCCGGGCAGGTGCGGTCCGCGAGTGGAAGCCGTGCCCGATTCGGCGCCTACCGATATCGCCCTCTGGCGGTACGTCATCCCGTGCACGCTAAGCTGCAGGTGCCCCGCGGGGGAAGTCCGGTCGAAATCCGGCGCTGACCCGCAACGGTAGGCGGAGCCCCGCATGGCCCCGTAAGCCCGATTACCCGCGGTGGTGAAGGCTCCTGTCAATTCGCCGTGGACTGCGAGTGGTGCTGCGCAGGGCGCTCCGCGCCCGGGCTGCTCCTTCGATCACGTAGGTGCACGGCCCGAGGCGAAAGCGATCCGCCCGTGGCCACCCCCCTCGACCGTAAACCCGCCGTGCCGCCGCGCACGTCCCGCGCCGGCGCCGGGCCCGCCCCGCCACGGCGCGTGTCTCTGCCGCTGCTCCTGATCTCCTTGTGCGCCGTGCTCCTGGTCTCACTCGTCTGCGGGGCGGGGATCGGGGCGTCGGGGCTCTCCTGGGGCGAAGTGCTGCGTTGCCTGTGGGCCGGGCTGACCGGCGGCCGGATAGCCCCCGACCAGGTCCCGGCGTACACGATCGTCTGGGAACTGCGCTTTCCGCGAGCCGTGCTGGCCGCGGTCGTCGGGGCCGGTCTCGCGGCCATCGGCGTCGCCGTACAGGCCATGGTCCGCAACGCCCTCGCCGACCCGTTCGTCCTCGGCATCTCCTCGGGAGCGGCCGTCGGCGCCAATGCCGTGCTCATCTTCGGGGCCTTCGGCGCGCTGGGCATCTGGGCGCTGTCGACGGCGGCTTTCCTTTCCGCGCTCCTCGCCATGATGCTGGTGTACGCGATCGCACGCACCGATCGGGGTCTGACCCCGCTGCGGCTCGTCCTGACGGGCACCGCGATGTACTACGGCTTCTCGGCGGTCACCACGTTCATGGTGTTCGCGGCCGAGCGCGGTGAAGCCGCCCGTTCCGCCATGATGTGGATGCTCGGCAGTCTCGGCGGAGCCACCTGGTCCTCCGTGCCGATCGCCGCGGGGGCCGTGCTCGGCGGCCTCGCCCACCTCGCCTGGTCGGCGCGCCGGCTGAACGCCCTGGCCATGGGCGACGAGACCGCGGCCGCGCTGGGCGTGGACGCGGGACGGCTGCGCAAGGAGCTGTTCCTGGTCTCTGCGGCCGTCACGGGGGCGGTGGTCGCGGTGAGCGGTGCGATCGGCTTCGTCGGGCTGATGGTGCCGCACGCCGTACGGATGCTGGTCGGAGCGGACCACCGCCGGCTGCTGGCCGTCGCGCCACTGGCGGGCGCTGTCCTGCTGATCTGGGTGGACATCCTCTCCCGTGTCGTGCTCGCGCCCGCCGAACTGCCGGTGGGCGTGCTGACCGCGGTCATCGGCGTGCCGTGCTTCGTGTTGCTGATGCGCCGCCGCTCGTACACGTTCGGAGGTGCGTGATGCGGATCGATATCGATGCCCTGACGGTCGAGATCGCCGGTGCGCGGCTGGTGGAGGAGGCCACGCTGGCAGCGGGAGAGGGGCAGCTCGTCGGTCTGGTCGGGCCCAACGGCAGTGGAAAGTCCACCCTGTTGCGCTGCGTCTACCGGGCTCTGCGCCCCTCGGCCGGCACGGTGCGGCTCGGCGGCGAGGACCTGTACGCCATGAGCGCGCGCGAAGGCGCCCGTCGGCTGGCCGCCCTGCCCCAGGAGGCGGTCACCGAGTTCGACTTCACGGTTGCCGAGGTCGTGGCGATGGGACGGCTGCCGCACCAGCGGTCGGTGGGCCGGGCCACCGACGAAGACCGGCAGGCGTGCGAGAGCGCGCTGGCGGGAGTCGACGCCGGACACCTCGCCGACCGCGGCTTCCTCACTCTCTCCGGCGGCGAGAAGCAACGGGTGCTGATCGCCCGCGCACTGGCCCAGCAGCCTCGGCTGCTGGTGCTCGACGAGCCGACCAACCACCTGGACATCGCACAGCAGCTGGAAGTACTGGCGCTGGTACGAGGCAGCGGGCTGACCGTCCTCACCGCGCTGCACGACCTCAACCTCGCCGCACTCCACTGCGACGTGCTCCATGTCATCGACAGCGGTCGGATCGTCGCGTCCGGCCCTCCGCACGACGTGCTCACAACCGAGTTGCTGGCCGAGGTCTTCGGCGTACGGGCTCACCGCGTCCCACATCCGGAGACCGGCGCCGTACAGCTGCTCTTCGACCGTCTCCGCCGCGCTCGATCCGATTCCTGAGGAGTCGCTCCAACCATGCCGAACCTTGTACGCCCTGCCGCACTCGCGCTCGCCGCAGCCCTGGTCCTCACCGGCTGCGGTGCGGAAATCACCTCTGGCCAAGAAGAGAAGAGCGGTGCCCGGACAGAGGGCGGCCACTATCCGGTGACCATCGAGAACTGCGGCCAGAAGAAGACCTACGACAAGGCCCCGCAGCGCGTGGTCACCAATGACGTCGGCATCACCGAGATCATGTTCGCGCTCGGGCTCCAGGACCACATGGCGGGCTATGTGATGCCCGAGGACAAGGGCGACCTCACGTCCGTTCCCTGGAAGGACGGCTACCAGGAGACCAAGTGGCTCTCCAAGGAGAGGATCAACAAGGAGCTGGTCCTCGACGCCCGTGCCGATCTGGTCTTCGCCGGATGGAACTACGGATTCAGCGAGGGAGACGGGTTCACTCCCGCCGAACTCCAGAGAGTGGGCATCGACTCGTATCTGCTGAGCGAGTCGTGCCGCAACGGCCGGGGGAAGGCACGCGGGGTGATGGCACCACTCGATGCGCTTTACACCGATTTGCGGAACCTGGGGAAGATATTCGACGTGGAGGAGCGTGCGGAAGCCCTCGTCGCGACGTTCCGGAAGCAGGTGGCCGAAGCGCAGGCCAAGGCGCCGAAGGGCGCTGACCGCCCGCGGGTCTTCCTCTACGACGACGGGCGGGACAAGCCGCTGACCTCCGGTGCCTACGCCGGACCGCACGACATCATCACCAAGGCGGGCGGTGATCACGTCATGAAGGACCTCAAGGACAGTTGGGTCACGGTGGGCTGGGAGACCGTGGTCGACCGTGACCCCGAGGTGATCGTGATCAACGACTACGGTGACACCGGCGCGGCGCAGAAGGAGAAGTTCCTGAAGTCCTATCCGCCGCTGGCGAACGTCTCGGCCATCAAGAACGATCGCATCTTCGTCCTCGACTACGCGGATCTGGTGGAGAGTCCGCGCAATCCCGCGGCGATCGCCTCACTTGCCGCGTATCTGAAGGAAGCGACCTCCTGAAGCAAGGGTCCGGGCGACCACCTGGACGTGGCCCGATCGTGGCCGGACAGTAGAGTTCGGCTGCGTCATCCCCTGAACACCGAGGTACCGGCCGTGACTCTCGCTCCACCCGAACAACCCGTCCCACCTGCGGTGACCGTCGTGGGAATCGGCGCCGACGGATGGGCGGGACTGCCCGACGCGGCGCGTACGGAGCTTGCCGGGGCAGAGGTTCTCATCGGTGCCGAGCGACAACTCGGCCTGCTCCCGACGTCATGCCGGGGACAACGCGTGCCGTGGCCCTCGCCGTTGCGGCCCGCCGTCCCCGGCCTGCTCGCCGCGCACGCCGGGAGCAGGATCGCCGTCCTGGCCAGCGGCGACCCGATGTTCTACGGCATCGGCCGGGCCCTCACCGAAGTGCTCGGCGCCGATGCGCTGAGGATCCTGCCCCACCCGTCGTCCGTGTCCTATGCCTGCGCCCGGATCGGCTGGCCGCTGGAGGATACCGAGGTCGTCACTCTGGTCGGCCGCCCCGCCGCCCGGCTGGCCGCCGCCCTGCACGACGGGCGACGGGTACTGGTCCTCAGCGCGGACGCCGGCACTCCGGCCGCGGTGGCCGGACTGCTGCGCGAACAGGGCTTCGGACCGAGCCGTCTGCGCGTGCTCGAACAGCTCGGCGGAGCGGATGAAGCGTGCGTGGAGGGCACCGCGGACCACTGGCCGCACCCACCGGGCGACCCGCTGAACATCGTCGCGATCGAATGCCGGCGCACCCCCCACGCCCTGCGCCTCGGCGCCGTCCCCGGCCTGCCCGACGAGGCGTACGAACACGACGGGCAGCTCACCAAGCGGCACATCCGGGCCGCGACCCTCGGTGTGCTCGCGCCCGCCCCCGGCGAACTCCTGTGGGACATCGGCGGCGGCTCGGGATCCATCGCGATCGAATGGATGCGGAGCCACCCGTCCTGCCGCGCGATCACCGTGGAACGCGATCCGGCCCGGGCCGAACGCATTGCGCGCAACGCCGGCCGTCTCGGCGTACCGGCCCTGCGCGTGGTCACCGGCCGGGCCCCCGGCAACCTGGCCGAACTGCCCACGCCCGACGCCGTGTTCATCGGCGGCGGGCTGACCGCACCCGGCCTTCTCGACACCTGCTGGGACGCGCTGCCGCCCGGCGGACGCCTGGTCGCCAACACGGTCACGCTGGAATCCGAGGCACTGCTCGCCGAGGCTCACCGCAGGCACGGCGGTGACCTGGTCCGCCTCGCGGTCGCGCATGCCGTGCCGGTCGGTGGCTTCACCGGCTGGCGGCAGGCCATGCCGGTCACCCAGTGGTCCGTACGCAAACCCTCCATCAGCACCGATGCGGCACGCTCAGCACCAGAGCCCGCGCAAAACCCAGGAGACAACAGATGACCGTGTATTTCATCGGCGCGGGCCCGGGGGCGGCCGACCTGATCACCGTGCGCGGCGCCCGCACGCTCGCCTCCTGCCAGGTGTGCCTGTACGCGGGCAGCCTGGTGCCCCGGGAACTGCTCGCCGAATGCCCCCCGGACGCCCGCCTGGTGGACACCGCGCAGCTCGACATCGACCGGATCACCGCCGAACTGCTGGCCGCGCACCGGGCCGGCCACGACGTGGCCCGGCTGCACTCGGGCGACCCCTCGGTGTTCAGCGCGGTCAATGAGCAGATGCGCCGGCTCGACGAGGCCGGGGTGCCCTACGAAGTGGTGCCCGGCGTACCCGCGTTCGCGGCCGCGGCGGCGGCGCTCAAGCGGGAACTGACCGTACCGACCGTCGGCCAGACCGTCATCCTCACCCGGGTGGCCAACCGTGCGACCGCGATGCCGGAGGGCGAGGACCTGGCCACGCTGGGCCGCAGCGGCGCCCTGATCGTGCTGCACCTCGCCGCCCAGTACGTGGACCGCGTCGTCGAGGAACTGCTGCCGTACTACGGAGCGGACTGCCCGGCCGCTGTCGTGGCGCTGGCCTCACGCCCGGACGAAATCGTCCTGCGCGGATCTCTCGACGACATCGCCGAGCAGGTGAAGGCGGCGGGCGTGATCCGTACCGCCGTCATCATGGTCGGCCGCACCCTGGGCGCCGAGCAGTTCCGCGACAGCCACCTCTACTCGCCGGGGCGCGAGCGCCACGTCTGCTGACGGGGCCGCCGCACCGGCCGGGCGGGCCGGTCAGCGCACGCCGCTGCGCCCGACGACCGTGCCCGCCCGGTCGATGCAGATGACGTCGACGGCGACCGGCGCACCCCGCAGCACCGACAGCGCCTCGTCCCGCGCCGCCACGGCCACCAGGTCCCCGAGCGGCACACCTCGCGCGAGGCACAGCTGGAGTGCCGCGAGACCTGTGTTGGCGACCGCCACCTCGGCCGCCAGGGCCTCGTCCGCACCACCCCGCCGGGCCAGCCCGGCCAGGAACGGCTTGTCGACCTGCGACCGGCCGGAGTGCAGGTCGAGGTGCCCGGCGGCGAGCTTCGACAGCTTCGCGAACCCGCCGCAGACCGTGAGCCGGTCCACCGGGTGACGGCGTACGTACTTGAGCACCGCGCCCGCGAAGTCCCCCATGTCGAGCAGCGCGATCTCCGGCAGCCCGTACTCGGACACCACGGTCTTCTCCGAGGTGGAACCCGTGCACCCGGCCACGTGGGTGTGCCCGGCGGCACGGGCCACGTCCACACCGCGGCGGATCGAGTCGATCCACGCCGAGCAGGAGTACGGCACCACGACACCGGTCGTGCCGAGGATCGACAGACCGCCCAGGATGCCGAGACGCGGATTCCACGTGGAGCGGGCGATCTCCTCGCCGTCGTCCACCGACACGGTGACCTCGACGTCCCCCGAACCCCGGTGTTCCGCGGCGACCTGTGCGATGTGGTCGCGGATCATCTGCCGCGGCACGGGATTGATCGCCGGCTCCCCGACATCGAGCGGCAGCCCGGGAAGGGTGACCGTGCCCACGCCGGGCCCGGCCCGGAACACCACACCCGAACCCGGCGGCAGCCGCCGTACGGTGACCCGGACGAGGGAGCCGTGCGTCACATCAGGGTCGTCGCCCGCGTCCTTGACCACCCCGGCCGTCGCCCGTCCCTCGGCCAGCTCCTCCATCGCGAGCGCGAAAGCGGGTGTCTGCCCCTTGGGTAGGGTGATCGTCACCGGGTCGGGGAAGTCGCCCGTCAGCAGGGCCGTGTACGCGGCGGTGGCCGCCGCGGTCGCACAGGCGCCGGTGGTCCAGCCGGGCCGCAGACCGGTGTGTTTCAGCTGGGCGCTGCGTCCGCCCTCAATCTCACCCATGGATGGATCCGATGCATGTACTCGTACTCGGCGGAACGACGGAGGCCCGTCGCCTCGCCGAGTTGCTGGTGGAGGTGCTCCCGGCCGGTGCCAGGCTGACGAGTTCGCTCGCCGGACGCGTGGCCGGCCCGAGACTTCCGCCCGGCGAGGTCCGCATCGGCGGCTTCGGGGGAGCCGACGGGCTCGCCGCATGGCTGCGGACGCACCAGGTGGACGCGCTCATCGACGCCACCCATCCTTTCGCCGGGACGATCAGTTTCAACGCGGCCGCTGCCACCGCTGCCGCCCATGTTCCCCTGCTGGCGTTGCGCCGGCCCGGGTGGGTGCCCGGCGAGGGCGACGACTGGCATTCGGCCGGTTCCCTCGCCGAGGCCGCGGTGGCACTGCCTGCGCTGGGCCGGCGCGTGTTCCTCACCACCGGACGCATGGGGCTGGCCGCCTTCGCCGGTCTGGACGAGCTGTGGTTCCTGATGCGTTCGGTGGACGCCCCCGAAGCGCCGTACCCCGCCCGGATGGAGGTCCTGCTCGACCGGGGTCCGTTCACCCTGGACGGAGAACGTGAGCTGATCCGCCGTCATCGCATCGACGTCGTCGTCACGAAGGACAGCGGAGGCGCCGCCACCGCCCCCAAGCTCGCCGCAGCCCGCGAGGCGCGGATCCCGGTCGTGGTGGTGCGGCGGCCGCCCGTGCCCCAGGGAATCCCGGTCGTCGACGGACCGGAACCGGCCGTCGCCTGGCTGCGCGAACACATCTTCCGCCAGGCGTAGGGCCTCTCGTTTGGATCACGCCGGGCTCGCGCGCCCCGGCACCGCGCCTCGCCGCGTCGTCGTCGGTCGCCAGGGCTCCTTCCTCGAGCTCTCGGCTCCGCTCGAGCAGGGGAGGCCCCATCCGACTCCCTCCTCGGCCTTGCGATGCACGGCTCCGGACCCCGCTCCCTGATCCGGCCTGATCCAAACGAAAGACCCTGGGCGACGGCCGCCCCGGGCTCAGTCCTCCGGATAGCGGCGCGGTGTCCAGACGATCTGCTCCCCGTCACCGCGCCGTACCCAACGGGTCTGCGAGGACCCGACGAGCAGGATCGTGCGCATGTCGACCTCGGCGGGGTCGAGGTCCGCCAGGCGTACGGTCCGCACGCTCTCGGCGGGCCCGCCAACATCCCGGCCGAGGACCACGGGCGTGTCCGGCGAGCGGTGTTCGAGAAGCAGGTCACGGGCCTTGCCGACCTGCCAGGTCCGGCTGTGTGAACCGGGGTTGTACAGCGCGAGCACCAGATCCGCCGTCGCGGCCGCGCGCAGCCGCTCCGCGATCACCTCCCACGGCTTGAGCCGGTCGGAGAGCGATATCGTCGCGTAGTCGTGGCCCAGCGGCGCACCCGCCCGGGCAGCGGCGGCGTTGGCCGCCGTCACCCCCGGCAGCACCCGCACCGGTACGTGCGCGTACTCGTCCTGCGACGCCACTTCGAGGACGGCCGTCGCCATGGCGAAGACCCCGGGGTCGCCGCCCGACACCACGGCCACCCGCCGTCCGCGCCGGGCCAGGTCGAGGGCGAACTCGGCACGCTCCGACTCGACCTTGTTGTCCGAGCCGTGGCGCACCTGCCCCGGGCGGACCGGCACCCGGTCCAGATAAGTGGTGTAGCCGACCAGGTCGTCGGCGGCGGCCAGCGCCCCGCGCGTCTCGGGGGTCAGCCACAGCGGCCCGGCCGGACCGGTGCCGACCACGGTCACCTCGCCGCCCTCCGGGGCCCGTTCGGGACGCGACGCTCCGATCCGGCTGGGCAGGACCGCGACCGCGAAGTACGGCACCGAGCCGGCGTCGACCTCGGCCAGCTCGCCCACGCGCTCCCCGGCCATCGTGGCGCGTTCGACGTAACGCGCCTCGGGCAGCCGCCCGGACGCCTCGAAGGCGCCGCGCACCGCGGGAAACGTACGTCCCAGCTTCATCACCACGGCGGCGTCGGTGGCGGCGAGACGGGCGGTCAGCTCCTCCTCCGGCAACGTGCCGGGCAGGATCGTCAGCACCTCCTCGCCCTCCACGAGCGGGGTACCGAGCCGCGCGGCGGCCGCGCTGACGGAGGTGACGCCCGGGATCACCTCGGTCGGGTAGCGGTCGGCGAGCCGCTTGTGCATGTGCATGTACGAGCCGTAGAAGAGCGGGTCGCCCTCGGCCAGCACGGCGACCGTGCGGCCGGCGTCGAGGTGCACCGCCAGGCGGGCCGCCGCCTCGGCGTAGAACTCCTCCATCGCCCCCCGGTAGCCGCCCGGATGATCCGTGGTCTCCGTCGTGACGGGGTAGACCAGCGGCTCCTCGACATGGTCGGCACGGATGTGCTTCGCCGCGATGGACCGGGCGATGGACCGCCCGTGCCGGGCGCTGTGATAGGCGATGACATCGGCCTCGGCGATGATCTCCACCGCGCGTACGGTCATCAGGGCCGGATCGCCGGGGCCGAGCCCGACCCCGTACAGCCGGCCCGTCTGCTGCTCGCTCACGTCTACTCTTCCTCGCTGGCGATCGCGTTGAGGGCAGCGGCCGCCATGGCGCTGCCGCCGCGACGGCCTCGAACGATCAGATGCTCCAGCCCGGACGGGTGCGCGGCCAGGGCGTCCTTGGACTCGGCGGCACCGATGAAGCCGACCGGCACACCGATGACGGCGGCGGGGCGCGGGGCGCCCTCCTCGATCATCTCCAGCAGCCGGAACAGGGCGGTCGGTGCGTTCCCGACAGCGACGACCGAACCTTCCAGCCGGTCGCGCCACAGCTCCAGGGCGGCGGCGCTACGGGTGGTGCCCATATGCTTCGCGAGCTCGGGCACCGCCGGGTCGGACAGGGTGCACACCACCTCGTTGTCCGCGGGCAGCCGCTTGCGGGTGACACCGCTGGCGACCATGGCCACGTCGCACAGGATGGGTGCGCCGGCCCGCAGAGCGGCGCGGGCGCGGGCGACCGCGTCCGGGGTGAAAGCGAGATCACGGACGAGGTCGACCATCCCGCAGGCGTGGATCATGCGGACCGCGACCTGGCTCACATCGGCGGGCAGGCCTGCGAGATCCGCCTCTGCACGGATCGTGGCGAAGGACTGGCGATAGATCGCCGGTCCGTCCTTCTCGTACTGGTGCACAGTGCTTTCGCTCTCTTCCTCGGGCGTGCAACGGTCGGATACAGGGGAGTACGGGATCAGCCGCGCGAACGGCGGGCCGCGGCCACCGCGGCGGCGAGCCCGCCGGGGCTGTCCGGGACGCTCACGGGGACGTCCCGTTCCTCGCCCCGTACGACGGAGATCCGGTGCCCGTCGGGGGTGGCGACGACATCGACCCACTCACCGCGGGGGTGGCCGCACCGGCGATCGCACCCGGACCAGTACACCGGCAGCAGGCCCACGGGCCCCACCGCGGCCGCCGCCTGGGCCCGCACATCGGCCAGCGACTTCGCGCAGCCGGGCCGGCCGATACAGGCACCCACCCCGGTCCAGGGGGAGTCGGGTCCGACGACGAGGCCGGTGGCCCCGAGCTCGTCCAGCAGCCCCGCCGCCCGCCGCCGCTCCACCCCCGGTACGACGACCCCGCGCCACGGTGTCAGCCGCAACTCACCGCGGCCCTGGTGCCGGGCCGTGTCCGTCAGCGACCGCCACTGCGCCGGGCCGATGCGCCCCAGGGGGATGCCGACGGACAGCGCGGCCTCGTCGTGCGGGCCGGTCACGACGCCGGGGGCGGGGCCGTCCGAACTCCGCGGGCAGGCGCGGTCCTCGGTGGGGACGGTGCCGTCACCCGCCTCTTGCAACCGTCGTACGACCTCGTCGAGGAGGGAGCGGGCTCCGCCGGGCAGGTCCGTCACACGCCAGGAACCGGCGCCGGAGGCCTGCTCCAGGAAGATTTCGGCTGCCATGAGGGCGGCCTGCGGCGCCTGTGCGCCCGGTATCCGTATCGTGGTCCGGGCCGTGCCGATCCGCAGCAGCGCCGTTCCGTCGTCCTGCGCCAGCAGCGTCACATCGCCGCCCAGCGCGTCCACATCGCCACGGCCGTCGTCGAGCACGAACAAGAACCTGCCCGACAGGCCGGCCGTTCCGTCGCCCGTGCACAGCAGCGCGTCCAGCGCGGACAGCCAGGGCCCGACGTCCCGCGCGCCCCGGCCGTCGAGCCCCGAGAGCGGCGACGCCACGATGTTGCGTATCCGCTCATGGAGTGCGGAGGGCAGCAGCCCCGCCTCGCCCAGCCGGCCGGCCAGTTCGCCTCCGCAGTCCGGGCCCAGCCCGCGCAACTGCACATTGCCGCGCGAAGTGAGATGCAACTCACCATCGCCCAGGCTCTCCGCCAGCGCCCCCAGGGCATCCGCCTGTGCCGCGGTCAGCAGACCGCCGGGAACACGGACGCGGGCCAGAGCGCCGTCGTCCGCCCGGTGCAGCCGCAGCGTGCCGGGGCAGGCGTCACCGCGGTCCCGGGCAGACGCGTCTCCGGGCAGCGAAGGCGAAGTGGCAGGTGGGGGCATGGCGGCGAGCATACCGACCATCTGACCAGATCCGTATGTCCTCCATCAGTTGACCGGCCCTTACTATGCCTAGTGACGGGCCATCCGGCACGTCGTCGCCACAGACGGCGACAGGGGAGGAAGTCCGGTGCAATTCCGGCACGGTCCCGCCACTGTGAGCCCGGCCCCGGCCGGGCGAGTCAGGAACTCCCTTCCCCGGCCCTCGACTCCGTCGAGCAGGGGAGACTCCATTCCGACACCGCCCGGGGCGTGGACACCCCGAGGAAGGCCCGACGCCGCATGATCCTGCTCCTGTCGACGTCCGACACCGACCTGCTCAGCGCCCGCTCCTCGGACGGCCCGGTCTCCTACCGCTACGCCAACCCCTCCCGGCTCCCGCTCCAGGACCTTCCCCAGCTCCTGGACGGCGTCGACCTGGTCGTCGTGCGCCTCCTCGGCGGCGTACGCGCCTGGCAGGACGGCCTCGACCAAGTGCTCTCCACCGGACGCCCCGTCGTCGTCCTCACCGGCGAACAGGCCCCCGACGCCCAGCTGATGGCCGCCTCCACGGTTCCCATCGGCATCGCCGCCGAGGCCCATGCCTATCTGGCCCACGGCGGGCCCGCCAACCTGGACCAGCTCGCCCGCTTCCTCTCCGACACCGTCCTGCTCACCGGCCACGGCTTCGCACCGCCCGCCCCGGCACCCTCCTGGGGCCCGCTGGAGCGCACCCCCCGCCGCACCGACGGCCCGGTCGTCGCCGTGCTCTACTACCGCGCCCACCACATGAGCGGCAACACCGAGTTCGTCGACGCCCTGTGCCGTGCCGTCGAGGACGCGGGCGCCCGCGCGCTGCCGCTGTACGTCGCCTCGCTGCGCACCCCCGAGCCCGAACTCATCGAAGAGCTGCGCGCCGCCGACGCCATCGTGACCACCGTCCTCGCCGCGGGCGGCACCCGGCCGGCCGAGGCGTCGGCGGGCGGCGACGACGAGTCCTGGGACGCGGGCGTCCTCAGCGGCCTCGACGTACCCATCCTCCAGGCGCTCTGCCTCACCGGTTCGCGCACCGACTGGGAAGGCAACGACGAGGGCGTCTCCCCGCTCGACGCCGCCAGCCAGATCGCGGTCCCCGAGTTCGACGGCCGTCTGATCACCGTGCCGTTCTCGTTCAAGGAGATCGACGAGGACGGCCTGCCCGCGTACGTCGCCGACACCGAGCGCGCCGCCCGCGTCGCCGGTATCGCCGTGCGGCACGCCCGGCTGCGCCACATCCCGGCCGCCGAGAAGCGGATCGCGCTCGTGCTGTCCGCGTACCCGACCAAGCACTCCCGGATCGGCAATGCCGTCGGTCTCGACACCCCGGCCAGCGCCGTCGCTCTGCTGCGCCGCCTCCAGGAGCAGGGATACGACTTCGGTACGGAGGAGGTCCCCGGCCTCGTGTCGGGCGACGGCGACGAGCTGATCCGCGCGCTGATCGAGGCGGGCGGACACGACCAGGAGTGGCTCACCGAGGAGCAGTTGGCCCGCAACCCGGTCCGGATCCCGGCCGCCGACTACCGGCGCTGGTACGCGACCCTCCCGGCCGAACTCCGCGAGGCCGTCGAGCAGCACTGGGGCCCCGCCCCGGGCGAGATGTTCGTGGACCGGTCCCGCAACCCGGAGGGCGACATCGTCCTCGCCGCCCTGCGCCGCGGCAATCTGCTCATCCTCATCCAGCCGCCGCGCGGCTTCGGCGAGAACCCGATCGCGATCTACCACGACCCCGACCTGCCGCCCTCGCACCACTACCTGGCCGCCTACCGCTGGATCGCCGCCCCGGCCGACGACAACGGCTTCGGCGCCGACGCGATGATCCACCTCGGCAAGCACGGCAACCTGGAGTGGCTGCCCGGCAAGAACGCCGGCCTCTCCGCCGCCTGCGGCCCCGACGCGGCTCTCGGCGACCTCCCGTTGATCTACCCGTTCCTGGTCAACGACCCGGGCGAGGGAACGCAGGCCAAGCGGCGCGTCCACGCCACCCTCGTGGACCACCTCGTACCGCCGATGGCGCGTGCCGACAGCTACGGGGACATCGCCCGGCTCGAACAACTCCTGGACGAGCACGCCCAGATCGCGGCGATGGACCCGGCGAAGCTCCCGGCGATCCGCGCACAGATCTGGACCCTGATCCAGGCCGCCAAGCTCGACCACGACCTGGGACTCGAAGACCGCCCCGAGGACGAGGGCTTCGACGAGTTCATCATGCATCTCGACGGCTGGCTCTGTGAGATCAAGGACGCCCAGATCCGCGACGGTCTGCACGTCCTGGGCGGCGCCCCGGCCGGTGCCGACCGGGTCAACCTCGTCCTCGCGATCCTGCGGGCCCGCCAGATCTGGGGCGGCACGGCCTCCCTGCCGGGCCTGCGCGAGGCCCTGGGGCTCGACGAGTCCGCCGCGACCCGCGTCACCGCCGACGAGGCCGAGGAGCGGGCCCGCGCACTGGTCCAGGCGATGGAGGACGCGGACTGGTCCCCGGACGCCGTCGCCGAGGTGGCGGCCGGGCACCCGCGGCCCGTCGCCGACATCCTCGACTTCGCGGCCCGCGAGGTGGTACCGCGGCTCGCCGCCACCACCGACGAACTCGACCACGCCCTCCACGCGCTGGACGGCGGCTTCGTCCCCGCCGGACCCTCGGGCTCCCCGCTCCGCGGCCTGGTCAATGTCCTGCCGACCGGCCGCAACTTCTACTCCGTCGACCCCAAGGCCGTACCCTCGCGCCTCGCCTGGGAGACCGGCCAGGCCCTGGCGGACTCGCTCCTGGAGCGCTACCGCACCGACAACGGCGACTGGCCCACCTCGGTCGGCCTGTCCCTGTGGGGCACGAGCGCGATGCGCACCGCCGGTGACGACGTCGCCGAAGCCTTCGCCCTGCTCGGCGTCCGCCCGGTCTGGGACGACGCCTCGCGGCGCGTCACCGGCCTGGAGGCGATCCCGCCGGCCGAACTCGGCCGCCCGCGCATCGACGTCACCCTGCGCATCAGCGGTTTCTTCCGCGACGCCTTCCCGCACACCATCGGCCTCCTCGACGACGCGGTCCGTCTCGCCGCCTCCCTGGACGAGCCGGCCGAGCAGAACCACGTACGCGCCCACACCCAGGCCGACCTGGCCGCCCACGGCGACGAACGCCGCGCCACCACCCGTATCTTCGGCTCCCGTCCCGGTACGTACGGCGCCGGTCTGCTCCAGCTCATCGACTCCCGCGACTGGCGCACCGACGCGGACCTCGCCGAGGTCTACACGGTGTGGGGCGGCTACGCCTACGGACGCGAACTCGACGGCCGCCCGGCCCGCGAGGAGATGGAAACGGCGTACAAGCGCATCGCGGTCGCGGCGAAGAACACCGACACCCGCGAACACGACATCGCCGACTCGGACGACTACTTCCAGTACCACGGCGGCATGGTGGCCACCGTTCGTGCCCTGCGCGGCACCGCCCCGGAGGCGTACATCGGCGACTCCACCCGCCCCGAGACGGTCCGCACCCGCACCCTGGTAGAGGAGACGTCCCGCGTCTTCCGCGCCCGGGTGGTGAACCCCAAGTGGATCGAGGCGATGCGGCGGCACGGCTACAAGGGCGCCTTCGAACTTGCCGCCACCGTCGACTACCTCTTCGGTTACGACGCGACGACGGGCGTGGTCGCCGACTGGATGTACGACAAGCTCACCGAGACGTACGTCCTGGACCCGGCCAACCGCGAGTTCCTCCAGCAGGCCAACCCCTGGGCCTTGCACGGCATCGCGGAACGCCTCCTGGAGGCGGAGTCCCGCGGCATGTGGGCCAAGCCCGACCCGGCGATCCTCGACGCCCTGCGCCAGGCGTACCTGGAGACGGAGGGCAACCTGGAGGGCGAGGACTGACCCCCGGGCCCGGGACCGGACCACCGCACAGTGACCTGTGGTCGAGCCCCGGCCGGAAGGCCGGCCGGGGCTCGTCGACCCTCCGTCAGCACAACCCTGTGGAAGTCATCCACGAGGTGCTGGAGCGTCACCGCATGACCCTGCCCGATTCCGCCGTGTTCAAGTGGCGACGCGAGGACACCGTCCGGACGGCGGGGCTGCTCGCCGTGATCGCCGCCCTGCATGTGGTGGCGTTCGGTGTGCTGATCCTGCTTGTCGTCCCACAGCACTACGAGGTCGGTTCCACGACGTTCGGCATCGGGCTCGGGATCACCGCCTACACGCTCGGCATGCGGCATGCCTTCGACGCGGATCACATCGCCGCCATCGACAACACGACCCGCAAGCTGATGGCCGATGGCAAGAGACCCGTGTCGGTCGGGTTCTGGTTCGCGCTCGGCCACTCCAGTGTGGTCATCGCCATGGCCGCGCTGGTTGACGGGGGAGCGCAGCTCGCCGGGGTGCTGCTCAACGAGAATTCGGGCACGCATCAGGTCCTCGGTGTGGTCGGCACGACCGTCTCCGGTCCTTCCTCTACCTGATCGCCGCATTGAACCTTGTCGCGCTCGTCGGCACGATCGAGCTGGTCACCGTACTGCACGACAAACTCGATCTGCGGGACTCGGTCACCGGCTGGATCTCGGGCCTCGACCTGGGCAACGTCGGCTACATCACCGTCGGACTCTTCGTGGTGGCGTGGGCGGTGGCATTGGCATTGGCGTACTGGAGATTTGCCGACGTCGAGCAACGCTGGACGGCCCGCGCCGCCGACAGCGCCTGATGCCGGTTTGCAACATCTCCCGGCCGCCCGGCGCGCGTCCTGGTTGCGCCATACGTGGTGAGTCCGCCGAGCCTCACGCCATTGCCCCAGGTAGACGCACTGCCTCGCGAAGAGGCGTCACCCGTCCTGCCGCCGGGCATAGTGTCGCCCGTGGCGTGGAAGCGATCTACGCATGACCGAAAGTGGCAGTCCTTACATCTCTTCGCCCCGGATCACCGTGCTGGGAGTGCAGCCCGGTGACCCGCCCTTCCGCCTTGTGGAGATCGACGGGGAGGTGGTCAGCGCGGCAACATCGATGATGGATGTGCTCGCCGCCGCCTCGGCCAGAGGAATCAGGATCCATGACCTCGACGACCCGAGCGTGGTGCGGTGGGTGGGTGGCGGCAAATTCCATTGGAGGCCGCACTGAGAGTTGACCCATGGCGATGGGGCGGGCCGCCGGCCCGCCCGCTGCCGATGGTCGCGACAACAGCGGCCTTGATTCTCCGCAGGTCGATGACGGACTCCTTCGGCGTTGTGTCGACGGCCGGCCCGCAGGAACACACGAACACCGACACGTGAACAGCGACGCGCGAACACCGGCACACGAACCCGAGCACGCCATCACGGGTCGGAGCCGACGGCTCGACCGGCCCCGAACTCTCCTGCCTCGCACTGACGTTCCACGTACGTTTCGCTGACGTTTCGCTGACGTCGCGTATGCGGCCCCGCCGAGCCGGGGCCGCGACTACGGAGAGGGCTTCCGCGACCTCAGGCCAACGACGCGGCGCGGGCGGGGTCGATCGCGTGCTGGAGAGGCTGGTCATGTATAAAGCGTCGGAGTTCGTCGAGCACAAGCTCTCCGAGACGATGACGTTCGGCCCCGAGGGCACCGCCGAGGTGGGGTGTCAGGACAACGTTGGGAAGGGTGAAGAGTGGCGAGTCATGGGCGGGAGGCTCCGGGTGCGTGACATCGAGTACGGCGGTGAGGTCGGGTCTGGCGCGCAGGACCTCCGCCGCGGCGGTCTCGTCGATGAGCGCGCCACGCGCGGTGTTGATCAGCGTCGCGCCCGGCTCCAGGGAGTTCAGCAGCCGTGCTCCGATCGTGCCGCGGGTCTCGGGCAGGAGCGGCGCGTGGAGGCTGACGACATGGCAGGTGGTGAACAACTCCTCGATGCCGACCAGCCGGACGCCCGCCCGCCGGGCGGTGTCCGGGGAGGCGATGGGATCCGTGGCGAGGATCTCGATGTCGAAGCGGGCGAGGTGGGCCGCGACGAGACGGCCGATGTGCCCGAGCCCCAGCAGGCCCACGCGTGACCGGTAGGCACCCGGCACGCGGGGGTTGTGAGGGAATCGGCGACTGCTCGCCACCTCCCGGCTGATGCGATGTACCTGCTTGAGTCCGAGGAGGACCTGAGCGAGAGTGAACTCCGCGACCGGGACGGCGTTGGCCGCGGCCGCGGAGACGATCGGAATGCCGCGTGCCCAGAAGGCGGGTGTGGTCAGGTGCCGCACGGAGCCCGCGGCGACGAGGACTGCCCGCAACCGAGGGGCATGCGAGAGGAAGGCGGCATCGAGTGCGGGCGCGCCCCAGCCCGTGAGCAGGACATCGACCCGTCGCAGCACGCCGGGATCCCTGTCGAGCTGCTGCCGTGTGACGGGTGGACCCTGCAGGTGCACGAGACGTTCGATTTCGGCTAGAACCTCCCGGGGGTACACGTCCGCCCTGCGTTCTTCTTCCATGACCAACAGAGCTGTCGGTCTGCGTGCCGGCTCGTTCATGGCGTTACACTCCTCAGCTTTTCGCTGACAGGCCGTCAGCGAATCGACCCGTGAGCCCTGGTCGGGCGCGTGGGGAAATGTCTGACCCGATGTTGAAGATTGGCGCGGCTTGTTCGTTGCCTTGGCTGGCGTGCTTGCAGCACGATACATCGGATGATTGAAAAGACCTCGGGTGAAGATCGGTCACCCGGCGCTCGTGGTTCCGCTGACTGTCCCGTTCGTAAGCGATCGGCGCGCGGTCGGTCGATCGGCGTTCTGATCGGCCGAACTACCCACCCACCAGGTGTTTTAGTGAGGTAATCACTCCGCTCGTGGGGGTGTCGGGCGGTGGGAGAGGGGTGTGGGGGTGCGCCTGGCAAGGCTCTCGCGAGCCATCGCGAGATTTTTGCATTCATCGGACTATTGACCACGGATTCGGACGCCGTTAGCGTCCCAGCAAGCGCTTTCCAGGCTAGCTGTGATGCGGCGAAAACAGGAGTTGTCATGCAGAGATCGCGGTGGATCGGTGCGGGTGTTCTCGCTTCCGCACTGGTCCTCACCAGCTGTACATCAGGGCCTGCGGGAGTGGATGCCAAGCAGGACTCGAAGGCACCGCTCGAACTGTGGACCCGGACGACACCGGGCGGACCGGGAGAGCAGGGAGCGCTCAAGCTCGCTGCCGCCTTCGAGAAGTCCACTGGCTACAAGGTCAAGGTCACAGCGATCTTCGACGACTTCGAGACCAAGCTGCAGCAGCGGGCCGCGCAGAAGAACCTCCCCGACATCGTCATGAACGATGTGACACAGCTCGGCGCCATGCACAGCCAGGGCCTGCTCCGGGAGATCGACCTGGACAAGATCAAGAACGGCAAGCAGGCCGTCGGCCAGGGGCTGGACTCCGGCAAGAGTGTGGACGGCAAGCAGTTCGGCCTGCCGTATTCGGCGCAGGCGTCCGCGCTGCTCATCCGCAAGGACTGGCGGGAGAAGCTGAAGCTCGAAGTCCCGCAGAGCTGGGACGACTTCGCCGCGATGGCCGAAGCCTTCACCACCAAGGACCCAGACGGCGACGGCAAGAAGAACACGTACGGTCTCGCCGCCCCGCTGTCCACCAAGCGCGGATACGCCTCCTGGTACTTCTCCAACTTCCTCTGGGCCGCGGGCGGAGACTTCATCACCGAGGCCGGGGGCGGCAAGTACAAGCCCGCGATGACCACGAAGGAATCGGTGCAGGCCGTGCAGTGGTTCCGTGACCTCGGTTGCAGGAACAAGGTCATCCAGCCGGGCGCCGTGACCATGGAGACCCCGCCCACCAACGAGACGTTCGAGGCGGGCCGGACCGGCATGTTCGTCGTCGGCCCGTATCTGCTGCCCCGCTTCGACGAGACCCTCGGCAAGGACAAGTACGAGGTCGTCCCGATGCCCAAGGGCCCGAAGGACGCCACCGTGCTGGCCGAGGGCGGGTCCATCTACCTGATGGCGGGCTCCGAGAACATGGCGGGCCAGGACGCCTTCGCCGACTTCGCCATCTCCGCCGAGGGCCAGAAGACCGGGATGGCGGGTGACACCGGCTTCACCGTGCAGCTGCCCGTCAACAAGACGGTGGACATCTCCAAGGTCCGTCCCGACCCCCGCTGGAAGACCTACGCCGAGATCTACCAGAACTCCGGTCGGTACGCGCCGTCCATCCCGAACTGGACTCCCGTCCGGCAGACGACCGCGGAGACCGTCAACGCGCTGATGGCCGACTGCGACCTGGACACCGGGACCAAGCTGAAGGAGCTCGACAAGCAGCTCGCCGACATCCTCAAGGAACAGGGAATCGCCGCGTCATGAGTCTTGACCAGGCGGATCCGGCCGCCCTCCCGGCGGCCGGGCCCGCCACCCGGAAAACGGGCCGCGCGGCCGGCGGGGCCGCCGGCCGCCGCGGGCACGACCGCCGGGCGGGCCGGTGGTGGACGCCGTGGCTGTTCCTGGCCCCGGCACTGCTCCTCTTCCTGTACTTCAAGTTCATCCCCATGGTCAGCGCGCTGACCATGTCCTTCCAGGACGTCCAGCCCTATCTCGGCAACAGGTGGGTCGGCACCGAGAACTACTCCACGGTGCTCCAGTCCGGCGGCTTCCGTGAGGCCGCCTGGCACACCGTCGTCCTCGCCGCCGGGCAGACGGCCGGCTCGATGCTCCTCGGCCTCGTACTCGCGCTGCTGATGGAGGGGCAGGGCCGCCGGCTGGGCTTCGTACGGTCCGCCGCGTTCCTGCCGGTGGTGGTGCCGATCGCGGTCGTCGCCGAACTGTGGCGGATCATGTACCACCCGACCGCGGACGGCATGCTCAACTCCATCCTCGGCCTGGTGGGGTTCGGCCCCTCGGGATTCATCAACGACCCCGACACGTCGATGGCCTCCATCATGCTCACCGGTATCTGGCGGGGCGCCCCCTACGACATGATGATCTTCCTCGCCGGTCTCACCAGCGTGGACCGCGGACTGTACGAGGCCGCGAAGGTCGACGGCGCCTCCAGGCTGCAGCGGGTATGGCATGTGACGGTGCCCGGACTGCGGTCGGTGTTCTCGATCCTGTTCATCCTCGCCGCGATCCGCGGACTGCGCGTGTTCACCGAGGTGTTCCTGCTCACCAACGGCGGGCCCGACGGCTCCACCGAGGTCGTGATGACCCTGATCTACAAGCTCGGGCTGGAGCAGAACAGACTCGGCGTCGGCGCGGCGGGAGCCGTCCTGCTGTTCATCGCGACGCTGATCCTGACAGTCGTCGTCCACCTGCTGCGACGGAGAGAGAGCAAATGAACGCGCCGACCGAGACCGCGCTGGGCCTGACGGAGAGCCGCAGCCCGGGCGGGCGGATCCTGAAGGCCGTCACCTACCTGCTGGTCCTGATCGTCTTCGCCGGGCCCCTGCTGGCCCTGCTGGTCAGCGCCTTCAGCCAGGTCAAGGACCCGACCCAGCTGAGCGTCATCCCCTCGGGCGCCACTCTGGACAACTTCAGGATCGCCTTCGACCAGGGCGTGCTCGCGTACCTGCTGAACTCCTTCTTCGTGGTCGGCTTCGGGCTGCTGCTCCAAGTGGCCGTCTCCGTCCTGGCCGGGTACGCACTGGCCAGGAAACGCTTCCCGGGGATGACGCTGGTACTCGTCGCCATCCTCGCGACACTGATGCTGCCCGAGGAGATCCTGGCCCTCCCGCTGTCCGTGATCCTCTCCGACCTGCCGGTCATCCACTTCAACCTCATCGGCACCCTGGCCGGAATGATCGTCCCGCTGGGCGCCTGGGGGTTCTCCATACTCGTGATGACCGAGTTCATGAAGGACGTGCCCCGGGAGCTCGAAGAGGCCGCCCGTATCGACGGCGCCGGCGACCTGCGCATCTTCGCCCAGATCATCCTGCCGATGTGCAAGCCCGCGCTCGGGGTCATCGGAGTCTTCGGCTTCACCATGATCTGGGACCAGTACCTGCTGCCCCTCCTGGTCTCCACCGACTCCTCCTCGTACACGCTCCCGCTGGCGCTGCGAACCCTGCGGATCGACCCCGCAGTCACTCCCGGAGTGGTGATGGCCGCCTCCCTGCTGGCCCTGCTCCCCTCCGTGATCGTCTTCCTGTTCTTCCAGCGTTCCTTCGTGCATGGCCTGTCCTCCGGTGCCCTGAAGGGCTGACCCGGCAAGCCACCCGCACTCGAACCCCCCGTACGACCAGCCCTCCGGCAGCGCGCCGAACACGCCACCGGACGCCGACGACAAGGAACGATGCCCCCATGACCCCGAGCGCCGAGAACCCGTCCGCGCCCGCCGCCAACCCGGCACCCGCGCCGGCCCCGGACACGACCTGGTTCACCACCGACCGGTTCGGCATGTTCGTCCACTGGGGCCTGTACTCGCTCGCCGCACGGCACGAATGGGTCAAGAACCGGGAGAAGCTGACCGACGAGCAGTACCAGGTCTACTTCGACCACTTCGACCCCGACCGCTACGACCCGGTGCAGTGGGCCAAGGCTGCCAGGGCGGCGGGCATGCGGTACGTCGTCCTGACCACCAAGCACCACGACGGCTTCTGCCTGTGGGACAGTGCCCTTACCGAGTACAAGGTCACCAACACCCCGTACGGCCGCGACCTCGTCGGACCGTTCGTCGAGGCGTGCCGCGCCGAAGGGCTCAAGGTCGGCCTCTACTACTCCCTGATCGACTGGCACCACCCGTCCTTTCCCGTGGACGGCACCCATCCGCAGCGCGACGACGAGGAGTTCAAGGCCGCGGCCGCCGACCGCGACATCCGCGAGTACCAGCGCTATCTGCACGGCCAGGTCCGCGAACTGCTCACCTCCTTCGGACGCGTCGACTACCTGTTCTTCGACTTCTCATACGCGGGCCGCACATGGTGGGGCGGCAAGGGCCCGGACGACTGGGATTCCCCGAAGCTCCTGGAGACGGTCCGTGAACTCCAGCCGCACACCCTCGTCAACGACAGGACCGGCCTGCCCGGCGACTTCATCACGCCCGAGCAGTACCAGCCCTCCGGCCCCATGACCAAGGACGGCCGGCCCGTGCTGTGGGAGGCGTGCCAGACGCTCAACGGGAGCTGGGGCTACGACCGCGACAACCTGGACCACAAGAGCGCCGACCTGCTGATCCGCATGCTCGTCGACGGTGTCTCCAAGGGCGGCAACCTGCTGCTCAACGTCGGCCCGACCGGCCGCGGCGACCTCGAACCGCGTGCCGTCGCCGTCCTCGGGGAAATCGGCCGGTGGATGGACCTGCACGAGCGGGCGGTCCGCGGTTGCGGCCCGTCCCCGTACGCCGCCCCCGCCGAATGCCGGTACACCCAGCGCGGTGACCGGCTCTACGTCCACCTGTTCGCCTGGCCGCTGCGCCATCTGCACCTGCCGGGACTCGCCGGCCGGGTGCGCTACGCCCAACTGCTGAACGACGCCTCCGAGATCATCCAGGTCCACATCGACCCGGACCGGCCCGCCATGAACACGGAAATGGGCGGGCAGCCCGCCGGAACGCTCACTCTCGAAATCCCCGTCCAGCGCCCCGACACCCCGGTGCCGGTCATCGAGCTGTTCCTGGACACTCCGACCGACCGGGCCGACGACTGACACCGGCCCCGACCCCCCGATCCACCACCACACTCACGGAGGCATCATGCAACGCCGCACGTTCCTCATGGCTTCCGCGGCAGGGGCGGCGCTGGTCGTCGCCCCGACCAGCGGTCTCCTGACCGCGAGCGCGAGCGCGGCCCCGGCTGCCGTCGGTTCGCTGGACGAGCTCCAGGCCGCGATCGACCGGGCACGGCCGGGTGACCGCATCGTCGTGGCCGACGGCAGGTACACCGTCCCGTCGGACCGGCCCCTCACCATCCGGAACAAGCAGGGCACCGAGCGCGCGCCCATCACCGTCGTCGCCCGGTCCCGCGGCGGCGTCGTACTCGAAGGCGAACACAGCTTCGTCCTCGACTCCTCCAGCCACGTCACCCTCAGCGGCTTCTCCTTCCGCCAGAGCAGCACCCTGGACATCCCCCCGAACTGCTCGCACATCAGGCTGACCCGCAACGATTTCCAGCTCGCCGACATCGAGGGCCTGCACTGGGTGATGGTGCGTGCGGACGACAGCAAGGTCGACCACAACCACTTCCACGGCAAGTCCACTCTCGGCATCTACCTCGGCATCGAGGGCGCGGGCACGGAGGAGATGGCCCAACGCGTCCATGTGTTCAGGAACTACTTCTCCGACCACACCTTCGCCGGATCCAACGGCGGTGAGCCGATCCGGCTCGGCGTCAGCCCCCGGGCACTGTCCAGCGCCCATGCCGTCGTGGAGTACAACCTGTTCGAGCGCGCCAACGGTGACCCGGAGGCCATCTCCGTCAAGAGCTCGGACAACGTCATCCGGCACAACACCATCCGCGACAGCCTCGGCGGGATCGTCCTCCGGCACGGCAACCGCAACCGGGTGGACGGCAATTACCTCGTCGCCGGCACGGAAGGCGTGCGGATCTACGGCAACGACCATGTGATCGTCAACAACCACCTCGCCGGTCTGTCCGGGCGGGCCCTGGTGATCGGCAGCGGTTCGGAGCGCGACCACCTGCCCGGCGAGACGCCCGACGCGCGCCGCGGCAACGACGCACCCGACCGGGTCGTCATCGCGTACAACACCCTGGTGAACAACAAGGGCACACTCTCCGGCGAGAGCCAGCGCCCCCACGAGCCGCGCGATGTGACCGTCGCGGACAACCTGCTCGTCGGGGGCTTTGGCGACCTGGTCGCGATGGCGCACACCGTACGGTTCACCTGGTCCGGCAACATCCTGTGGGGTGCCGCCGCCGACGGCAACATCCCCTCCGGCGGCTACACCCGCATCGACCCGAAGCTGGTGACCGGCCCGGACGGCGTGGCCCGGCCGGCCGCGGACAGCCCGGTGATCGACGCGGGCACGCTCAGGCGGCCACCGGTCACCCACGACATCGACGGGGACCCGCGCGGCCGGTCCCGGGACGTGGGCGCGGACGAGTACGCGAACAGGGCGCCCAGGCGCGGGCCGCTGACCCCGGCCGACGTCGGTCCCCACGCCCGCTGAGCACACGCCCGAAAGGGACAGCCGGTCCGGTCCGCCGCCGGCTGTCCCCACCACCGATCACCCGGCACGTCCAGCGCGAGGGCTGTACGGATCGGCCCGTCATGTTCTTGTCGCCACAGGAGGCATCATGCAACGACGCACGTTCCTCAGGGGCACCGCGGTGGCAGCACTCGCCGCCGTGCCCCTCAGCACCTCGATGTCGGTCGACGCCTCGGCGGCCGATACGCCGGTCAGCTCCCTGGCCGAACTCCAGAGCGCGATCAACGCCGCCGCACCAGGCGACCGGATCGTCGTGGCCGACGGCACCTACACCGTTCCGTCGGGAGGCGCTATCAACGTCTCCGGCAAGTACGGCACCAGCGCCGCGCAGATCACCATCGTCTCGAAGACCCGCGGTGGCGCGGTGCTGCGCGGCGAACGCAGCTTCGTGTTCTCCAATTCGAGCAACATCACCGTCAGCGGCTTCGCCTTCCGGCAGAGCACCACGCTGGAGATCCCGGAGAACTGCTCGTCGATCCGGCTGACCCGCAACGACTTCCAGCACGTGGACACCGGCGACCCGTACTGGGTAGTCGTGCGGGCGAACGACACGAAGATCGACCGGAACCACTTCCACGACAAGACCACCGCCGGCATCTTCCTCGTCGTCGACGGCCCGGGCTCGACCGACATGGCCCAGAACATCCACATCTTCAGGAACTACTTCTCCGATCACAGTTTCTCCGGGGCCAACGGCGGCGAGTCGATCCGCCTCGGCGTCAGCGGGCGGGCGCTGTCCGGCGCCCACGCGGTCGTCGAGTACAACCTGTTCGAGCGTGCCGACGGCGACCCCGAGGCCATCTCGGTGAAGTCCTCCGACAACACCATCCGTTACAACACCATCCGCAACAGCCGCGGCGGAATCGTGCTGCGCCACGGCAACCGCTCCAGGGTGGAGGGCAACTACCTGATCGGCGGCAGCGAGGGCGTGCGGCTGTACGGCAACGACCATGTGATCGTCAACAACTACCTCAGCGGATTGTCGAGCCGGGCCCTGGTCGTCGGCAGCGGCACCACCCGCGACCACAACGCGGGCGAGACGCAGGACGAGAGGCGGGGCAACGACGCCTGTGACCGCGCGGTGATCGTGCACAACACCCTGCTCGGCAACTCCAGCACGCTCTCCGGAGAGACCCGGACGTACGAGCCCCGGGACGTCGTCATCGCCGACAACCTGCTCGTCTCGGACACCGGCAGCCTCGTCGCGATGGGGACGACCACCAACTTCACCTGGCAGAGCAACATGTTGTGGGGTGCGGCTGCCAACGGCAATATCCCTTCCGGTGGTTACACCCGCATCGACCCGAAGCTGGTGACCGGCCAGGACGGCATCGCCCGGCTCTCGGCAGGTAGCCCGGCGATCGGCGCGGCCACACTGGGCAGCCCGGCCGTGGCCGACGACATCGACGGCGACTCGCGGGGCAGCACGCGGGACATCGGTGCCGACGAGTACTCGACCGCGCCCGCGCTCCGTCACCCCCTCACGGCCGCGGACGTGGGTCCGAACGCATCGTGAGGTGTCACCGGTGATTCGGTCCGCCCGTCCTGGGCGGGCCGTTTCAGAACTGCCCGGGGAAACACGAGGGAAGAGCCGCCGCGAGGCGACCCCAAGGAAGGGAACGATGTGACAGGCAGGGAACGCCGGGAGCGCGAGGAGCAGGGGCGCGCCGGCAGCCCGCCGGCCGGTTCGGCCACCACCGTGACCAGGCCGGGGCTGTGCTCGGTCACCTTCCGGCGGCTGCCCGCCGCCGAGGTCGCACGCCGGGCCGCGGACGCGGGCCTGGAGGCGGTCGAGTGGGGAGCGGACGTGCACGCGCCTCCGACGGAGCCCGACACTGTCCGCGCGGCCCGCGAGGCTTCCGGCAGATACGGGCTCACCTGCTGCTCGTACGGCTCCTACTTCCGCGCCACCCAGGGCGAATTGGCCGAGTTCCCCGCGATCGCCCAGGCCGCGGTCCTTCTGGGAGCGCCACGGGTGCGGGTCTGGGCGGGCGGTGTCGGATCGTCGGCCGTCACACCGCAGGAGCGGAGCGGGACCGTGACCTGCCTGCGGGAAGCGGCCCGGATCGCCGCGGACCATGGACTGGAGCTCGCGCTGGAGTTCCACTCGAAGACCCTCACCGACACCGTCGACTCGACGCTCCGGCTGTTGGACGAGGTGGGCGCGGACAATCTCCGTACCTACTGGCAGCCGCCGCTCGACGCTCCCGACGAGGAGGCGCTGGCGGGGCTTTCCGCGCTCGTCGACCGGGTCAGCGCGGTGCATGTGTTCTCGTGGTGGCCGGGCAATCACCGACTGCGGCTGGCCGATCGTGAGGACCTGTGGGCCGGGGTCTTCGACCTGCTGAACGAACGGCGCGTCCCGCTGGACGCACTCCTGGAGTTCGTGCCGGGCGACGACCCCGCCGTGCTGACGCGCGAGGCAGATACGCTGCGGCGCGTCGCGGCTCACCGCTGAGCGGCTCCCACCCCGACGTCAGAACGGCAGACATGCACATCGCGGACATGCACATCAAGGAAACGGACAGACTCCTGTTCATCGGTGACTCCATCACCGACGCGGGCCGCGACCGTACGGATCCCGCATCGCTCGGCAGCGGATACGTCCACGAGATCGCGCGGACCCTGCACGCCCGGGCGGGCGACGGGCCCGGCCCCGCCGTCATCAACAAGGGCCTCAACGGCAATCGCGTGTACGACCTCGAAGCCCGCTGGACCACCGACGTCATCGACCACCGGCCCACCGTGGTCACGGTCAAGATCGGCATCAATGACACCTGGCGGCGCTATGACAGCGGACTCATCAGCCCGGTCGACGAGTTCGAGGCGTGCCTCGACCGCCTCCTCGCGGACACCGTGCGGAAGCTGGCCGCACGACTGGTGGTCATCACCCCGTTCCTGCTCCCGGTAACCCCGGAGCAGAAGGGCTGGTTCGAGGACCTGACGCCCCGTACCGACGCCGTCCTCCGCGCCGCGGCGGCCAATGGAGCCCAGGTGGTCCGCGCGGACCATGCGCTGCTCCGTGCCGCGGAGACGAAGGAGGCCGCGGAGCTGGCCCAGGACGGGGTCCATCCGAGTCCGCTGGGCCACAGGATCGTCGCCGACGCCTGGCTCGCCGCGGTGGACTCGCGTCTACTCGGGGAGCAGCAGGGGGAGGTCCACCCGCACCTCGATTGACTCCGCGCGTCCGCCGACCCGCGCCGATCCGCTGATGCGCAGGGTTCGCGCCGGATCGAGCGTCAACTCGCCGGTGACGTCGCCGTGCTCGTGGAGGTAGAGCCCGATGTCGTACAGATCGGCCATGCTGTCGTCGATCTTCACGGTCGCCATGCCACCGGTCCAGGTGGCGGGCACCGCCGTGAGGTAGAGACGCGGCGGATGGATCGCCCAGCCGAACGGGCCCGTGTCCCCCTGCGCGTCAAGGGCCTCGGTGGTTCCCCACACGTCGACCGTCACCAGGCCGTCCGGTGCCACCTGGACCGACGATTCCGATCGGTCGACGGCGAAGTCCGTGTCGCCCAGGACGAATCTGTCCACGGTGAAGACCCCAACGGATGTCGGTTCGAAGCGATGACGGCGTCCATCATCGCAGCACGCCCTGTCCGACGTGCCCCGGCCCTGACCGCGCGCACGCGTCGCGATCATTTCCATGGGGCCGGGACACGCGGGTGAAGGCGCGGTTCACCTGCGGCTGCGCGTATTGAGCCGTACGACGGGGTGGTCCACGTCGCGGCGTGAGGCGGGTCACTTTCAGTCGACCGTGGGGCATGGTTCTCCGGACCCGGGGCAGGCGGCCAGATCGCCGGGGTGTGACCGGCGCAGGACGCAATCCGGAACCGAAGGGCCAAACACGACGTGTCGGCAGCACAGCAGACCATCCATGTGGGCGGAGAGTGGCGCTCGGCCGTCTCCGGCGCCACGCGCGACATCATCGACCCCGTCGACGCCGGTGTCTTCGCCGTGGTGTCGGAGGGCGACGTCGCCGACACCGATGACGCCGTCGCCGCCGCGCGTGCCGCCTTCGACGACGGTGTCTGGCCGCGCACGCCCGTCGCCGAGCGGGCCGCCCTGCTGCGCCGCGTCGCGGCCCTGCTGGAGCGGGACCGGGAGCAGATCGGTGCCCTGGAGAGCCAGGACGCCGGCAAGACCCTCGAAGAGGGGCACGTCGATGTCGACTGCGTGCGCGACGCGTTCCGCTACTTCGCCGACCTCGTCATGAACGAGAGCGGCGGGCGTGTCGTCGACGCGGGCTCCGACGAGGTCCACAGCGTCGTCGTCCATGAGCCCGTCGGTGTGTGCGCGCTGATCACCCCCTGGAACTACCCGCTGCTCCAGGCCAGTTGGAAGATCGCCCCGGCGCTCGCCGCCGGAAACACCTTCGTGATCAAGCCCAGCGAGATCACCCCGCTCACCACCGTCGCGCTGATCGAGCTCCTGATGGAGGCCGGGCTGCCGCCGGGTGTGGCCAACATCGTCACCGGCGCCGGTACCACCGTCGGCGCCCGTCTCGCCGAGCACCCGGATGTCGACCTCGTGTCGTTCACCGGCGGACTGGCCAGCGGTACGAAGGTGGCCCGCGCCGCCGCCGACACCGTCAAGAAGGTCGCCCTCGAACTCGGCGGCAAGAACCCCAACGTCGTCTTCGCCGACGCCTGCGCCACCGACGAGGGCTTCGACACGGCTGTCGACCAGGCGCTCAACGCCGCGTTCATCCACAGCGGCCAGGTCTGCTCCGCCGGCTCCCGCCTCATCGTCGAGGAGTCGCTGCGCGACCGGTTCGTCGCCGAACTCGCCCGCCGCGCCGGGAGGATCCGCCTCGGCCGCGGCACCGACCCGGGCGTCGAATGCGGCCCGCTCGTCTCCGCGCAACAACTCACGAAGACCGAGGACTTCGTCGCATCCGCCATCGAGGAGGGGGCCGTCCTCCGGGCCGGCGGCGAACGGCCCGACGGCCCCGGCTACTTCTACCGCCCCACCGTCCTCGACCGGTGCGACCGCCGGATGCGCGTCGTCCGCGAGGAGATCTTCGGCCCCGTCCTGACCGTCGAGACCTTCCGTACGGAGGACGAGGCCGTCGCCCTCGCCAACGACACCGAGTACGGGCTCGCCGGCGCGGTGTGGACCGCCGACGCGGGCCGCGCCCGGCGCGTCGCCGGGCGTCTGCGCCACGGCACCGTGTGGATCAACGACTTCCACCCCTACCTCCCGCAGGCCGAATGGGGTGGCTTCGGGAAGTCGGGCATCGGCCGCGAACTGGGCCCGACCGGACTGGCCGAGTACCGCGAGGCCAAGCACATCTACCAGAACCTCGCTCCGCGCCCCGTGCGCTGGTTCGCGGGCTGAAACACACGCGAGAGACGCGACGCGCATGCCCCGCGTGACGCATGCGACACGGGCACTGGACGCAACGCACGCGACCGAACCAACGCAACGCATCGACGCAACGCACGCGACCGACCCAACGCACGCAACGGAGCAGAGGGAAAAGAGCACATGACCGACAACCACGTCTACGACTATGTCGTCATCGGCGGCGGCACCGCCGGTTCGGTGATCGCCTCCCGCCTCACCGAGAACCCGGACACCACCGTCGCCGTCATCGAGGGCGGCCCCAGCGACGTCGGACGGGACGACGTCCTCACCCTGCGCCGCTGGATGGGCCTGCTCGGCGGTGAACTGGACTACGACTACCCGACGACCGAGCAGCCCCGAGGCAACTCGCACATCCGCCACAGCCGCGCCCGCGTGCTCGGCGGCTGCTCGTCCCACAACACCCTCATCGCCTTCAAGCCCCTGCCGTCCGACTGGGACGAGTGGGCCGACGCGGGCGCCGAGGGCTGGGACGCGGCGTCGATGGACCCGTACTTCGCCAGACTGCGCAACAACATCGTCCCCGTCGACGAGGCCGACCGGAACGCCATCGCCCGCGACTTCGTCGAGGCCGCGCGCACCGCGCTGGACGTGCCGCGCGTCGAGGGCTTCAACAGGCAGCCGTTCCACGAGGGCGTGGGCTTCTTCGACCTCGCGTACCACCCCGAGAACAACAAGCGCTCCTCGGCCTCCGTGGCGTATCTGCACCCGTTCCTGGACCGGCCCAACCTTCATCTCGCCCTGGAGACCTGGGCGTTCGGTCTGGAACTGGAGGGCACCCGGGCCACCGGCGTGCATGTGCGTACCAAGGACGGCGAGGAGCACGTCGTGCGGGCCCGGCGCGAGGTACTCGTGTGCGCGGGCGCCGTGGACACCCCCCGGCTGCTGCTGCATTCCGGCATCGGGCCCCGCGCCGGCCTGGAGAAGCTCGGCATCCCCGTCGTGCACGACCTGCCGGGCGTCGGCGAGAACCTCCTCGACCACCCCGAGTCGGTCATCGTCTGGGAGACCGAGGGGCCGATACCGGAGAACTCCGCGATGGACAGCGACGCGGGCCTGTTCGTACGCAGGGACCTGGACGCCGACGGGCCGGACCTGATGTTCCACTTCTACCAGATCCCGTTCACCGACAACCCCGAGCGGCTGGGCTACCAGCGGCCCCCGCACGGCGTGTCGATGACCCCCAACATCCCCAAGCCCCGCAGCCGCGGCCGGCTCTACCTGACCAGCGCCGACCCCGAGGTCAAGCCCGCCCTCGACTTCCGGTACTTCACCGACGAGGACGACTACGACGGCCGCACCCTCGTCGACGGCATCCGCATCGCACGCCGTATCGCGGAGCAGGAGCCGCTCGCCGGCTGGCTCAAGCGCGAGGTCTGCCCGGGGCCCGAGGTCACCTCCGACGAGGAGATCGGCGAGTACGCGCGCAAGGTCGCGCACACCGTCTACCACCCGGCGGGAACCTGCCGGATGGGGGCCGCGGACGACGAACTCGCCGTTGTGTCACCCGATCTGAGGATCCGGGGCCTGGACGGCATCCGGATCGCCGACGCGTCCGTCTTCCCGACGATGACGACCGTCAACCCGATGATCGCCGTGCTGATGGTCGGGGAGAAATGCGCGGACCTCCTGGGAGGCAATGCCTGATGAACACCGAGCCGCCTGTCTTCTCCGTACGAGAGTTGTGGAAGGTCTTCGGCCCGAAGGCCGACCGGGTGCCGGCGGATCCGGCCCTCGCCGCGCTCGGCCCCGCCGAGCTGCGTGAACGCACCGGCTGCACCGCCGCCGTGCGCGACGTGTCCTTCGACGTCCGCAAGGGCGAGGTCTTCATTGTCATGGGCCTGTCCGGCTCCGGCAAGTCGACGCTGGTGCGCTGCCTGACCCGGCTGATCGAGCCCACGTCCGGGGCCATCGCCATCGACGGCGAGGACGTGCTGTCGATGGACGCGTCACGACTGCGCGAACTGCGCCGTCACCGCGCCGCCATGGTCTTCCAGCACTTCGGGCTGCTGCCGCACCGGTCGGTCCTCGACAACGTCGCCTACGGGCTGGAGATCCAGGGCGTCTCGCGCGCCGAACGACGGGAGCGGGCGGCCGAGTTCGTCACCAAGGTCGGCCTCGAAGGCATGGAGCACCGCCGTCCCGGTCAGCTGTCCGGCGGCCAGCAGCAGCGGGTGGGGCTGGCCCGAGCACTGGCAGTGGACCCCGAAGTGCTGCTGTTCGACGAGCCGTTCAGCGCACTGGACCCACTGATCAGGCGCGACATGCAGGAGGAGGTCGTACGGCTGCACAGTGAGGAGGGCCGCACGATGGTCTTCATCACGCACGACCTCGGCGAGGCGCTGAAGCTCGGCGACCGGATCGCGCTGATGCGGGACGGCCGGATCGTGCAGCTCGGCACGCCCGAGGAGATCGTGGGCGCCCCCGCGGACGACTACGTACGCGACTTCGTCCGCGACGTGCCGCGTGAACAGGTCATGACCGTGCGCTCGGCGATGCGCCCGGCCGAGGCGGCCGAGGCGGACAACGGCCCGGCGCTGGCCCCCGACGCGACGGTCCACGCGGCCATCGAGGCCGTCGTCCGCAGCGGCGGGACCGCCCGTGTCGTCGAGGACGGCCGCTGCGTCGGTGTGGTCGGTCATGCCGACCTGCTCGGCGTGGTGGCGGGGCTCGACCCGCAGAAGGAGGCGGCCTGATGCCCGCGCACACCACCTGGGGCCCGCCGGGCCCGCACACCGTGCATACGCCCGTGCCCGCCCGTGCCTCGGACGCGACGGGAAGGCGGACGCGATGAGCACCACTGCCACCACCGCCGCCGAGGCGGGCGCGCCCCCGGCGCGCGTGCCGCTGGGCGACACCCTCGCCCGGTACCGCACCGTACTCATCGCAGCCGCCGCCCTCGTCGCGCTCCTCCTCGGCGCCATGCTCCTGGGCGGCGGCACCTGGCCCGCACGCTTCGCCGTCGACCTGTCCGGACCGCTCGGCGACGCCAGCGACTGGATCATCGACAACCGGGACAGCCACCCGCTCTTCCTTTACTTCTTCGGCCACATCAGCAACGCCGTCGTGCTGTCCGTACGCGCCGTCTACCTCGTCCTTCTCGCCGCCGGCTGGGCCGGGGTCACGGCCGCCGCCGGGCTCGTCGCCTGGCGCCTCGCGGGCATCCGCCCGGCACTCACCGCCGTCGCCGCGTTCGCCGTGTGCGGGCTGCTCGGCATGTGGGTCCCCACCATGCAGACCCTCGCACTGATGGCCGTCGCCGTCGCCGCGTCCGTTCTGCTCGGCGCACTGCTCGGGCTCGCCGCCGGACTCTCCGACCGCGTGCACCGGGCCCTGCGCCCGGTCCTCGACACCATGCAGGTGCTGCCCGCGTTCGCATACCTGCTCCCGGTCGTGCTGGTCTTCGGCATCGGCGTACCGGCCGCCGTCCTCGCCACCGTCGTCTACGCCGCACCGCCCATGGCCCGGCTGACCGCGCTCGGTCTGCGCGGCGTGGACGCCGGGGTGATGGAGGCAGCGGCCTCGCTAGGCGCCACCGGACGGCAGCGGCTGCTGACCGCCCGGCTTCCGCTGGCCCGCAAGGAACTGCTGCTCGGCGTCAACCAGTCGATCATGATGGCGCTCTCGATGGCCGTGATCGCGTCGGTGATCGGCGCAGGCGGACTCGGTGACCGCGTGTACCAGGCCCTCGCCTCCGTCGATGTCGGCGCGGCGCTCGCCGCCGGTGTGCCGGTCGTACTGCTTGCCGTCGTCCTCGATCGTGTCACCGCCGCGGCGGGGGAGCGGATCGGCGCCGCGCCCTCCCGGGGAACGGGACTCGGCTGGGCCGTCACCGCTGCCGGTACGGTCGCCGTGGCACTCGTCGGCCGCTACACCGGCCGGCTGTCGTGGCCCGACGCCTGGACCGTGGACATCGCGGGTTCCGTCAACCGGGCCGTCGACTGGATGACCGCGCACCTGTACTCCGGAGTGCCCGTCGTCGGCGGTACCGCCGACTGGGCCGCCCGCTTCACCACCTGGGTCCTCGACCCGGTCCGCGACGGCCTGCAGTGGCTGCCCTGGTGGTCCGTACTGCTCCTGGTGGGGGTCATCGCCCAGCTCATCGGCACCTGGCGCACCGCGCTGACCGCCGTGCTCGCGATGGCCGCGATCGGGGTGCTCGGGGTGTGGGACCCGGCGCTGGACACCCTCTCGCAGGTGCTGGCCGCGGTCGCCGTCACACTCGTCGCCGGTGTGGCCACCGGTGTCGCCGCGGCGCGCAGTCCCCGCCTGGAACGGCTGCTGCGGCCGGTGCTCGACGTCTTCCAGACGATGCCGCAGTTCGTGTACCTCATCCCGGTGGTCGCGCTGTTCGGCGTCGGCCGGGCGCCCGCCGTCGCCGCCGCCGTGGTGTACGCCCTGCCCGCCGTCGTACGCATCACCACGCAGGGCATGCGCGCTGTGGACCCGGTCGCACTGGAGTCGTCCCGCTCGCTCGGGGCGACGGGCTGGCAGCAGCTGCGTCAGGTCCAACTGCCTCTCGCCCGCCCGGCGTTGCTGCTGGCCGTCAATCAGGGCGTGGTCCTCGTCCTCGCCGTCGTCATCATCGGCGGCCTGGTCGGCGGCGGTGCCCTCGGCTACGAGGTGGTGTTCGGGCTGGCACAGGGCGACCTGGCGACCGGCCTTGTCGCGGGCGCGGCCATCGTGTGCCTCGGTCTGATGCTGGACCGGGTCACCCAGCCCGCCGGAAAGGAGAACCGGGATGCGTAGGCGCACCGCCGCCGCCGCCGCGGCGTTCGGGCTGCTGGCCCTGACGGGCTGTGGCGCGGCGGACATGACGAAGCAGGCGTCCCCGTACGCCGACGCGCACGGCGCGAAGACCGTGACGCTGTCCGTCCAGTCGTGGGTGGGCGCGCAGGCGAACGCTGCCGTCGCCCAGTACCTGCTCGAACACGAGTTGGGGTACCGCGTCGACACCGTCCAGATCGACGAGGTCCCCGCCTGGGACGCCCTCAGCCAGGGACGCGTCGACGCGATCCTGGAGGACTGGGGCCACCCGGAGCAGGAGGAGCGGTACGTCGCGGACAAGAGGACGATCGCGCCGGGCGGGGAACTCGGCGTGACCGGCCACATCGGCTGGTTCGTGCCGAAGTACTTCGCCGACGCGAACCCGGACGTGACGGACTGGAAGAACCTGAACGAGTACGCCGACCGGCTCGGCACGGCGGAGAGCGGCGGCAAGGGCCAGCTCCTGGACGGCTCGCCGTCGTACGTCACCAACGACAAGGCGCTGGTGAAGAACCTGGACCTGGACTACCAGGTGGTCTTCTCCGGTTCCGAGGCGGCGCAGATCACGCAGATCAAGCAGTTCGCCAAGGAGAAGAAGCCGTTCCTGACCTACTGGTACAAGCCGCAGTGGCTGTTCGAGCAGGTCCCGATGACGGAGGTGAAGCTGCCCGCCTACAAGGAGGGCTGCGACGCCGACCCGAAGAAGGTGGCGTGCGCGTATCCGCACACCCCGCTGCGGAAGTTCCTCAACGCCCGGTTCGCCGACGGGGGCGGCAGGGCCGCCGAGTTCCTGAAGAACTTCCACTGGACGACACGGGCGCAGAACGAGGTGGCGCTGATGATCGCGGACCAGAAGCTGTCGCCCGAGGAGGCCGCGGAGCGCTGGGTGAGGAAGAACGAGTCCACGTGGCGGGCGTGGCTGCCGAAGTGAGCCGGTGCTGCGCCGCCACGCAGCCCGTCCGGGCGGATGCCATGCCGGACATGGGGATGGCATCCGCCCCGCGGTGGGTCAGGACCTGGTGTGCAGCGGGACCGTCAGCTGCTTGAGCCAGGTACCCGTGGTGAAGTCACGGGCCTTGATGACGACGGAGTGGGGGCCGACCTCGACCTGGAGCCCCTGGTTGAAGGCACCGCCGAGGGAGACCTCGCCGCCCTTGCCGTCGTCCATCCAGCCGACCTGGACGGCCGAGGTGTTCACGACGGTGAAGCCTTCGAGGTTTCCGGTGCCGGGAACGACCCGGCGCACCACCCAGTCGGACAGGTCGAGGTCCCAGTGGGTGTGCCCGGAGAAGAGGAACACGTCCTTGTGGCGGCCCAGGATCGACAGGAGCCGGTCGGGCTGGAGGTAGTCGTTGAGGTAGAGCTTGTTGTGGGTGCCCGACACCGTGTTGGGCAGCGGGTGGTGGGTCAGCACCATGACGGGCCTGCGACGGCGGGCCCAGTACGCGAGCCGGTCCTCCAGCCAGGCGAACTGCTCGTCGCTGATCCACACCTCGTCCCACAGCTTCGCGTCGTGGTAGTGGGAGTAGCGCTCGGTGCCCAGGCTGAGAACGGGCACGCCACCGAACGAGGTCTCCGAGTAGACCTTGTTGCGTTCCGCGAAGTTGTAGAAGCCGCGGAAGAGGGAGTCCTCGGTGGTGCCGTTGGGCCAGGTGTCCTGGGCGAGGGTGTTCGGGTCGCTGTACTTCGGCACGTAGAACTCGTGGTTGCCGATGGCCCACGCGATGTTCTTGGGGCGCGGGTGCTGCTCGAGGGTCTGGCGGACCGCCGCGTACTCGAAGTCGTAGCCGCGCGGCGTGATGTCGCCCGCTATGCCGAGGCCGGCGCTGCCGGGGTTGATGCGGTGCAGATCGTCGAGGGCCTTGCCGAAGTCGGCGAGGTCGCCCTGGATGTCACTGATGATGTTGAACCGGACCGTCCGGCCCTTGTCGGGCCGGTGCGGAGCGGCCTCGGCCGCCGGTGCCGCCAGCCCCGCGCCGGCGGCGAGTGCACCGCCCACCAGCGACGCGCTGCCTGTGGTGGCCATGAACGATCTGCGATCCATCGGTACTTCCTTCGTCTGAGCGCCCCCGTGCGTGTGAGACGCGGGCAGTGTCGCTGCTCAGGATGGCCCGTCGGGGTACCACGGATGGCCTTGGCTTGAACTGTTCGGTCGGCGGTGGCGAGTTCCTGACGGTCTTCGATCAACAAGCCTCGGCGGCAGCCGGGTTCTTCGCCCGACTGCGGGTCAGTCGCCAGACCTGGTCCTCGCCGGTGTCGGCCGGGGCGAGGCGCTCGGCGGGGCGGCGGAGGTGATCGGTGAAGCCGAGCCGGCCGGGACGGCGCGGCTGGCAGTGTTGGCCGGGTCGTGGACGACCTCGACATAGTCGACTCCGGGGAGGCGGAAGGCCAGTTCGACCAGGGCGCGGGCGGCCCGGGTCGCCACGCCGCGGCCGGTGGCGGACCGTACCCGGTCCGACAGCCGGGCGTCCGACGAACGACGGGCGGTGATCAACCGGGTGGCGTCCTTCCAAGTGCCGAGTCCGGGTGTGTGGGAACCTCTAGAGTGCGAGGCCTGGACAGCGGCAAGTCTTCGGACGGAAGCCGGGTTTGTGTGGAGTACCTGGCTCGGCGGTGTCGGGCAGGGGATGGGAGCGGATCCTGAATGAGGGTTGAACTGCCTCCGGGGCCGATGCACTTCGTCAACCGCGATGAGGAAAAGGCGCGGGCCTTCCGCGCGGTGGAGGAGTGGCAGGGCCGCTCCCGGCCGCTGGTCCTGTCGCTGTCCGGACCGGGCGGTCTCGGCAAGACCGAGCTGGCCTTCCTGATCGCACGGAAGCTGAGGGACAGCTTTCCCGACGTGTTGTCGGTCGACCTCGACGACTTCCGGGCGGGCGGCGAGCTGGACCCCGGTGAGGTGCTCGCGCAGCTGCTGGATTCCCTCGGGGTGGAGCCGGACTCACTGGCGCGCCAGTTCAAGGCGCGCTGCAGGCAGTACTGGAACCTGACCTCCGACCGTCGGCTGGTGGTCGTCGTGGACAACGCGCGGTACGCCTCGGAGATCGTCCCGTTGCTTCCGGCGTCGGGCAACAGTGTGGTGATCGTGGCGAGCCACGGTCCGCTGCACGACCTGGAGGACGGTGCCGCCGTCGACCTGGTGCTGCCGCCGCTGGAGGACCCGGTGGCGATGGAACTGCTGGAGCTGATCGTCCGGGACCGTCGGCTGACCACCGATCCGGAGGCCGCGCGGACGGTCGTGCGGATGTGCGACGGCCTGCCGGCCGCACTGCACGTCGCGGGCCGCTGGGTTCGCTCCCACCCTCTGCGGCCGCTGTCACGTCTGATTGCGGAGCTGCGGGCCGAGCTGGACGAAAAGGGGGTTTCCTCAGGGGTGGAGGGCATCTGGGACACGGCCTATCGCAGCCTGTCCTCCTCGGCCGCCCTGCTCTACCGGTTGCTGCCCCACCATCCCGGCTCGACGTTCACTCACGAGTCCGCCACCGCGTTGCTGGGGCTGGGACCGGAGACCTGCCAGGACGCGCTGGAGGAGCTGGCCACAGCGGGGTTACTGGAACTGCGCGTGGTGCAGCCGACGGAGGACGGTCGGATGAGGCTGCCGGGTCCGCTGCACGCCCATGCCCGGCGCCGGGCCCGCGATCACGAGGCGCAGGGGGAGCCGGCCGAGGCGCAGGAGCGGCTGCTGCGCTGGTTCGTCCGACAGGCCCAACTGGCCGACAGGTTCGCCGCAGGCCGGCGGTTGCTCGTCGCAGATCTCTTCGCCCCCGTTCCCGGCGCCCCCGACGTGCCCCTTGAGGATCCGGCGGAGACCGAGGACCGCTCGGTCCGCACGGCACGGGCCGAGAAGGCGGCGCGCTGGCTGCACGCGGAACGGCGTGCGTTGTTCGCGTGCGTACGGCTGGCTCACGGGCGAGGACTGGACACCGAGGCAGTGGCCCTGTGCGAGCCCGTCTGGACGTATGCGATGGACCATCCTCACGAGTCCGATGTGACGGAGCTGTTCCGGCTCGGTGTGGCCTCCGCGCTCAGGTCCGGAAACGCCGCGTGGCTGGTGCGCATGCGATGCCAACTCGCCCGTCGTCTCTGGGAGTCGGGAAAGCTGGTCGATGCCGAACGCGAACTCGACGGTGCTTTCGCCGCCCTCGGTCTGCTGGGAGAAACCGATCCGGACCGCAAGCTCCGTGCCTCGGCGATCGAGTTCCGCGGCATGCTCAGCTCCGTGAGCGGGGACTGGAACGCGGCGGCGGCCGACTTCGCCCGGTCCCGCGAGGTGCACCTGGCGATCCGCAATCACTACGGGGCCATGCTCCAGACCTACCGGATGGGCCAGGCCGGCGCGGAGCTCGGAGATCTGGAGGCGGCGGCCCGCCTGCTGTCCGAAGCGCATATCGAGGCCACGGCGCAGGACCGCGCGAGGCTGAGCGCGCGTACCGGATTCGCGCTCGGCGGCGTCCTGCAACGGCTCGGCCGTACCGACGAGGCCCGTCGGCTGTACGAGCGGTCACTGGACGGAGCACGCCAACGGGGCTCCGGCTTCGACCAGGCTCGCGTCCTCGATGCGCTGGCCGAGCTGGCGGGCGCGGAAGGGGCGAGCGCGGAGGCCGACGAGCACCGCGCAGCCGCGGACGCGATCCGATGCCGGAACGGCTTGCTCCAGAGGCCTTAGACCGCTTGCCCGGCCTCCTCGTCCGTGGCCGGGCCGAGACGAACGCGGAAGGCGCGGTCGCCGATGACACAGTTCAGGCGGAACTGGTCGTCGGGCATGCCCTGTTGGGCGGACGACCAGACGTGGACGGCGGACAGTGCGGCGGCCGGGTCGATGCGTATGATCCGGCCGCCCTCGGAACGGGGTTCGACGCGCATGGCGTAAGTGCGTTCGTCGCCGCGGACCTTGAGCACGCACAGCCCGGAGGGTGCAATGGCCGCCGCCGAACGGCAGCCCGAGTACTCGGACAGAGCATGTTGTGTCCACCCGGCTGCCGTCCACGTCGCGTCTCCCGCGGCGGGGGACGGCGGGAGCAGACGGCAGTACAACAGACCGGCGGTGCGGGCGAGTTGTTCGCCCGCAGCGCCGTGTTCCACGGCCAGGTGATGTCCGGGCGGACCGATCCCGGCGGGGCGCCGGTCGATCCGTACGCCGTCCTCGGAGATCGTGGCGTGCACGTCGAACGCCGCAGGCGTACGCGTGGCGGCTGCGGGGGAGGGCAGCAGTCGCGGTCGGGTGTGGTGGGTCGGCGGGGTGAGGCCGAGGAGGGCGTACACCTCGGTCCGCAATGCGCTCAACGCCTCGCCCTGACCTGCGAACGCCGCCCGGGCAGCGGCGTGTCCAGTACCGGGTCGGTACGCCTTCAGTGCCTCCTGCACTGCCTCGGCCGGACCCAACTCCGGTATCCGGCGCAGGAGTACGTCCATCGGGCTGCCGGGGATCAGCTCGGCGCCGGCTCGGTGGACATTCAGGACCGGGCGGTCGCGAGCCGCGGAGTAGTACAGGGCGGTCGACCCGTGGTCGGTGATGAGCGCGTCGGCGGCGATCAGGACCGATGCCCACTCCTCGTACGGGCCGGCGAGCACCATTCCCGCGTCGAGGGCCGGAGACAGGCGTTCGGTCAACTCGTACCTGCCGAGCCGGCTGCGTTCGTTGGGGTGCACGATCAGCGCCAACTGGTATTCGTCGTGAGGCAGATGGGCCGCCAGCTCCGCAGGCAGTTCCGGCCGCTGCCGCAACAGGGATTCAGGTCCCCACGTCGAAGCGAGGACGATCAGCGTGCGGGATTTGGTGCCCAATGCCGTCCGGTATCGGTCGCGGAGGGGTAGTGAGGTGAGGATGCGCTCCAGGGTGGGATCGCCGACGACCTTGGCTCTCTCGGCGGCTCGCGGGCTTGCGGCAGCCAGTCGGGCAACCTGATCGGGGTGGGCGAGTGCGTGCAGGGCGGGGGGCGCGTCGTCGTCGGAGGAGAGCAGGTATTCCGGATCCAGCCCGGAGGCCGAGTCGGCGGAACCCTCACCCGGAATCGACTTGTTGAACCCCGCTCCGTGCGGGAACAGTACGCGCCGTCCGCGAAGCAGGCCCAGCTCGCCCTTCGGGCTCGCCGTGAGGACCAGGTCGTACGTGCACCGGCACGCTTCGTCCCAAGGAAGTGTCCGGCCACCGACGTCGTCGATCACGGAGAGCGCGTCGACTCCGAAGTCGGATCCCGGCACCAGGGTGAAGAGGCGGGTGATGCGGTCATCGCCGGCGAAGACCGGGAGAGCGTCCAGGAGGCGGTACAGGGCTACGGCAGACCGCGCGGCGAGAAGGACCGCCCGTCGCCCGTCGCCCGTCGCCCGTCGCCCGTCGCCCGTCGCCCGTCGCCCGTCGCCCGTCGCCCGTCGCCCGTCGCCCGTCGCCCGTAAGTGTCCATTCTAGAGGCGGGCGGTTGGTCGAATCCGACTTTTCCGCAGATCGGGGGTGCTCATTCGCGCCGTCGAACGACATGATCCGATCGTACCGCGCGCCCGTTGCAGTCGCTGAGAGTGATCCACAACGCACATTCGTCAAGTGTGGTGCGCGGACCGGCGGCCGATCGGGAGGATGGCGGCATGAGTGAGTTGGGAATCGCGCTGATCGCTGCGGGAGCAGCCATCGCCGGGAGCGCCGCAACCGGTTGGTACACCCGCAGCGCCGGGTTCCGGCAGGCCGAAGCGGCACGCCAGGCCGGTGACCGCCAGGCCGACGCGCTGCTCGAAACGGTGCGGATGACTCTCCGGGAGCAGGCTGCCGTTCGCGTGCTCGACATCCGGCGCCAGACCTACGTCGCATTCCTCGGGGCGGCGGAATCGAGAATCCGGGCCGAGCGGACGGGGAGGGGCCCGGGGGACGACGACGCCCGTCTGGAGTCCGCGTTGGGTGAAGTCGTCCTGGAGGGACCGGCCGAGGTCGCATCCGCGGCGCGGGATGTCGTCGACCGCCTGCGCCGCCACGAAGCGCCGGACAACCTCCTGAGCGCCAAGGCTGCTTTCGTTTCCGCTGCGCAGGAGGCGTTGGACGTACCACCTGGTGTTCGATAGGCCGAGGACCAGCAGGCGCTGGTCATGCAGTTCAACGGAACCACACCGGTCGGCGCCCCGCGCCTGAACGGGCCTCTGCCGCCACGAGGCCGATGCCGCCGGGACGGTTCGGGCGGTGCCGAACTGTTTCGGCCCTAGCGTCAGGGCCATGACGCACACGATGCACGAGTTCGACCGTTATGCGGATGTACGGGCGGCGCTCGCCGACCCGGCGCTCGTCCCGGAGTTGCCTGCCGCGGACGGTGGTCCGGCCGGGGCGAGTGTCGCCTGGTTGCGTGCCACCGTCGCCAGGTTCAGCTCGGGGGAGGCGCACCGGCGCCGACGGGCCCTGGTGGAGGCCGAACTGGCCCGGCTGGAGCCCGTCTCGCTACGGCAGGTGGCCGCCGCGGGGTCCGGGGGAGACGTACGGGCGCGGGTGGTGCGTACCCTCGCCGAAGCGCTGGGGATGCCGGAGCCCGGGGAGGTGACGGCAGCGGTGATCGCGGTGGCCGGGGCCTACTTCGGGGGTGCCGACGCGGCCGCTGAGGAGGACGAGGCGGTGGCCCGACTGGTGGCGCTGCTGGTGCCGGGGGCGGCGGACGAGGCGCGCCTGGAGGCTGCCGCGAACCGCATCGGGTTGCTGGTCCAGGCGTGCGAGGCGACGGCTGCGCTGGTCGAAGCCGCGGCCGTACGCGACGAACCGCCGGCCCGGCTGCTCCGGGAGGATCCCCCGGTACGGACCATGCGTCGCGTCGCCGTCCGGGCCACCCGGATCGCGGGCCGGGAGATCGCCGAGGGCGACGTGGTGCTGCTCGATCTCGCGGCGGCCCATCGCACACACCCCGTACCGCTCGCCTTCGGAGCCCCACCCCGCGTCTGCCCCGGCCGTGCACACGCCCTCGCCCTGGCCGACGGCCTGCTCCAGCGCCCATTGACCGACTTCGCCCGCCTGCACCACCAGGCCGCCGCCCCGCTGCTGCTGCCCAATGCCTGGGACCATGCCTCGGCCGCCGCATTGGTGGCGCAGGGGTTCGCAGCCGTTGGTACCACCAGCCTGGGCGTGGCAGCGGCCGTCGGTCTGCCGGACGGGGCGGCCGCCGCCGTCGACGCGACCCTGGCACTGGCCCGCCGACTGGGACAGGACTCCTTCCTGTTCACCGTCGACGCCGAAGGCGGATTCAGTGACGACGTGGCGGAAGTGGCCGATCTGGCCCGCAAGTTGTACGACGCGGGCGCGGCGGGGATCAATCTTGAGGACGGCCGTCCCGACGGCACTCTCGCCCCTGTGGAGTTGCACGCCGCGAAGGTCGCGGCGGTGAAGGCCGCCGTGCCCGCGCTGTTCGTCAACGCCCGCACCGACACCCACTGGTCGGGCCACCAGGAGGAGGAGACCGCGACGCGGCTGGCGACGTACGAACAGGCCGGTGCGGACGGGGTGTTCGTGCCGGGACTGTCGGATCCGGACCTGATTGCCGAGCTGACCGCAACTCTCGTCGGCCCGTTGAACATCCTGTACGCCCCGACCGGTCCCACCCTCGCCGAACTGGCCGCACTCGGGGTGCGCCGGGTCAGTCTCGGCTCGCTGCTGTACCGCACGGCCCTCGCGGCGGCGGTGGACACCGCGACCGCCGTCCGGGACGGGCGGCCGACGGACCTGCGGGCCCCGTTCTATGCGGAGGTACAGCAGCTGGCGGTGCCTGGTGGGACGACGTCCGGGCGATCCGCGCCCAGGAAAGCCATGTGACGTCACAGGGCACACCGATTCGCGGCAGCCGCTGTCCCTCGTCAGCCTTGATCAGCCGGTGACAGGCCGAGGTGATCGTGCAGTGCGTGTCGACCCGTGTCGGTCACGGCGAGTGCGCGTGTACTGCCGATGCGCGTGATCCAGCCGACGGCGAGCGCGTGGCTGCACAGGGCGGCACCCACGGTGCCGGCCAGGTGGGGGCGGCGCTCGGTCCAGTCCAGGCACGCCCGCACCAACGGCCGGCGCGAGCTGCCTGGCAGGGTGATCCCGACTCCGGCCAGCCAGGCCGCGCCCTCGCCGGTCAGTACCGGCTCGGGCCCCCAGCCCAGCAGCCCGCGCTCGACCATGGCGTCGGTGACGGCCAGCGAGACCGCGCCGGCCAGGTGGTCGTAACACAGACGCGCACGGGCGAGTGCCTGCTGCCGGCCGGAGGCGGACAGCGAACGCGGAGCAGCGGGCCGGTGCGGGGCCAGCGCGGCGAGGCTCTCGATAAGCTCGACCACCCTGATGTCGGCCACCCGCAGATAACGGTGACGTCCGTGCCGTTCCTCGACGAGGATCCCGCCGCCCACCAGCAGGTTCAGATGAGATGTCGCGGTCGAGGGCGCGACCCCGGCGTACCGGGCGAGCTCGGTCGCCGTCCATGCCCGGCCGTCGAGGAGGGCCAGGCAGAAGGCGGCCCGGGTGCCATCGGCCATCAGCCGGGCCACGCCCGCCAGGTCCACACCCACGTCACGGCCTGCGCGCTGAACGTCCATATCCCCGATTGTCTCCGATCTCGGTTCGGCGCCCGTCGAAGTGTCCACGCCGTACCGTCGCCGGACGCGCAGAGCAAGCCTCGCACCTGCACCGGGCTGCGTCGCCGCTCACCCGCCACAGCACTGGAGGAACCATGCCCGAATCCGACACGACCGTCAGTGCGTCCGTACGTCCCGGCCCTCGCGCGGGCCTCGTCGTCACCGCTGCGCCGGAGCCCGCGGACATCGCCCTGATCTCCGACGCTCTGGACCGGTTCAACATCCGGGAAACGGGAGTCGACGACCGGCGACCGCTCGCGGTCCTCGTCCGTGATCCGCGGACCCACCAGGTGGTCGGCGGACTGACCGGGCGCACTTCGCTCGGGCTGTTCTTCGTCGATCTCTTCTTCCTGCCGCCCGAGCTGCGAGGCAGTGGCCTGGGCAGCGAGATCCTCCGGCGGGCCGAGGACGAGGCTCACGCCCGTGGCTGCCGCACGGCCGTGCTCTACACGATCAGCTTCCAGGCCCCTGACTTCTACCGGAAGCAGGGGTGGAAGCACCTGGCAGAGGTCCCCTGCGACCCATCGGGCACCAGCCGCGTCTTCATGACGAAGGAACTCGGCACGACGAAGGAACTCGGCACGACGAAGGAACTTGGCATGACGAAGGAATTCGGTGCCCCGACCGGTGAAGGAGCCTGATGGACGGAGGGCCCGCTGCCCGCGGCGCGGCACCCTGGCCGGCCGAGCAGTTTCGCCCGGAAGCCGAGCTCGTCGGCGGCCGCGGCCAGGGCTATCGCCGCACCCGCACCTGCGGCGCAGATGATGTCGTGCCCGCAGGCATGGCCGATCTCGGCAGCGCGTCGTACTCCGCGCGCACCCCGACCGTCAGGTCACCGCTGCCGTACTCGGCGGTCAGCGCGGTCGGCAGATCGCACACCGCGCGATTCACGGTGAACCCGGCGTCCTCCAGCAGCACCGCGAGCCGTTCGGAGCCGGTTCTCGGCGAACGACGTCTCCGGATCGTCGTGCAGCGCGTGGCTGAACTCCAGAAGCCGGTCCTTGTACGTGTCGAGCCGGGCGGCGACGCGGGCGACATGCCGACAGACATCGACGTCGACGCACTCCTTGACCTGTGGAACGGATTCTTCGTCTACCGACGTTCCTTCCGCCCCGCGCCCGTGCGCGAGCACGAGGACACGGTGCGGCAGCTCGTCGGCCTCGTGCTCGGCGGGACAGGTTGCGCCTGCCCGCCGCGGATCAAATCACCGGCGGCGCGGTCGACTGAGCGAGCGGCGCGCCGGAGCCCTCCGCAGCGGGCGGGCGCGGTGGGGCCCTGCCCCGTACGGAACTGCCCGAGTCAGGTCTCCTCGTCCTCCGCGCGGCGCTCACCCTCCGCCTGGGACGGCTGGGTGCGCATGGTGGCGGGGTGTCGCTCCTCGGCCGGGTCCCTGTCCTCGTCCAGCCTCTCGCCCTCGGCCTGCGACGGAGTCGGGTACTCGATGTTCTCCCTCATGGCCGCCTCCACTGTCGGAACGCGTGCCTACAAGACGAGCGTATCGCGTCTGTCCGGTCGGCGGCCCGGGTCCGCAGGCCGCAAGGATCGACGCTGGATCACGTACCGGACGCAGGCCCACGGAAAAGGGGTGCGGTGAGGCGGCGACGCATCCCGAGGGCGTAGACGGTGGCGGCGACCACCATGCCGACCGGAGCGCGAGATCGATTCCGCCCGCCGCGCGAGCCAGCGGGCCCATGTAGAGCTCCGTGCCGACACACAGGACGGCCTCTGCCGTGCCGGTCGCCAGGGCGCACCGCGGATCGCCCCCGCCGAGCGCCGTGCCCGCCTCGCCTCGGCGCTGCGCGACGTGGCCGCCTCCGGGCTCACCGGCGGGCACGCCATGGATGCCAACGGCGAGAGCCTGTCGCTGTACGCCGAGCTCGACGAGGCGGATGAACTGCCGCTGCGTCTGAGGGTCGCTCCCTGGTGCCGGCCCGGAGCCGACAGCCGGGCCGTGGCCGACCTCATCGGGCAGCAGGGCACGGGCGGGCGGCTGTGGGAGGTGGCGGGCGTCAAGCTGTTCATGGACGGCACCATCGACAACGGGACCGCCTGGCTGGAGCGGCCCGACTGCCACGGCGAGTCCACCCACGCCTTCTGGCCCGACCCCGATTCCTTCACCGAGATCACCGGTGAGTTCCACCGGGCCGGTGTGCCCGCGGCCACCCACGCCATCGGCGATGCCGCCGTGCGCCACGTCCTCGACGCCGTGGAGACGGCGACGAGTGCGGAGTACCGCGGAGTCCGGCACCGGATCGAGCACATCGAGACGGTCCCCGACGACACCCTGCGCCGGTTCGCGGAACTCGGCGTCATCGCGTCCATGCAACCCACGCACTGCTGCGGCTTCACCCGCGCCGACCACACCGACAACTGGTCCCGGCGGCTCGGGGAGGAGCGCGCCGCGACCTGTGGGACTCGGGCGCCGCCGTCGTCCTCGGTTCCGACTGGCCCATCACCCCCTACCACCCGCTCACGGTGATGGCCGGAGCCGGTCACCGCCGCCCCACCCGTGACCTCGCCCAGCCGCCGCACAACCCCGGCCCGTGCCGGCCCGCGCCGAGGCACGGAGCGGATGACCGGGCATGGGCTCCTCCTCGGCCCCCGACGGGGCGGTGCGATGTGCAGGGTGTGGTGCGGGTGGCGGCAGCGTGGCAGGGGAGCGAGCCACCAAGTCAACGGTGATGACAGCGTGGTTGACTCGCGAGGTCCGGAAGTACGGCGCACTGGGGTGCGACTGGCGGCACGGTGTGGCGTACCGGGGCGCGACTGGCGGCACAATGGGGCTGACCCGGAGCGAGGAGAGTGCGCAGTGGAGTCACGTACGGGGAAGCGGGCCGCGGCGGCGAAGGGGAAACGTGCCGACTCCGGCCGTCCGCGGCCGTCGCTCAGCCCTCGGCTGATCGTCGAGGCATGCCTCGAACTCATGGACATCGAAGGTGCCGATGCCCTGACGTTCCGCCGGATCGGCGCCCAGCTGGGCGCCGACCCCACGGCTCTCTACCGGCACTTCCGCAACAAGGACGATCTGCTGCTCGCGGTGGCGGACCACCTGTTGGAGGAGGGTCTCGAAGGATTCGAGCCCTCCGGTGACTGGCAGCAGACGCTGCGCAGCCTGTTCATCCGCATCCACAAGGTCTATCTCTCGCACCCGCGCGCCGCCATGCTCGCCACGGTGCGCATCACGCGGCGCCCGGCCGAGATGCGGGTGATCGAGACGACCCTCACCGCGCTGTCCGACGCGGGATTCCCGCCCGAGCAGGCGGTACGCCACCACCGGGCACTGGTGGACTTCATCCTGGCGTGGTCGTGCATGGACGCCACCTACAGCACACTCGACGCACACACCCGCCGCGGCGACGAGTCCGCCTGGTCCGGCGAGTACGCGGCCGTATCCGCCGCCACCCACCCCCATATCGCGGCGGCGGCCCCCTACTTGGCCTCGGTGGAGGACGACGCCAGCTTCCATTTCGCGCTGGACCTGATGCTGGACGCCATCGGCGCCCGCGCTCCCACGCGTGGCTGAGGGGGCCGGTTGTCGCGGGGCCCGGCACACCCCGCCCCCTGATCCGGCCTGATCCAGACGAAAGACCCTAGTCGGCGTGGCGCACGCCGATGCGGTCGATGGCACACGTCCCGGGGACGCTGGTGCTGTCGGCGTGCTGCCCGAGGTGGGTCAGGCGGAGCGTGTTGCGTCCCGCCCGCAGCGGGACCTGGGCGAACTCCGGCTCGGCGTAGGCCACGACCGGGCTGTAGAGGTCGAGCGGCTCTCCGACCGTGGTGCCGTTCACCGACAGCCGGTAGATGCCCCGGGAGTAGTGCCGCTTCACCCGCAATCGCAGGGTGCGCAGACCGGGGCCTGGCTGCTGAAACTCGCAGGTCAGCGCATCGCCGGGGGCGGCCGGTGTGAACAACAGCCCGTGACCGGCGCCGCATTGGGGATCGGTGAAGACCTCGGCGCGGCCACCCGATGCGGAGAACGCAAGCTCCTCCGCCTCTGCCACCCAGTCCAGGGGGCGAGGCGTCCAGCTGCCGTGCGAGTCGCAGAGCACCACACGGGTGCGGTCGGTGGCGGCCTCCGTGTCGGTGTAGGCGACCAGGCGGCCATCGGGCGAGAAGGCCGGATGCGGATGGGCAGGATGGGCTGACCCCCAGCCCGCCAGGCCGAGCGTGCGCGGCGGGTGTACGCCGGTCAGGTCCACCAGGGCCACCGCACCCACCTGTCCGCGTGCCGATCCGTTGCGGCCGTTGGTGTCGGTCACCGCCCAGCGGCCGTCTGCGGTGAGGTCGCAGTGGTTGTACGCGCCGTTCGCGCCCGAGGGGCCGGGCGCCAGCAGCCGGTCCGGCCGGTCGTCCGGGTGGACCACCCACAGCCCCGACGAGCTGCCGCCGATGCCCACGACGAGACACCCGGTATCGGCGCGGGACTTCCACACGCCGTGGGTGCCGACCGGGACGCCCGCAGCGGCCTGGTCCCAGATCATCTTGCCGTGCGGCGCGTGGACCGGATGCAGGGCCCAGGAGTGGATGTTGCCGCCGAGCGCGTAGCCGATCCATTCCGGATCGTGGGCGCTGTACTGGAAGTGCGTGGCGAGCACCTCCCCCGAGAAGACCTCTCTGACCCGGCCGTCGCCGAGCTCGATCTCCACCGCCGTGGTGGGGCCGGCGGTGATCGGTGCCGGGTAGTGGCTGCACAGCACTCGGTCGCCCGCCGGGTGGAGATTGACGACGACGCTGAGCGCGCGGCCGGGCGGCGGTGAATAGAGCTTTACGGGCGCGGGGTCGGCCAGATCGATCAGCCAGATCGCGTTCTCGGCGCAGGTGACGAGGCGTCCGGAGTGGATGTTCCACCAGACGAACGGATTCCGGTCGTTCGCCGGGGTGGCGAACCGTGCCAGGAACCGCTCCTTGCCGGACCGCAGATTCACCTCCCACAGGCTCGTGGCCCCGGTCTCCCGCTGCCCGAGCACGATGCGGTCGGCGTCGACGAAGCCGTTGTGGGTGGGGTACGTGAAGTAGCGCCGCTGCTCGAACGAACTGAGGTGGCGCAGCTCGAACGGTTCCTGGGCCGTGGCGGCGGCGGCCCGGCTCACGCCTCCCGTCCCGGCGGTGAATCCTGCGGCCAGTACTGCCAGCCCGGCCATGCGGCCGAACCCTCTGCGGGTGATCTCACTCATGGCGTCCTCACTCATGCGTGTTCACGGTGGGTGGCGCTCAGCTTCGAACCCGCCGATGGAAGAAGTCAAGGTACTAATACGAATTAGTGGCCGTGCGGGGGCGGAGTCGGGGTGGGTGTGTCCCGCCGATCGGAGCCGGATGTCACAGGTGGCGACCAGCCTCGGGAGATATGGATCTCGGGCTTGCGGGACGACGTGCGATGGTGACGGCGAGCACGGGGGGAATCGGTGCGGCGATGGCCCGGAGGCGATGAACGGCAACGTCCTGTCCGCGGTGCGGATGATCCGGGCCCTGACGCCGGGGATGTGAGAGCGCGGATGGGGGCGCGCGGGTCATCAACGTGGGCAGCCGGGCGGCGACGGCTCCGCTGTCGAACATGGTCGAGTACTCGGCGGCGAAGGCGGCGGTGGTCGACCTGACCACCAGCCTGGCCGGTCACCTCGCCGGGTCCGGGGTCGCGGCCAACTGCTCGAATCCCGCGCCCGGGACTCGACCGACCCGCGCGTCTCCGACGCGCTCCGGCGCCGCGAGCACCGCAGGGACGCGTCCAGCCCGTTCCTGGAGGCCGAGGCGGCCGCCGCACTCGCCGCAACCGGCGCGCCGGACGTCCTCGTCCTGCTGGCTGCGAACCCGCGAACCCCACGCCCGATCCTGCGCGAGCTGAGCAGTCGACGGGCGTCTCAAGGCGCTCGCGCCATCCGCGTTGCCGCCACGCACACCCTCCGCCTCACAAGCCGGGCCGAAGGCCGGCCGCAGCTCTGACGCGGCACGGTTGTCGCCACCACTCTCGGCGCGCCCGGGGTGACGTGGCGCGGCAACTGGCCATACTGTGCAGCTACTTGGGCACCTTCGGGTAGACTGCCTGGGCGAACCTCGCCACGACGACGCAGTCCCCTGCGAGGAAGTTGTCTCCTTCGGTGCCGAAGACGATGGCGTAGCCGAAGGACGTCGGCCACGAGACCTCGCAGCCGGACTCCGACTCGTTGGAGTACGCCTGCGCGTCCGGGATGCCGGAGAGGTCCACCGGGTCGGGCCGGCGGTCCTTGCGGATCACCTCGATACGGTTCGGTGCGTACACCAGCGTGTAGAAGCCGTCCATGTCGGTGTCGGGGTCGCCGAACTGGGCTGTCTGCCACTTGCAGGACTTCATGGTCTCCGAGCCACTGCTGTACCCGCCCGGAGTACCTGTATCCACGAGCACGCTTTCCTGGATGATGTCGCGGTCGATGATGTCGCACGGGTCGGTACTGTCGGCGGCCGGTTCTCCGCTGTGTGTTGCCCGGGGGCTGCCATGGCCGGCGGCGGCGGCGTCGTCCGTCCGGTCGGGAGGGGCGAGCCAGGCCACGGCGCCCCAGACGGCGGCCGCGGTCAGCACCAGGCCGCCGGAGGCCAGCAGGGCGAGCCGTCCGCGCCACCGGGACGAGCCGCCGTTGCCGGGATCCGTGGGGACCTCGTCGGGCGGCAGCACCTTCGTCTCCGCGCGGCGTTCGCGCACCATCGCGCTCACACCCGCCGGAAGCCACTCGGTGTCGTCCGTCGACGTTGCCAGCCGCTCCAGGGCCTCGGTGACGGTCGGACGACGCTCCGGCTCCGTGGCCAGACATGCCTCCAGGAACGGGACGAGTTCGGGTGGCACACCGGTCAGGTCGGGGGCTTCGTGCACGGTCCGGTAGTGGATCGCGGCCGCGCCGCCCTGCCCGTACGGGCTGCGCCCCGTGGCCGCGTAGACCAGGACGCAGGCGAGGGCGAAGACATCGGAAGCGGGCCCGGTCTCGCGGCCGAGGCATTGCTCGGGGGACATGAAGCCGGGTGTGCCGATCACCGATGCCGTCAGGTGTGCCGAGTCGAGGGCACGGGCGATCCCGAAGTCGATGACGCGTGGCCCGTCGTCCGCCAGGATCACGTTGGCGGGCTTCAGATCACGGTGGACGAGGTCGCAGTTGTGGATCGCGGCAAGCCCCTCGGCCAGGCCGGAGCCGAGCACCCGCAGCGCGGTGTACGGGAGCGGGCCGTGCGTCCGCACCGCCTGCTGGAGGGACGGTCCCGGAATGTAGGCGGTGACCAGCCACGGCGGATCGTCGTCCACGCCCGCGTCCACGACCTGGGCGGTGTAGAAGCCGCCGACCTTGCGGGCCGCCTCGGCCTCCAGGGCGAACCTCCGCCGGAATTCCGTGTCTTCGGCCAGTTCCGGGTTCACCAGCTTCACCGCAACCATCCTGCCGCCCTGCGACCGGCCGAGGAACACCTGCCCCATGCCGCCGCGTCCGAGCTTGCCCACGAGGCGGTAGGGGCCGACGCGGCGCGGGTCTCCGGCCGCCATGGGGTCGGTCACTCGACGGTCCACAGCTGCACGGTGGAGAGCATCTTGGCATTGGTGTAGGCGGTGGCGAGGGTACGGCCGTCGGGATGGAAGACCACGTCGCCGACGCCGCTGCGGCCCGCCGGGACGGAGACGATCTCCTTGTGCGACGCCAGGTCCCACAGAGCGATATGGCCTGCCACCGCGTGACCGCCGCCGGCCCCGGCCACGGCGGAGCCGTCCGGGCTGATCGCCATGCTCTGGATCTGGTCGGCGGCAGCGCCGATCCTGGCGGTCAGTTTCCGTGCGGCGACGTCCCACAGAGCGATCCCGCCGAAGGTACCGGCGAGGGTCCTGCCGTCGGGAGCGAACGCCACGGTGGTGACCCCGAAGGCATCCGTGTCGTTCAGCGGCAGCGTCGCGATCGGCGACCAGGACGAGGTGTCGAACAGGACTACTCCGCCCTTGAGTTCGCCGCCGTACCCGGCTGCAAGGATCCTGCCGTCCGGGCTGAACGCGACGCTCCGCACCGCGTTCATGCTGCTGCCCTTGCCCGCTCCGACGACCAGGTCCTTGACCTTCCTCCCGGAGCGTACGTCCCACAGCGGAACCTCGCCGAAGCTGTCGCGCGGCCCGCTTCGGGCTCCGGCCAGCAGCTTGCCGTCCGGACTGAACGCCACCGACTGCATCGGGTACAGGCTGCTGCCCTTGGCGGGTGCGGAGAGCGCCGCGATCTCCTTGCGCGAGGCGGTGTCCCAGACCGTGACCCCGCCGGCGCCCATCTGGAAGTCGTTGTCCCGGGCCGGTGCTTTCAGATAGCCGAGAGCGAGCAGGCCGTCGCCGCCGAATGCGACGCAGTGGGCCAGCAGCCCCTCGGCCTTCGGCGTCAGCGTGGCGATCTTCGACCGGGAAGCCGAGTCCCACAGCGTCACGCTGCTCTTGAGGCCGATGGCCAGCTGCTTGCCGTCCGGGCTGTAGGCGAGGTGGATGGAGGCGTCGGTCTTGCCGATGTCGATGGTCTCGGTCGGCGTGAGCTTCGGGCCGGCCGGCTTCTCCTCGGCCGATCCCCCGCCCTTCGACCCGCTCCCGGACGCTCCTTTTCCGTCGCTGGAGCCGGAGCCGGAGCTGAGCCAGATCCCCACGGGAACCGCCACGGCCGCGGCCGCCGCCACTCCGCCCGCCAGGAACGCCCGCCGCCGCATGGGGTTCGCCGACGGGACGGTCCGCTGTCCGTCCACCATGGCCGCGACCGGCGGCGGCAGCCACCCGGTGTCCTGCCCGGCGCCCTGCCCATCGCCCGGGGCAAGCTGCTGGAGCAGATGGCCCAGGCTGGGCCGCTGTTCGGGATTCTTCGCCAGGCACGCCGCGAGCAGCCCGGCCAGCGGGTCCGGGACGCCGGTGAGGTCCGGCTCGGCGTTGACGATGCGGTGGAGCACCTCGGCCCCCACACCGCCCGCGAAGGGCCCGTGCCCCGTGGCCGCGAAGACGAGCACCCCGGCGAGGGAGAAGACGTCCGACCCGGGTCCGGCATGCTGCCCGCGCGCCGCCTCGGGCGACATGAACGCGCCGTGCTCGGCGCTCACCGTCATCGACGGATGCGCGGCGTCCAGGGCCCGCGCGAGGGCGAAGTCGGTGATCCGCGGCCCGTCATCGGCCAGGATCACGTTGCTCGGCTTCAGGCCGCCATGCACGAGCTGCGCGGTGTGGATCGCGGCCAGACCTTCGGCCAGCCCGGAGCCGAGCACCTGCACGGCCTGGTACGGCAACGGGCCGTGCGCGCGTACCGCCTCATCGAGAGAAGGGCCCGGGACGTATGCCGACGCCAGCCACGGCGGGTCGGCGTCGGGGTCCGCGTCCACCACCTGCGCGGTGTAGAAGCCCCCCACCCTGCGGGCCTCCTGTGTCGCCTGCGCGAAGCGGCGCCGGAACTCCTCGTCCCCCGCGAGCGCTTCGTCGACCACCTTCACGGCGACGAGCCGGCCGCCGCGGGACCGGCCCAGGAACACTCGCCCCATGCCCCCTCGCCCCAGCGCGGCCACGAGCCGGTACGGTCCGGCCTGGCGGGAGTCCGCCGCCCCCAACTGCTCCCTCATGCCAACATCCATTCCGTTGCTCTTTCGACCGACGCAGCAGAATAAGCCCCTGATCCTCGATGAGGAAGTAGCGACCAGAGGCGTGCAGAGGTATGCGCGGGGCGCACAACTTCCGTCGGCTGCCGCTGTGTTCAGGGGCCTACAGCCCGGACCGGCACCGTGTCCGGCCGTCAGGGCTCGACCGTCAGCACCTCGGCCACGGGGCGGCGAGGCGTGCGCGGCCCGTCGGGTCCGTATCCGAGGCGCACGATCATCTGCGGGTGGCCCGTGCCGAGGGCCGGGTCGCGCAGGAGATGCCGGATTTCCGGCCATTCGAGGGGCTGAGTCGCGAACGAGGCGACGAGCCCGTGCAGCACGGCGGTGAGCAGGACGCGCTCCAGGGCCTGACCGGCACGCAGCCAGTCCGCCGGGCGGTCGCGCGCGGTTCGGAGCAGGGCGAGCTGCGGCCGGCCCTCGAAGGGGACGTGAGCCCGGCCCGGGACGATGTCCGTGCCTGCGAAATCCCGGTTGAGGGCTCTGCCCGATGCGTCGGTGGGGCCGAAGGCGTGGTCCGGGACGCCGTCGACCGGCGCCTCCACCTTTGTGTCCCGGGTCCAGTAGCGCTGTTCCGCCTCCCTCGCCGGGTCGCTCAGGTCGAAGCCCTCGGCGTCCCGGATCACTACGAGCACTCTCTCCAGGTGCTTCGGCGGCAGAAACGCGAAGTCGGACCCCTCGTCGTGGGCCGCTTCGGTGAGGTGCGCGCGGAGGTCGTCGGGGATCGCCCGGTCGTCGAACGGAAATCGGCTGGTGTGACGTTGCGGGATCGCGGGGTGCAGAGCGGCGAGTGCCGCGGCCGCCGGATTCTCGGGGGCTCCGGGGCGTTCCCCCAGGCGTACCGCCGCCACGACGGAGGGATCGGCGGGGACCGGAACAAGCGTCGTCACCGCGTCGAGGCCCCGGTGCTCCGCCGACACCCGGAGATTGAGCAGTGCCGCGCCACACCCCACATGCAAGCCGCGAGTCGAGGGGTCGGCCTCCGGCATCTCACGGTCGAACTCCGCCCGGAGCGTGAGAGTCCGGCTGGAGCGCCGGAACCCGAACCGCCAGGGCTGGGCGTTGTGCATGGACGGGGCGGCAGTGGCATCGGCGACGAGCTCCTTCAGCGTCGCGTCGTCGAGCGGCTGTGCAGGCATCCGGCACCCCCCGCATCGCAGCGCACGGTGTCCTTTATCCGTCGCACGTCCGGCGGGACCGGCGCGAGAGGCCAGGTCGCCCGTCGGCCGGGCCGGGCGAGTCTCCCGTACGGCCGTACCAGCGGGAGAACGCCGCTGCCGCGCAGTGCGCGTCGCGGAGCGCAATGTCCGAATAGCGCCAGATTCGGCGTCCGGGGTCGGCCAGCATTTACGGCACCGGAGCCCGTGTACCGATGAACCAGGAACCAGGAACCAGGAACCAGGAACCAGGAACCAGGAACCAGGAACCAGACCCATGATCGACACAGCACACCCGGCCGGAACGGTGCGCGACCTGGTCGACGCCACCGACTGGACCGCACTCACCGACGAGATCGCCGAATACGGCAGCGCCCCGACGGGGCCACTGCTCACCCCCGCTCAGTGCCGGGAGACCGCCGCTCTGTACGACGAGACCGAACGCTTCCGCTCCACCGTCGACATGGCCCGCCACCGGTTCGGTTCCGGGCAGTACCGCTACTTCACCCACGATCTGCCCGAAGTGGTACGGGAGTTGCGGGAGGCGTTCTATCCGCACCTGCTGCGCATCGCCCGTGACTGGTCCGCGAAGCTGGGCACCTGTGCGCCGTGGCCCGACGAGCTGGCCGAGTGGCTCGGCATGTGTCACGAGGCCGGGCAGTCCAAGTCCGCCCAGATCCTTCTGCGTTACGGTGCCGGAGACTGGAACGCCCTGCATCGCGACGTGTTCGGCGACATGGTCTTCCCGCTCCAGGTCGTCATCGGTCTCGACGTGCCCGGCACCGACTACACCGGTGGTGAGTTCGTCATGACCGAACAGCGCCCCCGCGCACAGTCCCGCGGATCGGCCACCACTCTTCTCCAGGGTCACGGGCTGGTCTTCACCACCCGTGACCGGCCGGTCGCCTCCAAGCGCGGCTGGTCGACCGCGCCCATGAGGCACGGTGTCAGCACCGTCCGCACCGGTCGGCGCCGCACCCTCGGTCTCGTCTTCCACGACGCCGGGTGAACGACCTTCCTCGACGCCGCCCGTGCCGACGGTGGCACGGGCGGCATCCGGCCCACCGGCTGACGGGCCGCGGAGGAAGAGACCGGTGGCCGGACCCGGATCACCCGGTGCGGTCGATGAGGAACGGGAGGAGCGCGAGGATCTCGTCGAGCGCGGCCGGAGCGAGCGGAACAGTCTCCAGGCTGCGGCGAGCGCTGTCCAGCTGCTGGTGGGCCTCGGTCAGGGTGGCGGAGCGACCGCCGGCTTCCTCGACGAGTTCGGCTGCCCGCCGGGCGCCGGTGCCGTCGAGCGGGTTTCCGGAGCTGAGCAGTGTGGCGAGCCGCCGGGCGGCGGGACGGTCCGCGGCCAGGGCCGAGAGGACGGGGTACGTCTTCTTCAGCCGGCGCAGATCGCTGTGCACGGGCTTGCCCGTGACCTCGGGATCTCCCCAGATCCCGAGGAGATCGTCCACCGCCTGGAACCCCACCCCGAGATGCCGGCCCGCCCGGGCGAGCGCGTCGACGGTAGTGGCCGGGGCACCCGCGAGCACCGCGCCCAGACCGGCCGCGCAGCCGAGCAGCGCACCTGTCTTGTGCTCGGCCATCCACCGGTACTCGTGCGGCTGGACCGCCTCCGGCCCGATCCACGGCCGGGACTCGAAGAGCAGGTCGTCGGCCTGACCGCGTACCAGGTCGGTCAGCGTCCGGGCGAGATGACGGACCGCCGCCGCGCTGTGCCTTCCGGGGGAGTCGGCCAGGGTCTGCACGGCCAGCGCGAAGAGTGCGTCGCCTGCGAGGATCGCCGGGCCGGTTCCGTACGCCTTCCACACGGTGGCACGCTGTCTGCGGGTCTCGTCGCCGTCCATGATGTCGTCGTGGAGGAGCGAGAAGACATGGATCAGTTCCACGGCGACCGCGCCGACGACCGCGTCCTCCGCCGGTGCGCCGGCGGCCTCGGCGCTGAGCAGCGTGAGGGTCTGGCGGATCCCCTTGCCCTGTGAGCCCGGGGCGGGGCTGCCGTCCGCCGTGGCCCACCCGAGGGAGAAGGCGGCCATCTCCGCGTGCCACGGATGCAGGCGCCGCACGGCCTGTGCGAGCGCCGGGCGCACGAGGTCGCGACAGCGGGCGAGCACCTCCGGCGCCGCGGCCAGTCGGGTTGCGGGCGGTGGTGTCATCGTCGTCCGCTCTCCTCGTCCGTGTCGCCGTCGACCGGCACCACGCCGAGTTCGGCGTACGCCTTGTCCACCATGTCGCGGGCGTTGAGCAGGCCGATCCGGCTGAGGGTGCGGCGCAATTCGTTCAGATCCGCTGCGGTGTCGTTCCGGTCGCGGCCGAGCCGGGCCAGCGATTTGACGAGCCCGAGCCGGGCCAGTGCCTCACCCCGGGGCTCGGTCATGGCGCGGAACTCCCCGAGCGCTTCCTCGTACACCCCGCGCGCCTCCTCGTACCGGCCGGCGCGGAAGAGGACGTTGGCGCGCATCTTGTGGTTGTAGGCGAGCGCACTGGACAACTTCATCTCGCGGCACGTGAGTTCGGCCTCCGCCAACAGGGCGAGGGCACGCTCCGGATCGGCGTCCCGCAGGGAGATGATGTCGGCCATGCCACGCAGGGCCCACGCCCGGCCGCGCCGGTCGTCCGCGTTGCCCGCGAGTTCGGCCGCCTCCTCGAACATGGCCAGGGCCGTGTCGAGCGAGCCCGTGTTGCGGTGGATCTGCGCGATTCCCTCCAGCGCCCACACGGTGTGACGCGCCTCGCCTCGCGCGCGTGCTTCGGCGAGCAGCTGTTCGTGCAGTGCAGCAACGGTCCGGTAGTCGCCCTGTATTCGACCGGTCTCCGCAAGGCCGGCGAGGGAGTAGCCGCGGGCGACGATGTCCCCGCCGCGCTTGCCCATGTCGGCCGCGAGCCCCAACAGTCGGAAGGCGAGCCTGAGTTCACCGCGCTGTCTGGCCAGCGTCCCCCCGCTCCACAGTGCCCAGGCCATTGCCCCGAGGTCACCGGCCGAGCGGGCGGACCGGTAGCTGGCCTTCCAGGCCCGATCGGCTTCCGCCACGTTGCCGAGCCTGCGGTGCGCCTCGGCCACGGCGAGCCCGCACCGGGCCACCTCCTGCTGCGAACCGGAGAGTTCGGCCTCCCTCAAGTGCCGTACTCCTTCTGCCAGTACATCTGTGAGAGAGGAGTTCACCGACATCTTGGTGAGGGCGCCTTGGTACTCGGGCGCCAGTGCCTTGCTGTGCATGGGAGCCTTTCGTGCACTGCCGGATCGAGGCAGGAGCAACTATACGCTCCATGTATACATGTAGTGCATAGTTGCCTTGATGGACGGACTCGGGTGCTCTTGGGGGGTCGGACGTCGGCTTGCCGCTTGCGGCGAACCGCTTTGCTGTGGATCAAGACGACGGTCGCGCGTCCGAGGTTGCTCCGAGATCAACGGAAGTCGACATTGCCGCTACGGCAGGGCTGCGGCCCTGCGTCGGCCTGTACGTGGCCATGGGGCCGGAACCGCCCTGGCTGACGTCGCCGACTCCATCCGTAATGCCGACGAATGTCAGCGGTTACTGTCGCCGCCATATGCCCTGGCCATAGTAAAAGACAGAAACATTTGAGAGCCTCTTGCGTCGTATGGCAATCGCTTACATGCTGACGCGCAGCCCCCGCACCAGTCGGGCACGGTCCTCGCCGCCACCGCGCTGCTCGCCGTCGGGACGGCGGGGGCAGTCCTGGGCCTCGACGCCGACCCTCCGCTGGACCGCGAACGCACCCACGCCCGTGACCACGCTGACGCTTCCGAGGGCCGTGGACTCCGCGCCGGACGCATCCGGCGTCTACCTGGTGCTCAAGCGGGCCTCCGTGAGCGGGGCGACGCAGCTGATGACCGGGGACGTCGTCGAGACGGCGACAGGGGCGGCGGTGGCCCACATCGGCAGTTTCGGGCTGCCGTCTGCCTCGGGCCGGCTCAAGAGCGCCGATCAGGGATTCATCGAGCCCTACCTCCCGGCAGGCTGCGGCCAGCGGATCACGGTGACGTACTGCAAGCCGGTCGGCACCGAGGCGGGCGTGGCCCATACGGGCGGCCTTCCCACGGTCACCGATCCGTCGTCCGGCAGCTGCCTGAGCACCACCTCGCAGACCACGGGCCGGGGCGGCAGGTCACGGTGGTGGGCAACGCGGCCGCGGCGGCCGGGCCCGCAGCGGACTGAATCATTGAATCCGGAACAACGCCGTGCCCGCGGCCGGGTCCCTCCTTGTGAAGCGGTACAGGCGCCCACTGGCTAAGCTCGACGAGGGGCCCAGTACGGGACGGAGGCTGCCATGACGACGACTCTCGAACCGCGTGATGTCCCCCCTCGCCTCGCCACCGGTGCGTTCATCCTGAACTCCGGCCTGGGCAAGCTGAAGGCCGACGCGGAGACGGCCCAAGGCCTGCACGGCATGGCCTGTGTCGCCTACCCGTTCCTGAAGAAGATCGAGCCCGAGCGATTCACCCGGCTGCTCGCCTGGTCGGAGATCGCGGTCGGTGGAACGCTGCTCGCCCCTTTTGTGCCGACCCGACTGGCCGGGCTGGCGCTGACGGGGTTCTCCGGGGGCCTGATCGGTCTGTATCTCCGGGTTCCCGGAATGCGGGAGCCCGGAAGCCTCCGGCCCACCCAGAACGGCGTCCCCATGGCCAAGGACTTCTGGATGCTGGGCATCGGTCTCGGTTTCCTGGGCGCCAATGCCCGCCGGTCACGCGCGGCCGCGTCCAGATGTCCATGGCACCGGTCCCGGGGCTGACAGATCGGCCGGGGCCCGTACGGGCGACGCCGGGTTCCGTGGCGGGGCCCGCACATCCAAGGAGTGACCATGAGTGAGTCGGACGAACTCCGCAATCGTGTGCAACAGATGCGAGCCAAGGCGAAGAACCTGAAGGACGAGGCCGAGCGCGCCACCGACCCGGAGGAACGCCGGCGCCTGAAGGAGAAGGCCCGCAGGATCGAATCGGAGAGTGAGCAGGTCAGCGGCATGGCGAGTGGCGATATCTACCCCCTGGAGTGAGGCCGGGGAAGGTCCGGCCCCGTTTCCCCGTTCCCCCGGTTCCGTACCGGCAGGACGCCGTACGGGACCGGGGGAATGCTGACGCGCCCCGGACGTTGAACAACGGTGTGAGCTCAGTGATCGCATCCACCCGGTTTTCCGTGCTCGACCGGTCCCGCATCCGTGAGGGGCACGACGGCCCGGCGGCACTGCGCGACTCGGTGCGCCTCGCCCAGGAGGCGGAGGCGCTCGGATTCCACCGGTTCTGGGTGTCCGAACACCACAGTGTGCCGGGTGTCGCCGGTTCGGCGCCGACCGTGCTGGCCGCAGCCGTCGCGGCTGCCACATCCACCATCAGGGTCGGTACGGGCGGCGTCATGCTGCCCAATCACCAACCGCTGTTGGTGGCCGAGCAGTTCGGTGTGCTGGAGTCCCTGTTCCCCGGCCGGATCGACATGGGCCTCGGCCGCTCGGTGGGCTTCACCGACGGCATCCGCAGGGCGCTCGGACGGGACAAGTCCGCCGCCGAGGACTTCGCCGGGCAGCTCACCGAACTGCTCGGCTGGCTGGACGGTACACAGCGGGCCCACCCGCAGGTGCATGCCCTTCCCACCGAGGGTCTGCGCATCCCCCCGTTCCTGCTGGCCACCGGCGAGGGTGCGGGCATCGCGGCCGCTGCGGGGCTGCCGCTGGTGATCGGAGACCTCCGCGGCCGGGAGAAGCTGCTGCGAGCCGTCGAACGCTACCGCCAGGAATTCCGCCCCTCCTCCTGGGCCGCGGAGCCCTACGTCGTCGTGGCCGGGACGATCGCGCTCGCCGACAGCGCGGAGGAGGCCCGTCGGCTCCTGATCCCGGAAGCGTGGTCCATGGCCCATTCCCGGACCCACGGCGTCTTCCCGCCGCTCGCCCCCGCCGAGCGGGTCGAGGCGCGGACGATGACGGAGAAGGAGCGCGGCTTCTACGAGAACGGGTTGCGCGGCCACCTCCACGGCACGGAGGACCAAGTGGTCACGGAGCTCGAAACGGCCATCAAGGAGACCGGCGCCGACGAGGTGCTCGTGACGACCAGTACGTACGACCGTGCGGCTCTGGTCGACTCATTGCGCCGCCTGGCCCGGATCGCGCAACTGACCCCGCACCGGGGAGTGCCCGGCGCACTCCTGTGACAACGCACCACGAGCGGCGAGAGCCGGTCGGCCGTGCGAGTCGCCGAGCACCTGCCCTGCGAAACCGTCACTCGGGGCTCCATGCGGCCTCCGGCCATGCGTACTCGTCGAAGCCGTCCGGGAGCTTCCCGCACGGGGCGTGAACCACGACGGCGAGCGTTCCGGTGGGCCGGTGCCAGTCCACGCCGACCATGTAGGCGGTGTCCGGGCGCTCGAACCTGAAGCCCATGTCGGTGACGTTCTCGCCGGTCGTCGTGGACCCGCTGTGCCTCCTGTTCGAGCCGGACAGCCACCCGGTCCGGATCGGTCGCCGGATACGGTGTCCCGTTCCACACCCGGTACCCGGCGCAGCCCATCACCACGACGATCAGCAATCCGGTGAACAACAGAATCAGGAGAACGGGTCGCTTCTGATCGCCGTTCTCGAGGGTGAGACCACCGCCGATCAGTACCTGCAGTTCTGGCCGGCGGCGCCCCGCCCCGACGAGGTCGTCAGGCAGACGGCAGGGGTTGCGGACGATTGGCATCGGCAGGCGCACGTTCTGCCGCCGCCTCCGTCACCGCAACAGCGCGCCGAGGCAGAGCGCCGCCGGGCAGCGGAGCAGGCGCGGGCCGATGAGGCCGCACAGAGGCGCGCCGAAGCCCTGGAATGGGGCGGGCGGTTGCCCAGCCAGAGCCTTCGGGGAGGTCGGCGGCAATGTGGCGGGGCTGCTGCGTCTGGACTGCGACCTCCTGCACGCGGTGGATGCGGCGGGACCAGTGGCCCAGCGGTCCATCGTCCGCTGGGCCGCCCACCGCGCGTACACGGAAGCGGGCCTGAGCGGCATCGACTGGATTGTGACCGCGCTCGATGCATTGGACCTCGGACACGACATGCCGGCGCCGTTCGACGATCTCCGGCGCACCTGGGACCGCTTCTTCGCCGACCGGACGATCCCTCACACCCTTGTGGACTCGACCGACGGCAGCCGGGGAGGGATCCTGAAGCAGGCCATGGCGGTGCCCGCGCTGTTCGACGCGGCGGAGCAGCGTGCGTGTCGATGGCGGGGGAGGAGCGCGGCAGCGGCGATGGTGAGGGCATGAACAGTGCTGACCTTTTGACCGACGCGTTCACCCGCGTCCGGGAGACGGTGCACTCGGCGGTCGAGGGCCTGTCACGCGCCGATCTCCATGCTCGCCTCGACGACGGGGCGAACTCGATCGGCTGGCTCGTATGGCATCTCACCCGGATCCAGGACGACCATGTCTCGGACGCGGCCGGTGTCGAGCAGGTCTGGTTCTCCGAGGACTGGGCCTCCCGTTTCGATCTGCCCTTCGAGAAGGAGGCCACCGGGTACGGACACCGCAGCGCGGATGTCGCGGCGGTGCGGGTGCGCTCGGCGGAACTGCTGCTCGGCTACCACGACGCGGTCCACGAGCAGACCGCCGGCTTCGTGCGTGGGCTCGACAACAGGGCTCTGGAACGCATCGTCGACGAGGCGTGGTCGCCGCCGGTCACTCTCGGGGTGCGTCTGATCAGCGTCATCTCGGACGATCTCCAACACGCGGGCCAGGCCGCCTTCGTACGGGGGGTGTTGGAGCGCCGGTAGACCGGGGCCGCTCTCGCGATGTCGACGACCGTCATTCGGCCGGTGCCGCGTCCGGACTCCGTTGTGTGATCGATAGGTTGTCCCGTACGGCTCGGGCGGAGCCGTGGACCTCGAAGTCCGGAGGGACACACATGGGAAGTGACGTACATTCACGCGTCTCGGCGTATGCCATCGCTGTCGCGGAGCACCAGTTGCTGCTGACTCAGCTCTCGGACAGCTCACCGGTCTTCATGCCCGGACTGTGGCACCTGCCCGGCGGAGGCATCGATCCCGGTGAGCAACCGCGGGAGACACTGGCACGTGAACTGTACGAGGAGACCGGCCTCGAACTCCTCGATGCCCGGCTGGTGGACGCGCGGGCGTACACCGCTCACCGGCTCGGGGTGAACTGGAATCTCGTGGGGCTTTTCTATCTGGTCGACCTCGGGCCCGGACCGCTCGCGGTCACCAAGACCGACGATTCCACCTCTGCCGTCGCCTGGATGCCCTTGTCGGGTTTGGAGGAATCGCGGCTGTCGCCTGCGGCGGTCGACAGTCTCGGGATGATCGGCGCGCGAGAGGCGCGGCAGTAGGCCGTTCGTCCTGCTCCCGGCCCCGGAGCAGCCGCCTACCGCTTACGCCGGGCGGTGGCGATCACGGTCGACGTGGCGAGGGCGAGGCACAGGGGCGAATAGGCGAGCCGGTCGAGGCGTCGGAAGCGGGGCGAGAGCGCTCCCGGGACCAGCAGGTCCGTTCGGCCCGAGAAGCCGGCCGCACCGCGCAGAGCGAGTACCCCCGCGACGCCGGCTGCGCCGATCCGGGACAGCGCCGGGCGCCGCCGCGGCCGGCCCGAGACCAGCAGCGCCGCGGTCCCCAACGCGCCCGCCACCGCGAAACACGCCGCCGGACCAGGTGGGTTCGGGCGGCCGATCACCACGTCGGAGTAGGTCTTCCGGTCGGGCAGCGGCCAGGTCGACCCCAGCCCCCACGCGACATGCAGACCGGAAAGCGCGGTCAGTGCGGTGACAGCGATCCGGCCGGCAGCACGCTCGATCGTCATGACACTCACGCTATCGCCCGTGCCGGGCGGCCGAGGGAGCGGGGTACCGCCCTCGCGAGACCCCGATCCCGCATCGCCCGGTGCGCACCGTCACCATCTCCGTAAATTCGGATGAAGGCCCGACCGGCACGGTGATGGGATGGCGCGATGCGAAGTGATGTGCCGGCAGTGGTGGACCGAGGGCAGTACCAGGACGCGGTGACCCCCTGGGAGCAGGAGGCATGGCGGGAGGAGGCCTTGGGATGGGTGGAGCGCGGGCTCGCCGCTCGGGGACTGCGCGAAACCGGGCCACGGAAGGTGCGGCTCCGGCCGTGGTCCGTGCTGGTGCGGATGTCCGTCGCGGGTGGCGCCGCCGTGTGGTTCAAGGCCAACCCGCCCGCCAGCGCCTTCGAGGCGGGGCTGACCGAGGCACTGGCCCGCTGGGTGCCCGGGTACGTACTGAAGCCGCTCGCCGTCGACGCGGGCCGGGGCTGGTCGCTGCTTCCGGACGGCGGCACGATCTTCCGCGACGCACTCGACGCGGCGGCCCGCACCGCGGTCGATCCGCGTGCCTGGGAGGAACCGCTGCGGCAGTACGCCGGAATGCAACGCGCACTCGTTCCGTACGCCGAGGAGATCGAACTGCTCGGTGTCCCCGGCGCGCGCACGGCCGTGCTCCCGGAGATCTTCGACCGGGTCGTCGACGGGAACACCGCACTGGAGCCCGCCGACCGCCGGGCCCTGGGCGCGTTGCGGCCCCGGCTCGTGGGGTGGTGCGAGGAGCTCGCGGAAGTGGGCATCGCCGATACGCTCGACCACTCCGATCTGCACGACGGTCAGCTCTTCGCGCCGGAGCCGGGCCGTTTCACGTTCTTCGACTGGGGCGACGCGGCCGTCGCCCACCCCTTCTGCAGCTTTCTCGTCCCCGCCCGAGCGGCCCGGGAGCGGTTCGGGCCCGAGGTGCTGCCCCGCCTGCGGGACGCCTACCTGGAACAGTGGACGGGCGACGGCCGCACGAACGCCGAACTGCGGCGTGCCCTGAGTCTGGCCTGGCGACTCGGGGCGATCGGCCGGGCCTGCTCCTGGGGACGGCTCTTCCCCGGCGCGTACAGCGGCGTCGGCGGGGCCGGCGACGCGGCGGGCGCGCGCTGGCTGCTTGAACTCGCCGACGAGCCACCGCTGTAGGGACAAGCCGGCGGGACGGATGGGTGCTCGGTGTGCCGGGCCGGGTGACCGGCAACTACGCTGCTCCGATGCATCGCACGACGCCTCCTCGCCCGGTCGACATCACCACGGAGTTCCCGGAGCTTGCTCCGCTGGCACGCACAGCGGTGCGGCTGCACCCGCGCCCGGGGGAGCCGGCCGTCGGGGACAGCTCCGTCGGTGGACCGTTGCTGTGGCCGCGGGACGAACCGTGGCCCACCTGCCCGGAGCACGCGGGCCCGTGGCACCTCGGTTTCGTACCCGACGAGGTGCGGGCCCAACGCCGTGTCCTGACCGCGGCCTGGGCACGTGCGGAGGGCAACCGTCTGATGCTCACCCCGCAGGAGCGGGAAGTGGTGGACCGGGTCGGCTACAGCGGCCGGCGCATCCCGCAGAACGGGCCGGTCCCCCTGCTGGCAGTCGCCCAGCTGTACGCACGGGACCTCCCGGCCGCCGAGGGCGACGGCCTGTGGCCGGGCCCGCAGGAGACCGATCTGCTCCAGGTGCTGTGGTGTCCCTTCGAGCACGGCGACGACTGCCTTCCACAGGTGCGTCTGGTGTGGCGGCGGGCCGCGGAAGTCGGTCCGACGCTGTCCGCGCCCCCCGAGCCGTCGGTGATCGACAACGGCGACTATCTGCCCAGCCCCTGCCTCCTGCACCCCGAACCGGTCACCGAGTACCCGGCACCGCACGAACTGGACGAAGAACTCGCGGAACGCGTCAGGGCCTGGGAGGAGACGCGCGACTACCTGTACCAGTACGCCCTGTCCGTGGCGCCGGGATGGAAGATCGGTGGTTGGGGCAACTGGAGCTTCTGCGATCCGTGGCCCATGGAGTGCCCGGACTGCGGCGGGCCCGTCCGCCCGCTGCTGACCGTCGACAGCGGCGAATGGGACAACGAACAGAGCTGGCGCCCCGTCGAGGACGAAGCCGCCGACGCGGCGCCGGGAGTGGTCCACCCGCAGACGCACGAGCCGACCCAGGTCACCATCGGCCGCGGCTACACCATGCAGGTCTACTCCTGTGAGCGGTCCTTCGGGCACACCGCGCTCGAGGTGATGCAGTAGCACAGTGAGGCGTGGTGAGACCGTAACCCGGTGAGTGGATGTGCGTACCGGGCCGTTGTGGTCTCAGGCGTCGATACGAAGGCCCTTCGCGACAGCCGGGGGCACCGGATAGATCCGCTCGGGCGGCAGCAGCCGCTGGGCCTGCGCGGCCCGGCCGCTCTGCCTCAGCGCCGCGATCTTCTGGACCCGTGGCGTCACGTCGGTGAGGTCGACGACCCACTCCTCGGCGAACGTGCGGATCAGACCGCGTCCGACCCCGACCTGGATGCTGTAGTGGTTGAGAGCGGCTCCCCGCAGTGAGCGTTCGGGATCCCACTGGACGTGCACGGGAGCCTGGGCGACCGCCGACGGGTCGGCCGTCGTCAGCACGGCCTGCGAGAGCGCCTCCTCCCATCCGGCCCGGGTGATCCGTACCGCGAGGATCCGCTCCTGGCCCGACTTCTGCGCCCAGTTGCTGCGGTGCATGAGCCAGAGGAACGACGGCTTGATCCAGGTCATCCGGTTGAACGAGAACGGTGGGACGAACCGTTTGGCCCGCAGAGCCGGACCGGCGACCGCCGGTGAGTACGCCTGGTAGACGACGATCGTCCGGGCGTCGTAGTCGGCCCGTATCCGGTGCTGCGAGGTCATGCGTCCGAGATTTTCACCTGCCGGAATTCAGTGCAATCAGTTTTCTCTCCGTCGGAACTCCTCCGTCCGGAGCCACTTTGTCCTCGCGTCCGTCTTCGTCGCGGCGCACCATCGGGCGGCCGGTTTTTCGTGCGGCGCGACCACTCGGAGCCGGTCCGGCGCTGCCTAATGTTCCCTCACTCGGCGGCGGCGTGCCGCTCCCTCGGAGGTGACCATGGCCAGCACCGCAGGCACGGAGACCAGGAACAGAACGGCCCGCAGGACCCGGACGGCGGGCGCGGCCCATTGGACGGTTCCGCGCCGGTGTCCCTCAGCGCGGCCCTGGACCGCAACGTCATGGGCGGTGGCCCCGGATACCCGGGCGCGCTGCCGCAGTTCCACGGCGACGACATCGTGTTCTGCGCCCGCGACCGGGGCGCAACCCGCCTGTACCGGGTGGACGCGGCCGGGATCAGCGCGTCCCCGCTGCCCGCCGGCACCGGGGTCAGCGGATGCTCGGTCGCCGCGAAGGCGGGGCTGGCGGCGGTTGTGGTCTCCGACGCGTCGCGTTTCGCCGAGGTCGTGCTGCTCGACCTGGACTCCTGGGCGGCCGGGGAGGCGGGCCTGCCGTCGGCAGGGCGGGAGCCCGCGCGGCTCACCGACCACATGGCCCGGTCGCTGCCCGGGATCGCCCTCCACCCGGTCACCGAACGCGAGTTCACCATCGCGGACGGCACGGTCGTACACGGCATGATCACCCGCGCCGCGGACACACCTCCGGGCGGCCCGCTGCTGGTGGACGTGCACGGCGGCCCGCACAACGCCTGGGCCCCGCACTCCGATCCGGTCCACCTCTACCACCAGGAGCTGGCCTCACAGGGCTGGACGATCCTGACGCTGAACGTCCGCGCCGGCGACGGCTACGGCGAGGCGTTCTACACGGCCGCAGTGGGCGCCTGGGGCGAGACGGACGGACAGGACGTCCTGCAACCGGTCGCTGCCCTCCTCGCCGAGGGACTCGTCGACCCGGCACGGATCGCGCTCACCGGCTACAGCTACGGCGGCTATCTGACCTGTTGGCTCTCCGCCCGCAGCGACCGCTTCGCCGCCGTCGTACCGGGCGGCGTCCTGGTCGATCTGAAGAGCATGGCCGGCACCTCCGAAGAAGGACACCTGATCGCCGACCACGAGATCGGCGACCCGGAACGGCTGACGGAGCTCTCGCCGCTGAGCCATGCCGACGCGGTACGCGCACCCACCCTGATCCTGCACGGCGGCGCGGACCACACCTGCCCGGTGGGCCAGGCCGAGCAGCGGTTCCACGCGCTGCGCACCCGGGACGTACCGGTCCGGCTGGTCGTGTACCCCGGCAGCTCGCATCTTTTCCTACTGGACGGCCGGCCCTCGCACCGGGAGGACTACTCCCGCAGGCTGATCGAATGGGTCACCACGCACACCAACCGCTGAACGCAACGGAATCGGAGCCCGACATGACCGACACCACCGACCTGTCAGCCCACTGGACGACCCGCCTCACCGAACTCGCCGCCCGTCACTCCGTCCCCGGAGCCGGTCTGGCCATCCTGCACCGCGGCGAGATCGTCGCCGAGACCGCCGTCGGCCTGGCCAACACGGAGGCCGGGATCGGGACGACCACCGACACCCTCTTCCAGATCGGCTCGATCTCCAAGGTGTGGACCACCACGGTGGCCATGGCACTCGTCGACGAGGGCCTGCTCGAACTGGACGCGCCCATCGTGTCCGTACTCCCCGAACTGCGGCTCGCCAACGATGAGTTGACCCAGGAACTGACACTCCGTCACCTCCTGACCCACACCAGCGGCATCGACGGCGACCTCTTCACCGACACCGGCCGGGGCGACGACTGCCTGGAGAAGTTCGCCGCGCTGCTCGGCGACGTCACCCCCAACCACCCGCTCGGCGCCACCATGTCGTACTGCAACGCGGGCTTCACCCTGCTCGGCCGGGTACTGGAGGTCGTCACCGGCGTCCAGTGGGACGAGCTGATGCGCGAGCGCCTGTACCGTCCGCTCGGCCTGACGCACACCGCGACCCTGCCGGAGGAGGTGCTGCGCTTCCGCGCCGCCATCGGGCACCTGGGGAGCCCGCCGGCACAGGCCCCGATGTGGGGGCTGATGCGCTCGGCCGGACCGGCCGGACTGATCTGCTCCACGCCGCGCGAGGTACTGGAATTCGCCCGGCTGCACCTCGACAAGGGCGTCACCGGCGACGGCACCAAGCTCCTCTCGGAGGAGTCCGTCGCCGCCATGCAGACCCCGCAGGTCGAGCTGCCCGACCCGTACATCCTGGGCAACGCCTGGGGGCTCGGCTGGTTCCTCGACACCTGGGACGGACAACGGGTGTACGGACACGACGGCGGCACGATCGGACAGAACGCCTACCTGCGGGTCCTGCCCGAGGCGGAGCTGGCGATCTGCCTGCTCACCAACGGCGGTGACACCTCCAGCCTCTACCGGGACGTGTATGCGGAGATTGTCCAGGAGCTGGCCGGGGTCACAATGCGCACCACGATCGAGCCCGCGACAGAACCGGTGGCGGTGGACCCCGCCGACTGTGTCGGCGTGTACCAGCGGCTCTCCAGCACGGTGGAGATCGTGGAGCGGGACGGCGGCCTGGTGATGCTGGACCGGATCACCGGACCACTGGCCGAACTGACCCCCGACACGGAGAAGGAGTACGAGCTGCACCCCGTCGAGCCGGGGCTGTTCGTCGTGCAGCGGCCGGGGTTCGAGCTCTGGGTCCCGGTCGTGTTCTACACACTCGCCGACGGCACTCCGTACATCCACCACGGTGGCCGCGCCACCCCCAAGGTGGGCTGACATGACCGCGATCGCCACCGCCCTGGAGGCCGGGCTGCCGGGCCTGCTGGCCGACATCGAGGAGCTGGTCCGCACCGAGTCGCCCAGTGACGACCTGGCCGCGGTCGCCGACTGCGCCCGCGTCGTCGCGAAGATCGGCACCCGGCTGACCGGCGCGGCACCCGAGTGGATCGACGGCTCGGGGCGGCCCGCCCTGCGCTGGCGCTTCGGCTCCGGCGACCGGGTGCTGCTGCTCGGCCACTTCGACACGGTGTGGCCGGTGGGTTCCCTGGCCGGCCACCCCTTCGAGGTCGCCGGGGGCCGGCTCACCGGACCCGGCTGCTTCGACATGAAGGCCGGCGTGGTGCAGCTGTTCCACGCCCTGTCGGCGCTGGACGACCTGGACAGGGTCTCGGTCCTGCTCACCGGCGACGAGGAGATCGGCGCCCCGACCTCGCGCACCCTGATCGAGGCCGAGGCCCGCCGTACCCGGGCCGTACTCGTCCTGGAGGCGAGCGAGGGCGGGGCGCTGAAGACCGCGCGCAAGGGGATGTCCGGCTACGAGCTGACCATCGCCGGACGCGCCGCGCACGCAGGTCTGGAACCCCACAAGGGCGTCAACACGACCACCGAACTGGCCCACCAGGTCCTCGCGTTGTCCGCACTCGCCGATCCGGCGGCCGGTACCACGGTCACGCCGACCGTGGCCTCCTCCGGCACCACACGCAACACGGTGCCCGACGCGGCCCGGCTGATGGTCGACGTACGCGTCGGGACGGCCGCCGAACAGGACCGGGTGGACCGTGCCGTGCACGGCCTCCGGCCGGTGCTCGACGGCGCCTCGCTCAGGTTCTCCGGCGGCCCGAACAGGCCGCCGCTGCCGACGAGCGCGTCGGCCGAACTCTTCGAACTCGCCCGCGGCCACTACGCGGAGCTGGGCTTCGGCCCACTGCGCGGCGTGGCGGTCGGCGGCGGCTCCGACGGCAACCTCACCGCCGGAGTGGGCACACCCACGCTCGACGGCCTGGGGGCCGTGGGCGGCGGGGCACACGCGGACGACGAGCATGTGGTCGTCGCCGAACTGCCCCGCCGCGCGGCACTCGTCGCCTCCCTGGTGGCCTCGCTGCTGCGCGTTTCGCCGACGGCCGTCCCCGGCAAGGTGGGACCGTGAACGCTGTGCAGGCGGCTGCCGCGACGGCCGCCGCGGACCTGGCCGCGCAGCGTGCGGGCGTCACCATCAGGGAACTGCACGGGCTGGACGAGATGCACGAGGCCTGCCGGGTGCTCGACCGGATCTGGCGGCCCGATCCCGGAAACCCGCTGATCACCCCGGAACTGCTGCGGGTCTTCGCGCACTCCGGCAGCTATGTCGTCGGGGTCGACCGGGGCGGCCGGATGGTCGGCTTCTGCCTGGGCTTCCTGGCCAGCGCCGGACTGCACTCGCACATCGCCGGGGTGGACGACAGCGTCCGCGGCCGCAATGTCGGCTTCGCGGTCAAACAGCACCAGCGGGCCTGGGCGCTGGCCCGCTCCATCACCACCGTCACCTGGACCTTCGACCCGCTGATCAGCCGCAACGCCTACTTCAACCTGGCCAAACTGGGCGCGGAACCGAGCGAGTACCTGGCCGACTTCTACGGTGCCATGCAGGACGAGGTCAACGCCGGGACCGAGACGGACCGGCTGATGGTCCGCTGGGAGCTGACCGGCGAGCACGCCGTCGGATCCGCCGCGGGCGCACGCCACACCGTCACAGCCGACGGCGCGGGCCCCCGCGCCGTGGTCGGACTGGACGCCAAACCCGACGGCCGCCCCGTCGTCGGGCGCCGGGACGGCGCCACCGTCCTGGTCCGGATCCCCGCAGAGGCCGAGGAACTGCGCCGGACCGACCCGCCCCTGGCCCGCGAATGGCGGTACGCGCTGCGCGAGGTACTCGGCGGCCTGATGGCCGAGGGGCACACCGTCACCGGATTCACCCGGGACGGCTGGTACGTGATCGACAGACGTCAGGAGAGTCAGGCATGAAGCTCGTCGGTGTGGAACTGCGCCGGATCGCGATGCCGCTGGTCGCACCGTTCCGGACCTCGTTCGCCACGATGACCACCCGGGAGATCCTGCTGGTCAGGGTCGAGACCGAGGACCACGAGGGCTACGGCGAATGCGTCACCATGGCCGATCCGCTGTACTCCTCGGAGTACACCGCGGCCGCGGCGGACGTGCTGCGCGGCTACCTCGTACCCGCGCTCGCCGCCCTGCCGGCGCTCGACCCGTGGGCGGTCGCCCCGGCACTGGCCGCGTTCAAGGGCCACCGGATGGCCAAGGCCGCACTGGAGACGGCGGTCCTCGACGCGTGGCTGCGCGCCCATGATCTGTCGATGGGCCAGTGGCTGGGTGCGACGGCCGAACGGGTACCGGCCGGGGTGTCGGTCGGCATCATGGACTCGGTCCCCGCACTGCTCGACACCGTCGACGGCTATCTGTCCGAGGGCTATCTGCGGATCAAGCTGAAGATCGAGCCCGGCTGGGACGTGGCACCCGTTCGCGCGGTCCGGGAACGCTTCGGCGACGACGTACAGCTCCAGGTGGACGCCAACACCGCGTACACCCTTGCAGACGCCGCACAGCTGGCCCGGCTCGACCCGTACGGGTTGCTGCTGATCGAACAGCCCCTGGACGAGGAGGACATCCGGGGCCACGCGGAACTCGCCCGGCAGGTGCGCACCCCCATCTGCCTGGACGAGTCCATCGTGTCCGCCCGCTCGGCGGCCGACGCCATCGCGCTGGGCGCCTGCTCGGTCGTCAACATCAAGCCGGGGCGGGTCGGCGGCTATCTGGAAGCCCGGCGGATCCACGACGTGTGTGCCGCGAACGGCGTGCCCGTCTGGTGCGGAGGGATGCTGGAGACCGGCCTCGGCCGGGCCGCCAACGTCGCCCTTGCCGCACTGCCCGGCTTCACCCTGCCCGGCGACACGTCCGCTTCCGACCGCTACTACCGGACCGACATCACCGAGCCGTTCGTGCTGAGGGACGGCCATCTCGACGTGCCGCACGGACCCGGCCTCGGAATCGATCCGATCCCCGGGCAACTGGCCGAGGTCACCGAGTCGACGGAATGGCTCGGCCGATGACCGGCTCCGGCCACCGGGCGGTCGCCCCCGCGGTGCACGGACTCCGATCAACTACGTTGTGAAGATGACGGAGCAGCCACGGGCCGTGCTCGGCCGGATCCTCAACGATCTCGGGTCGACGTTGATCGAAGTGGTGGCCGGGGAAGCCGACCCGGCCCGCACCGTCACCGGGGTGCTGATCCAGGACCCCCTGGACGAGCCGGCGAGGCTGCCCGGCGCGGTGGTGCTGGGCGTCGGGGTGTACGGCGCCGGGCCGGTCGCCGCCCTGGTCGACCGGGCCGCCGGGCTCGGTGCGGCGGCCGTGGTGGTCCGGTCCCCGGTCCCGGTGGACGGCCCCGTGTCCGAGGCGGCCGCCCGCACCGGCCTGACCGTGCTCGGCCTGACCCCCGGCGCGTCCTGGGCGCAGGTGGCCGCACTGCTGCGCTCGCTGCTCGCGGTCGACGAACTGGGCACAGTGGGCGGCCCCGACGAGGCCGACGGCGCCGAGCCGCTCGCCGGTGACCTGTTCGCCCTGGCCAACGCGACGGCCGGACTGCTGGACGGCCCGGTCACCGTGGAGGACCGCAGCGGGCGGGTGCTGGCCTTCTCCAGCCGGCAGGACGAGGGCGACAACGACCGGATCGCAACCGTCCTCGACCGCCAGGTGCCCGCCGAGAAACTGCGCGCCTTGGAAGAACGCGGCGCCTTCCAGGCCCTCTACCGGAAGGAGGAACCCGTCTATGTGGACGGCATCTCGGACAAGCCCCGGGTCGCGATCGCCGTCCGCGCCGGCGGCGAGATCCTCGGCTCGATCTGGGTCGTGGTCGACGGACCGCTGAGCGCGGACCGGACGAAGGCGCTCCAGGAGGCGGCGAAGGTGGCCGCCCTGCATCTGCTGCGCCGCCGCACCGGCGAGGACGCCGAACGCCGGCTGCGCGCGGATCTGCTCGCCACCGTCCTGGAGGGCGGTACGCACGCACCGCAGGCCGCCGTACGGCTCGGCCTTTCCGCGCAGCCCGCCTGCGTACTGGCGCTCGCGGTGACCGGCGAGCAGTACGAGCCCGACCGGGTGGCCGCGGGCCACCGCGTCGCCGAGGCGCTGACCCTGCACCTGGCCGCGATCCACCCCCGTACCGCCACGGCCACACTCGGCGGAGTCACCTACGCCGTCCTGCCCACGAGTTCGGACGAACAGGGGCTACGGGTGGCCGAGGCGTTCCTCGGCCGCATCGGCGGCCGGGTGCCCGCCGTCATCGGAATCGGCCGCCTCGCCGCCCGCCCGGTGGAACTGCGCCGTTCGCGCGCCGACGCGGACCGTGCGCTGCGGGTCCTCGGCTCCGGCCGCACACAGCGCAGGGCCGCCCGCCTGTCTGACGTCTACGCCGCCTCGCTGCTGGAGGAGCTGACGGACCGGATGGCCGCCGACGACGACCTGCCGGACGGCCCCGTCATACGGCTGCGCGCCTACGACGCCCAGCACAACACCGCCCTCACGGACTCCCTGGACGCCTGGCTGAGCACCTTCGGCGATGTGGCCGCCGCCGCTGCCGCCGTACACATCCACCCCAACACCTTCCGCTACCGGCTCAAGCGGCTGGCCCTGGTCGCGGGCATCGATCTCGACGACCCGGAGGCGAGATTCGAAGCGATGCTGCAACTGCGGCTGAGGCCGCCGTACTCCTGAGGCGGGACACCCGTCGCCGTGGCACGCGGACCCGCCCCGGGCGCCGTCCGGACGGAATGGTGCGAGAGTTTTTCGCAGCAGCAGGACACACCGATGTCCGCGGGCCCGTGTGCCTGCGCGTCCGTGTGTCCGCACGTCGACGACGGGACAGATTTCCATGCCTCTCCAGGGAGAGTACGAGCCGAGCCCCGAGCAGTGGGTCCGCGATCAGGTCGAGCTGTTCGAGAGCTCCGGCGGCACCGAGGGAAACACGATGCGGGGCATGCCCGTCATCGTCCTCACCACCCGCGGGGCCAGGAGCGGAAGGATCCGCAAGACCCCGCTGATGAGGGTCGAGCACAACGGCACGTACGCCGTGGTCGCCTCGCAGGGCGGCGCCCCGAAGCACCCCGTCTGGTACCACAACATCGTGGCCGACCCCCGGGTGGAACTCCAGGACGGCCCGGTCCGCCAGGACATGAACGCCCGCGAGGCCACCGGCGAGGAGAAGGACCTGTGGTGGCAGCGCGCGGTCAAGGCGTTCCCCGACTACGCCGACTACCAGCTCAAGACCGAGCGGCAGATCCCGGTCCTCGTCCTCGAACCGGCGTCCGGGCAGCACTGACGACCGTCGCAGGGGGCACGGTCAGCGGTGCTCTGGATTGGGATAGTCCGGACGGCAGCCCGCATCCCACGCAGAGCGCTGGTTGCCGTGGGCCGGGATGCCGTTCGCACGCCTCAGCATCGCGGCGAGGTGCATCAGGTTCCAGGCCATGAACGAGGTGTTGCGGTTGGTGAAGTCGTTCTCCGGACCACCCGACCCGGGGTCCAGATACGACGGGCCGGGCCCCGCCTCCCCGATCCAGCCCGCGTCGGCCTGCGGCGGGATCGTGTAGCCCAGGTGCTGGAGGCTGTAGAGCACGTTCATGGCACAGTGCTTGACCCCGTCCTCGTTCCCGGTGATCAGACAGCCACCGGCCCGGCCGTAGTACGCGTACTGGTCCTTGTCGTTGAGGATGCTGGAGCAGGCGTAGAGGCGCTCGACGACCCGCTTCATCACCGAGCTGTTGTCGCCCAGCCAGATGGGCCCGCACAGCACCAGGATGTCGGCCGCCATCACCTTCTCGTACAGCGCGGGCCAGGCGTCCGTCTTCCAGCCGTGCTCCCTCATGTCCGGCCAGACGCCGGTTGCGATGTCGTGGTCGACGGCCCGGACCACCTCCGTGCTGACGCCGCGCTCAGCCATCACCGCGCGGCTGCGGTCGATCAGCCCCTCCGTATTGCTGATCTCCGGGGAGCGCTTGAGGGTGCAGTTGACGTACAGCGCACGCAGGTCGTCGAAGCGGTAGGCGTCGTCGGAGGGGCCGGGCGGCGGCATGCGGGGGCTCCTTGGCAGGTACGGGGAACGCGGGACGTGGACCCCGGTCTACCGTCACGTCCGGCCGTACCGGGCAGTAGACGCGCCGACGCCCCCCGTACGCAGCACGTCCTGCCCCGGAACCCGGGCGGCCCCCCGGACAGCCGATCAGGACGCGCGCCCGCGCCGCCCCGCGCGCTCCAATGGACGGGTGACCGCGCCCCCGGACGACTGCCTCGCGCGCAACGAGTGGCTCTGCGGGGCCTATCTCTCCAGCCGTCGCGAGATTCTCTGGGACGCCGTCGTGCAGCACCTCCAGCTCACCGTGGTCTCCGTGCTCATCGGACTGGTCCTCGCCGTTCCGCTCGCCCTCGCGGCACGGCACCGGCGCTGGGCGGCGGGCCCCGTGCTCGGTGTGACGACCATCCTCTACACCGTGCCGTCGCTCGCCATGTTCTCGCTGCTGCTTCCGGTGTACGGACTCTCCGCCTCGCTCGTCGTCGCCGGGCTCGTGCTGTACTCGCTCACCCTCCTCGTACGGAACATCCTCGCCGGGCTGCGCGCCGTGCCGGAGGAGACCCGGCAGGCCGCGCGCGGCATGGGATACGGACCCCTGCGGCTGCTGCTCGCCGTGGAGCTGCCCCTCGCGCTGCCCGCGGCCATGGCCGGACTGCGGATCGCGACCGTCTCCGCCATCTCCCTGGTCACGGTCGGCGCGATCGTCGGCTACGGCGGACTCGGCAACCTCATCTACTCCGGGATGAACACCTACTTCAAGGCCCAGGTGCTCACCGCCTCCGTCCTCTGCGTCGTGATCGCCGTCGCCGCCGACCTGCTGCTCCTGCTCGCGCAGCGACTGCTGACCCCGTGGACCAGGAGGCAGTCGTGAACACCCTCGCCGACGCCTGGTCCTGGCTCACCACCTCCGCCAACTGGTCCGGTGACGGCGGCATCTGGAACCGGCTGGGCCAGCACCTGTTCCTCACCGTCGTCTGCCTGCTGATCAGCTGCCTGACCGCGCTGCCCGTCGCCCTGGTCCTCGGCCATCTCGGCAGGGGCGGCGCACTCGCCGTCAACATCTCCAACATCGGCCGGGCCGTACCCACCTTCGCCGTGCTGGTGCTGCTGCTCCTCACCCCGATCGGCGGGCACGGCGAGTGGCCGACCATCATCGCCCTCGTGCTCTTCGCCGTACCGCCGCTGCTCACCAACGCCTACGTCGGCATGCGGGAGGTCGACCGCGACGTCGTGCGCGCGGCCAGAGGAATGGGCATGACGGGCCGACAGCTGATGCTGGGCGTCGAGATGCCGCTCGCCCTCCCGCTGATCCTCACCGGCGTGCGGATCGCCGCCGTCCAGCTCGTCGCGACCGCCACCCTCGCGGCACTGGCAGGCGGCGGGGGACTGGGCCGCATCATCACGGCGGGCTTCAACCTCGCCTCCACCGCCCAGGTGGTCGCCGGGGCGGTGCTCGTCGCGGTCTTCGCACTGGCCGTCGAAGGGCTCTTCGAAGCGGGCCGGCTGCTCGTCCCGGGCCGGCTCCGCGGCGGAGAATCCAAATGAGGCCGGCAGCCGCCGTCCCCGTGCTGCTGGTGCTGCTCTCGGCGGCCGCCTGCACCACCGGCCCCTCGCTGGAGAAGCAGGGCGAGGTCACCGCACCGCCGGGCGACAGCAGACACCTCACCATCGGCTCCGCGGGCTTCACCGAGAGCGATCTGCTCGCCCAGATGTACGCCCTGCTGCTGAACCGGGCCGGCTACTCCACGAAGATCATCTCCGTCACCAACCGGGAGATCTACGAACCGGCGCTGGAGAGCGGCCAGATCGACGTCGTGCCGGAGTACGCCGCCACCTTCGCCGACTGGCTGAACGCCAAGAAGAACGGAGCCGACGCGGCCCCGGTCGGTTCGCCCGACCTCGCCGACACCATGAAGGCCCTGCGCGCCCTCGCCGAGCCCCGTGGCCTCACCGTCCTCGACCCCGGGCGCGCCGTCGACCAGAACGCCTTCGCGGTCGCTGCCCCGTATGCGACCGAGCACCACCTCAAGACCCTCAGCGACCTGGGAAGGTCCGGGCTGCCCGTACGTCTGGCCGCCGGTGACGAATGCGTGCAGCGCCCCTACTGCGCACCCGGGCTGAAGAAGACGTACGGCATCCGCATCGCCGCCGTGGACCCCAAGGGCGTCGGCACCACCCAGGCCAAACAGGCCGTCCAGAACGGTCAGGACCAGATGGTCCTGACCACCACGACCGACGCCACGCTCGACGGCTTCGGCCTCGTCCTGCTCGCCGACGACAAGCATCTCCAGAACGCCGACTACCTCGTCCCGGTCGTCAACCGGTCCCGGGCGGGCAGCGAAGGCGTACGCACGGCGCTGGGCAGGCTGAACACCGCACTGACGACCGCCGACCTGGCCCGGCTCAACGAGCAGGTCGACAGCTGGCGGCGGCTGCCCGAGGACGTGGCACGCACCTATCTGGTGTCCAAGAACCTCATCCCGCGCGGCTGACCGCCGCCTCCGCGGTCAGGCCGTCAGCCTTCCCGGGAGCCAGCCCAGCTGCACGGCCTCCTGGAACGGCCCGCCGCCCTCGTGATCATTGAAGTCGTACACCTCGATGGTCTTGTCCTGGTGGGCGTAGGCATTGAAGGCGGCGAAGACGGTCGAGGGCGGGCAGGTCATGTCCTCCAGGGCGGTCGAGAACAGCGCCGGCGCGCGCCCGCGTGCGGCGAAGTGCACTCCGTCGAAGTAGGACAGCGTGGCCCGCGCCTGCTCGGCCCGGCCGCGGTGCGTCTTGAGGTAGTTGCCCACCTCGCGGTACGGGGTCCGGTCGGTGACGGTGAGGGCGCGGGGGAAGTCGCACAGGAACGGGACGTCCGGCGCGATCGCCACGAGGTCGGGTATCAGCCCGCCCACGGCGAGCGTGATGCCACCGCCCTGGCTCTCGCCGATGGCCGCGGTGCGCGCCGCGTCGGTCAGCAGGTGCGAGCGCGCCGCCTCCACCGCACGCACCGCGTCGGTGAACACGCGCCGGTAGTAGTACGACTCCTGGTCCTCGATGCCACGGGTCATGAAGCCGGGGTACGCGGGGGCGCTGCCCACCGGGTCCGGGGTGTCGCCGACGAGCCAGCCGCTGCCCTGGCCGCGGGTGTCCATCACGAAGTGGGCGAAACCGGCCGACGCCCAGAGCAGGTGGGTGTGTGCCAGGCCCCGCCCACCGCCGTAGCCGATGAACTCGACGACCACCGGCAGCGGGTCCGTGGTGCCCGCCGGGAGGACGAACCAGCCCTTGACCGGGTGACCGCCGAAGCCCGCGAACGTCACGTCGTACACGTCGACGGTGCTCAGCCCCGTGCCGGTGCGCAGCTCGAAACGGGCGTCGAGGTCGTGGGACCGGGCCTCGTCGAGCGTCTTCGACCAGAACGCGTCGAAGTCCTCCGGCTCCACCGATCCGCTGCGGTAGTCACGCAGCTGGTCGAGCGGCAGATCGAACAGGGACATGTGGGACCGCCTTCTTCGCAGGGATGGTTGATCACACCGTACGGGGGGGCGCGCGGTGAAGAAGTTGTACCCGACCCCTTGACCGGCGCCCGGCCTGCCCTCACAGTACTCGTTAATGCGCATTACTAATGCGCATTAATTGATCTGAGGAGCCATGGTGGAGGAACCCAGGAAGCGGGCCAGGCCCGGCCGTTCACCCGCACCGGCAGGCCGCACGGCCCGCCCGCGACAGGCGGAGGTCGCACGGCTCGCCGGGGTCTCGCAGGCCACGGTCTCGTTGGTGCTCGCGGACAAGAGGCAGGGCCCCGCGATCTCGGAGGAGACCCGGCAGAAGGTCCTGGAGGCGGCCCGCAGCCTCGGTTACGTGCCCGACCCGGCGGCCCGCAGGCTCGCGGCGGCGCGCAACAGCCTGTTGGGCGTGTTCAGCTTCACCGCGACGTTCCCGACCGATGTGCAGCACTCGTACTACCCGTTCCTGGTGGGCGTGGAACGCGAGGCCGCGGAGCGCGGTTACGACCTGGTGCTGTTCACGGGGTCGAGCACCGGCGGTGCGGGGGCCGCCGGACCCGACGCGCTGAGCCGGGTCCGCCTCGCCGACGGCTGTCTGTTCCTCGGCCGCCACGCACCGGTCCAGGAGCTGGGCCGGCTGGTCGCCGACGGCTTCCCGGTCGTCCACCTCGGCCGCCGGGACCAGCCGGAGGGCCTGCACTGGGTCGGCGCCGACTACGTGAGCGCCGCCCGCGAAGTCGTCGGCCACCTGGCCGCGCTCGGGCACCGGAGGATGGTGCTGATCCGCGAGGACGACGAAGCACCCGCCTCCACCGACCGTGAACAGGGCTTCCTCGAGGGGCTGGAGACCATCGGCCCGACCGGCGGCCCCGAGGCCGTCTTCCGTTCCGCGGACCCGGAACGAGACCTCACCCCCGAGCGGCTGCGGAGCTGGCTCGCCGACGGCGTCACCGCGTTCGTCGCCGAGGAGACCGACACCGGAGCCGCCTGGCGCGCCCTGCGCCGCGCGGTCGCCGATGCCGGGATCGACTGCCCGCGCGACGTCTCGCTGGCGCTGCTCGGCAGTCCCCCCGCCGACCTCGCGGACGACCCCGACCCCACCGGTTTCGACATCCCCCGCACCCGGCTCGGCGCGGCCGCCGTGCGCATGCTCGCCGCGCTGGTCGCGGGGGAGGAGGCCACCGAACCCCTGGTCGCCTGCACCTTCCGGCCCGGCGCCACATCGGGCCCGCCACCCGCCGCCGAAGACCACTGACCGACCGCACCACTCGTACGTACAGCTCAAGGAGACCAGTGATACCCGAACCGGACATCCTCGTCGTGGGCGCCGGACTCGGCGGCGTCGCCGCCGCGCTCGCCGCCTGCCGCGCCGGACGCACCGTCGTCCTCACCGAGGAGACCGACTGGATCGGCGGCCAGCTCACCTCCCAGGCCGTCCCCCCGGACGAGCACCCGTGGGTGGAGCAGTTCGGCACCACCGCCTCGTACCGCAGGCTGCGCGAGGGCATCCGGGCGTACTACCGCCAGTGGTACCCGATGCGTTCCGAGGCCCTCGCCCTCACCGACCTCAACCCGGGCGCCGGACGCGTCAGCAAGCTCTGCCACGAGCCGCGCGTCGCGCTCACCGTGCTGGAGGCGATGCTCGCACCGCACCGGGCGGCGGGCCGCCTCACCCTGCTCACCGAGCACCGAGCGGTGGCCACCGAGGCGGACAACGATGTCATCCGGGCCGTCACGCTGGAGAACCTGCGCACCGGCGACCGCACCACCGTCACCGCCCGCTACGTCGTCGACGCCACCGAGACCGGTGAACTCCTCGAACTCGGCGGCGTCGAGCACGCCATCGGCGCCGAGGCGCGGAGCGAGTTCGACGAACCGCACGCCCCCGAACAGGCCCAGCCGCTCAACCAGCAGGGCATCACCGTCTGCTTCGCGCTCTCCCACCACGAGGGCGAGAACCACACCGTCGACCGCCCCGCCGACTACGGCTTCTGGCGCGCCTACCGCCCCGACTTCTGGCCCGGTCCGCTCCTCGGCTTCCAGGCGCCCGACCCGCGCTCCCTGGAATCCGTACCGCGCACCTTCGTCCCCAACCCGGACATCGACCCGCTCGCCGTCAGCGCCGACCAGAGCACGGACGCGGGCGACAAGGAACTGTGGGGCTTCCGCCGCATCCTCGCCCGGGGCATGCACCGTCCCGGCGCCTTCCACTCCGACATCACGCTCGTCAACTGGCCGCTCAACGACTACTGGCTCAAGCCCCTGGTCGGCGCCGGGGACGAGGTGTCCGCCCAAGCGGTCGCCGAGGCACGGCAGTTGTCGCTCTCGCTGCTGTACTGGCTGCAGACCGAGGCCCCGCGCCAGGACGGCGGCACCGGCTTCCCCGGTCTGCGGATCCGCCCCGACATCACCGGCACCGAGGACGGCCTCGCCAAGGCGCCGTACGTACGTGAGTCCCGCCGCATCAAGGCCGTCACCACCGTCACCGAGCAGGACGTGTCGATCGACCTCGTCGGCCCGCACGGCGGCACACGCCACCGGGACGCGGTCGGCGTCGGCAGCTACCGCATCGATCTGCACCCCTCCACCGGAGGCGACAACTACATCGACATCGGCTCGGTGCCGTTCGAGATCCCGCTCGGCGCCCTCGTACCGCGCCGGGTCCGCAATCTGCTGCCCGCGGGCAAGAACATCGGCACCACGCACATCACCAACGGCTGTTACCGGCTCCACCCGGTGGAGTGGAACATCGGCGAGGTCGCCGGTGCCCTGGCCGCCCACTGCCTCACCGAGGGTGTCGAACCGCAGCAGGTCCAGTCCGAGGACAAGCGGTACGAGACGTTCGCGCGACTGCTCGACCACGACGGGGTCCAGCGCCACTGGCCCGACGTACGCGGCTACTGACGGCCCGTCCCGAAACCGTGAAACGCCGGGTGGGACAGCTCCACCTGTCCCACCCGGCCCGCCCGCGCATCAACCCACCCGCACAAGGAGGTGCCCAGCCATGACCACCCACCGCATCCGCGTCGGCATCGACGTGGGCGGAACCTTCACCGACGCCGTGGCCGTAGACGCCACGACCCTCGAACTGCTGGGGCAGGTGAAGGTTCCCACCAGCCACCACCACGAGGACGGCGTTGCCCACGGCATCGTCGAGGCACTCGACCGGCTGCTCGAACAGACCGGCCGCGCCGCCGAGGATGTCGCGTTCCTGGCACACGGCACGACACAGGCTACCAACGCCCTGCTGGAGGGCGATGTCGCCACCGTCGGGCTGATCGGCATCGGAACGGGACCCGGCGCCGTGCTCACCCGCCGGCTCGCCTCGCTCGGCAGGCTCGAACTCGCCCCGGGAAAGCGGCTCCCGCTCTCCTACGCCCATGTGACCGACCCCGAGGACGCGGACGAGGTGCGCACCGCCGTCGAAGCCGTCACCCGGGACGGGGCCCAAGTCCTCGTCGCCAGCGAGCCGTTCGGCGTCGACCGGCCGGAGGGCGAGCAGGCGGTCCTCGAGGCGGCCCGCCCGCGCGGACTGCCGATGACGGCCGCGCACGAGATCACCTCCCTGTACGGACTCGCCAAGCGGACCCGTACCGCCGTGGTCAACGCCGCGATCCTGCCGCGCATGCTGGCCACCGCCGACCTCGTCGACGCCTCCATCACCAAGGCCGGGGTGAACGCGCCCCTGATGGTGATGCGGTGCGACGGCGGTGTGATGTCGCTCGACGAGATGCGCAGGCGCCCGCTGCTGACCGTGCTCTCCGGACCCGCCGCGGGAGTGGCCGGCGCGCTGATGCAGGAACGGATCAGCGAGGGCCTCTTCCTGGAGACCGGCGGCACGTCCACCGACATCAGCGTCGTCCGCCGCGGCAAGGTCGCCGTCCGGCACGCCACCATCCTCGGCAAGGCGTCCTACCTCTCCGCGCTCGATGTGCGGACCGTCGGCGTCGGCGGCGGGTCCATGGTCCGGATCGGCGGCGGCAGGGTCGTCGGCGTCGGGCCCCGCAGCGCGCACATCGCCGGACTGCCGTACGCCTGCTTCGCCACCCTCGACGAGCTGCGCGACGCGCGCGTCACCACCGTCCGGCCTATGGAGGGCGACCCCGACGACTACGCGGTCATCGACGCGTCCGGCGGACGGTACGCGATCACGATGACCTGCGCGGCCAACGCGCTGGGCCGGGTGCCCGAGGGCGACTTCGCCCGCTGCGACCAGGACGTGGCCCAGGCGGGGCTGGCCCCGCTGGCCGCCGCACTGTCCACCGATGTCGCGACGGCCGCCGCCCGGCTCCTCGACGCGGGCATCGAGCAGGTCAGGGCCGTGACCGACGCCATGATCCGCGACTACCGGCTGGAGAAGGACACCGCGGTCCTGGTCGGGGGCGGCGGGGGCGCCGCGTCCGTCACCCCGCACCTCGCCTCCGTCACCGGCCAGGAGGGCCGGATCGCCCGGCACAGCGAGGTCATCAGCCCGATCGGAGTCGCCCTCGCCCTGGTCCGTGAGCAGATCGAGCGGATCATCCCGGGCGCCGGCCAGGAGCAGATCCTCGCCGTCCGAGCCGAGGCCGAGGCGGCCGTCGTCGCCCAGGGCGCCGCCGCCGACGGCGTGGAGGTGGAGGTGACCGTGGACCCGCAGACCAGCACCGTACGGGCGGTGGCCACCGGCGCCACCGAACTCCGCACCCAGGACCGCGCCCACCGCGCCGACGAGGACGAACGTCTGCGCGCCGCGGCGGCCAGCCTCAAGACCGACCCGTCGGACGTGAGCATCCTCGCCACCACCCCCGCCCATACCGTCTACGGCACCGAGATCCGGCGCCGCTTCCGCACCACCCGGCATCCCGTGCGGGTCGTCGACGCCGACGGCGTCGTCCGGCTGCACGCCCCCGACGCCCGGGTGGAGACCACCACCGTCGGCAGCGCCCCCGAGACGCTCGCCCGGCTCGTCGGCGAGGCCACCTCGTACGGCGACGGCGGGGTCCGCGCCCCCGCCCTGCGACTGCTCCTCGGCTCCCGCATCGCCGACCTCTCCGGCGTCCTGGACCCGCAGCCACTGCTGGCCCTGGCCCGCAGCGAACTCGGCACCCGCGCCGCGGACGAGTCCGTGATCGCGGTCGTGGAGGTACGGACATGAGCACGCCCGTCGACCTCGCCGCCACGGACGACATCGAGTTCGGCGTACGGCTCCTGGCGGCCACCCCCACGCACGAAGGACGCGACCACGAGCTGCTGCGCCACTGGGCCACCGTGGCAACGGAGTTCGGCGCCCGGCTCACCCCCGCCCCGTCCCGCGCCCGCGTCGTCGAACGCGACGGCGGGCTGGAACACGGCCTCCTCGCCCGCTACACCTCACGCCCCGCCACCGTCGAGCTGTACACCGACACCCTCGCCCGCGCCGAGGCACTGGTCGACGAGCGCGGCTGGCGCCACTGGTACCCGGCGGGCTCGGTGCGTGCGGCGGCCCTCGCGCACGAGGCCGTCCACGAACTGCTCCATCACGGCCCGGCCAGAGCAGCGCTGAAACAGGCGCTCGGCCATGTCGTGCTGCGCGCCGGACGCCGACGCCTGTACGGCCATGTCGCCGGGGCCGAGGAGATCGCCGCCCATGCCCATGCCCGCACCGCCTGTGGACTCGGCCGCAGCCCGCTGCTGCTGACCGCCGCGCTGGCCACGGCCGACGCGCACCCCACCACTGCCCCGCACGGAAGAGAGAAGTAACGCCATGGGTGTCGTCATCCTCCTCGTCATGGCGGCCGGTGTCGCCGCGATGCTCACCCGGAAACTCCCCACGGCCTTCGCGCTCGTCGTCCTGGCCGTCGTCATCGCCCTCGTCGCGGGCGCCCCGCTCACCGGCAAGAACAGTGTCCTGGACACGGTCCTCCAGGAGGGCGCACCAGCCCTCGCCGCCACCATGATCGCCATCCTGCTCGGCTCCTGGCTCGGCAAGCTCCTGGACGAGACCGGCATCGCGGGCACCCTCGTCCGCAAGATCGTCGAATTCGGCGGCGACCGCCCGGTCGTGGTGGCCCTCGGAGTCCTCGCCGTCTCCACCCTCGTCGGTACGGTGACGGGCTCCGCGCCCGCCGCGATGCTCGCCGGAATCATCGGCATCCCGGCGATGATCGCCGTCGGCATCCCCAAGGTCACCGCGGCCGGCACGATCCTCATGGGCATCGCGGCGGGAATGCCGTTCGAGCTGCCCGTCTGGCAGTTCTTCTCCACCGCGCTGGAACTGCCCATCCCCACCGTGCGCGGCTTCATGATCAAGCTGTTCCCGTTCGCACTGGCCGCCGCGGTCCTCTTCGTCCTCGTCGAGTCCCGCCGCCGCGGCGTCGAACACGCCTGGTCCGCCAAGTCCCTTGCGCCGAAGGCGCGTTCCGGTAGGCGTGCCCGGCTCGGCGACGCCCCCTGGTACGCGCTGCTCACGCCGGTAGTTCCCCTGGTCCTGGCCCTCGGCCTCGAAGTGGCCATCATTCCCTCGCTGCTCGCGGGCGTTCTCTACTGCCTGGTCACCACCACCCGGCCGCGCGAGATGAACAAGCGGCTGCTGCGCACCCTCTACGGCGGCTTCGAGGTGGCCGCCGCACCGATCACCCTGTTCATCGCCATCGGCATCCTGCTCGCGGCGGTGAAACTGCCCGGAGCGATCGAGGCGCTCGAACCCCTCGTCAAGGCGGTCAGCCCGCAGAACGCGGTGCTGTTCGTGCTCGTCTTCACCGTCCTCGTACCGCTCTGCCTCTACCGCGGCCCGCTCAACGTCTTCGGTCTCGGCGCGGGCATCGCCGGCGTCCTGATCGCCGCCGGCATCTACCCCGCCACCGCGGTGCTGGGCCTGGCCACCTCGTACAACCAGGTGTTCGGCGTCGCCGACCCCACGAGCACCCAGACCGTGTGGAGCGCGCAGTACGCGGGCGTCTCCCCGCAGCAGGTGATGGTCCGCACCCTGCCGTACGTCTGGGCCGTCGCACTCGGCGGCTTCTGCGTGACCGCCGCCACCTATCTCTGACACGTTCACCCACTCCCGGGACGGAGTTCACCCATGAACGAGCCGCAGACCAATCCGGAGAGCGAGCCGCGGATGGGCCGCCGAGTCTTCCTGCGCTCGGCCGCAGCCGCCGGCACGGTCCTCGCCACCGGCGCCATCACGACCGGCACCGCGGCCGCCGCGCCCGCCGGCTTCCCCGACTACCGGTACGTCAGGACGCTGCTCGACCCCTCGCAGCTGAAGTACAACCCCACCGGCGAGATCATCTTCCCCTGCATCAGGGGAGCGGCGGGCCGGGTGCCGAAGCCGCTGGGCCGCTACTACCTCTACTACGCCCCGCACGACGCCCCCGGCGGCATCTGCCTCGCCTACGGCGACAACATCGAGGGCCCCTTCACCGAGTACCCCGCCAACCCGATCGTGGCCAACGACTGGCAGCCGCACTACAAGGTCAGCCACGTCTCGTCCCCGCACGTCCTGTGGAACGAGGACGCGCACGAGATGTGGCTCTACTTCCACGGCGAGAACACCACGACCCGCCTCGCCCGCTCGAAGGACGGCATCCACTTCACGTACGACAAGGTGGTACTGACCACGGCGATGCTCCCGGCCGGGACGACGGAGACGTCGTACGCCCGGGTCTTCCGGCACGATCTGCCCTCGCGCGGTGCCCGCTACGTGATGCTGTTCATGCGGAACGACACCACCAACCACCGGGACATCGGCTGGGGCTGGTCCGCCGACGGCCGCGGCTGGACATTCGACCAGCAGTCCCTGGTCAGCCATACCGACGTCGGTGCCGTGAACATCGGGGGCCCGCACCTGCTCACCCGGAACGGCAGCGCGTACGTCGTCTACAACACCGACAAGGCAAGCGGCGGCAACCTCCTGATCACCGAGGTCGGCAACGACTTCACCCGCCGGAACCACCTGGGTCTCTTCCACGACTCGCTCTCCGGAGCACCGGACAACGGACGGAGCGCGGCACCGAGTTTCGGCACCCAGGACGGGGCGGCGTACATGGTCTACGAGGCGGGCGAGCGACTCCAGGGGGCCATCGCCGTGGCCCGCGCCGTGTAGGGGGAGGGTGAGGGACGGGGCGCGGCCGGCCCTACGCGTCCGCGACCGAGTCGAACCGCACCTCGTCCCGGCCCACACCCCGCGCGTCCGCGTCGACCGAGCGGCGCAGCGCCTCGTGGAGCTTGGCGGGCGTCAGCACGCCGAGGAACCTCGCCCCGTCCAGTACCGCGACCCACCCCGCGTCGTGCTGGAGCATCTCGCTGAACGCCTGCTTCAGCGGGGCTCCGACCGGCACCCAGGCATCCATCCTGCGGGCCAGTTCGCCGACCGTGCCGTGGTCACCCGCGATCCGCAGCGCGTCCGCCGCCACCCAGCCGTGCAGCTCGTCCTCGCCGTTCAGCACCACCGCCCAGCGGGCACCCGTACCGCCCAGCCGTGCCGCCGCCGCGCCGGCCGGCTCGTCCAGCCGGGCGACCGGCGGCTCCTCCAGGTCATCCGGCTCGATCGTGGTGACCGAGAGCCGCTTCAGACCGCGGTCGGCGCCGACGAACTGTGCCACGTACGGAGTCGCGGGAGCCCCGAGCACGGCGCCCGGGGTGTCGAACTGCTCGATGCGCCCCGCCCCGTACACCGCGATCCGGTCGCCCATCCGGACCGCCTCCTCGATGTCATGGGTGACCATCAGGACCGTCTTGCGGACCGTCGCCTGCAGGCTCAGGAATTCGTTCTGCAGCCGCTCGCGCACCACCGGGTCGACCGCACCGAACGGCTCGTCCATCAGCAGCACCGGCGGATCCGCGGCCAACGCCCTTGCCACGCCCACCCGTTGGCGCTGGCCTCCGGAGAGCTGCGCGGGGTACCGGGAGCCGTACGTCTTCGGGTCGAGGCCCACCAGATCCAGCAGCTCGGCGGCCCGCTGCCGGGCCCTCGCCCGTTTCCAGCCGACCAGCGCGGGAACGGTCGCGGTGTTGTCGAGGACCGTGCGGTGCGGGAAGAGACCGACCTGCTGGATGACGTAGCCGATCCGGCGGCGCAGTCTCACCGGGTCGACACCGGAGATGTCGTCGCCGCCGACGAGGATCCGGCCCGACGACGGCTCGATCAGCCGGTTCACCATCATCATCGTGGTCGTCTTGCCGCAGCCGGACGGCCCGACGAGGGTGACCAGTTCCCCCTCGGAGACCTCGAAGGAGAGATCGTCGACCGCGCTCGTGCCGTCCGGATACACCTTGCTGACCTGCTCGAACCGGATCATGCCTGCACGGTAGGAGGCGTCCGGGCGTTCCGCACACGGGCCGCGACTGTCCGTGTCACGGCCGTGTGCTGAACTGTCCGTGGCACATCTGATTCAGGAGCACCTTGTGAGCAGCTACCGGCACCCCGGCATCGTCTTCACCGACCGCTATTTCACGGTCCCGCTCGACCACAGCGATCCGGGTGGTGAGCAGATCGAAGTCTTCGGCAGGGAGGCCGTGGCGAGCGGCAGGACCGGCGAGGAGCTGCCGTGGCTGGTCTACCTGGAGGGCGGCCCCGGCTTCGGTGCCCGGCGTTTCATCGGTACGGAGGCCTGGCTGGGGCGGGCCGTACAGGAGTTCCGGGTGCTGCTGCTGGACCAGCGCGGCACCGGCCTCTCCACCCCGGCCAACCGGCAGACCCTGCCGCTGCGCGGCGGCCCGCGCGAGCAGGCCGACTACCTCGCCCACTTCCGGTCCGACAACATCGTGCGCGACTGCGAGCTGATCCGCCCGCAGCTCACCGGCGGCGAACCGTGGACGGTCCTCGGCCAGTCCTTCGGCGGCTTCTGCGCCGTCCGCTATCTTTCGGCCGCCCCCGAAGGGCTCAAGGCCGTTCTCATCACCGGTGGGCTGCCCTCCCTCGACGCGCACGCCGACGACGTGTACCGGGCCGCCTACCCGCGCATCGAGCGCAAGGTCGCCGCCCACTACGCCCGCTACCCGCAGGACGTCGAGCGCGCCCGGGAGATCACCGGCCATCTGCTGGAGCGTCCCACCGACAGTGCCGGACACCGGCTGACGCCCGAGGGGTTCCAGTCCCTCGGCATCATGCTGGGCGGCGGCAACGGCAGCCACCAGCTGCACTACCTGCTGGAGAACGCCTTCGTCCGCACACCGCTCGGCACGGAGCTCTCCGACATCTTCCAGGAGGCCATGAGGGCCGCCAACTCGTTCGCCGGGCATCCCCTCTACGCGCTGATGCACGAGGCGATCTACGGCCAGGGCGAGCAGCCCACCGGCTGGGCGGCCGAGCGGGTCCGGGCGGAATTCCCGCAGTTCGACGCGGCCGCGGCGGTCAAGGGCGACGGCCCGGTGCTCTTCACCGGTGAGAGCATCCACCCCTGGCACTTCGAGGTGGACCCGGCGCTGCGTCCGCTGCGCGAGACCGCCGAACTGCTGGCCGCGCGTACCGACTGGGCGCCGCTGTACGACACCGAGCGCCTGGCAGCCAATCAGGTGCCGGTCGCAGCGGCCGTCTACCACGACGACATGTACGTCGACACGGAACACGCGCTGCGCACGGCGGCGTCGATCCGGGGCCTGCGCACCTGGGTGACCGATGAGTACGAGCACGACGGGCTGCGTGCGGGCGGACCACGGGTACTGGACCGGCTGCTGGCCCTGGTCCGGGACGAAATCTGACCGTTCTCGTGACGCGAGGAGCCGGCCGCGCGTGTTGCGTGACCGGCTCCTCGCGATGACGGCGCGCCGCGCCGGGTCTCAGCCCTGGAGGGCGTGCAGCGTGTCGTCCAGGCTCGTGGCCGAGCGCGGGGCGCGGTTGTACGGAAGCCTCGACAGGGCCGCCGCCATGCCACAGGTGTTGGTCACGGCGGAGAACACCAGGCCGGAGCCGATACCGGCGGAGATCCAGCGCGCCGCGGGGAAACGCACCCCGGCGAGCAGGCCGGCCACCACGAGCGAACCGGCGGCGAGCCGGACCTGACGCTCCATCGGCCAGGTCGCGCGGGCCCCGGAGGGGTGGTCGAGATCGCGTCCCTCACCCTCCCAGGCCGAGGTGCCGCCGGAGAGCGTCACGGCTTCGACGTCGGCGGCGGCGAGAATGTCGCAGGCCCGGGTGGAGCGGACGCCGGAGGCGCACACCATGAGCAGCGAGCCGCGTGCCGCGGCGGACTTCAGCGCGTGCACGGCCTCGGGCAGGCGGTCCAGCGGGACGTTCAACGCACCGGGAACATGCCCGGAAGCGTACTCACCGGGGGCCCGCACATCGATGACGGTGAACTCCGCGAGGCGGGCCGCGGCCTGGGCGGGGGAGAGGGAGACGGGGCTGGTCACGAGCAGTGTTTCCTTTCGTTCACCGGGGCTCGGGAGGGACTCGGTCCCCCTTCCCCGGTCAGGCTAGAATACCCCTTGGGGTATCAGGAGGAGGATGTTGTGGAACTCGACATGGCGGCCGACGAACTGAAATCGGTCCTCAACCGCCTTCGCCGCGCGCAGGGCCAGCTCGCCGGGGTGATCAGGATGATCGAGGAGGGCCGGGACTGCGAGGACGTGATCACGCAGATGGCGGCCGTGTCCCGGGCGCTCGACCGGGCCGGTTTCGCGATCATCGCGACGGGCCTGCAGCACTGCATGGCCGACGGCGGCAGCGAGCCGGAGGACCGCGACCGGATGCGGGCACGGCTGGAGAAGCTCTTTCTCTCGCTGGCCTGAGCCGGCCGGGGGTGACGCCGTGGTTCACGCCACGGCGTCCACGAACATGAACACGGCCACGGCCAGCAGCACCGCGCCGAAGATCCGTTGCAGGGCGGCCGTGGACACTTTCGCGGCGAGCCGCTGCCCGTCCCAGGCACCGAGCACCGCCGTCGCCGTGAACGGGGCGATCGTCGCCCAGTCCAGCGCGGTGGGCGTGGCGAGACGGGTGACCAGCGCGGCCGTCGAGTTCACCGAGATGACCAGCAGGCTGGTGCCGACCGCCGCGGTCATCGGGACGGCGACCACGGTGACCAGCGCGGGTACCACCAGGAACCCGCCGCCCACACCGAGGAACCCGGTCACCGTGCCGAGCCCGGCGCCCGTCCGTGCGACCCGTCCGGCGGGCGCGAACCCCGCACCCTGCCCGACCTGCGGCGCCGACTCGCCCCGCGGGCGGAGCATCCGCATCCCGGCGACCACCGCGAGCACGGCGAACCCCGCGGTCAGCACCCCGGACGGGACCCGTACCGACAGCGCCCCGGCGACCGCGGCCGGAACGATCCCGGCTGCCGCGAAGAGCCCTCCCGTACGCCAGCGGACCCTGCCCTCCCTGGCATGGGCGACCAGTCCGGTCAGCGACGTCGCAATGACGATGAGCAACCCGGCGGTGGTGGCCGCGGCCGGGGCGAAGCCGAGCGGATAGATCAGCGCGGGGACGGCGAGCACGCTTCCGCCGCCGCCGAGTCCGCCCAGCGCCAGCCCGACCACCGCCCCGGCGGCCAGCGCCACGATCAGCGCGGTCATGGGACGGGCACGGGAGCTGTGAGACACAGTCCGGCTGGTGCCGCCGCGCCGAAACCGTCGTCGACGGCCACCACCTCACGCCCTGCCGCGCCCAGCATCGACGCGGCGATCGCCGCCCGCGTCCCGCCCGCGCAGTGCACCCACACGACGCCCGGCGGCACCTCGCCCAGCCGCCGGGGCAGCTCGTGCAGGGGAATGTGCACCGCTCCCGTGATCGCACCCGCGCGGTGCTCGGAGTTCCTGCGCACATCGAGTACGACCGGGTCCTCGCCTTGCTCCCGGGCCGCCGTCAGGCCCGCGAAGTCGGACCTGCGCAACGACCGCAGCTCCGTCGACGTGCCAGCCCAGTCCTTGGGACCGCCGGTGGCCGCGGCGACCGGACGGCCCATGCCGACGCGGGACAGCTCCCGCTGTGCGTGGGCGATGTCGGCGGCGGTGCTCGCCAGGAGAGTGACCGGCTTGCCCCACGGGATCAGCCAGGCCAGATATGTCGCGAGCCGGCCCTCGCCCTCGAAGTTGAACGATCCGGCGACATGCCCCTCGGCGAACGCCACCCGGCTGCGCAGGTCCACCACCCACTCGCCCGCGGCCAGCCGCCGGGCGATCTCCTCGGCGTCGGCCGGGTCGGGCGGGGTCAGATCGAGCGGAGCCGGTCCCGCGGCATTGGCCGGGCCCATGTGCGCGTAGTACGCGGGGACATCGTCCAGACCGGCGAGCAGTTCCGCGACAAAGGTGTCCACGTCCTTGACCAGCGCGTCGTTCCGCCCGCGCTCGTCGCCGATCGTCGTGGCAGACCCCTCGGCCTGCGAGGACGAGCAGAAACTGCCGAAGCCGTGCGTGGGCAGCACGGGCACCGCGTCCGCGAGCTCATCGGCGAGCCGGTGCACGGAGGCGTGCTGGGCACGGGCCAGTTCGGCGGTGAGCCGGGGCTCCACCAGATCGGGCCGGCCCACACTGCCGATCAGCAGCGAACCGCCGGTGAAGGCGGCCACGTCGCGGCCCTCCTCCGTCAGCACGTAGGACGTGTGGTGCGGGGTGTGGCCGGGGGTGGCGAGTGCACGCAGCGCGAGGCCGTCGTCGACCGGGGTGATGTCACCGTCCGCGACCGGGACGCGGGCGAAGGAGACCTGTGCCGCCGCGGGCACCAGGTAGCGCGCCCCGGTGACGCGGGCCAGCTCCAGGCCGCCCGTCACATAGTCGTTGTGCAGATGCGTCTCCGCCACCAGGGCGATCCGTACGCCGCGCCGGGCGGCAGCGGCTATGACCCGGTCGATGTCGCGCGGCGGGTCCACGACCACGGCGGCCCGCTGCCCGCCCGCCAGATAGCTGCGGTTGCCGAGGCCCGCTGTCTCGATGGTGTCGACGAAGAACACGACATGGCTCCTTCCGTGATGCTTTACCCCGGGGGGTATCTCTGCATCAGATTAACACCAATACCCCAGGGGGTATTTCTCCCCTCCGGTGAGACGTGCGCGACGCCGGGGAAGGTGCTCGCGCAACGCGGGGCGGGGTCGATCGCGGGCGGCTAGCCTGCCGACATGACGGAGCAGCTCGAACCCATGCCCGCGGACTGGTGTCGCGCCCTCGCCGTGGCCGCGCACCCCGATGACCTGGAGTACGGCTGCGCGGCGGCGATCGCGGGGTGGACCGACGGGGGGCGCGAGATCTCCTACCTCCTCGCCACCCGTGGTGAAGCCGGCATCGAAACGCTGGAACCGGAGAAGTGCGCGCCGTTGCGCGAGCGGGAGCAGCGGGCGAGCGCCGCGGTCGTCGGTGTCTCCACCGTGGAGTTCCTGGATCACCGTGACGGCGTGATCGAGTACGGCCTCCCGCTTCGCCGCGACATCGCCGCGGCCATCCGCAGGCACCGCCCCGAGCTGGTCATCACGCTCAATCACCGGGACACCTGGGGCGGCGTCGCCTGGAACACCCCCGACCACCGGGCGGTCGGCCGCGCCACTCTGGACGCCGCCGCCGACGCGGGCAATCGTTGGATCTTTCCGGAACTCGCTGAGTCGGGGCTCCAGCCGTGGAACGGGGTGCGGTGGGTCGCGGTCGCCGGGTCGAACACGCCCACCCATGCCGTCGACGCGACGGTCGGGCTGGAGCGCTCGGTGAAGTCGCTGCTGGCGCACCGCACGTACATCGAAGGGCTCACGGACGAGGACCCCGAGGTGTACTGCCGCACCTTCCTGACCGGTCACGCGCGGGCCGAGGGCAAGCGTTTCGGCGGCTGCCCGGCCGTCGCCTTCGAACTCTTCACCCGCTGATTCCGGTCCGGGATCCGCTCGGCGTTCCGGCTGTGCGTGTTCGATGTCGCGCGTATGCGGGTACCGCTTCGGAAGGTAAAACCGCAGGTCCACGTGTTGATGTTGTCCAGACCATTGACATGCAAGCGCCACGATGTTGAATTCGGTGTTGTTCTGCTGCGCGACTCCGGTGACTTGAGTGATCAATGGAGGACCTGTGACGCCTCGCCCACCCCGTCTCGCCGCGCTCGGCACCGCGGCGACCCTGCTCGTCGGCGGTCTGCTGACCGCCGTGCCGCCCGCCCAGGCGGCCGACAGCACCCGCGCCGCCACCCCGACGACGGCCGCGGACGGCCGGCCGGCCCCGGCCATCACGCCGACCCCGCAGTCCGTGAAGCCCCGGGCCGACCGGATCACCATCAGCCCGACCGTCACCCTGGTGGCGGGCAAGACCTCCGACGAGTCCGCCATGCAGGTCGTGGAGAGCGCGCTGCGCCGGGCCGGCGCCCAGCGCGTCGTACGCGCCGAGAGACCCGCCCGGAGCGGGCTCACGGTCCATGTCGGTGACTCCGCCGCGCTCGCCGCGCAGCGGATCGACGGCCCGTCCGCGCTGCCCGCCGACGGCTATGTGCTCGGCATCGGCGCCGAGCGCATCGTCCTCGCGGGCAAGGACACCACGGGCACGTACTACGCGGCGCAGACGCTGCGTCAGATCCTGCCGCAGGCGAAGCATCCGGGGGCCGGGGTCGCCGGACTCGCGGTGCGCGACTGGCCCGGCACCGCGCTGCGCGGTGTCATCGAAGGCTTCTACGGCACTCCGTGGTCGCACGAGGCGCGGCTCGACCAGCTCGACTACTACGGCGAGCACAAGATGAACATCTACGTGTACTCGCCGAAGGACGACGCGTATCTCCGAGCGAAGTGGCGCGACGCCTACCCGGCCGACCAGCTGGACCGGATCAAGGAGCTCGCGGACCGGGCCGCGCAGCGGCATGTGGAGTTCACGTACGCGCTCTCGCCCGGCCTCTCCGTCTGCTACAGCTCGGACGCGGACGCCAAGGCGCTCGTCGACAAGTTCCAGACCATCTGGGACATCGGTGTACGTACCTTCGCCGTGCCGCTCGACGACATCAGCTACACCGACTGGAACTGCGCCGAGGACAAGGCGAAGTGGGGGACCGGTGGCGGTGCGGCGGGCGCGGCGCAGGCGCATCTGCTCAACCGGGTCAACAAGGAGTTCATCGCGACCCACCCGGGTGCCCAGCCGCTCCAGATGGTCCCGACCGAGTACTACAACGTCTCCGCCTCGCCGTACAAGAAGGCGCTGTCCCAGCAGCTCGACCCCAATGTCCTGGTCGAGTGGACGGGCGTCGGAGTCGTCGCGCCGACCATGACCGTCGCCCAGGCGGAGGCCGCCCGCACGGTCTTCGGTCATCCGATCCTGACCTGGGACAACTACCCGGTCAACGACTACGCGACGAACCGGCTGCTGCTCGGCCCGTTCAGCGGTCGGGAGAAGGGCCTGCCCGGCAAGCTGGCCGGGATCACGGCGAACCCGATGATCCAGCCGTACGCCTCGAAGATCGCGCTGTACACCGTCGCCGACTACGCGTGGAACGACGCCGCGTACGACCCCCGCACCTCATGGGGCGAGGGGCTGAAGGAGTATGCGGGCGGCGACCCGCGCACCCAGAAGGCACTGCGGGCCTTCGCCGACGCGAACTACAGCTCGGCCCTCAACAAGGACCAGGCCCCCGAACTGGCGGCGGAGTTCGCCCGCTACTGGAAGTCCGGTGACGCCGCCCGGCTCACCTCGGTGCTCGGCGCGCTCGGCTCGGCCCCCGGCCGGCTGCGCGACGGCCTTCCGGACCGCGGCTTCATCGCCGACGCCGGCCCCTGGCTGGACGCGACCGGGTCCTGGGCCACCGCCGCCCGTAACGCCCTGCGCATGGTCGAGGCGGCCCGCGCCGGAAAGGGCGCGCAGGCCTGGGAGTTGCGGCAGCAGTTGCCCGCGCAGGTCACCGCGGCGAAGTCCTTCACCTACACCGGGCTCGACGGACGCAGGGTGCCGGTCCTCGTCGGCGACGGCGTCCTGGACCGGTTCATCGACGCGGCGAACGCCGAGCACGACCGGATACTCGGCATGAGCGGCAGGCCCACGGCCTCGACGGACCTGGGCACCTACCAGAGCAACACCGTCGCCCGGATGCTGGACGGCGACGACTCCACGTACTTCTGGAGCGACGGGGCGCCCGCCGCGGGCGACGGGATCACCGTGGACCTCGGCCGGGTCCGTGACATCGGCTCCGTCACCCTCGCGATGGGCAAGCCCGGCAGCAGCGAGGACTACCTCCACCAAGGGGTGCTCGAGTACTCGGCCGACGGACAGAACTGGCAGCAGCTCGCCGCCTTCTCCGGAAAGCCGGACGTCACCGCGACCGCGCCCGCCGGAACGAAGGCGCGCTACATGCGGGCACGGGCGACCGCGGGCCAGGACAACTGGCTCGTCGTACGGGAGTTCAGCGTCCCGACGGATGACGGCGCGGTGGCCGGAGGGCCGCCCGCCGCGGCCGGATCCTCGCTGCGCGCGGCGTCTGACGGGGACCCGGGCACCGTCTACCGGGCGGCCCGCGCCCCGGAGGCCGGGGAGACGCTGGAGCTGGGGCTCGTCGCCGCGCGTGACGTGCCTTCCGTCACCGTCCTGCAGTCGGCCGGGTCCGCTGCCCGCGCCGACATCCAGCTGCGCGGGACCGACGGCAAGTGGCAGACCGTCGGCGCGCTCGACGGCCCGTACACCCGGGTCGACACGGCGGGCCGCACGGCCGACGCGGTGCGGCTCGCCTGGCGCGAAGGGTCGGCGGCACCGCAGATCGCGGAGGTGGTGGTGGCCGGCCAGGGCTGACGCCCGCACGAACCGTCCCGCGCCCGGTCCGGTCCGAAGCCTCTTCGGACCGGACCGGGCGCACCCATGTCCGGGTCCGGCCGAAACCGGTGCCGGCAGGTTGTTCCCAGAGGAGCAAGCGACTGCTTAGTATGCGCCGGAGCAGTGGTAATGCCGACAGTGTTGTGGAGGCCCCTCATGCAGGCATGGCGAGTGCACCGGAACGGCGAGCCGAGCGAGGTGATGCGGCTGGAGGAGACGGACAGGCCCATGCCCGGCGACGGGCAGGTGCTCGTCGAGGTGCTCGCGGCGAACATCAACTTCCCCGACGCGCTGCTCTGCCGGGGCCAGTACCAGGTGCGGCCGCCGCTGCCCTTCACCCCCGGCGTGGAGATCTGCGGCCGGACGGCGGACGGGCGGCGGGTGCTCGCCACCCCCACCCTGCCGAACGGCGGGTTCGCCGAGTACGTCGTCGCGGACGAGGCGGCGCTGCTGCCCGCCCCGGACGCCCTGGACGACGCCGAGGCCGCCGCCCTGCACATCGGCTACCAGACGGGGTGGTTCGGCCTGCACCGCAGGGCGCACCTCCGCGCGGGCGAGACCCTGCTGGTCCATGCGGCGGCCGGTGGGGTCGGCAGCGCCGCCGTCCAGCTCGGCAGGGCCGCCGGAGCCACCGTCATCGGCGTGGTCGGGGGCCCGGAGAAGGCCAGGACCGCCACCGGGCTCGGCTGCGACCTGGTCATCGACCGCCACAGCGAGGACATCGTCGCCGCGGTCAAGGAAGCCACCGGCGGACGCGGCGCCGACGTGGTGTACGACCCGGTCGGCGGCGACGCCTACGCCAAGTCCGTCAAGTGCATCGCCTTCGAGGGCCGGGTGATCGTCGTCGGCTTCGCGAGCGGCATCATCCCCACCCCGGCGCTGAACCACGCACTGGTCAAGAACTACTCGATCGTCGGACTCCACTGGGGCCTGTACAACACCAAGGACCCGGCCGCCGTCCGGGCCTGCCACGACGAACTCACCCGGCTTGCCGCGCAGGGTGTCGTCAAACCGCTGGTCAGCGAACGAGTCGGGCTGGCCGGGGCCGCGGCGGCCGTCCAGCGGGTCGCCGACGGCACCAGCACCGGCCGGATCGTCGTCCTCCCGTCAGGAGCCGCCCGATGACCGCACCCGACGCGGCCGAACTCCGCCGCCGCACCCAGGACCTGCTCGCCGCACACCCCCCGGCCACCACCGGCCGCACCGAATTCCTCAAGGCCCGCTTCGACGCCGGACTGGCCTGGGTGCACTACCCGGCCGGCCTCGGCGGCCTCGACGCGCCGCGCTCCCTGCAACCCGTCGTCGACGCCGAACTCGCCGCGGCGGGCGCCCCCGACAACGACCCGCGCCGGATCGGGATCGGCCTCGGCATGGCCGCCCCCACCATCCTCGGCTACGGCACCGACGAGCAGAAGCAGCGCTTCCTGCGGCCGTTGTGGGTCGGCGAGGAGGTCTGGTGCCAGCTCTTCAGCGAACCGGGCGCCGGCTCCGACCTCGCGGCCCTCGGCACCCGCGCCGTCCGCGACGGCGAGGACTGGGTGGTCGACGGACAGAAGGTCTGGACGTCCAGCGCCCATCTGGCCCGCTGGGCGATCCTCATCGCCCGCACCGACCCGGACCTGCCCAAGCACCGTGGCATCAGCTACTTCATCTGCGACATGACCGACCCCGGCGTCGAGGTCCGGCCGCTGCGCCAGATCACCGGCGAGGCCGAGTTCAACGAGGTCTTCCTGACCGGCGTACGCATCCCCGACAGCAGGCGCCTCGGCCCGGTCGGCGAGGGCTGGAAGGTCGCGCAGACCACGCTGATGAACGAGCGGGTCTCCATCGGCGGGGCGCGTATCCCGCGCGAGGGCGGCATGATCGGCCCGGTCGCCCGCACCTGGCGCGAACGCCCCGAACTGCGCACCCACGACCTTCATCAGCGCCTGCTGACCCTCTGGGTCGAGGCCGAGGTGGCCAGGCTCACCGGCACCCGGCTGCGCCAGCAGCTCGTCGCCGGACAGCCCGGCCCCGAAGGCTCCGGGATGAAGCTCGCCTTCGCCCGGCTCAACCAGGAGATCAGCGGCCTGGAAGTCGAACTGCTCGGCGAGGAAGGGCTGTTGTACGGCGACTGGACCATGCGCCGGCCGGAGCTCGTCGACTTCACCGGCCGCGACGCCGGCTACCGCTATCTCCGCTCCAAGGGCAACTCCATCGAGGGCGGCACCAGCGAGGTGCTGCTCAACATCGTTGCCGAGCGCGTCCTCGGCCTGCCCGCCGAGCCGCGCAACGACAAGGACGTCGCCTGGAAGGACCTGGCCCGATGAGCGCACCGACCGAAGAGACCCACGCGCCCGATCTGCTGTACTCGGAGGCCGAGGAGGACCTGCGGGCAGCGGTCCGTTCACTGCTCGCCGACCGGAGCGACGCGCCGACGGTGCTGGCCCGCGTCGAGTCCGACACGCCGTACGACCCGCACCTCTGGAAGGCCCTCGCGGCCGACATCGGCACCGCCGGGCTGCTGGTGCCGGAGAAGCTCGGCGGGCAGGGCGCGAGCCATCGTGAGGCCGCGGTGGTGCTGGAGGAGCTGGGCCGCGGCGTCACGCCCGCGCCCTATCTGACCAGTGCGGTCGTCGCCACGGAGACGCTCCTCGCGCTGGGCGCGCCGGACGGGCCGGTCGCCGGACTCCTCGGCGACCTCGCCGAGGGCCGCAAGGTCGCGGCGCTCGCCGTGCCGTTCACCGCCTCGACGCCCGACGCCGCACAGCCCTCCGGTGTCGTGGCCGGCCGGGTGACGGGGGCCGTGACCGGCGTCGCCGACGCGGCCGCCGCCGATGTGCTGCTGGTGCCCACGACCGACGGCCTGTACGCGGTCGAGGCGGGCGCCGAAGGGGTTGCCGTCGAGCCGCTCGTACCGCTCGACCTGACCCGCCCGCTTGCCACCGTCACCCTCGACGGGGCCGCCGGAACCCGGCTGGCCGACGGCGCGTCCGCGGTCGCCGCCGTGCGCCGAGGGCTGCTGGCGGGCGCCGGACTGCTCGCCTCCGAACAGCTCGGACTCGCCGAGTGGTGTCTGACCGAGACGGTCCGGTACACCCGTGAACGGCACCAGTTCAACCGGCCGGTCGGCTCGTTCCAGGCTCTCAAGCACCGCATGGCGCAGCTCTGGCTGGAGGTCGTGTCGGCCCGCGCCGCCGCACGGAACGCCGCGGACGCCCTCGCGACCGGCAGCCCCGACACGCCGCTGGCGGTGGCCGTCGCGCAGGCGTACTGCTCCGGGGTCGCCGTGCACGCCGCGGAGGAGTGCGTTCAGCTGCACGGCGGCATCGGCATGACCTGGGAGCACCCGGCACATCTGTATCTCAAGCGTGCCAAGGCCGACTCGATCGCGTACGGCACGGCCGGGCGGCACCGCGAGACCATCGCCGAACTCGTGGAACTGCCCGCACCGTAACGACGGGGGAAGGAACACCCCGCGGAACTGCGGGACTTGGGAGCGGAGGTGCGTGAACGCGCGCCTCCGCTCCTCGCTTTCTCTGTCCGGCGGGGTACCGGGCACCCCTTTACCTGCTGTTTAATTGCGACTGATTCGCAATAACATCTGATCTTCAGTAAAGGGATGTGCAGAGTATGACGGCCCGATCGATACGGGGAGCGGCCGCCGCGACACTGGCGACCGTGCTGTCGTTGACCGCGGCGGCCTGTTCACAACCGGGTGGCCCGGACGGCGGCGACTCCGGATCGGGCGCGGGGGACTCGGCGGTGGTCGGCATCGCCTACGAGCCCGACAGCCTCAGCCCGCTGCTCGGCTACGGCAAGGACGGCAACTCCAAGATCTTCGACGGACTGCTCGCCCTCGACGACGGCATGAAGCTGCGGCCCGCGCTCGCCACCGCACTGCCCGAGGTGAGCGACGACGGGCTGACGTACACGTACCGGCTCCGCAAGGGCGTGAAGTTCAGCGACGGCGAACCGTTCGGCGCGAAGGACGTGGTCTTCACCTACCGGACCATCCTCGACAAGAAGACCAACAACGCCTCCCGCACCGAACTCGACGCGGTGAAGAGCGTCGAGGCGACCGGCGACGACACCGTCGTCTTCACGCTCAAATACCCCTATGCGCCCTTCGCCCAGCGCACGGTCCTGCCCATCGCACCCGAACACGTCGCGGGCAAGCAGGACGTCAACACCGGCGCCTTCACCACCCGTCCCATAGGCACCGGACCATATCTGCTCACCAAGTGGTCCAAGGGTGAGAAGATCAGCTTCAAGGCCAACCCCGGCTACTGGGGCGGCGCGCCGAAGGTGAAGAAGTTCACCATGGCGATCATCAAGGACGACGACGTACGCGCCACCCGGCTGCGCTCCGGGGATCTCGACGGCGCGATCCTGCCTCCCGCCCTGGCCAAGGGCTTCGCCCGCGGCAGCGGCACCCGGACGTACGCCGCCACGACGTACGACTACCGCACCGTGACCCTGCCCACCCACAACGAGGTCACGGGCGACATCGCCGTCCGGCGCGCCCTCGATGTCGCCGTCGACCGGAAGGCCATGGTCGACTCCATCCTCAACGGCGAGGGCAGGCCCGCCTACGGGCCCGTCCCCACCGACAGCGAGTGGTTCACCAAGGGAACCGAACGCACCCACGACCTCGCCGCCGCGAAGAGGATCCTCGACGACGCCGGGTGGAAGCCCGGCAAGGACGGCATCCGCACCAGGGACGGTGTACGCGCCGCCTTCCCGCTCTGGTACCTCACCGGCGACAAGCTGCGCCAGGACCACGCGCTCGCCTACGCCTCCGACGCCAAGAAGGCAGGCATCGACATCACCACCGAGGCCGGGACCTGGGAGGTCATCGAGCCCCGGATGAAGCAGGACGCGGTCCTCGCGGGCGGCGGATCACCCGCCGACCCCGACTTCGACCAGTACTCGCTGCTGAAGTCCTCGCTCGCGGGCGACGGCTTCAACAACATGGCGTGGTACGACAACAAGGCCGTCGACCGGGCCCTCGAATCGGGCCGCAGGAGCGGTGACGGCGCCGAACGCAAGGCCGCCTACGACACCGTCCAGCGTGAACTGGTGAAGGACCCCGGCTACACCTTCCTCACGCACATCGACCACCTCTACGTCGTGAAGGACCGCTTCGGCGCCCTCACCACCCAGGTCGAACCGCACGACCACGGACTGGCATCCGGCCCGTGGTGGAACGTCGAGGACTGGACGCCGAAGAAGTGAACCACCGCCTCCCCTGGGGGTCGATGGGCAGGATGGCGGGACGGCGGGCGCTGCTCGCCGTCCCCGTCCTGGCCGCCGTGACGTTCGGCGTCTTCGCCGTCGCCGCCGCTTCCCCCTTCGACCCGGTCAAGGCGTATGCGGGCACCGCAGGCCTCAGCGCGTCGCAGGAGAACCTCGACCAGCTTCGGGCCAACCTCGGTGTCGACCAGCCGCTCGTGAGCCGCTGGTGGAACTGGCTGACCTCCGCGCTCGGTGGCGACCTCGGCGACTCCGCCGTCATGCGCCAGCCGGTCGCCGATGTCATCGGCGAACGCCTGGGCTGGTCCGTACTGCTCGCCGCGACCGCCTTCGCCGTCGCCGTGGTCCTCGGCACGGGCCTCGGCGTGCTGGCCGCACGCAGGCCAGGCCGCCTGCTCGACCGGTGCGTCAGCTCCGCCGCGTACACGCTCGAAGCCGCCCCGGCCTTCTGGCTCGGACTGCTCGCCATCTGGTTCTTCGCCCTGGAACTCGACGTGCTCCCGGCCGGCGGCCTCACCGACGCGGCCAGCGACACCGTCACCTTCGGGCAGGTCGCCACCCACCTGGTGCTCCCCGCGGCCGTGCTCGGGATCTCCCAGTTGCCGTGGTTCTTCCTCTACGTGCGCCAGGGTGTCGCGGACGCGCTCGGCGAGGACCCGGTGCGCGGCGCCCGCGCCCGTGGACTGCGCGAGCGCACCGTACTGCTCGGCCACGCGCTGCGCTCCGGGATGCTGCCGATGCTCACCCTCATCGGCTCCCGCGTCCCCGAACTCATCACCGGCGCCCTGCTCGTCGAGACGGTGTTCAGCTGGCCCGGCATCGCCGCCGCCACCGTGCAGGCCGCCACCTCTGTCGACTTCCCGCTGCTGGCCGCGCTCACGGTGCTGGCCACCGTGGCGGTCGTCCTCGGCAACCTCCTCTCCGATCTGCTGTACGCGATCGCCGACCCGAGAGTGGGCTTCGATGGCTGAGACCGACCTCGGACCCGCGCGCCGCACCACCCGTCGCATCCGCGTGATCGCTTCCGCCGGGATCGTCGCCGCGGTGCTGCTCGCGGTCCTGCTCGTGCCGCCGCTGGTCCAGCTCGACCAGCAGGCCGTCGACCTCGGCGCCAAGCTCCGGCCACCGTCCTGGGAGCACCCGTTCGGCACCGACGACGTCGGGCGCGATCTGCTGCTGCGCTGCGTCTACGGGCTCCGCGTCTCGCTGCTCGTCGGCGTCGTCGCCGGGCTCACCGCAACCGTCATCGGGACCGCGGTCGGCGCGCTGGCCGCGGCGTCCGGGGGCTGGACCGACCGCATCGTCATGCGGCTCGTGGACACCTTCTCCTCCGTACCGCACCTGCTGCTCGGCATCTTCATCGTCGCCATGTTCCGGCCCGGCGTCGGCCCGGTGATCGTGTCCGTCGCGCTCACCCACTGGCTCTCGACGGCCAGGATCGTCCGCTCCGAGGTGCTGTCGCTGCGCTCGCGCCCTTTCATCGACGCGGCGATCTCCGGCGGGGCCTCGCGCGGGCGGGTCGTCGTCCGGCATCTGCTGCCCGCGGTGCTTCCGCAGGCGGGCCTGGCCGCCGTGCTGATGGTGCCGCATGCCATGTGGCACGAGTCCGCGCTCTCCTTCCTGGGGCTCGGACTGCCCACCCATCAGGCGAGCCTGGGCAATCTCGTACAGACTGCGCGCGGTTCGCTCCTCGCCGGGGACTGGTGGCCGACGCTCTTCCCCGGCCTGTTCCTGATCGTTCCGACCCTCGCGCTGGCGGGCCTCGCCGGCGCCTGGCGGGAACGGATCAACCCGCGCCGCCGATCGGAGCTGATGCTGTGATGACCACCCCCGGCCCGAAGACGCCGGTGCTCTCCGTCCGTGGACTCTCCGTGCGCTTCCGGATGCGGGGCGGTCGGCACATCGCCGCCGTCGCCGACGCACACTTCGACCTCGCGGCGGGGGAGTGCCTGGCCCTGGTCGGCGAGAGCGGCTGCGGCAAATCCGTGCTGGCCTCGGCACTGCTGGGGCTGCTTCCCGGCAATGCGCGGACCTCCGGCTCGGCGCTGCTCGGCGACGGCACCGACCTTCTCACCGCCGGTGAACGCACCCTCGCCCGTACGGTTCGGGGCCGCCGCATCGGACTCGTGCCGCAGAGCCCCGCCGCGCACCTCACCCCGGTCCGCACCGTGCGCGCCCAGCTGGAGGAGACCCTCCGCGAGCTGACCGGCGTCCGCGGGCCCGCCCTGCGCCCGGCGGCCGAACAGGCCGCCGCACGTGCCTCGTTCCCGGCCGGGCACCTCGACCGGTATCCGCACGAGCTCTCCGGTGGTCTCGCCCAGCGGGCCGCGACCGCACTCGCCCTGATCGGCGACGCGCCCCTGCTCCTCGCGGACGAGCCCACCACCGGACTCGACCGCGAACTGGTCGAGCGGACCGTCGACGAACTGCGCCGCCACACCGACGGCGGCCGGGCGCTGCTGATCATCACCCACGATCTCGCGGCGGCCGAGCGGATCGCCGACCGGGTCGCCGTGATGTACGCGGGACGGATCGTCGAACTCGCCGACGCCGAGGGGTTCTTCGGGGAGCCGGGACCGCGCCACCCGTACGCGCGCGGCCTCCTCGACGCGCTGCCGGAGCGCGCGTTCGTGCCGATCCCCGGAATGCCGCCCGAGCTCGGAGCGCTTCCCGAGGGGTGCGCGTTCGCGGCCCGTTGCACCCGCGCCGACGACCGTTGTTCCGTACTGCCCCCGTTCGACGGCCGTCTCGCCTGCCACCACGCTGTGCGGGCGGACGAGGAGGAGCCGGCCCGTGCTTGAACTCACCCGCATCACCGCCGGATACGACCCCCGCGATCCTGTCGTCCGTGAGGCGTCGCTGAGCCTCGCGCCGGGGGAGTCCCTCGGGCTGCTGGGCCCGAGCGGCTGCGGCAAGTCCACCCTGGCCAGGGTCGCCGCCCTGCTGCACCGTCCGTACGCGGGCACGGTCGTGCTCGACGGCGAACCGGTACGCGGCTGGCGGCACGGCGCCCCGCGTGCGCAGCGCACCGCCGTCGGCGTCGTCTTCCAGCAGCCCCGGCTCTCCGCCGACCCCCGGCTCACCCTGCGCGAACTCATCGCCCAGCCGCTGCGGGCGACCGGCCGCCGCTCGGAGGTGACGGACCGGGTGGCCGGGCTGGCACCGGCCGTCGGGCTCACGCCCGAGCTGCTCGGCCGGCGCCCGCACGAGGTGAGCGACGGCCAGTTGCAGCGTGCCTGTCTGGCGAGGGCCCTGGTCCTGCGGCCGCGCTGGCTGATCTGCGACGAGATGACCGCGATGCTCGACGCGTCGACGACCGCCGCGCTGGTGGCGGTCGTCGAGTCCTACCGGAGGGAGTCCGGGGCCGGGCTGCTGGCCGTCGGCCACGACCGGGTGCTGCTGGAACGCTGGTGCGACCGTACGGTCGGCTGGCGGGAATGCGCCGGACCGCGCGCACCGCAGGAGTCCATGAGTCCGACCGGATAAGTCCATGCCCCTGGCGCGTGGCCACCCCCACCCTGATTGACGAGTCCATGACTAGGGCCTGTCCGACGGATCATGGCCGGGGTCGCGGCGTCTGGCACGGCACCTCGCGGCGTTGCCGAAACGTCCGAATAGCTCCGCTATTAAGACGCTCCGGCGCCTTGCGATGCACCGCACCAGACGCCGCGCCCTGTCCGACCCTGATCCGTCGGAGAGGCCCTAGTTGCCAGTCGATGACCGACTGACGGGTCAATCCGTCCGGACAAGGAGTGGGACATGCACAGAGCGCGCGCCACCGTCGTGGTGGTGATCCTCGCCGTCGCCGCCTGCCTGGGGCTGGCTGGGCCGTCCGCCGCAACCGGCCAGACCCCGGGTTCGTACAGCAACTACACGTTCCCGGCCGGGACGACCGCCCTCGACGAGGTCACCTTCGGAACGACCGTACAGTCCGACCCCGGCCGGGCGAACGTCTTCTGGTCCCACCAGTTCGGCTTCACCAACGGGGTCGGCGGCTACATCGGCATGCAGCGCAACCGCTCCGGTGGCGGCCTGTTCCTCTTCTCGCTCTGGGACTCCACCGGAGGCAGGCCGGGAAGCACGGGCACCTACTGCCAGACGTTCACCGAGGGCGGCACCGGCTACACCTGCCGGCTCGGTGAGCGCTTCACGGCCGGGCACCACTACCGCTTCCGCATCGCACCCGACATCACGGCCGGCTGGTACCGGGCCACGATCACCGACGTCACGGCAGGGACATCATTCGTCCTCGGCAGCCTGCAGACCGGCACCGGCGCGAAGGTCGCCACCGGTGGAATGGTCGACTGGGTCGAGTACTTCGACTGGAACAACAACGCCGCGACCTGCGCCGACTCGCCGTACTCCAAGGCCCTCCTCGACCTGCCCAGCGGCACGGCGGGCAGCGGTGCCGTCACCGCCGGCCTCGGCTCCACCAGCGTGAGCAGTACGTGTTCCAGCGGCGCCGCGGTGAAGGGGCAGGGCGGCGGCAGCGTGCACGAGGACGGCATCGGCAACTCGTCGTCCGGATCCCTCACCGGCATCGGGGGCGCCTGCGTCGACATCCCCGGCGGCACCACCGGCGCGCAGCTGAACCTCTGGAGCTGCAACGGCGGCAACAACCAGAACTGGGTACGGGCCGCCGACGGCACGCTCCGTGCGCAGTTCCACTGCATGACCGTGAGCGGCACCACCGTACGGACCGCGGCCTGCGACGGCTCGGCCGCCCAGCAGTGGCGGGCCGACGGAACGGCCCTCGTGAACCCCGCCACCGGGAAGTGCCTCGACGCCTACGGGGGCGGCAGCGCCAACGGCACCCCGCTCGGCATCTACACCTGCACCGGTGGCGCCAACCAGCACTGGACGGTCCCGGCCTGATCGGGGAACGGCAGTCGACGGGCGGACGACGACCGGATCAACTCTTGTGAGGGGTCTGCCCGTTGCGGCGATCACCGTCGCATACTCGGTCGCGTCCGCCCGTCCGGTCCACCACTCGTTCCCGGGAGAATCCATGGCGTTCCCGACCCGCCGAAGCGTCGTCACCACCGCGCTCGCCACCGTGGCCGCAGGCGCGTTCCTGCCCTCGCAGACGGCCGCCGCCTCCGGAGCGGCCTCCGCGTCCCCGGCCGCGGGACGTCCCCGGACGCGGGCGCTGCGCAGGGCCCACGCGCACAACGACTACCTGCACACGCGCCCCCTGCACGACGCGCTCGCGCACGGCTTCACCAGCGTCGAGGCCGACATCTTCCTCGTGGACGGGGAACTGCTGGTCGCCCACGAGGCCACCGAACTCGACCCCGCCCGCACCCTCGCCTCGCTCTACCTCGACCCGCTGCTGGCGAGGGTCCGGGCCAACCACGGCACGGTCCACCCCGGCTACCGCGAACCCGTGCAGCTGCTGATCGACATCAAGACGGACGGAGTCGCGGCCTACCTCGAACTCGACCGACAGCTCCGGCACTACCGGCGGATGCTGACGTCGTACCACCACGGCCGGGTCCGGCCCGGCGCCATCACCCCAGTCATCTCCGGCGACCGTGCCGCCCGCGTCCCGATGGAGGCGCAGAGCACGCGCTACGCCTTCTACGACGGCCGCCCCGAAGACCTCGAAACCTCGGCCACCGCCTCGTTCATCCCGCTCATCAGCAGCAGCTGGAGCGATGACTTCAGCTGGCTGGGCGCGGGCCCCTTCCCCGCGGCCGAGCGGGACAAACTGCGCGCGCTCGTCGCCACGGCCCACCGCAGCGGCCAACGCGTCCGCTTCTGGGCCACGCCGGACGCGCCGGGACCGGGGCGGGACGCGGTCTGGACGGAGCTGCTGGCCGCCGGGGTCGACCACCTCAACACCGATGATCTGGCGGGTCTCGAACGCTTCCTCCGTACCCATGACCGGGACGCCCGGACCGGGGCCGCCCGCCCCCGCGGCTGACCGGTCGCGCCGCCCCGAGCGTGACAGCCAGTCAACACCCGGATGGCGGACACGCCAGCGCGCCGGACCGCTCCTCCGCTACGCCACACTGGCGGCCGAATGCCGCATTCCGGCGCGGCGGAGGAGGTTGGCCATGGCCATTTCGATCTCACTGGTGCTGCTTCTGCTGATCCTCGCGGTGATCTTTCTCCGCAACGGGGGGCTGAAGATCTCGCATGCGCTGGTCTGCGCCATGCTCGGGTTCTTCCTCGCGGGTACGAGCATGGCGCCGACCATCCAGGACGGCCTGGCGGCCACGGCCGACGTCGTCAGCAGCCTCAGGCCCTGAGGCCACCAGCCACTGCGCGAAGCGCCGCCGGTGCGGGGTGGCGGGTGACGGACGTGACCGGTACGCGCTGAACCGGGCGCCCGCCTTCCGGATGTCCTCGGGGGAGGCGGGCACCCGCCGGTCACGCGGACGGCGTCGTCATCCGCGCCAGCGCCACACCGCCGACGATCAGGGAGACCGCCGCCAGCCGTCCCGGACTCACCGGGTCGTGATGGACGAGGATCCCCAGGGCGATGGCCCCGATCGCGCCGATGCCGGTGAAGACCGCGTACGCCGTGCCCACCGGCAGCCCCTCCATGGCCCGCGCGAGCAGATACACCGCGCCGATCATGAGCACGGCGCACACCAGCGTCGGCAGCGGCCTGGTGAAGCCCTGCGTCGGCTTGATGCTCTGGGACCAGGTGATCTCGACCAGCCCGGCGCAGATCAGCAGCAGCCAGCTCATCGGATGCCTCCGCCCAGCTCGCGCGCGGCCGTCAGGGCGGCCGCGCGCGACTCGTCGTGCAGTGTGCGGCGGGCAGCGAGCGAGGGATCGATCCGGGAGTTCACGAGCTCGGTCGAGAGGAAGACCGGGTCGTCGATCGCGAAGCCCTCGAGCACCGTTACCCCCACCAGCCGTCCGGCGGCCAGCGCAAGCGCGTCGCTCTCGCGGCCACGTTCGTCAACGACCCCGAGATCCTGCTCATGGACGAGCCTTTCTCCGCGCTCGACGTGCAGACCAGGGCCCTGGGTCAACAGCCACAAGGAGATAGTCCTGAAGGCCTTCAACCCGAACCTGAAGAACGCCGAGGTGGACCTGGCCAAAGACGTACACCACGGAGTTCGTCGAGAAGGCGCACTGACCGCCGCTGCCTACGACGCCCGCACACCCGGGCAGCGCGGCTCCCGGGAACAGAACGGCTCGTCGATACGGACGAACGGTCCGGCCGGAGCCGCGCTGCCCGGTTCGCCGCCTACTGCTTCCAGCTCGGGGGCTGGGCGGGGTCCAGGTTCCGCCACTGCGCGAGGACCTTGGGATCCTGGGCGTCGAGCCAGTCGGTCAGTTCGCGGAAGGACACGCAACGCACCTCCTTGCGGGGGCAGACCTCCCGCATCGTGTCCTCGGCGGCGTCCATGTAGATCCCGCCGTTCCAGTCCTCGAAGTGATTCCCGATGAACAGCGGTGCGCGGCTGCCGTGGAAGACCCGATCGAAGCCCGCGACGTACGCGTTGCGTGCCTCCTTGCGCCACGTCTCGTACTTCGCGGGGTCGCCCTCGGTGCTGCCCTCGGACTGGTTGTAGAGAAAGTTGAAGTCCATGGACAGCACCTGGAAGTCCTTGCCCGGGAACGGCAGCATCTGCAGCGGGAGGTCCCAGACGCCGTTCTTCTTGGACGGCCAGATCTGGAAGTCGCCCGGGGAGCTCGCGTCGTAACGCCAGCCGAACGGCTTGGTCGCCGGCAGCAGGGTCTTCTGGCCCTCCAGGCAGGGCGCACGCCCGCCGACGACCTCACGGGTCGGGTCGAAGGGGAGCGGATCGAGGTCCTTGAAACCGGTGTTCGTCTTCCAGTTCTGGACGAAGGAGTAGAACTGGCTGATCTCGCTGATCCACTCGTCCTTGCTCCAGTCGCCACCGCCCTTCTTCTCGCAGAAGTGGCCGTTGAAATGGGACCCGATCTCGTTGCCCTCCTGCCAGGCGTCGCCGAGCTGCTCCAGCGTCATCCGGATGTGCTCGCGCGTCGGGTACGAGATCGCGGCGGCCCCGGTCTTGTGCTGGGGCGGCCGGTAGAGGTCCCGCTTCTCCTTCGGGAGCAGGTAGATGCCGGTCAGGAAGAACGTCATGTGGGCATTGCTCTCCTTCGCCGCACGGCGGAAGCGCGAGAACATGTGGTCGTCGCCCTCCAGCGCGCCGTCCCACGAGAACACCACGAACTGGGGCGGGCGCTCACCGGGCTTGAGCCGCTCGGCCTTCAACTGGTCTGGCTGCGGACCGGTGTAGGACGTGGAGCCGTCCCCCAGGATCTTGACCTTTCCGTCCCAGTCCTCCTCCTCCGTACTCCCTCCGCCCCCGCGATGCTCCCGGCTGGTCGGCTTCGGCGCGGCGATGGTGCTCGCGCCCTGCTGCGGGGTCCGGCCGTCCGAGGCGTCGTCGGACAGCAGCGGGACGAGCGCCGCGGATCCCGACACCACAAGACAGGCCACGAGCCCCAGGACGATACGGGGCGTGAGGCGGGCCCGTATGCGGCGAACGGTGGACTTGGCTCTGGTTTCTGTCACTTCGTCACGGCTTCCGTATATGTGTTCCAGATCTGGGCCGGGAGCTTCCCGTCGTCGGCCGGGCCACCGGCCAGCCCCTTGAGCGGCAGTGGCGCGAGGCTCTTCGTCAGGTCCATGCGGTAGACGACGACGGCGGTGGACGCGGCCGCTCCGTATCCGACGTACCAGCGCGCGGTGTCGTCCTCGGTGGTGCCGGTCTTGACGGCGACCGGACCGGCGGGAGAGATACCGTTCACGCCGGTCGGCCGGGTGAGCGATCTGGTGATCTCGTCGGCGACGTCGGACCGTACGGCGCGTCTCGGGCGGGGAAGGTCGAGCCGGACCGGTTCGCCGTTGCGGGTGACCTTGCGGACCGAGTACGGATCCGTGTGCACGCCGCGGGCCGCGAACGTTCCGTACGCGTCGGCCATCCGGATGGCGCTGGGCGTGGAGTTGCCCATCGAGAACGCCGGAACGGGCGGGCCGAAGCTGGAAGGGAGCAGTCCCGATGCCTCGGCCGTACTGCGGACCTTCTTCAGCCCCGCGTCCATGCCGAGTTGGAGGAAGGGGGAGTTCACGGACTTCGCCATGGCGTCGTGCAGGCTGATGCGGCCGTGGGAGATGTCGCCGTCGTTGTCGCCCTTGACCATCTTCCCGCTGCGGTCCCAGTAGGGGCCCTCGGGTGTCATGACCGGTATGTCGTCGTCGCCGTCGTACTCGGTCGACGGTACGACGGTGGAGCGTGGACCGTTGCGCTGGCGCGTCACGCCGTGCTGCAGACCGGCGGCGTAGACGAAGGGGGTGAACGCCGAGCCGGCCGGGACGGTGCCCGCGTTGGATTCGTTGAAGGCCTGCCGCTCGAAGTCCGGTCCGCCGTACACCGCGAGGATCCGGCCGTCCGGGGCGACGGTAGAGGCGCCGAACCGGACGAACCGATCGGCCTTGCGCTGCTTGGGATCGAGTTCGCCACGCGCATCGCGGACGGCCCGGGTGAGAGCGGTCATCCGCGGCTTCTCGAAGGTCGTGTAGATCTGGTAGCCGCCGAGGTCGAAGCGTGCGTCGGAGATGTGCCCGGCCCGTTTGGCGTACGACTCGGCGAGCTGGATGAGATAGCCGTCCTGCCCGCCCGCGCTGTTCGGCCGGTGCGGGGGCTTCGGCTCGGGGAAGGTGGTGTACGTGGCCCGTTCGGCCGCGCTCAGTCTGCCGATCTTCACCATGCGGTCCAGCGTCCATCGCCACCGCTCGACGGCCCGCTCACGGTTGCGGGGGTTGACGGCCGGGTCGTACAGCGAGGCCCCCTTGAGCAGGGAGGCGAGGAACGCGCCCTCACTGGCGTTGAGCTGGGTGACCTCTTTGCCGTAGTACGCCTGGGAGGCACGCTGGAGACCGTAGGTGCCCCGGCCGAACCAGCTGGTGTTCAGGTACTCCTGGAGGATCTTGTCCTTGCTCAGGCGGCGGTCCAGCTTGACCGCCAGCAGCATCTCGGTGAACTTCCGCGAGAAGGACTGGTCCTGCGACAGATAGACGTTCTTGACGTACTGCTGGGTGATGGTGGACCCGCCCTGGGTGTCCCCGTCGCCGACCGTACGCCACAGCGCGCGGGTGATCCCTTGCGTCGATATGCCGTGGTCGGAGTAGAAGTCGGCGTTCTCCGCCGCCAGTACGGCCCATCGGACGTGGTCGGGGATCTTCGACAGGGGCATCTCCTGGCGGCTCACCCAGCCGGTCCGGGCCATCGGTGTGCCGTCGGCCCAGTAGTAGACGGTGTCCTGCTGGGTGGCGAACGCGTTGAGGTCCTCGGGTATGTCCGTACGCGCGTAGGCGATTCCCACCACGGTCGCCAGCGTCGCGGTGAACATCAGGACCGAGCCCAGGACCAGCCGCCACGAGGGCACCCATCTTGGCCAGCCGCTTCGGCCCGCGCGTGGATAGTCCGGTCTGCGCGGCAGGCGGGCCAACGGGCGCTTCGCCTGTTTCCGGCGCCCGGTCCCCGGCACCAGTACGGTCCGTGCGGCCCGCGCCGTCCTGCTGAATATGTTGTGCAGTGTCATTCCGTCCAGCCAGGACAGGCAGGGACGGCCGCAGACCGCGACCGCGCCCGTGCAGTGGTCATTGAGCGTCCGCCGCCACATGCCGGCACGTCGACTCCGCCAGAGCAAAGGCCAAAGCATGACCGAGAGTTCTGTCTCGAAGTCACGTAAAGATAACAGGCCGTCGGGAGAGGTCGTGCCGGTCGGTCCACCTCGTCATCGCGGCCCGGCCGTCGACCGCCCGGCCGTCCGGGCCACCCGGCGTCGAACCGGCCAATTCGATTCCCCGCGCGCACCCGAACCCGCCGGAACACCGGACAGGTACCGCGACTTCACCGGGCCCGGCAGCGGCAGGAGGACAGGAACGAGAGAAACGTCAAGCACTGTTCCCGGCCAACCGCGACACGCGCGCGCGGGAGTGCCGTGGTGACACCGGGGGCCACCTGCCTAAGGTCTGAGAGCACGCAGCTGGGCCGGCCGGTCGATCCATCGCCATCGTCGAACGACGCATCGCACAGGGAGAAGCAGTGTCGCGTGTCAATCCCGTCCTGGCACGGGCCCTCAGCACAACACCCTTACTCCGCCTGGACGTCGCCCACCGGGGTCGGGTGCGGCGTCTGGGACTGAAACTCGAAGAGCACGGCCCCACCGGATCGGTGAAGGACCGCAGCGCCGTCGGACTGTTGCGGGCGCTGCACGACGAACAGCCGCTCACCCCGGGCACGGTGGTGGTGGAATCCACCTCGGGCAACCTGGGCCTCGCCCTGGCCCGGCTGCTGCCGGCGGTCGGCTGCGACTTCCTCGCCGTGGTCGACCTCAAGACCCCGCACGCCACCCGCCGCAGGCTCGCCGACAGCGGAGCCCGGGTGATCGTCGTCGACGAACCCGACGGCCTGGGCGGCTACCTGCTGAGCCGGCTGCGCCGGGTGCGCGAGCTGTGCGCGGACAACCCCGGCTACCGCTGGCCCGACCAGTACGAGAACTGGGCCGCGCCCCACATCCACCGGCGCACCACCGGACCCGAACTCACCGAGCAGGCAGGACCGGAGCTCGGCGCGGTGTACATCCCGGTCTCCACCGGCGGCACCCTCGCGGGCATCGGCGCCCATCTGCGCGAGCACCGGCCCGACGTCGCCGCGGTCGCCGTGGACGTACGCGGCTCACTGGCCGTCTCGGGCAGCGCCGGACGACGCCTGGTCCCGGGCATCGGAGCCAGCCGGCCGTCCGTCTTCCTGAAGGCGCCGCACAGCTACGACCGCGCGGTGCACGTCGACGACATCGAGGCGATCGCCGTGTGCCGGATCATCGCCGAGGACATCGGGCTCGCACTCGGCGGCTCCAGCGGTTGCGCCGTACGCGCGATGCTGACCGATCAGGACGAGACCGGGACGGACAGCCGGCTCGCGGTCTGCCTGGCCGCGGACGGCGGCGCCAAATACCGCGACACCCTCTACTCCGACAACTGGGCGACCGAACAGGGTGTCGCCAAGGAGATCACCTCCGCCGTGGAACAACTGCGCAGCGAAGGACTCTTCTTCGACCGAAAGCACCAGGAGCACTGAACATGGGCACCAGCACCACCCTTGACCGGCAGCGGACACGCCCCGGCCACCGGCAGTACCTGCCGCTGGTGCAGGGCGCCACGCTGATCGAATGGACCGGAACGGGCCTTTTCCTCGCCGTCTCGACCATCTACTTCGTCAAGGTCGCCCATCTCAGCACCTCGTCCGTCGGCACCGGCCTGACCATCGGCGGGGCCGTCGCCATCGCCGCCGCCGTGCCCATCGCCCGGCTGGCCGGACGCTTCGGGCCGAAGCCGGTGCTGATCGGTGTGATGCTGCTGCGCGCACTGGCCACCGTCGGCTACCTCTGGGTGGACGGCTGGTGGAGCTTTCTTCTCGTGGTCGCCGTCATCGCCGTCACCGAGCAGTCCTCACCCCCACTGGTCCAGTCGTACGTCGGTGCACGCGCCCCGGAGAACCTGCGCGCGAAGGTCATGGCCGTGCAGCGCACCGTCGTCAACCTCGGCATCAGCCTGGGCGGGCTGATCGCCGGAGTCGCCCTGGGCTCCGGCGCGCCGGGAGCCTTCCGGCCGCTGCTGATCGGTGGCGCGGTCGCCTATGTGGCGGTGGCCGCCGTGTACGCCACCGCGCGGCGGGAGGAGGAGGCGCCGACGGCGGTCGGGAGCGCCCGGGTGGCGGATCTGCTCAAGGACCGCCGACTGCTCGGCTTCACCGCGTACAACGCACTGGTGTCGCTCTGGATGCCGGTGCTCAACGTGGCCTTCCCGCTGTGGCTCGTCACCGAGACGGACGTACCGGAGCGCTATGTCGGCATCCTGTACGCCGTCAACACCGTGCTGTGCATCGCCCTCCAGTACCCCCTCAACCGCTGCTACGGCACCACGCGCCGGGCATGGCTCTCGTACGCGGGTGCGGCCCTGCTGCTCAGCTGCGGCGCCCTGGCCTTCGCCGCCGCGCCCGGCTTCGGGGCGCGGGAGGCACTGCTGGTGCTCGGCGCGGCCGTCGTCCTCCTGACCTTCGCCGAGCTGCTCCAGGTCGGCGCCTCGTGGACCCTTTCCTTCGACCTGGCACCGGAAGGGGCGCGCAGCGCCTACCTGGTGCTGTTCAACACCAGCCGCACGGTGGCCAACCGGGTCGCGGGCCCGGTACTGATGACCGGCGTCGTCCTCGCCCTCGGCACGGCCGGCTGGATCGCACTCGCCGGTGTACTGCTGCTCGGTGCGCTCGTCCCCTTCGTGATGCTCCGCGCGGCACACGCCCCCGGCGGCTGAACCCGCTCCCGCACGGTCTCCACCGCAACCGACCCCCTCTCGCCAAGGAGCCCCGCCCGTCATGGACTTCGAGCAATACCCCGACAGCCACTTCCGCTATCTGACCCGCGCGGACGTCATCGAGGCCGCCCGCGACGTGGACATCGTGGCGGCGGTGGCCGAGGCGCTCAGGCTGCACTCCGCCGGTCAGTCCGTCCTGCCCGAGGAGGCATACCTCGGCTGGACCACACCGCAGGGCGACTCGGCCAGGCTGCTGGCCATGCCCGGCGCACTTGCCCAGGAGGGGCGGCCGCCGGTCATCGGCATGAAGACCATCAACGCCTCGATCGGGAACCCGGGGCGCGGCATACCCCGCTCCCAGGGCTTCACCCTGCTCCTCGACCCGGAGACCGCCCGCCCCCTCGCCCTGATGGAGGCCGCTTACATCAGTGCGATGCGCACCGCGGCGGTGACCGCGCTCGCCGTGCGCCACCTGGCGGTGGCGGAACCGCGCGGGCTGGCACTCCTCGGCTGCGGCGCCCTCGCGCAGGCACACATCGAGCTGCTGCTGCGCACCGTGCCCACCCTGCGTCGCATCGCGCTGTACGACGTGGCGCCCGACCGTGCGAAGTCCGTCGCCCACCACATCGCCTCGCTGCCCGGTGCGGCGGACATCGACACGGTCGTCGCCGACGGGCCGCGCGAGGCGGTACGGGACGCCGAACTCGTCGTGCCCGTCACCACGGTGACCCGGGGATACATCGAGCCGGACTGGCTGCGGCCCGGCGCGCTCGTCTGCCATGTCTCGCTGGACGACCTCACCGAGGCGGCCGTGCTCTCGGCCGGCACGGTCATCGTCGACGACTGGAGCCTGGTCCGTGACGACCCGCGACGGCTGCTCGGCCGGATGCACCGGGCGGGCACCCTGCTCGGCCCCGACGGCACCCCGCGGCAAGGAGTGACCGCCCGGCCCGGGGCCCGCCGCGTCGACGGCACGCTCGGCGATGTGCTCGCCGGGCGTCACCCGGGCCGCCGCGACCAGGACGAGATCGTGATCAGCAACCCGTTCGGGATGTCGATCCTCGACGTCGCCGTGGCCGACCGCATCCACGCCCGCGCCGAAGCCGCCGGTCTCGGCGCCCGGCTCACGCTCTGAGGGGGATCCGCATGACGATCGATCAGAACATCCAGGAGATCAACCGCACCATGTGGTCGTACGGCGAGTACCGGCACGTCGCCGATCTGCTGCGGCCGGGCGCCGTCGAGCTGATCGACCGGCTGGCCCCCGCGCCGGACACCGCCCATCTCGATGTCGCCACCGGCAACGGCAACGTCGCGCTGCTGACCGCCCGGCGCGGCTGCATCGTCACCGGGCTGGACCTGACCGACGAGTTCTTCCCCGACGCACGCGAACGGTTCGCCCAGGCCGGCGTCCAGGTGGAGCTGCGACGGGGTGATGCCCAGGAACTCCCCTTCACCGACGCTTCGTTCGACCTGGTGACCTCCACCTACGGAATCCAGTTCGCGCCCGACCACGCAGCATCGAGCGGGGAGATGGCCCGGGTGCTGCGGCCGGGCGGCCGCATCGGCATGTGCAACTGGACGGCACGCAGCTGGACCGCGCACTTCCAGGAGATCCTCTCCGCCTACTTCCCCTCGCCCAACGGCCATCAGGGACAGCCCATGCTGTGGGGCTCGCCGGACTATCTCGCCGAACTCCTCGGCCCCGGATTCACGGTCACATCCGAACGCCGGGAACTCTTCTACCCGTTCGCCGCGGCCGAGGACCTGGTGACCTTCTTCGAGAACTGCTTCGGCCCCTGCATCGCGGCGAGGAACACCATTTCGCCGCCCTCGCGATGGAAGGAACTGCGTGCGGAAATGGTCGAGATGACCGAGGGATTCCACACCACGGACGAGCGCGGCACGGGCGTACCGGTCGAGTACCTGCTGGTCATCGCCGAGAAGCGGGCGGCACGGTGACCGGCCTGCCCGAGCATTACCCGCGCCTCCCGCTGGCCGAAGGGGCGCGGGAGCGCGCCGTCGCCGCGGCACTCACCCGCCACGAACCGTACGAGCTGGGGGAAGGGGTCCACGCCTACGTCGAGCTGTTCGCGGCCGCACACCCCGACCGGACCGCCGTCGAGGACGGCGAAGTGTCCGTCGGATACGGCCGGTTGGCCGACCGGATGCGTGGCACCGCCGCGCAGCTGGCGGCCGCCGGGATCTCGCAGGGGCAGATCGTCGCGGTCGGCGGCCGGCGCGGCGCCGACGTCGTCACGGCCTTCCTCGCCCTGGAGCTGCTGGGCGCCGTCTACCTGCCGGTCGACGCGAGCTGGCCCGCCGCACGCGTCGAATCCCTGCTCACCGACAGCGGCGCGGCACTGATGCTGACCACCGGCGCACCGGCAGACACCGGGGAACTGGTCAAGGGCGCCCGCGCGGCCGGCGTACCCACCACGACACCGGAACCGGCCGGCGCTCCGTACACCCGGACCCTGCCGCCGGCCCCCGACGAGGTGCGCTACGTCCTCTACACCTCGGGGTCGACCGGCCGCCCCAAGGCCGCGATCGTCGAGCACCGCGGAATGCTCAACCACCTCTGGGCCAAGATCGATGACCTGGGGCTGACCGCGGACGACCGGCTGGCCCAGACCGCACCGCTGAGCTTCGACATCTCCGTATGGCAGATGCTCGCCCCGCTGCTCGTCGGCGGCCGGGTCCAGATCCTCGCCGACGAGCAGGCACAGGACGGCGCCGTGCTGCTGGAGGAGTTGCGCGGACGCGGAACCACGGTGCTGGAGACCGTACCCACACTGATCCGCTTCCTGCTCGACGCCCAGGAGACCGCGGGAGTCCGGCCCGGCGAGCTGCGCTGGATGATTGCCACCGGCGAGGAACTGCCACCCGCGCTGGCCCGGCGCTGGCACGACACCATGCCGGGCATCCGACTGCTCAACGCGTACGGGCCCACCGAGTGTTCGGACGACGTCACCCATGCCGAACTCGGCCCTCCGGCCGCCGGAGTACGCCATCTGCCGATCGGCTCGCCCATCGGGAACGCCGAACTGTACGTACTGCGCGAGGAGAACGGGCAGTGGCACGCCTGTGCGCACGGGGAGACGGGGGAGCTGTTCGTCGGGGGACTCGTCGTGGGCCGTGGCTACCTCGGTGACCCGGAGCGCACCGCACTCGCTTTCTTCACCGACCCCTTCGGCATCGACGGCGGACGCCTCTACCGCACCGGGGACGCCGTACGCGTGACTCCGGACGGCCAACTGGAATACCTGGGCCGGGTGGACCGGCAGGTGAAGCTCGGCGGCGTACGCATGGAGCTCGCCGAGATCGAGGCGGTGCTCGGCGACCACCCCCGGATCGCCGCCTGCGCCGTCACCGTCCACACCCCCGACGACACCGGAGCCCTGGTCGCCCGGGAGAGCGCGCACACGCCGGTGGCCGCGCAGCCGCCCCGGCTCGTCGCGTACGTCACCGCCTCCGGCGACGAGCCGACGGAGGAATCACTGCGCGCCCATCTGAGCGGCCGGCTCCCCGCGCCCATGGTGCCGCACACCTTCGTCGTCCTGCCTCGGCTCCCGCTCACCCGAAACGGCAAGACGGACTACAAGGCCCTGCCCGCACCACCGCGCCGCAGCCGCCCCGACACCCGCCCGTACGCCCCGCCGCGCGGCGCGGCGGAGACCGCGATCGCGGCCGTCGTCGCCGGGCTCCTCGGCACCGGACGGGTCGGCAGGAACGACAGGTTCCTGGAGCTGGGCGGCGACTCGCTGCTCGCCATGCGGCTGGTCGCCGCCCTGCGCGAGACGGGATCGGCGGCCGGCCTGCGTGACGTGCTGCGCGACGGCAGCCCCGCCGCGCTCGCCGCACTCGGCCACGAACGGCGGCCCGCGCCCGGTTCCCGCACGGAGAGGGCACGGGACGACGCGCCGCGCTCCCGGCCGCTCACCCCGCAGCAGGCCGGGGTGTACTTCCACTGGCGGCTCGACCCGCTCAGCCCCTACTACAGCTACCAGGGCTCCCTGGAACTCGACGGGCCCCTCGACGTGGCACGGCTGGCTCGGGCCTGGCAGTTGCTGCTCGCCGAGAATCCGCTGCTCCTCGCCCGGTTCGCCGAGACCGACGGGGCGGTCGGGCAGGAGGCGGTGCAGGAAGCGGTGCACGAGGTGGTGCACCACTACCCGCACTGGGAGGTTCCGCTGCCCGGCAGCGCCCGGGACATCACCGCGGACGCATTCCGCGCGGTGGCCGCCGAGGAGGCGGCCAGGCCCTTCGACCTGCTCACCGAACCGGCCCTGCGGACCGGGCTGTTCCGGCTGCCGGACGGCCGGCACCGGCTCCTGGTCACCATGCACGAACTGCTTCTCGACGGCTGGGGAGCGACCGTGCTGTTCCAGCGGCTGGCCGAACTCTACGAACAGGAGCCCGCCGGGCCCGACCCCGAACGCGCCACCCGCTACGACCGCTATCTCGACCACCTGACCGAGCGGCTGGCCACCGAGGAGGTGGCCGAGGCGGGGGAGTACTGGCTGCGCCGGCTCGCGGGCGAGCTCCCGGCACTCCAGATCGCACAGAAGCAGCGGCCCGCCACACCCACCTACCGGGGCGAGATCACCGAGGCGGTCCTCGACGAGCAGCTGTCCCGGCGGCTGCGCGACACGGCGCTGGCCGCGTCCGCTACCGCGTTCGTACCGCTGCTCGCCGCCTACGCACTGGCCCTGAGCTACTACAGCGACGCCGACGACGTGATCGTCGGCGCCCCGATGGCGGGGCGGGAGCGGCCGGAGACCGCCGACGTGCCCGCCTTCATGCTCGCCATGCTGCCACTGCGCCTGAACATCGACCCGGCCGCCACCCTCGCGGAGTTCACCGCACAGGTGAGGGAGACGGTGTACGACGCCTACGCCGCGGCCGAGCACCCCTTGGGCTGGACGCTGCGGCGGCTTCCGGCCGCCTCACGGAGCTCATCGGCGACCCCGGTCTTCCAGACCATGCTCAACATGCTGCCCTACCCGGCGCGCGCCACCACCGCGTCGGACGTCCGGTTCCGCTTCGTCGAACTGGACACCGGCTACACCAAGTACGACTGCGCCCTGTACGTCCAGCCGCACGGCCCCGGCCAACTGCTGCTCCAGTACGCCTATCAGCGGGAGCTGCTCGACGCGCCGGCCGCCCGCAACGTACTGGATTCCACCCTGATCGCGCTGCGGGCCCTCACCGACCCGGAGCGCGCCGAGCACACCACCGTTCGTTCCCTCGATCTGCTGCCCGGAGACGATCACCGATGACCACGCCGACCCTGCTGGAACGCTTCGCCGAGCAGGTGGCGGCCCACCCCCGGGCCGTCGCCCTGCGCCACACCGGTACCAGCGTCACCTACCGCGAACTCGACGAATGGAGCGGCCGGCTGGCCGCCCGGCTCACCGCCAAGGGCACCGGCCCGGGCTCGCTGGTGGCACTCGCCGCCCAGCGCGGCCCCGCCGCCGTCGCCGGCGTCCTCGCCGTACTGAAGACCGGCGCCGCCTACCTCGGGCTGGACCCCGCGATACCCGTGCGACGGCAGCGCCGGATGGTGGAGGAGACCGGGCCGCACTGCGTGCTGGCCGAGCCCGGACTCGACCAGTTCCCCACCCTGGACGCACCCCGCGTCACACTGGCACCCCTGGCCGAGGGCCCGCTGCACCAGGCCCCCGAGCAGGAGCCCGACGAGGACGCGCTGTTCCACATCGTCTACACCTCGGGGACCACCGGAAACCCCAAGGGCGTGCGCATCAGCCACTGTTCGGTCCGTGGCCGGCTGGAGTGGATGTGGCAGGACCACCCGTTCCCCGAGAACGCGGTGCTCGCCGTCCAGAAGTCCCTGGCACTGGTCGCCTCGCCCTGGGAACTGCTGGGCGGATTGCTCAAGGGCGTCCCGTCCGTCGTGCTCGCCACCGATGAACTCCTCGATCCGGTGCTCTTCGCCGCCGCCGTCGAGCAGGAACGGATCACCCATCTCTTCCTGACCCCGCAGCTGATCGCCGGGTTGCTGGAGGAGAGCGCCGAACGCCCCGGCGGGCACCGGCCGGTGCTTGTCACCAGCGGCGCCGACACCCTGCCCGTGGAAACCGTCCGGCGCTTCCGCGAGGTCTGGCCCGACACCACCCTGCTCAACCTGTACGGCATGACGGAGACCGCCTCCAACGTCGCCGCCTACGACACCGCCCGACTGCCCGCCGACGCCGAACGCGTCCCCGTCGGCAGCCCCGTGGCGGGCGCCTCGCTCTCGGTCCGTGACCGGCTCGGCCGACGCCTCCCGGCCGGTGTGACCGGCGAGGTGTGGGTCTCCGGACCACCACTCGCCCTCGGCTACGTCGGCGGCGACGGCGAGGACCGCTTCATCACCGACGACGCCGGAGTCCTGCACTACCGCACCGGCGACCGCGGCCGCCAACTCCCGGACTCCGTACTGGAGATCACCGGCCGCGCCGACAACCAGATCAAGGTGCGCGGCTACCGCGTCGAGCTGGAGGAGATCGAGGCCACCCTGCGCAAGGCACCGGACGTCACCGACGCGGGGGCCTACGCGGAGAGCGAGGACGGCGAAACACGCATCGTCGCCTGTGTCACCGCCGACGGGGCGACCGGCGCCGCCGCACTTCGCGCGTATCTGCGCGACCGGCTGCCCGACTACATGCTGCCCGCCCGCATCCAGCAGGTCCCGCAGCTCCCGCTGAGCACCAACGGCAAGCTGGACCGCACCGCCCTGCGCACACTCGTGGCAGGCATCGGGCAGGAACGGGCAGCCGGATTCACCCCGTCCGACGCCACCGAGACCGCCGTCGCCGCGCTCTGGCAGGAACTGCTCGGCGCACCGCCCGCAACCGCGGACCAGAACTTCTTCGACGCCGGAGGCCACTCCCTGCTCGCCGTCCGGCTCGCCAACCGGCTGGCGGCGACGGCGGGCCGCCGCGTGCCGCTGCGCCGCATCCTTGGCGCACCCACCGTCACCGCGATCGCCGCCCTGTGCCGCGAGATCCAGCAGGAGGAGCAGAAATGAACGACCCATGGCTGACCGTGCCGGGCGAGCAGCCGCAGGGCGCCGCCACTGGCACCCTCGCCGTCTGCTTCGCACCCACCGGTGCCCACGGCTCGACGTTCGCGAGCTGGCGAGGCCTGCTTCCCGAGGACACCACCCTCGCGTTCGTCGCACCGCCCGGCCGCGGCACCCGCGTCGACGAGGAGCCCGTCACCGACATGGCCGCCTACGCCGACGCGGTGGCGGCCGGGATACGTGAACTGCTGGGCGGGCGGCGGCTGGTGCTGATCGGTGTCAGCCTCGGCGCCCTGCTGGCGTACGAGACCTGCCGCCGGCTGCTCGACGCCGGTGTGCCCGTCGCGCGCCTGTGCGCCGTGGCCGGACAGTGCCCCGGCGACTTCCACGGCCGCGGCGAGGACGTGACCGTCGAGGACGCCCGCGCCTTCGTCGCCGGGACCGGACTGACCGACCCGGAGCTGCTGGCGGACCCCGAGTTCGAGGAGGTGCTGCTGCCTCCCGTCATCGCCGATCTGCGGCTGGCCGCCGGGTACGACGGCCGGCGGGGAGCCGTACCACAGGTCGAGTTGCGTGCGGTGTGGGCCACCGACGACCCGCACGTGCCCGAGGTCACCGTGCGCCGCTGGGCCGAATGGACCCGGGGCGAATGCACCCTGAAATCCGTCGAGGGCGGTCACTACGCCCATCAGGAGAATCCGGCCGCGGTCATCTCCGCCTGCCTCGACGGACTCCCCGGAACCCGGCCGTCACGGCGTTCCGTGCTCGGTGCCGGGGCGACGGCCGTCGCGTCCACGGTGCTGGGCCTCGGCGCGGTGGCATCGGCGTCACCCGCGGCGCGGGCCGACGCGCCGACGGGGACGGGCGGCGTCTCCTTCGACGGCGATCCCACCGACCCCGTGGCCCTGGCCGTCGCCATGATCCGCCAGAACACCAGCAACCCCGGCGACGGCGCGGTCACCCTGCCGCTCGCCCGGATGCTCCAGGGCATCTTCCGGGACGCCGGGGTCGGCACCGAGATCGTGCCCACTCCGAAGGACGGCAACGTCCACTTCTTCGCCCGCGTACCCGGCAGCGGACCGGCCACGAAGAAGCCCCTGGTCCTGCTCGGCCACTCCGATGTGGTGCCCGCCATCGGCGACAGGTGGGAGACGGACCCCTTCGCCGCAGAGATCAAGGACGGCAAGCTGTACGGCCGAGGCTCGCTGGACATGAAGGGCGTCAACGCCGCCTTCGTCGCCGCTCTGCTGCGCCATGTCCGCGAGGGAGCGGCCTTCGACCGCGACATCGTCTTCTGGTCCGACTGCGACGAGGAACAGGGCCCCTACGGCGTGCGCTGGTTCCTCACGGAACACCCCGGCAAGGTGGCGGCGGGCGCGGTCGTCACCGAGGGCGGCTGGGTGCTCAACCAGCGCGACGGCACCACGCCCATGATCGCCTCGCTCACCTGCAACGACAAGCGCTCCCTGCTGCTGCGCCTGGAGACCGCCTCGTACGCCACCCACACCTCCAAACCGTTCAGCGGACAGGCGGTGATCCGGCTGGGCGAGGTGCTCGACCAGCTCGGGGGGTGGCGTGCCCACATCCGCCCGAACGCGCTGTCCCGGCAGTACTTCGCCGAACTGGCCGAAGCCACCACCGACCGGCCGTTCGCCGAGGCGCTCCGGGAGATGCTCGCCGCCCGCACGGACCAGCGGCGGGACAGGGCGGGGGAAGCGGTGGTGCGGCTCAGCGAGACCCCGGAGCTGCACAACGCGATGCTGCGGACCACGCTCGCCTTCACCTCCGCCCGGTCCGGCTACTACCCGAGCATCGTGCCGGGCACCGCGACCGCGGAGTTCCGGGCGGCCTTCCTGCCGGGGGCCGACGACCCCGGACGCATCGTCGCCGAACTGCGCTCGCTGATCGGTAACCGGGCGACGCTGAGTGTGGTCGGCAACCCCGGCGAGAGCGAGCAGCAGGCCCTGGACCGGCTGCGCGGCTATCTGGCCACGCCCGACTCCGACTACGACACGGACGTCTTCCGCGCCTGGCAGAGCGCCGTACGCCGGACCCACCCCGGAGTACGGGCCACCGCCTGCCAGTTCGAGGCGGTCACCAGTGCGGTGCCGTTCCGGGAACAGAACGTACCCGTGTACGGCATGTACCCGTTCACCGTGAACCGGGACATGCTCAAGCGCATGCACGGAACCGACGAACACATCGGCGTCGAAGCACTGCGGCGGGGCACCGAGACCGTCTACCAACTCCTGGCCGGGCTGCGGACGCGGGCCTGAGCCCCTGACGCACTGTGCGGGCATGTCCGGCCGGGCACGCCCGCACAGTGCGTCGGACCGTCAATCCACGCTGACCCAGTCGAGGGTGCGCTCCACCGCCCGTTTCCAGTCGGCGTACCCCTCCGCCCGCTGTTCCTCGCTCCACTTGGGCTCCCAGCGCTTCGACTCCTGCCAGTGCTCCCGCAACTCGCCCTGGTCCTGCCAGAAACCGGTGGCCAGCCCGGCCGCGTAGGCGGCACCGAGCGCGGTCGTCTCGGCGACGACCGGACGGCTCACGGGTACGCCGAGCACATCGGCCTGGATCTGCATGCAGAGGTCGTTGGCCGTGACCCCGCCGTCGACCTTGAGCACGTCGAGATGGACACCGGAGTCCTGCTCCATCGCCTCCACCACGTCCCGGCTCTGGTAGCAGATCGCCTCCAGAGTGGCCCGCGCCAGATGGCCGTTGGTGTTGTACCGGGCGAGGCCGACGATGGCACCCCGGGCGTCCGAGCGCCAGTACGGAGCGAAGAGACCCGAGAAGGCCGGCACGAAGTACATCCCGCCGTTGTCCTCGACGGACCGGGCCAGCCGTTCGCTCTCCGCCGCGTCGGTGATGATCTTCATCTGGTCCCGCAGCCACTGCACCGCTGACCCGGTGACCGCGATCGAACCCTCCAGGGCGTAGACCGCCGGACTCTCCCCGAACCGGTACGCGACCGTGGTGAGCAGTCCGTGCTGCGACCGGATGAGCTTCGTACCGGTGTTGAGCACCAGGAAGTTGCCGGTGCCGTACGTGTTCTTCGCCTCGCCCGGCTCGAAGCACACCTGTCCCACCGTGGCCGCCTGCTGGTCGCCCAGCACCCCGGTGATCGGGACCGCGGCCCGCAGGGGGCGGGACGTGCGGGTGCGGCCGTACGCCTCCGCGTCGGAGGAGGCGTTGATGGCCGGGAGCATCGCCCTGGGGATACCGAAGATGTCCAGCAGTTCGTCGTCCCAGTCGAGCGTCTCCAGATTCATCAGCATCGTCCGGCTGGCGTTGGTCACATCGGTGGCGTGGGTGCCGCCGTCGGGGCCACCGGTGAGATTCCACAACACCCAGCAGTCCGTGTTCCCGAACACCGCGTGCCCCTGCTCGGCGGCCTCGCGGACCCCCTCGACATTGTCGAGAATCCACTTGATCTTCCCGCCGGAGAAATAAGTGGCAGGAGGAAGGCCCGACTTGCGCCGGATGACCTCGCCATGCCCCTCGTTCTCCAGGGCCTTGGCGATCGAGTCGGTGCGGGTGTCCTGCCAGACGATGGCGTTGCAGTACGGGCGGCCGGTGCGGGGGTCCCAGACGACGGTCGTCTCGCGCTGGTTGGTGATCCCGATGGCGTCGAGATCCGTGCCGCTCAGACCACCGGTGCGCAGGGCGTTCTGCATCACCGAGTTGGTGCGTTCCCAGATCTCCACCGGATCGTGCTCCACCCAGCCGGGGCGGGGGAGGATCTGTTCGTGCTCCAACTGGTGTCTGGCCACTTCGTTTCCGCCGTGATCGAAGATCATGAAGCGGCTGCTGGTGGTGCCTTGGTCCACTGCACCGATGAAGTCCGCCATGGCATGCTGCCTCTCCTGAGTCCGGGCTCGGTGATGGAACCGGGCGTCACTTCTCCGGCAGTACGGGGATGCTGCCTTCCGGTTCCTCTTCCGCCGAGGGCAGGAAACGGCTGATGAAGGTCTTGTAGAAGAACGCTCCCACCAGGCCGCCGACGAACGGGCCCACGATCGGCACCCAGAAATAGAAGTTCCCGTACTGGTCCCGCCACGCCCCTCCGTAGCCGGTGAGGAAGCTCGCGAGCCGGGGGCCGAAGTCACGGGCGGGATTGATCGCGTACCCCGCGTTGGTTCCGAACGCCATGCCGATGGCCACCACGATGAGGCCCACGATGAACGGGCTGAGGTTGACGCCCGGCGGGGTGTTGAGGAGATCCGTGACCGCGAAGATCAGCAGTACGAGGATGGCGGTGCCGATGACCTGGTCCCGGAACGCTCCCCATTCGTGGACCGGAAGCGCGGGGTTCCCGTTGGCGGGCAGGGTGGAGAACACGGTCTGCGTCTTGATGGTGTGTCCGGGGTCCGCCTTCGCCAGTGCCTCCGTGTAGTTCCATCGCACCAGCAGTGCCCCGATGAAGGCGCCCGCGAGCTGTGCGAGCGAGTACGGAGCCACCTTCTTCCAGGGGAAGTCCTTGAAGGCGGCCAGCGAGAGAGTCACCGCAGGATTGAGGTGGGCGCCGCTCAGCCGGCCCGCCACGTAGATGCCCAGGGTGACTCCGAGCCCCCATGCCCAGGCGATGCTGTCGTGATCCCCGAGGCCGCCCGGCGGGTCGGTGAGCGCACCGCCGGCCGCGACCTGGGCCACGACACCGCAGCCGAAGAGGATGAGAATCATCGTGCCGAGGAACTCCGCAGAGAGTTCCCCGGCGATTCCCGACTTCTTGAGCCGCTCCATGGGGATCTCGCTTCCTGTCGACTCACGACTGTTGGCGGCATAGATCCACACATGAGCGTAAACGGCGGGAATTGGTTCCGCACTCGGTGGCGGAAGCGCCGATCCCGCCGGCGATCCCGCCCTGTCCCGGGCGGGACCCGTGCGCGGTCTCAGTCCACGTCGACGTGGTCGAAGAGGTCCAGCATCCTGTCGAGCACCCGTACGCAGGCCGTCACATCGGCATCGGTGAGATCCCCGTCCACCTGGCGCAGCAGGGACTGCTCTCGGGCCAGGGCCGCGGTGATCGCCGCCCTGCCGCCCCCGGTCAGCCGGACCAGTGATGACCTCTGGTGTGCCGGGTTGGGGGTGATCTCGACAAGTTGCGCTGCAGCGGCGTCGTTGACCATGCGCTGCACGAACTGCCGGCTCAGGGCCTGTGCCCGGCCCATCTGCGGGACCGTCATGGGGCCGTGTTCACGCAGCAGATCCAGCACGGCACGCACGCCGACGGACAGGCCCTCGATCGGTGCGGCCTGTTCCACCTTGCGCTGCACGCGCCGGTAGAGCGGGCCGACCAGGGCGAAGACCTCCGTGAGCCGGTGGGCCAGTTCCTCGGGTGCCAGGGGCGGGTCGATATCGGTCATCCGGCCATCATGGCACCTTGGTTGTCAATGTGGGCAACAGATGGCACCTTGGTTGTCATGAATGCTGCCTCAGAGCTGAATTCCTTCGAGACCGAGGACGGCCGCCTCGTCCACCGCGACACCGGGCAGGGCCCGCTGCTGGTGCTGCTGCACGGCGGCTTCCTGGACCACGGGATGTGGGACGAGCAGGTGCCGGACCTCGCGCGCGACCACCGCGTGATCGTGCCGGCCGGACCTCAGTGCAGGGCGGTCGCCGTGTCATCGGCCCCCGCGGCGTCCTCCGCCGGGGCGTCGTGGAGGCCGAGGCGCAGGTGCTCGACATGGAAAAGGGCCTGGTCGAGGAGTTCGGCCACGTGGTTGTCGTACAGCGCGTAGATCACCGAGCGGCCCCGGCGCTCGCCCGTGACGAGGCCGAGGTTGCGCAGCAGCCTCAACTGGTGGGAGCAGGCGGACTGCTCCATGCCGACCGCGTCGGCCAGTTCCGTCGCGGGGCAGGGGCCCTCCTGGAGGCGGGCCAGAATGCGGAGCCGGGACGGGGTGGCGAGAGCCTGCAGGGTGGACGCCACGTCGGTGGCCCCCACCGCGTCAAGGCGCTCGCGCGCGGTGGCAGCGGTCTTCGCGTCAACTCCGTGGCCCATGTCCTCATCCTACGGAGATGGACACATGAATGTGTGTTCATGTGGTCCTGTATGGTGCGGGGGTCGAACCACTCCGCCTTCTCGCGTGAAGGATCACCGCCCATGTCTTTCACCCTCACCCGTCCGGCCCCGCCCACCGGTCCGGTCCGGGACGCGGTCGCGGCCGGGCGGCGCACCCGGTTCCTGGCTCTTCCGGAGGCCCGCTGGGCGGCCGCCGCGCTGGTGCTGTTCCTGGCCGCGCTGCCCCTGCAACTGCTCGGCGCCCCGTGGTGGGCGTGGGGCCCGCTGTACGCGCTCACATACATCACGGGCGGCTGGGAGCCGGGCTGGGAAGGACTGAAGGCGCTCAGGAAGAAGACGCTCGACGTCGACCTGCTGATGGTCGTCGCGGCTCTCGGCGCGGCGGCGATCGGACAGGTGCTGGACGGAGCCCTGCTGATCGTCATCTTCGCCACCTCGGGCGCTCTGGAGGCGTTCGCCACCGCACGGACGGCGGACTCGGTACGTGGACTGCTCGACCTCGCACCCGCCGCGGCCACCCGCCTCGGCGACGGGAGCGTCGAAGAGGCCGTGCCCACCGAGGAGTTGGCGGTCGGGGACGTGATCCTGGTACGTCCCGGCGAGCGCGTTGGGGCCGACGGCCGGGTCCTCGACGGGGCGAGCGAGGTGGACCAGGCGACCATCACGGGCGAGCCGCTGCCGGTGGCCAAGGAGACCGGCGACGAGGTCTTCGCGGGAACCCTGAACGGCACCGGGGCGCTGCGGGTGGCGGTGGAGCGCGACCCGTCCGATTCCGTGATCGCCCGGATCGTCGCCATGGTCGAGGAGGCCTCCGGAACGAAGGCCCCCACCCAGCTGTTCATCGAGAAGGTCGAACAGCGGTACTCGATCGGCATGGTGGCCGCCACCGTCGCCCTGTTCGCCCTGCCACTGGCCTTCGGCGCGGCATTGCAGCCGACGCTGCTCCGGGCGATGACCTTCATGATCGTGGCATCGCCGTGCGCCGTGGTCCTGGCCACGATGCCGCCGCTGCTGTCCGCGATCGCCAACGCCGGACGGCACGGGGTGCTCATCAAGTCCGCCGTGGTGATGGAGCGCCTCGGCCAGATCGACGCCGTCGCACTCGACAAGACCGGCACCCTGACCGAAGGCACCCCACGTGTCACCGACATCCGCCCCCTCGCGTCCTCGGACCTGACCGAGGACGCCCTGCTCACCCTGGCGGCGGCGGCTGAGCACCCCAGCGAACACCCCCTCGCACGCGCCGTCACCGCGGCCGCCCGGACACGCGGTCTCGCCCTGCCGACCGTCGAGGACTTCGCCTCCGCCCCGGGTACCGGAGTCACTGCCACGGTGGACGGTCGCACGGTCGCCGTCGGCAGCCCGGCCCGCCTGCTGGACGCCCGTACCGGCGAGGCCGAAGCGGCAGCCGAGATCGCCGCACAACTGGAGGAGGACGGCCGCACCGCAGCGCTCGTCGTACTCGACGGCACGCCCGTGGGCGTCCTGGGCATCGCCGACCGACTGCGCGCCGATGCCCCGGCCACCGTCGCCCGCCTCGCCGAACTCACCGGCGGCACGCCGGTGCTGGTCACCGGGGACAACCCGCGTGCCGCCGCCCGTCTGGGCGCCGAGGTCGGCATCGCCGACGTCCGGGCCGGTCTGCTGCCGCAGGACAAGGTGTACGCGGTCAAGGAGATGGAGAGCGCCGGGCGCAAGGTGCTCGTGGTCGGGGACGGCGTGAACGACGCCCCGGCACTGGCCGCGGCCCACACGGGCATCGCCATGGGCAGGGCCGGCTCCGACCTCGCCCTTGAGACCGCCGACGCCGTCGTCGTCCGTGACGAACTCGCCACCATTCCCACCGCCGTGGCGCTCTCGCGGCGGTGCCGCCGACTCGTCGTACAGAACCTGGTGATCGCCGCCGTCTTCATCACCGGCCTCGTCATCTGGGACCTGGCCGGTACGCTGCCGCTCCCGCTGGGCGTCGCCGGACACGAGGGCTCCACCGTCATCGTCGGCCTCAACGGCCTGCGCCTGCTCCGCGACGCCGCCTGGACGCGCGCCGACAGCCGCCGCTGAGCCCGTCACCGGGCGACCGGTTCAGTCGTCGTGACCCTCATCGAGCGACAGGGTGTCGGCCCGCAGCAGCCGTTGGCCGAGAACGCGGGCGGCTTCCCGCAGTTCGGGCGGCGCGACGATACGGAAGGCCGCCCGGACCGCCGTGAGCTGTTCGGCGTACCAGTCCGGTTCGTCCGTGGTCGGGCGAGGCGGGTGCGGTCCGGTCCCACCATCTCCAGGCGCCCCGGACTGCGCGGAAGCCATTGGGCGACCGCGGTGACGGGGGCGTCGATGACGACCTCCACCTCGTACTTCCAGCCTTCGGAAAGGTGGGTCCCGATTCCGGAAGTAGAACGTCCGCAATGGACCGTACTCTGCTCGCCATGAGCGACAACGACCCATCAGTTTTCCCGGAACCTCCGCTCGCGGGCGACGAAACCGCCACCCTCCTCGGTTCGCTGGAGCGCCAACGCGCGACTCCGGCGTGAAAGTGCGGGGGACTGGACGCAGCCGGCCTGCGAGCGACGCTCGGCACTTCGACGGTCACCCTGGGCGGGCTGCTCAAGCACCTGGCCTGCGTCGAGGACACACATTTCGCCCGGCTGCTGCTCGCGCGGAAACCGGGAGCTCCGTGGGACGTCGTGGACTGGGACGCCGACCCCGACTGGGACTGGCGATCGGCCGCCGAGGACACCCCAGAACAACTGCTGACGCTCTGGCAGGGTGCGGTGGAGCGTTCCCGTGCCGTGGTCGCCGAGGCGCTGGCGGACGGCGGCCCGGGGCACATCGGCCGGTACACCACATCCGGCGGCGAGTCCCCGAGTCTGCGGCGCGTCCTGATCGACGTGATCGAGGAGTACGCCCGCCACGTCGGCCACGCCGACCTCATCCGGGAGTCGGTGGACGGTCTCGTCGGGGAGGACCCGCCGAGGTGACACCGCTGTCCGCCGGACGGCCGCTACCGGCGTGCGCGGACGAGGACCCTGCGTACGCCGTAGGCCAGCGCACCGGCCGTGAGAACCGCGGTGCCGGAGACGACCGACGCCGACGGCAGCGCGAAGGCGAGCAGCAGACAGCCGGCCAGTCCGACGACCGGCACGATCCGTGGCGGACGGCCCTCGTCCGGGGCGAGCGTCCAGGCGGCGGCGTTGGCGATGGCGTAGTACGCGAGGACGCCGAACGAGGAGAAGCCGATCGCCCCGCGGACGTCCGTCGTGGCGGCGAGGACCGCGACGACGGCGCCCACGGCGAGCTCCGCCCGGTGCGGCACCTGGAAGCGCGGGTGGACCGCGGCCAGGGCGTGCGGCAGATGGCGGTCGCGGGCCATGGCCAGGGTGGTGCGTGAGACACCGAGGATGAGCGCGAGGAGCGAGCCGAGCGCGGCGACGGCCGCGCCGGCTCGGACCACGGGCACGAGGCCGGGAACACCGGCGGCGCGTGCGGCCTCGGCCGCCGCGGCCGGGGTGTGGGCGAGACGGTCGGGCCCCAGGACGGCGAGCAGGGTGACGATGACGGCCCCGTAGACGAGCAAAGCGATACCCAGCGCGAGCGGGATCGCGCGGGGGATGGTGCGTCGCGGATCGCGGACCTCCTCGCCGAGCGTGGCGATCCGCGCATATCCGGCGAACGCGAAGAACAGCAGACCGGCAGCCTGGAGCACACCACCGGCGGTGGCGTCCGCACCGATGGCCAGCCGCCCGGCCTCCGCGGCACCGCCGCCGAGACAGGCAGTGACGAACGCTGCGAGGACAGCGAGGACGAACGCGACGATCACCCGGGTCAGCCGGGCCGATTTGTGCACGCCGGTGCAGTTGAGGGCGGTCAGGGCAACCACCGCCGCGACGGCCACCGCGTGCTCCTGGCCGGGCCACACGTAGGAGCCGACGGTCAAGGACATGGCCGCGCAGGAGGCTGTCTTGCCGACGACGAAACCCCATCCGGCGAGGTAGCCCCAGAACTCGCCGAGGCGTTCCCGACCGTACACATACGTGCCGCCGGACTCCGGGTAGCGGCCGGCCAGCCGGGCGGAGGACGTCGCATTGCAGTACGCCACCAGCGCGGCCAGCCCCAGGCCCAGCAGCAGCCCGGACCCGGCCGCGCCCGCGGCGGGTGACGGTGCGACGAAGATGCCCGCCCCGATCATCGAACCCAGGCCGATCACCACGGCGTCGAACACGCCCAGACGGCGCTTCAGCCCGCCGGTCGCCGCTGACATCGACGTGGTCATCGCCCACTCCTTGCCGTGCACCCCGCGCGGGGAGGTCCCGCGGTCGGTACGGATGCGCAGTTCCGGGGCACGGTAGCCGAGCAAGGTGTCCGGCAGGGGGCGGGGCGCTACGGAACGGGAAACCCGGTGGGGGTATCGTCGGGCACGCACCGCAGGACCCGTACGACCGAGCATTCGAGGCAGCCGTGGATCGCGGACGGACACGCACACCGGGAGCGCCCCGGCTGCTCGTGCTCTGTGCCGTCCTGCTCGGACTGTTCCTCATGCACGGAGCACCGGCGAGCGCCGCGGAGGGCTGTCATGACGCGATGGCCGTGACGGCGGCCGCACCCGTGTCCATGACGGCGGATGCCGGCCACCCTGCGATGCGGGGCGAGCACGGATCCGCTCACGCGGCCGCCGCCATGCCCGCGATGGACGGCGCGTCATGCATCTTCACCCATGCCCGTGACCGGGTGCTGCCGCTGCTGATGGCGCTGGGCCTGGTACTCCTGGCCGTTGGGGCGCTCGCCGGGCGCCGTGCCGCCGTACGCGGACCGGCGAGGCGTGGACCGCCGTTCGCCGGCAGAGAGCTGCTGCTCCAGGTGTGCATCGCGCGGACGTGACAGGAATCCGCCGGTCCACGGCCCGCCGAGGCCGGACCGGCCGGACCGGCCGGACGACCCTGCCCCTTTCGCGCGCCACGGATGTGGCGCATCCACCCGGAAAGAACCTGTGATGTCAGCTTCCCTGTCCTCCGCTGCCCGCCGTCGCACCGTTGCGGCCGCCGGCACCGTCGCCGCACTCGCCCTGGCCCTGACGGCCTGCGGCTCCTCCGACGGCTCGAAGTCCGACGGTTCGTCCATGCCCGGCATGAACCACGGCTCGGCCGGCGCCTCCGCACCGGCCACCCCCGGCGGCGCGTTCAACGACGCGGACGTGAAGTTCGCGCAGCAGATGATCCCGCACCACCAACAGGCCATCGAGATGGCGAAGCTGGCCGACGGCCGCGCCGCCGACCCCGAGATCAAGAAGCTGGCCACCGCGATCGAGAAGGCCCAGGACCCCGAGATCAACACGATGAAGGGCTGGCTGACGTCGTGGGGCAAGCCGCTGCCCTCGTCCTCGTCCTCGATGGGTGACATGCCCGGGATGGACCACGGCTCGGACGCTTCAGGAATGCCCGGAATGATGTCCGACAAGGACATGAGCGACCTGAAGGCCGCCAAGGGCAAGGAGTTCGACAAGAAGTTCGCCCAGCTCATGATCGGGCACCACCAGGGCGCGGTCGCCATGGCCGAGGACGAGCAGAAGAACGGTGACAACGCCGACGCGAAGAAGCTCGCCGACGCCGTCATCACGGCCCAGACCGCCGAGATCGAACAGATGAACAAGATCCTCGACAGGCTCTGATCCCGGCAGGGGTGTGGGCCTCCTCGCATGACGGTCCGGATGGAGTCATGCGAAGGCCCACACCCCCTCGGGCCTCTCGTGCGGATCAGGCCGGGCTCGCGTGCTCCGGCGCCGCGAGCAGGTCGGCCACCTCCTGTGCGGTGGTCTCCCGGAGCTCCTCCTCGACCAGCAACCACCGGGTGATGCCGACAGATTCGAGGAACGGCAGATCGTGACTGGCGATCAGGAGCGCCCCCTCGTAGGACTCCAGCGCACCGGTCAGCTGCCGCACACTGGTGATGTCGAGGTTGTTGGTCGGTTCGTCCATCATCAGCAACTGCGGGGCTGGCGCGGCGAGCATCGTCGCCGCGAGGGCGGCCCGGAAGCGTTCCCCGCCCGACAGCGTGCCTGCCGCCTGCTCCGCGCGCTTCCCCTGGAACAGGAAGCGCGCGAGCTGGGCGCGGATGTGGTTGTCGGTGACCCCGGGAGCCATCCGGGCCACGTTCGCCGCGACGCTCAGTTCTTCGTCCAGCACATCGAGCCGCTGCGGAAGGAACCGCACCGGCACGAAGGTCCGGGCCTCGCCGGACAACGGGGCCAGTTCACCGGTGAGAGTGCGCAGCAGCGTCGTCTTCCCGGCGCCGTTGCGACCGACGAGCGCGATCCGCTGGGGCCCGTGCACATGGAGGCTGCCCTCGCGCAGTCTGCCGAACCGGGGTCGCAACCCGTGCAGGCTCAACACCGTGCGTCCGGTGGGCACCGCCGTGTGGGGAAGGCTCACACGGATCTCGGCATCGTCCCGGATCGCGTCCGCGGCTTCCTCCCGGCGCTCGCGTGCCTCACTGAGACGTTCCTCGTGGACGCCGCGAAGCTTGCCCGCCGACTCCTGCGCGGACCGCTTCCGGCGGCCTGCCAGGATCTTCGGGAGGCTGCCCTCGGCCTCGATCCTCCTGCCGTTCCGCTGCCGCCGGGCCAGCTTCACATGGGTCTCCTCCAGTTCGCGTTTCTGGCGGCGCACGTCGGCCTCGGCGGACCGCAACATCCGCCCGGCGGCCTCCTGTTCGGTGGCCACGGCCTCCTCGTACGCGGACCAGCCACCGCCGTACCAGTTCACGGATCCGGTGCGCAGTTCGGCGATGCGGTCCACGCGCTCCAGCAGTTCGCGGTCGTGGCTGACCACGACCAGTACGCCCGAGCGCCAGGAGTCGACGGCCTCGTAGAGCCTCCGGCGGGCGAACACATCGAGGTTGTTGGTGGGCTCGTCCAGGAGCAGGACGTCGGGGCGCTCCAGCAGCAGCGCGGCCAGCCGCAGCAGGACGGTCTCACCGCCGGACAACTGGCCGACGGTGCGGTCCAGTTCAATGCCTCCCAGCCCGAGCGAGCCGAGTGTCGCCAGGGCCCGTTCCTCGACGTCCCAGTCGTCGCCGATCGTCTCGAAGTGCTTCTCGTCGACATCGCCGGCCTCGATGGCGCGCAGCGCGTCGCGCCGCTCGGCGATGCCCAGGGCCCGGTCCACCCGCAGTGTTGTGTCGAGGGTGATGTTCTGCGGAAGGTGGGCGAGGCTGCCGCCGACGGTCACCGACCCCTGGGACGGGCGCAGTTGACCGGCGAGCAGTCGGAGCAGGGTGGACTTGCCCGCACCGTTGGTGCCGACGAGACCGATGCGGCCCCGGCCGATGCTGAGGGAGAGCCCGTCGAAGACGGTCGTGCCGTCCGGCCACCGGAAGGTCAGGGCCGAGCAGGTGAGGGAGGCGCCGGGGGTGGTGGGTCTCGCCATGGTGTTCCTCGCAGTCGCAAACGTGGTGAATGGGGGCCTCGTATGCGAGCACCACGCAGCGACCGGGCAGGGGCAGAGGTGTGGCGGTCCAGAAGATCGAGGGACGGCTCATGCACCGAGGTCGCATCCACGCGGGGTCACGGGCAGTGCGGAGCACTGCTACAGCGTGACGGGCGTACGGGCGGAGCCGTACGGCGCGATGTTCGCGAACCTCAGATGCGCAACGTCCACCTCTATCGGAGACAACAGGACATGGAAACCATAACGACAGGGAGGGGGAAAGGCAATGCCTCCCGGTGCCGGGTGGGCGTCGGGGGCGCGAGACCCGCACGGCGAGGCATCTGTCCGGTATGAGTTATTCACCCGAATTGATCTTTTGGTTAATAAAAGGATCATTCGCCACCAATATCGCTTTTAATCATGGCGCGAAATGCACCTTTTGGGTATTTGTGGCGCGAGTCACGTTCGGCGCCCTGGACGGCGAGTCGCGCGAGTCGGTTCCCTTTCCGGGCAAGGAAAAGGGGACGCGCGGTGTGAGGTGGATTACCGAAATTCCCGTGCCTTGATCTTGTGGGTGAATTGCATTCGAAAATTGGGGGCTTGTCCCTTTCGTGTCTCCTCGCCTACGGTCACCGTCAATCCGGACGGAACGCCGAATCCTGCCGCCGTCCGGCAATCCGACCCACTCGTGTACGGCAGGAGCGGGGAACCCAGGTAAGCCGCCGATCCCGGTATCCGGAACGGCTCGGGGTGAAGTCGCGCCCATGTGCGGCCAGGCATCTCCAGCCTGAACCCGACAGCTCACCTCGCAGGCGACGGAGAGGAATCCATCATGCCCTCAACGGGTACGTACCGTCGTCGTAAGTCCACCTCGCTGACCCGGGGTTTCATCGCCGTGGGCACGGGCGCAGCCGCCCTCATGCTGCCGCTGATCGGTGCCCACACCGCCTCGGCGGCGCCGGCGCAGTCCGTCAGCGCCGCCGCCCCGGCCGCGCAGTCCGCGACGTACACGAACGATCTGGACGGCTGGATCAAGGAGTCGCTGGCCGTCATGGCCAAGCACGGCATCCCCGGCAGCTACGCCAGCATCCACCGCAACATCATGCGCGAGTCCTCCGGCAACCCCCTGGCCATCAACAACTGGGACTCGAACGCCGCCGCCGGGACGCCGTCCAAGGGGCTCCTCCAGGTCATCGATCCGACGTTCCGGGCCTACCACGTGCCCGGTACCGCGATGGACAGCTACGACCCCGTCGCCAACATCACGGCAGCGTGCAACTACGCGGCCGCCAAGTACGGCTCCATCGACAACGTCTTCGGAGCCTACTGACGTACGGCGCCGCCGCCCGGCCGTCGCCCCCGCGGTCAGCCCAGCCGCGGGGGCGTCCAGTCGGCGTGGCGCAGGATCGTGCGGACGGTGACGCGGGACGGTGCGAGCCGCAGCGCTGTATTGCGCAGGGCGACGGCCGCCGGACGGGACAGCTGCTGGCCCATCCGGCCGGCCTGCCGAGCGGCCCGGGCGACCGACTGGCTGCGGGGCCGGCGCTCGGCGTCGTAGCGGCTGAGCGCCGACTCGACGGTGGGTTCGGTGGCGAGCGCGGCGGCCAGCGTCGCCGCGTCCTCCAGTGCCTGGCAGGCCCCCTGGCCGAGATTCGGGGTCATGGCGTGGGCGGCATCGCCGAGCAGGGCGACCCGGCCCACCGCGTAGGAAGGGAGCGGGGCGACCAGCTCGTTGACGTCACGGTGCAGGACGGCATCGGGCCGGGTCGCCGCCAGCAGGGCGGGAATGGGGTCGTGCCAGCCGCCGAACCGGCGGCGGACCTCGGCGAGCGGGTCCGGATGGCGCACACCGGCGGGAGCGTTGAGCACCGCGTGCCACTCTGCCCGGCCGTCCGAGAAGGCGATGTGACCGAACTCGGCCCCCGGTCCCCAGGTGAGCTCGAAGTCGGTCCGCAGGTCGACCGGGGACTCGGTGATGGCGCGCAGCACCGTCGAGCCGCTGTAGGCCGGACCGGGGTGCCCCGGGAAGAGCTGGGAGCGCAACCGGCTGCTGATCCCGTCGGCGGCCACGACCAGATCCGCGTCGCGGAGAGTGTCACCGGCGGTGAGGCGCACCCGCGAGGCGTCGGATCGGTCGACGGACGTCACCTCGGCCCCGATGACCAGGGATCCGGGCGGCAGCGCCTCGCGCAGCAACCGGTGCAGCGTGGCCCGGGGGATGCCCACGATCGGGGTCCCCAGCTCGCGCTCCAGCGCGGCTCCGTCCATACGTGCCAGCAGGCGTCCGTCCGGGGTGCGGGTGCCACCGGTGTACTGGGGCCGCGCGGCCGCGCGCACTCCCGCGCCGACACCGAGGGCATCCAGCGCGCGCATACCGTTCGCGTGCAGCGAGATGCCCGCGCCCGCGTCGTCGAGGGTGTGGGCGCGTTCGACGACCGTCGCCTCCCAGCCGATGCGGCGCAGCCCGATCGCGGCGGCCAGCCCGCCGATGCCTCCGCCGACAACCACCGCGCTGTTGCCCATGCCGGGTCCCCTCTCGTGCCCTGCCACGGCCTTCTACACCTGTAGAAGGAGCGTACTACGCCGTCTCTACAGGTGTAGAAAGGGGTGATGACCACTGATCGACGGACCGTCCTTGCCGATGCCGCCATCGGCGTGCTGGCCGAGGCGGGGATGCGGGGCCTGACCCACCGGGCCGTGGACCGGGCTGCGGGCCTGCCTCCGGGCACCACCTCGGCGTACTTCCGCACCCGTCAGGCGCTGCTCACCGCGCTCGTCCGACGACTCGTCGCGCACGACCAGGCGGAACTGCAGGCGGCCAGCGACCAGGCGGCGACGCCGCGCGACGCCGACGAACTGACGGACGGGCTCGCCGGCTTCGTCGAGCGGCGGCTCACCGGGGTGGGGCGGCGGCGGTCACTCGCCCGCTACGCGTGCGCCGTCGAGAGCGTGCGCCACCCGGAGCTGCGCGAGATTCTTGTGCCGCGCGAGAACGCGGCGCGTGAAGCCGTGCGGGCGTTCCTGGGCGCGCAGGGCGTGGCCGACGCCGAGGGGCGCACGCTCACACTGCTGGCCTGTGTGGACGGCCTGGTGTTCGACCGGCTGGTGGGCGGCGGGGGAGTGCCGAGGGGCGAGATCGCGGGGCTGGTCGCCGCGGCGCTCCGCGACTCCGGCGGGGATCGCGAGGCTTCGGCCCGGGAGTGACACCGGCCGCCCCCGCTCGGGCCGCCGATGTGGTCGTGCCTTCTGGACGTCCACCGACGTGATCGTCGCTCCTGGACGTCCGCCGCGTGATCGTCACTCCTGGGCGGGTTCCGCCGCCTGCTCCGGTTCGGGGCGAGGCAGCGCGGGTACGGTGGCCGCCTCCCCGTCCCGGACCGCCTGCACCACCGCGTCGTGCAGGTGACGGCTGTCCTCCTCCGAACGGCACCGTACGGGACTGCCCGACATGGTGAACCAGTCGATCGCACCGGTGTACTGCACAGTGACCTGGGCCATGTCGTCCGCCCAAGTCGTGTGCACGGTCAGGTCCCCGGACAGGACACCGACCTCGTCCGTGAGCACGCCACCGCGCCCGGAGAACACACCGCAAGTCGTCCACGACGCCCAAGCCATGACTCCAGGCTGACACCAAGCCCGAGGAAGCGCGACCCGTGGGCCTCGCACATCGACCGCACCCCGGGCCCCACGGTCCGGGACGCCGCTCCGCCCTTCCGGATGCTGGATACGGTGGAAACTTTCCACCGGGCCGGGCTGCGGTTCCCGCACCCGCCGATCCCCGTGCTTTGATGCGTCGTTAGCGCCAAATCGTCGGATTGACCCCTCGGAACAACGAATTCCGAAGGTGAACACCTCTTGACCTGCGGAACACGTCGGGATTGCATGTCGCGCTGGGAGCGACGAAACCACTCACCACGTCCTCGTCTGGAGGCGATACCGCTCCCGTGCTCAGACACCGCACCTGTCGATCGGAACCGCACGATGACCGAAACGCTCAGCGCTCCCCAGGCGCTCGCGCCAGCGACCGGCCCCACTCCACAGAAGCTCAAGCGTTCCATCGGCGTCGTGGGCGGAACACTGCTCACGCTCTCCTGCGTGACGCCCGCCTCGACCCTCTTCGTGGTCGTACCGGACCTGTTCTCCAGCCTCGGCACGTACACCGCCCTCACCATCGCCATCGGCTCGCTGCTCTGCATCGCGGTCGCCTTCTGCTACTCGGAGTTGGGCACGCTCATTCCGAGCGCCGGGGGCGAGTACGCCATGGTGTCGACCATGGCGGGACGGCTCGCCGGTTGGCTCGTCTTCGTGCTCTCGCTGCTGGTCGTGATGATCGTGCCCCCGGTCATCGCCATGGGGACGGCCGACTACCTCGCTCCCATCGTGCACATTCCGGCTTCCGTCGCGGGTGCCGGCGTCATGGTGCTCGCCACTCTCGCCGGTCTTCTGGACCTGCGCGCCAACGCGTGGATCACCGGAATCTTCCTCGTCCTCGAAGTGATCGCGGCAGGTGTCGTCGCCGTTCTCGGCTTCGCGCACTCCGAGCGCGGTGCCTCGGCACTGGTGCACGGCTCGGTCGCCTCGTCGGGCGGTACGAGCTCGACCGTCACCGCGATGATGGTGGTCTCCGGGCTCGCGATCGCGCTCTTCATCACCCAGGGCTTCTCCACGGCCGTCTACCTCTCGGAGGAGCTGGAGAACCCGCGGCGCAACGTGGCCCGCACCGTGCTCGCCACCCTCGCCATCTCCACGGCGGTCATCCTCGTCCCGGTCATCGCCATCACGCTGGGCGCCCCGGGCCTGGCGGCCCTGACCTCGGGCGACCTCAACGCCATGGTCGCCGCCTGGTCCAACTCGGCCGTCGGTACCTTCGTCAGCCTCTGCGTCGCCCTCGCGATCATCAACGCGGGCATCGTGATGGTCATCCAGAACTCGCGGGTGCTGTTCGCCTCCGCCCGTGACAAGGCATGGCCCGAGCCGATCAACGACGCTCTGGCCCGACTCGGCCGGTTCGGGTCCCCGTGGGTCGCGACCCTGGTCGTCGGCGTCCCCGGTGCGGCGCTCTGCTTCGTCAACCTCGACACCCTGTACGGCGTCACCGGCGTGTCCGTCACCGCCATGTACCTGCTGGTCGCCGTCGCCGCGCTGCTCTGCCGCCGCGGTACGCACCGCGAGGCGCCGGCCTGGCGCATGCCGCTGTGGCCCGCGATCCCCGTGCTGCTATCGCCGTGCTGGCGTACATCCTGACCCAGCAGGAGACCGAGTACCTGCTGTGGACCGGCGGGATCACGGCGGTCGCCACGCTCTACTGGGCGTTCTACCTGCGGCCCCGCCGGGAGACCCGCTGGCTGGTCAGCATTCCGGAGGACGCGCGGTCCTGAACCGGACGTGTTCCGTGCCGTGCCCGGCCCGCCGGCGGAGAGCATCCGCGGGCGGGCCGCACCCGTGCCGTCCCCGGGGCCGTCACGAACCGATCGCCCGACCGGGCGCCGTGTCGGCCCGACGACGGGCGGACACACTCCTGGCTCCCTCACAGTGGGGTGAGGGGGCGTTGTCGGAACACGGGGAGTCGTGGCGGGATGAGTGTCGAGCGGGTCGGAGTCGTCGTTCACCAGGGCCGTGCCGAGGCCGTCGTCGCGGCGGGCGTCGTACGCGACTGGTGTGCCCGCGAAGGCATCCCGTGCACGGACATCGACGTGTGGCGCGACGACGAACGCAGGCGCGGCGGGCGCGAGGAGGCCGATGTCGCGGGCAACCCCGAGCTCATCGTGACGCTCGGCGGCGACGGGACCTTCCTGCGCGGCGCCAGGATCGCCGCCAAGAACGACGGCGCCGTCCTCGGGATCGACCTGGGCCGCGTCGGCTTCCTCACCGAGGTGCCGGTCGCGGACGTGGTCCGGGCGCTGGACGCCGTCCACCGGGGCCGGGCGGTGGTCGAGGAGCGCATGACGCTGACCATGAGAACCTCCCGCGTACTCGAAGTGCCCGAGGACATCGACGCCCTGATGGGCTACGGACGACGCCCGATGCTGCCGCCTCCCCACGTCGCCCTCGACGCGGAGGCCGCGGCGGAGGGCTGGGGCGTGGCACTGGACGTCACCGCGCTCAACGACGTCGTCGTGGAGAAACTCGCCCGCGACCGGCAGGTGAGCCTCGGCGTCTACATCGGCGGCCGGCTCCTCGCCTCGTACTCCGCCGACGCGGTCATCATGGCCACCCCCACCGGCTCGACCGCCTACAGCTTCGCCGCGGGTGGTCCGGTGGTCTCCCCCCGCATGGACGCTGTCCTCTTCACACCCGTGGCAGCGCACATGACCTTCGACCGCACCGTGGTCGCCGCGGCCGACGAGCCGATCGCCGTGCGGGTCCTGCCGCACTCGGGACAGGGCGCGGTGACCATCGACGGCCAGCTGCGCGGCGTACTGGACGCCGGGGACTGGCTCGGGGTGTACGCGGCACCGCGCCGTCTGCGGGTCATCAGGCTCGGCCCGAACGACTTCTACGGGCGGCTCCGCACCCGCCTGCGCCTCACGGACGCCCCGGCCACGGCGGCCGACGGGGAGAGCGCGCCGCTCTTCCGTCCCGACGGACCGGTCCCGCACGATCTGGCCCATCTCCATCTCTCCCCGGCGGACCGGGACGAGGCGGCCGACGTTCCACCGCGCCGGATTCCCCCCGACCCCGAATCCCGGCGCTGAACCAGGGCCGCAAGGCCGAAGCGACGTACGACAAAGGAGTTCTCATGCCCAGCAGCGCCGATCTCCCCGCCTTCACCACAGTGACGGTTCCCGACATCGAACTGGCTTTAGCGGCAACTCAGTTGGTGCGTAACACGACCGACGACCTGATCTACCACCAGTCCGCCGTGTCTACTTCTTCGGCGGCCTCCGGAGACACGACGGCGGACTGAGCTTCGACCCGGAGCTGCTCTACGTCGCAGCGATGTTGCACGATCTCGGCCTCAACAAGGGATTCCGCGGCAGCGGGCGCCGGTTCGAGGTGGACAGCGCCGACGAGGCACGGCGATTCCTGCAGAGCCACGGTGTGCCCGAGGACAGCATCCGTCGCGTCTGGACCGCCATCGCGCTCCATACGACGCCGGGAATCCCGGCGTTCATGGAGCCCGAGGTCGCGCTGGTGACGGCCGGTGTGGAGTACGACGTACTGGGCATCGGGTACGACGACATCAGCGGCGCGGACCGTGCGGCGATCGTCGCCCTCCACCCCCGCCCCGACTTCAAGCGGCGCATCCTCAGGGCCTTCACCGAAGGCATCGAACCCAAGCCGGACACCACGTTCGGCAATGTGAAGGCCGATGTCCTGGAGCGTTACGCACCCGGGTACCGGCGTGGCAACTTCGTTGACACCATCCTGGACTCAGCCTGGCCGGAGTGAGGGCGGCGAGCAGACCGCATGACCCGGTGGAGGCGACCCCCCCGTCGTTATAGTTGGCATCTGCAGGGAACAGGAAAGTGGCCGTGGGGGCCGAACGGCTGCGCACCCTCTGCCCGTTCCTCCACCGCCCACGGAAGGGCCACGCGATGCCGGCCGTCCTCGTCCTGCTGCTGGCCGGAACCTGGCTGCTCTCCGGCGCCCTGGTCACCGGGACCGATCCGCTGATCGTCGCCGTGGGCCGCACCGCCGTGTGCTGCGCGGTGCTCACCGTCGTCGCCGCCTCCACCGCGGACGGCCGGGCCGACCTGCGCCGGGCAGCCGCCGGGCCGGGCACCGTATGGCTGCTGGGCCTGCTCGGCTTCGCCGGTTACGCGGCAGGGACCCTCCTCGCCATCCCGCGCATCGGGACCTCGCTCACCAATCTCGTCGTCGCGCTGATGCCGTGCGCCTCGGTGGCGGTCGGGGCGTTGTTCTTCGGCGAACGGTCCGGGCCGCGCAAGGTGGCTGGGGCGGCACTCGCCTGCGCGGCGGCGGCCGGCTACGCGGCGCTCGGCGCGGACGCCGGTGACGCGGACGGGGTGGGGCTGCTGCTGGTGGTGGCGGCGACCGTGGCCTTCGCCGTGTACGGGTTCCTGTACCGGGAGCGGCTGTCGGGGCTGCCGCCGCTTGCCGTGCTGTCCGTGCTGCTCGCGGCCGCCACGTGTCTGCTGCTCCCGATGGCCCTGCCCGCGCTGATCGCCCACCCGCCGACACTTGCCGCGACCGGCGGCATAGTCGTGCTGGGCGCGGCCGTGTACGCGCCCGCCTACCTCGTGCAGCACCGGCTCATCCTGCTCCGCGGGCCGGTCTTCACGGCCGCCGTGCAACTGGCCGTTCCCTTCACCGTGCGCCTCGGCGACTGGGCGCTGGGCACAGCCCCCGCTCCTTCCCCCGCCGAGCTGCTGCTCCTCGCGGTGTGCTGCGGGGGCATCGCCCTCGTCACCGTCCAGCCGCGCGCCCGACTCGCTGTCACCGAGTGAGCGCAGGACCGTCGGGCCGACCGGCTCAGCCCCCCGGTTGTTCCCCGGCCGTCGTCGCGCCGACCACCAGCGTGCACGGATGGGCGTGCATCCCGGGGGCGTCGCGCCCGTCGGCCACCTGGGCCGCCGCGGCTGCGCCCAGCGCGGCCAACCCCGTGTCGATGGTGGTGAGATGGCGGGTGCGCTGACCACTGATCACGTACTCCCAGTTGTCCACACCGACCAGCGCGACATCGTCCGGGACGCGCCTGCCCGACTCCCGCAGGACGGACTCCGCGCCGAGCGCGATCTGGTCGTTGCCGCAGAAGACAGCGTCGAACAGGGCGCCGGAATCGATCAGCCGGCGGCAGGCGGTGGCCCCCCAGGCCCGGCTCCAGTCACCCCGGAGAGTGCCGGTCGCGGGGGGCAGCCCGGCTTCGGCGAGCGAGGTCAGCAGCCCCTGCTCGCGTCCCGTCGCGGCGGTGTCGGCCGCCTCTCCGGTGATGTGCGCGATGCGTCGCCTGCCCAGCGACAGAAGATGTTCGCCCGCCAGCCGACCGGCCATCCGGCTGTCGGGGACGTAACAGGAGTCGCCCTCCCGGTCGGTGAGCCCGTACGCGTAGGCGACCGGGACGGAGAACTCGGTCGTGACAGAGCGCATTTCGACCCGGAGGTCATCGCCGAGCACCAGTAGCCCGTCGACGCGGCGGGCCTGCAGCCTGCGGACGCTGTCGGCCATCGAGTCCGGGTCGAAACTCGCGTCGTAGAGCAGGCACGCCTGTTCCCGGCCGCCGAGGTGGGTGAACGCCCCGACCAGCACCGGCTCGGTGAATGCTCCCCGGGCGTTCCGGGCGAGAATGCCGATCGTCCGGCTCCGTCCCAACGCGAAGGACTGTGCCAGGGCGTTGGGGCGGAAGTCGAGTCTGCGCGCGGCCTCCGCTATGCGTGATCGCGTCGCCGTCGAGACGCGGCCGCCGCCGTTGAGCGCCCTTGATGCCGTGGAGAGCGACACCCCGGCGACCGCCGCGACATCGCTCAGTGTGACCCTGCCCCGTTCCGCCATGACGTCAGCCTATCCGTGATGCGCAACTGCTTGTGCGATGACGACGGTTGCTGTGCGAACCCTTGACAGAGTTTGTTTGCGGGGCCAGTCTGTGCCGCGCTTGAGCAAGCGGTTGCGCAACGGCCCGGAGCCGCATCGGGCTCAGTCCGTCCACGTTCTCCGCAGAGACCGCGCGCAGCACCCCAGCGCCCGATGATCAGGGAGTTTCACTGCCATGCGACATCGACCACGCAGACGCCTGTCCCGTGCGGCGGTGGCCTTTTCCACGCTGCTCGGCCTCCTGGCCTTCGGCCCGGCCGCCGCCTCCGCGGAGAGAGCCGGATCCACCGCCGCGGACAGCAATGACTCCGCAACCGCCGTGTTCGGGAAGACACTTGCGGCCCAGGGCGCCACCTTCGACGCGTCCCCCGGCAGCGACGAGGCGAGCGCCAATGTCAAGACGTACGGCGACCGCGACTGCTGGGAGATCGGCCCCGGCCGCCCCAACCAGTATCTGAACGTCACCGTGGACGCCCGCCTCAAGCACGAGGGGGCGAACCACGCGGCCGTCGACATCGACTACTTCGACGCGCCCGGAACCAAGTTCGCGCTGGTCTACGACGGGGGCGCGAACCCGTGGCGCACCTCACGGATCGTGAAGACGACCGGCACCAACACCTGGAGGACCGCACACTTCTACATCCCGGACGGGGCGTTCACCGGCGGGCAGTACGGCCGGGACATGCGCATCGCCACCTGGGCACAGGACATGGGATCCAGTGAGAAACCGGTCTGCTTCGCCCGCTACGCCTTCGCCCCGTCCCCGGTCGACACCGATGATGTACAGATCGATGTGACCACGCCCGGCAACCTCTTCGACCCGGGGGAGCGGGCGACCTTCGGGGTCCTCTCCGCCCGCGACCGCACCGTGCCCTGGAGCGTCCGCGACTACCGCGGCCGCACCGTGCGGCGGGGCACCGCCACCGTTGACCCGGCCACCCGCGAAGGCGCCGTCGACGCGGGCGAACTCCCCCTCGGCTACTACACATTGACGCTCCGCGGTACCGCTGCGGACGGAGCCCCCGTCGCCCGCACCGCCGGTTTCGCGGTGCAGCACCCCGGCCCCGATCCGAAGCGCACCACCGACTCCTTCTTCGGCATCAACCACCACCACCGCTCGGCCCCCGGCGACGCCTGGGACGACAGCACGAAGCTCGCCGCCCGCGCCGGTGCCGACACACTGCGCGTCGACTCCACCTACTGGAGCAGCATCGAGCGCCCCAAGGGCGAGTACCAGTGGCCCGAGGCCAGCGAACGCGTCACCGCGGACTTCGGCGCACGTGGCCAGAACGGCCTGATGCTGCTGGGCTTCGGCAACTCGGACTACGGCAACATCCCGAGCACCGACGAGGCGTACCAGGCGTTCGGGAAGTACGCCGGAAAGGTCGCGGAGAAGGCCAACGGCCGGATCGAGTCGCTGGAGGTCTGGAACGAGTACTACGGTGGCTTCTCCAACGGCGTGTGCTCGCAGAGCGCGAAGTGCTACGCGAAGACGCTGGCCGCCGCGTACTCGGGGGTCAAGGCCGCCGACCCGAAGGTCACCGTGGTCGGAGCCTCGTCGTTCAAGGTGCCCCTGGACTGGTTCGAGGAGCTGTTCAAGCTCGGCGGGCTCAAACACATGGACGCGATCTCCATCCACCCCTACCGTGCCCCGGGCGACCCCGAGGGTGTCGAGCTCGACATCGCGGGCCTCAAGCGGCTGATGCGTCAGTACAACGACGGCAGGGAACTCCCCATCTGGATCACCGAGCAGGGCTGGACCTCCGCCGGCCGGGACGGCGTCGGCGTCAGCGAGCAGACCCAGGCACAGGCCACCGCACGCGCCCTGCTGGAGGCCAAGGCCGCGGGCATCGCCCGCTATTACTGGTACGACCTGATCAACGACGGCAACGGCCCGAACAACGCGGAGCACAACTTCGGCCTGCTGCGCAAGACGGGCCCGGAGGCCAACGGGCTCAACCCGAAGCCCGCCTACCTCTCCTACTCCACCGTCGCCCGCGAACTGACCGAAGCGAAGTTCACCGGGCGGCTGCGCACCGGCGACCGCGACCTGCACGCCTACACCTTCAGTTCCGCGCCCGGCTCGCCCGGTGGCGGCGCGGTGACCACGGCCCTGTGGAGCAGCGACCGCAGCGGCAAACCGGTCCGGGTGCGGACCGGGAAGCCGGTCACCGTGGTGGACATGCTCGGCTCGGAGCGGGTGCTGGAACCGGTGGACGGCTGGGTGCACCTCACGGCCACCGGCGCCCCGGTCTATCTGCGGGCCGCGGTGGACAAGGTCGAGCCGTCACCGCTGCTGTCGCTGTCCGCACCGAAGGGCATCGCGGCAGGCGCGGAGATTCCGGTGACCGCCACACTCGACAACCGTGCCACGGCCCGCGGTGACGGGGCATCGGCACGCAAGCGCACTGCGGTCTTCGAGATCGAGGGCGAGCGGGTCACCGTCTCGGCGGCGCCCGGCCGACGGGCGAGCGCTGTGCTGAGGGCCCCGGCCGGTGACACCCCCGGCAGCCGCGGCCTGACCGCGGCGGTCACCCTCGACGGGAAGCGGACCGGGGCGGTCGCGACCGGCACGGAGGTGACGGCGGATCCGGTGACGGTCGACGTGTCCCCGGAGATGTCGGTGAAGGGCGCTGTCCGCACCGACCGACTGGCGGTGACCGTCACCAACCACTCGCCGGACGCATCGGTCAGGGTGACCGGGATCGACTGGTCCTTCGGCGACCTCACCGGAACGATCACGGGCCGGGGCATCGACGACGGCGGTACGGTCCCGCCGCTTGGCGCCCGCACCTTCCGCACCACCGTCGAAGGAGCCTCCGCCTATGCCGTCGAGCCTGTCGGGGTGACCGCCAGACTCGCGGACGGACGCACCGCAGGCGACAGCGACTCCTTCGGCTTCAGCCCGATCGCCAGGGCCACCCCGCACCTGGTGGACGGCAGGCTCACGGGCCTGGGGAACGCCCCGAAGGTTGACCTCTCCCAAGTCGGCTCGTACAGCGGCATCGAACCCTCCGTCGCCGACGGTGACATGTGGGCGACCTGGGACGACAAGAACCTCTACGTGTCCGCGGTGGTCCGGGAGAAGGACCACCGAACGGCAGAGAAGGTGGCCTGGCTGCCCGCCGGTGACAGCATCGGCATCGGGGTGCAGCCGGGCAAACCGGGGGAGGGGCTGGGGCGTTGGGGCGCCGACTGGTACATGCTCTACGCCGGTGACACCGTGACGGAGGGGCCGGGTGTCTTCGTCGAATCCCTGCCGAAGGACTACCCGGTGGGTTCCGTGGCGGGTGCCGATGTCCGAGTGGCCCGTGACGAGGACGCCGGGACGACGACGTACCTCGTCGCCGTACCGTGGAAGCGGATCGCCCCGCTGTCGCCCGAGGACCCCTCGTTCTCGCTGACCCTGACGGTCAACAAGAACGACGGTGTGCAGCGGGACAACTACCGCTCGCTCGGTCTGGACGGATGGCAGACCTGGGGCGACGGGCTCAACAACTGGAAGCTGGTGCGCTACCAGCAGGTGCAGCTGACCCGCTGACCTGCTTCATGGCCGGTGGGTGCCGTGACACGCGGCGCCCACCGGCCATCGTTCCCGACAACCGTCACGTCGACCATCAGCCGCGAGAGGGCGAACCACCATGACCAACACCTCCATCGGCACCGGCGATACGGCGGGCTCCCGGCGCCCGCGCCGTGACCGGCCGGGTTCACGAAGACGCTCACCGTTCGCCCGCGTGCCGGCTCTCGCTCTCGCGCCTGCCCTCGCGCTGTCCCTGATCGTGGCCTTCCCGCCGTCCGCCCCCGCCGCGACGCACACGCTGTCCGTCACCTCCCCGAGCCTGATCTTCCAACGGGGCCAGGGCGCGGTGGAGTTCGGCTCGTCGGCGGCCTCGGTCTCCTGGACGGTCACCGATGAACAGGGCACCCGGGTGCGCGGCGGCACCAGCTGGCTCTCCGGCGGCAAAGCCACCATCCCCGTCTCCGACCTCGCCCCCGGCTACTTCGGACTCTCCCTGCACGCGGGCTCCTCCACCGATCCGACTGACCTGCGCACCTCGTTCGCCGTCATCGAACCGGTGCCGGACAGCGTGATCGCCCCGGCTTCACCGTTCGGCGCCGCCGTGCACATCGGCCGCGCAGGCTGGGGCCTGAACGTGCTGGACGAGGCACGCAAGACAGGGATCGCGCACATCCGCGAGGACGCCTGGTGGCACCGGTTCGAGACCGCGAAGGGCAGTTACACCTTCCCGGCCGCCTTCTCCACCGAAATGGAGCGCGTCCGCGCGCTCGGCATCACTCCGCTGATCATCGCGAACGGCGCCAACTCCCTGTACGACAACGGCCGGACGCCGAGCAGTCCCGAAGGCATCGCCGCCTTCGGGAAGTTCGCCGCCGCGGTGCTGAAGCACTACGACCAGAGCAACGTCGAGGTGCTCAACGAGTACAACGCCGACACCTTCAACAACAGCGCCTGCGGGAAGAGCGCCGCCTGCTACCTGGAGGTGCTCAAAGGGGTGAACAAGGCCGTGAAGGCCGCGGACCCGGGCGCCTCGGTCGTCGGCCCGGCCACCATCGGCATCGGCAACTGCGTGCACGCCGACGGTACCAAGTGCTTCGCGCCGGACCTGATCGACCGCGGCGGACTGAAGGCGATGGACGCCTACAGCGTCCACCCCTACCACTACCCGGGCGGACCGGAGTGGCTGGGAAGTTCCGGGGACACCATCGCCGGCCTGCGGCAGCGGATCCGCGCCGCCAACGGCGGCAAGGACAAACCGATCATCCTCAGCGAGATGGGCTGGCCCACCGACACCGGTCACGGCACCACCGAACGCCAGCAGGCCGACAACCTGATCCGGCTCTACGCCATCGGCCTGGCCAACGGCGTGACCCGGGTCTACTGGTACGACCTGGTCGACGACGGCAGCGACCCCGCCGACAAGGAAAAGAACTTCGGCATGCTCCGGCAGCCCGTGACCGCCACCGCCGCGAACCCGGTCTCGGTCACCGCCAACGCCCCGAAACCGGCCGCGGTCGCCCAGGCCGTGGTGGCCCGGATGCTCGGCGGCAAGACGTACGCCGGCAACGACGGGCTGGCCGCACCGGCCTACTCCGTCCGTTTCACCGGCAGCGGCACCACACGCGTGGTGTGGTCGACCACCGCCCGCAACCTCACGGTGTCGGCGACCGGCCCGGTGACTCTGGTCGACTCCTGGGGCCGACGCTCCGTCAGACAACCGACGGACGGCCGTTTCACCCTGGAGGCAGGCCCGTCCCCGGTGTTCGTCGAGGGACCTGTCACCGGCGTCGGAGCGGCAACGCCGTGAGGAGGTCGGCTGGGAGAACGGGTCGACAGGCGAGTGCCGGGCACTGTGATGGCCGGCACCGCCCGCCGTACCGAGCGGGCCGGAGACAGGAGCCGTTCTTGACCGACGGGCGAACGGTGGACATCCACCCCGCGATCGACACCGCACTCGTCAGACGGCTGGTCGACACAGTTCCCGCAGTGGGCGGGGCTGCCGCTGAAGCTGCTCGACCGGGCCGGCTCGGACCATGTGATCCACCGACTCGGCGAGGAACTCTCCGTCCGGCTGCCCCGCCATCCGGGGGCCATCGGGCAGGCCCGCAAGGAAGCCGCATGGCTGCCCCGGCTCGCCCCGCACCTGCCGCTCCCGTCCCGATACCGATGGGAGTGGGGGAGCCGGATTTCGGCTACCCGTGGCCCTGGGCGGTGTCCCGCTGGCTGGACGGCGAAGTGGCGACCGTCGAGGGCCTGGCGGGATTCCTGGCCGCCCTCCAGCGGGTCGCGCCCGGTGAGGATCGCGAGGGCCTGACCGTACGGTCACTGGCCGACCGGGACGGTGCGACGCGGGCCGCCATCGCGGCGGTCGACGGCACGTTCGACGCGGTGGCCATGACCGAACTGTGGGACGCCGCGCTCGGTGCGCCGGGATGGGACCGTCCTCCCGTCTGGTTCCACGGCGATCTCCACACCGGCAACCTGCTGACCACCGACGGCCGCCTCGACGCGGTCATCGACTTCGGCGAACGCGACAACCCCAGGGTCGCCGCGCAGACCACCCGCCAGCTCACCGAGGCCCTCATCGGCTGGCGCACTGCCGGACGACTTCCGCTGCTCGGGGTGGGGGCCACCCCGGGCAGCGGAGGCCGTCCCGGTGCGGACCGGGCTCAGAAGGTGACGTCCGAGCAGGCGTAGAACGCGTTGCCGGTGTCGGCGATCGTCCAGACACCGAGGATCAGGTGCTTGCCCGACTTCTGCGGCAGGACTCCGGCATGGGTCACGGTGGACGCCGGAAGACGGCCGCCGAAGGGCACGGTCAGGAACGGCTGTGGCTCCAGGTCGGCCCGGGTGAGGGGCTTGGCGGGGTCGTAGCCGTCCTTGGTGATGTAGTAGCGGAAGTCGGTGGTGGCGTGCCGGGCCGTGATGCGCCAGCGGAAGGTGTAGCTCTGCCCGCTGGTGACCTGCGTCGCGGGCCAGGCACCGCCACGCGGGTCGTCGAGCTCGGAGAACCGGCCGTTGCCGCCGGCGCAGATGGTGCCGTCGACCGGGCCGCGGGCGGGGAAGCCCTTCGGGCCCTCGACGCTCGGCGGCTCCCACTGGATCTGGCCGCAATCGCGCACGGTGCCGTTGCCACAGAGCTGCTGACGGCTGACGGGAGCATCGGTGTAGCCATGGCTCTGGGCGCTGCCGGTGGTGACGAGGAGGGAGGCCCCGGCGATTCCGATGCCGAGAACGAACGAGGTGATCCTTCTGCGCATGCTTCGCTCCTGAGGGAGGTGTGGGGGCGCCGCGAGACGAGTGGGGAGGGCGCACTCCGCCCCGCTAGGTCTAGACCAAGGTCGAGACCAGTCAGGGGCGATTGGTCATGTCCATACCAGTAATGCGCCGCCGCGTGACCGGCCGGTGACGCTTCCGATCCCGCCGAAGGGGTGCCATCGGCATGGTGGGCCGAGGGATGGAGCGGGCGTACGCTGGCAAAAACGCCTGTGCACCGCGAGTGAGCGATGGAGGCGGCCCATGACCGACCCGCACGGCTTCCTCAAGTTCCCCCGCCGCCCCGTTCCGGCACGACCCGTCCAGGAACGGCTGGGCGACTGGAACGAGGTCTACGCGGGACAGGCACGTCTCCCCCTCGTGTCCGAGCAGGCTGGGCGCTGCATGGACTGCGGCATCCCGTTCTGCCACAGCGGCTGCCCGCTGGGAAACCTCATCCCCGAGTGGAACACGTACGCGAGGCGGGAGAACTGGCGGGCCGCTGCCGAGCGGCTGCACGCGACGAACAACTTCCCGGAATTCACCGGGCGGCTGTGCCCCGCCCCGTGCGAGGACGCCTGCGTGCTGACCATCAACGCCGACCCGGTGACCATAAAGAACGTCGAGCAGGCCATCGCCGACCAGATCTGGGAACACGGATACGCGCCACCCCGGCCGCCCGGGCGGCTCAGCGGGAAGACCGTCGCCGTCGTCGGCTCCGGGCCGGCGGGCCTGGCCGCGGCGCAGCAGCTCACGAGAATCGGCCACACCGTCGCCGTCTACGAGCGCGCCGACCGCATCGGCGGACTGCTGCGCTACGGCATCCCCGAGTTCAAGATGGAGAAACGCCACCTGGACCGCCGCATCGAGCAGATGCGGGCGGAGGGCACCAAATTCCGCACGGGGGTGGACATCGGCAATGACCTCGACGCCGCCGAGCTCACCGAGCGACACGACGCGGTTGTCATCGCCGTCGGTGCGCGAGGGCAACGGGAGCTGCGTGTCCCCGGCCGTGAGCTGGACGGCATCCACCAGGCCATGGACTATCTGACCCTGGCCAACCGGGTCACCGAGGGTGACTTCGACGCGCCTGCCGTCACCGCCGCGGGCAAGCATGTGGTGATCATCGGGGGAGGGGACACCGGCTCGGACTGCATGGGTACCGCACTGCGTCAGGGGGCCGCCTCCGTGGTGCAGTTGGACATCAATCCGGAGCCCGGCGACACCCGGCGGGACAGCGAGCCCTGGCCCACGTATCCGAAGGTCTACCGGATATCCCATGCCCATGAGGAGGCCCGGGGGCAGGAGGGCGCGGATCCGCGGGTCTTCTCCTCGGCCACCCTCCGCTTCGAGGGGGACCGGTCGGGGCGCGTGCGCGCGTTGTGCCTCGCGGAGGTGGAACCGGAGGCCAGAAGGCCGCGCCCGGGGACCGAACGAGGGATCCCGGCGGATCTGGTCCTGCTCGCCCTCGGCTTCTACGGCCCCGAACACGGCACGGGGCTGATGCGGCAGCTCGGACTCGCGCTGGACGACCGGGGCAACTTCGCCCGGAACGCCGGCTTCGGGGCCGAGACGACGGAGCCGTCCGGGCGGGCGGCCCGTAGCCGGACGGACGGGATCTTCATCGCCGGTGACGCGGGGCGCGGCCAGTCCCTCGTGGTGTGGGCCATCGCGGAGGGACGGTCCGCCGCCGCCGCGACGGACCGCTATCTGAGCGGTTCCACGGTGCTCCCGGCGCCGATCGCGCCGCAGGACCGGCCCCTGGTTGCTTGAGCGCGTCGGTTGCGCGAATCCGCCGGCGTGCGGCACCGGCTCCGACGAAGCAATGAAGCGAAAAGACCCGGTGCCCGGTATTACTAGTAATTCATATTCACGGCGGACCGAATGTCCAGGTCTCACCGACAATTCTCGCCATGCCCGCCTCGGAGCAGCGGTACGAGGCTTGAATTCGACGGTTGAGGTCGCCGAGCAGGGAAAAGTTAGTAGAGCGGGCCGGGCCGGTGACGGCACTCGGGTCCGCGGGGTCCATGAGGCGGCCCGTGTGACACTTCAACCCACATTCCTTGCGTGTGACAGATGGCGTCCGGTGCGCCGGACCCGTGCGCCTGCATGTAGCAATCGGTTTCTCCTTCACGGTGCGCTCTGCCGTGCTGGTTCCTTTCGTAAAGGTGCTGTGAGTGGAAAATTGTGATCCGCTGCCCGGCGGTGACCCGGAGGTGAATTCCGGTCGGGCCGGAGGGAAGGTGGCGCAGGTACCGTTCATGCGCGCAGTCCTGCGTGTGGCGGCGTACCCGTTCCTGCTGGCGAGCGCGGTTTCGGTGGCAGCGGCGGCGCTGTGTCTCGATTGGGACCCCGACCGTGTGAGCCCGCTCTTCCTGCTCGGTGTCATCTCCTATCTCACCGCGCTCGAACGGCTGATCCCGCACCGGCGGGCCTGGCACCCGAACGCCGGTGAATGGCGCTGGTACGGCGTCTACTTCCTGTTGACGATGGTGGCCAGCGTATTTGCGCAATATCTGGTTTCCGCAGTCGTCTCCGAGGTGTCGCCGCACGAGTCGGAGTTCAATCTCTGGGCGGAAATACCCGCAGCATTACTGACCGGTTCCCTTGCCAGTTATCTGGTGCACAGGCTCGGTCATACCAACGCGATACTGTGGCGACTGCACGGCGTTCATCATGTGCCGAAAAAGGTCAATGTCGCCAATAACGGTGTCAATCACGTACTCGATATCGTTCTCGCGCAGGGAACCGTTCAGCTGGCTCTGGCACTGGTCGGTTTCTCCCGTGACTCCGTGTTTCTCGTGGGTCTTTTTGTGGCCGCCCAGGGCTATTTCGTCCACGCCAACATCGACGTGCGCATCGGCCGGCTCAATCATGTGCTCGCCAGCCCCGAACAACACCGACTGCACCACAGCACCGATCTGTCCGAGGCGGGCCACTACGGCTCTGACCTGTCGATCTGGGACCACGTCTTCGACAGCTACACCTGGCGGCCCGGCCGTGAGCCGGTCGCGGTCGGGCTCGGCGATCCAGCATCCTTCCCCGGCACCGGGGAGATCGTCGCCAGCCTTCTCCACCCCTTGCGCCGTGCGAAGGGGCCCGGGACCGGTTCTGCCTGAACTGCCCTTCCATGCCGTGCCGCGGCGCCACGACTATCAGGAGTACAGCCTTGCCCGACGTGAACAGTGCCTCCGTGAGCGACAAAGTAGCGATCATCGGCATGGGGTGCCGACTGCCCGGCGGTGCGTCGGACCACCGCACGTACTGGCAGAACCTCATGGAGGGCAAGGACTGCATCACACCGACACCGGCCGATCGCTACGACGTCGGCACCCTGGGCAGTAGACACAAGGAGAAACCCGGACGTCTGATCGGCGGCCGTGGCGGATACATCGACGGTTTCGACGAATTCGACCCCGCATTCTTCGGCATCAGTCCGCGCGAGGCCGACCACATGGACCCTCAGCAGCGAAAACTGCTCGAGGTCGCCTGGGAGGCATTGGAGGACGGTGGCCAGCGGCCCGCGGAGCTCGCCGGCAGCAACACCGCCGTGTTCGTCGGTGCGTTCACGCTGGACTACAAGATCCTCCAGTTCTCCGACCTGGGCTTCTCGTCACTCGCCGCCCACACCGCCACCGGCACCATGATGACGATGGTCTCGAACCGTCTCTCGTACTGCTTCGACTTCCGCGGACCGAGCCTGTCGATCGACACCGCGTGCAGTTCCTCCCTGGTGGCGGTGCACCTCGCCTGCCAGAGCCTCAACAACCGGGAGACCGATCTCGCGCTGGCCGGTGGCGTACTGCTGCACATGGCGCCGCAGTACACCATCGCCGAGACCAAGGGCGGATTCCTGTCGCCCGACGGCCGTTCACGCGCCTTCGACGCCACGGCCAACGGCTACGTACGGGCCGAGGGCGTCGGCCTGGTCGCGCTCAAACGGCTGGACGACGCCCTGCGCGACGGCGACCCCATCCACGCGGTGATCCTCGGCGCGGGGGTCAACCAGGACGGCCGGACCAATGGCATCACCGTGCCCAACGCGGACGCCCAGGTCTCCCTCATCCGACGCGTCTGCGGCGAAGCCGGCATCACACCCGGCGACCTTCAGTACGTGGAAGCGCACGGCACCTCCACGCCGGTCGGCGACCCGATCGAGGCGAACGCACTGAGCCGGGCGCTGGCCGTGGGCCGCCGACCGGACACTCCCTGCTACGTGGGCTCGGTCAAGACGAACATCGGGCACACCGAAGCGGCAGCGGGCATCGCCGGTCTGATCAAGGCGGTGCTCTGCCTCAAGCACCGCCTCATCCCGCCCCACATCAACCTGGAGCAGCTGAACACCGCCATCGACCAGGAGTCCTCCCCGTACCGCATCCCGACCGAGCCGACCGAATGGCCCGCGCACGAGGGCCCCGCACGAGCCGGGGTGAACTCCTTCGGATTCGGTGGCACCAACGCGCACGTCGTACTGGAGCAGGCACCGGACAGGAGCGCTTCGCCGGCCCTGCCCGGTGAACGGGCCTGGAATCTCCTCCCGTTGACCGCCCGCACCCCGGAAGCCCTGCCGGAGATGGCGGCGGGCATCCGCCGCGAGCTGGCAGGTGGCGATGGGCCCGGGGTGTCGCTGCCCGACCTCGGCTACACACTGGCCCGCCGCCGCCAGCACCTGGAGTCGCGGCTCTCCGTCGTGTACTCCTCGCGGGCCGGACTGGACGAGGCACTCGGCGCCTTCCTGCGCGGTGAACCGCACCCCGGGGTCGTCCACGGCAGGCAGTTCGAAGCCGAACAGTGCGGTCTGGTCTGGGTCTTCACCGGCATGGGGCCGCAGTGGTGGGGGATGGGCCGCCAGCTGTTCGAGGGCGACGAAGCGTTCCGGGACGCGGTCACCCGCTGCGACCAGGCCATCCGCTCGATCGCGGACTGGTCCCTGATCGAGGAGATGAGGGCCGACGAAGCCGGATCGCGCATGGGCGAGACCTGGCTCGCACAGCCGGCCAACTTCGCCGTCCAGGTGGGACTCGCGGCCATGTGGCGCCAGTACGGTGTGCGGCCCGACGCCGTGGTCGGTCACAGCACCGGGGAGGCCGCCGCCTTCTACGAGGCAGGGGTCTACTCCCTGGAGGACGCGGTGAGAGTGGTGGTCCACCGCAGCCGTCTCCAGCAGAAGCTGACCGGAACCGGCACCATGCTCGCCGTGAGCCTGCCCGAGGAGGAGGCACAGTACCGGGTGGCCGCGTTCGGTGACCGGGTGTCCGTGGCAGCGGTCAACAGTCCGTCGGCGGTCACCCTGGCCGGTGACCGTGACGCGTTGGCCGAGCTGGCGGACGGGCTGCGTTCCGAGCAGGTCTTCGCCAAGTTCCTCACGGTGCAGGTTCCGTACCACAGCGCGGGAATGGAGACGATCAAGGACGAACTGCTGGCCTCGCTGGACGGTCTCGACCCCAGGGCGGCGACGGTACCGCTGTACCTGACCGGGCAGGAAGGCACGGCGCACGGCAGTGAGCTGGACGCGGCCTACTGGTGGAAGAACGTCCGCGACCGGGTCCGCTTCCGCTCGGCCGTCGACCGGCTCGCCGACGACGGGTACGGACTGTTCCTGGAGATCGGCCCGCACCCGGTGCTCGGCCACTCCATCCGGGAGTGCCTCGACGCCAAGGGGACGGCCGCACGGACCCTGCCCTCGATCCGCCGCCAGGAGAACGAACCGGAGCGCTTCGCCGCCTCGCTGGCGGAGCTGCACAACCTCGGCGTCCCCATCGCATGGGACACCCTGCACCCGGCGGGCCGGCCGGTGGTCCTGCCCCGCTACCCGTGGCGGCGCGACCGCTACTGGACGGAGCCCGCACCCGTCGCCCAGGTCCGTCTCGGCCACGCCGACCATCCTCTGCTGGGCCGCCGCACCGAAGACACCGAACCGACCTGGCACACCGCTCTGGACACCGAGCGGCTGCCCTACCTCGACGACCACCGCATCCAGTCCACGGTGGTCTTCCCGGCGGCGGGGTACCTGGAGATGGCCACGCAGGCGGTCCGCTCCCTGACCGGCGGCACCCATGTCGTGCTGACGGACATCGAGTTCCGCAAGGCACTGTTCCTGCCCGAGGGCGAGGACCGGGCCGTGCGTCTGACCCTCTCCTCGCAGAACGCGGCGTTCACGATCGCGTCGGCAGCGCAGGACGAGGGCGGCCGGGCGGTCCACGCGAGCGGAGTCGTGCGCTCGGGGCAGCCGCGACCGGCCGGGCCCCCTGCCGACACCGAAGCCCTTCGGGCGCGCACCCGGCGTCGGCTGGGCGGTGAGGACTGCTACGCGGCACTCGCCGCACTGGGCTACCACTACGGGCCCGCGTTCCGGGCCATCGACGAGGTGTGGATCGGTTCCGGAGAGGTGCTCGCCCGGCTCCGTCCACCCGCGGAGATCGGTGACGACGCGGCCGGACACCACATCCATCCCGTGCTGCTCGATGCTTGCTTCCAGTCGCTGCTGGCGACGCAGTTGCCTGAGACCGAAGCCGGAGATGCGGGCGAATCGGAACGGCAGACCTCCGGGATCCGCCTGCCCCTTTCGATCGACGAGCTGTGCCTCGCCCCGGTGGGAGACCGGCCGATCTGGGTGCATGCGACGGTGACCCGCGGCGACGTGGACGAGCTCGTCGGGGACATGGCCGTGTACGCGGACAGCGGTGAACATCTCGGCGGCATCCATGGCTTCCGCGCAGCCGACGTGGAGAAGGCGTCCACCGCGGTCGGCCTCGGCACGATCGACTCCTGGCTCGCCGAGACCGTCTGGATCGACCGGCCCTTCGACTCCGCCGCGGACGAGGACGGAGTCGGCCCCGACTCCAACAGCCCCGTGCCCACCGCCGGCGACTGGCTGGTGTTCGGCGACCGCCAGGGCGTCGGCGACGCCCTGAGCGAACTGCTCGCCGCGCGCGGCGAGCGCTGCCACCTGGTGCGCCGGGGAGACACGTACGGAAGAAGCGGCGAAGGCAGCGAGTTCACGGTCGTCCCGGGGTCCGCCACGGACCTTGAGCGGCTCCTCACCGATCTGAGCGAAGGTGGTGGGGGCCCCGTCGGCCCCATCGTGCACCTGTGGAACCTCGACCTGCCCCACCTCGCCGAGGCCTCACCCCAGGACCTCGTACGGCACAGCGACACCGGGACCTACTCGCTGATCGCGCTCGCCCGGACGCTGCGCCGCCGCGAGGCGGTCGGCCGGCTGCACATCGTGACCCGTGGCGCCCAGAACGTCGCACCCGGCGAGACCGTCGAGCCGCTGGGAGCACCGGCGTGGGGAGTCGGCCGGGTGCTCAGACACCAGGAGCTGCTCTCCCACCCGGGCAAGCTGATCGATCTCGACCCCGGCGCGCCGAGCGACGAGGGATGCCGGGCCGAGGCCCGGGCGCTGCTGCGTGAACTCCTGACCGACGACGAGGAGGAGATCGCGCTGCGTGGCGCGGCTCGCCTCACCAGCCGGATCCGGCAGGCCGACCAGCTGACACACCCCCTTCCGCTGCAACTGCGCACCGACGCGAACTACCTGGTCACCGGCGCCTTCGGAGCGCTCGGCCGATTGCTCTGCCGGACGCTCGTCCGGCGTGGCGCGCGCAGCCTGATCCTGATCGGACGCACCGCACTGCCGGAGCGCTCCGCCTGGCGGGATCTGGACCCCGACACTGCCGCAGGCCGCGCCACCGCCTTCGTCAAGGAACTGGAGGCGCTCGGGGCACGGGTCGTCCTGGCACCGCTCGACATCACCGACGAAGCCGCCTTCACGTCCTGGCTGGACACTCACCGGCGCACCGACCCGCTGCCGGTCCGCGGCGTGTTCCACCTCGCCGGTCAGGTCCGCGACACACTCGTCGAGGACATGGACCGTCGGACGTTCGCCGAAGCCCACGATCCCAAGGCCGTCGGTGCCTACCTGCTGCACCGCCATCTCCGGGACGAACCGCTGGACCACTTCGTCCTGTTCGCCTCGATCGCCTCACTGCTGACCACCGCGGGCCAGACCAACTACGCCGCAGGCAACGCGTTCCTGGACGCGCTGGCCCAGCACCGCAGGGCACTCGGACTGCCGGGGCTGAGCGTGGACTGGGGCCCGTGGGCCACCGGCATGATCGAAGAGCTGGGACTCGTCGACCACTACCTCCACAACCGCGGGATGAGCTCGCTCGCGCCGGACGTCGGCATGGCCGTGCTGGAACGCGTCATCGGCCAGGACCGGGCCCAGCTGCTCGTCGCCACGGTCGTCGACTGGCCGGTGTTCCTGGCCTGGTACGCGTCACCGCCCTCGCTGGTCGCAGACCTGGCGGCGGCGGCCCCCGCCGGCACAGCCGCCGGGCCGGGCGAGGGCATCCTCGACACCTTCCGCGACGCGGACCCGGCGGAACGCCTGGCGCTGGTGACCGGGCGGTTCATCACGCTGACCGCCTCGGTGCTGCGGACGGGCCCCGACCGGGTCGATCCGCAGGCGGGGCTCAACGCGCTGGGGCTCGACTCGCTCCTGGCGATGGAGCTGCGCGCCCGGATCAGCTCCGAGCTCGGCGTCGCGCCGCCCGTGGTGGCGCTGCTGAGCGGTACTCCCGTCGCCGAGCTGATCACGCAACTCCACGACTCTCTGGCCGAGTTGGTTGCCCACGAAGCCCAAGGCGCGGACGCCGCCGCGGTGGAGGTGTTCAAGGACGAGCTCAGCCACCCGCTGACGCAGAACCAGAAGGCCCTGTGGTTCCTCAGGCAGCTGAATCCCGAGGGCTACGCGTACAACATCGGCGGCGCGGTCGAGGTCCGGGTCGCACTCGATCCCGACCTCATGTTCGAGGCCGTGCGCTGCCTGGTGGCGCGACACCCCGCGCTTCGGACCAACTTCCTTACGGTGGACGGCGTCCCGATGCAGCAGGTGTCGCCGGAGGCGAACCCGGACGTCGCGCTGTTCGACGTGCAGGACCAGGAGTGGGAGGACATCCATCGCACGATCGTGGCCGAGTACCGCAGGCCGTACGACCTCGAGTGCGATCCGCTGTTCCGCTTCCGCCTCTTCAAGCGCGCCGACGACCGTTGGGTGATCATGAAGGCGGTGCACCACATCGTCTCCGACGCGATCTCGACGTTCACCTTCATCGAGGAACTCCTGGCGGTGTATGAAGGGCTGCGTCAGGGCCACGCCCCCTCGCTGCCGCCCGTCACCGCCCGCTATCTGGACTTCCTCAACGCGCAGAACCGCTTCCTGGCCGGACCCGCGGCGCCGCGCATGCTCGACTACTGGCGCTCGCACCTGCCGGCCGAGGTGCCGACCCTGGAACTGCCCGTCGACAAGCCCCGTCCGGCCGTGCAGACGCACAACGGCGCGTCGGAGTTCTTCGTGCTGGATGCCGAGCTCACCGCCCGGGTGCACGCCCTCGCCCGCGAGCACGACGTGACCCCGTTCATGGTGCTGCTGAGCGCCTACTACGTGCTGCTGCAGCGCTATTCCGGCCAGGACCAGGTCATCGTGGGCAGCCCGGTGACCGGCCGGACCGAGCAGGAATTCGCCTCCGTCTACGGATACTTCGTCAACCCGCTGCCGCTGCACGCGGACCTGTCCGACGACCCGTCCGTCGCCCGGCTGCTGCAACAGGTCCGGACGACCGTGCTGGGCGGCCTGGACAACCAGGAGTACCCGTTCGTCCTGCTGGTCGACGAGCTGGGACTCCAGCACGACCCCAGCCGCTCCGCGGTGTTCCAGGCCATGTTCATCCTGCTCACCCACAAGGTCGCCACCGAGAAGTACGGCTATCGGCTCCAGTACATCGAACTCCCCGAAGAGGAGGGCCAGTTCGATGTGACGCTGTCCGTGTACGAGGACGAGGCGGAGCGGCGTTTCCACTGCGTCCTGAAGTACAACACCGACCTGTTCCAGCCGGAGACCATGCGGCGGATGGCATCGCACTACACCGCGCTGCTCGACAGCATGACGCGGGCCCCGGCAGATCGGCCCACCTCCCGGCTGGAGATGCTGGGCGCCCAGGAGCGCGAGCGACTGGTCGGCGAGTGGAGCGGTGCCGGGCGCCTCGCTCTGCCCCCGGTGGCGGGGGAGGGCAAGGCGGACGGCTTCCGTCCGGTGCATCGGCTGATCAGTGAGACCGCCGCCCGCTGTCCGGACGCCGTGGCCGTCACCGTCCCGACGCCTCACGGGGCGTCCCACCGGCTGACGTACGCGGAACTGGACCGCAGATCGGGTGAGTTGGCCCGGCAGCTGCGCGGGCTAGGGGCCGGTGCCGGCTCGGTGGTGGCGCTCTGCCTGGACAAGTCGCCCGACCTCGTCGTCGCACTGCTCGCGGTCCTCAAGGCCGGTGGCGCCTACCTCCCCATCCCGGCCGACCACCCGGCCGACCGCGCCGCCCACACCGTACGGACCGCGGGCGCCACCCTCGTCGTCGTCGAGGACGACGCCTGCCGGGAACGGATGGCGGGGCTGCCGGCCCGGACGCTGACGCTGCGGGAGCTGCGCGAGGCCGCGCCTGCGGCGGACGACCGGAGCGGGACCGATTCCGGTGCCGAGGAGCAGGCCGGTCCGGACTCGCCCGCGTACATCATCCACACCTCCGGTTCCACCGGCCTCCCCAAGGCCGTGCGGGTCAGCCACCGCAACCTCGCCTCGGCCTGCGGAGCCTGGCTCCAGGAGTACCGGCTGGACCGCGACGTCCGGGTGCACCTTCAGATGGCCGCCCCGTCGTTCGACGTCTTCACCGGCGACGTGGTGCGCGCCCTGTGCTCGGGCGGCAATCTGGTGCTGGTCGACCGCGATCTGCTCTTCGACACCGAGCGCCTGTACACCACGATGCGCGAGGAGCGCGTCGACTGCGCGGAGTTCGTGCCCGCCGTCGTACGCGGCCTGATGGAACACTGCGAACGCCGGGGCCTGCGACTGGACTTCATGCGTCTGCTCGTCGTCGGATCCGACGTGTGGAAGGCCGGGGAGTACCGCAGACTGCACGAGCTGTGCGGGCCGCACACCCGACTGATCAACTCCTACGGGGTCACCGAGGCGACCATCGACAGCGCCTGCTTCGAAGGGCCCGTCGACGACCTGGAACCCGGACGGACGGTGCCGATCGGACGGCCCCTGAGCAACAGCACACTCCATGTGCTCGACCGGCACGGCGAGCCGGTGCCGCCCGGTGTGCCCGGCGAGCTGTGGATCGGCGGCGACGGCGTCGCACTCGGCTACGCGGGCGACCCCGCACTGACGGACGGGCGCTTCGTCACCCGGACACTGAGCCGGGAACCGGGCGCCGGCCCCGTACGCCTCTACCGCAGCGGCGACGCGGCACGCTGGGACGCGGACGGCCGGGTCCACCTGCTCGGCCGGGTCGACGACCAGGTCAAGCTCCGGGGCCACCGGATCGAGATCGGCGAGATCGAGGCACACCTCGCCCAGTGGCCCGAGCTGGCCCGGACGGTCGTCACGGTGCGCCCCGACGCCCGGGGCGAGGACGTGCTGGTCGCCTACTGCGTACCGGCCCAAGGGGCCGCACCGGACCGCCGCGCGCTGCGCCGATACCTCGGGGACCGGCTGCCCGCGTACATGGTCCCCGCGCACTTCGTCGTGCTGCCGGAACTGCCGCTGACCGCCAACGGCAAGGTCGACCCCGCCGCCCTGCCGATGCCCCGGTTCGACGCGGACGACGAACCGGAGGAGACGCTGCGCACACCGTTCGAAGTGAGCATGGCCCGGCACTGGCAGGAACTGCTCGGACTGGAGCGGGTCGGCCTGACGCATGAGTTCTTCGAGGTCGGCGGCAGCTCCATCAAGCTGATCGAGCTGATCCACCGGCTGCGCAAGGAATTCGGCGTCGGCATCCCCGTCAGCCTGCTGTACCGGGTGACGACCCTGCACGGGATGGCCGCGACGCTGGAGCGCCTCGCCACCGGCTCGATCTCCGACGACCTGCCCTGCCTCAGCTTCAACAGCGAACGGGAGCGGACCGTGTTCTGCTTCCCACCGGCGGGCGGCCACGGACTCGTCTACCGGGGGTTCGCCGCCACACTGCCCGAATACCGGCTGATCGCCTTCAACTACGTCCCCGGCGCGGACAAGGTGGCCCGCTACGCCGACCTCGTCGAGTCCCACCGCCCCGAGGGCCGATGCCTGCTGCTCGGCTACTCGCTCGGCGGCAACCTCGCATTCGAGGTGGCCAAGGAACTCGAAAGCCGGGGACGCGACGTCGCCCATGTGATCGTGCTGGACTCGCACCGCATCCTCGAACCGTACGTACCCGGCCCCGAACACATCGAGTTCTTCGAGGCGGAACTGGCCGAACACCTGGGCAAACACACCGGATCGGACGCCGTCGCCCGCGAAACCCTCGACCACGCCGCCGAGTACCTGGCCTTCTGCGGCCGCACACCGAACCTCGGAACGGTGTCCGCGACCGTCAGCGTGGTCACCGACGAGGAGAAGACGGCACTCTACGCGGCGGGCGAATCCGGCACCTGGCACGGCAGCTCGACCACGGCCACGGCCGTGCTGCGAGGCTCAGGGATCCACGCCGACATGCTCGATCCCAAACATGCGGCCCGCAATGCCGATCTGGTGCGCGGCATCCTCCAGGAGGGCGGCGCCGATGTCCGATGAGGCGGAGGACGAGTGGAGCACCCGTGACCGGAAGGGAGACGGCAGCCCCCGGGTCATCGTGATCGGTGCCGGCGTCGCGGGAATGTCCACCGGGTGCTACGCGCAGATGAACGGGATGCGCTCCCGCATCTTCGAAAAGCACGTGCTGCCCGGTGGCTGCTGCACGGCCTGGTCGCGCGAGGGCTACATCTTCGACTACTGCATCGAGTGGCTGATCGGCACGGCCACCGGCAACGACGCCAACCAGGTGTGGCGCGAACTGGGGGCGCTCGACGGCAAGACCATCACCAACTTCGAGATGTTCAATCGGGTCGTCGACGAGACCGGCCGCTCCGTGACCTTCTACAACGACCCCGACCGGCTGGAACGCCATCTGCTCGAAGTCTCGCCCGCCGACGCCCGGCTGATCCGCTCGTTCTGCCGGGATCTGCGCCGGTTCATCGACATCGAGCTGTACCCGTTCCTGACCGCCCCCGCCCTGCGGACCGTACGCGAGAGGGCGGCGCTGCTGCGCACCGTCCTGCCCGCGTTCCGCCTGTTCTGGCGCACGGCGTCGACACCGATGCACGCATTCGCCGACCGGTTCCAGGACCCGCTTCTCCGCAGGGCGTTCCGCAACATCTTCTTCCAGGACCCGGAGGGCTTCCCGCTCCTCCCGTACCTGTTCAACATGGCCGGCGCCCACCATCACAACGCCGGTTTCCCGCAAGGAGGTTCGCTCGGCCTGGCCCGGTCGATCGAGGAACGCTACACATCGCTGGGCGGTCGGATCAGCTACCGGGCACGGGTTGAACGGATCCTGGTCGAGGACGGGCTTGCCGTCGGCATCGAACTGCGCAACGGCAGGCGGTACTACGCCGACCACGTCGTCTCGGCCTGCGACGGCCACACCACGATCCACGGACTTCTGCAGGGCCGGTTCACCGGACCCCGGATCGACAAGCTGTACGACGAACTGCTGCACCGCCCCGGCACTTTGTTCCCCGCGGTGGTCTCCGCCTTCGTCGGGGTCCGGGGCGAGCTGGGCCCCGGCCGGGCCCACAGCACCACATACCTGCTCGACCCGCAGGACGCCGAGCAGCTGCCCGGCGCACTGCAGAGCAGCGTGGTGGTGCAGATGCGCTCCGACTACTCGGACGGATTCGCCCCGCCCGGAAGATCGGTCATCCACTGCACCTACTTCAGTGACTTCGCGTACTGGAAGGAACTACGCGCCGCCGACCGCAAGGAGTACCGCGCGAAGAAACGCCAAGTGGCCGACTTCGTCAGGGGGTTCCTGGAGCGTCGGCTGCCGGGGGTGGGCGAGCGCATCGAGCTGGTCGATGTCGCGTCCCCGGCGACGACCCGGCGCTACACCGGTAACCACGACGGCTCCATCCTGGCCTGGAAGGCGTTCTCCGAGGCCGACGACATCGCGTCCAAACTGGTCGGCAAGGACCGCATGCGCCTGCCGGGCCTGCACGGATTCTCGATGGCCGGGCAGTGGGTCGGCATGGGCGGACTGATCCGCGCCGCGTCCACCGGGCGCTTCGTCGTCCAGTACCTCTGCGACGAGCTGGGACGCGGGTTCACGGCGTCCGAGAGCCGGGGCACCGAGCCCTGGCACCCCGGAAAGCTGGGCCGGCTGCCCCAGCTCGACAACTGGTCCATGCGTGGTGACACCCGCACATGAGCACCGAGGAGAACAGGTTCATGCCGCGTTCCGAACGACAGTCGATGATCATCATCGGCGCAGGGCTGGGCGGTCTTTCCACCGGCTGCTACGCCCGGATGAACGGCTACCGGACCCATGTCCTGGAGATGCATGAACTGCCCGGCGGCTGCTGCACGGCCTGGGACCGCGGTGATTTCACACTGGACCCCTGCGTCAGCTGGCTCCTGGGCAGCGGTCCCGGCAACGAGATGCACCGGATCTGGCTGGAGCTCGGTGCGTTGCAGGGCAAGGAGATCCGGCACTTCGACGTGTTCAACGTCGTACGCGGCCGGTGCGGCCGGGCGGTGTACTTCTACTCCGACCCCGACCGCCTCCAGGCCCACCTCACGGAGCTCTCGCCCGCCGACTCCGCCCTGATCAGGGACTTCTGCAAGCAACTGCGCGCCTTCCGTAAATGCCTCGCCGTCTATCCCTTCCTCAGACCGGTCGGACTGATGCCGGCGATGGAACGCTGGCGCATGCTGGCCTCCTTCGTCCCGTACTTCAACGTCGTGCGCAAATCCCTCGGCGTACTCATGACCGACTACTCGGCGAGGTTCAAGGACCCCCTGCTGCGCGAGGCGTTCAACTTCATTCTGTACGAGAAGCATCCGGCCTTCCCCGTACTGCCGTTCCACTTCCAGCTCGCCTCGCACGCCAATCTCTCCGCGGGCGTCCCCGAAGGAGGATCGCTCGGGCTCGCCGAGTCGATCGAGCGGCGCTACCGCAGGCTCGGCGGCGAAGTGACCTACAACGCCAAGGTCGAGGAGGTGCTGGTCGAGGACGACCGCGCGGTCGGGGTGCGGCTCAGCGACGGACGTGAACTGCGCGCCGACATCATCGTCTCCGCCTGCGACGGACGTACCACGATGATGGACCTGCTGAAAGGCCGCTACCTGAACGAGGCGTACCGCCGCCTCTACACCCGGACCATCGAACAGCCCGGCATGGTCTTCCCCGGATACTTCACGCTCTTCCTCGGCCTGCGCCGCGAATTCCCCGACGCCGACCCCTGCACCACCTATCTGCTCGACGAGGCGGAAGCGGCCGGACTGACCGGCATACGGCACCCCAGCATCAACGTCCAGTTCCGCAACAGGCACTACCCCGAGCTCTCCCCACCCGGGACGAGCATCGCGTACGTCACCTACTTCTGCGACATCGCCCCCTGGCGCGCCCTGGACGAGGGCCCGGAACAGGCGACCCGGACCCGCGGCGGGCAGGAACTCCACACGCTTCCGGTACGCCACGGCCGCGGCTACTACGCGGCCAAGCGCCGGGCCCGCGAGACACTCGTGGCGTTTCTGGAGCGGCAGCACCCCGGCATCGCGGACGCGATCGCCGTACGCGATGTGTCCAGCCCGCTCACCCAGGTCCGCTACACGGGCAACTACGACGGCACGGTGCTCGGCTGGCAGCCCTTCGTGGAGAGCGGGGAAACGCTGGAGAAGCTCGTCAAGAAACACGGCCCCGGCCTGCCGGGACTGCGGAATTTCTACCAGTCCGGCGTCTGGGCCACCACGGGCGGTCTGATCCGCGCGGCGGCGGCCGGCCGGCACGTCATGCAGTTCATCTGCCGCGACGACGGCCGTGAATTCACCGCGTCCGTCGACGAGAGCGGTCCGCCACCGACCCACCGCGTCATCGAGGTGGGTCCGCGGCCGGTGCCACGGCCCGTCGCAGAGGGCCGACCGGCCCTCGTCGAGAGAGAGGTATCGGGATGAGGGCCAGGAAATGGGTGGTGCGCGAGCACATCGAGGGCGTCCCCGACGTCGAAAGGGTCTACGGACAGGTCGAGGAGGAGATCGACACCCAACTGGCCCCGGACGAGATGCTCCTGAGGACGCGCTATGTATCGGTGGACCCCTACCTCCAGGGCATCGCGCTCGACACCCCGCTCGGTGGGCACATGGGGGCCGACTCGATCATGGAAGTGCTGGAAGCGGGTCCGGAGGCGGCCCACCGTCCCGGTGATCTGGTGCAGGGTTTCGGCGGCTGGCGCACCCATCTCGTGAGCAACGGCGCGCCCACCCCCTGGCAGACCGGGACGTTCCCGATGGTCTTCCCGGCCTACCGCCGCCTGGACCCCCGCTGGTACGACGACGCGCTGCCGCTCCCCACCGCGCTCAGCGTCATGGGCGGCCCCGGCATGACCGCCTGGGGCACCCTGACCAAGTTCATGTCGATCCGCCCGGGGGACACCGCCGTGGTCAGCGGCGCCTCCGGCTCCGTCGGCTCACTGGTCGGCCAGCTGGCCAAGCTCGCGGGCGCCCGGGTGGTGGGCACCACGTCCACGGCGGAGAAGGCGGACTACCTCGACGAGCTGGGATTCGACGCGGTCGTCGTCTACCGCCACGGAGACAACCGCGAGGCCGTACGGGACGCCCTCCTGTGGGCCGCGCCGGACGGCGTCGACAAGTATTTCGACAATCTGGGCGGCACCGTCACCGACGCCGTCTTCTCCATGCTCAACATCGACAGCCAGGTGGCCGTGTGCTGGCAGTGGGCCACCCAGGTGGGCCGTGACGTCTCAGGACCGAGACTGCTGCCGTACATCATGTTCCCGCGCGCACATGTGCGTGGCATCTTCTCGCTGGAGTGGTTCACCGAACAGAACTGGCGCGCGCTCCACGACCAGCTCGGCGGCCTGGTCCGACGGGGCGAGGTGCGCTGCGGACACACCCTCCACCACGGCTTCGAGAGCATCCCGGACGCCTACCGGAGCCTGTACCAGGGCACCGGAGCCAACCGGGGCAAGGTACTGGTCGAACTCTGACCCACGGCCCCAGGGCCGAACTCTGCCCGCCGGCCCCGCAACAACCCTCCCCGCCACCCCGCCCCGCAGTCCGCCGCACCCGCGCAAGCCAGGAGGCCCCGTGTCCTGCCCCGCCGACGCCGACGCCGATGCCCATGTCCGTCCCGGCCCGCCCATGCCCCCGCTGCACCGTCTGACGTTCGACCCACCCGGCCCGCCCAGGCTCGTCGCGTTACCCGACGGGACCCGGGCCTGGCTGGTGAGCCGTTACGCGGATGTCCGCAAGGTCCTGACCGACTCCCGATTCGGACGCGCACGGCTTCACACACCGGAGTCCCCGTCCCTGTCGGGCGAATCCGGCCTGGTGAGCAGCATCGACCTGATCTTCAACCAGGACGGCGAGGACCATCTGCGGCTGCGCCGCACCGTGCGGCGTGCGTTCACGCCCCGGGCCGTCGCCCGCTGGCGGCCCTGGATCGCCACGATCGTCGAACAGTGCCTGGACGAACTCGCGGACAGCGGACGCCCGGTGGACCTGGTGACCGGCTTCACCCTCCCGCTCCCGGTCGCCGTGATCAGCAGACTCATGGGCCTCGACACCGAAGCCCGGGAGCGGCTGCGCCACTGGAGCCTGTACGCCTTCTCCGACGGCTCCCACCCCGAGGAGGAAATCGTGTCAGCGCTTGTGGAGTTCGCCGCTTTCGGAGCGAAGCTGCTGGCCGAGCGACGGAGCGAGCCGGGCGACGACCTGACCAGCGTGCTGGTCCGGGCGGCCGACGAGGAGGGCGGCGTACCGGAGGGGCAACTCGTCGACCTGGTATGCGGGTTGGTCGTGGGAGGTCATGACAGCACGATGACGATGCTCAGCAACTCGCTGCTCTATCTGCTCGGTGAACGGCCGGAGGTCTGGCCCCGTCTCGGGGCGGACGAACAGGCCGCCGAAACACTGGCGGAGCGCCTGCTGCACCTGATTCCGCTCGGCGACGACCGGGGGACCGCGCGTCACGCCGCCACCGACACGGAGGTCGGCGGCGTGACGATCCCGGCGGGATCGGTGGTTCTCGCCGACTGCGGCACGGCCAACCGTGATCCCGATGTGTTTCCGCCCCGGCCGCTCGACGACCTCTTCGCACCTCTGGCGGCGCCCACTCTGTCGTTCGGCGCGGGCGCGCACTACTGCCTGGGTGCCTGGCTGGCCCGGCTGGAGCTCCAGCTCGCCCTGCACCGGCTCGCCGCCCGCTTGCCCGGCCTGCGCCTGGCGCAGCCCGTCGAAGACGTCGAGTGGCACCTGGGCACCACCTCCCGCAGTCCGCGGCGGATCGCCGTCACCTGGTAGGAGTGCTCGTCCGCGGTGCGGGGGTCAGGCGCGGGGCTCCGGCCAGTCCTGGGCGTCCGCCCACGCGGGGTAGGACGTCCAGGGGATGGCGGGGAACTGTGTCCGCAGCGCCGCCATGTCCACCTGGTATCCGGCGCCGGCGAAGAAGCTGTACATCGCAAACATATCGGGGTTCGCGGTACGCAGGTCCTCCAGCGACGACTGGCGGAACGCGACCGTGCCGCCCGCGGCCCGCCCGATCTCCGCAGCCATCCGGACCGGCGTGGGATCGTCGCCCGCCACTTCGATCCGCTGCCCGATCCAGCGGTCCGGATCGGCGACGACCGCGGCCACGACCCGGCCCAGATCCTGCCGCGCCACTTGTTGGAGGGGGGTGTCGCCGGGGATCGGCATGGTGAGGAGACCGGCGGCCACCTCGTCCAGGGCGCCCAGGGCGTTGTCGTAGAAGTAGGTGGGTGCCACCACCGTCGCCGGGAGTCCCGAGCCGGCGAGCAGTTCCTCGGTCCTGGCCTTGGTCTCGAAGTGCGGGATGCCGGTGTTACGGTCCGCACTGGCGACGGAGGCCAGCACCAGATGCGGCAGAGCGGCGTCCGCGGCCGCCCGTACGATCGCCGCGCCCTGGGCGACCTCGGCATCCAGGCCGTCCTGGAACGGGGTGGTGACGGCGAACGCGGCCGCCGTGCCCCGGAACGCCTTGGCGAGCGAGGCCGCGTCGGACAGATCGCCCGGCACGACCGCCGCTCCGGCCGCCGCCAGCGCCCGGGCCCGACCGCTGCCCGGATCGCGTACCACGGCCCGCACGGCACGCCCCGCCTCCAGCAGGGCGGCAGCAACCGCGCCACCCTGACCACCGGTCGCGCCGAGTACCGCGATGGGCATGGGGTCTTCCTGGTCGAGCGACATGTGTCCATGCTGGACAGAGGCGGCAGGCCCCGCCACCGGGAGAAAGCCGGCGGCGTACGTGGCACACCGCCTCCGTGCCCCGCCGGTGACGGGGCACGGAGGCGGCTGGCGAGGGCTCAGCCGCCGGAGCCGGAACCTGCCGCGTTACGCCAGACGGTGAGGTCCAGAGTCAGGTACTCACTGGGCGATTCCTCGGCCGAGAGCCCCTGGATGGTCACCAGGCCCATGTGGCCCGTTCCCGTCGTGACACAGATCTGCCTGCCCTGCGAGATCGTGTTCAGTTCGATGGTCTCGGTGAACCGGGTCTCCGCGAGGCAGGTCGCGAGCGATCCCGCCTGCCCCGGATCGAGCAGCACCAGGCTGCCGCCCGTGGACTCCGCGTCGAGATATCCGCCGGTGTCGTAGGAGAGTTCGTACCCACCGTCCTCGCCCTTCTGAGGCCGGACGGTGTTGTCCCCGAGAGTCAGGTGGTAGCCGGCCGTCAGGTTGATGCCCTTGTAGGGGACGGGCTTCGGTTCAGGCTTGGTGCTCGGCTTGGAGTCGGCCTCGTTGTTCCCGTCCCCGTTGTTCCCGTCCGCGGTCCCGTCGCTCGTCTGCCTGCCCTGCGAGGAGTTGCCCGCCTCCTTCTGCTTACCGTTGTCCTTGGCCAGGACGTACAGCGTGCCGCCACCCACGACACCGAGGACCAGCGCGGCGGCGATGGCGATGACCGCACGCCGCTTGCCGGAGCTCTCGGGTCGCTGGGGCGCCTGAGGCATGGGGTGACCGGGGTACGTCTGCGCCTGCGTGGGCATCTGTGTCGGGGCGTAGGCATGGGCGTGAGCCTGACCCTGGGCCGGATGGGGCACTTGGTACTGGGTCTGGGTCTGGGGCTGTGGTGGGAGCGGGACTTGAGAAGGCTGAGCCGGCTGCGTGGGCTGGTACGCCACGGGCGGACCGTAGCCCTGTGGCGGGCCCGCCGGGGCCACCGGCGTGGTCGGCGAGTAGGCCACGGGCGGGGCGGAGGCCGGAGGCGGCGGGGTCTGGACCGGGGCCGGAGCCGCCGCGCGCACCGTGATGTCGGCGGTGACCGGGGCGGGCAGCCAGTCCTCGGGGCGGCGCAGCACCGTCTCCGCGTTCGCGGACTGGCAGAGCGCGATGACCTCGGCGATCGACGGCCTGGCCGCGGGGTCCTTGGCGAGGCAACGGCTGACCAGTTCCATCAGCCGCTCCGGGACGCCGGTGAGGTCGGGCTCCTCGTGGACGATCCGGTAGAGGACACCGTGCGAGGTCCCCTCGCCGAACGCCGGGGCCCCCGTCGCCGCGTACGCCGCCACCTGGCCGAGCGCGAAGACGTCGGTGGCCGGGGTCACCTTGCGCCCGGCGGCCTGTTCCGGCGCCATGAACGAGGGGGTGCCGATGGTGACGCCGCTGCCGGTGAGCGAGGTCGCGTCGGCGGCGTGGGCGATGCCGAAGTCGATGACGCGGGGGCCGTCGGCGGCGAGCAGCACGTTGGACGGCTTCAAGTCACGGTGGACGATGCCCGCGCCGTGGATGACGTGCAACGCCTCGGCCATGCCGGCGATCAGCAGCACCACCGTCTCGACGGGCAGCGCCCCGTGCGCGACGACCGCGTCGGCGAGCGAAGGGCCCGGCACGTACGCGGTGGCCAGCCACGGCTGCGCGGCGTCGGTGGCGGCGTCGATGACCGGCGCCGTGAACAGGCCCTGCACTCGCTGCGCGGACTTCACTTCCTGGGCGAACCGGCGGCGGAATTCGGCGTCCTCGCCGAACTCGGGCCGGATCACCTTGATGGCCACGGGCCGCCCGCCGGGTGTGTACGACAGGTACACCTTGCCCATACCGCCCGCGCCGAGCTTGGCGGCAAGCCGGTATCCGGCGACGGTGGTCGGGTCGTCTCCCTCAAGCGGTTGGAAGACCTGAGAGGCCCTTCCCGGGTCCGGCTGCTGACCACTCATCACTTACGTCTCCCACGCAGAACGCCGATATCGAACGGCACCCTATACAAGGACGGGCCGTTGGCGCCCGTTCCGGCCGATTGCTCAGAACCGGGAGGACGCTGTCGGCGGTGGACCCGGTTGCAGATCCGGCTCGCGAGGCAGTCTGCGCGCGGCGTACGTGCCCGCGCCCGCCGCCAGCAGCATGACGCAGCCCGCGAAGATCAGCCCGGCCTGCCGCAGCCCGAGCCAGGTGGCCATGGCGCCTACGCCGACCACTGGTACGGAGATCCCGGCGTAGGCGACGACGAAGAACGCCGAAATGGTGCCGCCGCGATGCTGTGCCGGCGCCGCGCCGCTGACCAGGGTGAGCGCGGCACGGAACGCCAGTCCCTGGCCGGTGCCGCCGCACAGGGCTCCCAGGACGAGCAGGAGCATGGATTCGGCGATCAGCGACGAAGCCACCAGCAGCAGACCGGCGACGAGGACCGCGCAGCCGACGGGGAGGGCGAGGCGCGCGCCGATCCGCTGGGTCAGGGACTGCCCGACAGTCGAAGCGAGGAAAACGGAGAAGACCACGGCGCCCGAGACCGCCAGATTGTGCACACCGAGTGTTTGCGCGGCGAAACTCGGTGCGACCGCGGTGAACAGGCCGAGAAGCGCGAAGCCGGCGAAGGCCGCCAGCGAGGCGGGCAGGAAGACGCTCTTCACCTCGGGGGGAACGGACAGCCCCTGCGGCTTCAGGCGCGGCCGGCGCTTCGGCTCGGCAACGGTCTCCGGCAGGAACCAGGTGATGCCGCAGGCCAGGGCGACCAGGCCCAGGTGGACCCAGAACGGAAGCGTCAGCGGCCAGGGCGTGTACTGCGCGAGGATCCCGGAGAGCAGCGGCCCGCAGCCCAGACCGCCCATGTTCGCCGCGGTGGCGGCGAACCCCGCACGCGCCTTGTGCTCAGGACCCGCCAGTTCGATGACGGCCGCCGTCGCCGCCCCGCTCAGCAGACCGGCCGCGCAGCCGGACAGCAGCCGTCCCGCGAAGAGCAGCGGCAGGCCGCCTTCCAGCAGGAAACACCCCGCACTCGCCGCCGACAACGCCAGCGCGCACAGGAGCACAGGTCTTCGGCCGATCTCGTCGGAGTAGTTTCCGGCCACCAGCAGCACCGTGATGACCGCGACGGCATAGACGGCGAAGACCACGGTCACCATCAGCTCGGAGAACCCGATCTGTTCCTGGTAGAGCCCGTACAACGGGGTGGGCAAGGTGGTCCCGGCCATCCCGATGGCGAACACCAACGCCGCAGCCACATAGCCGGGCCGCCATCCGCTGCCGGTGTTGAATGTGCATTCGCGAACGTTCACGCACATCACCTCGCGGCCGGTGTTCCGCCGTGGCCGGGTCCGGGAGGGGTCAGTCCCAGAGCTCGTGCGTCACGACCCGCTCCGTGTGCGCCGGCGTGCCGTCGGTGTACACGAGGTGCAGCCGGGTGAACTGCCGCAGCTCGGGATGGGAATTCCAGGTCTCCGGGCGGTCCAGTCGCACGATGACGGGGTAGGAGTGGAACTTGCCGGCCGCGCAGTAGGGCTGGCAGTCGTTCACTGCGTCAAGTGCCCTGCCCACAGCGGATGTCGGCCCCCAGTGGGACCACTGGATTTCGATGAGGCGATTGTTGCCGTCCCCGCACGCGAGCAGGAAGTCGTCGGGGCGTACCTGTGCGTTCGAGAAACAGTCGACGGCCACCACGTGAGCCGATGAGCGGGACTCCGCGGACGCGGGTGACGCTGCGGAAGCGGATGCCGGTACGGGAATCGCCGCTGCGAGCGCCGTGGCGGCGCACAGCATGACCGCTGTCCTGAGGTTGCGTGTGTGCATATCGGCTCCTCGGCTGCCTCATGGCGGGCCCACGCCGCCCGGCGCGGTCGTCGGTCGTGGTGCCCTTCTTCCAGCCGTCGTTCCTGAAACGACAATATGGCCACACCCAGCGATACACCACCTGTAAGGGTGGTAGCAGTGCAAAAATGGCACGAAAGGTTCCTGGCGTCCTGCTGGCGCCCGACATCGACGGGGGCCGGACGCCGCGCAGCGTTCAGACCACGTGCTCCGCTTGCCCCGTGGCCGACTCCCATTCCGCACGCCCGGGGCCGTCGAACCGGGGCACGAAGTCCGGGTGCTCGTCCAGCCAGTGCGCCAGACGGGCACGTACCTCTTCGGTGCTGTATGCCTGATCGGCGGTGAGGAGGAGGTGGCGGACCTTTGCCCGTGCGCGCATGACGAGGGGGTCGTCGAACGCGCAGGCGGCGAGTGCGGCGCTCCTGCGGACGGCGGCGGTGGGGGGCTCCGCCGACACCCGTGCGGGACCGCTGAGTTGAGCCGCGTTGGCCCGGTCCGCGGCGACCTGGAGGTCGAACCACGGGCGCAGGGTTCGCGCCGTCCACCGGTGGTATTCACCGGTGAACGATGCCGGGTCCGAGGCGGCACCGGCGTGGTGGGCCACCCACTGCGCCGCCCACAGGGCCATGGCCACTCCCTGCCCCATCGTGGGATTGGTGTACGCGACCGAGTCCCCGACGCCGACGAGGCCGGTGACCACGGACCCGTCGGCGTCGGCCAGAGCGGTCCAGCGATTGTGCAGGCCACCCATCACCAGCACTCCGGAGACCGGCTCGGGCGCCAGCTCCAGCCATGCCGCGATGGCGGGAAACGTCCGGGCGACCCTCTCGAACACCTCGGGGTCCCGCAGGGCGGCGCGGGTGGGATCGGCGGTGGAGACCGTCAAGGACGCCGCGAAGATGCCGTTGTCCGACGGGAACACCCCGCCGACGGCGAAAGCCGACAACGAACCGGCCTTGACGCGTCCGGGATCACGCGGCCCGTCGGGGCGCAACCGGTACCAGCGGCAGAAGTACGCGATTCCGACACGGTGGTTCTCCACGATCGCGTCCCGGCAGCCTGCCTCGGAAAGCCACCGGGGCACCGGGGACCGGCGCCCGCCCGCATCGAGCACCAGATCCGCATCGTGCGTCTTCGATGCGGACCGCACCCCCGTGACCCGCGGGATGGCACTGCTCCGGTCGAGGAGGAGCCCATCGGCGGGTTCCCCGAGCCGCACATCGACGCTCGGCTCGCGGTGCACCGCATCGTGCAGAGCGGCCTCCAGCACGATGCGCCGGGTCTGGACCGTCACGAGGTCCTCGTCCCCCGGACGGGCGGGCGGACGCTCGTCGAACCACTCGAACTCATTGCGTTCGCGGGCGCCCATGCACAGCATCTCGCGGTACACGTCCGGAGCTTCCGCGCGCAGTACGGTCCGGACGGGAGCGAGGAGTCCGTGCGGCTGGACCGCCTGCGGCACACCTGGACGGTGCCAGTCGAAGAAGTCCCCGTCGAGGTCCTGTCCCGGCCGGTGGGCGTCCCGCTCGAACAAGGTCACCGGATGACCCCGACGCCCAAGGAACAACGCTGCGGCCAGGCCGCCGATCCCGCCACCGACAATCGCAACCCGCGTCAATGTGGTCCTCTCCACGCCGTGTTGCGAACCAACCGTATCCCAGAAATCAGGGGACGAGCCGCCGCCGATGGTCGAGCGCCGCGGTACGGAGCACCGGCGGGTTCACCCCCGCTCCACCAGCCGCTCGGTCGCCGACAGCGCCATGCGCAGCACATTCGCCCGGTCCGCGCCTCGCTGACCGAGGACCACACGCGTGCTCAACCCGTCGAGCAGGGCGAGGAGTTCGGAAGCCGCGCGTCCGCCGCCCGCGGGCTCCCCGGCCAAGTCCTGTGTGCGCTCGCTGTGCTCGCTCTTCACCGGCTGCTCCTGCCTGCCTGCTCGCTCTCGACGGTGCCACGCGCACAAGACGCCACTGCCCTCGGTTCTGTGACGCCCATGAGCAGTGGCACACGTCACACAATCGCCCCGTCACAAGGAGCGGATCGCCGGCGTCCCGTGTTCGTCGAGTGCAACACCACGAGTGAGGACGAAGCCATGGACGCCCGACTCAACCTGTTCGACAACGAGATCGCTGGCAAGTTCGCCAAGCGGTTCGCCAACGCCGGCCTGGTGATCCAGCAGTCGCCGTTGCCGCATTCCACACAGGAGCTGGTGTCGCTGCGCGCCAGCCAGATCAACGGCTGCGGCTGGTGCATCGACATGCACACCAAGGAGGCCGCAGCCGCCGGTGAAACCGCGGTCCGGCTCAACCTGGTCGCCGCCTGGCGCGAGTCCACCGTGTTCACCGAGGCCGAACGGGCCGCGCTGGCGCTCGCCGAAGAGGGCACCCGGCTCGCCGACGCCCACCAAGGCGTGTCCGACGAGACCTGGGCCGAGGTGCGCAAGCACTACGACGACGACCGGATCGCCGCCCTGGTCGCCCTGGTCGCCCTGGTCGCCCTGATCAACGCGGCCAACCGGCTCGCAGTGATCGTGCACCAGCAGGGCGGTTCCTACGAACCCGGCATGTTCGCCGCCTCGTTCGACTGAGCCGCCTCGTCCAACTGATCGGCGGCGGGACGGGCCGGAAGGCAGCACGAAGGGCGCTTGACGGGCATCTGCCCATCAAGCGCCCTTCGTGCTGCCTTCCGCCGGGATCAGACCGCCGGGGCCGGGTAGGTCGGGTACTCCACGCCGGAGACGTGCTGGACGACGCGGATGACCTGGCACGAGTAGCCGAACTCGTTGTCGTACCAGAGGTAGAGGATCGCGTTGTCGCCGTCGACCTTGGTGGCGCCGGCGTCGACGATCGAGGCGTGGCGCGACCCCATGAAGTCGCTCGACACCGCGTCGGGAGCGGTGGTGAAGTCGATCTGGCGCTTGAGCGGCGAGGTCAGCGACACGTTGCGGAGGTAGTCGAGGACCTCGTCGCGGGTCGTCTCGCGCCCGAGCCGCAGGCTGAGAATCGCGATCGAGACGTCCGGCACCGGGACACGGATCGAGCTGCCGGTGATCGGCGCCTTGAGCTCGGGCAGCGCCTTGGCGACGGCGGACGCGGCACCGGTCTCGGTGATGACCATGTTCAGCGGCGCGGAACGGCCGCGGCGGTCGGCCTTGTGGTAGTTGTCCAGCAGGTTCTGGTCGTTGGTGAACGAGTGGACGGTCTCCACGTGACCACGCAGGACGCCGTACTCGTCCGCCATTGCCTTCAGCGGCGGCACGATCGCGTTGGTGGTGCAGGACGCGCAGGACAGGATCTGCTCGTCCGGCTTGATCGTGTCGTGGTTGACGCCGTGCACGATGTTGGGGACGTTGCCCTTGCCCGGTGCGGTCAGGACGACCTTGTCGATGCCGGGGCGCAGGTGATTCGACAGACCCTCGCGGTCGCGCCACTTGCCGGTGTTGTCGATGAGGATGGCGTCCTTGATGCCGTACGCCGTGTAGTCGACCTCGGACGGATCGTTGGCGTAGATCACCTTGATCTCGTTGCCGTTGGCGACGATCATGTTCTTCGCCTCGTCGACGGTGATCGTGCCCTGGAACTGGCCGTGGATCGAGTCGCGGCGCAGCAGCGAGGCCCGCTTGACGATGTCCTGCTCGCCGCCCTGGCGGACGACGATGGCGCGCAGCCGCAGTCCGTTGCCGGAGCCGGCCTTCTCGATGAGCAGGCGGGCGACGAGGCGGCCGATGCGGCCGAAGCCGTACAGGACGACGTCGCGTCCGTCACCGCGCTCGATCTTGTTGGCACCCGTGGCGCCGGCGACGGCCTCGGCGGTGAACTCCTCCACCGAGAGACCGCGGTCGTCGGCCTCGTAGGTCGCGGCGAGCATGCCGATGTCGATCTGGGAAGGACCGAGGTCGAGTGTGGTGAGGGCCTGGAGGAACGGCAGCGTGTCGGTGACCGACAGCTCCTCACCGGCGATCTGGCGGGCGAATCGGTGGGTCTTCAGGATGCTGACCACCGACTTGTTCACCAAGGATCGGCTGTGGAGCAGGACCGTTACGTCCCGCTCCCGGTGCAGTTTCCCGATGACCGGGATCATCGACTCCGCGATCTCCTCGCGGTTCTTCCAGCTGGTGAACGAGTCGTCATTGACAGTCACAGGTTTATCTTTCGAGCTAGGCGGCGCTCATATGGTAACCCCTCGCTACTTTGATCATTCAAACGGGCCGATCGGGCCGCGGGGGTCGGCCTTGGCGCCGCCCGGCGGCCGAGTGCTCCACGCCGGTGTCGTCCCCGGCCGGCGGCACGGGACCGAGGTGCTTCGGCGTGGCCGGTTCGGGCATGGTGCGGTACAGCAGCCAGCTCAGGGCGGGCATCAGGATGAGCGGGGTGAGGGCCGTTCGCAGGGATGTGGCGTCGGCGATGCTGCCGACGAGAGGGCTGATCAGGCCGCCGATGCTGACGGTCAGCCCGAGGGTGATTCCACTGGCGGTGCCGATGCGCGAGGGCAAGTAGTCCTGGGCGAGGGTGACTTGGAGCGAGAACGGGACGTACAGGCCGACGGAGGTCAGAGTGATGAACACATAGATCATCGGGCCGGGAACGAATACGGTCCCGGCGACGGCGCCGACCGTGATCAGGTACGACATGCGCACCACCGCGACCCGGTCCCACCGATTGGCCAGCCGGCTGCCCAGCACGGTGCCCGCCGCGCCACCGAGGTAGAGGACGAAGAGCGCGGCCGTGCCCGCCGCCGTACCGCCTCCCGTGCGCTGCCGGGCGTAGAACGAGATGAACGTGCTCAGCCCGACGAACGTGATCGACCGGCAGACCACGGCGAGCGACAGCTTCACGAACGAGACCCTGTCGTCGGTCCCCGCCGCGGCAGCGGCCCCGGAACCGGCGGATGTCGTCTTCTCCAGTGCGCGCAGGACGGGCAGACACAACACACTGCCGACGACGGCCGGCACCACGAGCAGCGGTGAGAACCGCAGTCCGCCGGTGGCCACGACGGCGGTGACCATGAGAGGGGCGAGTGCGAAGCCGACGTTGCCACCGAAGGAGAACCACCCCATCGCGCTGTGGCTCCCCTTGCCGACGAGCCGTGCGACGCGGGCGGATTCCGGGTGGTAGGCGGCGACCCCGATCCCGGACACCGCCATGAACAGCAGCGTCAGCGGGTACGAACCGCTGAGCCCGCTCAGCGCGACCCCGAGCCCGCCCAGGACCGTGCTCACGGGCAGCAGCCAGGGCATGGCCCGCCGGTCGGTGAGCGCACCGAACACCGGTTGTGCCACCGAGGACAGCAGTGATGCGGCGAGCACGATGCCCGAGGCCGCCGCATAGGTGTAGGCACGCTCGGCGACGAAGAACGGGACGAGGGACGCCACGGCGCCCTGATAGACATCCACGCATGCATGACCGACCGACAGCAGGGCGATTGATCTGTTCCTGGGCATGCCGCCATGGTCAACGCCCGGTGCCTTGTCGCGCTTCCGGCAATCTGCCAACCATTGCCGAAAATCCGCCCGTCACGCCGGATGGTGATGGCGTGATCAGGGCCGGCGGCTGTGGGTGCCCGGGGTGTAACCGAAAGCGCGGCGGAAGACGTCGATGAAGGCGCTGGCCGACGACCAGCCGCAGTGGTGGGCGACCGTCGTCACCGGTACGTCTTCGGCCAGCATGCGAAGGGCGTGGTACAGGCGCAGTTGGGTGCGCCACTGCGGGAACGTCACGCCCAGCTCGCGACGGAAGAGGCGGCTGAGGGTGCGCTCTCCGGCCCCCGCCGTGCTCGCCAGGGCGGCCAGTGTGCGCGGGTCGGCAGGGTCGTGGTGCAGGACGTCGCAGACGGCTCTGAGGCGGGGATCGGTGGGGGCGGGCAGCTGCACGGGCTGCTGGGGCGAGGTGCGCAGCCGGTCGAGGAGAACCGTGCGCAGGCGCAGCCGCTCCGGGGTGTCGTCGTGCGGGCTCCGGGTGCAGGCGAGGATCAGTTCGCGCAGCAGGGGGTCGACGGAGAGCACGGTCGGGGCGTCGAGGCCGAGGGGATTGGTGTCGGCGGGCAGGCCCAGCAGGTGCAGGGCGAGGTGCCCGTGGGCTCGGTGGGCGTGGACGCAGCCGGCGGGAACCCAGATGGCCCGGGTGCCGGGGGCGAACCAGGTGCCCGCGTCGGTGGTGACCGCGAGGACACCGGGGCCCGCGTAGACGACCTGGTGGTCGTCGTGGCGGTGTGCGTCGATGCGCTCTCCGGGGGCCATCGCCTGTGTGCGGGTGGGCGCCTCGGGGGAGTGACGGATGTCCGGCATGGGTGGGGACCCTAGCGAAATGGCCCTGTGGATGTGATGCCACCCATAGGGGCCACGTCACATCCTAGGCCGGATAGTAGAAAAAGGGCCGCCCGAACGGCATAGAAACGGCCCAGAGCGTCTTATTTCGGACATTGCTCCGTATTCGGGTAGTACGTCACATCATTGACCCCCGCCCCGGCCACCGCTAACCATGGCTCTCGTTGCGGGACACCGCGACCGGCCCGGACGGACCCCCGCCGGACCACGCAGGGCCCCGCCCCGCACGCCGCCACCCACACCGGACGGCACACCCCACACCAAGGAGAGTCACTTCCGCATGACCACCCACACCCTGAACCGCACCAGCCGCCTGCGCACCCTGTCCCTCACCGCACTGGCCACCACCGCCGCCGCGGCAGCCGCCCTCACCCTCACCTCGACCTCCGCACACGCCGCCGAGACCAAGCAGCCCACCACCCCCGCGGCCAAGACCGCCACCACCGGCGACACCCAGCAGGGCAACAGCGGCTACGCCAACAACCTCGACGGCTGGATCAAGGAATCCCTCGCCGTCATGAAGGCCAAGGGCATCCCCGGCACCTACGAGGGCCTGCACCGCAACATCATGCGCGAGTCCAGCGGCAACCCCAACGCCCAGAACGGCTGGGACGTCAACGCACAGAAGGGCACCCCCTCCAAGGGCCTGCTCCAGGTCATCGAGCCGACCTTCAACGCCTACCACGTCAACGGCACCGCCAAGAGCCTCACCGACCCCGTCGCCAACATCACCGCGGCCGCCAACTACGCCGCCGACCGCTACGGATCCATCGACAACGTCAACTCCGCCTACTGACGCAGATGTGTTTAGGTGGTCGGAAGTGACACCGTGTGAGGACTGCTGGACGGGCGGGGCGGGATTGTGGGAATGATCGAGCGGCTGTGGGCGGCCGGGGAGATGCCATTCCACGACGGGCTGTACCGGCCGGACGACACCGGGCTGGAGCTGCACGTGGCCGGCCCCGGCGCCTACCGCCCGGACGCCGGACAGCCGATCCCCTTCCGCCTCGGAGAGCCGTTCGACGTGGCCCGTGCCATCGAGGAGGGCGGCATCATCGAGGTGGACACCTGCTTCGAGACCCTGCTGCCGGACGGATCGGGCTGGATGTCCGGCGGAGGCAGCGGGATGGGCAACATCGGCTACCTCTCCCGCCTCGGCTCCGACTGCTCGTTGCGATGGCTCGCCGTGATGTTCTGCTCCAACCCTTTCGTGGGCATGCACCATGAGGGAGCGACCGCGGTCTTCACCAATGACTGGAAGAACCGGCTGACCCTCGACCTCACCGCCCCCGCTCTCGTCTGAGCCGCACGCCCACTACCACGGACCATCAATGCTCCTTAGAATTACGCGAGTTGATCGACCGCACGTTTCCTGCAGGAGGCCTGTCGTGAAGCAGAGCATGTCCACCAGCCCTATGCACTTACTGTCCGAGACCCCGGACAACGAGGCCGAACTCGACCTCGTGATCGGTGAACTGGAGCAGGAGATCCCGGCTCGTTCGTCCTCCGAGACGAGCACATGCGTGAGGATCTACTGTACGTTCTGACCGTTTGGCGCACGACGCCGTCCGGTCCGTCGGGCGGCGTCCCGCACCACCCACCCCGGGGAACGAACGCCGTATGACGAACGTGCTCTGGCAGTCCGAACCCGCAGCCGCAGCAGCGGATTCCGCCCCGCAGCTCCCGCCCGCGGCGCGGGAAATCGTGGAAGCGATCCGCTCCGGCACGGCGAGCGGGCTCTTTCCTCCGGTTCTGCGCAGTACGCAGGAAGGGGTTCTGGCCCCCGGCCGGTCGCTCGAAGGCGACAGCGACGCCCGGCTGATCGCGCAGATCCTCACACAGCCGCGATTCGCGCCACTGCTCGCTCTCCTCACGAGCCTGGACGTATGGTGCCGTGGCGCCCGGCGCCGCCATCGATCGTTCGTCGCACCCGAACTCCTCACGGTCGGCAACGCCGAACTGTTCGGTCCTCTGGTCGCGGAGGTCTTCACCGGCTGCGCCGCAGCCCCCGACACACCGCCGGACCCAAACCCGAACCGCGAGGACAACGGCGACGAAGAGCCCTGGACGCGCCGCGGACGCCAGTACCAGGACTTTCTCGACCTCTTCCTGCGACGGCTCCGGCGCGACCTTCGGTCCTCCTGGTTCGACGACCCGGCCCTCTGCCCGCCCTTGACGGAGCTGCGGGCACACGGCGCCGAGAGTCACAACGGCGGCCAGCGGGTGCTGCGGCTACGGATGGCCGGCGGCGGACGCGTGGCGTACAAGCCCCGGCCGACCGGCGGCGAGGCACTCTTTCTCGCCGAGAGTGTCCCCGACGCCCCGAAATCGGTCTTCGGCCTCCTCAACACCCTGCCGCCGGTCTCGGGGCAGGTGCAACTGCCGCTGCTGCGCCAACGCAGCGGCCGGGGCCGGGACCGGCGCGCCTACTCCTGGCAGGAGTGGATCGAACCACCGGCCCACTGGGGTACGCTCCGCCGTTCCACCGGGCTCCGCCTGGCAGGCACCCGGCTCGGCCGCCGCGAGGCCCCGCGCTTCTGGCACCGTGCCGGATCCCTCGCCGCCGCGTGCTTCGGTTTCGGGATAGCCGACCTCGGCGAGGGCAATCTGCTGACGGGCACCCGGCCCGGCGCGACCGCCGCGCTCCTCTACCCCGTCGACCTGGAGATCTTCCTCCTGCCGCTCCGGCGGCTGCACGACACCGGGCTCATCGCGGATCCCGACGGCGCCGGCCACCATCACCCCGGCATGGAGAACTCCGCCCGCTGGTGCACCGTGGACGGACCGGCGGCGTACTTCACTGCCGGCCGTGGGGGAGGACTGGAACTGCGTACCCGAAGCGCACCCTGCGCCCGGTCCGAAACCCGCAACGTGGTGGCCGAAACCAACGGCCGTACCGGATATGGACCGCACCTCCCGGCCTTTCTGCGCGGCATGTTCGACGCCTGGACCCTGATGTGCCGTAACCAGGGACGGCTCAACGAGCTGATCGCCGACGGTGCGGAGCAGCGGTTCGTCCGCGTGCTGCCGCACCCGACCGCGGTGTACACCGACGCGCTCGCCGGCGAACTGCTGGCCGGAATGCGTGACCAGGACGCCTTCGCCCCCGCCGAGCGTGAACAGATGCGACGCGGCGACGTTCCGTACTTCTTCCGAGCTCAGGCCGACGGCCCGCTGCTGTGCATGGAACCGCCTCCGCGGATCGCCGAGTTCACCGCACTCCCCGGCCCGGATCCGGCGGCCCACGGGATACCGCCGGTGCTTCCGCGGAGCACCGTGCGGCTGGAACTCGCCGGCCTCGGCGTGGCCCTGCGCGACGCCGTGGAATACGTCTTCGACGACGTGGGGCCCGGCGGCTTCGACGATCCCGCGAACGGGACCCGCATTCGGCTCAGCAGCGCCTGCGAAGGCGAAGTGGCCTTCGACTGGCGACAGGCGGGCCGCCGGATCGTGTACAGCTGGGACCGTACGACCGTACGGCTGCGGATCGAGCCCTTCCGCGTCACCGTACGCAATGCGGCGATCAGCAGACGGCTCCTGCGGCTGGACCGGGTGGATGCCGCACTGCGTGAACGGTGGACGGCCGGTGGCTTCACCGACGCCGGGACCGAGGAACGGCTGGGGAAGATCACCGACACCGCGTTGGCCTGGCTGATGGATGTGATCCGTGAACACGGCTGGCCCGGAAGGGCGTTGGTGGGCGAGCGTGCTGCCGAGGCCGCCTGCCGGCTCGTCCAGCACGCCCGAGGCGCGCCCGACCTGCTGCGCGAATGCCTGGACCGGATGGAACAGGCCGCCGCCGACGGCGACATCCCCTGGCGACATGTCGCATTTGCCACCGACGCGGTGCGGCTGAGCGAGGGCGGTCCGCAGCTCTACGGCACGAAGTTCAGACGGGGGGCCGACGGACTCGAACCGTGCCCGATCGAACGGCCCGAGGCGGTGGACGAACGCCGACGGCAGCTGGGCATGGAGCCGCTGGCCCGTTACGCGGTACGCATTCGTCGCCGCTTCCCGGCCCCCGCCGCGGAGGACGCGTGAACACAACCGTCTGGGACCACCTCGCCCGCCACCACCGGGACGGCACTCCCGCACTGCTGCGGGCATGGGACAGCGGAACCGGCACACCTCCGTTGGACGGCCCGCTCGCGTACCGGACGATGGCTGCCGCCGCGGCACCGTTCCGGGCCGGCACTCGTTTCCGTGTCCTGCCCGACGTCCGCTTCCTGGTCGGGAGCGGCTGCATCGGAGCCCCGGGTGACCTGCTGCCGGGCCCGGACGACGCCACGGTCACGGACTACCACGACCGGCTGGACACCCGGCTGCCGGATCAGGGGCGACTGCTCGCCGTGGAACAGCCGTTGATGCTGGACTTCGAGCTCTGGTCACAGACTCGTGAGCTGGTCGCCCCGCTGTGGCAGCGGATCGGTTCCCCGGTGCTCCCCGTGGTCACCGAACTGCTCGCGGGCGGCGGAATCACGGTGCCGACGGCTCCCGGAGGCGAGGGGACCCACGCCACGGTGACGTTCGTGCTGCACGGTGGCCTCACTGTCCGGCTACGAGCGGGCGATGACGGTGGCGGCGACGCTCTCACCCTGCGTGCGGGCGTCGGCGAAGTGGTGTACCGCCCCGCCGGCCACCGTGCCGAAGTCCGGTACGAACCCCGCACGTTGGCCCTTCGTCTGCGGATCCCGGCGGATCCCCGGTTGCTGCACCGAGCCGTGGAGGACGTGGTGTCGGGCCTGCTGCAGGAACACAGGTATGGCTCGGACGACGCGGTCCCGTACCTGGACGACGCACCCTCCGAGGACCCGCGGGCCGCCCTGCCCGATGTGCGGCCGCTGACGGACACCGCGGCGGCGCTGGGGCACGAGTGCGAGAGCCCGCGGCTGGAGCGGGTGCTCCGCATCCTGTGGGCCCGACGGGCCAGCGCGGGCGGACTCGAACCCGTACCGCCACCACGACAGAGCCCACCGCCCCCCGAGGCTGGACAACGGGTGAGGGTCACCGCGCCGGTGTTGCGGATGCCGGAGGGCAACGGCTGGGTGTGGGCGGCCAACGGCCATGCCTTCGCCCTGCGAGGGCAGTCGGGAGAGCGGCTGCTGGAGCTCCTCCAGGAGAACACCACCGCCGCACCCACGGTCGGAGACCTGTGCCGACAACTGCCGCAGTCCTCCCACGCGGGAGCGCTGGCCCTGCTGCGGAAACTGCACGCCCTGCGCGCCGTCGACCTCACGGACGATCCGTCGTCGGAGCCGCCGTCCGACGCGGACGGGTCCGCCGCGGCAGTCGGCAGACGGTCACGACCGGAGAAGGAGCCGACCCCATGACCGAGCCGCTGACCGTGGTGAATACGGGCTTCGACTGGCCGGCCTTCATCGCACAGCACTGGGACCGGAGCCCCGTGCTGTTCCGGTCGATCGCCCCTGTGCCCTTTGCCGAGGCGGAGGTGTTCGCGGCAGCGACCGCCGCCTGCCTGCCGGGTGCGGCCCCGGCGACCGAGCCACCGCCGACGGTGAGCCTCACCGTCGAAAGAGTGCAACGAGCTCGGCCGGGACCACTCCTGCCCGGCCGGGCCGATCGCTCCTTCGACCACTACCAGGAACGACTCCCGGCCGAGCTGGCCGGGCGCCGCTACGCATTGGTGATCAGCGGGTTCCATGCCCACGACTTCGCTCTGTGGGACCGGGAACGGAAGTTCTACGCAGGGCTGTGGGCGGGCGTCGGACTGCCGCTCACGGGTGCGATCACCACGCTCTTCCACGGTACGTACGAACACAGTCCGGTCGGCGTCCACAAGGACCGGTTCGCCACGTTCATGTACGGCCTCAAAGGCCGCAAGCGGATGCGGTTCTGGCCGGAGCGGCCCTGGAACGAGCCGGTGTCGACGGTGCTCGACTACGGCCGCTACCGCGACGGCTCCTTCGAGGCCGAGGTCGGCCCCGGCGACCTGCTGTACTGGCCGTCGGGCTACTACCACGTCGGCGAGAGCGTCGGCGCGGAGCCCGCCACCAGCGTGAACGTGGGAGTGCCGCGGGAGGAGCACCGTGCCGGGTACGAACTGGAGGACCTCCTGGCCGATCTCGACACGGCGGCACTGACCGGCCGGCCCGGCCGCGACAGCCGACTGGAGCCCATCGGCACTCCGGCGCTCTCCGCACACGTCGGCCCGGACGGACTGCTGTCACCGGTGCTGCCGGAGGGGCTGCTGCGCTCGGTACAGGCCTTCGGACGGTTCGGTGAGCAGGGTTCGATCCGGGACCGTGTCACCACCGTCTCGCTGCGTCGTCGCACGGCCGGCGGCTTCGAGCCGGTGCCCGGTCCGGCCGGGCCGCGGCGGCTGACGGACGACACGGTGGTCGAGGCCGATCCGAGAAACCCGGTGCGCTGGGCACCGCTCGCGGCAGGGACGAACTGTGCCGTGAACGGGCACGACACGGCGACCGCCCTGACCCCCGGCGACCTGCTCCGGGTACTCGATCCGCTTCTGACGGGAAAACAGGTCACAGTGGGCGAGCTGCTGACCGGCTTTCCGGCAGGCCCCACGACCGACCCGGACGACGCCGCGAAACTGCCGGCCGACCGGGAAGGCGTGCGGCGGCTGTTGGAGAAGCTGGAGAGCTTTCGCGGCCTGACGCGCCGTCGTGGCGACATCCCCTGAACCCAGCCCGCCCCACCGTGGCTCACACGCCCACCCGGGTCCGGTCCCTCACCTCACGGCCGGTGACATGCCGCCGATGGCGCAATGCGGACCTGGGCCGGCCGGCCGGGTCATCCTGAGCCCTCGCACGCAAGGGGCCGGATGCCCATCCGGCCCCGTCCGGTGCCGCGGGGCGCGCCGGAGACCGGCGGGGACCGGGCCACGATGCCTGTCACCACACCACATGTGAGCGGCACGCACGGAGGCTGGAGGCGTTGTGAAGTATTCCGGCATCGACTACGAGGCGGTGTTCCAGGTGCTGCCGGGAGCAGTGGCGCTGCTGACCACCGACCTCGTGTACGTGGATGTCAACGAGGCGTTTCTGCGGGTGTCGCGGCGGACACATGACCAACTGGTCGGCCGCTATCTGTTCGATGCCTTTCCCGACAACCCCGACGACCCCACCGCGACCGGCAGACGGAATCTGGAGATGTCGCTGCGGCGGGTGGCGGACACCGGCGAACGCGACGCCATGGCGCTGCAGCGCTACGACGTCCAGAACCCCGACCGGCCCGGCGAGTGGGAGGAACGGTACTGGAGCCCGGTCAACGTCCCGGTCCCCGGCCCGGACGGGCGCGTCGCACTGCTGCTGCACCGGGTGGAGGACGTCACCGAGCTGATCCGCGCCCGCGGTGGCCACAACGGCGGGGACCGGGCCAGGGTGCTGGAGGCCGACCTGTACACCCGGGCCAGGGAACTGCAGGAGGTCAACGAACGGCTCCGGCAGGCACACGCCCGTGAACGCGAAGTCGCGCTGAGCCTGCAGGCCGCGATGCTGCCGGCCTCCGGCCCGGTCGGCCGCCGCCGGGCAGCAGTGCGCTACCGGCCGGCCGTCGGCTCCCTGAACGTGTGCGGCGACTGGTACGACCTCGCCGAACTGACGGGGGACCGGATCGCGGTGGCCGTCGGGGACGTCGTCGGGCACGGCCTGAACGCGGCCGGAGTCATGGGCCAGCTCCGCAGCGCGCTCAGCGCCGCCGTGCGTGTGGCCGACGGCCCCGCGGCCGCCCTCGACGCACTCGGTCTGTACGCCCGCTCCGTCGACGGGGCCGAATCCACCACCGCGGTCCAGGTGGTCGTCGACTACACCGGCCACACCCTCACCTACAGCAGCGCCGGGCACCCGCCGCCCGCCCTGCTCCATGGCGACGGCGCCATCGAGTTCCTCGACCAGGCCACCGACCCCCCTCTGGGCGCCCGCCCCGAACATGTCGCCAGACCCCAGGCCGACACCGCGTTCACGGAAGGCGCCACTCTCGTCCTGTACACCGACGGCCTGGTCGAACGCCGCCGCGAAGACATCGACACCGGCCTCCGCCGGCTCGCCGACTGCCTCACCCGCCACCGGTCGGCGGACGCCGAAACACTCGCCGACACCCTGCTGCGCGAACTGATTCCCCCGAACGGCAACAGCGACGACACCGCCCTGGTCATCGTCGGTCTGTAGCCCGGTCCACGAACCGTGCCGGAGCGTACGAAAGGCGGCTGCACCGGGTACGGCGTTCCGGTGCGGAACCCCGCACAGTAGCCAACCGGTTTACCGCTCCCGCACGTTGACCCAGATCGATCCGATCACGAGTTCCGGCCCGCCACTCCGCCGGGCGTACGCATATGGCACAGTCGTGCCGTGGATGCACTGCGACCTCAGGACCCCGCGCGCATGGGCGCCTACCACCTGCTCGCCCGTCTCGGCGCGGGCGGCATGGGACAGGTATATCTCGGCAGGTCGCCCGGCGGACGGCTGGTGGCCGTGAAGGTCATCCGCGACGAGATCAGCGACCACCCCGACTCGCTGGCCCGGTTCCGGCGGGAGACCGCGACCGTCGAGGCCGTGCGCAGCGCCTACACCGCGCAGTTGATCGAGGCCTCGCTCGACACACCTCCCTACTGGCTGGTCACCGAGTACGTGGCAGGGCCCACTCTGCGCGGCGCCGTCGGTGCGAGCGGCCCCTTCCCGCCGGACAGCGCTCTGAGGCTGCTCGCCGCGCTCGCCGAAGGACTGGCCGCGGTCCATGCCCATGGAGTCACGCACCGGGACGTGAAACCGCACAACGTCATTCTCTCGCCGCAGGGACCGCAACTGATCGACTTCGGAATCGCACGAGGGCTTGAGCAGACGATCCTCACCCGGGACGGGATGACTTCGGGGACACCCGGCTACACGGCGCCCGAGGTTCTCCTGCGCAACGAGGTGGGCCCGGCGGCCGACATCTTCGCGCTGGGCGCGACCCTCGCGTACACGGCGACGGGCCGGCCCCCGTACGGCACGGGCGAGCCGGCGGCGGTGAGCTACCGGACCGTGCACGAGGACATCGACCTGGCAGGGGTACGGCCGGGGCTGGCCGAACTCATCCGGCAGTGTGTCGCCAAGGACCCGGCAGACCGGCCGGAGCCGGCCGCCGTGATCGCCCGGTGCGCGGTGGACTCGCCGCTGGCGTCGGACGTCCACTACCGGTTGCTGGCACGCACCGCCGAGCCCGTCCCCGTACCCGGGCACGAGGAGACGCCACCCACGCCGACCGGCGCACACATGGAGCCGGAGACGGAGACGACACGGGCAGCGGAGACCGAGGTCCGGACACGGCCGCTGGACCATGAGCCGGCCGTACACGTGGCGGAGCGCGCCGAGACCACCGCACCCACCGGGCCGTCAGGCACCGCACCGGACGACCGGCCGACCCCGCAGGGGCGCCCCGACCGGGCCCCGCGGGGCAGGGTCTGGACGGCCGTATGCGCGGTGGCACTCGCCGTGCCGCTGACGGTCTGGCTGCTCCCGCAATCGGACGGGACGAAGACCGGCGCCGCTCCCACCACGGAGGCGACCACGTCCGGACAGCCGGACACGTCGCGTCGGGCCACCAGGGTGCCCGCCGTCCGGCCCCCGGACCACATCGTGAACGATCGTGTCTCGCAGGACCGCTGGACCCTGTCCGAGGAGCCGGAACAGGCGGCCCAGGGCATGGGCTCCTGCGATCTGTCCAGCATCGCCGATTCCTCACCACCGACGGGCCTGCAGTCCTCCGTCTCGCACACCACGGGCTCGGACACCGCCTCGCTGGAGTTGCGTCCCAAGGACGCCGGAGAAGGGAAGAGGCCCGCGCCGTACTACATATCCGTGGGGGTGCGGCCCCCGCACGAGACGGACCGTGTCACCGGGCGGCCCGTTCGGTCCGTGGTGGGCAAGGGCATCGGCTTCACGAGCAAACCCGTAGACATCTACTCCCGTTGGTCCTCCGGCGGAACCGTCAAGTTCAAGTACCCCGACGACTTCCGTGCCCACTTCGGCAAACGCACCGTCGACGCGATCCCGGTGGGAGACGACAGGGGCGACTGGACCGTGGTGCTGTACCACGTCGAGGGCGGGCCGACGAAGTACACATCCGTCGTGTGCAACGGCTTCCACGCCTGAGACCCGCACCCCGCCGAGGCGGGCCGAACTGCTCCACCACATGGAACGGCCCTAGAGCTGCCGAAGGTGGTCGCGCAGTGTGCGGGCCACCTGCGCCATGAGGGCGTCGGCGCCGGGCTGAGCACTGGCCGGGACGAGTGACTCGGTCAGGACGGCGATGGCGAAGGCCTGGCCGTCGGAGTGCTCGACGACACCGATTTCGTGCCGGAGGTTGAGAAGGGTGCCGGTCTTGGAGGACCACGTGGTGGCGTCGGAGCTGAAGTCGGGGGCGAGCCGGTGCCGGATGAGGTTGTGGACCATCAGGCCACGTACGTACTCGGCCACTTCGGGATGGATCACCGACGGCGTCCACAGGGCCTGTAGCAGTTCGACGTAGGAGCGCGCGCTGCCGGTGCTGGCGCGGGTGGTGTCGAGCTGGGGCACCCGATGCCCGCGACCGCTGGTGCCGGCGTCGATGGCGAGGGAGAGGGCGAGATGGGCCTGGGAGGCGTCGAAGCGTTCCAGCGGGGTGTCGGTGAGCTCGTCGAGGCTGTGCCGGACGGTGATGCCGCGGAGACCGAACTCACGGAGCATGTCGGTGACCTGATCGGGCGGGGTGAGTCCGAACAGTACGTCGGCGGCCGCCCCGTCACTCACACAGGTACTCAGATAGAGCAGGTCATCGATGGCGATCCGGGCGGGGTGGCGGAACCGGCTCAGCCCGGTGGGGCCGGGCGTGGTCGTGCGTCCGGGTTGCACGTCGAGCCTCGTCGCTCCGTCGAGTTCGCCCCGCCGGATGCGCTCCGCCGTCGCCAGCGCGAGCGGAATCTTGACCAGGGACGCGGCAGGTAACTGGGTGTCCGGTGCGATCCCTACTTCCTCGCCCGTGTGGAGATCCCGCACGAGCAGACAGCCGTGCAGTCCGCCGTCGTGCAATTGCCGGCGCATGTCGCTCAGAAGCGCTTCAGTGTTCACGCCGCCGCCTCTCCCGCACTGCCCGTCCCGCTGTCCGCGCCCAGGCAGCGGCCGATGGCCTCGCCCAGCCGCGCCTCGATGTGTTGTGGATTGCCGCCCGCGGCGGCTACGAGGGCGAACCCCCGGCTGAGCGCGACCTCACCGATGGGCCGCCAGTTCAGGGCGAGTTCCTCCGCCTGGGCCGGGGAGCAAAGCAGCAGATCGCGCGTGCAGAGCACCTCCGCCGCGGCGGTCGTCAGGTCGGTCGCGGCCACGAGCTGCGCGGGCCGCAGGCCGACCGCGTCCCGCAGCCGGGTCAGCGGGTCGCGGATGTGCGGCACGTCGTCCTCCGGCTGGATCCAGATACGGCGGGCCGGGCCCGGCGATGCCCGGCCGATCCGCAACGTCTCGATGTAGACGCGCCGCACGCCGGGATCCTGGACACCGGCGAGCCCGAGCGGCACGGACCAGGTTGCCTCGTCCGCGGGCACCGCGAGCAGGGCGGCGCGCACCAGCTGCGAGTGGATGAACTCGATGCGCTGAGCGGGCGCGGCGATACGGAGATCGAGAGTGATGCCGTGCCCCCGTGCCTCCGCGAGCAGGCGGGCGAGAGCGGCCGTCGAGCAGAGACCGGGCACTGCGAGCCGCCAGGGCTTGGACTTGGCGGCTTCGGCCTCGTGCAGCAGCACATCGGCCGCCTGCACGAGTTGTCTGGCCGCCGGCAGCATGTCCCGGCCGAAGGCCGTGAGGACGGCCCGCCGTGACATGCGCTCGAACAGCTGCTCACCGAAGCGTTCTTCCAGGGCGGCGACGCGACGGCTGGCCACCGGCTGGGACATCCGGGCCGCGGCTGCTCCTACGGTGAAACTGCCGTGTTCGCTGACGCTGACGAATGCTCGACACGCTCCGACCAGATCCACAGCCCGAACCCTATGCCAGATCGGCATGAAACAACGCGCGAGGGTATTGGACCGCATGGCCGCCGGACGGCGAAGGTGGGCCCGGCACTCATGACGACGCCCCGGGATGGGGAGGTGCCGCTCCATCCCCTATGCGCCCTGCCCACGGGGCGCCTTGGAGGTCCGGACCCCATGCAGCAGCACAGCCGTGCCCGGCGTGCCCTACTCGGTGCGCTGACCGCGCTCGCCCTCGTACCGCTCACGGCGTGCGGCGGAGAGGACGACCGCCCCTCCTCCCCGTCATCCCCGGTGGTGTCCTCCCCGCACGCCGGGGCGACGGGACCGACCGGGACTGCGAAGCCGTTCGCCCGGCAGTTCAAGGAACTTGAGCGCAAGTACGACGCGCGGCTGGGCGTCTACGCCATCGACACCGGCACCGGTCGCGAAGTCACCCACAGGGACGGTGAGCGCTTCGCCTTCGCCTCCACGTTCAAGGCACTGGCCGCCGGTGCCGTGCTGCGCAAGTACTCCCTCGGCGGGATGGACGAGGTGATCAAGTACTCCCGGGACGATCTGGTCGCCAACTCTCCGGTGAGCGAAAAGCATGTCGCGACCGGGATGAGCCTGAGCGCCCTGTGCGACGCCGCCGTCCGCTTCAGCGACAACACCGCGGCCAACCTGCTCCTCGACCGACTGGGAGGTCCCCGGGGCCTGGACGCCGCACTCTCGGGGATCGGCGACGACGTCACCCGGATGGAACACGGTGAACCGGAACTCAACCAGTGGTCCCCGGGTGCCACGTCCGACACGAGCACGCCGCGGGCACTCGCGGGCGATCTGCGCGCGTTCGTCCTCGGAGACGTCCTCGGCAAGGGCGAACGCGCGCAGTTGACGAAGTGGCTGCGGACCAACATGACCGGAGATGAGCTCATCAGGGCCGGGATGCCCAAGGGCTGGGTGGTCGGCGACAAGACCGGATCCGGTGGCACCTACGGCACCCGCAACGACATCGCCGTGGTGTGGCCCCCGGACACCGCCCCCATCGTCGTGGCGATCCTGACGAACCGGAAGGACGAAGACGCCGAGTACGACAACGAACTCATCGCGGAAGCGGCATCCGTGGTCGCCGATACGTTGTCGTAGCGGGGAGTGTGTTCTCAGCCGGTGTGCGGCTGCACGCCGTGCCGGATCCAGACGTTGGGCTCGACGTAGACGGCGTGGTCGTGTGCGGTGTCGCAGTGCACCGGTGCCAGGGCGCCGGGTACGTCGACGTCACCGTCCCGGTCGAAGGGCAGGCCGGTCCACTGCCGCCACTGAGCCAGCGAACCGCTGACCGTCATCGAGGCGGGAGAGACCTTCTCGATGGTGCCGCCGGCCTTGACGTGCACCCGCACCCACGGGTCGGCCGGCAGCCCGTCGTCCCGACGCCGGCGGAGGTATTCGGTCATGGGGACGCGAGGATCCAAGTGCTTGGCCGTCGGGCGGACCGGTGCCAACAGGGTGCCGTGCCCCTGCCGCCCCGCCGCCTGACGCAGCGCGGCCAGCATGCGGTAGGACAGACCACGGCCGAGATAGTCGACGTCCACCGAGATTTCGAGCGCACTGGCTGCCGTCGGCGCGTGCCCGTACTGCCGGTCACGGAACGCCCACACCAGTACCCGGTCCCAGCCCTGGTCGGGCATCTCCTCACGTCCGTCGATCTCGGCGTTGAACGGCACGCCGAGTCCGCGCGCGACGACCCGGTCGCCGTCCGTCGCCACCACGCAGTACTGCGGGAAGTCCTCGGGAACCCGGCTCAACAAGGCGCCTGCGACCGGGTCGTGGGGCGTGAAGACGGGCCAGGAGTCGTTGATCTCGTAGACGCGCGAGATCAGCGACGGACGCTCGGCGAGCGGGACGATCCGGATGTTGTCTTTCTCTGTCACGACGCAGCACCCTGCCACAGGAGAACACCGAAGCCAAAGGCAATTGAGGGGTGCGGACGCGCAGCCCGGGTCCCTCGCTACTTCGGGCGCGGCACCGGGGCCACCGTGAGCCAGGTGCCGTCGCGGTACCGGACGACCGGAAGCCCAGACCGGCGGTCGATGAAGTGCCGGTTGCCCCACGCCGGTGCGCGCATGTCGATCAGACCGAAGGCCGCGGTCCGGCGGACGTCTTCGAGCTGTCCCGCCCACCGGGTGCTGTCCGTCAGCCGGGAAGGGACTGCTGTCCAGACCCGGTGGGGGAAGTCGGCGGTCCCGATGTACGAGCGCACCTCGCGCACGCACCGCAGTGGGTGCGCGGTCCGTGCGCCAGGAGTCCGCAGGGAGGATCAGCGCAGTTCCACAGTGATGCCGACCTTTGCGAGCAGCCGGAGGACGTCGTCGACGTACGGTGTCTCGCCCGCCGTGTCCACGCTCACCGAGGCGAGCGCGCGCCGGGCCACTTCGGCGTCGTGCCAGACCAGCGTGAACGGAGCGGGCGGCCGCTCCCCGCCGCACACGCAGCCGCGCAACGCGCCCCAGCACTGGTGGTAGTGGCCGCCGGGGCCGGCGACCGCCTCGCCCAGGGCGCACACCAGCGCCGACACATCGGTGACGTGCCGACCGTCGAGGTGCCGCACCGGGTCGGGCAGCGGTCTGTCGGCGTCCTGTCGGGCGCCGGCGAAGGCGGCCCACTCGGCCCGGCCATCGGGTGGAAACGCGGCCCACGCCCCGGGCTCGGTCGGCGGCCCCTCGAACCAGGCGTCCCACACCGGACGGACCGCCGGCACGGGCCGCACGGCCGGGCCCTCGCGCAGCCACAGATCCACGAGGGCCCCGCCGAGCGCCGACGGGCGAGAGGCGACGACTCCGAGGGGCATGTGCTCCTGGTGGCGCATCACACGACCGGACCGGTCCAGGGCGAGCAGTGTGACGCGATCGCCGTCGGCGCGCGAGCGCACCAGCCGGCGCAGCAGCCGCTCACCGGGCTCGCAGCCGATCAGCCGCAACGGCGGCGCGGAGGGGAGGGGTCGGTTGGCGTACAGGCCGTCGATCCGACGGCACTCGCCCAGGCCGGCGCCGCCGGTGCCGTTGAACAGCCGCCAACGGGCATCCACGGGTTCCGTGCGGTGCCATACCGGGCCGTCGACCTCTACTTCGACGTTCACGTCGACCAGCGATGTGTCGAGGGCGGAGGGGCGGCAGCCGAGCAGGACGGGGTCGAGCAGCTTCCAGCGGTGCGCGTCATCGGCATAGAAGCGGCCGTCCTCGGGGTCGGCCCCGGGCTCGGGGTGGTCCACGATGAGGTCGATCTGTCCGAGGCCGACGGGCCCGGCGGGGCCGTCCGGTGCGACCGACCGGTGGCGGGCGCGCTCGACCGCCTTGCGCAACCGCCCCGTCGGGGCGCAGTCCATGAGGGTCAGCCGTTCCCGGCGCGGGGCCGGTTCGACGAACAGGCCGTCGGCGTCGGCGCAGCGCGCCCACACGATCAGCTCGCCGTCCCATTCCTCGCTGACCAGCACGTACTTGAGCGGGAGTGCGCGCTCCCAGGTCCAGACGGCCTCCTCGACCAGCACCGCTTCCGTCGCCCCCTCGCTCCTGTGTCATGCCTGCTCACCGCTCCCTCAGCCTGGCATGCCCAAGTGGCGGCGACGATGCCGGGGGTTGAGGGCGAGGCGCATGTCAGGCACTCCGCCGTGACGCGTGTGGGCGTCACGGCGTACGCGTTCCCATGGGCGCCCCGCCGGCGGACGCCCGTCAGCCGAGGGCGCGGCGGAGCGGTGCCGCGGCGGAGGGGTCCCAGCCGCGCCGGGGCACGGAGCCGAGCAGCAGACGTGTGTACGGATGCTCGGGGGCGTCCAGGACCTGGCCCGTCGGGCCCGATTCCACGACCTGTCCGGCCTTGAGGACCAGCACCTCATCGGCGATGTGGCGCACCACGGCGAGGTCGTGGGTGACGAACAGGTAGCCGATCCCCGCCTCGCGCCGGATCGCGGCCAGCAGGTCGAGGATCTGCGCCTGGATCGATACGTCCAGCGCCGCGACCGCCTCATCCAGAACGAGGACGCGGGGCTCGACCGCCAAGGCGCGGGCGATGGCCACGCGCTGACGCTGGCCGCCCGAGAGGCGCCGGGGCAGCGCCGCCGCCTCCCGTTCGCCGAGGCCGACCTGGTCCAGGAGTTCGGCGACCCGGGCCCGGCGGGCCGCTGCGCCGAGGGAGCCGTGCAGGCGCAGCACCTCCTCGACGCAATCGGCCACGGTCACCCGTGGGTCGAGCGAGAGGTACGGATCCTGGAAGACCATCTGGATCTCCCGGGCCCGCGCCAGCCGTTCGGCGCGGCCGCGGGCGCGCGCCGAGCGGTCCCGGCCGTCGAGGCGGATGGTGCCGCCGTCCGGGCGTTCCAGGCCGACGAGCATCCGGACCGTTGTCGTCTTGCCGCTTCCGGACTCGCCGACCAGGGCCAGACAGGCCCCGGGAGCCAGGGTGAACGACACGTCGTCGACCGCCGTGTGGTTCCCGTACCGCTTGCTCAGTCCCTCGACGACGAGGCCCTTCGTTTCCTGAGCCGTGCCGGTCACAGTGTGATCCCTTCGTCGGCGCGGTGACACGCGGCGAGGCCGTCGCCGTGTCGCGCCAGCGCGGGGGTTTCCTCGGAGCAGCGCGGCTGCGCAACGGCGCAGCGCGCGGCGAAGGCGCACCCGGGCGGTGCCTCGGCGAGAGAGACGGGGCGGCCCGGAATCGGCCGCGGAGCCGGCGCGCCCGCCTCGATGCGGGGTGTGCAGGCGAGCAGCCCCGCTGTGTACGGATGGCGCGGTTGGTCGAACAGTTCGTCCGTGCCCCGGGTCTCGACGATGCGGCCCGCGTACATCACGTACACCCGGTCACAGATGGCGGAGGCCAGCTCCAGGTCGTGGGTGACGAAGAGCATCCCGGTGCCGCGCTCGGCCCGCAGACGGGTCAGGATCGCGATGATCTCGGCCTGCGTGGTGACGTCGAGGGCGGTGGTGGGCTCGTCGGCGACGAGCAGCGCGGGCTCGCCCGCGAGCGCGGCGGCGATGACCACCCGCTGGAGCATGCCGCCGGAGAACTGGTGCGGGTAGCGGCGCAGCGCGCCGCGCGGGTCGCGGATACCGACGGCGTCGAGGAGTTCCTCGGCCCGCGCGGTGGCGGCCCCGGCCGACGCGCCCGCCGCCCGCAGCCCCTCCGTGAGGAAGTCGCCCACGCGCCGCAGCGGGTTGACGGAGGCACGAGGGTCCTGAAAGACCATCGCGACCTGCCGGGCGCGCAGCGCGGCCAGTTCGGTGCGGCTCATCGTGAGGACGTCGCGCCCGGCGACCCGTACCTCACCGCTGGTCCGCGCGCCGGCCGGCAGCAGCCCCAGTACGCTGCGGCAGGCCACGGACTTGCCCGAGCCGGACTCGCCGACCAGGCCGACGGTCTCTCCGGGGCGCACCCGCAGACCGACCCCGTCCAGGATCGGCCTGGCGGCCTTGTCGCCCGGCAACCGGATGCCGAGTCCGTCGATCTCCAGGACCGGGTCGGGGCCCGGTGTGCCGTTCTCGGTCATGCTGCTCACCGTTCCTCCCGCCGAGCGATGCGGTCGGCGAGCCCCTCGCCGACGATGCCGAAGGCCACCACCGCGAGGACGATGCACGCGGACGGCGCGAGCGCGGGCAGCATCGCCCCCTGCTGGAGTGCCGCCTGCCCCTCGTTGATCATGGCTCCCCAGTCGGCGGTGGGCGGCTGCACACCGAAGCCGAGGAAGGACAGTGCCGCCAGGTCCATCAGCACGTACCCGAAGTTCATCGCGGACTGGGCGAAGACGGTCGGGGCGATGTTGGGCAGGAGGTGCCGCAGACAGACCGACCATCCCGACCAGCCCTGCACCCGGTACGACTCGATGTAGGGGCGGGCCTTCTCCTGTCGCGCGATCCCGCGCACCAGGCGTCCCACGTACGGGGTGTACGCCACGGCCATCGCGACGACCGGCGCGGTCATCCCGGAACCGACCACGGAAACGAGCAGGATCGCGAGCAGCAGTCCGGGGATCGCGAAGACCAGGTCCATCGACCGGGAGAGGAGCGTGTCCGCCCAGCCGCCGCCCCAGGCCGCGACCACCCCGACGAACGTGCCGAGGAGGGTGGAGACGCCGACGACGAGCAGCGGACCGAGCAGGCCGGTGCGGGCGCCGTGGAGCAGCCGGGACAGGATGTCCCGCCCGGACTGGTCGGTGCCGAGGAGGTGGTCGGCCGAGGTTCCCGTCAGGCTCGCCGACAGGTCGACGGCCTCGGGGTCGTACGGGGCGAGGAGCGGCGCCAGGACGGCGACCAGGACGAGCGCCGCCAGAACGGCCACGGCCGCCGTGAACAGCGGTCCCTGGCCGAGGACCTTGAGACCGCGCAGGCCGGGGCGGCGGCGCAGGGCGCCGGACGCGCCCGACGGGCCGGGGGCTTCGGGCGCGTTCGCCGCGGAAGGTGGGACGAGGGTCATGAGGTGCCTTCCCCGTTGAGGGACAGACGGGGGTCGATGAGCGGGACCAGCAGGTCCACGACGAGGTTGACGAGGACGAAGGCCGCCACGCTGAGCAGCGTGATCGCCTGCACGACGGCGAAGTCCTTGGCCGTCACCGACTGCACGAGCAGTGAACCGATACCGGACACGTCGAAAGCGGTTTCGACGATCGAGGTGCTGATGAGCAGCCCGGCGAGCATGGTGCCGCCGACGGTGACGACGGGGCCGAGCGCGTTGCGCAGGACATGCCGGCGGACCACGGCCCGCCCCGGCACACCGCGGGCGCGCGCCACCTCGACATGGTCCCGGACCGACTCGTCCAGCATCGCCGAGCGGGTGACCCGGGCGAGCAGTCCGGCGAAGGTGAGCGCGAGCGCGAAGGAGGGCAGGGTCAGGTGGTACAGCCGTTCACCGAGGCTCTCCGGCGTGCCGCCGGGCCCCGGGAACCAGCCCAGTTGTACGGAGAACAGCGAGATGAGCGCGATGGCGGTGACGAACGAGGGCGTCGCCGTGGCGATACCGGTACCGAGGAGCACCGCGCGGTCCGCGATCCCGGGGCGCAGCGCGGCGAGGACACCGGCCGTCACCCCGAGGACCGCGACCAGCAGGGCCGCGTAGCCGACCAGCAGGGCCGTGCCCGGGAGCCGCGAGCCGATGAGGCTCGCGACGTCCTGGTGGTACTGGGCGGAGCGCCCGAAGTCTCCGTGCAGGACGCCGCCGAGCCACTTCGCGTACTGCGCCGGCAGCGGGTCGTCCAGGTGGTACTGGCTGCGCAGGGACGCCACGGTCTCCGGGGTCGCCGGGCGGCCGTGCAGGAGGAAGGAGACCGGGTCGCCAGGGGCCAGGTGGACCGTGCCGAAGACCACGAGCGAGGTCACGAACAGCACCGTCACCAGGCCGGCCAGCCGGCCGAGGAGGTAGCGGGTCATCGCTGAGCGGCCCCGATCGTCGCGGCCCAGGGGTAGTACAGCTGGGCGATGCCGGTGGGGGCGCCGGTGATCCGCTCGCCGAGGTAGACCGAGAACGGCGCCTCGTAGAGCGGGATCACCGGCAGCTCGCGCACCGCGATCTCCTGGAGCTTCGCGGTCAGGTCGGCGCGCTTGGCGGGGTCGGGCTCGGAGTTGGCCCGGTCGAAGGCGGCGTCGAACCCGGCGTCGGACCAGTTGCCGTAGTTCCCGAAGTCGCCTGTGCGCAGGTACTGGTAGAACTCCAGCGGGTCGGGCGTGTTGTCGTACCCGTTGGTGACCACCAGGTCGAGACCGGTGCGCGCGTTGGGGTCGACGAAGATCGAGCTGTACGCCTCCGGGGCGACCGTCTTCAGCTCGACGTCGAGTCCGATCTGCCGGCCGGCCGCCTGCACGGCGTTGGCGACGACGCTGATCTCGGGCGCGAGCGAGCTGGTGACCATGGTGATCTTCCGGCCCGTGGCGCCGGCCTCGGTGACGAGTTTCTTCGCGGCCTCGACGTCGTACCTCGGTTCGGGCAGAGCGTCGAAGTAGCCGGAGGTCTTCTCCGGCACGAGGGCCCAGGCACCCTGCGCCGCAGGTGCCTTGGCGGGGACGCCGACGCCGCCGGCCGCCGCCTTGATGATGCCCTTGCGATCGAGCGCCATGGAGAGCGCCTGACGGACCTTGAGGTCGCCGAGCGGACCGTGGAAGTCGAGGACGGCCAAGTCGGCAGCGGCGGTGTTGGGGCCGAAGAGGACTTGGCCCTTGCCGCTGGAGCGCAGCTGCGCGAGCGAGGTGGAGGGCACCATGTAGCCGCCGTCGGCGGTGCCGGAGCGCAGAGCGTTGGTGCGGGCCGCGGGGTCCTCGACGAAGGTGAACTGCACGGTGTCCGTCTTGGGGATCAGCGCCCGATCCCAGTAGGCGGGGTTCTTCTTGAGCGTGATGCTGTCGCCCTGGGTCCACTTGTCGAGGGCGAAGGGGCCGGTGCAGTTCACGGTGCCCTTCGGGCTGCCGTAGTCCTTGCCGTTCTCGGCCAGGGTGGCGGCGCTCTCGACGGTGCCGGGGGAAGCGGCCATGAGTTCGCTGAACAGGACGTCGGGCTTGCGCAGCCGGATCGTCACCTCCAGCGGGCCGGTCTTCTTGATGGAGCCGACGTTCTTGAACGAGGAACCCCACGGGGAGCCGGTGGCCGGGTCCGTGTGGCGCTTGAGGGAAGCGACCACGTCGTCCGCGGTCATGGTCGTTCCGTCGTGGAACTTCACGTCCGGGCGCAGGGTGTAGACGAGGGTACGCGGATCGGGCTGGGCGTACTTGACCGCGAGACCCGGTTCGATCTTCAAGTCCGGGGTGACCCTGAGGAGCTGCTCGCAGACGTTGGCGAGCACGGTGTTCGGCGGGTAGTCGTACGCGAGGGCGTAGTCGAGCGTGTACGGCTCGGCGTAGAGAGACCAGGTGACGGAGTCCAGGGAACCCTTCGCCGGCGCGGAGGTCGGCGTGACCCGGTACCCCGGACCGGTTCCGTTCCCGGCGGAACCGGGGTTCGTGGCGCCGGAACAGGCGGTGGCGGTGACCGCGAGCGCGGCAGTACAGACGAGCGACGCGATGGCTCTGGGCATGCGCAAGGAGAACCACCCCTTTACGGGTGTAGTGACGGGCGCTGGGGGATGGAGCGAGTATTGGTGCGGGAACGTTCCCGCACAAGGCTTTGCGGGAACGATTTTGCCGAGGTCGTGAGGGTGGCAGCATGAGCCCCATGACCGAAGCTCCACAACGCGGGCACGCCTCGCCGCCCACCCCGCCACGCGTCCGGCTCGTCGACGTGGCCCGAGAGGCGGGCCTGTCCAAGACCACCGTCTCGGCGGCGCTCAACGGCACCGGACGGCTCTCCCCGGCCGTCCGGGAGAGGGCCAGGGAGACCGCGCGCAGGATGGGCTACCGGCCCAACGCCACCGCACGCCAACTACGCGCGGGACGGGCCAGGTTGATCGGATACGTGGTCGGAGAGTTCGTCGGCGCCCCGTGGACGTTCCTGGAGTCGCCGTACTTCGCGCAGCTCACCAGCGCGACCGCACAGGCGGCGCTCAGCCGTGGCTACGCCCTGGTGCTGCTTCCCTCGGGCTCCCTCCAGGACGAGTGGGCCGATCTTCCGCTCGACGCGGTGATCGTCGCAGACCCGGTCGCCGACGACCGGATCGTGGGCGACCTCCTCGCCGCCCGGATCCCCGTCATCAGTGACCGTTCCGTGGAGGGACGGCCGGGAGCCCAATGGGTGGACGTCGACGCGGGGAAGGCCGTACGGAAGACGCTCGACCATCTGACCGGGCAGGGGGCGCGGCGGCCCGCGCTCGTCCTGCCCGATAGCACGACCCGCTTCCACACGGGCGCGCTCACCGCCTACCGCGACCGGTGCGTCGCGCTCGGTCAGCCGGAGCGCCTCGCACTCGCCGCCGAGGCCGGCAACGGGCCGGTGGTCCGGGCCGTCGAGGAGGCCCTCGGCGGGCCCGACCGGCCCGACGCGCTGCTCGTCGTCGCCGAGGCGAGCCCGCCCCTCGTACTGGAGGCGGCGCGCCGCCACGGCTACCAGGTGCCCGACGACCTGCTCGTGGTGTGTGTGAGCGAGGACGTCACGGCCACCCACACCGAGCCGCCCGTGACGACGCTCAGCCTGCGGCCCGGGGAGATCGCGGAGGCCGGCATCGAACTTCTCGTGGCCGCCCTGGAACTGGGCCGCGAGGAGCCCTCCGGCGTGCTGGTGCAGACGCGGCTCGACGTGCGGGAGTCCTCGCTCCGCAGGAGCGGGCACTGAGCCGCAGCGGACCCGGCGGCACACTCGGGCGGCTCAGACCGTGTGGACGAGCGTGCCGCCCACATATGTCCGCTCCACGCGCGCCTGGGCGATCTCCTCGGGCGGTGCGGTGAGGATGTCGCGGTCGAGGACGACGAGGTCGGCGAGGTATCCGGCGCGCAGGCTCCCGGAGTCGTCGTGACCGTTCACGTGCGCGGTGCCCGCGGTGTAGGCGGCGAGGGCGGTCGGCAGGTCGATCCGCTGCTCCGGGTAGAAGGCGCGGTTCCCGGGGGACTCGGGGGCGACCCGGTTGACGGCGACGTGAATGCCTTCGATCGGGTCGGGGCTGCTCACAGGCCAGTCACTGCCCGCCGCGAGGGTCGCTCCGGCGCGGACCAGTTCGCCGAACGGGTACTGCCAGGCAGCCCGTTCGGGCCCGAGGAAGGGGATGGTCAGCTCGTCCATCTGGGGCTCGTGGGCGGCCCAGAGCGGCTGGATGTTGGCGATGGCCCCCAGCCGGGCGAAGCGGGGGAGGTCGTCGGGGTGGACGACCTGGAGGTGGGCGAGGTGGTGGCGGTTGCCGCGGTGGCCGTTGGCGTCGACAGCGGCTTCGAGAGCGTCGAGGGCCTCGCGGACGGCTCGGTCGCCGAGTGCGTGGAAGTGGATCTGGAAGTCGAGGGCGTCGAGTCGGGTGACGTAGCCGCGCAGGGCTTCCGGGTCGACGAAGCTGAGCCCGCTGTTGGTGGTGGCGCAGCCGCAGCCGTCCAGGTAGGGGGCGGTCATCGCGGCGGTGAAGTTCTCGGCGATGCCGTCCTGCATGACCTTGACGGAACCGGCGCGGAACCGGCCTTGGCTCAACTTCTCGCGCAGCGCGACCAGTTCGTCGATCTGCTCGGCCCCGCGCTCACGGTCCCACCACAGCGCACCGGTGACCCGGGCCGTGAGTGATCCGTCCCGCGCGGCGGTCAGGTAGGCGTCCGACGGGTCGGGCTTGCCGTTGAACACCCCGAGCAGCGCGTCCTGCCACCCCGTGACGCCGAGCGAGTGCAGCAGCTCCTGGGCGCGCATCAGGCCCGCCAGGCGGTCGGCCGGGGTGCTCGCGGGTATCAGCCGGGAGACCAGGGCCGTGGCGCCCTCCTGGAGCATGCCGCTGGGGGCGCCGTCCGGCTCCCGCTCGATCCGGCCGTCGGCCGGATCCGGGGTCCCGGCGGTGACACCGGCCAGCTCCAGGGCGCGGGTGTTGGCCCAGGCGCCGTGGTGGTCGCGGTTGGAGAGCAGCACCGGACGGTCCGGGACGACGGAATCGAGCAACTGCCGGGTGGGCAGACCGCCGTCGAAGCTCTCCATCGACCAGCCGCCGCCGGTGATCCAGGCGCGGTCGGGATGCGCGTCCGCGTAGGAGCGGATCCGCTCCAGGTACTCCTCGACGCCGATCGTGCTGCTCAGATCGCACTCGGCCAGCTCCGAACCGCCGAACACCGCGTGTATGTGGGCGTCCTGAAAGCCGGGGAGCAGCAGTTTCCCGCGCAGGTCGACCACTTCGGTGCCGGGTCCGATGAGTTCGAGCACCTCGTCGTGGCCGACGGCGGCGATCCGGTCGCCGACGACGGCGAGCGAGGTGGCCCGGGTGCGGGCCGGATCGGCCGTGAAGACGGGGCCGCGGGTGAAGACCAGATCGGCTGCGGTCATGCGCTGCTCCAGTGCGTGAGGGGGCGGTTGATCGTTGTGACGAGTGCCATGCAATCCGGACGGTCTTTACACGTCAATGGTGTTGTCATAAGGTCCGGCCATGGCCGATCGCGTGGTTTCCGAAGGGCAGCGAAAGCGCCGCCGCCCCACCAAGCAGGGCGCTGTCCTTTCCGAACGCCTCATCGTCGACACCGCTCTGCGTCTGGTCGTGCAGCACGGCGCCGAGGCGTTGTCCGTGCGGCGGCTGGGCGCGGCGCTCGGCGCCGACCCCAGCGCCCTCTACCGCTACTTCCACAACACGGACGCCCTGTTGCTCGCCCTGGCCGACGAGCTGATCGGGCGCGCCCAGGAAGGCTGGAAGCCGACCGGTGACTGGCGTGCCGACCTCCGGGCGATGGGGCTCAGGATCCACGCGTCGTACTGCTCCAACCCGCAGGCCACACTCCTGGCCGCGCACCGCACGACCGGCCGTCCCCACGAGACCCGGGCCGTCGAGAAAATCCTCGGCATCCTGCGCGGGGCGGGCTTTCCGAACCCCCTGGCGGTACGGATCTACCACGCCTTCGTCGACCAGGCGCTCGCCTTCGCGGCACAGGACGCCGCCGTCCTCGCTCGCCCCGCGAACGCTCAGGAGGTGGACGTCGAGGTCTGGCACGAGGTGTACGGCAAGCTGTCGCCCGACACCTATCCGAACATCACGTCGGCCTTCTCGTTGCTCGCCGCCGACATGCGCGACAGCGGGTACCCCTTCGCGCTGGAACTGATGCTGGAAGCGGTGGCGGCCAGGCTGCCGGGGACGGGCGACGCAGGTACCGGGACGACGGGCGGTTCAGATCACGGGGACGGGTGACCAGCGGCCCACCGCCGCGAGGTCGGTACTGATCCGCGCCGCCGTCTCCAACAAGTGGGGGAGGAGCGTGGTCAGGCTCTGCTCCGCCGGGCAACGTCCGGCGTGCAGGGCCACGTTCACGGCAGCGACCACCCGGCCCCGCCCGTCCGTGACCGGCGCCGCGAGTGAGCGCAGCCCCTCCTCCAGCTCCTGTTCCACCCACCCGTAGCCGCGTCGGGCGGTCTCGGTGACGGCCTCGGCGAGCGCCTCGGGCGTGAGCACCGTCCGGGACGTGAACGCCTCGGGGGTGATCCGGGCGAGGAGTGCCGCGCGTTCCTCCTCCGTCAGGGCGGCGAGCAGTACCCGGCCCATCGAGGTCGCGTACGCGGGCAATCGCGTGCCGACCGTGATGTCGATGTGCATGATCCGGCTGCTCGCGACCCGGGCGACATAGCGGATGTCGTTCCCGTCGAGGACCGCGACGGAGGCCGACTCGTGGACCAGGCCCACCAGTTCGGTCAGGTGCGGGCCGGCGATCTCGGCGAGCGCGAGCCCGGAGAGCCGGGCGTAACCCAGCTCCAGTACGCGCGGCCGCACCTGGAAACTTCCCGCGTCCTCCCGTACGTAGCCCAGGTGCCGCAGCGTGATCAGCGCCCGGCGTGCGGTGGCCCGGGGCAGCCCCGCGAGGCGCGCCAGTTCGGTGAGCCGCACCGGACCCCGTGCGTCCCCGAACGCGCACAGCACGTCGAGACCACGCGCCAGCGACTGCAGAAAACCTGCCCCCAGCTCTTCCTTGAGCGCCCCCACGCCCGCGTCCCCGCAGATGGCGGAGGGTGCCGTGTCATCCGACGGCGGGGCCGGGGCCGCCAGGGCGCGCTCCATCGCGACCACGGCGGTGCGCAGCGGCGGCAGCGCCAGAGCGAGGAGGGAAACGGTGTCGTGGCGGCTGGTGTGGCTGACCACGCTGACCGCGCAGACCACGGCCCCCGCCGCATCGCGTACCGGCAGGGCGACCGCGAGCAGGCCCGGCTCGATCAGCTGGTCGTCCACCGCCCAGCCGTCCTCCCGGGCCCGCCGCATCCGGGCGGGAAACCCGCTCTCGGCCTCCTCGTCCACAGCGCGCGGTGGCACCGCCGGGAAGCCGGTGTCCAGCGGGTCCTCGCGGCGCCGGGACTGCCACTGCGCCCACTCCGTCTCGTCCCAGCCGGCGGCGAACAGCGCGCCGGGCGCGCAGCGTTCGGCCGGAAGCAGGTCGCCGGTGCGGAACGAGATCGCCATGGCCCGCCGCCGCGTGGCCTGGGCGATGAAGCGCACTCCGTCCCCGTCGGGGACGGCCACGGACACGGACTCGTCCAGCTCGTCGGCGAGAGCGATGGCGTGCGGTCCGAGGGCCTCGGAGAGTCCGGCGGCGGCCAGATAGGCATTGCCCAGCTCCGCCGAGCGCGGCGCGAGCAGCAGGTCGCGTCCTTCGGCGCGCAGGAATCCGAGCCGTACGAGCGTCGTGCCGACCCGGTCGACCGTCGACCGGGCGAGCCCCGTGGTGCGGGCCAGATCCCCGGGACGGTGGCGGGTCTCCGGTCCTGCGGCGATGGCCCGCAGCACGGTGAGCCCACGCTCCAGGGGCCCGACCAGCTCGTCGGGTGACGCGGCGGGCTCGGTGGGCTGTGCCATCGTCCGGCCTCCTCTGGCTGGTCGCGGACCGGGGTCGCGGGCTGATCACGATGCGGAAACCGTACCCGGTGTTGTTGACAGGGCCCGAAGCGTGGACGGACACTCACCCCGAGGTTACTTATGAACGAAAGTTCACCAGGCGAACAGCCGTCAATCCTCAGCGAATCGGGTCGTTACATGGACAAAGTGGTGAGGTCTGCCGCCGAATCGGTGGCAGACATCGGAGACGGCGCCTCGCTCGCCGTCGGAGGCTTCGGACTGAGCGGAGTACCGGACGTACTCATCGGAGCCCTGCACGCACAGGGCTCGGGGCGACTGAGCATCGTGTCGAACAACTGCGGTGTGGACGGCGGGGGCCTCGGCATCCTGCTCGCCGCGGGCAGGATCGTCCGTGTGACCGGCTCCTACATCGGCGACAACAAGGAGTTCGCCCGCCGCTACCTCGGCGGTGAACTGGAGCTGGAGCTCACACCGCAGGGCACTCTCGCCGAACGGCTGCGCGCCGGCGGCTGCGGCATCCCCGCCTTCTTCACCCCGGCCGGCGTCGGAACCCAGGTCGCCGAGGGCGGGCTGCCCTGGCGGTACGCGGCCGACGGCGGTGTGGCGGTGGCGTCCCCGCCCAAGGAGGTGCGCGAGTACGACGGCCACCCCTGCGTTCTCGAACATGGCATCACCACCGACTTCGCCCTGGTCCGCGCGGCCCGCGGCGACCGCCACGGCAACCTCGCCTTCCACCGCTCCTCCCGCAACTTCAATCCGCTCGCCGCGATGGCAGGCCGGATCACGATCGCCGAGGTCGAGGAGCTCGTGGAGCCGGGTGAACTGGACCCCGACCAGGTGCACCTGCCCGGCGTGTTCGTGCAGCGCGTGGTGGCGCTGACCCCCGAGGAGGCGGCCGCCAAAGGCATCGAGCGAAGGACGGTTCGTACCCGATGAGCTGGACCAGGGACGAGATGGCGGCCCGCGCCGCCCGCGAGCTGACCGACGGCTCGTACGTGAATCTCGGGATCGGACTGCCGACCCGGGTGCCGAACTTTCTTCCCGAGAACGTCGATGTCGTCCTCCACTCGGAGAACGGACTCCTGGGCGTCGGGCCGTACCCGCACGAGCACGAGGTCGACCCCGACCTGATCAACGCGGGCAAGGAGACGGTGACCGTTCTGCCGGGCGCTGCCTTCTTCGACTCCGCGCTCTCCTTCGGCATGATCCGCGGCGGCCACATCGACACCGCGATTCTCGGCGCGATGCAGGTCTCCGCCCGGGGCGACCTCGCCAACTGGGCGATCCCCGGCCGGATGGTCAAGGGCATGGGCGGCGCGATGGACCTGGTCCACGGCGTCCGGAGGGTCGTCGTCCTCACGGAGCACACCGCCAAGGACGGCTCGCCGAAGATCGTGGACACCTGCACGCTGCCGCTCACCGGCCGGGCGTGCGTCCACCGGATCATCACCGACCTCGGTGTACTCGACGTCACCGACGACGGTCTGCTGCTCGTGGAGACCGCACCCGGCGTGAGCGCCGACGAGATCGCGCGTCGGACCGGCGCGGCCGTGTGCGTGCCCACGGGGGAGACATTGTGACCAAGGACTCGCCCTCGCAAGGGAAAGGTGACAGAACATCATGGAAGTAACCCAGCAGGACATCTCCTCGCAGATCGCCGAGGAGCGGGACCAGTACCTGAGTGCCGGTGAGATACGGCACCACCCCGCCCGCGACTATGCCCCGTACCGAAGTACCGTGCTGCGCCACCCACGGCATCCCCTGGTCGCCGTCCGGGATCCGGAGGCCGTCGAACTCTCCGGCCCGGTCTTCGGTGTCACCGACGTCACCGGACTCGACGCCGACCTGACCCGCGGCCACGCCGACGAACCGCTCGGCGAGCGGATCACCGTCACCGGCCGAGTCCTCGACCGCGCGGGGCGGCCGGTCCGCGGCCAGCTCGTCGAGATATGGCAGGCCAACGCCGCCGGCCGTTACGCCCACCAGCTCGACCAGCACCCGGCGCCGCTCGACCCCCATTTCACCGGATTCGGCCGCTGCCTGACGGATGATCAGGGAAACTACCGGTTCACCACCGTCAGGCCCGGGGCCTACCCCTGGCGCAACCACACCAACGCCTGGCGCCCCGCGCACATCCACTTCTCGCTCTTCGGTACCGCGTTCACCCAGCGGCTCGTCACCCAGATGTACTTCCCCGGCGACCCGCTCTTCAGGTACGACCCGATCATTCAGTCCGTCACCGACGACACCGCCCGCGAGCGGCTCGTCGCCGCCTACGAGCACGACCTGTCCACCCCCGAGTGGTCACTCGGCTACCGCTGGGACATCGTCCTCGACGGCCCCGCCGCGACCTGGATCGAGGAAGGCCGATGACCCTGCTCCCCACTCCCTCACAGACCGTGGGTCCCTTCTACGGCTACGCCCTGCCCTTCCCCGGCGGCTCCGACATCGCCCCCACCGGTCACCCCGGCACCCTCACCGTCCACGGACACGTCCGCGACGGCGACGGCGCACCCGTCCCCGACGCGCTCCTGGAATTCTGGCAGCCCGCCCCGGACGGCGACCGCACCGGAGCCCCCGGCTCCCTGCGGCGCGACCCGGTCACCGGTGGCTACGCGGGCCGTGACGGAGTCACCTTCACCGGCTTCGGCCGCGTCGCCACCGACGCCGACGGCCACTGGGCGGTGCGCACCTTGCCGCCCGGCGGGGTCCCGTACCTCTCCGTCTGCGTCTTCGCCCGCGGCCTGCTCCACCACCTCTACACCCGGATCTATCTGCCGGGCCCCGCTGCCGACGCCGACCCCCTGCTCGCCGCGCTGGCACCCGAGCGCCGGGCGACCCTGCTCGCCACGGCGGCGGGGCCGGGTGTCCACCGCTTCGACATCCGCCTCCAGGGGCCCGAGGAGACGGTGTTCCTTGACCTCCGCTGAGACGGACCCGTACGACTTCGGGCTCCTCGCCCCCGACCGCGTGGGCACCGAGACCGAGCGGGCCACCGGCGACCGTGCCTTCCTCCAGGCGATGCTCGACGCCGAAGCCGCCCTCACCCGGGCCCAGTCCGCCCTCGGACAAGCCCCGGCCCGGGCGGCGGCCTCCGTGACCGAAGCAGCCCACGCCGACCTGTACGACCCGCGCGACCTCGCGCTGCGTGCCCGCCGGAGCGGTAACCCGGTCATCCCGCTGGTCGCCGCACTCACCGACGGCGTCCCGCCCGACGTCGCACCGTACGTGCACCGGGGCGCCACCAGCCAGGACATCCTGGACACCGCCACCATGCTCGTCGCGGACCGCGTCCTCCCGCTGATCACGGCTGAACTGCACCGCGCCGCCGCCGCCTTCGGGCGGCTCGCCACCGCACACCGCGACACCCCCCTGGCCGGCCGCACCCTCAGCCAGCACGCTGTCCCCACCACCTTCGGCCTCAAGGCGGCGGGCTGGCGCAACCTCGTCCTCGACGCCGTCGACCGGCTCACCGCTCTCCGGCTGCCCGCCCAACTCGGCGGCGCGGCGGGCACGCTGGCCGCCTTCGAGTACCTCGCGGAAGCACCGGGCAGCGGACCCGTCCTCGTCGAGCGGTACGCGGCCGAACTCGGGCTCACCGCACCCCTGTTGCCCTGGCACACACTGCGCACACCCGTCGCCGACCTCGGCATCGCCCTCGCCTTCACCACCGCGGCGCTCGGCAAACCGGCCGCGGACGTCCTGCTGCTCACCCGCACCGAGACCGCCGAGCTCGCCGAGGGCAGCGGCGGCTCCTCCTCCGCCATGCCGCACAAGAGCAACCCCGTACGCGCCACCCTCGTCGCCGCCGCGGCCCGCCAGGCTCCCGCACTGGCCTCCGTCCTTCTCGGCTCGCTCACCGCCGAGGACGAGCGGCCCGCGGGCGCCTGGCACGCCGAATGGCAGCCACTGCGTCAACTGCTCCGACTGGCCGGTGCGGCTGCTCACCAAACCGCCGAACTCGCCGAGGGGCTCCGTGTGTTCCCGGACCGGATGCTCGGCAACCTGCACCGCACTCATGGCCTCGTCGCGAGCGAACGCCTGGCCGCCGCGCTCGCCGGCCTCCTCGGCCGGGCCGAGGCCAAGGAACTCCTCGGCCGCGCCGCCCGCCGGGTGACGGGCGAGGAGACGAGCCTCGCGGACGTCCTCACCGCCCACCCGGCACTGACCGGCCGCATCACCCCTGAGCGGCTTCGCGCCCTCGCCGACCCGGCCACCTGCACGGGCGCCGCGCCCCTCCTCGTCGACCAAGCCCTCCGGAGGCAATCCTCCGCAGTCACGGAAGGCCGCCCATGACCCCCGTACTCCACCACCGGATCGACGGACCCCCCGAAGCGCCCGCCTTGATACTCGGCCCCTCACTCGGCACCTCGCTCGCCGTCTGGGACGCCCAGGTTCCCGCCCTCGCCCGCCGGCACCGGGTGATCCGCTGGGACCTCCCCGGCCACGGCGGCACCCCGGCTGCGGCTCTGCCTGCCCCCGGCGCCACCGTCGCCGGCCTCGCCGGCCTCGTCCTCGACCTGGCCGACCGGCTCGGCGTGGGCCGCTTCGACTACGCGGGCATCTCCCTCGGCGGTGCCGTCGGCGCGCACCTCGCGGCACACCACCGCGACCGGATCAACGGCCTGGCCATGGTCTGCTCCTCCGCGCGCTTCGGCGAGCCCAGCGCCTGGCGGGACCGCGCCGAGCTCGTGCGTACGGAGGGCACCGAGGCCCTCGCCCCCACCGCCCCCGGCCGTTGGTTCACTGCGGGCTACGCCGGCACCCGGACCGCCACCCGCCTCGTCGACGACCTGAGCACCACCGACCCCGCCGGGTACGCCGCCTGCTGCGACGCCCTCGCCGCATACGACCTCCGGGCGGACCTGCCCCGGATCAGCGCGCCCACCCTGGTGCTCGCGGGTCGCGCCGACCCGACCACCCCACCCGGGCACGCCCGTGAACTCGCCGACGGCATCCCCGACGCGACGCTCCTCGAACTTGCCGGTGCCTCCCATCTCGCCCCCGCGGAACGCCCGGAGGCCGTCCTCGCCGCGCTCCTCGGACACTTCGCCGCCCCCGAGTCCGACGCCGGCCGGTACACGGAGGGAATGGCGGTCCGCCGCGCGGTTCTCGGCGACGCCCATGTGGACCGGGCGGTCGCCCGCACCACCGCGTTCACCGCGGACTTCCAGGACTACATCACCCGCTGTGCCTGGGGCGAGATCTGGACCCGCCCCGGCCTCGACCGGCGCACCCGCAGTTGCATCACCCTCACCGCTCTGATCGCACACGGGCACCAGGAAGAACTGGCGATGCACATTCGCGCCGCGCTCCGCAACGGGCTCACCCCCGAGGACATCAAGGAAGTCCTGCTGCACTCCGCCGTCTACTGCGGGGTCCCCGCGGCCAACTCCGCCTTCGCCACGGCCCAGCGCGTCGTGACCGAGGACGGCATTCCGCTCTCCTCCTGACCTCCCCTCCACCACTTCTACGGAGAAGCCATGCCTCGCACCACCGTCGGCATCATCGGAGCCGGACCCGCCGGACTCCTCCTCTCCCATCTGCTCCACCGGCAGGGCATCGACAACGTCGTCCTCGAACTCCGCAGCCGGGACCACGTCGAGCGACGCCAGCGCGCCGGAATCCTCGAACAGGACACCGTGGACGTGCTGCGCGACTCCGGCGCCGGCGAACGGATGGACCGGCAGGGCCTGGAGCACCACGGCATCGAGCTCCGTTTCGACCGGCGCTCCCACCGCATCGACTTCCCGTCCCTCACCGGCGGGCGGTCGGTCATGGTCTACGCCCAGACCGAGGTGGTCAAGGACCTCATAGCCCTGCGCCAACAGGCGGGCGGCACCGTCCTCTTCGAGGCCGAGGCCTTGTCCGTGGACGGCGTCGAGACCGACCGCCCCGTCATCCGCTACCGTCACGAAGGCGCCGAGCACACCCTCGACTGCGAGGTCGTCGTCGCCTGCGACGGCTTCCACGGCATCGGCCGCCGCTCCCTGCCTGAGGGCCTGCTCACTGTGACCGAGCGCACCTATCCGTTCTCCTGGCTCGGCATCCTCGCCGACGTGGCGCCTTCCTGCGACGAGCTGATCTACGCCCACCACGAGCGCGGCTTCGCCCTGCACAGCATGCGCTCGCCCGAGGTCAGCCGGCTCTACCTCCAGGTCGACCCGGACGACAGCACGGACGACTGGCCGGACGAGCGGATCTGGGACGAGTTGGCGACCCGCTTCTCCGTCGACGGCGACTGGAGCCTGCGGCGCGGCCCCATCACCGAGAAGAGCATCACCCCCATGCGCAGCTTCGTCGCCGAACCCATGCGCCATGGCCGCCTGTTCCTCGCCGGTGACGCGGCCCACATCGTCCCGCCCACCGGCGCGAAGGGCCTCAACCTCGCCGTCGCCGACGTCACCCTGCTCGCCCAGGCCCTCACCCGCTTCCACGTCGACCGGGACGAATCGCTGCTCGACGCCTACTCGGAGACCGCCCTGCGCCGCGTCTGGAGGGCCGAGCAATTCTCGTACACCATGACAACCCTGCTGCACTGCGAACCGGACGAGACCGAGTTCGACCGCAGGCTGCGCCTCTCGCACCTGCGCTATCTCGCGGGTTCGGAGGCGGCGTCGACCTCGCTGGCGGAGAACTACGTGGGGTTCAGCAAGAACTGATGGTCATTCAGAAGAGCCCGAAGGGGCGGCTGCTTCGAGCAGCCGCCCCTTCGGGCTCTGTGGCAATCAGGCGTAGAAGCGGTACACCGCCTGGGCGACGCAGGCCGGCTTGGCCGAGCCCTCGATCTCCACGGTCAGGTCCACGATGACCTCCACCCCGTTCTTGACGTCCTCGACGGAGACGACCCGGCCGTGTGCCCGGATCTTCGAGCCGACCCGCACGGGGGAAGGGAAACGGACCTTGTTCAGGCCGTAATTGACCGCCATCGACACGCCCTCGACCTGAAACAGCTCGCTCCACAGCGGGATCAGGAGGGAGAGCGTCAGATAGCCGTGGGCGATGGTGCCGCCGAACGGACCCTCCTTGGCGCGCTCCACGTCCACGTGGATCCACTGGTGGTCGTCGGTGGCGTCGGCGAAGGTGGCGACCCGCGACTGGGTGATCTCCAGCCAGGAGCTGTGGCCGAGGTCGGCTCCGGCCTGCGCCTTGATCTCGTCGATGCCGTGCACGGTGAGGGGCATGGAGTGCTCCGTTTCGGAAGGAGTTGGGAAGGAGTTCGGAAGAAGCCCGGAAGAAGTCCGGAAGAGGGAGGTGGAGCGGGCGGATGATCAGGAGGAGGGAGCGGGTCGGTCCCCGGAGCCGTAGAGCGCCCGGATCGGTCCCTTGAGCAGCTTTCCCGCGGCATTGCGGGGGAGTTCGGGGACGAGGGCGACCCCCCGGGGGATCTTGTAACGGGCGAGCCGGCCCTCCAGGTGGGCAATGAGCTCCTCCGCCGTGGCGGTGGCGCCCGCGCGCAGGACGACGACGGCCCGGCCCACCTCGCCCCACTTGGGGTCGGGCACGCCGACGACGGCCGCCTCGGCGACCGCCGGGTGCCCGAGCAGGACGTTCTCGACCTCGGCCGGGTAGATGTTCTCCCCGCCCGACACGATCATGTCCTTGAGGCGGTCGACGAGGGTGACGTAGCCCTCGGCGTCGACCGTGGCCACGTCGCCGGAGCGGAAGCGGCCCCCGTCGAGGAAGGCCGCCGCCGTAGCCTCCGGCAGATTCCAGTACCCGGGGGTGACGTTCGGGCCCGCGACGACCACCTCGCCCTTCTCGCCCGGCGCCGCCTCCTGGCCCGAGGGCAGCAGCACGCTCACGTCGGTGAAGAAGTGCGGCACCCCCGCCGAGCCGGCGTGGGTGAGTGAGTCGGCCCGGCCGAGGACGAGTGCCCCCGGGGCGGTCTCGGTCATGCCGTAGCCCTGGACGAAGGCGAGCCCCCGGTCCAGATAGGCGCGGGCGGTCCGGTTCGGAACCGGGGCGCCACCGCACAGCAGTGTGCGCAGGCTCGACAGGTCGGCGCTCGCCCAGCCGGGCGCTGCCGCCATCGCGTCGTACATGGTCGGGACGCCGAACATGCAGGTGACACCGTGTCGTTCGATCAGCTCCAGGCTGCGGGCCGCGTCGAAGGAGGTTTCCAGGAGAACCGTCCCGCCCTTGAGGAGGGTGGGCAGACAGCTCATGTTGAGGGCGGCGGTGTGGAACAGCGGCGCCCCGACGAGAGCCACTTCGTCGCTCGCGAGGTCGGTGTCGACAACCACGTTGAGGCTGTTCCAGATGATGTTGCCGTGAGTGAGGACGGCGCCCTTGGAACGGCCGGTGGTGCCCGAGGTGTACATGATGAGGCAGTTGTCCTCGTGCCTCACCTCCTCATCGATCGGTTCGGTTCCGGCCGCGGCGAGCAGTTCCTCGTACGGGCGTCCGGGTCCTGCCTCGACGGCGAGGACGGTGCCGAGCCCGGCACCCTCGGCCAGCGCCGTCACACGGTCTTCCGGCTGCCGGGCATGCACCAGGACCCGGCTGCCCGAGTCGTCGAGCTGGTGCAGCAGCTCCGGTACGGCGAGACGGGTGTTGAGCGGCACGAAGACGGCCCCGAGCAGGCCGGTGGCGAAGAGCGTCTCCAGATGGGTGGGGTGATTGGGGCCGAGGTAGGCCACCCGGTCCCCGCGGCCCACGCCAGCCCCCCGCAGTACGTGCGCGAGCCGCATGGAGCGCTCGTGGAGTTCGGCGTAGCCGATGGCGCGGCCCTCGTGGAGGAGAGCGGTGCGCCGTGGCGTCCTGCGGTTCCGGCGGGTGGTCCAGGAGCCGATGCCCTGGTTGCGCATGGAAACCCCTCAGCGGTTGGTCAGACCGAGCAGGGCGGCCGCGTTCTCCTTGAGGATCTTCGGACGTACCGTGTCCTTGATCGGGAGCTTGGCGAAGTCGGCCAGCCAGCGGTCCGGGGAGAGCAGCGGATAGTCGGAACCGAACAGGACCTTGTCCTGGAGGAGGCTGTTGGCGTACTGGACCAACTGGGGCGGGAAGTACTTGGGAGACCACCCGGACAGGTCGATGTACACCTGCGGCTTGTGCGTGGCCACCGCGAGCGCCTCGTCCTGCCAGGGGAAGGACGGATGGGCGAGGACGATCCGCATGCCGGGGAAGTCGGCGGCGACGTCGTCCACGTCCATGGGGTTGGAGTACTTCAGCCGGATACCACCGCCGCCGGGGGCGCCCGCGCCGATGCCGGTCTGGCCGGTGTGGAAGACGGCGATCGCGCCGGCCTCCTCGATGGCCTCGTACAGCGGGTACGCCAGCCTGTCGTTGGGGTGGAAGGCCTGGATGCTGGGGTGGAACTTGAAGCCCTTGACCCCGAACTCCTCCACCATACGGCGGATCTGACGGACCGCAGCCTTGCCCTTGTAGGGGTCGACGCCGGCGAACGGGATGATCACGTCCGGGTTCTGCCCGGCCGCCTCGGCGATCTCCTCGTTCGGCACCGGCGGCGTGCCGGTGGCCGACTCCGCGTCCACGGTGAAGACCACGCAGGCCATCTTCCGCTCGCGGTAGTGGGCGGCGATCTCCGGCAGGGTGGGATGGCGGTGCTCGGCCTTGAAGTAGGTGCCGGCGGCGCTGTCCAGCTCCGCCGAGAGGGAAGTGCCGCCCTTGGCGGAGACTTCGGCGTGGGTGTGGACGTCGATCGCGACGAGCTCGTCGAGGTTCAGCATGCTCCGCCCCTCACAGCCGCGGGGCGGGGATGCCGAAGGTCTGCGGGGTGCGGCCGACGGTCACCGGCCAGGCGGCGGCGATCGTGTCGGCGCTCCAGCCCCCGTCGGCGTACGCCACCGAGACCTCCTGCGGGTGCGACCAGAGGGACAGCTTGTCGCCGCCGATGCCGATGCACTGGCCGTTCACGTCGGCCGAGGCGTTCGAGGCGAGGAAGGTCACCAGACCAGCGACGTCCTCGACGGTGCCGAACCCCTCGCCCTTGCGCAGGCTGTCGGGAAAGGCCGTGCCGTCCTGCTCCAGCGCCTCGATGTGCGGGGCGAAGGCGGGGATGGTCTTGGTCATGGCGGTCGCGGCGACCGGGATGACGGCGTTCGCGGTGATGCCCGCGCGCGCCAACTCCATCGCCCAGGTGCGCACCATGGCGGCGACGCCGGCCTTGGCGGCGGCGTAGTTGGTCTGGCCGAAGTTGCCGAGCTGCCCGGCAGGGGAGCCGGCGACGATGATCCGCCCGCCCTCGCCCTGCTCGCGCATCCGGGCCACGGCGGCTCGGACGCAGGTGAAGGTCCCGCGCAGATGTACCTGGACGACGGTGTCGAAGTCCTCGTCGGTCATCTTCCACAACACCTTGTCCCGCAGCACACCGGCGTTGGTGACCATGACGTCGAGGCGGCCGAAGCTGTCGACCGCGCGGGCGACCAGGGCCTCGGCTGCCGAGGTGGTGCCGACCGGCACCACCTCGGCGACGGCCCGGCCGCCGGCGGCGGAAATCTGCTTGACGGCCGCGTCGGCGGCCTCGGCGTCGACGTCGTTGATCACCACGGCGGCACCGGCGGCGGCGAGGGACCGGGCGTAGCCGAGCCCGAGGCCACGGCCGCTGCCCGTGACGACGGCGACCTTGTCGGAGAGATCCATGAACGGGGTCCTTTCCCGTGGAACGGGGGAGATGAGGGGGGAGCGCGGAGGCGCGGGCGCGTGGCGCCGTTCTTCTGCGGGGCAGCGTGTACGGAGCAGCGACCGGTAGAACGCGCCGATGGCGCCAAAGCTAGGCATGTTCGTGTCGGCAGTCAATGAATTGCCGAATATTGATCGTCGTCGCCCGGGTCGCACCCCTACGCTGTCCCCGTGACCCATCCCGACCCCGCCCAGGGACGCGAGCCGGAGCCTGCCGCCGAACGCGGAGCCCCACCCCGCCCCCAGTCCTTGATGCTGAGCTTCTTCGGTATCCACGTCCTCGGTACCGACACCGCGCTCTCCTCGGCGAGCGTCATCGACGCCTTCGCTCGTGTGGCGGTGGGGGAGGACGCCGTCCGCTCCACCCTCACGCGCATGGTCGGCCGCGGCCTGCTGGAGCGGCACCGACGTGGCCGCAGGATGTACTTCTCGCTCACGAGCCGCGCTGCCGCCGTGCTCGCCGACGGGCAGGAGCGTATCTGGCGCACCGGCGCCGTGAACCGAGCCTGGGACGGCACCTGGACCCTGATCGGATTCTCGCTGCCGGAATCCTGGCGACGCGAGCGCCACGACCTCCGCTCCCGGCTCGTCTGGGCCGGCTTCGGCCCGCTGCAGAACGGCCTCTGGGTCGCCCCCGGCCGGGTGGACGTTGCTCCCCTCGCGGCGGAGCTGGGACTGGGGGACCGCATCAGGGCCTTCCGGGGCGAGGTCGCCGCGCCCACCGAGGTCGGCCCCCTGGTCCGTACCGCCTTCGACATCGACGCGATCGCCGAGGGCTACCGTGACTTCCTGGTCCGCTGGGGCGGCGGCTCCGCGCCCGCCGAGGCCGGCGACGACCTCGGCCGCCAGCTCCTGCTCCACACCGACTGGCTCGACCTGGTGCGACGCGACCCCCACCTGCCGGCCGAGCACTTGCCCGAGGAGTGGCCGGCCGCGCGCGCCGAGGAGCTCTTCCGGGAGCTGGCGCTCCGCTTCGAGCCCGAGGCGAGCCGGATCGCGCACGAGATCCTCGACCGCTGGGACCCGGCCAGACCTGCCTGACCTGCGGAAACGGGTGTGCGGTGGGCCCTTACGTCAACACCATTGACCTTATCGAGTCCGGGCGGGTCTCATTACGGCATTCCGGAGGCCTGTACCTCCGCGATCCTAAGGAGCCCGCCCCATGGACCACCTCACCTCGCTCCGGGACGCCGAACCGACCCCGTTCTGGCTGGACGACCCCGACAGGCCGCAGGGCACTCCCGCCCTGACCGGGGGCACCACCTGCGACCTCCTCGTGGTCGGCGGAGGGTACACCGGCCTCTGGACCGCCCTCGTCGCCAAGGAGCGCGACCCCTCGCTCGACGTGGTGCTCATCGAGGCCGACGAGGCCGGCGGTGCAGCTTCCGGCCGTAACGGCGGATTCTGCGAGTCCAGCCTCACCCACGGCCTGCACAACGGCCTCGACCGCTGGCCCGACGAGATCGGCATCCTCGAACGCCTGGGCCGCGAGAACCTCCAGGCGATCGAGGACACCGTCGAACGCCACGACATCGACTGCGCCTGGGAGCGCACCGGCTCCATCGTCGTCGCCACCGAGCCCTACCAGGTCGAAGGCCTCCAGCACGAGGCCGAGGTTGTCGCCCGCTACGGCGGCAACCCCGTCCTGCTCGACACCGAGGCCGTCCGGGCCGAGATCAACTCCCCGACCTTCCTCGGTGGTCTGTGGAACAAGGACGACGTCGCCATGGTCAACCCGGCCCGGCTCGCCTGGGGCCTCAAGCGCGCCTGCCTCTCCCTCGGCGTCCGCGTCTTCGAGCACACACCGGCGCTCTCGCTCGACGAGCGGGGCGCCGTGATGACAACCCGCACCCCCTACGGCAGGATCACGGCCCGACGGGTCGCCCTGGCCACGAACGCGTACCCCTCCCTGCTCCGTCGCCACCGCCCGTACACCGTCCCCGTCTACGACTACGCGCTGATGACCGAACCGCTGAGCGAGCGGCAGCTCGCCTCCGTCGGCTGGCGGGGCCGTCAGGGCTTCGCGGACAGCGCCAACCAGTTCCACTACGTGCGGCTCTCCGCGGACAACCGCATACTGTGGGGTGGCTACGACGCCATCTACCGCTACGGGGGCCGCGTCCGCGCCGAACACGACCAGCGGCACGCGACCTTCGCCACCCTGGCGCGGCACTTCTTCACGACCTTCCCGCAGCTGGACGGAGTGCGCTTCACCCACGCCTGGGGCGGGGCCATCGACACCAGCACCCGCTTCTGTGTCTTCTTCGACACGAGTCACCACGGAAAGGTCGCGTACGCGGCCGGCTACACCGGCCTCGGTGTCGGCGCGACCCGATTCGGTGCGGAGGTCATGCTCGATCTGCTCGCCGGCGAGCGCACCGAGCGCACGGCGCTCGACCTCGTCCGCCGCAAACCCCTTCCGTTCCCGCCCGAGCCGGTCCGCTCGATCGGCATCGGGCTCACCAAATGGTCCCTGGCCCGCGCCGACCTCAACGAGGGCCGCCGCAACCTCTGGCTGAGGTCTCTGGACCGCTTCGGCCTCGGCTTCGACAGCTGAGTGTCCGCCGCCCACACACCCGCATCATCCGCACAACCGTCCTGCCCTCCCTGCACTGGGCACGGCCGAGGAGGCCCGTGACCGCACCCGAAATCCGGCCCGCAGCTCCCGTGATGCCGGATCCCGGCGGGCACACCATGTCCGCCGGACGCGCCCTGCTACGGCTGATGCCCATGCTCACCGTGTCCAGCGCCGCGATGCGGAGGCGATCGGGCTCGCGGCCATCGGTGATCCGGAGCACACTGCCCACGACCCCCCGAGCCGGCTCCGGAGGCCGTAGCACTCCCAGGGCCCACCGGCCGTGACGGTCAGGCGTCCAGGGGTTTCGGCGGAGCGACCACGATGTCCCGCTTGAGGATCTTGCCGGTCGCACCCTTGGGCAGTGCGTCGACGAACTGCACTATCCGCGGGTACTTGTAGGCTGCCACCCGCTGTCTGACATGGTCGCGCAGTTCGTCCGACGTCGTGCGGGTACCGGGCCGCAGGACCAGCACGGCGGCGATCTCCTCACCGTGTGCGGGGTCGGGAACACCGACCACCGCGGCCTCCAGGACGTCCGGGTGCTGGTACAGAACCTCCTCGATCTCCCGCGGATACACGTTGTAGCCGCCGCGGATGACGAGGTCCTTCTTGCGGTCGACGACGAAGTAGTAGCCGTCCTCGTCGACTCGGGCGAGATCGCCGCTGTGGAACCACCCGTTGCGGAAGGCGCGCGCGGTGGCGTCCGGCCGGTTCCAGTATCCCTTCATGACGTTCGTCCCCCGGATCGCCAGTTCGCCGACCTCGCCGGGGCCGACCGGGGAACCGTCGTCCGCGACGAGCCGCAACTCGACCCCGCGAACGGGAACCCCGATGGAGCCGGGCTTGCGGGGTCTGTCCGGCGGGTTGAAGCAGGCCACCGGAGACGTCTCCGAGAGGCCGTAGCCCTCCAGCACGGTGACGCCCAGTTCCCGCTCGGTGGCGTGCAACAGCTCGACAGGCAGCGAGGCGCCGCCCGAGACCGCGAGGCGCAGCCGCGGCAGGGGTTGTCCGATGCCGTTCTGGAGGAGCGCGTTGTACATCGTGGGCACCCCCAGGAAGACGGTCACCTCGTCCCGACGCATTGTCTCCAGAGCTCCGCCCGCGTCGAAGCGGGGCAGCAGGGTCAGGCAACAGCCCGCCGCGACCGCGGTGTTGAGGGCGCAGGTCTGCCCGAACGCGTGGAACAACGGGAGGCCTCCGAACAGGACGTCGTCCGGCCCCACGCGCAGCAGCGTCCGCGCCGTCGTCAGCGCGTTGCTCACGAGGTTGCGGTGTGTCAGCTCCGCACCCTTCGGAGTCCCCGTGGTGCCGGACGTGTACAGAATCACCGCGGTGTCGTCGTCGGCGCAGCGGGCCGCCCCGGTCATCGCCGGAATCGAGCGCAGTAGCGCGTCGAACACCGCCGGATCCGCGACCAGGCACTCCGCACCGGCCTGCGCCGCCGCCGGTGCGGCCTCGTCCGCGCAGGAGGGAGAGGCCACCACCAGACGGGCACCGCAGTCACGGAGCACGAAAGCCATTTCACCGGACTTCAGCAGTGGATTCATCGGGACCACCACGCCACCGGCGCGCAGGATGCCGTAGTACACGACGGGGAAGTGGATGACGTTGGGCAGGGCCACCGCCACGCGGTCGCCCGCGCGCAGCCCTTTGGCGCGCAGGAGTGCAGCGAGCCGGGCGGTCATGTCGTCGAGCTGGGAGTACGTGAGCAGGGCCCCGCCCTGCCGCACGGCCGTCCGGTCAGCGTGGGACCGGACGGATCGGGCCAGGAGTGCGAACAGGTCGGTCATGCGGCTTCCTTGTCGTCGGGGTTTGCGGGGTGATCACATCGCGTGGCGCGACTCCGCCGCGGCCACCGGCAGGGGAGTGCGCATCGCCCCAGAACTCCGGGGGCAGCTCGCGGGGGCGATGCGGGGTGAGCCACAACCGGAGTGCGTGAAACCGCGCTCCGGGCCCGGTGGTGCTCTCCGATGTCGTGAGGGAGTGCAGGACCGCGTGGTTGTTGACCAGCAGCAGGTCTCCGGGGGCGAGGGCGAGGTCGAGGCGGAGCTCCGGGGAGGCCGCCGACCCGTCGATGTGGTCGAACAGTTCCAGGTCGCCGGGGGTCAGACGCGGCACGTCGGGAAAGCGCTGTGCCGACTCCAGCCGGTGGCGGTCGTAACGCAGGCTGAACCTCTCCAGGCCACGGTGCGCGAGGGGCACCGCGTGACAGGGGCGCTGCCCCGGAGCCTGCTCTCCGAGGCGGTCGAGGAAATGCGTGCGATAGAGACCGCCGATGAGCTCGGGTCGACGCGCCAGCACGGTGTTGTGGACCGCCGCCGAACTGGCCAGCGCCGCATGCCCTCCGCTGCCGTCATTGCGCAGGCACAGCAGAGCGAGCATGTCGGCCTCGTCGGTGTGGAACGGCCGCGCCGCCCGGACCTCGTGCGTGTCCTCGATGTGGCCGAGCATGTGCCCCGTCGCGTTCTGCGACACCGGGATGCCGAGGTGCCGGCCCAGGCCCCAGAGAAGGACGCCGGCCGCCGCGAGGCCAGGTCTCTCGACCGGGATGCGGCGGACCAGGACGAAGCCCCGGCCGTACTCCAACTCCTCGGCCATGCAGGCAAGTTGTGAAGCAAGCCCCGGTACGGGGAAGCGGTCTGCGGTTATCCTCAGCAGCGGGGTCCCCCGTACACGTACTGCCTGCAGCGCCGCGTCGAGCTCGTCGAGCTGAGCCGGTGCAAGATGCCACTCCCAGGCACGGGAGTGCGCCAGCTCCGGACCCCGCCACACGGCAGAACCGGTGCAGGGGCTACGGGGAATCTCTACTGATGGCCGGCCCACCATGATTCTTCTCCTCTCTTCTTCGGTGCATTCCGCTGCACCAAGGGGTGGAATCCCGATTTCGTCCGCGAATTCGAGTCGAGAACGAGGCATTTTCAAAAGGCTGAGAATTTGCCAAGGTGTTTGTGCCAGAATTCCGTGAGGGCCCCGCGGTGGTGCCACGCTAGGTCACGGCCCGACGCATCGCTTGACCTGACGGGACAGAGCGCTTATCAATTTGGGACAGAGTCTTGGAGCGCCCCGACTGGAACAGAGCCCTGGAGTGCCCTGATGAAGCCGCTGGTCCGCAACGCAGCACTGAGCAACTACATAGAGCTCAGCCAGTCCCTCGGCATCGATCCGCGCACCCTGATGAAGCGCGTGGGTCTCGATCCGGTCGGGCTCGCCGTCCAGGACCGGTGGATCTCCGGCATCGCCGTCACCGAGCTCCTCGAACTCTCCGCCGCGGCCGCCGACCGCGACGAGTTCGGCCTGCTTCTCGCCGAGCGCCGCCGCTTCTCGAATCTCGGGCCCATCAGCCTCGTCCTGCGCGAGGAGCCCGACGTCCGCAGCGTCATCCAGCTCCTGGTCCGCCACGAGCGCATGTACAACGAGATGCTGCGCAGCCGGCTCACCGAGGCGAACGGCCTCGCCACCGTCAAGGTGAGCCTGGAGCTCGGTGAGGTGCGCCAGGCCCGGCAGGCCGTCGAGCTGGCCGTGGGTGCCTTCCACGGATTTCTACGGGTCTTCCTCGGCGCCCGCTGGCGGCCGGTGTCCGTGTGTTTCACCCACGGAGCCCCTCGCGACATCGCGGCGCACCGCCGCCACTTCGGGCCAGTGGTGGAATTCGACCAGGAATTCAACGGCCTGGTTTTCTACGCCACCGATCTCGACACCCCAAATTCGATGTCGGATCCCCTCTTGCGTGGCTACGCCCGCCAGTATTTCGAGTCCATCGCGGTGGCCTCGGAGACCACCGAGCTGGACCGGGTGCGCGAGCTGATCGAGGTCCTGCTGCCGACCGGACGCTGCTCGATCGAACAGGTCGCGGGGAGCCTCGGCGTCGACCGCAGGACCGTCCACCGGCATCTGGCCGCATCCGGCGAGACGTTCTCCTCGCTCGTCAACGCCACGCGCACACAGCTGGCCGAGCAACTGGTGGCGAACCCGCGCCGCTCCCTGACGGAGATCTCCGGCCTGCTCGGCTTCTCGGCCCCCAGCGCCTTCTCCCGCTGGTTCCGTGATCAGTTCGGCACCAGCGCACGCGAGTGGCGCACCCGGCGGGCGGCCACCGGCCCTGTCCCCAAGTGACAAGTCTTCTGTCACCTCGGGTGAAGCGCGGCGCGTAACCCGCTCTTAACGTGGCCGTACCGCAAGGGACACCGAAGCTCCTTCGAGCAATGCCCTTGTGAACAGCCCGAGTTGGTTCGGATGGTGCCCGACGGCCATCCGCCCGCCGCGTCCGCGTACCAGGAGATGACCCATGCACTTCCTCGATGACTCCCTGCTGCCCGAGAACCAGGAAAAGCTGGTGATCCAGGCCGCTCCCTACGGCCCGGAGTGGCTCCCCGGCGACGCCGACGACCTCCCCCTGACCATGGACGAGCACGTCCAGGCCGCCGTCGACTGCTACAACGCCGGCGCCACCGTGCTCCACATCCACGTACGCGAACTGGACGGTCACGGCTCCAAGCGCATGTCCATGTTCAACGAACTGCTCGGACGGCTGCGCGAGGCCGTTCCGGACATGGTCCTGCAGATCGGGGGATCCATCTCGTTCGCTCCCGAGGGCGAGGGTGCCGATGCGAAATGGCTGAGCTACGACACCCGCCACCTGCTGGCAGAACTCACCCCGCGTCCCGACCAGGTGACGATCGCCATCAACACCAGCCAGATGAACATCGTCGAGATCATGACGGACGACGATCTGACCGGCACCTCCATCGCCAAGCCCGACTACTACAAGGCCTACCGCGACATGGTCGTCGAGGCCGGTCCCGACTTCTACCTCGAACACCTGAAGCGCCTGCACGCCAACGACATCCAGCCGCACTTCCAACTCGCCACCATGGCACAGCTGGAGACCGTCGAGCGCCTCATCCGCAGCGGCGTGTACACAGGCCCGCTGGTCCTCAACTACGTGGCCATCGGCGGCGGATTCGCCGGGCGCCACCCAGCCGACCTGATCGAGTTCGTCCGCCGCGTCCCCGACGGCGCCGTCCTCACCATCGAGTCCTCGATGCGCGCCGTCGCCCCCATGAACGCCATCGCCATCGCCCTCGGCGTGCACGTCCGCGTGGGCAACGAGGACAACCTGTGGGCGAGCAAGGGCGAGCGCATGAGCTCCGTCCGACAGATCGAGCAAATGGTGCGGATCTCCGACGCCCTCGGTCGCGACATCGCGAGCGGCGCGGAGGCCAAGGAGATCTACCGCATCGGCGAGTACTACACCGACACCGACCAGACCCTGGCCCGGCTCGGCATGGTGCCCAACCGGCGTCCCGGACAGCGCGGGTTCATGCTCCGCGACACGACCCGCTGACCACCGCCGAACGAAGAGAGCATCCCATGGCACACGCCATCCGCTTCCATGAGACCGGCGGCCCCGACGTCCTGCGGCTGGAGCAGGTCACCGTCGGTGACCCGGGCCCCGGACAGGTCCGCGTCCGGCACGAGGCCATCGGCCTCAACTTCGCCGACACCTACTTCCGCACCGGCCTCTACCCGGCGCCGCTGCCCGCCGGTCTCGGTGTCGAGGGCGCCGGCATCGTCGAGGCCGCCGGCGCGGGCGTCACCCACGTCGCCGAGGGCGACCGCGTCACGTACACCGGCAGCCCGCTCGGCGCCTACAGCACCGAACGGATCATGCCCGCCGACCCGCTGATCCGGCTGCCCGACGGCATCGACTGCGAGACCGCCGCCGCGATGACCATGCGTGGCCTCACCGCCGCCTACCTGCTGCGCCGGATCCATCCGCTGAAGCCCGGCGACACGATCCTGCTGCACGCCGCCGCGGGCGGTGTCGGCCTGATCATCTGCCAGTGGGCGAAGCTGCTCGGCCTCACCGTGATCGGCACGGTCTCCACGGACGCGAAGGCCGAACTCGCCCGTGCCCATGGTTGCGACCACACCATCCTGTACCGCCGGGAGGACGTCGCCGAGCGAGTGCGGGAGCTGACCGGCGGGGCAGGTGTGCCCCTCGTCCTCGACAGCATCGGCAAGGACACCGTCGCCGGGTCCATGGCCTCGCTCAGCCGCCGCGGCCTGCTGGTCTGCTTCGGCACGGCATCCGGCGTGCCGCCGCTCGACGCGATGCAACTCGCCCTCCACGGCTCGCTGTTCGTGACCCGGCCCGCACTGGCCGACTACATCGCCGAGCCGACGGAGCGCGACGGCCTGGCCGACGAGCTGTTCGGCCACGTCGCTGCCGGCCGGATCGCGATCCGTGTCAACCAGCGCTACACCCTCGACGACGCGGCGGCGGCGCACCGTGCTCTGGAGGCGGGCCGCACCACGGGTTCGTCCGTCCTCATTCCCTGAACCCCTCATTCCCCCACCGCCCCAGGAGAGTGCAATGACGCAGACCTCCACCCGCACCCGGATCCAGGTCGAACCACTGACCTGCACCATCGGCGCCGAACTGCACGGCGTCCAGCTCAGCGAGGCCGCCCACGACGCCACCCTCCACGCCGAGATCAAACAGCTCCTGCTCCGCCACAAGGTGTTGTTCCTGCGTGACCAGGACATGACCCGCGCCGAGCACGTCGCCTTCGCCTCCCGCCTCGGCCCGCTGGAGGACCACCCGGTCCTCGGCAGCGACCCGGACCACCCGGGCCTCGTCCGCATCTACAAGGACCTGGACAGCAAGCCCGAGCACTACGAGAACGCCCTGCACTGCGACGCGACATGGCGCGACAGCCCGCCCATGGGTGCCGTGCTGCGCTGCGTCGAGACCCCCGAGGTGGGTGGCGACACGATCTGGGTGAACATGGCCGAGGCGTACCGCAGGCTCCCCGAACACATCCGCACACAGATCGCCGGCCTGCGAGCCCGGCACAGCATCGAAGCGAGCTTCGGCGCGGTCCTGCCGATGGAACAGCGCCACCAGCTCAAGGCCCGCTACCCGGACCCGGAGCACCCGGTGGTCCGCACCCACCCGGAGACCGGGGAGAAGATCCTCTTCGTCAACGCCTTCACCACCCATTTCGTCAACCACCACACCCCCGAGAACGTACGGTTCGGCCAGGACCATGCCCCCGGCGCCAATCTCCTGCTGAACTACCTGATCAGCCAGGCGGCGATCCCCGAGTACCAGGTCCGCTGGCGCTGGACCACGAACAGCGTGGCCATCTGGGACAACCGCTCCACCCAGCACTACGCCGTCCAGGACTACTGGCCGGCCGTCCGAAAGATGGAGCGCGCCGGGATCGCCGGTGACCGGCCCTGCTGAGCCGATGACCCGCCGCTACGCGTGGCTGGTGTTCGCCCTCAGCTTCGGACTGCTGCTGTCCGACTACATGTCGCGGCAGGTCCTGAACGCGGTGTTCCCGCTGCTGAAGGCCGAATGGTTGCTCTCCGACGCCCAGTTGGGCTCCCTGAGCGGGATCGTCGCCCTGATGGTCGGATTGCTGACCTTCCCGCTGTCGCTGCTCGCCGACCGATGGGGCCGGGTCAGGAGCCTGGTCCTGGCCGCGGTGGTGTGGAGCCTGGCGACCCTGGGCTGCGCCGTCTCCGCGAGCTACGGACAGATGTTCCTGGGCCGCTTCATGGTCGGCGTGGGCGAGGCGGCGTACGGCAGCGTCGGCATCGCGGTGGTGCTGAGCGTGTTCCCGATGGGCCTGCGAGCCACCCTCTCCGGCGCGTTCATCGCGGGCGGCGCCTTCGGATCCGTACTCGGAGTGTCGATCGGCGGTGTCGTGGCCCAACACCTGGGCTGGCGCTGGACGTTCGCCCTGATGGGTCTGTTCGGACTGGTCCTGGCAGCGGTCTACGGCGCCGTCGTGACGGAGCGGAAACTGGCAGCGGCCGACGTCGGACTCGGTGGCGCACCGGATACCAGGGGGCCGGTGCGGACCCTTCTGCCGCGGCTGTTCTCCTCCGTCTCCGTGCTGTGTGCCTATGTCGGCAGCGGGCTCCAGATGTTCATCGCGATGGCGCTGCTGGCCTGGATGCCCAGCTTCCTCGATCGCTCCTACGGCCTGGCGCCCGCCAAGGCAGGGCTCGCTGCCGGCGTCTTCGCGCTGATCACCGGGATCGGCATGATCGGCGGCGGAATGGTCAGTGACCGGCTCGGACGCGGAAAGCCCCATCTCAAATGGACCGTCGCCGTCGTCTGCAGCCTCGGATCGCTGGCACTGCTCACGGCAGGGTTCCAACTCCCTCCCGGCGCACCGCAACTCGTCCTCGTCGGCATCGGCACACTGCTGTCCAACGCCACCGCGGGACCTGCCGCCGCCATGGTGGTGAGCCTGACCCCGGCCGCCGTCCCGGCGACCGCCATGGCCACGCTCACCCTCGCCAACAGTCTGCTGGGCCTGGCACCCGGACCCGCGGTGACCGGCATGCTCGCCGACCGCATGGGCCTGCACGCCGCGCTCCAGGTGATCCCGCTCGTCTCGCTGGTGGCGGGCCTGGCCTTCGCCCTCGGCAGACGCCATTACGACAAGGGTCTCGTCTCGGTCTCGGCCTGGGCCCTCAGAGAATCGGAGCTCCCGACATGAACCCCACCCCCACCCCCACGGTCGTGCTGGTGCCCGGACTGCGTGACCACGTCCCCGACCACTGGCAGACGATACTCGCCGCCCGGATCGCCGGCGCCGTGACCGTGCCGCCTCCGACGGACGCCGGACTCGGCCGCGGCGCGCGGGTGACGGCCCTGAACGACACACTGTCCCGGATCCAGGGGCCGGTGGTGCTCGTCGCGCACAGCGCCGGAGTGCTCACCACCGTGCACTGGGCGGCCCGGCACCGCCACCCGGTGCGCGGCGCGCTGCTCGCGACACCACCGGATTTCGACACCCCGCTGCCCGACGGCCACCCCGGCCCGGGGACCCTGCGGGAGAACGGATGGCTGCCGATCCCCCGTACCCCGCTGCCGTTCCCCAGCGTCGTCGCGGCGAGCACCAACGACCCCCTGGCCCGCCTCGACCGGGTCGCCGAACTGGCCCGCGCCTGGGGCAGCCGCCTGGTGGACATCGGCCCGGTCGGCCACCTCAACCCCGCGTCGGGCTACGGGGAGTGGCCGCAGGCGCTGGAGTTCCTCCACACCTTCGACTGCGGCACGAGCTCGGACACCGAGGCGTCCGTATGAGCGCACCCAACTCCAACACCGCCGACTTCCTACGATGGTTGAGCAAGGAGCGCGGCCTGTCGTTCACCGACTACGCCGAGCTGTGGCGGTGGAGCACCGACGACCTGCCCGGCTTCTGGTCGGCCGTGTGGGAGTACTACGGCCTGCACGCCGTCAGCGACTACGACGAGGTGCTCGCCGACGCGACCATGCCCGGCGCGACCTGGTTCACCGGAGCGCGCCTCAACTTCGCCCGGCAGTGCCTCGCCCGCGCCACCGACGAACGCCCCGCACTCATCGCCGTGACCGAGACGGGCGACCCTGCGGAGATCTCGTGGGACCGGCTCAGCAGCGAAGTGGCCGGCGTGGCCGCCACCCTCCGCGAGATGGGCGTGGGCCCCGGCGACTGTGTCGCCGGGTACCTGCCGAACATCCCGCAGGCCGTGGTCGCCCTCCTGGCCGCTGCTGCCGTCGGCGCGACCTGGACGGTCTGCTCGCCGGACTTCGGTACGCCGAGCGTGCTCGCCCGGCTGCGCCAGGCGCGGCCGACGGTTCTGGTGGCCGCGGACGGCTACCGCTACGGGGGCAAGGACTACGACCGGCGCCCGCACGCCGCCGAGATCCTGGACGGTCTGCCCACGGTCCGCCACCTTGTCGTCGTCGACCGTCTGTACGCGTCCGAGAGCGGCCCGGCATGGTCCCGGCGGCCGGATGTGACACAGCACAGGTGGACCGAACTGGCCGACCGGCAGGCCCGACCGGTCTTCGCCGACGTCCCGTTCGATCACCCGCTGTGGATCCTGTGGTCCTCGGGCACCACCGGCGTACCGAAGGGCATCGTGCACGGCCACGGCGGCATCGTCGTGGAACTGCTCAAGGCCCTCGGGCTCGGTGCCGACCTGGGGGCGCAGGACCGCTATCTCTTCCACACCTCCACCAGCTGGATGGTGTGGAACTTCATGGTCGCGGGCCTGCTGCACGGGGCCACGCTCGTCCTGTACGACGGCAGCCCCGCCCACCCCGACATCAATGGGGTCTGGCGGATCGCCGAACGTACCGGCGCAACAGTCGTCGGCGTCGGCGCCGCGTACCTGATCGCCGCGGAAAAGGCGGGCGCCCACCCGGGGGCCGATACGGACCTCCGCGCGGTGCGGTCCATCCTGCAGACCGGCTCGGCGATGCCCGACAGCACCTGGCACTGGGTCCACGACCGGCTCGCCCCCGACGCCCGGCTCCAGTCGATCTGCGGCGGCACCGACATCTGCTCGGTCCTCGCCGGCGGCTCCCCGCTGCTGCCGGTGCGCACGGGCCGGATCTCCGGGCCCGCCCTGGGCGTGGCCCTTGCGTCCTGGGACGCCACGGGGCAGCCGCGCACTGGGCAGCAAGGCGAACTGGTGGTGACGGCGCCACTGCCGTCGATGCCGTTGTTCTTCGTCGACGACCCTGGCGACGAGCGTTACAGGAGCAGCTACTTCGACGTCTATCCGGGCGTGTGGCGGCACGGCGACTGGGTCACCGTCGACACCGACCTCTCCGTCGTGGTGGCCGGACGCTCCGACGCCACGCTCAACCGGATGGGGGTGCGGATGGGCTCGGCCGATCTCTACGCCGTCGTCGAACAGCTCCCGCGGATCGCGGACAGTCTCGTCGTCGGCGCCGAGCTGCCGGACGGGCGCTACTGCATGCCTCTGTTCGTCGTGCCCGCGGAAGGGGCGCGATTCGACGACGACCTGTGCGACGAGATCGTCGGCGCGATCCGGCAGAGCCTGTCGCCCCGGCATGTACCGGACATCGTGGTCCCCATCGAGGCGGTGCCCCGCACCCTCACGGGAAAGAAGCTGGAGGTCCCGGTCAAGCACATTCTCCAGGGCGCACGCGTCACCGATGTGAGTACGGAAGGCGCGGTGACCCGGCCCGACATGCTGGCCTGGTTCGCGGACTTCGCCGCCGAACTGCGCACCGGCAGGGGAGAGGAGCCACTGCAGAGCACGTGATCACCCCAGGGTGCCTGGAGAGCAATGCTCGCTCCGGGCACCCGACGTGAGGCTTTCAGGAAGAACCGGGTTTCTCGGCGGAGCAGCCGCGGGAAAGGTTCTTCGTCTGCTGTTACGAGCCGTGCAGCGCCTACCGGAACGAGATGTACCGCCAAGGTCTCTTCGGCTTGCTCCCCGAACACCCCATGAATGTCGACGATTTGGAGGAACGAGCCCGCAACGCCATGCCGCCGTCCGTGTGGTCGTACGTGGCCGGGGGAGCGGGAGCGGGCGACGAGCGCACGCAGGGGGCCGATCGAGAGGCGTTCGCGCATTGGGGACTCATCCCGCGCATGCTCGCGCCACAAGCCCTGCGACGCGTCTGCCCTTGGCTTCACTGACCGCCCCCCGTGTTTGAGGCCTCGCGTGTTACTTATCGGTAAGGAATGATGGGAGCAACCAACCACACGGCGGGGGCTGAGGCAGCGATGACGACTTTCGAGGAACGGACCAGGGTGCACGCCTTCCGGGACGACGCCCTGGGAGACCACGACGCCGTCGGTCTCGCCGCGGCGATCCGACGGGGCGAGGTCGGCGCCGCCGAGGCAGCCAGGGACGCGGCGGCGCGGGTACGGATGGTCGAGGCACGGCTCAACGCGGTCCGGACATACGTCGACGTCCCGGCGGCCGCCATCCGCGCGGGCGGTGCCTTTGCCGGGGTGCCGACATTCGTCAAGGACAACATCGACTACCTGGGGCTCCCCACCGGCCATGGCAGCGCGGCCTTCACCCCGAGGCCCGCACAGCGGCACGCGCCGTTCGCCCGGCAGTTCCTGAGCAGCGGCGTCACGGTGCTGGGCAAGACCCGGCTGCCCGAGTTCGGGTTCAGCCCGACCACGGAGTTCGAGGGCGCCGAGCCCGTTCGCAACCCGTGGAACACGGGGTACTCGGCGGGTGGTTCGTCGGGCGGCAGCGCGGCGCTCGTCGCCGCCGGTGCGGTGCCGATCGCGCACGCCAATGACGGCGGTGGCTCGATCCGTATCCCCGCCGCCTGCTGCGGTCTCGTCGGTCTCAAACCGACCCGCGGACGGGTCGTGGCGAACGCCGAGAGCCGTCGACTGCCGCTCGACATCGTCTCCGACGGCATCGTGAGCCGTTCTGTTCGGGACACCGCCGCGTTCCTCGCCGCCGCCGAGAGGTACTGGCGCAACCCGAAGCTGCCGCCCCTGGGCCTGGTCGAAGGTCCCTCGGAGCGGCGGCTGCGCATCGGGTTCCTGGTGGACTCGCCGAACGGTGTCCACGCCGACACCGCCACCCGGGCGGCCGTCACGGAGACCGTGGCCACGCTCGATCGGCTCGGCCACACCGTGGAGCCGGTGGAGTTGGACCTCGACGCCCGATTCACCGACGACTTCCTCACCTACTGGGGCCTGCTGTCATTCCTCATCGGTTCCACAGGCCGGACCCTCGGCGCCGACTTCGACCGGCACCGCATGGACGGCCTCAGCCGAGGGCTGCGGGATACGTACCTGGAGAACTGGCGGCGCACCCCGGGCGTGCTGCGGAGGCTCAGGCGTACGAGGGAGGCGTACGCGGCGGCGTTCCGCGGCTTCGACCTCATCCTTTCCCCCGTACTCGCCCACACCGCGCCCCCGATCGGCCACCTCAGCCCCACCATTCCCTACCCGACGTTGATCGAACGGATCCTCGCGTACGTCGCGTTCACGCCCATCGACAACGTGGTCGGCACACCGTCGATCTCGGTGCCCGCCCCGAGCGCGACCGAGGACGGGCTGCCCGTCGGCGTCATGCTCTCCGGCCGCCCGGGCAGTGAACGGACGCTGCTGGAGGCCGCGTTCGCACTGGAGGCGGAGCAGCCTTTCCGGTGTATCCAGGACCTGTGACACCGCGGCGACACCCCGGGCCTCCTGCGGTTCTGGCGGCCGCTCGCTGTCGTCAGAGCCCTTCGAAACCCCATGATGTGATGTCGCGGTAGCGGATCGGCCCCGGACCGCGGCCGATGTTGCTGCCGACCAGATGCAGGCGCGCCGCCCGCCACGGCCGGCCGGTGAACCCGGACAGACCGGCGGCCGCCACCGCGCACGAGGTGTCGTCGCGGCGGGCGCGGGCCAGGGTGAGATGCGGCCGCAGGGGCCGGCCCGCGAAGGGGACACCGCACTCCTCGACCACGGCGCGCACCGCGGTGGCGAGCAGGCGCAGTCCTTCCAGGTCTCCGTCGATCCCGCTCCACAGCACCCGCTCGTCGAAATGCCCGCTGCCGCGCAGTGCCAGTTCCAGTGGTGGGCGCGTCGCGGCCAGATGCGCGAGGGGTGGCAGCAGCAAGGGCACTGCCGTGACAGGGAGCTCCCCGAGGAACGCCAGGGTGATGTGCCAGTCCTCGATGCGGTTCCACCGCATGCGTGGGTACGCCTCGTACGTGGGGCTCAGCGCCCGCGCCAACTCGTCCTTCGCCTCATCGGGCGGGGCGAGGGCGATGAACACACGTATCGTCCCCGCCGGGAGCTGTTCGCCCGCTCCGGATTCCATGGCCTGCTCGGACGGATCGGTCATTGTCGCTTTCCTGCTCGGGGCGCGGCCGGTCCCGCGTACGCCGCCCGATGACACGCCGCCCGGCCCCGCAATCTCATTCCTTGCCGACCCGAGGGTACGGGGTGGCCGGGACGCGCCGACGACGCGGTGCGGTGCAGGGGGCGCGGGCCATGCGTGGCAGCGCGGACGTCAGCTCGTGGAGGCGGCGGAAGGCCATGCCTCAGCATGCTTTTCGTGCCGCCGGAACCATTCGACGGTGCGTTCCAGGCCCTCGCGCAGGGGGACGGGTTCGACCTCGGGGAAGAGGCGGAGCAACCGGGAGTTCTCCGCGTGGGAGTGCCGCACGTCCCCCGGGCGAGGGGACACGTATTGCGGATTCAGTGGAGTCCCGAGGACCGCTTCCAGCTCCTCGATCAGTTCTCCGAGCGAAGTGCGCGTGCCGTAGGCGAGGTTCACCGGTTCGGCGGAGACGACCTTTCGCAGTGCCGCTCGGGTGAGCACGCGGCAGACGGTCTCCACGTAGGTGAAGTCGCGGCTCTGGCGGCCGTCGCCGTGCACGACGACCGGGCGACCGGTGGTCAGCGCGCTGATCCAGGCGGGCACCACTGCTGCGTAGGCGTGCCCGGCGGCCTGACGGGGTCCGTACACGTTGAAGAAGCGGAACGGCAGGACCGGCAGGTCGTAGCAGTGGTGGAAGGCGGCCAGATACGCCTCGGAGGCCAGTTTGCTCACCGCGTAGGGGCTGAGGGGGACAGGACGCAGGTCCTCGTGCTTGGGGATACCGGGATTGGCGCCGTAGACGGAGGACGAGGAAGCCGCGATCACCTGCGCCGCGCCTGCGCGCCGGGCGGCCTCCAGGACGGTGAGCGTGCCCGTGGCGTTGGCGTGGTGGCTGGCGAGGGGATTCTCCACCGACCGGGGCACGGAGGGAAGGGCGGCGAGATGCACGATCGAATCCATGCCCTGGAACGCCCGGTCGAGGAGGGGGCCGTCCAGGACGCTGCCCTCGGTGAAGTGCACATCGAGTCCGGCGAGGTTGTCCTTGAACCCGGTGGACAGATCGTCCACGACCCGCACTTCGGACACCTCGCTGTGCCGGGTGAGGGCATGTGCGAGATTGCTGCCGATGAAGCCGGCACCTCCGGTGATCACGATCTTCACGCTCACCACTCCCGATCAGAGTCAGAGGACGTCGATATTGTCGCCGCCGAGCCGTCGGCGGCAGTCCAGTACATAGGCGGAGCATGCGGCAATGAGGTCGTAGTCGAACGCGTCGTGATCGGCGAGCAGGAGCACCGCGTCAGCGGCCGACAGCTCGCCGGCACCGGCCGTCACCCTGAGGACTCCGTCCAGTACCCCGGAAACCGGGGGCACCGACTGGGCGACATGCGGATCTGCCGCGGTGACGTCCGCCCCCAGGGCGAGGAGGAGTTCGGCGATACGCGCGGCGGGGGTTTCGCGGGCGTCGCTGGTGTTCGCCTTGTAGGCAAGTCCCAGCAGCAGCACGCGGGAGCCCTTGACCGCCTTTCCGCGCCGCTCGAGCGCTTCTGCCAGCCGCCCCACCACGTAGTCGGGCATGTGGCTGTTCACGTCATTGGCGAGTTCGACGAAGCGGAAGGTACGACCGGCCGCGCGCTCGGCCCACCAGGACAGATAGGACGGGTCGATGGGCAGACAGTGCCCGCCGACGCCCGGGCCGGGAAGGAAGCGCAGGAACCCGTGGGGTTTCGTCGCGGCCGCATCGATCGCTTCCCACACGTCGACGCCGAGGTCGTGGGCGAACGTGGCGAGTTCGTTGACCAGGGCGATGTTCACGTGGCGGAAGGTGTTCTCCAGCAGTTTGGCCATCTCTGCGGTCCGGCAGCTGCTGACCGGCACCGTCGTGTCCACGATGGAACCGTAGAAGTCCGTGATGGACTCCAGTGAGGCCGCGTTCACCCCGGAGACCACCTTGGGGGTGTTCTCCAGGCGCCAGCGTGTGTTGCCGGGGTCTATGCGCTCCGGGCTGTACCCGAGATGGAAGTCCCGGCCCGCGACCAGGCCGGACGCTGTCTCCAGGAGAGGCGCGACAAGTTCCTCGGTCGTCCCGGGGTAGGTGGTCGACTCCAGTACGACGGTGGCTCCCACCCGGAGGAACCCGCTCAGCATCCGGGCCGAGTCGACGATGTGCGACAGGTCGGGCAGTCCGTCGCTCAGGGGTGTGGGCACGGTGATGAGCGCGATGTCGAAGCCCTCGCAGTCGGCCGGGTCCCGGCCGGCCCGGTAGGCCCCGGATGCCAGCAGCGGGGCAAGCCGTGCGGAGGAGACGTCCTCGACGTACGAGTCTCCGGCCAGGAGGCGGCCGACCCGCTCCTTGTCCACGTCGTGTCCGACGACCTCGTACCCGGATTCTGCGGCTCGGACCGCCAGCGACAGCCCCACGTAGCCCTGCCCGACGACGACCACGCGGCCGAGACCTTCAGGTGCGGTGGGATTCACCCTTCCCCCCTGGTCGCGCGCCCTCGGGGACGGGTTCTCACGGGTCGCCGGCTCTGCGGTGCGGTTCCTGTGGGGCCGTTCCGGCTGCATGCGCCGGGCCGTACTGGCATAGGTATTCCCCTCCGGGTGTTCGCCCCCATGGAGTGGCTCCGGGCAGTCGAACTGCCCGGAGCCACCGGTGCGTTGGTGCCGGGCCGGACGGTGGCGCGCGTCCGGTCCGGTGCGGCGGTGTCCGGCCTCAGGTGAGCAGGGTGATCACATTGCGGGTGATGGCGCGTATCCGTGGGTCCAGGCGCAGTAGCCGTGGCCAGTCGGTGGTGGCCGCGTTGAAGACCGTTCCGCCCCTGGTGTAGAACCCGAAGGTCGCGGCCCTCCTCGGGTCGGTGTTCTCGCGAGCGGTGGTTTTCCATCCGGATTCCGGGGCGGTGGGAAGATCCGCGACGCCCAGGATGGTGAAGTCGGCGGGTGTGCCGTCGCTTCCGGTCGGGACGGCCGGCCCGTGGATGTCGCGCCGGTACGCGGCTCCGTCGCATTCGTAGCCCACGAGGGAGTGTTCGGCTCCGAGGATTTCGCCTTCACGCAGTCCGGTGCCGGCGAAGACAGGGTGCCCGGTGTGCTGAACGGTGAAGCCCAGTTCTTCGCGCGGACCGTCCCAGTGGCCGCCGCCGTTGCGGTAGCTGACGCCGATGAGCAGGTTCTCGGGTTCGGTCTCCCACCAGTGGTCGGGGGCGCCTCGCATACGGTCGACGTCGGATCCCTGGGGGACCCCGGGAGGGTACTTGGCACAGCTGATGGCGGTGCCGTCGTCATTCGGTGTGACCCGCCACCAGCAGGTGTTGGCCCCGAAAACAGCGATGTTGCCACCCCGGTCGCGGAAGGCGGTGACGTTCCTGCGGGTGCGCGGGCTCCAGTACTCGTCGTGTCCCGCGGACAGCAACAGCCGGTATCCGTCGGTGAGATGAGGAGATTCGTCGAGGTCGAGGTCGGTGCAGTAGTCGGCGGTGAACCCAGATGCCTCCAGCCACGAGATGAAGGGCGCGTCCCAATGCGCGAAGGTCTGGCGGGGTGTTCGCGGGTCGTGTGCGTCGGGCATGCCTTTCACCGGGCCGCCGATCCCGCCGCCCGGGCGCCGCAGAGTGACGGTGCGGTGCGCCTCGTCACGTGGAAGGGCACCGTACAGACTCGCTCCTCCGCTTCTGTTGTAGGCGTGGTAGGTGAAGACGGGCACCTTGTACAGGATGTGAGCGGTCCGGGCGGGTTCGCGGGCCGTCACCACGAAGAGCGTCCGGGAGTGCCGGGCGTCCAGGGCTTCGGCATCGGCCGGGGGCGGGGCGGTCGGTCGGGCGGTAGCGGGGCCGAGCACCGCGACGTAGACACCCGAGGGCCACTCTTCGGGAATCGTGAAGTCGTGGCAGGGCCAGTTCCAGTCCTCGTCGTGGCTGCCCGGGCTCGCATACCGGCCCGGACCTTCGGTACCGCCCATGAGACGCGGGCGGGCACCGCAACGGTAGAAGTCGGCCCGGAACCGTTCCGCGCGGGTCGAGACGTGCAACCGCAGGGTCTCTCCGGCGCGAACGCTCGGCCGGCCGGGATATCCGTCCACGACCACGTCGGCGGAGGGCTCCGGAGTACTGGTCCGTACACGGGGCAGGCCGATGCCGACGGCATGGCTCCTGGGTCCGCCGGTGTGGCTGGTGCGGCCCGCACCGCTCTCGGGACGTGCCGCCGCCACTGTCGTGGGGCCGGGGCTGTGCACGGCGTCCTTTCCTGCTGCCGCCCTCATGACAGGGGGCCGGATCTCCCGGTGTTTGGCCGGTGGAGGCCCGCAAGGACGACATCGGCTCGGCGGCGCCAGGTATAGCGCTCCAGGACCTGCCGCCGGGCCTCGGCGCCGAGCTCTCGGCGCAGCGCGCCGTCGGTGATCAGCTCGTCCAGTGCTTCCGCCCAGGCGGCCGGGTCCTCGGGAGGCCGGAGCAGGCAGTTGACCCGGTCCTGGAGGACTTCGCGCAGAACCGGCAGATCGGAAGCGATCACGGGGCAGCCGTGGGACATGTACTCGAACACCTTCATGGGAGAGGCCCAGCGTCCGGTCTCGCTGAGCCGGCCCCACGTGTACACCTTCTGCTCGTAGGGGGCGAGGACGACATCGAAGAGGGCGTAGTAGCCCGGGAGCGCGGACGGCGGCCGGTGCCCGTGGAAGTACACGTGGGGGGATCGGCAGGCCTGTTCCCAGCGGGTGCGGTCCTCGTCGGTGCCACCGACCAGATGAAAGTCCAGGCCGGGAAACCGGTTCGCGAGCTCCAGGACGAGGCCGATGCCGCGCCCGTCGTAAAGATGCCCGACGTAGCCGACGCGCGGTACGTCCGAGCGGCCCGGCAGCCGGGTGGTCCCGCTCGCCGCGGCGGGAGCGGGCGGATCCGCGCAGTCGGGCGCGACGACGATGGGCAGGGTGCCCAGCGTCTCGTACTTCCGTTGCATATCGCGTGCGAGGACGTGGGTGATCACGACCACGCGGGACAGCCGGGGCATCCGGAGGAGCGCTTCCTCGGTCCCGGCCGGGGACAGGTCTTCGCGCAGCTGGTGGACCTCGTACACGAGGGGCGCCAGATCGGAGAGAGTGGCCAGGGCGTAGGGGTCGCGTCCGTAGATGAGGTCGGGGGCAGGTCCGTTCGTCACCAGTTCCCGGACCGTCTCGGCGCGCCTCCAGTAGCCGGTCGGCGTGTAGGCGGGGCAGGGGACAAGGCGGATCGGGAAGCGGTGGTGGACGCCGTAGTAGGCGTACGGGTCCTCGTCCGAGCCGGGCATGGAGTAGAGGGTGACTTCATGTCCCGCGGCGGTGAACGCGTCGCACATGCGCATGACATGTACACCGTTGGCGAAGTAGGAGGGGATGCTGCCTCCGTGCATGTACGCGATGCGCATGCCGGTCTACGCCCGCTCGGTTTCGTTCGCGGGCACCGCGTGGCAGACCGTGGCGTGGGGTCGGTGAGGCGTCGTGTCCGTCGAATCCACAGGCGTCTCCTCGTGATGGGCCGCGACGATGGGCAGTGTCACGCGGGTACTGCGGCAGTGGTCCGGTCGCCCGGATCGTGCGAGTCGGGTGGGGCGTAGCCGCTGCTGGGCGGGGGTGAACCACGCGCCGGGACAGGCGGTTCACATGGCTGTGCCGTACGGAGCAGGTGACGCATCATCATCGTGGCTGGTGTCGAGCATTCCAAGAGTGGCATTTCGGCCCTTCTTCGAGGCCGGATTTCTGCCGGTCCCCAGGGTCCGGAGAGGCCGGGGCGCGAGGCGGTGCTTCGCAAGGTGCCCATCCGCACGACGGCACCTCGGCACCCCCGTCCGGTGCTCCGTGCGGCAGGTCTTCCCAGCACCTTCCGGACAGAAGAGTGACCGAGGCGGAGGGGGTTGTCGCGCAAAGCGGGATGTGCGGTGTTGCGTCGGTCCGATGGGCGAGCGGCGGATTCAGCGCGAGTGTCCGGACCTTTCTGCCGGGCAGGAAGCAGCAGGTCGGGGCAGTCGAGCGGTCGTCGCCGCCGGTGTCCATGGTGTGCGGCGAAGACTGTGTCCGACCCTGCGGATCGTGGTCGGCACGGGGCGCCCCGTGTCCGTGGGGGCAGTTACTTCGCATCTTGTGATCACTTCAGAACCGTGCGTACCGTGGCAGCGCCGTGACTCCCCGTCAACGTCGGAGGAGCCGGTCATCCGAAGGGAGATCGATATGCACGAGGAGATCGAGCAGATTCCCGAAGAAGAACTTCCCGACCTGGCGCTGATGATCGACGTACCCAGCTGACGCTGCGTCGCTCCGGGCGACGGGTCGGTCCGGCCCGTCGCTCGCCCCTACCGGCTTCATGGAGGTACGCACGGTGCGAGTGGAACCCGACGCACGCCAGAGCGCCGAGGAATGCTCCGCTTTGGCACACATGACCCGGTCGGCCCTGGAGCGGGCCGGATTGACGGTCTCCCCGAAGGAAGCCACGCACCCCGCGGTCATCGAAGCGGCACACATCGCACAGTACGTCCTGCGGACCGGCCCGCCCGCTCCGGAACGCCTCGCCCGCCTCGGCGCCATGGTCGACCGGGCCCGGTCGGACATCACGGCATCATCCGCGTCCGCACTGCCATGGCCGGACCGGCTCACGGCACCAGGACCCCATCTGGAACGCAGCGTCGCCCGCGCAGTGAAGTCCATCCCGAGTCCGGGCGGAGAACCCGGCACACCACACGGCTCCGCCGTGGTCGGATGGCGCGAACACGAAGAGGCGGTCATCCGCGAGACGGCCGCCCTCCTGGCCGCCAACTGGCCCGGCGCGTACGCCGAGCTGAGGCAGATCCTGCTCCAGATCGCTCTTCTGGACGGACCTGCCATCGATGGCTTCACCGACTTCACCGTCCACGGTGCCGTCTTCATCCGGCGCAGCCGTCTCGCACCGGATCCGGACGGGCTGCCGGGGGCCGTCCGGCTCGCCGAGGCACTCGTCCACGAGGGCGCGCACACTCGGTGCAATGCCGCGTCCGTGGCGGCCCAGCCCTTCCTGCGGCCCCTGGACGACGACGGCCCGATGGTCCCCACGCCGCTCAGACTCGACCCCCGGCCGCTCACCGGGCTGTTCCAGCAGATGGTCGTCCTGGCCCGCAGCGTTCTGCTGTACCGGCATCTGCTGGCGGGGGACACGGCGGGCAGCAGCGCGGCCGCGACCGTCCGGGCCCGCCACGGTCGACTGGCCTTCTCCGCAGCCGATGCGGTGCGCACCATGACGGAACACCGTGACATGCTCACCGACCACGGGAGAGCGGTACTGGAGGACACCGCCGAGGTGGCACGGGTGCGTGTCCGATGAGTGTGTCTCCCTGGACACCTCAGGTCTTCGCCCCCTACGCGCCCTGGCCGCAAGTCGTCTTCGCGCGCGTCGCGGCCCGCTCGCCGCAGTTCGACGCCGTCTGCGCCGCCGGAGACCGCCCTGTCGTCGTGGGCAGCGCGGCCGGGCACCACACGGAACGCGTTGTGGCGAGTGCGCGCGGCGAACTCCTGGAACGCGTCGGCAACATCCTCGCGGGCCGTGCGGCCGAGGCGGACGCCGCGGTCGTGGCGAGCCACAGCGAACTGCGGCGCAAGGGGATACCCGCCGTGGACCCCGCCGAGCTCCTGCCGGAAGACGCGCCAGTCAGCCTTCACGACTCACGTGACAACCGCCGGCTCTGGGTGCTCGGACGCTCCCTGCACTCCGGAGCCGACATCCACGTACCCGCCGGGGCGGTCTTTCTGCACCACCGGGCGCCGACAGGCTGCGACCCCGGCCCCGGCGTCGGTTCCACCGGCGTCGCCGCGCATCCGGATCCGGATGCGGCCACGCAGCACGCCGCCTGGGAGGTCCTGGAACGCGACCTCGTCCGCAGAAGCTGGTACGGACCGTCCTGTGCCCCCGAGGTGATTCCGGCCGCCGGTCTGCCACAGCCGCTGGCGGAACTCCTGACGGGGACGGACGTGATCGCCACCGCGCTCGACGTCCCGGCGCCCACCGGATCCCGCTGTGTCGCGGTGTCGCTCCACGCGCCGGACCGGACCCGTCAGACCTTCGGAGCCCGCTGCGGCCCGGACGACGGCAACATCGACCCGCTGATCGAGAAGGCCGCCTACGAGGCACTCATGGTGCGCTGGAGCATGAACACGCCGGTGGCAGAAGGAACGTGGGCCCGCTGGCAGGGCGCCGAGGCCCCGGACTCCGCCGTCAAGCACGCACTGTGGACCTTTCACCGGCAGGACAGCCTCCGACTGTGGACGGCGCGTCCCCCGGAGAGCAGTGCTCGGCCGGAACCGGCTCCGGGCGGACCCGAGCGGTCCGGCACCGACGTGCTGTCCGCCCACACCGGCCGGGACCTCGTCCTCGTGGACACCACCTGCGGACCGGCGCGCACCCTGGGCTCGGCGGTGCTACGGGTCGTGGCCCCGGGCGCCCGAGCCCTGCCCACCGGCCCGCACGGTGGAAGCGACCTGCCCCTCACCCCCGCCCCGCATCCCTTCGGATGATCCTGCGGTACTCGCACAGCCCGCTCAGCGCCCATGTCCACCCGGCCCGGTCCGCACCGCGGCGACCGGACCGTCCGCAGGCCGAGGAGACCGGCATGTCCACGTCCTACGACCACCCGAAACCCACGACAGCAGCCGACCTCGACGCTGCATCGGACAGCGGGCGCGACCACCTTGCCACCGCAGCAGGCGGTTCCGGGTACGCCGACATCCACGCCGCCGACTACGACCGGTGGTTCGCCAAACCGGGAATCACCGGTGCGACCGTCGATGCCCTCGCGGCTCTCGCCGGTGACGGGCCCGTACTCGAACTCGGCATAGGCACCGGCCGAGTCGCGCTGCCGCTGGCCGCACGCGGCTTCCACGTCCACGGCGTCGAAGCGTCGGAGGCGATGGCGGCACGGCTTCGGTCGAAACCCGGCGGCGACAGGATTCGGGTCACTCACGGAGATTTCGCCGAGGTACCTGTCGACGGCGCGTTCTCCCTCATCCACGCCGTCGGAGGTACGTTCTTCGAGCTCGCGAGCCGCGAAGATCTGCAGCGCTGCCTGACCGCTGTGGCCGGCCACCTGGAACCGGCGGGCGTATTCGTCCTCGACGCGCACGTGCCCGAAGCCCTCGCTGTCGCCGCGGCGTCGGGCGTGCCCGAGGTCGTCTCCGAGACCGACGAGCATCTGATCCTGTGCCATCGCAGGATCGACCCGTCCACCCAGACGTACCAGTCCCACTACCTCGTCCACGAGGCGGACCGGACCCGTCACCTGCGGGTGCGCTTCCACTATGCGTCACCGGGCGAACTGGACCTCATGGCGGAGCGGGCCGGACTGCGGCTGCGCCGGCGCCGGGGCTCATGGGCCGGCGGGCCGTTCACCCACGACAGCACCTATCACGTCTCCGTCTACGAGCGCTGCTGATGCAGGCCCGCAGCGCCCCTCGCCCCACGTGGCCGTCAACTCCTCACGGCCGCCCGCCGAAAACCATCCCGGAGCAGTCGTGACAGACGAAGATCCCGGTCGCCCGGTCCCCACCGCGGACTTTCCCTTCCCGCACCATGACGGGCTCGGTCCCCTCCCGGAGTTGGCCGCGCTGCGCCGCGACGCTCCGTGCGCCCGGATCGTACTGCCCAGTGGCGACCCGGCATGGCTGATAACCCGGTACGGCGACGTGCGCACCGTGCTGGCCGATCCGCGCTTCAGCCGTACACGTGCCACCCGGGGAGCGGGGCCGCGCATGGCACACGTCCCCACCCTGCCGGACTCGATCCTGGCCGCGGACCCTCCGGAACACACCCGGCTGCGCAAGCTGGTCGCCCCGGCCTTCACCGCCCGCCGCGCCGAGGCCATGCGGGCGTCCGTGGCCCGGCTCGTGGGAGAGCTCCTCGACGAACTCGCCGCACACGACCGCCCGGCCGACCTGGTCGCGCTGTTCGCCCGGCCGCTTGCGCTGACAGTCATCTGCGATCTCCTCGGTGTGCCGCGACGGGACGGCGACCTGCTCGACGCCTGGTGCGACACCCTGCGCAACCTCACCGCCATCGCCGACACCGAGGTCACCGCCGCCGTCGGTGAGATGACCGGATACCTCACCGAGCTCGTCGCCACCAAGCGCCGCCATCCGGGCAATGACGTCCTGAGCACCCTGATTGCCGCACGCGACGAGGGCGACCGGCTCAGTCAGGACGAACTGATCTCCTTCTGCTTGGTACTGCTCGCCGGAGGCTACGGCACCACCGCCGACCGGCTCGCCGGTATGGTGCACCTCCTGCTGGACGAACCCAGGCTGTACCACCGGCTTCGACACGAACCCGGGATGGTCCCCAAGGCCGTCGAGGAACTGCTGCGTTACGCCCAGACCAATGTCCAGGCCAACCTTCGTGTCGCCACCGAGGAGGTCCGGCTCAGCGGTGTCAGGATCGCCGAGGGCGAAGCCGTGATGGCGGTGAACTCGTCGGCCAACCACGACGAGACCGTCTTCGACGCCCCCGACCTGCTGGACCTCGACCGCGACCGCAACCCCCATCTGGGGTTCGGGCACGGTGTCCACCACTGCGTCGGGGCGCAGATCGCACGCGTACAACTCCAGGAGGCCCTGACCGGGCTCCTGCACCGGTTCCCGGGACTGCGGACCGCGGCACCGCCGGTATGGAAGGCCGGGCTGAAGACCAGGGCTCCCCGCACCCTGCCCGTGACCTGGTGAGCGGGGTGCTCCCGGAGCCTTCGAGGCTCGTCAGCGCCGGGCACCGTATTGGTTCTGTGGCTCTGCACACGAATCCGGAAGGTTCACACATGCAGTGCCTCACCCTCAACAACGGCGTTTCCATCCCCCAGATCGGCCTCGGTGTCTGGCCGCTGACGGACGGACAGGCCTACACCGCCGTATCCCACGCCCTGATCACCGGGTACCGGCACATCGACACCGCCCGCATCTACAACAACGAGGCGGGCGTCGGCCGTGCGGTCCGCGATGCCGGGGTCCGCCGTGAGGACATCTTTCTCACCACCAAACTGTGGAACGCAGACCAGGGCTACGAGGCCGCACTGCGCGCTTTCGACGCGAGCCTCCAGCGCCTGGGTACGGACTACGTCGACCTCTATCTGATCCACTGGCCCGTACCGGAACAGGATCTGTACGTCGAGTCGTACAAGGCTCTGGAACGGATCCACGCCGATGGACGTGCCAGGGCGATAGGCGTGTCCAACTTCACCGCCGCCACTCTGGACCGCCTGCTGGCGAAGACCGACATCGTGCCGGCCCTCAACCAGATCGAGCTTCACCCCTACTTCCCGCAAGGCCGAATGCGCAGGGTCTGCGCCGAGCGGTCCGTCACCACGGGGGCCTGGAGCCCGCTCGCCCAGGGTGGTGTACTGCTCGCCGAACGTACGCTGGCCCGTATCGCCGAGACGCACGGGAAGACCCCGGCCCAGGTCGTCATCCGCTGGCATCTCCAACTCGGCCACGTGGTGATCCCCAGATCCGCCACGCCCACTCGAATCGAGGAGAACTTCAGGGTCTTCGACTTCGACCTCGGCCCGCAGGAGTTGCGCGACATCACCGCCCTCGACAACGGCGGCCGTATCGGCCCTGACCCGGACGCGGCCGGCCATCAGGGCTGAGCCACCTGGTCACGGCGAGGCTGCCACTGAGGTGTCGACCGGCCGCGGGGGCGCTGTCTGTCCGGCCGGTCGGTCTGGCGCCAGGCCGCGCCGGTGCCGTGTGTCCCTCCTGAGTCATCGCCTACTCGGGAGGCGTGGCTCCCGTCCGTGACATCGCGGGGGGCCACCGGCGGCACCGGACTTCTGATCACGGGCAACGTCATGGTGCACGCCGAGGCGCTGACCGGCCCCGGCGGTGTCGTGCTCGACGATGCCGCGCCGCTGAAGCCGTTCACCGAGTGGGCCGAGGCCGGCAGGGCCGGCGGTGGGGCGATATGGATGCAGATCAACCACCCGGCCGCCAGATCCAGGCCGACAGGTCCGGCGTCGTGTGGGGCCCGTCCGCCGTCGGCGTCGACCTGGGCAAGCACAGCAGGCGCTTCGGCCGCCCGGTCGCCATGTCCCCCGAGCAGATCGAGGCCACCGTGACCCGGTTCGCCGTCATGGCCCGTCGCGCCGAGGAGGCGGGGTTCGACGGCGTGGAGGTCCATGCCGCGCACGACTACCTGCTGTCACAGTTCCTGTCCCCGCTGGTCAACAAGCGCACCGACGCGTGGGGTGGGTCGCTGGAGAACCGGGCCCGGATGCTGCTCGACGTCGCCCGCGCAGTCCGCGCTGCTGTCTCACCGTCCTTCGCGGTCGCGGTGAAGCTCAACTCCGCCGACTTCCGGCACGGCGGATTCGACGCCGACGACGCCCGGCAGGTGATCGAGACGACCGTGAGGCCGACCGGCAGATGACGCCGGTGTACTGGTCCGACAAGGCTCTCGCCTCGGCCGCCGGCATGGCGCAGATGCGCCGCCTCGCCCGGGGTATCAGCCCCAGGCCGGGCACCCACCCGGCGTACGCTCCCCGGTTTTCGAGCAGCGGAAGCAGCGACGGGCACTGCGCCGCTACCACACCTGGTTGTCCGCGTCACAGGGCGCTGCGGCACTGAACCGGCTGGCGTAACCGGTTGGCGCCCCTGGATCGGAAGCCCCGGCTGCGGCGGGGCTTCCGATCCAGGGGGGAGTGTGAGCAGTCGATGTGGGCTGTCTCAGCTGTTGTGCAGCGCCGTTCTCAGAGCGTCCACGGCGAGTCTGCGTGCCACGCCGGCGGCGCGGGTGTCGCGCAGGCTGTCCAGGAGGAGGAAGTCGTGGACCATGCCCGCGACGCGGACGGAGGTGACGTCGACGCCGGCCTCGCGGAGCTTGTTGGCGTACTGCTCTCCCTCGTCGCGCAGGACATCGGCCTCATCGGTGATGACGAGGGTGGTGGGAAGTCCCCGGAGCTGTTCCAGAGAGGCCTGGAGCGGGGAGGCATGAGCCTCGGCGCGCTGGGCGGGGTCGGTGGTGTAGGCGTCCCAGAACCACTTCATGCCGTCGCGGGTGAGGTAGTAGCCCTCGGCGAACTGCAGGTAGGACGGGGTATCGAAGTCGGCGTTGGTCACCGGGTAGAGCAGGACCTGCGCCTTGAGGTCGATGCCGCCGCGCTCCTTGTTCATGAGCGCGAACACCGCCGACATGCAGCCGCCGACCGAGTCGCCGGTCACTGCCACTCGGGAGGTGTCCAGGCCGTGCTGTGCGCCGTGTTCCATGACCCACTGGCCGACGGCGTAGTTCTGCTCGACCTGGGTGGGGTATTTTGCCTCCGGCGCGCGGTCGTAGACGGGAAAGACACCGGCCGCACCGGCGCCGATGGTGAGTTCGCGGAAGAGGCGGTCGTGCGTCTTGTCGTCACCGAAGACCCACCCGGCTCCGTGGATGCAGAAGACGACGGGCAGCGGTCCGGTGGCTCCCTCGGGCCGGATGATGCGGGTGCGGACCGTGCCCCACCGGCCCGCGTCCACGTCGACCCACTCCTCGTCGACATCGGGCCGGGGAACGCTCGGGTCGCTCTGCAGACCCAGGAGAATCTCACGGCCCTTCTCGGGCGGGACCTCATAGATCCGCGGGCGCGGATCGGCCGCCTCGGCCAGCTCCTTCGCGGCGGGTTCGAGATAAGGGGTGATCGGCGGAGGAAGCTCGGTCATGTTCACTCCCTGTCACGAGCACGGGCGCGCCCTGTTCCCGCGGCCTCACCGGCCGCGACTGATGATCCGCCCCCGGCCAAACGTCTCCCGTTCCATCGTCGTGGCCTGGCCGCAAAGCGCAACCTGCGACAGGCATCCCTTGCCTCCGGTGCCGACCGGTCCGTCGGGCATCGGGCACCGGCACTGCGACCGTCGTGTCCGTACATCCAGAAGGGCTACACCTCCCTGATGGTGCGCAGTGCCCCCTCCACGGGGTCACCGGCACGGCCTGCCAGTGGGCCCGTGACGGGCTCAAGGCACTGGCCGGGAACGTCACGCATTTTCGGGAATGACTCCCGGATTCCCCTGCGGCGAACATGAGTTGATGCAGGATTCGGTCGGGACGCAGGCAGGCCGGAAAGGGCGGGGCGTCGCCGCTCACGGACAGTGCGGAAACCTCGGGGCTGCCTGCGCTCGCCAGGGTCTTTCGTTCGGATCAGGCCGGGTCGGCGTGCCGGTGCCCGCCGACCCGGCCTGGTCCGATGGGGAGGTTCTAGACAGCGATGCGGTCGTTGACCAGGCTCAGCAGCTCTCCGAGGGTGCTCACCTCGATGATCTGCTCGTCGGGGATGGCCACCCCGTGGTCGACCTTCAGCCTGGCCGCAGTCTCCATGAGGGCCAGCGAGTCGTAGCCGAGTGCGGTGAGCGAGGTGTCGGCGATGTCGCCGTGCAGCGCGGCGTTCTCCTCCCCGCCGGCGCACGAGACGAGGATGCCGCGCAGTTCGTCGATGGTCATCAACTTGGACATGTTCAGCTTCCGTTCTGGGGGAGGCGGATGACGGTGGCGGCGTTGAACCCCCAGCGGCCCCGGGCGAGGACCAGGGCGGTTCCCACCGCCGCCGGTCGGGGCTCGCCGATGACGAGGTCAAGGCCGTACTCGTCGGGCACCGAAGCGGTCCCGAATGTCGGGGGAATCACGCTGTCCTGCATGCTCATCAGGGCCGCGACGACGTCGAGGACGCCGCCGCCGGAGAAGAGCCTGCCGGTCAGGGACTTGGGGGCGGTGACAGGGACGCCGCGGACCCCGAACAGGTCCCGCAGGGCCTGCGCCTCGGCGCGGTCCAGGGCCGGCAGGCCCGCCGCATCGGCGAACACGACGTCCACCGCGTCCGGGCCGAGCCCCGCGTCGGCCAGTGCGAGCCGCGCGGCCCGACCCAGACCCGGCGGGCGTCTGCTGCCGGGGGCCGGATCGAAGGTGGCCGCATAGCCGACGATCTCACCGTAGACACGGGCCCCTCGTGCGCGGGCCGCCCCGGCGTCCTCCAGGACGCAGATCGCGCCGCCCTCGCCGGGTACGTGTCCGGCCGCGTGCGAATCGAAGGGGCGGTACGCCGTGGCCGGGTCGGGGTCGACGCTGACCCGGCCGCCTGCCAGGTGGGAGGCCCAGCCCCACGGGTCGAAGGTGGAGTCGACTCCACCGCAGACCACGAGCGGCACACCGGTACGGACGACCCGTCGTGCCTGCCCCAACGCGTCGATCCCGCCCGCCTGTTCGGCGACCAGAGCGATGGAGGGTCCGCGCATCTTGTGCCTGATGGAGATCTGGCCGGTGTTCACCGCGTAGAACCAGGCGAAGGACTCGTACACGCTCACGTGTTCCGGCCCCTGGCTCCACAGCTTCTTGAACTCCCGGTGGGTGAAGTCGAATCCGCCCGAGGCATTGGCCGTCACGACGCCCATGTCGTAGTCGGTCATGGCGGAGGTGTCCACGCCGGCGTCCTCTATGGCGCCCTGGGCGGCGATCAGGGCGAGACGGGTGGAGACATCGGTCTGCGACATCAGCCTGCTGGGCAGGTGCTGCGCCGGATCCACACCGTCCACCAGCCCGGCCAACCGCGCCGGGAAGCCCGAGGTGTCGAACCGGTCCAGCTCGCCGATGCCGCTGCGGCCGGTCAGGGTGGCTGCCCAGAATTCCTTGACGCCGACGCCGTTCGGCGCGACCACGCCCAGCCCGGTGATCACGCTCATGCGGCCTCCCGGTCCGGCCGGGTGAGGACCATCGCGCTCTGGAAGCCGCCGAAGCCGCTGCCGACCGTCAGCACGGTGTCGGTGCGGTGCTCGCGCGCCACATTCGGCACGTAGTCCAGGTCGCACTGCGGATCGCTCACGTGCAGGTTCGCCGTCGGCGGCACCGTGTGATGCTCCATCGCCAGCAGCGAGGCGGCGATCTCGATCGAGCCGACGGCCCCGAGCGAGTGCCCCACCATCGACTTGATCGAGCTGATCGGCGTCTTGTACGCGTACTCGCCGAGGCTCCGCCTGAACGCCGCGGTCTCGTGCCGGTCGTTCTGCTTGGTGCCCGAGCCGTGCGCGTTGATGTAGTCGACCGCGGACGGATGCACCTCTGCCTGTGAGGACATCTGCACGCGGCCGGAAGTCGGACAAGGCGGCGGGCGGCACCCTCTCCCGGTGGACGCGCTCCGGGGCCCGAGCCTTCCTGCCGCGGGCGGCCACCGTTTTTTTCCTGGTCACGCGACGCCGGTGATCCGCGGACCCGCCCCGGCCCGCGGCGTCGGCGGCCCGTGGCCGTTCTGCCGGGGTACGACACCTCGTTCCACCGGTTCACCGCTTTCTGCGCGCCCGCCCTGCGCCCACCACTCGGAGGACAGCATGATCGTGCACACCCTCATCTACCGGTTCCCGCCGGAGGCCGATGCCGAGGACATCCGTCAGTTCTTCGAGGGGCTGGGCGATCTCGCGGTCGGTTCCGGTCTGGTCTCGGCCTTCGGCTGGAAGCCGCACGTCCTGCTCCCCGTCGACGAGCAGAGCAAGGGGATGACTGCGACGCACATCGCGCAGTTCTCCTGCGACGACGTGCAGACCCTGCAGGTGTTCTCCGAGCGGCCCGTCGTGCACGAGTTCATCAGCAAGTGGCGCGGAAAGCTCAACTACGAGGCCGCGTACGCAAACCACGAGCAGATGCTGCCGTCGAGCAGCGGAAACGGACCTTCCATGTTCCACACCGAGCACACCGTGACCGTCGAGGCGAACGCGGATGTCGTCTACGCAGTGCTGGCCGACATCGAGGGCTACGCCAAGCTGTTCCCGCCCACCGAGACCTCGACGATGCTGGAGGAGACCGAGACCTGCCAGATCGCCCGTCTGGTGGTCGACGTCAGCGGGCAGCGGCAGAGCTGGGTGACCCGGCGCGACCTCGACCGCGACCACCGCACCATCGCCTACCGTCAGCTGGACAACGCCCCGATGATCGAGTTCATGGGCGGCGAGTGGCGCGCCCTGCCGCTCGACGACAACCGCACGCAGCTGGTCATCACCCACGACTTCGCGGCCCGCCCCACCGAGGCCGTACCCAGCCAGGAGCAGGCGTCCACGCTGCTGCGGGCCGCCGTCGACCGCAACAGTCACGCCGACCTCGACGCGGTCCGCAAGGAGGCCGAGCGGCGCGCGCAGGTCGTCGGGAGCCCCGCGTGACCCAGCGCCTGATCGACCTCAGCGTGCCGACCGTGGACGGCCCGAGCGAGGCGACACCGGTAGAGGTGGAACTCCTCGACCACGCCGCGGCGCCAGCCGCACTGGGGCTGACACCCGAGGATTTCCCCGAGGGCGAGTCGATCTCCAACGAGACGGTCACCCTGACCACCCACACCGGCACCCACATGGACGCCCCCCTGCACTACGGGCTCACCAGCGGAGGACGTCCGGCCGCCGCCATCGGCGACATCCCGCTGGAGTGGTGCTACGCGCCCGGAGTCCGCCTCGACCTGCGGCACGTGCCACCGGGCACCGGCATCACCGCCGCGGACATCGAAGACGCGCTGGCGAAGATCCCACACCAACTCCGCCCCGGCGACATCGTGTTGATCTGGACCGGTGCGGACCGGCTGTGGGGAACGGACGCATACCGTGCCGAACACCCCGGTATGACAAGGGAGTCCACGGCCTGGCTGGTCGAGCGCGGTGTCAAGGTGATCGGCATCGACAGCTGGGGCTTCGACCGGCCCTTCGGATCGATGATCGGCGACTACCGGGAGACCGGCGACAACAAGGTCCTCTGGCCGGCTCACCTGTACGGGCGCGAACACGCCTACTGCCAATTGGAGAAGCTCGCCCACCTGGACGAGCTGCCCGCTGCCACCGGGTTCACCGTGGCCTGTTTCCCCATCAAACTCACCGGACTCGGCGCCGGATGGACGCGGGTGGTCGCCATCGTCGAGGACGAGTGATCCACAGCAGAAGCGGGAGCGGGGCGCGGCCCGAGCGGGTTGCGCCCCGCTGTCACACGTGCGGCCCTCGTCGGCCGTCACGCTCGCGTGGCGAGGGGACGGTGCGGCCGCTCCTCAGCTCGCTTCGGCCTCCGGGAAGGGGACCCAGAGCTGGTCGGCGTCGCCGGCGGCGAGCCGGCCACGGTACACGTCGATCTTGTGGTCGATGAGCGCCAGATTCCCCTGCAATTCGGCGAGCCTGGCGGTCACCTCGGCGCGGTGCGCCTCCATGAGAGCCAGCCGCTCCTCCTCGTTGCCGTACCCGTCGGCGACGAGCTGGGCGTACCGCAGGATCGTCTTGATGGGCATCCCGGTCGCCCGCAGCTTGGTGCAGAGCGTGATCCACGCCAAGTCCCGTTGGTGGTAGCGGCGTCGGCCGCCGACCGTGCGGTCGACGTCGGTGATGACCAGACCGACGCGCTCGTAGTAGCGCAGTGTGTGCACGCTGACGCCGGTGCGGCGTGCGGCCTCGGCGATGGCGATACCCGGGTCGGACTCGCCCTGCGGGCGAACGGAAGAAGATCGAGTCTGCGACTTGATTTCGAGCACGCTCTAAATTGTAGCGTCGAGGACATGAGCACTTCAACGCGGCCCAGCGCCGCTCCTGGCAGGCCCGGCCCGCGGATACGCGGAGAGGAAGCGGTCTGACAGTGCCCGTTCGGGCCCTGGCGGCCCCGCGGCAGAAGCCGCTCCAGCAGGCCGTCCGGCACGCGTCGGCGGCCGGGTCGGTGGCCGTCGCCGCAGTCGCGGTGAACGCGCGGCCGCCACTCCCGAGAGCCACCCGCAGAAGCCCGGCGTTTCGACGGAACCGCCAACCGTGCCGGCCGTGCCGGTGCCACCCGGCAGGGCATCCCCCGCCTCCATCCGCGTGGCCACCGGCACGGCCCTTGAAAAGCGTCACTTGCGATCGCCGGCAGTGGCCTTCGATTGGATTGGATCCCTATGACCGAACTCAGTCCCCAGCGACGGTCGTTGGTGCTTGCCATCTGCTGCGCCAGCATGATCGTCGTCGTCATGGACATCTCTATCGTCAACGTCGCCCTGCCGAACATCCGTGACGACTTGGACGCCTCGGTGTCCAGCCTGCAGTGGGCGGTCGACGCATACACCCTGGTGCTGGCGAGCTTCCTGCTCCTGGCCGGATCCACCGCCGATCGGATCGGCCGCAAGCGCCTCTTCCTGATCGGTCTGGCAGCCTTCGGGATCGGCTCCCTGCTGTGCGGCCTGGCGCCGGGCATCGGCTGGCTCATCGGCGCCCGCGCCGTGCAGGCCATCGGCGGAACCATGCTCAACCCGGTGGCGATGGCGATCATCGCCACTACGTTTCCGGACCCGAAGGAGCGGGCCAAGGCCATCGGTGTGTTCGGCTCGATGTCCGGTCTGTCGCTCGCACTCGGCCCGATCCTCGGCGGCGCCCTGGTCGACGCCTTCGACTGGCGGTCCATCTTCTGGATCAACGTGCCGATCGTGGCGATCGCGTTCGTGATGACCGCCGTGTACGTCCCCGAGTCCCGCGCCCCGCGGGCACGCCGCCCCGACCCTGTCGGCCAGCTGCTGGTGATCGTCATGCTCGGCAGCCTGGTCTACGCCGTCATCGAGTCGCACAAGCTGGGCTGGGGCTCGACGACCATCATCGCCCTGCTCGGGGTCACCGTGCTCGCCGCGCTCGCCACCGTCGCCTACGAACTGCGCCGCTCCGACCCGCTGCTTGAACTGCGGCTCTTCCGCAGCGTGCCGTTCAGCTCGGCGATCCTGATGGCCTTCGGGGCGCTGTGCGCCTTCGGCGCGTTCCTCTTCGTGACCACCCTTTACCTGCAGGAGGTCCGCGGCATGTCGGCGCTCAAGGCCGGTCTGTGCCTGCTGCCGGTGGGCCTGCTGATCGTGCTGCTCTCCCCGCGTACCGGCAAGTACGTCGGCGCGCACGGTCCCCGGCTGCCGCTGGTGGTCTCCGGGGCCGCGCTGGCGGTCGGAGGCGCCGTGTCGCTGCTGATCCGGCCGTCCACGTCGCTGCCGGCCGTGCTCGCGATGTACCTGCTGATCGGCGTCTTCCAGGGCACCATCAACCCGCCGATCACCAACACCGCAGTGTCCGGCATGCCGCGCTCCATGGCAGGCGTGGCCACCTCCCTCGCCTCCGCCGGCCGGCAGACCGGCACCACTCTCGGTGTCGCCATCGCGGGCACCATCGTGGGCAGCTCCCAGGCACACGGCGGCACCTCGTACACCCACGCGGAGCACGGCGTCTGGTGGCTGATGATCGGCCTCGGGGCCGGCATTGTCGCCCTGGCACTGATCAGTACCGGTAGTTGGGCCAAGGAGACCTCGAAGAGGGCCGCGGCACTCTTCGAGGAGGTGGACCGGGGCGCGGTTCCCGAGCCCGCGGGCCGCCGCTGACCCCACCGCGGGGACCGGGAGAGGCAGGCACGGCCGGCCGTTGCCGGGAGGCCCATGAGCCTCCCGGCAACGGCCGGCCGCGTGATCGGGCCCCACATGAGCCCCGTCCATGCGACCGGCCCCCGCACCGCGGCGGTCGCAGCGGTACGGGGGCCGGTCGGGGCGGAACGGCGGCTTTGTGCCGGGCGACGAGGTGTCCCGCAGAAGGCGGCCGGTGCGGCGGCCCTCCCGGGAGGGCCGCCGCACCGGGTCACCGAGCGGTCGGCGAGCCGTTACCGGAGGGGGTGGCCGGCAGACCGGCACCGTTCTGCCCGGCCGACAGCCGCATCGGGCGCAGGGCCGCCTCGGTGCGCAGGAGTTCGTCCAGCATGGCCGTAGCGGCCTGCTCCATGACCTCGGTTCCCTGGAACCGCCCGTCTTCGATGAACTGAGGGTGCCAGGGGATGTTCACCCCTTCGAACACACCGGCAGCATCCGCAGGGTCGTCATGACCTGCTTGAGCTGCTGCACCGCCCGGGTGCCGGCGGCCACCCCGCCGTAGGAGACGAACCCGACCGGCTTGTGGTGCCACTCCTGGTGGAGGTAGTCGATCGCGTTCTTGATCGTGGCAGGGTAGCCGAAGTTGTACTCCGGGGTGACGAGGACGACCGCGTCCGAAGCATCGACGATCGCGCTCCACTCCTTGGTGTGCTGCTGGGTGTACTGCCGCAGCCGGGGGATGTGCGGCTCGTCCAGCAGGGGCAGATCGAGCTCGGCGAGGTCCACCAGGGTGATGTCGAACCCGCCGTGGGACCGAGCCTGCTCGACGAACCACTGGGTAATGGGAAGCCCGGCGCGGCCGGGGCGGGTTGAGCCGACAACGATCATCAGGCTGGGCATGAGACCTCATCCTTTTGCCAAGTGTGATCCGTGACGGGACCGCTGACCGAAGCGGCCCGCGCCGCGTCACGGACGGTGCCGCGACGCGGGTCACTCGGCACCGTTCCGGTGAACGGCTTCCGGAGTCGGATGGCGCCGGGTACGGGCGGTCGGACGGCGGTTCCTACCGCCGCCTCGTCCTTTACGCGCTTGCCGCGGAAGGGGTGTTCCCTTTCCCCGCCGAAGCGGTGAGCACATCGTGCCGGTAGCTTTCGATGATGTCCAGGTATTCCTTGGCCTCTTGCTGCGGGACCCCGCAGAAGCTCAGCGTGGCCGCGATCTCCAGCGCCACGACGTCGAAATCGTATTCGGTCGCGACCATGTTCTCGTGAGCTTCCCTCATGTCACGTCCCGGATAGCACTGGGGACCTCCGGTCTCCTGGATCGACCACGCCGTAACCATGAACTTGAACCCGGCACGCGAATTCGTCTCGTGAAGCTTCTGCACGTCGGGATTGCGGTTGGCCGAAACGTTGTCGTAAAGCCTGTCCGTGAGAACGTCCATCAGGGCGGCGATACCGAAAGTTCCTCCAAGACGATCGTAGAGGGAGGGGGTCTGTGCTGATTCCGTCATGACGCTTCTCCTCACATGATCCGTGGCCTGGCACCACACTTCACCCGCCTGCTAAAAATCCACTCAAGCCGAGGGTCCGGCGGGGGAGTCCGGCAACCGTTCCATGGCGCCCGCGCGTTGTTGCGCCCCAGAGGCACCACACCCGGAGGTCAGGGGATCAGCACCGTCCTGTGGCCCTGCTGGTCGAGATCCCAGACGTGCCGCACCCGGGTGAGCGGCACCCGATTGACCTCCATGCGGAGCCTGCCGCCGGCCAACAGGTCCAAGACCTGACCGAGTTCACGGGCGAGCACCTCGGCAGGGGGAGCGTTGCCGGTGCCGCTGCCCACGATCTCCAGGCCGCTGCTGCGCAGTACCTCGGCCGAGAGGTTCAGGGTGGGGGAGGCCATGACGCCGATCTGGACGAGGCGGGTTCGGGAGAACCGAAGCTCCATGTCGGCGAAGCCGAGCGTGCTGATGAAGACCTCGGTGGGACGCCCCCACAAGTAGTCGAGCACCACATCGAAGTCCGCGGGTCCCGCTGCGTCGCGCAGCGCGCGGCGCAGCGCATCGTCCGGCTGGTCGAGCTGGACGGTCGCGTCCGCGCCCAGTGCGGGCAGCCCGGCCAGCACCCGCGGATTGCGTCCGGCGGCCACCACCCGGCCGGCGCCCAGGTGCTTTGCGACCTGCACCGCGATCTGGCCGGCCACTCCGGTCGCGCCCAGCACGAGCACGGACTCACCCGGCTGCAGCTTCGCCCGCCACTCCAGCGCGTTCCACGCCGATACCCCGGGATTCTGTACCGCGGCCGCGAGTGCGTCGTCCACTCCCTCCGGAATGGGCGAGCACCACCCGTGCCGGGTCACCGCCCGCTCGGCCATGGTGCCGCCCGGCGACCTGAACAGAACCCGGGTGCCGTCCGGCAGCCGGCCTGCGGCCAGCGCGGAGCCGCACACCGCCGGCAGCTTGGCGGGAGCCGAGAAGTGTGTGCCTGCGGCCCGCGCCCGGTCCAGGTTGGTCAGCGGACAGGCCGTCACCTGCACGACCTCCTCGCCCTCTTCCAGATGCGGTTCGGCTACCTCCTCGCAGCACGGTGGTTCTCCCAGCGCGCGGAGCACCGCCGCCCTCATGACCGCCCCCGCCACGCCGATGGGCGCCGGGTGCACGCGGCGCCGTGCACCCGGCCGCCGGGGCCCCGGCGGCCGCCGCAGCGCTCGTCGGGGGTGGCGTCGTCGGCCGGGTGCACGGGAATCGGCCGCGCCACGTGGGCCGGCACATCCCGCAAGAATCTGGTGGTCGACATCGTGAACCTTTCTCGACGCGTATGACGTGCGTTCCGAGCCACGGTGCCGTGCCACGCTAATAAGACGCTGTACGCGCCCCAAGGTCCGCCGTCGACCTGCGGATACGGGGCCGACCTGAGCCTGTGGTCCGGCTCGCGCTCAGGGCACCATCGCCGCGAGCCGCTCCTGGTACCACTCGCCCGGCGTCGTGGCCATGTGGAACCGCTCCTCGGTGGTGGAGTCGGTGAACGGGAACAGTGGCTCGACCGGGGCGTCGTGGTTGGGCATGTGGAAGAACGGGATACTGATCCGCGCCTCGGTCCGTCCCTCGACCGGAATGCGCACCCGGTGCAGGGTCGACACCCACCGCCCGGCGGTCCAGAACGCCATCAAGTCGCCGATATTGACGACGAAACTGCCCTGTGTGCAGGGCACTTCGCGCCAACCGTGCCCCTTCTGCTCGACCTCCAGGCCGCCGACCCCGTCCTGGTAGAGGATGGTCAGGTTCCCCCAGTCCGTGTGGGCGCTCTTTCGCAACTGCCCGGGCAGGGGCGGTTCGGTCAGCGGGTAGTAGTAGTTCGCCGCCAGCGTCGACATGTTGTCGCCGATCTTGTCGTCGAAGAAGTGTCGGTCCAGGCCCAGGGACAGGGCGAACAAGCGGATCAGGTCGGTCGCCAGGCGCTCCATCGCAGCCATGTACTCGAGCCACACCGCCCGGAACTCCTCCGGTGCCGCGGGCCAGCGGTTCGCGGCAGCCCAGGGCGTCTTCGTGTTCCCGTCCGGAGCCCGCAGTGCCGCGGGCTGGTCCCCCCGGACGCTGGTGATGAACACCTCGTTCAGGTCCGGAGGTGCGTCATGGCCCAGGCTCTTGGAGGCGCTGCCGGCGTTGACGTAGAAGCCGTGGGTGCCGGGTGAGACGGCCACCTCGGCCTTCTCCTCTTCGGGCCGCTCGAAGAACGCGCGGGAAGCCGCGTACATACGGTCGATCAGGCGCTGGTCCACGCCGTGGCCGACGACGGTGAAGAATCCGGAATTCTCACAGGCGCTTCCTATCGCCTGTGAGACCAGTAATTCCCCGGCCTTCGTCCAGACACCGGACAGGTCGATGACCGGAACGTATCCGTCCGCCGGAGTGGCGTGATCGATCGAGGATGACAAAACTGCTCCTTCTAAGGGTGATGTGGAGCGTGACGAGGTGGTGTGCGAACGGGATAGCCGGTCCGGCACAAATCCGTCCGGCGCGCGTCGCGGTTGCCTCTGCGGCATATGCCGTCCGTCATGACTTCCGCCGTGCAGACCTGGGTGGCCTTGAGGGGAAGCGCGGGACATGAAACGCCTCCGAATATTCCTACGGGCGTCCCTGTTCGTCAAGGCCGGCCTACTCTCTGCATTCCGGAACTGTCCGATAAGGGTTTCCCGGTGTTCCGGGCGGATGACCCCGCGGAGGGCTCGATGAGAGGAGGCAAGACATCTGAAGAATGCGGCCATGACATGACCGAATGCCGCCGCCCGTATCCGGGTGATCTGTCCGATGCCCGCCGGGAGTTGGTGTGGGGATCATCCAACACGAGCCCGGGAAAAGGGGCTTCACCCCGATCCCGAAGCAATCGGCCTTCGAGTGAACGTACGGATGGCTGATGCTCCACCGCCGCCTGGCCCGCGACTACGAGGCCCTGCCCATCCGCTTCGAAGCCCTGCCCACCCGCTCCGGCGCAGTGATCCGCCTTGCCATGACCGACCTCATGGCCTGCCGCCTCTCCGGCGGAACCACCGTGCCCTGGCGCGACCCGACACCCCAGGACGAGACGCAATCCCCCAAGCCGCAGATCGTCCTGGGCCAGCATGTGGCCCCCTGCCGGCGGGGTTCATCGGCTACGGCGCCGGAACGGTGATGGCCGCCGCGGACTCCCTCGACGTGACACTGCACGGCCGCGGCGCGCGGCTCCCGTCCTGAGGCATCGATCGACCCCGTGCTGATGGCCGCCAACGTCGTCACCCGGCTCCAGGGCATCGTCGCCCGAGAAGTGCCGCCCGCGGAGTCCGCGGTCGTGACAGTGGGCCGCCTGCAGGCCGGCACCAAGGACAACATCATCCCGACACGGCGGAACTGGGCATCAACATCCGCACCTACACCCCGGCCGTACGCGACCTGGTCCGCACCGCGATCGAACGCATCGTCACCGCAGAGGCGCAGGCGAGCGGCGCGGAGAAGGACCCCGAACTCACCTGGTTCAGCTCAGCCCCGGAACTGATCAGCGAACCGGAGGCGACGAAGACCACGATGACCGCCTACGCCGAGCACTTCGGGGCACAGCGGATCACGCCGATGCCGCAGGTCAATGCGAGCGAGGATGTTGGTGCAACCTGACATTGGCGCACAGATCACCATCTGTATCTGGCCAGCAGTCCAGCAACCGCCTTCTGAAGCAGAGGGAAGTGTCCAGGTATCGATTGAACCGGAGACGGCAACCCTTGTCGTCGGCCGGCTCGGTTTGGGCCCTGCCGGAGAAGCGACACTTTCACGGCCAGGCGTTTACGAGGGAGTCGCCTGGTGGAGCGGACGAGAAGCCACATCCAGTTACTACACAGGAAACCCTGCGACAGGTCACTGACGACTGGACATGCGAGCAGATCGCTCAAGCATGGACGCAATGCCCGACCACGGAGAGATACGTCCTGGAGCTGCTGTTCACCTCGCCGTGCCTGCCGGATGAGGACGATGAGTAGGCCGCGAACCGTCGACGTTCAGGTGTGCAGCAAGCACCACTTGAACACCCCTACCGCTGGCGTCCCGCTCGCCATCATCCTGACTGGCGGCAACCGCAACGACGTCACCCAGGTCATCCCGCCGCTCGGCTGCCCGACCGCTGGTTCACAGGCGGTTCGAGCGCTCGTGCCTTGCCGCGGAGCCAGTCGGCGATGTCGGCGAGCGTGGCCTGCCACCTGAAGGCCTCGATGGCCGCGGGCGGAACCTGGTCGGGGACCACGGTGCCTGAGTGGTACGGCGGCGAGGGGGAAGCACCTTGTTGTTCGGACGCATGCGTACGGCTGTGGCCGCTGCCGTGGCGCTGACTCTTGCTGGTACGTGTATGGGGGCGGAGCAGGCCGATTCGGCCCGGCTCGAGCTGAAGGTCACACAGAGCCAGGCCGCTGCTGCCGATGCCACATTCAGGGTCAACTCGGTCGTCTGCAACCGGAGAAGGGTGCGCCAGACCGTGCAGGCAACGGTTCGGGTACCTTATCGACCAGCTGAACCTGGCGCTCCGTCGACCTGGGACGTACGGGGCGAGATGGCTCTTCGGATCCTGCTTGATCAGCTGCTGCTTGTGGAGCGCCGGCCTGAGGCGTTCGCTCAGCGGCAGCGGGCCTGGGAGGCCGCGGGGCCTGGTCGGCCACAGGTGTGACGGGGCCTTCCGAGACCTCGTCCCTGGGGGGAAGTACGCGGGGCGCTGGCCGCCACGGCTGCCCTTCAGACACTACGAGACGAGAACCGAAATGACTGAGCAGACAGAGCTTGAGGCCCAGATCCGCAGTGGCGTACCGCACTCGGCCCGCGTGTGGAACTACTGGATCGGGGGCAAGGACCACTACCCGGTCGACCAGGAACTGGGAGACCAGGTCATCGCGAGCTACCCCCAGACCCGGGACCTCGCCCGTGCGTCACGGGCCTTCCAAGCGCGTGCGGTGCAGTACCTGGCCGACGAAGCGGGAATCACCCAGTTCCTCGACATCGGAACCGGGCTCCCCGTCCAGAACAGCACCCACGAGGTCGCCCAGAGCATCCAGCCGAAGGCACACATCGTCTACGTCGACAACGACCCGCTGGTCCTGGCGCATGCCCGCGCCCTGCTGACAAGCGCGCCGGACGGAGTGACGGACTACGTGCATGCGGACATGCTGGAGGCCGAGCGAGTACTCCAGGAAGCGTCCCGAACCCTGGATATGACACAGCCCGTGGCCGTCATGGTGCTGTCCACGCTGGGACACGTCGAACCCCGGGCCGGTATCGACCTCATGCGCCGGTACATGGCCGGCACAGTGACAGGCAGTTACCTGGTCCTCTGCGACACGATCGCCACCCCCCAGACACTGGCAGCCCAGGAAGCCTATGCGGCCGGAGACACTCCGCCCTACCTGGTGCGCCGGCCCGAGGAGATTCTCGCGAGCGCCGACGGGATGGAACTGGTCGAACCGGGATTCGGGTCCATCTCCCTGTGGCGTCCGAGCTCGAGCGACGACGGTGCTGAGCCCGTCGATCAGTGGGGGTTCGTCGCCCGCAAGTGATCTGCGGCCCTTGCCTGCCCGCGGGCCACGGCCGAGGCCCCGGAGCGGCTGTGGCCTGACGAACCGACCTTCGCAGTTTGGCAAGCGCGTGCGGCGTCTTCGGCCAGTACAACGACCTCTGCTCTGCTGCGCCCGCTACCGAATCCGAGAAAGCAGACTTCACCCGTGTCCCAAGAGACCCCGATTTACAACCGCCTTGTCGCGGAACAGGGCGATGTCCCTGCCGCGGTTCGCGGAGAAGCTCAGCGGATAGAACGAGACCTGGAGCGGGTCATTCCGCCCAATTACCATCCCGTGACCGCTGGGCTGGCCCAGCGCGGCGATATCTTCCGACCGGGTATCTGATTTCATGAGACTCGGCCCCACTGAGGCCGCTCAGCCAGGGCGCCGGCCGCGATAGCGAGTCGAATCCCCCGACGCAGAGTTGGGGGTTGATGGTGTATCGCGTCCCGGGCAGCGGTGTACGTGCAGCTCGCGGGCCAGTCCGCTTTGGTTGGTGACGACGGCCACGGGGGCCCGCGTACTGGAGGGTGCGCAGCGGGGCGGCGGTGTCCGACTGTTGGGCCACCTCGGGGCGGGCGGGGGAGTGGCGGGGGCGCTGAGGTTGCCGTCACGGTCAAGGAACACCGCCCGTCGCCGCGCCTTCCTTTATCTGTCTGATCCTGCCGATCCTCTATGGGTCCTCCTCGACCGTCATGGCCGCACAGCCGAGGAGGCGTTTCCCCAAGCACACACGGTATGGGCGGGCTCAACTGCCCCGAGTGGGTGCGGTGGTGGCGGGTACATCGCCATCACCGCCGAGGTACGTCGTGGATGCCGCTGACCGGGAGCTCCAGCCGGTCAGCAGCTACCTGTGGGACCTGACGCTCGGCGACGTCAGCCCGCTCACCTGCCGCAACTACGGCTACGACCTGCTGCGCTGGTACTGGGTGCTTCTCTGTACTTTGTCAACGACTACCGGACCCGATCTCCGGCAGCGAGGGGGCCGGGGTCTGTCAAACGAGCGGCTCTGTTCCGTAGTCGGTGGTGACGGTGCGTTCTCCTTATTGCAGGAGGATGCGGTGACGGAGGAGGTCGAATCCTGCTCGGCCGTGCATCTGCCGCATGATCTTCTTGGTTCGGGTATTGACGCCTTCTGTCCGGCTGTTGTGGTGGGGCAGGGTGAGGCCGGCGTTCACGGCGGCGCGGTCGAGTTCGAGGCCGTTGCAGAAGCTGTGCAGGTGGGGCAGGCCGGTGGTGCGGACCGTGGCGGTCCACTGGGTGAGCTTGTCGTTGTTGGCCTGGGCCGGGGCCAGGAGCGCGGCGAACTCGCCGGTGAGCCGGGCGAGTGCGGTCATCTCCGGGCACGCTGCGGTGAGGAGGCCGAGCAGGTCGGTGTCTCTGGTCCACAGGTGCTCGGGGTGGGTGAGCAGGAGCCGGGCGAGGCGGCGGGGGGCGTCACGGGGCGGTCGCCTTCGGCGCGGCCCTGATTGAGGTAGCGGACCAGCAGGTTGGCGCTGCCGGTATGGCCCAGTTCCCTGATCTCGTGCAGGAGGTGCGTGACGGGACGCTGCTGCTGATCGTCCCGGTGCCGGTGTTGTAGATACCGCCCCCACGGCCTGGGCGGATTTCTCCCGCACAATGCTGGACTGCATGAGCAGGGTGCCGAGATTGTGAATGCCGCTGCCGTGGTTGGCTTCGTTGTCCGACACGATGGTGGAGCGGATCGCGATGCTGCCGCCGAGGTTGTAGAGGCCGCCGCCGCCGAAGAATGCGGAGTTGCCCCTGATTTTGCTGTTGGAGATCTGGGTGCTGCTGCCACCGAAGGAAGCGATGGCGCCGCCCTCCTGGGCGGTGTTGCCGGTCAGGCTGCTGTTGTTGACGGCCAGGACGCGGTCTGCGTTGACGAGGATGGCGCCGCCGTCCTCGGAACCGAGGACCGCGGGGTTGCCGTTCTTGAGTATGCGAGGCAGGAGAGGACGGGGCGAACCGTGAGAGCCGCGGGCGGCCGCTGTAGTGCGTCCGTTCTGCGTCGGACCGGCGACGACGGAACGAACGGGGGCACCCCTGGCACAAGGACAAGCCTCGTGCCAGGGGTGCGGCCGAACAAGTCAGGGTCTGCCGCGAGGGTCAGCGTACGGCGTAGGCCCTGATCAGGGTCTGTTCGATCTTGCTGCCGTTGGCATCCCATGCCTTGACGCGCAGCGATACGTAGCCCGATTCCGGGTTGCGCAGGGTCACCCTGTAGCTGTCCCCCTTCGCGCTCTTCACCTTGGCGGGGTGCCAGGTGTCACCGTCGTCGGTGGACATCGTGACCTCGACCCCGCGGATGTCCGGAGTCGTGCCGGCCTGGAGGGCGAACCCCAGATCGAAGTGGTCGGTCCTGCCGCCCCGGGCGGTGTTCTCCGCGTCCAGGTCCAAGCCGTACTTCGGCCAGAGCAGCGCGAGGGTCTCCTTGTCGCTCGCCGGGCGGGCGGACTTGAACGTCCACGCGGTGCTGGTTTCTGTGGACAGCGGGAACCACGCAGGGCGCTGGGTGTCCAGGGTGAGGCGGTAGGTCGCCGGGTCGGGGCTGACCGGCAGCGTGGTCAGCGAGAGTCGCGGCACCTCCTTGAGGAGCTTCCCGTCCTGGTACAACCGCACCGTCCGCTTGTCGGCTTCGTTTTCGAAGAAGCCGGCGTGCCCCTGGCTGTCACCCATCTCCGGGATGGTGAGGGTGATGTTGTCACCCTCGCGGACCGCCTGGCTGGTCTCCGGTCCGGCCGGGCCGTTTGCCGCGCCCAGCCAGGTCTCCTTGCGCTGCTCGCCCGGCTGGTAGGTGCGGAGTAGTACGTCTCTCATCATGCGGGAGTTGTCTGCGCGGTCCGGGTAGACCCTGTGCCACCACCGCATCTCCTTCATCGTCGGTTGCTTGCTGCCGGTGGAGTACCACTCCTCCCGGTCCATTGGCGCGTCGAAGGAGTCGTAGACGTCGGTGACGAGGGAATCGTTCGGGCGGATCGCCGAGACTACGTCGCCGATCACGCTGCCCTTGGTGTTGCTGTAGTGGGACTTCACCACGGCCGAGTTCTCCGCGGTGACCGCGTCGACGGGGTCGGCCGGAATCCTGCCGGGAACCATCGTCGCGATGTTGTACACCTGGGGGACGCCTGTGATCCCCTTCAGGTCGATCCGGGTGGAGCCGTCGGCGATCCGGCCGAGGAGCCCAGCGCCCTCGTCCTGGGTGAGGGACCAGGCCGGGATGGTAGTGCCGGTGGCGCGCGGCACGATGGTGGCGAAGGGGCCGGGCCGGTCGTTGACGATGATCACTGCCTTCGCGCCGGCGCCGGCGACCGCGGTGATCTGGTCGATGGACTTCCGGGTGGCATCGCGGGTGACGACCGCGAGTTTGCCACCGAGGTCCTTGCCGGTCAGGTCCTCCGGCCGTGCCATACCGGCGTCGACCGCCTGGAGCCTACTGGTGCCGTACAGCCGGGCCGCGTACACCACTGGCTCCAGCGGGAGCGTGCGTTCCTGCCCGGCATAGGTTGCGCGGATCACCGGCGAGTACCTGCGCTGCTGGAAGTGGAACTCGAACGTGCCGAGCTTCACCGGCTCGGTGGGCACCACATAGGAGTGGTCCCAGAGCGGGCTGAACGCGCCCTTCATGAAGTCGATTCCCCGCTTTCCGGGGAGCTGCTGGCGGTACCCGAGCTTGGAGCCGCCCGTCGCCTCGGACTCCTTGGGCGTCGCGACCTTGACCTCCTTGCCCAGCCGGGCATCCAGCGTGATCGTCCGATCCGCCTTCAGCTCCACCACGGGCTCACCGGCGAGGGTGTAGTCCGTGACCTGGGACGAGTCGGCCTTGTGCCTCGTGTGGACGACACCCATGACGGAGTAGCGTCCCTGCGGCACTGCGACAGTCTTGGTTCCGCCCTGGGGGAAGACCTGCTGGACAGCCCCCGTGTCCAGGTCGAACACCATGAGCTCGCCGGTCGCCGGGGCTCCGTGCCGGTCGATCGTGTTGACGGTGAGGTCGACGGTGGGCGCCCCCTTCGTCGCGCCGACGGTGGTGTGGATCGCGGTGCCGTCGGTCGCGGTGGCGGTGATGACACCGGTGTAGTCACCCAGGTCGCCGAGCTCGGGGTGGTAGGTCACCGTCACGCTCGCGGTGGAGTTCGCCGGTACCGTCACACTGGTGGCGCTGAGCGTGAACGTGCCGTCCGGTGCGGGCCCGGTCTCCCCGGACGAGGCCAGGCCGAGCGACAGCGTGGTGTCCGCCGCGGAGGTGTTCACATAACTGACCGTCTTGGTGACCGGCGCGCCCTCGGCCGACGACTTGCCCATGCTGACGACGGCGGGGCTGGAGTAGAACGGGGCGTCGATGGCCTTGGCCACATCGACCCGGCCGTTGCCCTGCTGGTAGGCGGTGTACGAGCCCTGCTCGGCGGTGCCGGCCAGCACCGGCTTGAGCCGGTCGGCGGCCCAGTCCGGATGGCGCTGCGCGAGGATCGCCGCGGCGCCGGCCACGTGCGGGGTGGCCATCGAGGTGCCGTTGGCCGAGGTGTAGTCGGCGTCGACGGGGGTGCCCATCGAGGTGCCGGCGGCGCGCGCGGCGACGATACCCACGCCCGGCGCGGTGATCTCCGGCTTGACCGCGAAGGTGTCCTTGAGCGGGCCGCGGCTGGAGAAGCCCGCGAGCTCGTCCTGCTTGGACACCGCGCCGACGGTCAGCGCGGCGTCGGCGGCCCCCGGCGAGCCCACGGTCGACTTGCCGGGGCCCGTGTTGCCGGCCGCGATGACGAACAGCGAGCCGGAGGACGCGGTGAGCTGGTCGACGGCCTTGCTCAGCGGGTCGGTGCCGTCACTGGGAGCCTCCGAGCCGAGGCTCATGCTGATGACGTCCGCGCCCTGGGCCACCGCCCACTCCATGCCGGCGATGACTGCCGACTGGGGGCCTTCACCGGCGTTGTTGAGGACCTTGCCGATGTACAGGTCGGCGCCCGGCGCCACACCCTTGTACTTGCCGCCCGACGCGGCGCCCGAGCCGGCGATGGTCGAGGCGACATGCGTGCCGTGACCGTGGTGGTCGACCGCGTCGGGGTCGTCGGTGAAGTTCTGCGTCTCCTTCACCCGCCCCGCCAGATCGGGGTGCGTGGGGTCGAGACCGGTGTCGAGGACGGCCACCTTGGCGCCGGCGCCGTCGTAGCCCTTCGCCCACGCCTCCGGCGCGCCGATCTGCGGCACACTCTGGTCCAGCGTCACCTGCACGGGCCGGTCGAGCCAGAGCTTCTTGATGCCGTTGGCAAGCTTCGGCGCCTTCGCCGTTGCGGCGCCGTCGTCGTCGACCGCCTCCCAGAACGTCGCCGCCTTCTTCTTGTTCGCGCGCAGTGCCACCGCGTTGGCGCTGGGCAGCTCGTCGGCCTTCACCGAACCGGCCGGCGCGGCCTGCTTGAGCGCCTTGCCCGCCTTGCCCGGCGCGCCCGAGAAGGTCGCCAGCAGCGGCACGGCGCGGCGGTGCGCGTCGTCGTAGCCGTACTCGACCAGCTTGGTGACGTTGAACAACTCGCGGTCGAGCTCGTTCGCGGCAAGGTACGGCTGCGCCTTGTCCGGGATGACATAGACCTCGTCGCCCACCTTGATGGAGGAGAACGCCGCCGGGGTGCCGTCGGGCGCGGGCGCGACCGTCGCCACCTGCAAGCCGTTGGCATGGCGCTCCAGTGTCACCACCTCGCCCGTGACGAGGGTGAGCGTGTGTGCGGCGACGACCGGGCCGTTCTGCTGCGGCTGACTCGCCCGGGCGGCCGGCGTATCGGCGGCGGCGATGGCGGGGAGGCCGAGCGTCCCGGCCACACAGGCCGTGGCCAGGAGCGCCGTAAGCGCCCGATGCGAGCGGTGTGGCAAACGCCGGAGTATGGGGATGGTCAGGTGGACCGGGAGCCTGGATGCCCCGGCCGGTGGTGACTGTCTCATGCGGCAACGACCTTTTCTGAGGGAAAAATGCGCGCGGGTACCGCGCGGTTGCGGGGATCGCGCATCGCGCCGAATGGCGTCGACGAACGTGGTGGGTGCCGGCCGGTGCTGCTTCGGGCCGATCGGTGGTACGGCGCCGGGCGGCGAACGACGCGTCCCGCTGCTGCGGCAGTGACCTGTGGTACCGGTCGGTCGGCCTGCGGGGGTCGCCCCTGTACACGGCCTCGTGGGAAACCAGGAGGGCTGGGCCGGTGGAGGCGATCCGTCAGATTCGACCGTGCGCCAGAAGCCTTGCGGACGCGGGGAGATGAACGGCGACAGGCGGAGGTAAGGATTCCATGCCGTTGAGTGTTGTTCGCGCACCGGCTACCGGACGATTGGGCAGATGACCCAATTTTGCTGCCGCGCCCGCCTAACGGTGGGCGCCGGCCGGGCTGTCGACGACGAAGCCGGCTTCGACGACCTTCACGGCCAGCGCTGTCCGGGACGACACCTCGAGCTTGCGCATCGCTGCTTCCACGTGCCGCGCGACCGTCCTCGGCGACAGGATGAGGACACCGGCGATCTCCCGGTTGGTCCGGCCTCCGACGAGCAGCCGGACTACGTCGAGCTCCCGGGGAGACAGCTGATCGCCGTAACTTCGCCGTCCACCGTGCCACGACGGACGCTTGACCCCGACACCGAATCCACGCAGTGTGTGCATGACGCGCTCGGCGTCGCCACGAGCGCCGAGGGTGGACAACCCCTGGAAGGTTTCCGTAAGGACAGCGAGAGCCGCATCGGACTGGCCCGCACGTAGCAGACAGCGGGCCTGTCGCTCACGGCTGAGCAGAGCATCGTACGGCCGCGGAAGGCTCTGCCACGCGTCTGCCGCACGCGCGAACAGTTCGGCGGCGCCGAGGGGATCGCCTTGATGCTGGGCCAGGACAGCCCTGCAGGTCGACAAGGCGGCATGCGGGCCAGGTGCGCGACGATCACGCACTCCCGCTGCGAAAGCGTCGACCAGGTCGCCGGCCTCGTCGATGCGGCCAGCCATGAGTAGTGCCTCGGCCCGGACCGGGGCGAGTTCGGTGGCCCAGATCCAAGTGCCCTTGTGTTCCAGGAACCGGATCGGATCGTCGGTCAGCTGCAGCACGTCGTCGATCCGCCCGGCGCCGAGCCGGAGCCTGGCAAGGGCGCCGGCAGGTTCGACGGAATACTCCGCACCGCCATGTCGGTCCGCCTGCTCCAGGACGAGCCGCAGGACCTCGTCCGCTCGGTCCTGGTCACCGCGGGCCGCATACAGCAAGCCGGTGACCATGGCCGGCGCCAGGCGACTCACCGGCTGCAGGAGTTCCTCATCACCGGCCAGCGATCCGGCCCGGTCGGCCAGCCCGTCCCAGTCGCCGGTGAGCCAGTCCAGGTGGGTCAGCGTCACCTGCCCGAGCCTTCGAAGCTTCCGGTACTGATACGTGTCGGCCAGCCCTGCGGCCAGCGTGAGCACCCGCCTCGCCTCCGGGTACCTCCCCCAGATCAGCGCCATGTGTCCGACGTTGAGTTGGCCGACCGTGATCTGCTGCCTCTCCGCGGCAGTGGACGCATCATCGGCGATCAACGCTGCCTCCGCCCACCCCTCCTCCTCACCGAGCAGCAAGAGTCCGCTCGCCCGTCCGACCCGGATGCTCAGCCGGTCCCCCGGCGCCATCGAGACCGGCACCTGCGCAACGCGCCGCAACCACCTGAGGTGTTCGGCCGCCGGTGTCGTCGTCCCGTACGGCAGGCCGAGAAACACCATTGCGCGGGCTGCCTTCACCGGGTCGTGCCCGAGGCCGGGCAACGCTCGTTCCATCTCGATCCGGGACTGCTCGAACGCCTCCATCTGCTGCAACAGCCTGGCGACATGGAAGCGGATCTCCGCCGCGTTGCCCCGCGCCGGCTCACCGGTGTCCAGCACGAGGCGGAGGGCGTCCATCAGTTCGCCGTAGCGTTCGTGCCCGCTGAGCAGACAGAACGGAACCTTGCCGGTCAGCCGGACCACGTCGGCGGGCGGCAGGTCGGCGTTGGTGAGCAGATCGTGCAGCAGGATGAGCGCCGTCGCATCGTCACCCGAGGCGAGCGCGAGGTCGGCAGACTGTTCCGCGTACCGGCACCACGCCGTCGTGTCGCCGGCCTCCCGGAAGTGGCGCGCGAGCTGGGCGACCGGGGACGGGGTGGCGCCTTCGAGGACGTGTGCGGCACGCAGGTGCATCGCCCGCCGCTGCGGCCCAGGAATCGCCTCGTACACCGCGCGGCACGCCAGCTTGTGCCGGAACGAGACCAGCCCGCTCGGGTCCTCCCTCAGCAGCCCCGAACCCACCGCCTCCGCCAGGCCTGCGAGCCTGTTCGCCGGATCGCCTTCCGGAGCCATCACCTCGACGACGGCGTTCTCGGGGGCGGGGTCGGCGAGTACGGCGGCCGCGCGCAACGCCGCCTGCGCCGCCGGGCCGAGCCGTGCGCTGCGTTCCAGTACGACGTCCCGCACCGTCGGCGGTACGTCGATCTCACTCAGTCGCTGCCGCACCCAGGAGTCACCCCGCCGGGTCAGGCCGGCGCGGTTCCACATCAGCCGGACAGACTCCTCGACCGCGAGCGGAAGCCCGTCGGTCCGGTCGTGCAGGATGGTCGCGAACTCGTCGGAAACCCGTTGCCCACCCAGCATCGAGGACACCATCGTGGCGGTCCCGGGGACATCCAACGGTTCCAACGACAGCCGAAGCCGCGCTGCACCCGCCGGTTGTCGCGACGACAACCGCAGCAGCAGAGAGTCCGGCGCGATTTCCTCCGGGCGGTAGCTCACCAGCAGGCTGACCTGTTGCCGCGGACGTGATGTCAGGAACAGCAGAAACTCCAGGGTGGCCTCATCTGCCCAGTGCACGTCCTCAACCGCGAGCAGCTCGATCTCGAGCCGTTCCAGGATCTCCTCGATGGCCCGGAACAGTCGGTGTCGTGCCGCTGCTGCGTCTTCGGCCGGGTCGGGTGTGGGCGGCAACGCCGATGCCCACTCGGGAAACAACGGCCGGAGCGCCCCCGCCAGCCCACTCAGGCCGAGCCGGGCGACATCCTCGGTCGCCGGTCGGATCGCGTCCACCACCGGCCCGAGCGTAAAGGGTTGTCGAACAGCCGGGCAGGCTGCCAGCAGCACCCGCTGCCGGGCCGGGGCATGCGCCGCGAGTAGCTCCTGGACCAGTCGGCTCTTACCGACCCCGGCCTCGCCCTCGATCAGCACGACCACCGGCGGATCGGACAACGCCGCTCTCAAGGCGGCGAGTTCGTGCTCGCGTCCGACCAAGCCGGGTGATGCTATCGCCGGTAGGTCGCGTGTGTCGGAATCGCTGGTAGACATTCGCCCCACCGTGGGAGACAGGCGACGGCGTGCCCGAACCGTCGTCTTCCGTGAACAATATGATCAGAGGTTACAAGGCGAGGTGGCAGGGGGGATAGGCCTCGTTCGCAGGCGTGGTGCACAAGGCGATCACTGTGGAGTCCCGGGACTGATGTCTGTGTTGCCATCATCCCGCCCGGGGCAGGGGTCTCCGTGTCACTTGCCTCAGCCTCATACCGGTCCGCTCTGCCGCCGCGTAGCTACAGACCGGCGGACGCTGGGCGGCGCCGGATTCTCGCATCCCATGCACGCAGTTTTGGGCAGCAGGTTCCCTGAAGGGGCATCACGCGCTCTGTCGGGGCTCAGCAGTTGTCACCGGCAGAGCCTGACGAGCTGAATCGACGAGTTGGTCGGCAGGGCCCCAGGCCGAGGGCCTCCAGGTCCTTCGGCAGGAAGTTGAGATATGCCGCGATGTCCGGGGCTCGGAACGGGTTGGTCAACAGAGGGAGCGGCGGGCGGCCGTGGCGTCGGTGGGGTTCCAGCGGTGGCGGGGGACAGAGCTGAGCAGCAGGCGTGTGCAGGGTGGTGAGTCGCGTCGAGGATCTCGGCCGTAGAGGCGCAGGGCCTCCTCGACGCACCGGCCCACGCTCACCTGCGGAGCGAGGGACAGGTAGTGGGACCGTCAGCCGACGGGGCGCCTGAGGCATGTGGGGTGAGCTGGTCGAGAGCGGGACGGCGGCGTGAGGAACTGGGAGTTGCCGCGCAAAGCGCCCTCGGCTGTTCTCGGAGCGAAACACGGGTGCCTGACCGGCGAAAGGCCAAGTCAGGCACCCGTTCTCGTGTCCCTAGAAGAATCCGAGCTTCTTCGCCGAGTACGACACGAGAAGATTCTTCGTCTGCTGGTGGTACACCGTCTGCATGGCTCTGACCAGCGCAAATGCGCTGTGCGGAGGGATACGGGCAGACGTTGGCCCGGGTATGGTCCGGATCTTGGGAGGGGGGACCCGACCGGCGGTCTCAGTTGCTTTGCTGTTCCGAGGGCAGGGCTGTGAGAAGTGCCGTGACGGTGAGGGAGGTGATGGTGCCGCAGACGCGGACCACCGTCGCGGAACCGGGCGCCGAACACCGGGTCCTGGTCACTGATCACGGCAGGCTCGTCGTCATCGTCTCGCTCTCGGACGTCAGCCGCACGGCGACGTGGCTGATGAATACCGCCCTCGGCAGTGCGGCGGTCTGTGACCGTGCCCGGCATCGTCGGACGGGCCGCGGCAGGCAGAAGTCCGCCCAGATCCGGTCGCCCCGTTGCCGGACACCGGCGGGGTGTGAGGCGCGGTGGGCGGCCGCCGGTCGAAGGCGTGAACGCATTTCCGCCAGGCTTTTCTGCCGGACCGAGCTCCGTACGGTGCAGTCATCGTGTCCGACGTGTTCCCAGAGGTTTCTGCGCTGGTGGCCAAGCAACTGCGTTGCGGAGCCCGCTTCGTACAGCCCATCGGGCCGGCGGTCGAGAGCACGTCGTGCCTTCCTGCGCGCCGCTGGGGCTGGAGCGCTGGCGGGTGCATTCCCTCGCACTCTGTTCGTCTGCAAGGACGGCAAGGCTTCGCCTCCTAGCCCTGCGGACCGCAGCGGGCTGGCCGCATTCCGGCAGCCCTGCGACATGAGGAGAGGCACAGCCAGCACACCACGGGCGGGGTTGCGTTCACGCCGACGCCATTGTGACATCGGGAAGCGCGACGGCATGGCCACAGCGTGCCGTGCCGGCCGATGCCAGCTTTGTGTGGTTCGAGGAGCGTATTCGGCCCCACCGCTCACTTCAAACCCGTCAAGGCCGTCCGAGCTCGCCTGCCGGAGTGGCGTTCAGGCTTGCAACAGCTTGTGGAAGCCGACCACACGGCCCGACATCGTGATCGCCTCCTGATGCCCTGGAGCTGTACTCCGTCCTCACGCGGGTCGACCACTCCGTGTGAGGACAGGCGCGAACGCGCGTCTCGCAGCGGTGCGCATCCGTGCCCTGCGCGGGCGAGGATGGAAGTACGGGGGTACGCGTCAGCCACCGTGTTCCTCCGTGACAAGGAGGTCTGATCGTGTTCTTCATGGATCGTCGTGACGCCGGCCGTCAACTGGCCGCCCGGCTGGAGCATCTCAAGGGGGCTGCGGTGGTGGTGCTTGGCGTGCCCCGCGGAGGAGTTCCGGTCGCGGCAGAGGTCGCCGAGGCGCTGGGCGCGCCGCTGGATGTCTGCCTGGTGCGAAAGCTGGGCGTGCCCTTCCGCCCGGAGCTTGGAATGGGAGCGATCGGTGAGGGCGGGGTACGCATGATCAACGATGACGTGGTGCGCACGGCGCACATCACCCCGAGTGAGCTGGCTGAGGTCGAGGCCCGTGAGCGGAAGGTGCTGGAGAGCCGTGCCCAGCGGTGCCGGGGCGGGCGGGAACCGATCAGGCTGGAGGGCCGTACGGTGCTGGTGGTCGATGACGGGGTGGCCACGGGGTCCACGGCGCGCGCGGCTTGCCGGGTCGCCCGTGCCCGCGGGGCTGCACGGATCGTGCTCGCTGTCCCCGTGGCGCCTCACGACTGGACCGCACGGCTCGGCGGGGAGGCCGACGAACTCATATGTCTGCACGCCCCACGGAACTTCTTTGCGGTCGGAAAATTCTGCACAGTCGACTTCTCCCAGGTCGACGACGATGAGGTCGTCGCCTGTCTGGAAGAGGCGGCCGCCCGCCCGGTGAACACCGACCGGACTGAGTCGCGTCACGCCGTGCCCGAGGATCGGGAGGTGGACGTGCGGGCTGGTGCGGTGGTGCTGCGCGGGCAGTTGACGGTGCCCGAGGGCGCGAGCGGGGTCGTGGTGTTCGCGCACGGCAGTGGCAGCAGTCGGCACAGCCCGCGCAACCGGTTCGTGGCCGCCGGACTGAATCGGGCCCGGCTGGGCACCCTGCTGTTTGACCTGCTCACCGAGGAGGAAGAGATCGACCGGGCCAACGTGTTCGACACCGGATTGCTGGCCCGGCGCCTGGCGGACGCAACCGGCTGGTTGCTCGGAGAGCCAGAGGCCGAAGGGCTCGCTGTCGGGTACTTCGGCGCCAGCACCGGCGCGGCCGCCGCGTTGTGGGCAGCCGCCGAGCCGGGTGCGCGAATCGCCGCGGTCGTCTCGCGGGGCGGCAGGCCCGACCTGGCAGGGCCACGGCTGCCGACGGTGACGGCACCCACACTGCTGATCGTCGGGGGCCACGACCAGCTGGTGCTCGACCTCAATCGCGAGGCACAAGCTCGGCTGCGCTGCGAGAACCGGCTCGCGGTCGTCCCCGGCGCCACCCACCTCTTCGAGGAAGCCGGCGCCCTGGAGAAGGTCACCGATCTGGCCCGTGAATGGTTCACCGACCACATGACCCCGGTTCGCCATGCGGCGGCCTGAGGCTGAACGCGTGCTCCGGTATCAGGCGGGTGCTCATGTGCAGCGGCACGATCCCCTGCCCGTGCCGGAGCGCTCCGTATGCCGACCACGGTGATGAGCGCCATCGTCCGAACCGCAGAGGGCCAGTGGGGCACCGCGGGCCCCTTCCACGTCAGTGCCCGCCGACGTTCGGGCCCGCCCGGGGCCGCATCGGCCGGTGGGCCGACATGCGGATCGTACGTGAGGGAGGTTATGGTCAAGGCCATGGTCCGCCGCGTCAGGACAGGATCCCCTTCCGGTGAGTGATCGCGGACGCCGACTGCGGCTGCGCGGCCGGTCGCCGTGACCGGGCGCGTCGCTGACGGCGACATGGAAGCCGCAGCCGGTCACGAGGACGCGCTCCAGGAGCTTCCGGAGATCGGCACCGGCGGGCCGGTCGGCCACTTCGGCATCAGCATGGGCACCGCGATCAGAGTGCCGCTTGTGGCAATCGAACCCAGGATCACGGCTGCGGTCTTCGGTCTGCACTGGCCCGATGCCCTGGGCGAGAAGGCGAAGCAGATCACCATCCCGATCGAGTTCGACATGCAGTGAGACGACGAGCGCAGCGCCTGTTCAACCTCCCCGACGCGGGCTGACCGCGGCCGCCCGGTACGGTGTCCACCGGCCGGGCCTGATTCACCACCCGGTGATCAGCTTTTCACCCCAGCCCCCAGTACCCCCCGGATCAGCGCTCTCGCCCGGGGTACAGCTGTGTCGTCACCAGGCCCCTCGGCCCAGACCGAGCAGCTCGCCCGCGGCCTGGGCGTCACACCGGACGAGGTGACCGCCGCGTACGCGCTGGAGCTGCGGGCCGCAACCATCGACGAACTCAACCACGCCTTTCGCCTCTGAGGAGCGGCGTCGATGTCGACGCATTTCAGGGAGCTAGCTGCGGGCACAGGCCGAAACCGAGGGGCCCGCCATCGGGTGCTTCGGCGCCGGTACAGGAGCTGCCGCCGCCCTGTGGGCCGCCGCGGAGCCGGTTCACCAGCCACATGGCTCCTGCGCACCGCACACGCACAGCCGCATGGCGCCCCCGTCGCGCGGATCCTTCGCGCATCGCCCGCGACGGCTCTAGCGTGGGAGGGTGCACGACGGTGTGGTCACCCTGTTCCTCGGCGGGGACGTGATGCTCGGCCGGGGCGTCGATCAGATCCTCCCGCACCCCGGTGACCCGGCGCTGCGGGAGGCATACATCCGCGACGCCCGTGCCTACGTCGACCTGGCGGAGGCGGCGAGCGGGCCGATCCCCCGGCCGGTCGACTTCCGCTGGCCGTGGGGCGAGGCGCTGCTGGTCCTGGATGACGCCGCGCCGGACGTGCGGGTGGTCAATCTGGAGACAGCCGTCACCGGTGACGGGGACTTCGCGCCCGGCAAGAGCGTCCACTACCGGATGAGCCCGGCCAACCTGCCGTGCCTGGCCGCGGCCCGGCCGGACGTCTGCGCGCTGGCCAACAACCATGTGCTCGACTTCGGCCCGCGCGGCCTCCACGAGACGCTCGACGCGCTGGCGGATGCGGGGCTGCGGACGGCGGGGGCGGGCCGGGACGAGGTGCGGGCGAGACAGCCGGCGATCGTGCCCCTGGGCGCCGGCGGGCGGGTGCTGGTCTTCTCCTTCGGGATGCCGTCCAGCGGGATCCCGAAGGACTGGGCCGCCACTGGGCAGCGGGTCGGTGTCGACGTGTTCGCGGAGCCTTCGGTGGCTGCCGCGTCCGCGTTCGCCGACCGTCTTCGGCAGGTCAGGCGGCCGGGGGACATCGCGGTCGCCTCGGTCCACTGGGGCCCCAACTGGGGCTACGAGGTCTCCCGCTCCGAGGTCCGCTTCGCCCATGTGCTCCTAGATGCAGGCGTGGACGTCGTGCACGGACATTCCTCGCACCACCCGCGCCCGCTGGAGGTGTACAGGGACAGGTTCATCCTGTACGGCTGCGGCGACCTCGTCGACGACTATGAGGGCATCGGCGGCTACGAGAGCTACCGGGACGACCTGCGGGTGCTGTACCTGGTCTCGGTGGAGGCGGACACCGGCCGACTGGTTGACGCGCGGATGGTGCCCCTGCAGGCACGCAGGATGCGGCTGGAACACGCCTCGCCCGAGGACACCGAGTGGCTGCGCGCCGTCCTCGACAGGCACAGCCGGGAGTTCGGCACCCGCGTCGACGGCGGGCCCGACGGCACGCTCACGCTGCGGCCCCTGCGCGACGGGCAGCACACATGATGTGGACCTCAGGCGAGACCACTCAGCACGTGTGCGACGCATGCGACGGTCGAGTGGTGGTCCAGCGGGCGGAGAAGCTGAAGCGACAACACTTCGCTCGAAGAGCCGCGACGAAGCAGGTCTGCCCGGACCGGCCTTGGGTACGGCCTGGTCCCGGGTGCGCCGCAGCATGTCCCGTGGGCTCAGTCCTGCTGCTCCAACGCGTCGGCGAAGGCGCGGAGGGCATCGGCCAGCTCTTTCTTGGTGGGCAGCTCATCCACCTTCTTCTCCAGACTGTCGATGCGTTCCGCCAGGTCGTCCAGGCTTGCCGGAGCCGTGGGATGCGATGTGGGTCCGTCTGTAGGAGATGGGGACTCGGAGCCACCCGAGCCTCCCGCATCCGTACCACCGGAGCTGCCACTGTCGGTGCCACCTGAACCACTGACGGAGCCACTGTCCCCAGCGCCGGTGTCCGCGCCGCCTGCGAGACCGCCGCTTCCCGTATCGGACGCCTCTGCGGACACAGGAGTCGGGCCGGACGCTCCACTGTCCTGGTCGGCTACTGCAATCGCCCCGCCCACACCCAGCACCACTGCGGCTGCCGCGCCGACCAGCGCCACCGTCATCCGTCGCGCCTGGATCTTCCTCGTATGTGTCATGCGACGGACACTAACCGCTGATCGCCGCGGAGGGATTCCTTCCGATGATTCGGTGCCGCATGGGCTCCTCGCGCAGGGTGGGAACCTGTTTCGCCCCTACGAGAGCTGACGAGGTGGAGCGGTCAAGGCGTAGAGCTCCCGGTCCACCAGCGCTCCGCCTGAGCTGGTGGCGTAGGCGGCGAACAGTCGGGTAGCGGGGACGCATTGCTGCGTCCCCGCCCCCTCAGAACCGGCCGTGCGGGCTTTCCCCGCAGCTCGGCTCAAGCAAGCCCCGAGGGCTCACAGACGTGCAGTGTTGCAGGAGGCATGGACAAGACGGAGTTGCACTCCGTCCGACGTGTCGATCCCGCGGTAGGCGATCTTCCTGGTGGTGATCGCCTGGCGGGTGCCCCGCAGCCATCGCTCCCACTCGGTGGGGCTGGACGGCGGGGCGTCGGCGTGCAGCAACGGGCCCCCGCAGATCAGACATTGCCCGTTCTGCGCCTGGAGCAGGCGTAGAGTGGCGCGGTTGATCGGCGGTGGTGCGCTGGTGCGGCGCCGTTCGGCCCAGTAGGAAGCCAGGGCTGGGTCGTCCGGAGACGCCGAGCCGTGGACCATCTGGTGTCGGACGATCTTCGTCCAGGCGAATTTCAGCAGGTAGGCGCCGCTGTCGCGGTCGCCGAATACCCACTGGTCCTGCCGGGACTTGTTGAACTTGCCGTAGTACCGGGCGGTGACCCAGTGCCGGGGCTTGTTCGGGTGAGCGCGGGTCGCCCACTTGTAGGTGAGCTTCCACATGTAGTCGTCCAGCGCGGTGAAGACCTCGCTGGCGACCACACTCCGGTAATAGGCCGACCACCCCCGGATAATCGGGTTGAGCCGTTGCAGCACCGCCGCGACATTGGCCCCACGCAGGGACCGCACCTCGGTGCGCAGCCTGTTCCGGATCCGTCTGACGGCTTCACAGCTCGGCTTGATCAGCAGCTTGCCGTGATAGCGGCGGATGGTGAAGCCGAGGAAGTCACAGCCCTCTTCGAGGTGGACGACGCGCGTCTTGTCCTCGTTGAAGACCAGTCCTCTCGGCCTCAGCCACTCGGCAAGCCGGGCCTTGACCTGTTCGGCCTGTTCCCGTGAATGGCACAGGGCGACAAGATCGTCGGCGTATCTCACCAGCAGCGGGGAGCCCGGCATGGTGTCACCGGCCCGGCGGCCGGTCTGCCGGTACCGGACTCCCGCAGCCGTCTCCATCCCGTGCAGAGCGATGTTCAAGAGCACTGGACTGATCACGCCACCCTGCGGAGTTCCCTCCTCGGTGAGCGTGAACCGGCCCTCTTCGACCACACCCGCCCTCAGCCACTGCCCGATCTCTTCCCGCGCGGGGAATGTGCCAAGCTGCTGGAGAAGGCGGTCATGATCGATTCGGTCGAACGCCGTTGCCAGGTCCGCGTCCAGTACCCACCGGCGGCGGGCTTTGCTGCCCTTCGCCGTCCAGTAGATCGCCGCGATCGCGTCCTGACAGCCGCGGCCGGGCCGGAAGCCGTACGACTTCGGCTCGAACCGCGCTTCCCACTCCGGCTCCAGTGCCTGGGAGACCCGGGCTTGTTCCACCCGGTCCAGGATCACGGGAATGCCGAGAGGGCGTCTCTTGCCGCCTGGCTTGGGGATGTATACCCGCTTGACGGGCCTGGCTCGGCCCGGGCTCATCCGGTGCTGGACCCAGTGGGCCAGCTCCGCCTTGCCCGGGGCGGTCAGGACAACCCGACCATCGATCCCGGCCGTCTTGCGTCCTGCGTTGATCTCCGTGACCCGTCGCACGCTGACCAGCGTGTTGGCCCGAGAGCGGAGCATCAATTTCTGCAAGTTGCGGACCTTCTTGAGGTCCCCTGCCTGCGATGCCGTGAAGATTCTCTGCCTCAATCGCCGTACTGACTCTTCCTGGGCCTGCCAGTCGATGGCATCCCAGTCGAGAGGGTCCTCCGGTCCGTTCACCGGGTCGGTGCTGATCGCGGCCGAGTCGGCAGCGCGTATGACCGTCACGGTGTCCAACTTGTCCTTCGGTTCCGGTTCCTGTTCGGTGGAGTTCTTCACAGGCTCACCCGGCCCACGTCAGCACCCTTTCGGGTTCGGGCATCTACCCGTATCCGGCCAGTTATGTGGGACTCGGCGGAGGTGCCTATGTTCTGTCCCGGTTTCCTGCTGCCTTTCGGCTACCGGCGTTGGCTTCTTGGGCCGTCCTGCGCCCGCTGGGGAGTTGAGCCTTCCTTGCGGTTGGCTGACCAGACCGGTTGGTCTGGACCCCAACGGGGTTGTCGCGTTCCGCACGTGTGAGATTGTCGGCGGCGGCTGAACTTGGACCCACTCTGGCCGGTTGAAATCTGACCCAGGTGTCTTCGGTTTGGTTGGTTCAGTCGTTGTCGGTGGTGGCGCTGGGGACCCGTCCCAGTTCACGTCCTCGCATGCGGAACGAGTCGCCCTTGAGGGAGTGGACCTCGGCGTGGTGGACGAGGCGGTCGATCATGGCGGCGGCCACGGTCTCGTCTCCGAAGACTTCTCCCCAGCGTCCGAAGGGTTTGTTGCTGGTGACGATCACGGACGCGCGTTCGTATCTGTTCGAGATCAGCTGGAAGAACAGGTTCGCGGCTTCGGCTTCGAAGGGGATGTAGCCGACCTCGTCCACCACGATCAGCGGGTAGCGGCTGAGCTTGGTGAGCTCGGCCTGGAGGCGGCCGGTGTGGTGGGCGGCGGCCAGGCGGTCGACCCATTCGGCGGCGGTGGCGAACGCGACGCGGTGTCCGGCCTGGCAGGCGCGGACCGCGAGCCCGATCGCCAGGTGTGTCTTCCCGGTGCCCGGCGGTCCCAGGAAAACGGCGTTCTCTTTCCCGGCGATGAAGTCCAACGTTCCCAGATGTGCGAGCTGTTGGCGCGTCATCCCGCGCAGGTGGGTGACGTCCAGCTCCTCGATGGTCTTGATCGCGGGGAAGCGGGCGGACCGCACCCGTGCTTCACCGCCGTGGGACTCACGGGCGGACACTTCGCGCTGCAGGCAGGCGACGAGGTACTCGGCATGGGTCCAGGACTCCTTGTGGGCCCGCTCGGCGAGACGGTCAGCGGCATCCAGCAAGGCCGGAGCCTTCATTGCCCGCGCGAGGAAGGCGAGGTCCGCTGCGGTCTGGGAGCCGGTCCTGCGGCCGGTGGCCGATGTGGTGGCGGTGGCGTCGTCGAGGATGGTGGTGGTGCGGGGCATCAGCCGGCCTCCCTGCCCTTGCCGCCTTCGATGACCGTGAACAGCCGGTCATAGGTGCCCAGTTCGCGTTGCTCGACCTCGATAAGCGTGCCTGGGTCGGTCTGGGCTGTTCGGGCGGCTTTGGCGCGGGCGGCCTGCTGGTGGTGCACCTCACCTCGCATCACCTTGCCCGCGGCAGCGTGGTCGGGGTCGGTGATGGTCTGGTGGCGGGCCCAGCAGCGCGGGTGCTGGGCGACGATCTCGCCGCTGGGGGCGAGGACGGTGATCTCGTCGTTGTCACACAGCACGGTGACGGTGCGTCCGATCGCGGCGGGGTGCACGGAGTAGTCGCACGTGTCGACGCGGACGTAGTGGTCGCGGCCGATCCGTGTCTGCAGCCGCCACCAGGCGGGCGGGTCGACGGGCGGCAGGGCGAGCATTCCGGCCCGGTCGGCCTCCCACCGCTCGACGGGGCGGGTCTGCAGAGTGCGGTGGACACGCCGGTTGGCGATGGTCAGCCAGGCGGTCAGCTGGGTGTTGAAGTCGCCGGGGCCACTGAAGGTGCGGCCGGGGAGGAAACTCGTCTCCAGATAGCCGTTGGCCCGCTCGACCAGCCCTTTCGCTTCTGGATCACGGGGCCGGCACAGATGGATCTTCGTGGCGAGCAGGCCCGCGAACGCGGCGAACTCGGCGGTGAGCTTCCCGCGACCGACCCCGGATTCGTTGTCCCAGACGAGCGTCTTGGGCACCGCGCCCCAGGCCGAGAGCAGCCGCCAGTGCCCATCGATCAGATCGCCGGTCGTGCGCGAGGGCAGCATCCGCGCGGCGATCACCCGGGAGTAACCGGACACCATCACCAGCACCGGCGGCCGTCCGCTCTGGCCGTAGCCGAGCGGGATGTCCGCCTCGGGAAACCACAGGTCGCACTGGGCCAGCTCGCCGGGCCGATACGTCGTGCGCGAGACCGGATCGACTGGCACATAGGCAGGCCGCAGGTCCCGCACCCGGTCCTTGAGGACCGTCATCCCGCGTTCCCACCCGATCCGCTCGGCAATCACGGTGGCCGGCATCGTCGGAGTCTCCCGCAAAAGCTCACGGATCTGGACCTCGACCGCGTCCACGACCGACCCCTGAGACGGGCGCTCGTACTTCGGCGGCCGGTCCGTGGCCAGGGCACGCTTGACCGTGTTCTTCGAGATGCCCAGATGCCGCGCGATTGCCCGGATCGGCATCTGCTCAGCCCGGTGCAGCCTACGGATCTCTGCCCAGTCCTCCACGAGGATCACCCTCTCCCTCCTGACCTTCCATCAAGATCAGGTTCAGGCGAAGATCACCAAGTGGGTCACTTTTGATCCGCCGTCAGAGGGTCAGAATTCAAGCGACGCCGAGAGAGATGCGACCGGGGTGGGCGCCCTCATTACCCCGGGACGGTGGTGTCCTCCCGGCCGACTCGGTGTCTTCGACCGGCACCTGCCGCTTCTCAGCGGCCAGTCCTGCACCCCGCTGTTGCTTCCCATCTGCGAGGCTTGCCATCACGGAGCATCGTTGAGGATTCAGTGAGCTTCACCCGTCCGGTCTTCCCCTTGCCTGTGACACCCGGATGGAACGGGCGTCCTTGGGCTTCTTCCCCGAGCTTCGCACCCCGCCGTTACCAGCGACGCACGTCGGGAAGGGGACAGGCCTTGGACACTGGCCCGGGTTACGTACTCGGCGTCATGCCGACCTCCTCCCTGCGTAACCACTCACAGCGTGCGACCTCGCGTCGCACCACCGAACTGGCAGTTCTCCGTGCGGCCGGCGGTGCCGGAGCATTGCCGTTGAACCCCGGCGGAGACGGTGCCCTTCTTCAGGAAGCCGGTGTCGTCCACGATCAGCACGCCATCCGGCTGACCGAGCCGCTCGGCTATGTAGTCCTGCGGTCGTCGCGGATCTCATCCGGGTCCCACTGGCACCACGACAGCAGCCGCCGCAGTCCGTACCGGGTGTCGTGGCCCGCGTGCTCGGCTATCTGCCAGCTGTTCTTGCAGCCCACCGGGCCCAGCAAGCCGCGCACGTAATCCCGCATCCGCCGCCGCGGCTCGACCCGGCCGAACCGCTCTCCCACCCGTAGCAGCAACGAGTCCAACTCGGCATCCCATAGACCGACTTCGATATCGCTCTCCGTCTCCATGACTGGTTCAACGCGCCCCGATCGGGTGAGTCACGAACCACCACCGCTCTGACGGCGTGTCAGTTCGATCGGCTAAAAGAGCCCTGGCCAGGGTCGTCGGGCGGAGTGTAGTGGGCTGATGGCGGGTCAGGGGTGGCCCTGCCGGAGCGCCCCTCCAGCGAGTGGAGCAGCCTGCCGTGAGAACCCGGCGTGGACCGATGCGCTTGATTGATGACCGGTTGGTCCCCTGAACCGGCAGGGGGTGGTCGTGCAAGATTCACAGGGTGATCTACGTTGCCGAGGGGCCCAGCGCTGCAGGAAAGAGCCGCTACGTCAGCTCACTTCAGCTTCCGAAGGTAGTTCGCGAACTTGCCGGGCATCTTCGACCGGATGATGCGGCATCTCTTGAAGAGACGAGCCGCTTCTGGGTGCGCCGGAACGAAGAGAGGTGGGCAGAGGCCGTCCATGACGAGAGCGCGCAAGGTATCGCGGTCTGCGATACCGATCCCCTGAAGCTGCACTACGCATGGACCCTTGCGCGCGCAGGTCTGGATGCCACGGCTGACGCGTTCACCTGCCAGCTGACGCTCGTCCGCGACTCTCTGCAACGCAAGGCACTCGGCATCGCAGACCTGGTCGCCTGTGCCGTCCCGTCCGAGTTGGTCCTTCGCACCCACCGGGCTGGTGACGTCACCCGCACACGCCGAAACTTCGAGGCGCATGTCCGTCTGGCTGCTCCCTTGAAGGAGTGGTACGAAGCCCTGAACGACGTGGATCCAGGACGCGTCGTGTGGAAGTGGCCCGAGGAACCGCTGTCGGGCAAGGGGCGCAAACGCTATGACTTGGACCTCTTCGACGCCTGGATGGACCGACTTCCCGCTGCCTGACGAGCAATGAATCGAATATGCCATTGGCATACTCCGTTCGCTGGAATTAGCTGTGGAGCGCCCGCGTGCGTAGCATCGGCAGCGTCGTCGTGAGACGCAGGGACGGGGCCGTCCCTGAAGGAACGGCCCCCGTGGAGCGGTCGCCGGGCTAAAACGGGAGCCGACTGAGTAGTCGAGCAGCAACTCGACTGCACTCAGGTAGAAGCTCCACGCGGCGTAGTCCGGCGCATCGTCCCACTTCGTGATCTGCCTCCTCGACAAGGCCGGGAGAGGCACTTTCTCCCTCCGGCCAGCTGGTCCGGAGGGACCCCACGAAGAGGGACACCGCGCGAACGCACTTTAAGGGCCGGAGCGCAGACGCCGACCCTCATGACATGTAGCGATCGCTTGCGCCCCTTGTTTGATCGCGCAGCCAGCAGCCGCGAGGGCCGGAACCAGGAAGGACCCGCAGGGCCGTGCCCCGGTCCCGGTGACGACGAACTCCTCGCCGCTCCAGCGCACGACAAGCGCCCGTACTCCGGCCGGACCGAAGCGTTCATGCAGCGCGCGAACGAAGGCGGGCGCGGTTCTGGACGCAGCGCACAGTGCCCTCCAGCGTCGTCGGCCGGCCTTGCGCCTCGCGCAGGACGACATCGGCGAGCGCGTTGGGCCCGCTGTCGACCTGCTCTCCGTTGTTCCCCACCCTCGGTTGTTCCTCTGCGTTCGGGGGTTGTGGCCTCATGGCCGGGTCCGGGTGCTCGTCTCGGCAGTGCGCTGACCCCTGTCGCGCTGACAGTGAAGGATTCCAGCATGCTGCTTCTCGCCAGTCAGAACGACCCCGCTGCGGGCGGTGTGTTCCTGTTGATCTGGGGACTGTGGTGATCTCCGTGGGGGAGCCTTTGCCACGAAAGGAGCTGCCGGGGTCCACACCCTCATCGTGAACGGCATGGAGCGAAACCCGCGAGAGCAGGCCAAAGCCCGTGCCGTGCCCGAGGGCTTCCTGCGTTTCGTCGGCGGGTTCCTGGCCATCTGCGGGATGGTGGCGGTGCCTGTCTCCTTGGTGATGATGACTCGCGGCTGAGCCGGTTCACGACGTCGGCCCAGCCCGCACCACGAGCAGGACCTCACTGCCGCTGGCCTCGGGTGACCCCCTGTATCGGTAGGGAGCCGATTTCCGGTCGTGGCGTGATCGGCGCCATGGAGCACTTCATACATCCCAATGGTTCACTGCCCGTCAACGGCTGCAGCCACGCGGTCGCCTTCACCGGAGGGATGGTCGCCGGTTCGGGTCAGGTTCCGGTGGACGACGACGGCAATCCGGTCGGTAAGGAGGACGCTGAGGCCCAAGTCCGGCAGGTCTACGCGAATCTGACCATCGCGCTGGTCGCAAGCCCGCAGATGAGTCGTCGCCGTGACCGGTGCAACGATGGAAGGCGTCCCCGTTCCGGCCGACGAGCCAGGGCATCGGCGTTTCATAGGTGGTCAGCGCTTGGCGGCGGCTTCCTCGGTCTGGCGCCACGCCCCGTACTCCTGCCGCATGTACGCCCGCGCGCCCATGCCCCGTTGCCCGGCCCGAGCAATGCCTGCGCGTACACGGAGGCGCTCTTTCTGGGCCCGCCAGAGGGTGTGTCGCTTCGTAGTGAGGGTGTGTCTCGGCTGTGCGATCACCCCGGTGGCGTTCTTTTGGAGAGGAGTCTGTGGGCGTCTGCCCGTTCGTGATCTCCTGACATGTGACGTCGGGAGTAAGGGGTAGTCGATATGGCCGGGCCGGTGATGAGGCAGCGGGGGCCTGTGGAGGTGGAGTTCTTCGGGTTCTGTCTGCAGGAACGGGATGAGGCTGCGGTTCCTGTGCAGTTTCCTGAGGACTGGGACACCGGAGGCGGCTTCCTGACAGCTCGTGAGGGCCGACTGGATGTGAGGAGTGCCGGTCATACCCACACTGCGGATCTCATGGTGGAGTGTGGGACGATCCGCCGCCGGAGGCGACTGGGGACTGGGAGGCGGAGGCACAGGCGGTGATCATTTCGCCGTCAGGAACGCTGGACGTCTGGGGTGTCACTGGGGGCGATGCTGGAGAGCCTGTGTTCCTGGGGCGTCCGGGGACGTGGCAGGTCAGGCTTCGGTGTACGGGGCGGGCCTCGGTGGCCGAGCAGTCTCAGCGCGGTGTGCCGGAGGGAGTCGAGCAGTACTTCGCGCAGTTCTGGCCGGCGCAGGAATGACGAGTGGGCCGGGAGCGGGGCGCTCCCGGCCCAAAGACTCACTTGATTTCGACGATGAAGCCGTCGTCCTTGCCGTCGATGATCCGGTTCTTCGTCATGAACTGGCCGAGCAGGATTCCTGCGTCACGGTTCTCCGCAGTGACCAGTGGCATGGCGGAGAAGTTGTTCTTGGGCGCCGTCGGTTCGGACAGGGACTGCTCGGCGATCCACTGCCCGAGCGGATACCCGCCGGTCCCGCCCAGTCCTCGGGCGTGACGAACGTGTACGGCACCCGCAGCGCACCGTTCCCGGTCTTCCGCAGCCCACCGGGTAGCCGCCTCGATCCCGCGCCGCCAGTAGGCGCCCTCCGGGTCAGACCAGTCGGTGCTGACCGTCCCCGCCCGGACGTGGCTGCGCACCGATGAGCGCGGCCTGCCGGTGGCCGCCGAGCCGGTTGCCGGGACGCCGTACGACCTGCGTACGCCGCAGGCTGTCGGAGCGCGCCGACTGGACACCCCGTTCGCCGACCTCGACCGGGACACGGACGGGCGGGCCGTGGTTCGCCTGGCCCATCCGTCCGGTTCGTTCGGTACGGACGTGTGGCTCGGTGAGGGAGCCGACTACGTGCAGCTCTACACCGGCGACACCCTCCCACCGGGGGAGCGCTGCCGCGCGGTCGCCGTCGAACCGATGACCTGCCCGCCGGACGCCTTCCGCAGCGGCACGGCGCTCGTCAGCCTCGCCCCGGGCGAGCGGCACACCGTCCGGTGGGGGATCACGCCGTGGGGGGAATGACGGCGCAGTCATGGCCCTTGACCTGATCCTCATCGGGCCGAGGACCACCCTTCGACGTGGACCTCAGCGGGACGCCGCGCTCGTACAGCCCAAGTAGGCCTGATTGCCGCAGCTACGGCCGTCATTCGGTAGTCGCACGTCGTCCACCCCAGTCGGGACACGCTCCGGAGAGTTCGACCGTGTGCCGGACGTTCGCGAACTCGGAGGCTTGCGCCATGTTGTCGGCCCAGTCCTCGACCGGGCCTGAGCCGACGGGCCGCTCAGACCGCATTCGGTGCAGATGAGGTAGTGGCGGTGGTCTGGGTCAGCGCGGTAGCGGAAGAGGCGTTCACCGTTGGTGTCACGGACCAGGTCGGCCCGGCCGGCGTCCGCCACGGCGGTGAGGGTGCGGTGGACCGTGGGCAGGTCGGCTGGTGAGCCGTCGGCAGCGAGGTGGCTGCGCAGAGCTTGGGCGCTGACGAAGCCGTCGGCCCGGATGAGCGCCCTGAGGGCAATGTGATGGCCATCCACGGCGAGGGCGCCATCGCGGCCCTGCGCCCGGGGCGCGTCCTGCTGCCGCCGGACGCGCACGAGGATCTGTGGAGCGAGGGGTACCTGGAACAGGGCTCGCTGCTCTGACCGGCCCCGGGAGCGCGGTGGCCTGGCGCGCCCGCCCCGGGCGTGCGCTGTGCCGAATGAACGAGGAGGCCGCGGGTGCTCTTTGGCGGTGGGCCGGAGTGGCTGAATGCCCGTGATCCGGGCATGCGGGCGGTGCGTCGTTCGGCCCGGGTGACGCTCGTGGCGTGCACGGTGTTCTACGCCGCGCGCCACGGCCTGGGGGAACATGTCGCGGCGATCTACGCGCTGTTGGGCGCGATCGCCTCCGGCGGGATGTCCTTCGTCCCGGGTACGCTGCGTGAGCGCGGCCGTACGCTGCTGGCGGCGCTGCCGGTCGCGGCCGCGCTGGTCACCCTGGGCACCGCCTCGGGGCGCACTCGTGGACGGCGGCCCTCAGGATGCTCGGGGTGGCCTTCCTGGTGACGTACACGGGGGTGGGCGCGCCCCGGCTGGCGGGCCTGGCAGGCGGCCTCCAGGCGTTCTGTATCCTGGCGTCCTTTGCGCCGTACGCCCCCGAGATGCTGGGAGCGCGCCTGGCCGGTCTGGCGACTGGGATTGTGCTGATGGCGGTGGAGATCTGGCTGCTGCCGGACTTCCCGCCGGGGCGTTACGCGGACCGGCTGGCGCGCGCCGCGACGCTGGCGTCCGGGGTGCTGCGGGCGTTCACGGAGGAGCCGCGGTCACCGTTCGAGAGCCGGAGCGGCTGATGATGGCGTCGCAAGAGCTGCGGATGAGCCGGGCGCCGGGCGACGAGCCGACTTCGGCGTCGGCGCGGGACCGGGCGCTGCGCCAGGGCGCTGCTTAGATGGGTCATCTGCCGGCCCGGACCAGGCAGTTGACGCAGGACGCCGCGACACGCCCGGCGCCCGCGACCCTGCAGTATCCCGGCTGGTGCACGCGTCGGCCACCGCGTGCCACGGCGTCGCTCTCGGGCTGTCCGGCCGGGGCCCGGCGCCTTCCGACGCCCCGTACACTGCCGCCGCGGCGGACTTCAAAGCTCACCGCATCCGCCCGTCGATACGGGGCGCGAGCAGCGAGGCCGTGGTGTGCGGCGGCGCGATCGCCCTGGACATCGCGAACACCGGGACCCTCCTGGTCACGGCGGTGCGGATCGCACTCGGCGCGCCCGTGCCCGCGGACGCGACGCCGCACTCGGATCGGCCGGGCCCGTTCTGGTACGCGGGGCGGCCCGCGCTCTCGCTTTACGGGCGTCGCCTGCAGCGCCCGCGCGTCCCTTTTTCCGGAGTGCGGACGACGTGCGCGCGGGATACGCTTTTGAGGGCAAGGTCAGGTTCTCCGGGTGGTTTTGCAGACGCCCGGTCCGCATTCGCGATGATTAACTCTGCCTGCGGAGACCTTTGACGTGCGTGGTGCACTCCTTCGTATTCGCAGGAGTGAGTAACAGCCGATTCCCTTCTTCGGAGGCGTGCCTCGCGCTTTGGGCGCCGTGGTGGTGCTGCCTCAGGGTCCGCAGCTTTGTTTCTCTGAAATGGAGCTCGGGATGAGAGTTGTCGTTGATCTTTCCCGGTGTCAGGGGTATGCGCAGTGCGCGTTCCTGGCTCCGGACGCGTTCCGGATGCACGGTGAAGAAGCGCTGATGTACAACCCGAACCCCGACGATGCTCAGCGCGAGCAGGTGCTGCGTGCCGCGGCAGCCTGCCCGCTCCAGGCGATTCTGGTCGACCAGTTGGAGGGGCGGGACGCGCCGGTGGGGACGTCGCAGTCATGACCAGCGCCGATACCCTGAAGGGGTTCAAGCGCGACGGCCGCGTTGTGATCGTCGGGGCCTCGCTGGCGGGACTGCGAGCCGCGGAGGCTCTGCGCGATGAGGGGTTCACCGGATCCTTGACCATGATCGGTGACGAGCTGGGTGAGCCTTATGACCGCCCCCCGCTGTCCAAGCAGGTGCTGACCGGATGGGTGCCGGCCGGGGGCACCACGCTGCCGCGACGTCGTGACATCAATGCGGAATGGCTGCTGGGCGTGCCCGCCGACGGGCTGGACCTGGCGACCAACCACGTGCATCTCGCCGACGGCCGCGAGGTTCCCTTCGACCGAGTTCTGATCTCCACCGGGGTACGGGCCCGGCCTTGGTTCGTCGAGACCGAAGCGGCCCTGGACGGAGTGTTCGTCGTGCGCACGCGCGAGCACGCCGACGGCCTGCAGCAAGCCCTCGCCGCCGGGCCCTCCCGCGTACTGGTCATCGGCGCGGGCTTCACCGGCTCCGAGATCGCCTCCATCTGCCGCGAGCGGGATATCCCGGTGACCGTCGCCGAGCTCGCGCCGGCCCCGCTGGTCGGGGCGCTCGGCGCCGTGATCGGTGATGTCGCGGCGGACATGCAGCGCGCCCACGGCGTCGACCTGCGCTGCGGTGTCAAGGTCACCCAGCTGGAGGGCGACGCGCAGGGGCGCTTTCACCGCGCCCACTTCGACGACGGCAGCACCATCGACGCCGACGTGGCGGTGGTGGCGCTCGGCGGCATCCGCAACACCGAGTGGCTGCGCGACTCGGGACTGGCGGCAGGTCCATGGGGCATCGCCTGCGACACGGGCTGCCGCGCCCTCGACCTCAACGGCCTGATCACCGACGACATCTTCGTCGCCGGAGACGTGGCACGCTGCCCGAACCCGATCTACGAGTACCGGCTCATCTCGCTGGAGCACTGGGTCAACGCCGTGGAGCAGGCCCAGGTCGCGGCGCACAACATGGTCAGCGCCCAGGCGGACCGCTGGCCGCACCTGTCCATTCCGACGTTCTGGTCGATCCAGTTCGGCGTCAACATCAAGTCCGTCGGTGTACCGACTTTCGCCGACGAGGTCGTAGTCACCCAGGGGTCGGTGCCCGACCACCGCTTCGTCGCCGCATACGGCTACCAGGGCCGCGTCACCGCGGCGGTCAGTTTCAACAACGCGAAGTGGCTGGACCACTACCGGCAGTTGATCGAGACGGCCGCGCCCTTCCCGCCGCCCTGTCCCACGCCCGATGAACCCGTCGACGCGAAGCCGGTGCCTGTCGACTTCCCCGGCCCCAGGCTGCTCGCCCAGGGCGCCACGGTGGTCGTCACCGGCCACGACCCGAGCGAGCGGCGCGTCACGGCTGCGTGGCAGCACCGGTAGGAGAGAAAGCGACATGACCACGACCGAGACGCCCATCCTGCGCCGGATCCTCGACCACTCCGCCCGGGCCGACCCGTACCCGCTGTACGCCGAGCTGCGCGAGACCCCGGTGGCCCTGCAGGAGGACGGCAGCTACGTCATCAGTACCTACCGCGAGCTCACCGGCATACTGCACGACCCGCACCTGAGTTCCGATGTCCGTAACCTGTCACGGCCGATGGCCGCGGCCGAGGCACGTACCACGCCGTCGTTCATCAACCTCGACCCGCCCGAGCACGACCGCCTGCGGCGCCTGGCGATGCGCCACTTCGGCCCCCCGCACACCCCGGGTCTGGTGACCGGCATGGAACCGGACCTGACCGCCACCGTCAGCGGCCTGATCGACGACTTCGCGGACAAACAGCAGATCGACATCGTCGACGACTTCGCCTACCCGTTCCCCGTCACCGTGATCTGCCACCTGCTCGGCGTGCCGCGCGAGGACGAACCGCAGTTCCACGTGTGGGTGAACGCCATCATCGACTCGCTCGACTACGACCCCAAGACCGACCCGAAGGAGAAACTGGACAACGGCATGCAGGCCACCACAGACCTGCGCGAGTACCTCGGCGGGCTGCTGGAGCAACGCCACGGCCGGCCCGGCGGCGACCTGCTGACACGGCTGGCCAACGATGACGGGCCCGACGGGCGGATGACCGACGACGAAATCGTCAGCACCGCGAACCTGCTGCTCATCGCCGGCCACGAGACCACCGTCAACCTCATCACCAACGGTATGCTGACGCTCCTGCGCCACCCGCAGGTGCTGCAACGACTGCGCAGCGAACCGGACCTGATCGTGCCCCTGGTCGAGGAACTGCTGCGCTACGAACCCCCCGTGCACATCATTCCCTGGCGGGCGGCGTACAGCGACATCACCGTCGCCGACACGGTCATCCCCAAGGGCTCGCAGATCCTGCTCATGCTCGCCTCGGGCAGCCGCGACCCGGACCGCTTCCACGATCCCGACCGCTTCGACCCCGATCGGCAGGACAACCAGCACCTGGGCTTCGGCAGCGGCATCCATCTGTGCTTCGGCGGCCCACTGGCCCGACTGGAAACCCAAATCGCACTGACCGAACTGGTACGCCGCCTGGACCGGCCCAGGCTGGTCGCCGACCCGCCACCGTACCGGCCCAGCCCCATCCTGCGAGGTCCCATCCATCTGCACATCAAGCAGAGCTAGTGGCGAACGCAGCAGCCTAGGGCAGCAGCAATGCGCGCCAGCACCTCGCTCACCTCAGTGGTGACCTCTACCTGGAGAAACAATCCTTTCCCAGACTCCGGAGCCGCAATGGACCGCTACCCTCCCATCGCCGAGCACGGCCTGGTGGGCGACCTGCAGACAGCCGCGCTCGTCTCGTCGCAGGGCGTCGTCGACTGGTTCGCCGCTCCCAGGTTCGATTCGCCCAGCATCTTCGCGGCCCTGCTCGACCACGACCGCGGCGGGTACATGCGGCTGGCCCCCGAGCACTCCGACGGGACCTGCAAGCAGCTCTACTACCCCGACACCGCCATCCTCGTCACCCGGTTCCTGTCGCCGGACGGCGTGGGCGAGGTGGTCGACTTCATGCCCCCGGACCGGACCCGCACCGCCACCGACCGGCACACCCTGGTCCGCGGCGTCCGTGCCGTGCGGGGGACCGTCGACTTCACCCTTGAGTGCAGGCCGCGCTTCGACTACGGCCGGGCCGAGCACGAAGTCGAACTCGGCGAGAACGGCGCTCTGTTCCGGGCCCCCGGGATCGACGGGCACCTGCAGTCCACCTTTCCGCTGGAGCGGGACGGCCGGGACGTGCGCGGAAAGGTGACTCTGAAAGCCGGCGAATCCGGCGGTGCGGTGTTCACCGTCTGCGCGTCCGGCGGCGAGGCGCCCGCACCCCCCACGGTCGACGGGCTCACCGGGCAGTTCGACGAAGTCGCCCAGTTCTGGCGGCACTGGCTGAGCCGGTCCCGCTACCAAGGACGGTGGCCCGAGCTGGTGCACCGCTCGGCCATCACCCTCAAACTCCTCACCTACGCCCCCACCGGCGCACTGATCGCGGCGGCCACCACGGGCCTGCCCGAGCAGGTCGGCGGGGAGCGGAACTGGGACTACCGGTTCACCTGGGTACGCGACGGCTCGCTGTCCGTGCGGGCCGTGCTCGACCTCGGCTTCGTCGAGGAGGCCACCGCCTTCCTCCACTGGCTGACGGACAGGCTGTGTGAGCGCGAGGGCAAGGAGGGCGAGCCGCTCCAGACCATGTACCGGATCGACGGCAGCCCCGACCTGCCGGAGGAGACACTCGATCACTTCGAGGGCTACCGCGGCTCCTTCCCCGTCCGCATCGGCAACGGCGCCGCAGACCAGCTCCAGCTGGACATCTACGGCGAAGCCCTCTACGCGGTGTCCCAAGGTGCCGAGATCGCGCAGCAGGCCAGTTTCGAGGGATGGCGGACGGTTGCCAGGACGCTGGACTGGTTCGCCGACAACTGGGACCGGCCGGACGAGGGCATCTGGGAGACCCGCGGCGGCCGCCAGGACTTCACCTACAGCCGGGTGATGTCGTGGGTTGCCCTCGACCACGGGCTGCGCCTGGCCGAGAACTTCCGCAGGCCCGCCGACCTGGAACGGTGGCGCAAAGCGAGAGACGCCGTATTCGAGCAGATCATGGAACGCGGCTGGAGCGAGAAGGAGCGCGCCTTCGTCCAGCACTACGACGGCGAGGTCCTGGACGCCTCGCTGCTGCTCATGCCCAGAGTCGGGTTCATCGCACCCCGGGACCCGACGTGGCTCTCCACGCTCGACGCGATGGACCGCAAGCTTGTCTCCGACAGCCTCGTCTACCGCTACGACCCGGCGGCATCGCCGGACGGGCTGCGCGGCTCGGAGGGCACCTTCAGCCTGTGCACCTTCCTCTACGTCGACGCGCTGGCCCGGGCGGGGCGGCTGTCCCAGGCCCGCTACACCTTCGAGAAGATGCAGACCTACGCCAACCACGTGGGGCTGTTCGCCGAGGAGATCGGCCCGAGCGGGGAGCAACTGGGCAACTTCCCCCAGGCATTCACCCATCTGTCCCTGATCATGGCCGCGATCACCCTCGACGAGGCGCTCGACGCGGAGAACGGGCGCTGAACCATGGTCATGCACGCCCGTCCGGCAGAACCGCCACAGCTGACCGCGGCCGAGTTCGACGTGCTGTACCGGCGCCTGGTCCTGCGCTCCGCCTGGGCCAGAGGCGACCGGGGTGCTCTGGACGCACTCACTCCCGCCCGGCTGCTGGCCGCCACCCGCGAGGTGCGGACGGGCCGGACGGTCACGCTCGCCGCGCTGGTGGAGACGTTTCCCGGTCCGGACAACCCGGAGCCGGCGAGGCACCGGATGAGTGGGCAGCCGGACGACGACACCTCGTGCGGGCTCCGCTTCGCGATGGACAGCTTCGCCATGAACGTGCACGGCGACGCCGACAGCCATATCGACGCCCTGTGCCACGTGATCTACGACGGCACGCTGCACGGCGGCGTGGCCGCGAGCAGCGTCACGTCGGGCGGCGCCGAAGCGCTCTCCATCGAGGCGGCTCGCGACGGGATCGTCGGACGTGGAGTGCTGCTGGACATCCCACGGCTGCGCGGCGTGCCGTGGCTCGAACCGGGTGATCACGTGACCGCCGACGACCTCACCGCGGCGGAGACCGCCCAGCACGTCCGCGTGAGTGAGGGCGACCTGCTGTTCGTCCGGGTCGGCCACCGCAGACGGCGTGGCGAGTTGGGCGCATGGCACACGGCGGACGCACGCGCGGGTCTCCATCCGTCCGCGTTGAGTTCCTGGCGGAGCGGCGGGTCGCCGCACTCGGCGGCGACGGGAACAACGACACCGCCCCGAGCTCCACCGAGGGCGTCGACTTCCCCGTGCATGTGCTGGCGGTCCACGCCATGGGCCTTCATCTGCTGGACTACCTGCAGTTCGAGGATCTGGCGCCGGTCTGCGAGGCGGAGGGGCGTTGGTCGTTCCTCTGCGTGATCGCCCCACTGAGGCTGCCGGACGCCACCGGCTCACCGGTCAACCCGATCGCCATCCTCTGACGTCCCGGGCCCGGATCCAGGTCAGGGCTTGCGGGGCAGCGCGATGTTTCCAGCGGCTCCCCGGCCAGGTGGCGCAGCACCTGGTTGCGGCACGGGGCAGGAGCTCGGGCAGATCGATGAGCGCGTGGACGACCCCGCGCGGAGCGGTGCGGGCGGTCCGTGCCACTCGCAGGACCGCGCACTCGAAGGGGCTGAGCCGGTCCTCGACGGCGGTGGCGATGGAGCCTTAGCCCACGAGCAGGACGGTGCGGTCGGCCGGCGCCGCGCGGAAGCCGCTCCGCCGCACCTCGGCGTCCTTGGCGCGGGCGAAGTCGGGGATGCCGCGGAGCGACGCGAGGGCGAGCGATACGGCCGGCTCGGCGGTGCTGGCGTCGTGAACGCCTCTGGCGTTGTAGAGAACGACACCGCTGGGAACGTACTTCACGAGGTCGTCGACGCGGCGGACAGGGACTGGACGACTCGCGACCGCAGCAGGCGCGGGAGCACCGCCACGGCAGCATCCGAGAAAGGTGTGGAGATGACGAAGAACTCCACCGCCTCCAGGGTCTCGGCGCCGGGCGGACCGCCGGTACCGTCCCATACCGCGACGGGCAGGCTCTCGGGCAGGCCGCCGACCCGCGACGCTCGGTACGGGAGCAAGGAACCGGGCGGCGCCCGGATCTGCGGGAGGGTCCTTGGGGCTCATGGGTCGAATCTGGAGCGAATCGCTCCGGAGCTATGCGTTTGACCAGCGGTTCCCTCCGATCTCGTCGTCAGATTTCACGTAAAGTACAGCCACGAGAGTGTTCAGGTCTGTCGTCACACACGGTGTCAGACACCCTCATCTCATGGACAGGCCGAGCTCCGGTTCACTCGTCCGGAGACTGCCGGTCAGCTCGCCGCGGTCCCGTACTGTCGGGTGGAGTCGGGCAGGCGCCACGTCGGAGGAACGTCGTGCGAACAACTCCCAGGGCGCCCACGGTCGTCGTGGTCATGGGTGTCTCGGGATCGGGGAAGTCCACCGTGGGTGGACTGCTCGCACAGCGGCTCAAGGTGCCCTTCTTGGAGGCGGACGACCTCCACCCGGCCACGAACCGCGCCAAGATGGCCGCAGGCCGTCCGCTCGACGACGAGGATCGCCGGCCCTGGCTGCTGGCCCTCGCCGACTGGATCCGGGAGGCGACCGACTCCGGCCAGGGCGGCGTGATGGCGTGCTCGGCTCTCGAGCGCGCTTACCGGGACCTGTTCCGCAGGGCAGGCGCAGGCGTGTGGTTCCTGCACCTGGCGCTCGACCGGGCGACCGCCGACCAACGGGTCGCCGGACGCGTGGGCCATTTCATGCCGGCCCGGCTGGTGGACTCCCAGTACGCCGCCCTCGAACCGCTGCGACCGGATGAGCCCGGGATGACCGTCGACGCGGAAGCCGAGCCGCAGGCCATCGTCGACGAGGCGGCGAACGCCGTGCGGGCGATCCGTTGAATACGCACCTGCTCGGCTCCCGTCGGGTCGCCGCCCCCGAGGCCGCCCGATAGCTTCATATTTGGCATATGACATCCGGGCGCTATGGCCAGGGCAGCCGACGACTTCCAGAACGGGACCCTCGCATGGCCGACGATCACCACTATGACGTCATCGTCATCGGTACGGGAGCGGGCGGCGGCACGCTCGCCCACCAGCTGGCCCCCACCGGCAAGCGGATCCTGATCCTGGAGCGTGGCGACTACCTGCCGCGGGAGCGGGACAATTGGGACTCCACCGCCGTCTTCGTCAAGGGCAAGTACCGTGCCCCCGAGTTCTGGTACGACAAGCACGGCAACGAGTTCCCCCCAGAGGTGAACTACTACGTCGGGGGCAACACCAAGTTCTACGGCGCCGCACTCTTCCGGCTCCGACCCGAGGACTTCGGCGAGCTGCGCCACCACGACGGCATCTCACCTGTCTGGCCGATCCGTTACGAGGATCTGGAGCCGTACTACACGCAGGCCGAGCAGCTCTACCTGGTGCGCGGGCGGCATGGCGAGGACCCCACTGGGGGCCCGGCCAGCGGCCAGTACCCACACCCACCGGTGGAGCACGAGCCGCGTATCCAGCAGCTGAGCGACGACCTGGGGGGACTGCACCCCTTCCACCTGCCCATCGGCGTGAACCTCACCCAGGACGAGAACGGCCGGGCCACGCATTCCAGCGTCTGTATCCGCTGCGACCGGGTCGACGGCTTCCCCTGCCTGATGGGCGCCAAGTCCGACGCGCAGGTGATCTGCGTCGACCCGGCGCTGAAGCACGACAACGTCACGATGGTGACGGGCGCCAACGTGCGACGTCTGGAGACCAACCCGACCGGACGCACCGTCACAAACGTCGTGGCCGAGCACGGGAACGGGACGACCGAGGCATACAGCGCCGACATCGTGGTGGTCGCCTGCGGCGCGGTCAACTCGGCCGTCCTTCTGCTCCGTTCGGCCAACGACAAGCACCCCGGCGGCCTGGCCAACAGCTCGGACGTGGTGGGACGCCACTACATGCGTCACAACAACCTGGCGCTGATGGCGGTGTTGAAGGAACCGAACCCCACCGGGTTCCAGAAGACCCTGGCGCTGCACGACTGGTATCTGGGAGCGGACGACTGGGACTTCCCGCTCGGCGGCATCCAGATGCTTGGCAAGTCGGACGCCGACCAGATCCACGGCGAGGCGCCACGCTGGGCCGGCGCGGCCTCGCCCGACATGCCGTTCGAGATGCTGGCGCACCACGCCGTCGACTTCTGGCTGTGCGGGGAGGACCTCCCGCTGCCGGAGAGCCGGGTCACCCTCGACAAGGACGACAGTATCCACCTGGCTCTCGACGAGAAGAACAACATCGCCGGTGTGAAACGCCTCCAGCACAAGCTGAAGGGGATGCTGAGCCACCTGGGCATGCACGAGCACCACCTGCTGCCGCACAGCATCTACCTGCACAAGGGCATGCCCATCGGGGCCACCGCGCACCAGGCCGGCACTGTCCGGTTCGGCGACGACCCGAACAGCTCCGCACTGGACGTCAACTGCAAGGCCCATGACCTGGACAACCTCTACGTCGTGGACACCAGCTTCTTCCCAAGCATCGGCGCGGTGAACCCCTCGCTCACCGCCATCGCCAACGCCCTGCGGGTCGGCGACCACATCGCCGCCCGGCTCAGGTGACGGGGTGCCGCACGCAGCGACGGAGCGCCGCTACAGGTTGTCGCCGGGTGCTCTGGCGGCCCGGGTGTCGGCATCGGTGAGCGGCTCCAGCTCACCCAGTGTGTCGAGCTGGTAGAGCAGCACCAGCGCCGGTCCGACCAGCACGATCGCGATAGCCGTGACGAGCGCCAGCCAGCGCAGGGTCTGTGCAGCGCCGGCCGCCTGGGCCACCGTCAGCGAGGTGGGCAGTACGTAGGGGCGCTGCGCGAAGCCCCAGGCGCCGACGGTAAGGGCGACGCTCGCCACCGAGGTGTGGCGGGACCAGCCGTACGATCGGCGTAGGAGAAGCAGCACCGTGGCCAGACTGCAGACTGCAGACTGCAGACTGCAGACCGCAGACCGCAGACCGCAGACCGCAGACCGCAGACCGCAGACTGCAGACTGCAGACTGCGGCCAGGACGATCAGCAGCAGGCCCCAGGACCCGGTGAGGCCCTCCCAGACGTACCGCGCGTCGCCGTGGGCGACGGGCAGGCCGATGAGTGCGAGGACGACGACGGCGCAGAAGGCAAGTAGCGCCCGCAGTCGGAAGTAGTCGACGAGGTCGTCGGCGCCGAACCGCCGGGCGTCGGAGCAGAGGAACACCGCCCCGAGAAACGCGGTGGCTGCGATGGCCAGCAAGCCCGCGAGGACGGAGGTCGGGTTGGCCCAGGCGTCCGTGGACGCGGTGGTCCCGACCGCGACCCGGCCGGAGGCGATGCCGCCGAGTACCGCCCCGAGGAAGAACGGCGTGAGCAGCGATGAGATGGCAAACATCGCACCGTAGATCCGTCGTTGGGCCAGTCGGCGGGACGGCTTGTGCAGGGCGAATCCGGCGCCGCGGAGCACCAGGCCGACGGCCGCGAGCGCGAGGGGCAGCCACATTGCTGTGAAGACGGCCTGGAACATCGTCGGGAAGCCGGTCCACATGACGACGAAGACGAAGATCAGCCAGACGTTGTTGACCTCCCAGACCGGCGCCATGGCGTGATCGATGAGCCAGCGGGGCCGCTGGCCCCGCTCCGCCCCTCCGGCCATGAGGTCCCAGAAGCCCGAGCCGTAGTCGGTGCCCCCGGCACTGGCGTAGGCGGCGATCGCGAGCACCATGACCCAGGCGATGAGATCGGCCATTATGACGCACCGCCAGAGGTGCGGTCGGAGCCACCACCAGGCGCGGCCCCTGCGGCTGTGGGCTCGGTCTCGCTGCTGTGCCCGTAGGGGGTGTCGGTCTCAGGGGGGAGCGCGGCGCACTGTCCGAGCCCGCGTCTGCGATGCGCCAGCGCGTTCGCATCTTGAGGACGATCGCGAGGAACGAGCCGAAAACGGCCACGTACACGGCCATGACGATGCCGAGCATCGCCCACAGCGATCCGGCGCGAGTGTCGGTGACCGCTTCCGAGACCCGCATGTGGTTGTAGACGATCCAGGGCTGGCGGCCGACTTCCGTGGTGATCCAGCCGCACTCCACGGTGATCAGGCACGCGACTCCCGCGATTGCCGCGCAGCGGAAGAACCAGCGGCTGCGAGGCAGACTCCGGTGTCGCAGCCAGGACCAGGCGTACCAGAGCGCGAGCAGAATCAGCAGGCTGCCGATGGTGACCATGATGTCGAAGGCCCAGTGGGAGATGGTGGCCTGGACGGCGGTGGGGCGGTCGGCGGCCGGCACTGACGTCAGCCGCTGTCTGCCGGGCGCCGTGGTCAGGGAGGCGGCGGCGCCTTCTGCCCGGGCGCCCGGCCGGCCGGCGCTTCGGCGTCGGACCAGGTGAAGGCGCGCTTGCGTCGTGTGCTGGTGGCGAAGGAGATGGACCAGCCGAGCACCGCTCCCAGCCTGCTGCGGAATCCGGTGAGGAAGGCCAGTTGGATGAAGAGCCAAGCCAGCCGGCCGAACACACCCGACAGGTGCAGGGGCCCCGTCTTGACGACGGCCCGGCCGCGGGAGATGTAGGCGGCGCTGTCGAGGTCCCAGTACATGAAGGGCGGAGGCTTGGTCCTGCCCTCAACGGCGGGGCGCACGACCGGCCTGTGTATGCTCCCGACTGCATGGCAACCTCGGCCAGTCCCGGTAGCCTGTTCAGGCTCATCATGTCGCTTGTGACACGGATCTTCGGATGGCCGGCGACGGTGAAGTCGGGTTCGACGGCGTTGCGTCCTGTCCTTCGGAGGACCGCGCGGAGCGGCTGCGCGATCTGGCCTTCGGACAGAATCCCGGCAGCGCACTGGTACAGCAGCGGTTGAAAGAGGTGGTGGGCGCGGCGGTCGACCATGTTCACCGCGACCGGTGACAGCCGCAGCGCGCGAGCGGCGAACAACCCGGCGAACCCGCGGCCGAGGGATCGCCACCCGGCGGCGCGTCACGTGGTCTTGCACAGGGGATCAGCCTCCGGTGGCGAATCCGGGGAAGAGTGTCATCCCACCGTCGACGTAGAGCGTGCTGCCGACGACGTAGTCGAGCAGGTCGGAGGACACGGCGACGACGGCGTTGGCGATGTCTTCCGGGTCGCCCACGCGGCGGTACGGAATCAGCCGCAGGAGGTCGGCCTCGGCCTCGGGGGTTGACCAGGCGTCGCGATTGATCGGCGTGCGGATCGCGCCGGGTGCAACCGCGTTGACCCTGATCCGATGGGGGGCCAGCTCCTGGGCGAGGGTCTGCATCAACATCCCCACACCACCCTTGGAGGAGGCGTAGTTCACGTGCCCCGACCAGGGGATGATCTGGTGGACCGAGCTCATGCAGATGATCTTCCCTGCCGACCGGGACACCTCTTCCACCACGCCGCGCCGCATGAACTCCTTGGCGGCCTCCCGAGCACAGAGGAACTGCCCGGTCAGGTTGACGTCGATGACCTTCTGCCACTGGGCGAGCGTCATCTCCGTCACGGCCGAGTCCCGCTGGAGGCCGGCGTTGGCCACCAGGATGTCGATGGTTCCGAACTCCTCGACCATCCGGGCGACCATGGCGACCACCTGGTCCTCGTTGGACACGTCGGCCTCGTGGGCGTAGGCGCGAACCCCGAAGTCCTCGATCTGCGCACAGACCTTCTCGGCCTCGTCCGCACCGACGACGTAATTCACCACCACGTCCGCTCCGGCCCGGCCCAGAGCAATGGCAGTCGCCTTGCCGATACCCGAGTTGGCACCGGTCACCAGCGCCTTCTGGCCCCTGAGCAGCTGCGCGGACGTCGCCCCACGGTTCTCGTCGGAGTTTCCTGCCACCACGATCTCTCCTCTCGGCGTTTCGGACGGCACGCCCTCAGGGAACGGGCGAGCGCCTGGGGCGGGCCAGGCGTCGGCCGGCCCGCCAGGACAGACACAGGAGCCGTCGCACATCCGGCCTACAGACGAAAGCACCCTCCGCCGCAGGCGGGACAGACCGGCGCGCAATGCAGCTGTATTTCGGTCGGGCACCTCACACGGTCGGGCTACGAGCTGCCCCCGAATCGCGCGTCCCGCGGCCGATGTCAGCACGCCTTCGCTCGGCGAACTGGTCGCCCGGTGAATGATCCCCGTCCGTGTGCCGCCCTGCCCCCTACCAGCGGATGCCGAGAGCATCCAGATCCGCCCGACGCTGCTCGGTGAGCTTCGCGGCCCGCTTGCGGACGTTGTCGAGCCATGTCCCCAGCCGTTCGGTCACAGGCCCGTCAGTCCCGCCCTGACCGCCTCCCGGACCTCTCCATCTCCAGCTGCTCAGCATGCTTCCGGGGCACGCTCAGGTGCCCTTCGTGTGTGTGGAACTGCTGCGCCGCGGCGAGGTTGAGCGCCCACATATCGTCCTGGGTGCGTTTCACCGGTCGTTCGTCCTCCTTGGCCGGCTCCAGGCCGAGGACGTTTTCCAGGAGCCATTGCTGCGCGGGCACCAGCTGTTCCCACCCGTGCCGCTGCGTGGTGACTCACCGTCCGAGGTCTTCGCCTTGGACGACCACCTCACCGGCCGCCATGGATACGGCCCCGCCACCCTGGACGTGGGTCTGGGTGAGTCGGAAGCAGCGTTGCCATCCTGCGTCCCAGGCCGGGCACCACCCTGGATCGATCTCTTCCAGCGCTTCGCGCCGTGCCTCGGTCGGGGCGCACGTGCTGGTTTCGACGGTGAGGCCGGCTTCGCGCCGTTGTGCGTTCTGATGCTCGATGGACGGGTGGGCGCTGGTCATCACGGGATCCTCGCAGTTGGGTCTGACATACCCGGCGCTGGCTTGGTTGCCAACCGTGGCAGGCCGCATTGGGGGCCTGGCTGTCAGGGTGATGTTCAGGATCGGGCTGTGTGGCGAGTTGCGGGCCAGTTCGGATGCAGGTGGTCGATGACGTAGTCGTGGCTGTGCTGGTAGCCGTCCGAGGTGAGGCGGGCTTCAGCGAGGTGGGGGTGACCGGACGGAAGGTGGTGGTGGTGGTGGTCAAGTCGCGCCATGTCGGGGGCGGGCCAGATCAACACGGCGGTCAGAGCGCCGGCCATCGCGATGGCCCCGAGCACCCAGCAAGCGGTGGCCATCCCCGCGGCGGAGGCGAGCCAGCCGGCCAGCGGATAGGTGAGAAGCCAGCAGCTGTGGGAGAGGGAGAACTGGGCGGCGAACGCGGCCGGTAGGTCGGCTCGTGCGGCCGAGCGTCGGATCAGCCGTCCGGTGGGGGTGAGTACTGCGGAGCATGCGGCGCCGAAAGCGGTCCAGGCGGTGAGGAGGGCCGGCCAGGACGGACTTTCGGACGTCGCGATGCCGTACGCGGCGAAGACCACGGGTAGGGCGAACGCCACGGGGAGCATGACGGCACGGTCGCTCACACGCTCCAGGATCCGGGGCAGCATCAGGGCGGCCGCCATCGATCCGGCGCCGTAGGCACTCAGGGCGAGGGAAACGTCCCCGGCCGTCCGGTGCAGGTGATCACGGACCAGGACGACCGTGTTGACGATGACCATTGCGCCCGCCGCCGCGACCGCGAGGTCCAGTGCGAGCAGGGCACGCAGGCGGGGGGTGACCCAGAACAGCCGGAGGCCGAAGGCGGCTTTGGCGCGCGGCCGGCCGGTGTGCTCCGCAGGGGCGGGCTTGGGCAGGACGCAGGAGACGACCAGGGCGGCGGAGGCAAGGAAGCCGACGGACGTTCCGGCGAACAGCCAGTTGTACGTGACCAACGACAGCAGGGCCGCGGCCAGCGCCGGGCTGAACAGGCTCTCCAGATCGTAGGCGAGGCGGGACATCGACAGCGCCCGGGTGTAGTCGCGCTCGGCGGGCAGGACGGCGGGAATGGTGGCCTGGAAGGTCGGGGTGAAGGCCGCGGATGCCGCCTGCAGCAGGAAGATCAGGACGTAGATCTGCCAGACCTGTGTGACGAACGGCAGCGCCAGTGCGACCACGGCTCGCGTGAGGTCCATCGCCACCATCAGCGTGCGCCGCGGTATGCGATCCGCTACCGCGCTCACCACCGGTGCGACGGCCACGTAGGCGACCATCTTGATGGCCAGCGCCGTCCCCAGCACCGCAGAAGCGCCCGTGCCTGCGATGTCGTAGGCCAGCAGGCCCAGCGCCACCGTTGCCAGACCAGTACCCAACAGGGCGACGACCTGCGCGGCGAACAGGTAGCGGTAGATGCGGTTGCGCAGCACAAAAAGCACGGGCGCGTCCTTCGGTCGGCAGCTCGAACACTCACCACCATAGTTATGTGTGCGCACCTGCGCACATATGCACGAGAAGGCGTTCCGGGCCTACGATGACCTCATGCCTGCACGCGAACAGACGCCAGTTGCACCTAAGGCGCACCTGCGCACACCGGGCCCCGAACAACTGCACACCGCTTCTACGGTCTTCGCGCTGCTCGCCGATCCGACGAGGCTTCATCTGCTGTGGCTACTGGCCAACGGCGAGGCAGACGTCACCGCGCTCACCACCGCCAGCGGGGCCGCCCGGCCCGCCGTCAGCCAGCACCTGGCCAAACTGCGGCTCGCCGGGCTCGTCCACTCCCGCAAGGAAGGCCGGCGAGCCGTGTACGCCCTCGGCGACGGACACCTGCGCCGCCTGGTCATCGAGGCCATCAGTCACGCCGACCACCAAGTCACCGGAGAGCCCTGGCACTCCTGAGAAGGGCATCACCCGGACTGGTTCAACGCTCTGGCCGGTTCACGGTTGGCAGCCCGTGCTGCATCGAGCTCCTCTGTCCGTTCTTCGAGTTCACCCTGTTTGTCGGCAAGTTCTTGTTCGGTCAGGGTGATGCGCTGCTGAAGTGGCGTCGCTCCATCCGGTGCCGACGCTGCCCATGTACCGCAGGCCGCCGCCGTGCCGCTCGCCCGCCAGTAGGGCGCCGGGCAGACCGGCGAGCGGCCGTGGCCGGCACCCATCCGCACGCGATCGCATCGACGGTCCGGATATTTCTGATCTTGATCCATGCGTGGGAGCGGAGCCCGGGTTCGCACACGGAGGTGAGCCGGAAGCCGTGGAGATCCTGCCGCGCGGTGAGTTGGTGGTCGTCGTCGTGGGGGCGGCGCGCGGCGGGGTTCTTGCGCACTCGGAGCCGACTGCCGAGGTGCTGCCGGGGTTCCTGCGGCGGACCTGGCGAGCGCACACAGTGCGGCCGGCCGCACCTAACGAGCACTTCATGTAATGAACCGGGTACGCTAGGTGACGTGTTCGTGATGCGGCGTCGCTCGTGGTCGTCAGCGCTCCCGGCGATCCTCGCCTTGGTGCTGGCCTCTCTCGTGCACGTCCTTGCCTGTGCCCACGGGCCAGAACTCGGACGGGCTGCCGGTTCCGACTCGCTGCCCGTCGCGGCCACGGCAGTGGTCGCGGACACCGGGCCGCTCCCCGGACTGGAGACCGCAGGGACCGATGGAGAGCCGGGGCTGCGGTTCGCCGACTGCGCGGGGGCGGACGATCCGGGTGTGCTGTCCCGGGATGTAGCTGCGCCGCCGGCACCGGATGCTGGGGCGCCCGCAGGCGCGGTGCAGCAGGTGTCGTTCGCGGCTGCCTGGCGGGGAGCCCCAGGAGGGGGCTCGCCAGGGCCTCACGATGAGCAGCAGCGGATGCGGTCGGTGCTTGGGGTATGGCGGACCTGATCGGGACGCACCGCACGCAGTGACGCAGTTGCCGAATGGCCGGACTGCGTCGCGGCCGTGGCGGTGTTGAGCGTTCCTGAACAGTCGTCACGATCACGCGGTCCACCCATGGGGTGGGGCTGTGGGAGACCTCACACGATGAACCCTTCTGACATCACTGCCGGCTTTTCGCCTGCCCAGCTGCTGGCGCCCTTCGCCCCGGCCGCGCACACCCCGGCCGGACTGGTCGGTGACACCCCGGTGCTGTGGGTCGGTGAACCGTTCACCGACCCGGGCCGGGGGTTCTGGGCCAAGCTGGAAGGCCACAATCCGGGCGGGATCAAGGACCGGACCGCGCTGTACATGGTGGCCCGCGCCCGCGAACGCGGCGAGCTGCTGCCCGGCGCACGGATCATCGAGTCGACCTCCGGCACGCTGGGGCTGGGCCTGGCACTGGCCGGGGTGACGTCCGGGCATCCGGTGGCGGTGGTCACCGACCCCGGCATGGAGCCTCTGATGCGGGGCCTGCTGACCGCCTACGGCGCCGAGCTGCACCTGGTGAGCGAGCCGCACCCGGTCGGGGGCTGGCAGCAGGCCCGCCGGGAGAAAGTCGACGAGCTGCTGATCGCCTGTCCGGATGCATGGTGCCCGGATCAGTACCACAATCCCGACAACGTGGCCGCCTACGCGCCCCTCGCCCACGAGCTGGTCGCCCAGCTCGGCCGGATCGACACGCTCGTGGTGAGCGTAGGCACCGGCGGGCACTCGGCCGGAATCGGCCGCATCCTGCGCGGCTTCTTCCCCGCCCTGCGGATCGTGGGGGTGGACACCTGCGGCTCCACGATCTTCGGGCAGCCCGCCGCACCCCGCCTGATGCGGGGACTGGGCTCCAGCATCTACCCGCGCAATGTCGACTACACCCTGTTCGACGAAGTGCACTGGGTCGCCGCCGCGGAGGCGGTCCGCTCCGCCCGCGCCCTCGCGAAAGCCCAGTACGCGACCGGCGGGTGGAGCGTAGGCGCGGTCGCGCTGGTCGCCCGCCACCTGGCCGCCACCTCCCCGGCGGAGAGCAGGATCGCCGCAGTCTTCCCCGACGGACCGCAGCGCTACATCGGCACGGTCTTCGACGACGACTGGTGCCGCGCCCACCGGCTGCTCGGCCAGGAAACGGCCGACGCGCCCGACGAGCTCACGCATCCGGGCGAGCGGGTCGTCGAACGATGGAGCCGCTGCACGACGGTCCTCGATCCCCTCGCCGGCGCCGGCCTGGAGGTCGCGGGTGGGCGCGGGCCAGTGGGGGTGGCCCGGTGAAGACGCTGCTGGCCACGACACGCAGCTTCCCCCCAGCGGTGCGACTGCTGATGGTGAACCAGTTCGCCATCAACCTAGCCTTCTACATGCTCATGCCCTACCTTGCCGCCCACCTGGCTGGTGAGCTGGGGCTCGCGGCCTGGGCGGTCGGCCTCGTGCTGGGAGTGCGGAACTTCTCCCAGCAGGGCATGTTCCTCATCGGCGGCACCATCGCCGACCGCTTCGGCTACAAGACTCCGATCATGGCCGGCTGTCTGCTGCGCACCGGCGGGTTCGCCCTGCTCGGGTGGGTCGACAACCTGCCCGCCCTCATCGCCGCCTCGGCGGCCACCGGCTTCGCCGGCGCCCTGTTCAACCCGGCCGTACGCGCCTTCCTGGCCGCCGAGGCCGGCGAGCGGCGGTTGGACGCCTTCGCCGCGTTCAACGTCTACTACCAGGCCGGGATGTTGCTCGGCCCGCTGGTCGGCCTAGCCCTGCTGGCCGCCGACTTCCGCCTGGTGTGCACCGTCGCGGCCGCCGTCTTCGCCGCCCTCACCGTGCTCCAGGCCCGGGCCCTGCCCGCCCGCCGCGCCCCGGCCGCCAAGGGCAGCGAAGGCGGGGGCGGGGTGCTGGCGCAGTGGCGGCATGTGGTGGCCAACCGGCCGTTCCTGCTGTTCTCGCTCGCGATGATCGGCTCCTACGTGTTGACCTTCCAGGTCTACCTGGCCCTGCCGATGGCCGCCGACACCGTTCTGGGAGCCGACGGCACGAAGGCCACGAGCGGGCTGTTCGTGCTGTCGGCCGCGGTCGCGGTGGTAGGGCAGCTGAAGCTGACCGGCTGGGCGAAGAAGAGGTGGAGCCGCGAGCAGGCGATGGTGCGCGGGCTGGCCGCCATCGGCCTGTCCTTCGCTCCCCTCACCCTCGGCCCTGCCGGTACAGGGGTATGGCAGACCGGCCTTCAGCTGACGGCCCTTGCCGCGGCGGTGGTCCTGCTGGCTGCGGGCAGTGCGGTGGTCTACCCCTTGGAGATGGATACCGTCGTCGCCCTGGCCGGCAACCGGCTGGTGGCCACCCACTACGGCTTCTACAGCACCGTCTCCGGCCTGGGGGTCACGCTGGGGAACCTGGCCACCGGGGCCCTGTGGGACTTCGCCTCCGTCCACGACGCTCAGTGGTTGACATGGGCAGCCCTGACGGCGACCGGGCTCGGCTGCGCAGGTGCGGTGTACGCGCTCGCCCGCACCGGGCGGATCAGCTCCGCACCTCCTGTCTCGGCACCAGTGCCCGCATAGGGAGGAGGCCGAGGGTGCACCTGCCCGCCCGGGGCTGGCGCCGTCCCGCAGGGCCGAGGAATCGGCAGAGGAACGCTCCGCCGGAATGAGCGGTGGAGAGGAGCCCCGGTCCGCGGGAATCTGACCAGGGCTCCGGCATGTGTGCCGTCGGTGGCGGCACGGACCCCGAACCGTCGTCTGGACGTTGGTACGTCGGACGGGCTTCTCGACCGCAGCCAACAGAGCAGCGGCGATGCTCACCATTATCCTCGCCTCGTCCGGGGCTGTACGTGACCACCGATGCAGACGTGACACCCTCCTTCTGGGTTCTGTATCGCGCTACGCGAGTGCAGCACGCAGGAAGCGGCACCGCAGACCTATGATTTGGTCTCGGTGCGCGAGCACGAAAGAGGGGCGGGGAACGCGACGGCTCGGGGAGCTTGAAGCCGAAATCATGGACTGCCTGTGGAAGTGGGACAGGCCGGCGACAGTCCGTGAGGTTGTCGACGCCATCAGCCTCCGTCGTCCGGCTGCCTATACGACCGTGATGACGGTGGCCACGATCCTCTTCATGCCCTTGGCTCGGCATATGCGAGAGCAGATTCCACTACTGCTCGAAATGGCCGCTGACGACCACGCGCTGCGCCACTGCTCACGCCACACGCTGGCTGCCGCCATGTTCACCATGGCGTCGAGCGAAGCACTGCAGGGGGCTCTGGCCGCAGGGGGGTGCCCCTATCTGTTTCGTCAACCCTGTCAGGGTCGGTTCGTGGGAGTTGGTGCTGGTTTTTGGGAACGTCCCGCGAAGCGGGACGTTCCCGGCGGATCGGGTGCCTGATGGGCAGCCCGGTGGCCGGCACGGCGGGGGTGGCCGTGCCGGTGCGCGCGTGATGGGGTCAGGAAGGGAGGGGCGGTGGTGCTGTCAGGCCGCGAGGCCGATGTCGCCGGGGGTTCGTGGTTCGTAGAGGGCCCCGGTGCGGATCATTGCGTGGATGACGTTCACACGTTGGCGGGCCAGGCGGAGGATCGCTTGGGTGTGGGTCTTGCCGCGTGCGCGTTGACGGTCGTAGTAGGTGCGGGAGGAGCGGTCGGATTTGCAGCCGATCGCGGCGAACGCGGCCTGGAAGAGGGCGCGTTTGAGGAGTCGGTTGCCGCGGTGGGGTGCGTGCTCGCCACGGATGGAGGTGCCCGAGGACTTGGTGGCGGGGGCGAGTCCGGCGTAGGAGGCGAGGTGTCCTGCGGTGGGGAAGGTGGTGCCGTCGCCGATGGCGACGATCACGGCGGCGGTGGTCCTGACGCCCATGCCGGGCATGGAGGTCAGGAGGTGGAAAAGAGGGAGGGCCTCCAGCAGGGCGGCGATCTCCTGCTCGGCCTGGCGGCGCTGGGTGTGGGCGGCGGCGAGCTGGGCGGCAAGTCCGGGCACGATCAGCGCGCTGGCCTCGGTGCCGGGCACGATGACGGTCTGCTCGGCAAGCGCGTCGAAGATCTCCGCGGTGAGGTGGTGGGCCTTGCGCGAGCCGTGCGCCTTGAGCAGGGCCTCGCAGCGGGCGTGGCCCAGTTTCTTCAGCCTGGCCGGGGAGCCGTGCCGTTCAAGGAGGGCCAGGATGTAGGGGTAGCCCAGCCGGGGGCCGACCACCCGCTCCAGGGTGGGATGGATCTGGGAGAGCAGGCCGCGCAGCCGGTTGGAGGTGCGGTTGACCTCGCCGGCCAGGTCGTTGTCGTAGCCGGTGAGCATGGTCAGCTCGGCCAGCTTCTCGTCGTCGCGGTCCACCGCGCGCAGGGTGTGCGGCATGGTCCGGGCGGTGTCGGCGATGACGAAGGCGTCGCGGGCGTCGGTCTTGGCTTCGCCCGGGTAGAGGTCGGCGGCCCGGCGCATCGAGAGTCCCGGCAGGTAAGCGACCCGGCAGCCGGTCGCGCGGGCCACGGTCAGTGGCAGCGCGCCGATGTTGGCGACCTGGTCCACGATCACCAGGACGGTGCCGAACTTGGCCCTGAGCTTGTCGAACAACTCCCGCAGGCGGGCCTCGGTGTTGGGCAGCTTCTTGTCGTGGACGGTCTTGCCCTGCCCGGTCAGGCCGCGGGCGTGGTGGAACTCCTTGCCCAGGTCCAGGCCGAGGAACAGACCTATGCCGGAGATATCGATGACGGTGTCGGCCATGCGCGATGCCCCTCTTCGGTCGTGCCTTTCGCATCCGTCCCGGCCGTCCCTGCGGCACCACACGCCGGCAACCACGTTACGCAGACATCCCGCCCGTGAAGAGGTCCGGCGTTGCACCGGACCAGGCAGTCGTCAGGCCCCTCATCAGCGGTCAAGCGGTGCCCCGAAGCCCGGCGGCAACACCCCCCAGGTCATCGACTTCGACAGGGGGCACACAGCCATACCGGACCCGGGGGCCAGGCGCCCCATTTCGGGGCCACAGAAAAGGTAACGGGGCAAACGGCGCTGATCCGCCTGAAGAGAGTCCTGGGGCCGGCTCACAGTGCGCATCCCGCGCTGCGCTGCGCCGTCGGTGCGAGCGCCGCCATGACGCCGTTTCTTCCTGTGCTGCTGGCGTGCCACGCCGGACTGGGGTAGCCCACCCGCACGCCCCGGCTGTGGCCGGGGACGCCCGCATCTCGGCCACAAGAATCCGGGTACTGAACCCTCCTCCTGACCCGAGCCGTCGATGTCCAGGATCAGCCCGGTCCCGTCGGCACGAGCCGACGCACTGAGTGTGCCCCTCTTCCCGCTCTCCGGATCGGACGGGCAGGTCTATCAAAGTGGTCGTGCCCGTTTAGGGTGAGGACGGGCGTGGTGGTGGCCGCTGACTTGCCGCAGCATCCGCTGGCGCATCCGTCGGCCGCTTGCAGGGTCTGCGGGGTGGTTGTCTTGGGGCGGGCAGGGGGAGTCGCGGGCCGACTGGTGGTGGGGGATTCGGGTCTTGAGTCCGGCCCGGGACTATGCAGATGCGCCGAAGTGCCGCATTTGTGGCCTAAATTGAATCAATGCAGTAATCCGCCCACTACCCAGGCCGTCCGCGGACTGGGGCGGGTGGCGGTACTCGCCCTCTTCCTGGAGAAGTTCACCAAGTCCGGCGGCGTCCGGTTCCCCATCGGGCAGGCTGGCCGAACTGCCGGTTTCGGTCTCGTCCTCGACGGCGTCGGCGTCGGCGAGCGGGGCAGCACCATGGTGTCGAAAACGTGCACGACGTGAAGCCGCGACCCGATGCCGGGCAGCACACAGGCGTGGTCGGGTCGCGAAGTCGTCCGGTCAGCGTTCCAGTCCCTTATGCCACAACGGCACCTTTCGCAGAGACCGTCAGATCGGGGGATGGTGTTGGGGCGGGCATGCTTCTGCGTGCCCGCCCCATCTGCGGTTTCCCGTCTACGTCTTCGTCGTCATTGCAGCTTCGCTGCGTTCGCGATGACCTTCTTCAGTAGGCCGGCCGTCTCGGCCGGGGGTGGTCCCGCGTTCGGAGGAGACTGCTCGGCCGATGGCGCTGTCCTGGCACTGACCGGGCAGGATCAGCCGAGGGCGCCGCCGAGTGCAGTCAGTAGTTCACGCTCACGCGATCCAGGCCCATCGACCTTCGGGGACGGTGCTCAAAGCGAAGCCTCCAGCAGGACGTCGTCGCGGAGGAACGCGCCCTCCGCGCGGCCCAGCTCGAGGAGGTGCTGGAGGGGCAGATGGAGGTCACCCGCATCAGCCGAGGGTCCGCCAGCTGCTGATGCTGACTCACCTGATCACGCGGCTCCACCCGATCAGAGTTCAGGATTTCCTGAATCCAGGATTCTCTGTATTGTCGAAGGGTGCTGACCATCGCCCCGGAAGTCGAAGTGCTTGCGCGTTTCGGCCGTGCTCTTGCTGACCCCATCCGCTGCCAGCTGTTGCTGGCCCTGCGGGATGCCCCCGCCTATCCGTCCGACCTCGCCGACAAGATCGGGGTCTCGCGGACCCGGCTGTCGAACCACTTGGCCTGTCTGCGTGACTGCGGTCTCGTCGTCACGGTCCCCGACGGCCGCCGCACCCGATACGAGCTCGCCGACCCCCGCCTCGGGCACGCGCTGGACGACCTCCGCACCGCGGTCGTTGCCGTCGAGACGGACAAGACCTGCGTCGACGCCGAGACGAAGGGCTGCTGCTGATGACCGCGATATCCCTCGGCCCGTCCCCGGCCCGCCGCGACGCGCTGACCAAGCGAATACGGCTGCTGGTCGCCGCGACGATCACCTACAACGTGATCGAGGCGATCGTCGCGATCACCGCCGGCACCCTCGCCTCCTCCACCGCGCTGATCGGCTTCGGCCTCGACTCCGTCATCGAGGTCTCCTCCGCCGCCGCGGTCGCCTGGCAGTTCTCCGCGACCGACCACGCCGTCCGCGAAGCCCGCGAGAAGCGCACCCTGCGGATCATCGCCGTCTCGTTCTTCGCGCTCGCCGCCTACGTCACCGTCGACGCCCTCCAGGCCCTGACGGGCACCGGCGAAGCCGAGCACTCCACCCCGGGCATCGTCATCGCCGCCCTCTCGCTGGCGATCATGCCGTTCCTGTCCGCCGCCCAACGCAAGACCGGACGCGAACTCGGCTCCGCGACCGCCGTCGCCGACTCCAAGCAGACCCTGCTCTGCACCTACCTCTCCGCCGTCCTCCTGGTCGGCCTCGTCGCCAACAGCCTCTTCGGCTGGTCCTGGGCCGACCCGATCGCCGCCCTCGTCATCGCCGCCGTCGCCATCAAGGAAAGCCGCGAAGCCTGGCGCGGAGACGCCTGCTGCAGCCCCATCCCCACCACAAGCCCGATGACTGCGGCCGAGACCGACACCCGCGGCTGCAAGCCCGGCTGCACCCGCTGCAACTGACCGACTCTGGGAGACTCCGATGCCCCGCACCATGCCCGCCGACGTCCGCACCGCCTGCACCGCGGAAATGACGGCCGCCCGCACCGCTGCGGACCCAGCCGACCGCTGGCGTCACCTGGAGCGGGCCCACATCCTGTCCCAGCCCTGGCCCTGGCCCCACACCCGCAACCACATCGCCATGCTCGGCCTCGCCCTGCGACAGCGCGACCGGCGCGAAGCCCTCGGCCAGGTCATCCGAATCATCGTTGCTGCCCCCGGATCAGCCCTCGGCCGCTACCCCGAAGGCAACACCGGCAGAGCCGACGTCCCCCTCACCAAGCCCATGCCACTGCCCGACGACCTCGCCGCCATCCTCAGCACCTGACCAGAACCGAAGCGATCAACGGTCAACGCCAAACCCCGTCCACAACCTTGCCGCGCACCGGGCCGCCTGGAGCCCCGCTGGCGGAGCAGGACCGGCCGGACGGGGCGAGCAGATCGCGGTAACTGTCACGAACCGGAACGTGGCGCCGCGCGTGACCGGCCAAGGCCACCTGGCAATCGGTCGAGATCACATGTCAGAGGACACACCAACTGTGACTACTGCACTGTCACGCGCCCCTTCCACGGGTGCAACGTCGCCCGGCCCGGCTCCCGGACCGCGGGCCGGGGCGTGAAGCCGCCCGCCTTCCCCGTCACGACGGTCGACGGTCTCGCTCTGCCGGAGGCGTCACCGTGAGCTGCCTGTGGTTCCCACGGGTGGGTGATCATCTTCGCTCTAACGGGGGCTGTCTGGAGATATCCACTACCGGCGACCGGCAGCGGAATCGCAGGATCAGTGGGCACCAACTGCTGGTCTCGTGGCGGTGCTTCGGTACCCCTTGAACGATTGGGATTCTGCTCATGGCTTCGCTCCTTTCTCCTCGCTGTCTTGGTTCCCTCACTGGCGCGGCGCTCATGCTCGCCCTCGGCGCGGGGGTGCCGTCCTCCGTGGCGGCTCCTGCATCCCGGGCTGCCCATGAGGTGTGCCTGGACGTCGGCAATACCCGCAACAACGGTGATCAGGTACGCCTCTGGAAGTGCGCCAACCACAAAAACCAGCGGTTCGTGATCACCAATGGACAGATCAAGGTCGAAGACACGATCGGCGACGCCAAGGAGATGTGCCTGGACGCCGGCAACACCCGCAACAACGGCGACCGCGTACGCATCTGGCAGTGCGTCAACCACACCAACCAGAAGTGGATCGTCCGCAACGCGCAGATCGTGCTCGCCGACACGGTGGGCAAGCGCCAGGAGATGTGCCTGGACGCCGGTAACACCCGCAACAACGGTGACCGTGTCCGCATCTGGCAGTGCGTCGACCACACCAACCAGAAGTGGGTCATCCAGCAGGGCTACATCAAGGTCGCAGACACGATCTGATCGGATCCTCAGCCGCCTCGGCCCTGGCCTCCCTTCCCAGGGCCGAGGCCCGGTGGGCGGTCCGGCCTTCTCCGCCTTCAGTAGCCGGGCGTTCTCCGCCGGCAACCGGGCCGGTTCCTCAGCCGGACTCCCGCCGACCTCGCGGTGCTCGGGCAGTGCCTGCGGCTCGTTTTCCTTGCGGACCCACGTCCGCAGCGACTCGGCGGTGATGCCGAGGTCCGCCGCCACCGCCGCGTATGTGCGCTTGCCGCCCGCGGCGCGGTAGAGCGCGGCCGCGTCCTTCCTGAACTCCTCCGGATACGGAGACTTGCGTCCCGCCTGGACATCTTTCCCTGGACCATCAAGATTCATTGTCAGGGTGTCCACTCCAAAGGATCAGCCTCAGGCTGAGGCGACCCCTGCGGTGTGGACACTCTGAGCAATGGATCTTGTGGGTCCGAGGAAGGGTGTCCTGGTGGGACGTAGGTCTCCGTATCCGGCGGAGTTCAGGAATGGCGCGGTGGTGCTTACCACGCCGCGGGCGGCAAGCGTACGTATGCGGCGGTCGCGGCGGATGTCGGTGTAGGCCAGGCTGTTCTGAAGGCGCGTTCCATCTCGGCGAACAGTGCCAGCAGCAGGAAGGTGATGCGGCCCATGCCCTCGTCGGCGGTGTTGATCGGCAGGGGGTCGGCCAGGGAGCGCACCCCGATCTGCTTGTCGTTCAGATCATGGACGAGGTTGAGGACTTCGCGTAGAGGCAGCGTGGCGGCGTGCTTGTCGTCGAGGGTGCAGAACGGAGCGAGAGCGGCCAGCGGCGCTGCTCCGAAAAAGGCCGATCAGACTGCGCGTGTGTTCGGCCAACCATCAGGCCGGTACGGCACCGACCAGGCCGCCGTCGATGACGAGATCCTGGCCGTTGATGTAGGACGCGTCGGCTGAGGCGAGGAACGCCACAGCCGCGGCGACCTCTTCCGGGCGCCCGAAGCGGCCGGCGACGATCCGGCCGGTGACTGCCTCTGTCTCGGCCTCGGTCAACGCGTCGGCGGGGTACATCGGGGTGTCGATATAGCCGGGGCTGACGGAGTTGACGCGGATACCGCGCGGGGCGAGCGAGGCGGCGAGGGTTCGGGCCAGGTTGTGCACGGCGGCTTTGGTCGCCGAGTAGAGGGTCAGGACGCTGTTGCCCCGGTGGAGGGTCCAGGAGGCGTTGATGACGATCGAGCCTCCGTCCGCCAGCAGCGGCAGTGCCTTTTGGACGGTGAAGAACACGCCCTTGAAGTTGACGTCGATGCCGTGGTCGAAGTCCGGCTCGGTGATGTTCTCGAACGGCAGGAATGTGCCGGTGCCGGCGTTGGCGAAGAGGCCGTCCAGCTGGGCGTGACGGTCCCGGACAGTCTCCATCAGCGCGTCCACTGCGCCGAGGTCGGCGGCGTCGGCCACGATCCCCGAGGCGCCGGGGCCGATCTGCTGGACGGCGGCGTCAATCCGTGCGCGGGTGCGGCCGGTGACGATGACGTGGGCGCCCTCGGCGACGAGGCGGTGTGCGGTCGCCAGGCCCATGCCGCTGGTGCCGCCGGTGATGAGGATGGTCTTCTTGGTGAAGCGGTTCATGCTGGTGTTCCCGTCAGGGTGTGTGTGAGGTGGTCGCTGAGGTGGGGCAGCCAGTCTGGGCGCGCGTTGCCGAGGAGGTGGTCGCCGTGTGGGATGGACAGGTAGGTGCCGTGCGGCGCCAGGCGGGCCAGGGGTTCGCCGTTCGTCACGCCGGGGATGACGTCCTGGTCGCCGTCCACGACCAGCAGCGGAGCCGCGATGCGGGGTGCCAGGGCGGTGAGGTCCACGTGGCGTGCGAACTCGTGGGCGGCGTCGGCTCCTCCCGTGCGACTGGCCATGATGTCCCGTACAGGTGGGGGTAGTTCCTCCCAGTCGAGGCGGAAGGGGCCGCTGACGGTGGCAACGGCCGCCACGCGCGGCTCAAGCGCTGCGGCCCGGGCAGCGAAATAGCCGCCCAGACTCAGGCCGACGAGCCCGATGCGTGCGGCGCCGAGGGCGTCGATGACCAGGCCCACGACCCGCTCGTAGTCCGGCATAAAGGTCGTGGTGGCCGTGAGCACGCCCTGCCCGGGGCCGTCCATCGCGAACACCGCCAGCCCTCTGGCCAGCAGCGCGGACACGAGATCGAGGAACTCCTCCTTGGCCGAGTCCAGGCCGGGAACGACGACCACGGTCCCCGGTGCATTGGAGGGGCCACGCAGCCAGCCGGTGAATCCCTCGCCGCTCACCTGCCGCGCACCGGGCTCCAGCATGTTGAGCGCTCTCCTCAAGGCGTGATCCGCCTCGACGGCAGCACGATGAGCTTCCGCATACGGCGCCAGGGTGGCCAGATGGAACCACCGGGCCGCCATCAGCAGGTACTCACCCGCTGAGAAGGATGATCCCGCGTCCTCCGCGCGCTGGAGGTAGCCGTGTCCAGTGCGCAGGAAGGCCGGCCCCCAGTCGGCGACGGAAGTGAGGCCATCGGTGACGCGCCGGTACTCGTGAGGATCCACGCCCGTGCCGGTGGCGCGTGTCCACTGGGCAGCGGCGAACTCGGTGGTGCTCATCGTGCTCCTCCGGTCAGCAGGACGGCCTTGCCACGTATCCGGCGCTCTCGCAGGTCGACCAGGGTGTCGGCGGTCTGTGCCCAGTCGGTGACGCGGTCGATCTCCGGGTGCAACCGGCCCTGTTCCACGAGGCTCACCAGTGCTGAGAGATCGGAGCCGTACGGGGCGCCGGCGTAGTGGAAGTGCTGGATCGTGACCCGCTCGGGCCCGCCAAGGAGTTGGAAGAAGTCGAGGGACACCGGGGTGCGGCTCGCCTGGCCGAACCAGACGAGCATGCCGCCCGGGCGTACCTTCGACAGGGCGAGTGGCAGATCCGGCCCGCCCGTGGACTCCAGCGCGACATCGAACGGGCCCTGCGCCGCCGCGACCTCATGCACCACCTTCGCGCCCAGCTCCGCAAGCCGCTCCCCGCGCACCGGAGTGGCCGTCACCACAGTCAGTTCGGCTCCGGCCCCAACGGCCAACTCGGTGACGTAGTGGCCGACGCCACCTGAGGCGCCGGTCAGCAGCACCCGTCGGCCAGCCAAGACACCGGCCGTACGAAGCAGCCGCAGGGCAGTGATCCCGGCCAGGGGCAGAGCCGCCGCCCGTGCACTGTCGATGCTGTCCGGGAGCACCGCGAGTGAGTGCGTGGGCACGGCGGCGTACTCGGCCCAGCCACCCTGCGCCGGGTGCCCGACCACCCGGGTGCCGATGTCAGGGCCGGATCCGTCGGCTGCCGCTTGTACGACGAGCCCTGCAATGTCCTTGCCGGGCAGCAGCCCCGGCCGGGGGTGTTCAAGAAGGAATGTCTCGCCCCGGTTCGGCGCGAAGGCCTCGACTTTGATCAGTGCCTCACCGGGCTCCAGCACGGGCTGGGGGACCTCGGCGAAGGCGACCGGGCGCGCCGCATCCCCCGTGGGAATCAGTCTTTGCATGCAGAGGATGTAACCCCTGCGGCCACCCCGCGATCCAACAACGGCCAAGCAAATCTGACAACTTTTGGTTGTCGCCTATGGTGGGAGCCATGGATCTCGACGTGGCGCAGGTACGTGCCTTCGTGCGCACCGCCGAGGAGCTGCACTTCGGTCGGGCGGCCGGGACGCTCGCCATCTCCCAGCAGACGCTGTCCAAGAGGATCGCGCGGCTGGAATCCCTGCTCGGCACCGAGCTGTTCCAGCGCGGCGGCAGCGGCGTACGCCTCACGGAGGCCGGACAGCGTTTCCTCCCACCAGCCCGGCAGGCTGTGGCCGCCGCCGACGCCGCAGTCGCGGCTGTGTTCGGGAAGGAACATCCGCTGCGCGTCGATGTCTGGGGGCACCTCTACGCGCCGATGCGGACGCTGGCCCAGGTTGCCGGACGGTCCGGGGAACTGGCGTTGGGGCACGGGCGCGACCTACCGTCGGTGACGATGGCACTGCTGCACGGCGACATCGACGCGGCTTTCGGCCGAGTCCACCCACCGCTGCCCGCCGGGCTGGCACACCGCCTCGTCCGCCTCGAACCGGTGGACGCTGTACTGAGTACGGACCATCCGCTCGCCGCCGAACCGGCTCTGCGGCCAGACCAGTTGCGCGGCAGCATGCTGTGGGCACCCGGTGCGCTGGACCGGCTCGACTTCCTCCACCGCTTCGCCGACCGATTCGGCATCCAGAACACGGCCACGAGCGTCAACCTAGGGCTCGCCCACTTCCTTGCCGAGGTGGCGGAAGAGCCGCAACGCTTCTCGCTGGTGCCTGCCGATGTGCCACTACCAGAGGTCCCCGGGTTGCGCTCCGTCCCCCTGGTCGATCCCACGCCGCTGTACGCCTGGTCGCTGCTGTGGCGCACCGGAAACGGGCACCCGGGGCTTAAAAGCCTTGCCGCCGCCTGCGCTGAGGAAGCAAGGCGAAGCAGATGGCTGGAGTACGACCCGACCCGTGATTGGCTGCCTGAACCACCCGCGAGTGGTCCCGGTCCCGGACGAAAGTGATCTCGTCGAAGCAGGCAGCGTCAGCCAGGCCGTAGAACCGCCGCGTTTTATAGGTATCGCTCATGAAACAGGCGACTGCCCGGCGGCCCACCTGCGGCGATCACGTTCCATGAGTTGTTGCAAAATGACCGGCACCGGTGGACCCGCTCGCCCGGCCGGCCGAGTCGGCCGATCATTTCGGACTCTGCCGGCCACAACTCGGAGATCTCCCAAGGCGGGCCACCGGCCTCCCACGCCTCCAGAGTCGCGACGGCCTCGTGTCCCTGGACAGCGAAGTTAGTCGTGCGCAGCGTGCTGATCTGGACGGACTGGGTTGGATGTCAAGGGGGTATTCATGAGTGGAGTCGACCAGTGCGAGCATCGCTTTCCGCCCTCTCATGAGTGTCGGTGATAAGCCTTGTTGGCAATACGCCAGCTGTCGTCGGCGCGGACCAGCAGGAAGATGTCGGTGAACGTGTCGGGGCCGTGCAAGAGCGTCATGGTTGCGGTCGCGACGGTGCCGTGGACGTCGATGGCGTCGATGCGGCGGGAGCGGGTCGGTTCGTCCGGGGCCGGCTGGCCGTGGAAGAGAGCGCAGTAATCGTCCAGGCGCCATGAGACGAATGCGCCGTCCCGGGTTCCCTCGATGTGGGCGGTGGGTAGGAACGCGTCGCGGAAGTGGGTGGGGTCGCCGGTGGCGTGTCCGCGGATGTAAGCACGAAGAGGTTCGAACACGGCATCTTCCACGGCGGGGACCGTGGCGGCAGCGGCGATGTCGGCTTCAGGGTCGGCAGGCGTGTCGGCCAGGTTGGCTGCGCTGCGCAGGGGGGTGTTGGATGCGGCGGCCAGCAGAGCCATGTCCTTGGTCAGCGCGCCGATCGTGAATTCGGCCGTGCCACTGGCCGACTGGTTGGTGAGAAAGGTGCGTTTTCGGGCCACGAGCCCACCGAGCTGGCCGAGTTCGAGGACGTCCAGCACCTGGGCGCGGGGCAGGCCGAGGGCGTCGGCTTGCCGCAGTGAGTCACGCAGCGCGAGGACGGCGCCGGCGAGGCTGTTGTTGGCGATCAGCTTGAGGGCAGCGGCGGTGGAGGCGTCATCGACGCGCAGCACGGTGCCCAGCGTTTGCAGCACCGGTCGGGCTCGATCGAATGCGTCTTGGTCAGCGGCGGCGAGGATCTGCAGGGCGCCGGCGGCGGCAGCCGGCACAGAGCCGAGCACGGGCGCGTGGATGTAGGACTGGCCGAGTTGCCGGGCCAGCTTCGACGCTTCGGCGGGGGCGATGGTGCTGGTATTCAGCACGATTGTGTCCGTTCGTAGCGAGTCGCGGGCGTCGTCGAGGACCTGCTGGCAGGCCGGGCCGTCGAACAACGCCAGGAGCACGAGGTCGGCCTTCGCCACGGCGTCGTTCGGATCGCCGGTCGTCTCGACTGCGCATGAGGTGCGCCCGGAGCGAGTCCAGCCGACGACGTTCCAGCCCTGGGCAGCCAGTCGTGTCGCGATCGCGTTGCCCATGTGCCCCAAGCCGAGGACGGCAATGGTGTGCGGTGTGGTCATGCGTGCCAGAGTCGTGCACTGCCATGACTGCGACAAGCGCAGATTTCGCAGGGCGGCCCTGCGGGATTCGCATACCTGGTATGCATACTGACGCCATGGAACTGACTGTGTGGCGGACCTTCGTGACCGTGTGCCGACTCGGGTCGCTGTCGGCGGCGGCTGCCGAGATCCATCACACGCAGTCGGCCGTCTCCCGGCAGATCGCCGGGCTAGAGCAGCAGCTCGGCGTGGCTCTGGTGGAGCGCCATGCGCGCGGAGTGCGCCCCACACCGGCCGGCGAGGTGTTCCATCGCCACGCCCTGGCCGTGCTCAACGAGGCTGACCGTGCCGTTCGCGCCGCACGAGACGTGCGTGATGGGGCGTTCGACCGGCCGCTGGCCGTCGGCGCGACACCCTCGCTTGCCGCGGGCATCGTCCCCGAGGCCATCCGGGGCCTGCTGGAGGCCGGGTCAGTCCGGTGGAGCCTGCTGCCCGGCCTGAGCGCACAGCTGCACAGCCGCGTGATCGCCGGCGATCTCGACGTTGCTGTCGTCACCGATGCGCCACCAGGGCTGCCCCAGGACCCGCGGGTCGAACGCCGGTTCCTCGGGCTGGACGACATGGTCGTCGTCCTGCCCGTCGGCCATCCGCAGGCCGGGCGCGGCTCGGTGCACATGCAGGCGCTGGCCGACCAGATCTGGGTCGAGGACAACGACGGCTCGGCGGCGCTGCTGCGCCAGCACGCCGCCCGCGCCGGAGTCAGCGCCCGCATCGACCTGACCGCGGCCGATCTGCTCGGCAAGCTGGCCCTGGTTGCAACCGGTCACGCCATCGCGCTGATCCCCGGTGTGCTGACGTGCGCGCTGCGGGCCGACGTCACCACGGTGGCCCTCGTCGATCCACCGACCCGCGGCATCTACACACTCACACCACACGATGACCCCCACCCCTCCGCGGCGCTCCTGCTCGACCAGCTCGCGACAGCCTTCGCCTCGGTTGCTTGCGGGGTTCTGCGACAAGCCCTGTGATCGCATGGCCCTTGGACGGTCAGCCGTGTCACGGTGGCGGGCGAGAGACCGGCCGAGGAGCCGAGGAACTGCTCGAGTGCGGGCACGAAGTCGCGTATTGATCGCCCTGGGGATTCGAACCGCAACGGCGAGCTGAGGCCGCAAGCCGTACGACTCGGTACGCGATAGTCGGGACTCTCGAAGCGATTCGATGGGGCCCTGGCGGTCCTGGGAGACTGCAAGCATGACTGGCATGATCGTGGTCAGCGAACTACGACCCCCGATGGGCTGAGCGATTCCAGGATCTGCGGCAGCGACTTGCACCTCACGTCGCGGATCTGCCTGTGTTCATCGAGCATGTCGGAAGTACGGCCGTGCCCGGACGTGCTGCCAAGCCGATCATCGACCTTGACATTGTGGTGGCCGAAAGGGCGGTCATGCCCGAGCTGATCTCCCGGCTTACCGGGCAGGGTCACCGGCACGAAGGTGATCTGGGGATTCCGGGGCGGGAGGCCTTTCAAGCCCCTTCTGCGGCTCCCGAACATCACCTGTACGGCGTGGTCGCAGGTCTTCTGACCCCGCTCGTCCCGCCGCCCCACCACGCCCGGTGCTCCTCACCGAAGCCGCACACACGCTCCCGGGGCCGGCCCACACCCGCGCGATCGGCGAACCGCCCCTCGAAGTCGCCCCCGCCCACCCCTCCGACCACCAGGCGCCAGCATCCTCACCCCGTTCTGCGACGAAATCGGCACCGACCTCGACCAAGGCCTCGCCGCCTGCCGTCTGCCGCCATACGGATCCGCCCGGACGCTCTCGGGGGACAGGCGGCACGGGCACCGCCGCCGCCACCGGTGCCAGCCGGCAGCCTGCGGTGCGAGGCGTTCCGCCGCCCGCTGGACCCGATCCTGGCGAAGAACCGGCGGCACACCCTGTGTTGACGCCGTTGGACGCCCAGAGGCGCAACCGACCGATTGAGAGGTCGCGCAGATAGGCGTGCGTTCATGGCCGGCGGACTGGGCGTTCGTCCCATCGGTGGGTCGTCCGTGTTCGGACCCTCGTAGTGGCCTGCACGCCGCCCATTCTCTGCGGGTTGGGCCTGGATCCGAGCTGGGTCCGGCTGCCTCGTTCACGCTGCGCGCAATTCGCCGTCGGCAGAAGTACCTGGACACTCGCCAGCCCCACGCTAGCGTCGCATCATGGAACTCACCCAGGTCACCCCTACTATCTGGCAGCTGGCCTTCCCGGTCGGGCATGTCTACTTCGTGCGCATGCCCGACGGTTATGGTCTGATCGACACCGCCATGCCGGGGTCCGCCCCCGCGATCCTCGATGCCCTGACACGGCTCGGCGGCCGCTCACAGGACCTGCGGCAGATCGTGCTCACTCACTCTCACATCGACCACATGGGCTCGGCTGCGGATCTCGTCGAGGCCACCGGTGCTCGCGTCCTGGCTGGAGCCCTGGACGCCCCGTTCATCCGCGGCACGGCACCCGAACCCCAGCCGGTATATACCGCCCCGGAACGCGCGCTTCACGAGCAGATCGTGGCGGGTTTCTCCGAAACGTACGCCCGGCCCCTGCAACATGTGCCGGTGGACGTGGAACTGCACGACGGAGACACCATTGACGACTGGGGCGAGCCCGTCCACGTCCTGCACGTGCCCGGACACACCCCGGGAAGCATCGCGCTACACCTCTCCTCCAGCGGCGTGCTGTTCCCGGGCGACATCGTCGCCACCGCGGAGGGCCGGGCGATTCTCGGCCCGTTCAACGTGGACAGGGAGCAGGCTATTGCCTCCTTCAGGCGGCTGGCCTCGCTGGAGGTGGAAGCTCTGTGCGTCCCGCACGGCGAGCCGGTGTTCAAGGGCGTGAGCGAGGTGCTGCGGGCGGCAGCTCCGGAGAATGACTGGGTGTGAGTCGAGCGCAGGTCAATCGATCACACGGATAGCTGGAGGGGTGAGAGGTCGTTTTCTCCCAGTGTTTTATCCCGGGATCTGCTGTTTGGTCTGTGGTGTCGGGTCGCGCCAGGAGATGGTGGCTTCGCCGGTGAGGCGGCGGGCCATGAGGTCGGTCATGGCGAGGTGGATCACGGCTTCGGAGCGGGTGGGCAGGGTTTCGTAGTCGCGGGCCAGGCGGCGGTGGAGCATGAGCCGGCCATAGGTCCGCTCGATGGCCCATCGCTTCGGAATGGGGGTGAAGTCCCTGGTCCCGGGGGTGCGGGCGGTAGCCGCCGTCGGCCCAGACCTTGCGGATGCCGGGGTGTTCGGAAGACTCCGGCGCTCGGTGTACGGCAGCCCGGTCAGGCTACCGGGCGTTGGCCGATCGGGCGCCGGTCGACCGGCTGCCGGGTGGCGTGTACGCGGAGCCGTCCGTCGGGCGGCCCACGTACGTGGCGCGTCGGGTCAGTTGGTGATGTACCAATCGTTCTTGAGGTACTCCAGGGTGTAGCTGCCGAGGTCGCTCTCGGAGAAGGTGGCAGGGGCCCTGACCGCTTCGACCGGCATCTCGATCTTGTCGGGCGTGCGCACGACGACGTCGGTGTCTTCGAGCCGGACGAGGGCGTTCCCGCAGGCGAGTCGGGCGGGCTCGATGGGGACACTCATGCGTTCTCTTCCAGCTCAGGGTTCAACGCGATACCGGGGTAGAACTTGCGTTGGTTGGACAGGATTATCTCTTTGGGTGTGGCGATGCCGACGGTCTCACGGACACGTGCGGCGAACGCTCGCGAGGAGACCGGGTTGGCGCCCTCCAGCTGGCACCAGTTCCGGTAACTGGTGTAGAGCTGGGTTTGTTCCGCACGCATGGCGGGGTCCACGGTGCAGCACTCGCTCAGGAACCGGCCCGTATGGTCTTCGGTCTTTGCGTACGTGTGGGTGGCGGTGCGCACCCGCGGGGGGCCGGTCAGGTCGCGAGGACCGTTCAGATAGCGGCGCGCGCCGGTGACGAGCCAGTGCAGGATGCCCGGTCCTTCTTCGGCGACCAAGACGTCGGCGAGGTTGTCGATCTTCCGGTCGTCTGCGACGACCCGGTCGAACGGGATCAGCCTCATCCGGCGCCAGAACGCGTAGCCGCCAGTGCTGACTTCAGGGCGCTGGTTGCCGAGCAGCCACAGTGTGTGGGTGGGGGTGAAACTGAAGAAGTCCTGTCGCATCCTGCGGGCCTTGATCCGGTCTCCGCCGGTCAGTAACTTGACGCGGGACTCGTCGAAGCGGTCACCGGGCTTGGGTTCGGAGCAGACGATAATGCGTCGGCCGTGCAGCTCGGCGAGATCGGTGGCGTGCACCACGCAAGACCGGGCCATCAGGAAACTGGGCGGGGCGGCATCCGCGTAGTCCCCAAGAAGTCTGACGATGACGTCCAGAAAAACGCTTTTGCCGTTTTTTCCCTGTCCATAAAGGAATGGCATGATCTGCCCGCCGACATCGCCGGTGATCGAGTAGCCCAGCAGCTCGTGCAGAAAGCCGATCATCTGACGGCCGTCGGCGTCGTCGCCGAACGTGTCGGTGAGGAACCGCTGCCAGCGGGGTGTTCCCATCGGCCGGGCTTCCACGCTCGTGGCACGCGAGTGGCAGTGCCTCTCCGGATCCGGCGCGGCGACCAGACCGGTGTGGAGGTCGACCACCCCCTCCGGAGTGCACAGTGCATAGGGATCTGCGTTCAGCAGCGCAGCGTTGAGAGTCATCCCCGGCGCGGCCTTGGCCTGTATCAGCATGGCCATCATTCCGGATGTTGTCAGAGCCCGCCGGCGGTGCCGGCGCAGCTCCGCTCCGCCGTGCCGCCCGTGCGGGTCGGTCTCCGCCAGCCTTTCGGCCATCTCGCCGGCTGCCCACAGTACGGTGTCAGCCTCGTCGATCTCCCACCGATAGTTCGACCACCGGTACCAGCCCAGGCCCGGCACATGCCTGAAGCCCCGCCCGTACAAGGCGACGAACAGCTTGGCGTTGCCACGGTCACTGAGGGTGTCGGGCAGCAGACCGTGCTCGGTTGCCCGCATCGCCGTTGGCGCAGCTCTCTTGGTGGCCTGCGCCGGGACGGTGCTGGCGGGGGAGCCGGAGCCGAGCAGAATCTGACGTACGACCTTTTGAGGGTCGAACGGCCCGTCATCGTGGCTGGGTGCGTGGTTCACCTGCGGTCTCCCAGATCGAGCGGAAGGCGGCTGCCCGCAAGCAATCCCGGACTGGATGATGTGCGGTGTTCGGCGTTCCTGGCCCGGACGCATGTATACCGCAGCCTCCACCAGGGCCGCTTCCGCGTCCTGCGCCGCCAGACGGCCGGTGGTGGCCAGGCCGCCCGCGGTGTGAGCGGCTCGGCTGAACGTGGCGCTGGCGTTTTCCTTTTCTGCCACAACAGTGCAGTTGAGGACCGGGGGCCGCAGCGTCGATACGCTATGGGCCGGGTCCTTTGCACCCCGCAGCGCCGCGAGGCGGTGACATCCGTGCAGTGACCCCGACGGGGTAATCGCGATGCCGGGCAGCAGCTGGTTCCGTTCGGGCAGCGATGTCGCGTGGACATCGATGACGACCGGACCGGCATCGCCGCATGCGACACCCACCCCGGGGTCAGACTGATGCGCCCACGCACCGGGATACACCGCGCACAGGTCGTCGAGGCGTGGAAGCAGTGACGCCAGCGGCCGACTGGGCGACGCGGGCACTCGCGGAAGCTGTGGCCCGGGCTCCGGCAGTCGTGGCAATGGGCGGGGATGCCTTGCGACGGGCAGCCGGTCGGTTGCGCCGGCCGGGCGCGTCGCAGCGCGGTCGACAGTACGTCAGGCAACCGAGTTGCCGGTCGAGAAGCTACGGTCCGGCCTGAGTTGCTGTCACGTAGGTGCAGATCAGGAACCATACGTACTCCTTTCAGCGACTGAAGCGACTCACATTGCAAATTGGTGGAGCGTGGATAGGAACGAATGCCTGAGGGCTGCAGGAGCCCCACCCAGCTCCTGTTGCCCCACGTTCATCCGGTTGCGCGGGGCAATATTCAATCGAGGAACTATCTGGCTGAACCGATGCGGTGGCGGCAAGGATATGCCTCGTGTTTCATCTGCAAGATCCAAGCTCGATCAACTGTACGTGGAAGACATTTTACTTTCCGTATGGATGTGGGTTCTCCGGGGGATCCGAGCGACGCAGCGCGGAAACGACTGGTGGTTATGCAGCTTTGGCTTCTGAGCATCGCATGGCTCAATCGCCCGACCTGAAGGATTCGTTGGAAGCTTGTCGCTCGGGCATCAGTTCCACGACTGAGTCCCTCGTCGGCATGCGACTTCATGGGCTGCAGAAATGAGGCTGCACTATTCCGTGACCCGGCGTCAAACGATCACTGCAGTGCCGCGGTACGAGTCGATGGCCGACTGTACAGATCGCGCCAAAATGCCTGCTCGCGACGGCTGGTTGGGCTGTCTCGCACCGTCTGTGGACCGGGTGATTCGCGGTGCCGGGGCGGCGATCTGACCTGTGACGGTACGGATTTCAGCCGAGTCATTGATGTCGGCCGCAGCGTCGAAGTGCACGCAGTGCACAGATCGAGGGGTGCGATGTTGCGACACCTTAGGGCTTTGCTGTAGGGCGTTACCGGCCATCAAATTCTCTCACGGGATCAGGCCGAACAGATCACGCCAAGAACTGGCAGGACAGGCGGTCGTTAAAGGAAGTCAGCAGAAGCGATTCGCCAAGCAGAATCGTTGCGTCGCGTGGCACCGATTCCGCGGCATCGTGGGTTGCCCACGCGCATGAACCACTTCGTCCAGATGCTTGATGGTGGCCTACCCGAGGAGTCTTCGAGTGGTCCGAAGCGGAGGGCGTGGATATCGCCATAGGTACGCCATTCGGGTGACATCATGTCGGCTTTGTTGCTGTCATGTGCGCCCGAGAGGATAACTATCACTATCCAAACCGGTGGGCCGCCCACCCTCTCCGGGGGAGCGGCTGCTCATTTCTCTCGTAGCTGTCCAGGTGAGCTGAAAGCCTGGGGATCTGCCGGGTGGGACTGCCGCAATGGGCACCCCCGTGGGAGGGGTTTGGATCCGCCAGTCGGTGCCATTGGCACCGGCTGGTGCGGCGGCCCAAGTGACCTCTGTGGGGAAACCATGCGAGCTTCCTTGGCGACGGTTCCGACGTCCAGTGCCCGGTCTCGGACTCCTGAGTTCTGCGGTGAGACCGCTCAGGTCGATGCGGCGCGACGCCAGTCGGCAGGGGTACCCGTCGCTCTCACGTTGTGCTCGGCCAACTCGCTCACCGTCGCGCACGGCGCAGGGGCTTTGCCGGAGCACGGAGTCTGCCGTCTCTCCGCGGCACCGAATCACCTCCGGGGCTGGTGGCCGGCATCGTCCGGACCCCGCCCTCCGTGTCGGCGTCGGGCGGGTGTGCCCCGCTTCCCGTCACTGAACCGCCCACTCGGCTCTCGGCACGGTTGTCCCCGCCCGGGCGAGCGCATCGGTACGGCAGGAATCCCCAGCCGGCGGTTTATGCCGCGTTGTGTCCGGAAGCGCAGACCTGCTGCCCCGCCACCTGGGCAAGGCCCAGGACGAGAGAGGAAGGACTATGCTGCCGACTGCTTGGTCGGGGGTGCAGATCGCACTGTCCCCCCAAGAGATTGAACAATGGCCGGATACGGCGTCAGCCCGGGCCCTGGCCGACGGTTGCCCCAGCAGGCGACCGGTCTCGTTCCGCGTGCCGACATTGGAGCGAGCGGTGCCGGTCTGCCGTCAACTGGCCCGGCTGTGGATGGACTCCGAGGACATAACAGACGAAAGTGCCCGGTGTGCGGCCTTACTCGTGATCTCTGAGCTGATGACCAACGCCATCGTCCACACCAACAGCCTCTCGATCACGGGCCGTCTGCAAAAGGACGGTGACTGGCTTCTTGTGGAAGTCCAGGATGAGGGTGGAACCTCGTCCGTCCCGCACCGTGCTGGCAACGCCAACGAGTACGGTCGAGGCCTGGTGATGGTTGCGCAGTCCGCGCAGGCAATGGGAACGCGGCAGGAGACCGAGGGAGGCCGCACGTTCTGGGCACGGATCGCACTGGCCGGGTGAAAACCGTCGCCAACTCACGTCCTCAGCCCGGTGAACAGCGCCCGCGGCGCCGGTTCACCTCGTCGGTCGGGCGCTCGATGGCGAGCCCGGTCGTCCGGTGACCTCGATCGATCACGTGCCGTATTCCGGAAGCATGAAGCACCTGAGAGCGAGGTCATCCTCGTGCGGCTGGAGGAGCCCCGCATGGCCCGGTTGAAGCAGACATCGGTTGTGGTGCCGATTCAGGTCCCACACCGGCCAACTGAACCAAGACCGTGCCGGTCCAGAGCTCTGCGTCCCGTGCGGTCTGTGCCGTCCGCCGGTTCCGTTGATGGCGCACAGGAGGTCATCTCGACAGGTGGGTGCTTCGCCGAAGCGCCCTGCCGGTTGAGGCGCAAGGTGTAGACGCGACGATGCGGACATACCTGAGTCGAGGGCAGCTGATCGACGTCGAGGAACCGGCCTGGCCGGAACTCAGGGAGATACTCGGTGCCGGGCCGGTGTCCGTTGAGGTGCTTCCGCCTGAAAGCCCTGGGCGGGGCGTCGCTTCTCCAGCCGCAGGTGACGGCCAGATCGTACGTGGGCGCGGGCGTGCTGCACCGCGGCGGTTTCCTGGGCGACGGATGGTTGCGGGGCTTCGGCAGCCCCGTGGACGGGGCGGCGCACGGGGTGCCGAGCCTGGCTCGGGTCAATCAGTTCCCTGGAGCGCGTTCGACCCCGCATGGTGAGCGGGTACCAGCCGGGTGGTGGCACACGACGTGCTGGCCAGCGTCTTCTCTCAACGGCGGAGCTCCCGTCGGCGTCGGCTGTCCCGGTGCCTCTGGAGAGATGGTCTACTTCGCCCCGGATTCCTTTCGCCGGGAGGCTCTGGGCGTCGGCCACTCGGCGTGGATGGTCTGGCTGGTCTCCGGGGCGCTCGATGAGTTCTACGCGGATCTCCGCCGGCCCGGCCGGCAGGACGAGGTCCGAGCACTGAACAGCGACCAGGGCCTGTCAACGTTTCCCCCGTTGTGGTCTGCCGAGGCACGCCAAGTTCTCTCCGCGGCCAGTCGTCGCGCCGTGCCCATGTCGGAGTTGCTCGGCCTCGCCCGGGACTCATGCCGACAGTTCGATGGAGTTGATCCGGGCTTTCTCGGCGCCGTGTGAACTGGTCGCCCCGTCCAGTCGGCGGCAGCAGATCAGGTCCCGCACGGCTGCCTGCCGAGCCTTTCGCCGCTCCGAACCGCGGGATCGGTCGGGCGGCTCTCGCCGTCGCCGGGGTCCCGGGCTCGCCCCACGAGGGGCACAGGAATGGCGTCCTGCGAGGTCCCGGCCCGGCCGTGTCCTCGTGGATTGCCGGGAGGCGCGGGGGGAGAGGCCGGGCTGAAAGCGGCTCGGAAATGCCGAATCGGTGGTGAGTGGTTGCAGGCCGCTTGCGTCTGCTGGCTGGGGGGCGGCGCGGGGGCGTGGCGTCGGCGGCGGATCGTATCCCTGCGAACGCTCCGGCGGCGCCGCCTGATCGGGCGCAGCCCGCGTCGCAACGTTTCCTCTGCCGTTGCGCCTCGGGTCCGTCGCCGCCGGGTGGGCTGATCGCTACAGAATCGTCCCTGGTTCCGAACAGCGCCGGCCTGCGCGAGGAACTCGCAGGCCGGCGCTGTTCACAGCCCTGGCCAGTCGGCGTGGCGACGTGGCAGGAGAGGCCGTGAGGGGGTGGTCAGATGTAGGTGTACCCGCTGGGGACAGTGGTGGTGCCGGCCGCGGTGGTGACCACGACCGGGACGTTGCCCGCTGTGGCGCCGGCCGGGATGATCCCGAACAGCAGGATTCCGGTCGGGTCGCTGCCCAGCACGGTGGCCGGAACTCCGTTGACGGTGACAGTGCCTCCGTTCAGATTGGTGCCGTTGATCACGAACGGAGTGCCGCCGGCGACCGGTCCCGAGGCCGGGATGATGCTGGTGGCGGTGGGAGGAACAGGCGTGGACGGGTCCACGTAGGTGTAGGAAACCGAGTTGCTGGTACCACCGCCCGTGGTCACGGTGACCGGCACCGTGCTTGCGGCGTTCGCCGGGACCACGACCGTGACAGTGAGCCCCAGCACGTCCTGGGAGACGATGGTGGCCGGCGTGGTATCGAACAGGACGCTGGTGGCACCGCTGAGGCCCACTCCGAGGAGCTGGACCGTGTTGCCGCCGGCGACCGGTCCGGAGTTGGGCAGGACCGCCAGGAGCAGCGGGCCGAAGGGGAAAGGCAGTTGGGCGACCGATCGTGACTGGTCGGACGAGGTTGCGATTGTGGACATGGCGGATCCTCCTGCGACAGGCGGACCGTTGCGGTCCGCACGGGAACCGGCCGAGAGCGAAGGCGGGCTTCCCTCCTGCCCGACGGGGCAGGGGTGAGAGGAAGAACGGCTCTCGGTTCCGGGAAGGCGACCGGGCAGTGGCTCGCGGCGATGAGTCCGCTCGGGACAGGGGCGGACCCGACGGCGATCGGGGGTCGACGGACATCAGCCGCGACGTGCGCACCATTGCCCGGTCTCAAGCACGGCGAGACGCTTCACCGGCCGATGTCGGGAGCACCCACCGGCCGGTGGCTCTCCGCGAGCAGCCTTGCAGTGGCTCTGCTCGCCGAAGCCCTGCCAGCAGGAAGGGCTGAAACGGGCGGGCCAATTGCCGAGCTCCCCGGAGAGGGATGGGCTACCCACCGGTTCAACGACTTCAGTAACTCCAATTAATGAACTGTCATCAACCCCTGCGGTAATTAGTCACCCGATCGGATCAGTCTGAAATTTGCTCCGAGAGTGGCGGCCGGCTGTGGGCCGCTGCCGCCGTGACGGCGGCAGTCACGTAAAGATCATTTCACCGCAATCAGCCACTGCCGGATAATTGCCGGAGTGCGGGCTGTTTCCATTCGTGTGCGACATCTCGGCGGCAAACCGTCACGAATGCGACTTCGTGGCCGGTGAGGTCGGATTTGCGGAGCCTGGCGAGAAGATGAACCCACAGTTCATCATATTACGCCATACGGGTGAATTGTAAGCGGCCTCATTGCGGGATTATTCAGCTCTGTGGGATAACCGTTTTGAATCCAACCGGTGGGCTGCCCTCCTCTCCGGGGAGTGTGGCAACCGACGATCCGCCGCACAACTGGCCAGCCAGTTGCGTGCAGCATCGAGATCGTTCGTCGCAATGAGCGCCCCCGGGCAAGGAAGTGGCGGCTCGCATCACCTCGCCAAAGGGGCGCCATGCGAGTTCCCAGTGCTACCAAACCGTCATCAGGGCCTGTTTCCCGCCATCGGGGCCCGTTGTGATCCCGGCGGCGGTCTACGCCCGGACCCCCGCGCTGCGCCCTGAAACCGCGCTGGTCAATGCGGTCACGATGGCGCACGCTGCCGGCTTCGACCCCGCGGCGGCCATGTCATTTCGTACGCGAGGCCAGTCGCCGACACCGTCCGCGCCGCCTCCGGACCGGCTCCCGCACCTTGGGGAGTGACGCGCCGCACATGGGATTCCTGGACCAGTTGCGCGGCATGGTGACACTCACCGTTCTGTGGTGGAAGCATTTCCAGCTGCACTCGAGGCGGCGTGGCAGAAAACGATCGAGCCAACGTATCCGCTGATCACTCAGCGCTGATTCTCCGACTGGAGAGCACTATGCCTCAATCGATTCGTGTAATGCTCAGCGGAGGGCCGGAGAGCTCTCCGTCGACCTGGGAAGTGAAATCACTGGAAACTGAAACAAGAGTGACTGTTCCCCACTGGAACGGTTATGAGCATTTTGAGTTCGCGGATCACCATGCCGAACTCGATGGTGAAATGCTTCCGGTCTACCGATGGATCTACCGCACATACATTGCCGAATAGATCCCTGCTCGAATCCGGCCGCTGCGGAATCTCTTCCTCAGTAGCACACAGCCGATTACGCGCGAGGGCTACCAACTGATCCGGAGGGGATCAAAATGACGAATTCTCTGTTGCACGTAGGTGTGTCGTGAGCGGGGCGGCCCCCCTCTCGGGAGGCGGCCGGAACGCGCGGGATGCCGTGGTCACCGGTATCGGGTTCTGCCTTCCCGGTGACGGGCGACCCGTCTTCACCGCGGACGACCTGTGGAACATCGCCTCCCGAGGGGCCTCCTGCCTCACGCAGAGCAATGCCTACTACGGCTCGGTAGACCTCTCGGACGCAATGTTCGACGAACTCCTCCCCGATGTCGCCCCCTTCTTCTCACGCCACTACACCGCAGCGCACCGGTTCGGCCTGGTGTCCATGGCGCAGGCATGCTCGGACGCCGAACTGGATCCCTACTCGGGCGACCTGGCCGACGCGGCGATCCTGGCCGGACGCGGCGGCGTCGACGCGAACATCGACAGTTACCTCGCCGTGCTGCGAGCCGATCCCGAGACCATTCGCGTGACGGAGGCGATGGAACTGTTCGTCGCGGCAGAACAGGCCGTCACTCCCTCCGACGTTGCCCTGGTCCAAGGCGCACTGTCCCGATCGAAAGGCCCCAACTTCACGGTCTCGTGCGGCTGCGCGTCATCCGCGGTGCAGATCGGCAACGCCCGACGCCTGATCGCCGACGGCGAGGTCGACATCGCCGTCGTGACCGGCGTCGACATCTTCAGCGTCAAACTGATCCGTAACATCCAGCGCCTGCTGCAGGGCGCGCAGAAGACGTACGAGATCATCCGGTCCGACGACATGCCCGCGCTTCTGCCGTCCTTCGACTCCCTCATGCGCCCCTACGACCGGCGTGCCGACTGCATCAACCACGGCGAGGGGTCGGTGACCGTCATCATGGAAAGCCGCGAGCACGCCACCCGGCGCGGGGCCCACCTGTACGGTCAGGTGCTCGCCCAGGCCACGACCCGCGACGGGCTGACCAACCCTCTGGCTTCCGACGAGACGGGCCGCGAACTGGTGTCCGCCGTCCGCCGATGTCTCGCAGACCGCTGGGAGATCGGCCAGGTGCCCTACGTCCACGGTGGCAGCGACGGCAACGTGGTGGTCACCGCCTTCGAGGCGAACGCGATCAAGGAACTGTACGGCTCCGCCGCCCCGGACCTGCTGATGACGTCTCAGGAAGGCTGCTTCGGCCACAACGGCGCGCCCGCGGGCTGTCTCGGCGTCGCTCTTACCCTGCTCATGATGGAGCGCGGCGAGGTATGTCCCACCGCGAACTGCGAGCAGCCGGCAGACAACCTCACCTTCGACCCCGTTCCCGGCGTGCGCACCCGGCCTCTCGACTTCGACTACGCGCTGAGTTTCAACTACCAGGTCGGCGGGGTGAAGAGCGCGATTCTCCTGGGAAGCCCCGACGTCTGAGGCCCGCCCCGGTAACCCTCAGCCCTCCACGGCACCCGGTCCGACCCCTGCCCGTGCGCGTTGCGAGCCCGGATGAGCCGTCAGCAGAGCGGGAGCTCACCGCTTCCTTGCGCAGTCAATCGATAAGGAGAAACCCCGTGGGCCGACACAGGCATCCCTCGAACAAGGCAACGGACCCCATCGCTGTGATTGGCATGGGCTGCAGGCTTCCTGGCGATATCGACTCACCCGCAGCCCTGTGGCAGCTGCTCACCGAGGGGCAAGAGGCGGTCGGGAATCCGCCGCCGGGACGCGAGACGCTCTGGGCACAACACGGCGCCGAGCGAACCCCCGGCGAGCCCACACCTCCTCAGCAGGGCGGCTACCTGAATGACGTGTCCGGTTTCGACGCGGACTTCTTCGGTGTCTCCGGCCGAGAGGCGGACGTACTCGATCCCCAACACCGGCTGCTGCTGGAGGTGGCCTGGGAGGCGTTGGAGCACGCCGGATTGCCACCGGATCGATTGACCGGCTCGCCGACAGGGGTCTTCACCGGTCTCAGCTACAACGACTACATGGATCAGCTCGCCGGACAGCCCCAGGAACTCGAGGGCTCCATTCTGACGAACGGGCACTGCGTCGCCGCAGGCCGTATCTCCTACCTCTTGGGCCTGCACGGCCCCTGCGTCGCCCTCGACACGGCCTGCTCGTCCTCGCTCGTCGCGTTCCACCTGGCCTGCCGGGCGCTGCTTCAGAACGAATGCGATCTCGCCCTCGCCGCCGGCGTCACACTCATGCTCCGCCCCAGGACAACCCTGTCCTTTGCCCGGATGGGAATGCTGTCGCCCACAGGGCGCTGCCACACCTTCGACGCAGCCGCGGACGGCTTCGTCCGAGGTGAAGGCTGCGGCGCGGTCGTACTCAAACGTCTGGCCGATGCCGAACGGGACGGCGACCGCGTCCTCGCCGTCGTCCGCGGGTCCGCCGTGAACCAGGACGGCAGGTCCGACGGCCTGGCCGCGCCCTCTCCCACAGCCCAGCAGGCCCTGTTTCAGCAAGCACTCACAAACGCCGGGATCGACCCGCAGGACATGGGGATGATCGAGGCTCACGGAACGGGAACCCCGCTCGGTGACCCGATCGAGTTCGCCAGCCTGGCGCAGGTGTACGGCACCGGCCACGGCCGGTGCGCTCTGGGTTCCGTCAAGACCAACCTCGGCCACCTGGAGCCCGCCGCCGGGGTCACCGGACTGATCAAGACCGTCCTGTGCCTCCAACACGGGCTCATCCCCCCCAACGTTAACTTCACCCGCTGGAATCCGGCCATTGCCGCGGACAAGACACGCTTCTTCGTACCCACCGAGCTGACTCCGTGGCCCGTACAGGCGCCGACGAGGCTGGCCGCGGTCTCCTCCTTCGGATTCTCCGGCACCAATGCCCACGTCATCCTGGAACAACCGCCACAGGACAGCCGAACGGCCCTGTCACGCCGACGACAGACCCCTCCTGCCGCATCCGAAGTGCTCCTGGTTCCGGCCGGATCCCCCGCCGTACTACCGGCCGCGGCACTGCGTCTGGCCGACTGGCTGGAGAGCGACGGCGCGAAGGTACCGCTGAGCGACGTCGCGCACACCCTGGCCCTGCGACGCAGCGCAGGACGGGGACGTCTCGGAGTCGTGGCCCGTTCGACGCCCGACGCGGTCGGCGCACTGAGGTCGTTCGCAGCGGGCCGGGCCCACCCGGCCGTGGTGACGGGGCCGACGAGCATCACCGCCTCCCGGCAGCCCGTATGGGTATTCTCCGGGCAGGGCTCGCAGTGGCCGGGCATGGGACGGGGACTGCTGCAGGAACCGGCTTTCGCAGCGGCCCTGACCGAAGTCGACGCTCACATCTTCGCCGAGGCCACGTTCTCCGTACTGGACGTGGTACAAGCCGGTGAACCGGTGACGGAATGTTCCAAAGTGCAGCCCGTGCTGTTCGCCCTGCAGATCGCGCTGGCCGCCACCTGGCGCGCCCATGGAGTCGAACCGGCCGGTGTCATCGGCCACTCCATGGGAGAAGTCGCGGCCGCTGTCGTGGCCGGGGCCCTGTCGCTGAAGGACGGCGCCAAGGTGATCTGCCGGCGCTCCGCGCTGCTCACCAGGATCGCTGGAGCCGGTGCCATGGCAACCGTAGGACTGGACCGGGCCGCGGTGGAGGCCGAACTCGCCGCGAACAATGCCGAGTCAGTCTCCGTGGCGGTCCTTGCCGCGCCGAACTCCACCGTCGTGGCTGGCGACCCCATCCAGGTCGCAAGGCTCGTCGCCGGCTGGAAGGACCGCGGTATCCCGGCACTGACCGTGGCGGTGGACGTCGCCTCCCACAGCCCTCAGGTGGACCCACTGCTCGCAGAACTTCTCACCAGCCTTGGCGACCTGACTCCTCAGCGCCCCAGGATCCCCTTCTACTCCACCGTGCTGAAGGACCCGCACGAGGTGCCGGCCTTCGATGCCGCCTACTGGTGCGCCAACCTGCGCAACCCGGTGCGCTTCTGCCCGGCGGTGGCCACGGCCGCCGCGGACCGCAACCTGGTGTATCTCGAGGTCTCCCCGCACCCAGTGGTCACACACGCCGTCGCGGAGAGCCTGCAAGACCTGACCGGCGAACCGGTCGTGCTGCCCACGCTACGCCGCGGAGAGGACGAACCCACCACGTTCCGCACCCAGCTCGCGGCCTTGCACTGCGCGGGTGTGAGCGTCGACTGGTCGCCGCTGTACGCGCGGGGCGACCTCGCTGACGTCCCCACCATTACCTTCGATCGCAAGCACCACTGGGTGGAAGCCGCCCGGCCGGCCACCCCCGCCGAGCAGCGCGCCGCGCGCTCGGCCGTCGCCCTGCCGGGCAGCCACACCGAGGTGCCCGGCGAGCAGGTGCGCCACTGCTGGCAGGGGGACGCCGGAACCACGGGGCTGCCCTGGTTGACCGACCACCGAGTGCATGGAACCCCGGTACTGCCCGGCGCCGCCCACTACGCCATCGCATTGACCACCGCCTGTGAGGTGTTCGACGCCACCCCCGCCGACGTAGAGATCACCGACGTCTCATTCCGGGAGCTGTTACGTCTGACCGAGCACACCGACCTCAGCACGACCGTCACCATGACCGCCCCGGACCACGCCACATGCGAGATCTTCGGACGCGGTGATGACGGCCAGTGGGTGACGTACGCCTCAGCCGTGCTGCGCCGTCTCTCCCGGCCCACGCGCACTCACACCGCGTCCGTCGCCACCCTGGCACGGAGGCACTCGGTCACCGACGATCCCGCAGCTCTCTACACAAGACTTCGCTCCCGGGGACTGGAACACGGTCCGGCGTTCACCGGCATCACGGATCTGCATGTCTCCCGCAGCCGAGACAGTTTCTGGGCCCGTGTCGTTGTCCCGGAGCCCGCGCGGACCGGAGACCTCTGCTTACGGGTTCACCCTGTCCTCGTCGACCTCTGCCTGCAACTCCTGGTCGCAGGGCCCGTCGAGGACATCGGCCAGGGGCTGATCCTTCCCGTCCAGATGGGGGCAGTACGGATTCTGGGGGATCCCGCGACCGCTGTGTACTGCCACGCCCGGATCGTTGAGACCACAGCCGACAGCGTCATGGGGCATGCCCGTCTGCTGAACGAGACAGGCAATCCGGTTATGGCCATCGACGGAGTGAAGTTTGCACGCCGAAGCACTCGGAAGGCCGACCAGGTCGACCAGTGGTTCCTGGAGGCCGGCTGGCATCCGGTCCCACGTCCACAGGCCACCTCGCAGCCAGCGCCCGGAAAATGGCTCGTCATCGGGGAGGGCCAAGGAGACGCCGAGGCACTGGCCACCATCCTGCGCGAGGCCGGGGCTCAGGCCGAGGCGTGGGAAACCCCGCTGCGAGATGAGCGGCTCGGACCGTTCGCTGAATCCGTCAGTACACACCTGGAGGCCATCGCGTCCCCCGCGCGCGCCGTCGTGATGCTGTGCGGCACATCGCCCACCACCACGGACGATCCCACTGTGGGTGCCCAGCGGCGTGCCCGACGAATCCTCGCTACTGCCCAGGCAGCCGCCCGCAGTTCCACCCCTCCTCGCCTGTACGCCGTCACCCGGGCCGCCCGCGCGGTAGCGGCCGACGAGACCGTGGATCTTGAGCAAAGTGCCCTGCGTGGCGTGATCCGCGTCCTGGCGTTCGAACACCCGCACATGCGTGCCACCTTGGTGGACACGGACCACGGCGACCCAGGCCTGCGGAGCCTGGCCGCGGAACTGCTCGCCGATGGCCACGAAGACGAAATCGCCCTACGAGGCACCACCCGGTACATCGCCCGTCTCGATCACGCCCCCCTTGCCGCCTCCGAACAGGTCGCAGCGGCCACCCGCACTGTGCGCTACGGGGTGGACGGATTCCGCCTCCGGGCGGGGCGGCTCGGGGATCTCGGCAGTCTGGAACTCGCCGCGACCGGGCGGCGGACTCCAGGACCGGGCGAAGTAGAGCTGTGCGTCCAGGCAGCGGGCCTCAACTTCCGCGACGTACTCACGGCTATGGGCCTCCTGCCCGGCGAGCAGGACATCCGGTACCGGATCGGCTTCGAGTGCGCAGGTGTGGTGACCGAGGTCGGGCCTGGCGTCGAGCACCTACGCGTCGGCGACCCGGTGCTCGCCGTTCACCTCGAAGGCGGAGCCTTCGCCTCGTTCGTCACTGTGCCCGCGACCGTGGTCGCCCCGATTCCGGCCATGCTCGATCCTGTCGCCGCGGCAGGAGTGCCCACGGCCTTCCTCACTGCTTGGTACGCGTTGCGCCACGTCGCCCGGCTGCGCGCCGGAGAACGTGTCCTGATCCATTCGGCCAGCGGGGGCACCGGTCTGGCGGCGGTCGCCGTCGCCAAGCTGCTCGGCGCCGAGGTGCTGGCCACAGCTGGCAACGAAGAGAAGCGACGATACCTACGCGGCAGCGGGATCAGCCGGGTGATGGACTCCCGATCCCTGGACTTCGCTGAGCAGACCCGCAACGCCACCCACGGCCAGGGCGTCGATGTCGTCCTCAACTCGCTCTCCGGTGCGGCAGTCCGCGCAGGACTGGAGACGCTTCGGCCCTTCGGCCGTTTCGTCGAACTGGGAGTGCGCGACATCCTGGCCGACGCCCCTGTCGGGCTGGCTCCGTTCCGGCACAACATCACCTTGAGCACCGTTGATCTCATCGAACTCCAGCGGACCCGCCCCGACATGTTCGCGACCGTGCTGCGTGAGGTCGTCACCGAGTTCACCGAAGGCCGTCTCAAGCCGCTGCTCTGCACCCCGTATCCGCTCGCCGAAGCCACCGACGCCTTCCGGCTGATGGCCAGCGCCCGCCACATCGGCAAGCTGGTCCTGACCATCCCGAACCGAGGGAAGACCACTGCGGTCCTTCCCGAGGGACCGCCTGTCGTTCACACAGATGGCGCCTACATCGTGACCGGCGGCCTGCGCGGCCTCGGCCTGGCAACCGCGCACTGGCTGGCCGAACAGGGCGCGAGCCACATTGTCCTCAACGGCCGCACACCTCCCTCCCTTGCCGCCGCGCGCGCGATCACGGAGCTGTCCGCCGGCGGCACCCGGATCACTGTCGTACTGAGCGACATCGTCAAACCTGGTACCGCGGAACGCCTGGTGGCCACCGCCACCGAAGACCGGACACCCCTACGCGGTGTCATCCACTGTGCCATGGTCCTCGAGGACGCCGCGATCACCAACATCCGAGACCCCCAGCTGAAGCGCGTATGGAACCCCAAGGTCACCGGCGCGTGGAAACTGCACAATGCCACCGCAGCGCACACACTGGACTGGTTTGTCGTCTTCTCCTCCATGGCCTCCCTGCTGGGCAACCCCGGGCAGGGCGTGTACGCAGCCGCCAACTCCTGGCTCGACGCTTTCGCCGCATGGCGGAGCCGCGCAGGCATGCCCACGCTCGCCGTCAACTGGGGGCCATGGGGCGAGACCGGTGTCGCAACCGACTTCGGCAGCCGGGGCTACGAGACGATCCCGACCGACAAGGGATTGCTGGCGCTTCAGTCGCTCCTGGCACACGGACGCGTCCAGACCGGGGTGATTCCCGGGAAGCCGAGCACCTGGATTCCCCTCACCGGAAGGCAGTCCTCGTTCTTCAGCCTCCTTGCCCCGGACAACGAACACTCGGTAGACGCGCCGGAGGATTCCCGCGACATCCGGAGCCGTCTCGAGGGCCTCGCGCCAGGTATTGCCCGGCGCGAGGCCCTCGAGACCTACATGGCCGAGCACATTCGCGGAGTTCTCCGGCTGGGCAGCACCACTCTTGACCCGCAGACCCCTCTGAAGGCCCTGGGTTTCGATTCACTGTTGTCCATGGAACTACGGGTCCGTCTGGAATCTGACCTCGGGGTCGAGCTCGCCAACAACTTTGTCTGGCAGCATCCGACGCTGTCGGCACTGGCCACAGGACTAGCCGAGTGCATGGGCCTGGAACTGCAGAGCACCGATCCTTACCGGAACGTGTGACGCAGCAGCAGCCGAGCGGCGCAGTCGGACAGCCGGACGACCGCTACCGTGGCAGTTCCGGGCCTCATATATTGCACGGCCCAAACCCTCCTGCGGGGCTGAATCGCCCCGGTTCGAATAGAGACTTGATTCCGTGAAGGGATTGAGTCATGGCACGCCCTTCTTCGTATCCCCTTGAGCTGCGTAAACGAGCGGTCCGTATGGTCGCTGAGGTTCGTGGCGATTACCCGAACGAGTCGGCCGCGCTGAGGGCGGTCGCCCAGAAGCCCGGTATCGGCTCGGCCGAGACTCTGCGGAACTGGGTCAAGCGGGACGAGATCGACTCCGGGCAGCGTCCGGGGACGATCACGGAGGAGTCCGCGCAGATCAAGGCGATGAAGAAGGAGATCGCCGGGTTGAAACGGGCCAACGACATCTTGAAGGCCGCGGCTCTTTCTTCGCGGCCGGGCTCGACCGGCCACACACTCGCTCGTAGCGTTCATCGACGAGCGCAAGGGCCGCTTCGGCGGCGTCGAGCCGATCTGCAGGACACTCACCGAGCACGACTGCAAGATTGCCCCGTCCACCTACTACGCGGCGAAGAAACGCGCGGTCACCCCCTCGGCCGGGCAGGTGCGGGATGCCGCCCTCAAGGAGCTGATCACCGAGGTCCACGAGACCAACTTCCGTGTCTATGGCGCCAGGAAGGTCTGGCGTGAGCTGCACCGCCAGGGCCACGAAGTAGCCCGGTGCACCGCCGAACGCCTGATGCGCGATCTCGGCATCACCGCCGCCGTCCGCGGAAAGAAGGTTTGAGACACGTACTTCAGGCGTCGTTCGTCGGGTTCACTGAACATTCAGGTGTGCGTCGTTCCGATCGCACGAAGGGAATCTCCTGCCGCGCACGGCGCTCAGCCGGCGGACGCGGGCCGGCCCAGTTCGTTCTGCAGCAGGCGCCGTACGTTCTCCCCCAGGACCGCGACGATGTCGCGCTCCGGCCACCCCCGCTGTTGCAGCGCATCGGTGACCAGCGGCAGCCCGGCCGGACCCGCAAGCCCGGGCAGATAGGCGTCGGCCGGCACTCCCTCGACGAAGGCCGGCTCGCAGCACGGGGGAGTGGTGTCGGCAAGTACTTCCTTGATGAAGTCGGGACCCAGCCCGATGTGCTCGACGCCGGCCACCCCGGCAATGTGCTCGATGTGGTCGATCAGTCGGCCGATCGAGTAGTCGCTCTCGTGCAGGTACGGAGCGAAGAAGTTCACGCACACCACTCCGCCGCCCGCGGCGACGCCCCGGATCTGCTCGTCCGTGAGGTTGCGGTGGTGGTCGAAGAGCGCCCGTGCGCTGGAGTGCGTGGCGATCAACGGCCGTGAGGACAGCTCCAGGACGTGCTCGACCCCGGGCGCGCCGAGATGACTGATGTCGTAGAGCATGCCGAGGCGCTCCATCTCGGCCAGCGCCGCGACCCCGGAGCGGGTCAGCCGGCCGCCCGTCGCGTCCTCGCCGCTGCCGTCGGCCAGGGAGGTGCGACCGAAGTGGGCCAGGGACGCGATCCTGACCCCCAGCCGGAACAGGGTCTCCAGTAGCTCCACGTCCTCGCCCACGCCGGGTGCGCTCTCCAGTGCCAGCACCAGGGCGATCCGGCCCTCAGCCAGCGTCTGGTCGACCTGGGCGCCGTCCGTGCACAGCGTGACGGCATCGGCGTTGCCCGCCGCGAGCCGGTGCGCCGCCTCGATCATGCGCAGCGTGCGGCGAAGCGCCCCCTCCGGCCGGTACGGATCTTCGACGAACACCGGCAGTGCCTGAAGGTTCACCCCGCCGGCCTGCAATTGCGGCAGCCAGCGCTCCCGGAAGAACTCCGCCCAGTGGTCCACCGGCCGGGCGACCACCGCACACAGCAGGTCGTTGTGCAGGTCTGCCACGATCGCGCGTCGGTGCTCTCGTTCATCGAGGTGCCCGCCGCTCGGCCCGGCCGGTGTGCAGATACAGCGCGTGTCCCTGCCCGTCGTCACCGAGGAAGGCAAGCGGCGCGTGGACCCCGCGCTCCGGCTCGACCGGGATCAAGGTGTCACCGCGCCTGCCGACCAGCTCTGTGCGGTTCGGCGCCTCGTCCAGTTCGGCGATGGCTCCCCGGGGAGTGCGCTCCAGCCACAGCCGCCCAGCGGCGTCCCGGCTCACCGTGGTCTCGGCGGTGCTGGACGTGTACGTACCGACGTACCGGGACGTCTCCGCAACGGGAGCGCCCACGTCCGGCACCGGCGAGGCGGGCAGACCGACCCCGGCGAGTTCACCGAGGACCCGGCCCGCGATCTCCGTGTACACGCGCCGTGACAGGCCGCCGTTGGTGACGATCGCCACCGCGACATCCCGCTCCGGCACCAGGCGCAGGAAAGCCGACTGACCGATGGTGTTCCCGTCGTGTCCGATGACTGTGCCGCCCGACAGGTCGAAGAGCTCCCAGCCGAGCCCCCAGGCGGCGCCCTGGTCGATGTCGGGCAGCGTGACCTGCGGCCGCTGCATGGCCTGGACGGTCTCCGGGCCGAGCACGGTCACCCCGTCGGGGCCCCGGCCTCCGGCGAGGTGCATCCGGGCGAAGGCCAGCAGATCGCGCGCACGCATCGCCATCATCGATCCGGCCGGTGCGTTCGAGCGTGCCAGGGCCCACACCGGCGTCGGCTCGAGCGGCGCCCCCGGCACCGTTTCGATGTGACCCACTGCCGTGCGGTGGAGGATCGCCTCGTAGGGGTCACTCGCGGTGTGACTCATACCCAGCGGAGTGAACAGGTGTCGCCGGGCGCAGACGTCGAACGGCTCCTCGCGCAGCACCTCGACGATCCTCCCGAGCACGCAGTACCCGGCGTTGTTGTACGAGAACATCGCGCCAGGCTCGAAGAGCTGCGGCACGTCCCGCAGGACGCCCAGGTACTTTTCCAGGCAGTCGTCACCCTTGCCGGTGTCGGTGAAGATGTCCCCCTCGAAACCCGCGACGTGACTCAGCAAATGCCGCGTGGTGATCCCTCGCGTCGCTTCCTCGTCGGCGATCCGGAACTCTGGCAGGACGGCCCGTACGGGAGCGTCCAGATCCAGTCGTCCCTCGTCGGCCAACTGCATGACCAGCGTCGCGGTCATCACCTTGGTGATCGACCCGATCTGGAAGAGAGAGCCCACCGTGGCGTCGACTCCTGTGGCCGTGCTCAGCACACCGGCCGCGGATTCGACCCATTCATCACCGGCTTGGACCGCCACGGCTGCCCCGGGCACCTGGCTCTCGATGAGCAGATCTGGCAACCGGCGGCGCAACCAGGCACCGACCTCCTCCAGCTTGTTCAGCTGATCCGACCCGTCCAGCTTCTGCACGGCATCCCTCCCTGCTCGACTGCGCAGGAGCTTAGGACCTGCGGAAACCGCCCTCTTCGTCCACTCCCACCACATGCGGCCCTTGCGTTGGTGCGACTGGCTGAACCGGGCGGCTCGCCGCTTCGACGGGTGGGGGAGCAGGCTTGGGGCGCTGACCCCGGTTTTTGGACACCGGAGAGACTTGGATCTCGATGGTCCAGGAGAACGGAGTCCCCGTGGGGATGAAGCACTACCCCGCTGAGTTCAAGGCGGCCGCGGTCGCGCTGTACCGGTCCCGTCCGGGAGCGACGATCAAGTCGGTCGCCGCCGATCTGGGGGTGAACACCGAGACGCTGCGGAAACTGGATCCGGGCCGCCGACGGCGCCGGTCCAGCGCGCACTTCGCACCTGCGGCGCCGGCGCGGCCTGGTGATGACGCGGCTCAAGGGGAGCTGACCGCAGCGCGGAATCGGATCCGCGAGCTGGAGGAAGAATGCGACATCCTCCGCAAGGCAGCCCGGTGTTTCGCAGAGGAGACGCGCTGGTGGACCGTGAAGATGGCCCGGGCGAGTAATCCGCGTCGCACGGCAGCGATGTGGATGCGTGACCGGCTCGACGAGCTGTTCGTGGACGAGGATTTCGCCGACTGGCATCCGGCGGACAGGCGCCCGGGTCTGTCACCGGCCCGGCTCGCGCTGGTGTCGGTGTTGCAATACACGGAGAATCTGACCGACCGGCAGGCGGCGGAGGCCGTCCGGTGCCGTCTGGAATGGAAGTACTGCCTGGGCCTGGAGCTGGACGACGCCGGCTTCGACTTCCCGGTGCTGAGCGAGTTCCGTGACCGGCTGGCCGAAGGGGACCGTGCAGACCGGCTGCTGGCTGTGATGGTCGAACGTCTTGCGGCTGCGGGCCTGGTCAAACGCCGTGCCCGGGTCCGCACCGACTCGACCCACGTGCTGGCGGCAGTACGCCGGCCCAATTGGGGTGAACTCGTCGCCGAGACCCTGCGGGCGGCTCGGAAGAGCTCGTTGCGCACGGCGAGGAATGGCTGGCCGGACTCGTCACTGCGGACTGGGGTGACCGCTACGACCACCCGGTCCGCTATGACCGGCTTCCCCGGGGAGGTGACGCCCTGAGGTTCCCCCGCATCTCGGGGGAACCTCATTCCCACGCAAGGCCTGCCGCGAATGCGTCGACCGGCTCAAATGCACCGGCAACAAGGCATGGACGAGCAGGCTCATGAAAGCGCGAGCTAAATGAGGCTCGGACCTGTCCGTTGAGATCCACTTGCAGCGGGCTCTGCATCAACGTCATCGAGTGGTGTGGTCAGGTTCCCAGGTCGGCGTCTCGTGCCAGCAGTGCGGCCTGCACTCGGTTCTGGCAGTCCAGCTTGGTCAGGATCCGGCTCACGTATGATTTGACCGTGGCCTCGCTCATATGGATCCGCTGACCGGCGTCCGCGTTGGACAGGCCCTCACCCAGCAGCGCCAGGACCTCCAGCTCGCGGTTGGTCAGCGCGTCCAGCCGGCGGCGGGCCTGCTCGGCACGGTGAGCGCTCTGGCTGGACGCCAACGAGTCCACGACACGGCGGGTGGCACCCGGCGACAGGTACGCGTCTCCGGCCGCGGCAGCCCGGACCGCGCGCATGAGTTCCGCGGGCGCCGAGTCCTTGAGCAGAAAGCCCACGCTGCCCCCGGTCAGGGCGCGCAGTACGTTCTGCTGTTCCCCGAAGGTTGTCAGGATCAGCACCCGCGTGTCAGGCACGGTCCGGTGCAGCTCGGCCAGGGCCGTCAGTCCGTCCATGACCGGCATCTGGATGTCGAGCAGCACGACGTCCACGCGGCGGGTCTGGGCCAGTTCGACCGCCTCTCGGCCGTTCACCGCCTCGGCGACGACTTCGATGTCGTCGGCGGAGGAGAGAATCATCCTGACGCCTGCCCGGATGAGCGGCTCGTCATCCGTGACGAGAACCCTGATCATGACTCCCCTGCGTGGTCCTTGAGTGTCTACCTGCGGTCACTCGCCATCATCCCTGATCGAGCGCCCGATACTCCTCAGTTCCTCACCTCGAAGGACTTCTTCTCGGTCAACTTGCCGTCCTTGAAGCAGAACCGGAAGACCGGCTCCATGTCCGGATTGTTGCTGGACTCCGTGGAAGTCAGGCTGAGGCACTTCGCGCCCTTGGGCACGGGCGGCGCACCCATTTCCAGGCCGTCGGTCAGGAAGGGGTCCTCCTTGGGCAACTGCTTGCGGATCTCTGCCTCGGACTGGCCCACCTTCACCGCGTCGTACTGCTTCGGCTCGATCCTGGCCTTTTCCGCCTTGTCCAGGAGGACGTATCCCCCGACGCCGACGGCGGCGATCACCAGCAGCAGAGGGATCAGTACCGCCATCCCGCAGCCGATGGCCACGCCGCTTCCGTTCTTCCTGCTCATTGCCTTGGCCAGCTCCTTCAGACCGTTCCCGTTCATGACAGGACCACCCTCGTCCAAGGAGTCCCCCGGGGTCTGCTGCCAAAAGGCGCCTGTTGGATCAACGAACGTCGTCGCCACGTTGCCGGGCGCGGGGCTCGGGACACCGGCTTCCGGCGATGTGTACGGCAGCACGCCCGCCAGCCGGAAGCCGCCGTCCGCCGTCGGGCCCGCGTGCGCCATGCCCCCGATGAGCCGGGTCCGCTCACCGAGCCCGGTCAGCCCCTGGCCGCCGCTCACCATGCCCCGGCCGTTGTCCGTCGTCCCGGTTGCGGGTCCGTTGGCGACCTCCACGACCAGCGAGTCCGGCTCATACCGCAGCTCGACGGTGATCGGGGCGCCCGGGGCGTGCTTGTGGGCGTTGGTCAGGCCTTCCTGGACGATGCGGTACGCCGCGTGATCGGCGGTCGGGGGGAGCGGGCACGGCTCGCCGGAGTGCCGCAGCTCCACGGCCGCGCCCGCGCTCCGGGACGTTCCTACGAGGCCCTCGATGCCCGCCACCCCGCGCGACAGCGCCGTGGTGTCCTCCGCCGCCGCAGCCGCGACGCCTGGGGCGGTGTGGTCCTCGTGTGGGGCCTCCGTGCTGTCCCGCATCACCTGTACCACCTCGCGCAGCTCGTGCATCGCGGCCACCGACGCCTCACGCAGCACCCCCACTGCCTCCCGCTGCCGTCCGGTCAGCTCGCGGTCCACCTCCAGCGCGCCCGCGTGCACCGAGATGAGCACCAGCTGATGGCCGAGGCTGTCGTGCATGTCCTGCGCAATGCGCTGACGCTCCCGCGCCCGGGCCTGTCCGGCGATCATTGCGCGCTCGCGTTGCTGCTGGGCGTCGTACTCCCGGAGCGTGTCGGTCAGCGTATGGTGCTGCGACCGGTAGCGGCCGGCTAGGCCGGGCGCTATGACCGCGACCAGCGGCCACAGGACGTCGAAGACCAAGCGGGGGAGTGAGAGGTGAGGCAGCGCCTGCACGACTGCCAGGCCGAGGTTGAGGACGTATGCGAGGGCGAAGGTGCCGACGGCCTTGCCGACCCCGTCGATCCGCCGCCCCGCCGACCAGGCGGCGACAAGGACCAACGGAGCGAGACCGCCGAACAGGACAGAGCCGACGGCGGTCACCAGCAGTACGGTCGCGGGCAGCGTTCGGCGCAAAAGTGACAGCCCCGCGATCGCCAGCCCGGCGGCAGCGATCCGTACGGTGCCGCCGTGGTCCAGGGCCGCGAGACCTGCTCCCAGCAGCCCGAACGCTACGCTCAGCAGCGATTCGCCCACGATACGCCAGGGAGACCACATTCCGGGAGCCAAGAGAGCCCTGCCCGGGGCAGCCAGCCGCGGGGTCGCCGAACGCAGCCTCGCCGCCAGTGCCTGGCGAGCCGATGCTTTAAGGGCCGTAGATTCCACACGAGTCACCCGGCCACGTTAAGACCCTCTCCACCCGCTCCGCGTCGGCCATTGGTCGCGACGGCCAACGACGAAAGTCCAACCTGGCGCGGCGGCCCGGCATCCATCGGCCACCGACAAGACCCCGGCCGCAGCAGAGCGCCGACGGGCTCGCCGGACCCTGCCCGGCCGTGGTCGACGAACGCGAACAGCGGGTGATGGTCGAAGGCCTTCCGACAGGTCGCAGCCGCGTGTTCCTTCTGCGAGTGCGCGAGGACCAGGACCCCGTCGATGTCGAGCCGTGGCCCTCCCGCACCCCGACGGACTAGGGCCTGTCCGGCGGATCATGGCCGGGGTCGCGGCGTCTGGCACGGCACCTCGCGGCGTTGCCGAAACGTCCGAATAGCTCCGCTATTAAGACGCTCCGGCGCTTTGCGATGCACCGCACCAGACGCCGCGCCCTGTCCGACCCTGATCCGCCGGACAGGCCCTAGTCTCTGCCCTGGCCCGCGCCGGAATGGAGCGTGCGGGACAGGCCCCCGTCCCCGTGACGGGAGGCAGTACGGCCGGGGCCGCCCCCTTCCGGCGCTGCCCTTCCCACTTCGCGTCCTGCGTCTGCTTCACCGGCCGCTCCTTCTCCCCGGCCGCCCAGGTCCCGAGGGTGTTCTCCACAAGCCACTGCTGTACGGGCAGGAGCTGTCTCCACCCGAACCGCTGCGCACTCACCCACTGCCCGAGGCCTCGCCGCCGCGAACCTCGACCAGCTCGCCGCCGCCGTGAAACGCAGTCTCCAGAAGGCCCAGTACCGACCGCACCTCATCGACGGCTGCCTCATGGGCACCGGCCTGACCCTGACCAGCTGACACGATCAGGCCGACATCACACATTCAAGTTCAGTAGCCTGCACAACATCCCGCAGGCGGGATGGTTCTTCCGGATGTTGCCTGTTTCTTCCCTGGACGCCAACGGTCGGGGCACGGCGCCGGTTCCTCGCGGATTGCGCTTCCGCCACGGGTTCAGGCAGCGAGATCTACTTTCAGGAACTCCCGGGCCGTCAGGCCGTGCTGTACCGCTCCCAGGTTCACCAACTGCGCGGTCAGGAGGACGTGCTCGGTGAATACGACAAGGACCGTCCCACCTGTTCGTCAGCGGACATCAGGGGAGGCCGCGCGATGTCGATCTCATCAGCTGCGCAAGCCACTGGACACCTGCCTGCCTCCGCGGTGCTGATCGGCCTCGGCACCGACGGGCAGACGGTCTCCGTCAACTTGGACGCCGCCGCGCACATCCTGGTCTGCACGAGCAGTGGCGGCGGCAGCTCGACGATCCTGCGCACCCTCGCCGCCCAGTTCCTGCGCCACGGTGCCCATGCCCTGGTCCTCGACACCAAGCGGATCTCCCACCTGTGGGCGCGTCGCGACGGTGACGTACCGTCCCGACGACGGCGACATCCACCACGCTGGCCGGCCTCGCGACCGAGCTCCGACTGTGCGGCCAGTAGGACATGCTCGGTGAATACGACAAGGACCGTCCCACCTGCTCGTCAGCGGACAGCAGGGGAGGCCGCGCGATGTCGATCTCATCAGCCTGCGCCCCAATGGAACTGGCCAGCGCCCGCACCGTGGCTGCATTGAGAGGAACCGGCTCTTCTCCGGGCGGTGCACGAGATCCTGTTAGCGGGCCGCCAGGCCTGCATCCACGTCTCGCCGTCCTGCTCGGGACGGCGGAACAGACCGCCCCGCGCTGCTACCTGCACGTCCCGCGCAACTTCTCCGACGACGACGCGCAGATACGCGTCGACCTACCAAGCGGATCATTCGGCGTCGCGTGGGGCTGGCCGGAGTGGAACACGAACGACCCCGAGGGTGAGGACGTCCACGCCGCCTTCATCGGCCAGCTGTCCGGCACCTACGTCATCAACCGGCTCACCCGGCATCTGTCCGTCCTGCACATCGCCTGGCTCGGCCGACCCATCCGACGAACAACGCCTCGCCCCGGCACCGGGGCGAGGCGCTCGCGTCTACGCGCTTTTCGGCGCCGCTTGCTGCACGACCTCGAAGGACCACAGGGCGGACCCGCTCGCCGCCGGCCTGGGGCGCTCGCTGCTCTCCGCGTCACCGCTCTGGTGTGCTGTCTTCATGGGGCCCTCCATCCAGGCTTGGAAGGACTTTTCGTCGCGCCACCGCGTGTAGACGAGGTAGTTATTGGTCCCTTCGACGGGGCGGAGGAGTTCGAACCACTCGAACCCGTCGGAGTTCTCCACGGCATGGGCACGGGAGGCGAAGCGCTTCTCCAGCGTCTCCCGCTGATCGGCGGGGACGGTCAGTACGTTGATCTTGACTACGCTCATGACCTCATCCTGCCGTACGGCGATCCGCAGGATGAGGAACGGCTCGTGCATGACGCGGTTCCGCGGGGCGCGGGGCACGCGACGGCGCCCGCCCGGCTACGCCGCCCAGTCGAGCCCGAGGGCGGCCAGCTGTTGGAGCTTGTCGGCGGCGAGCTTGCCGCGCCTCGACTTTGTGTTCGACAGGAACACACCGAGCTTCACGGCGTGCTCTTGGCCGTCGACGACAACGGTCTCTACATGGGCCCTGGGGACGGTCAGAGAGCCCGGTACGCGCCTCGTACTGCGCCAAGGGGCCGCCACGCCCCGCTCGAAGGCGCTCACGGGGGCCGAGGACGGCTTCGCGGGCATCTCCGGCTCCGGGGCCAGCGGCACGATACCGAGCTGCTCCAGGCGCTTGCGCTGCCCATCCGTCAGTGGCCTGCCAGACCTCCGGCTTCCGCTGCTTGGCCAGCCACATCCCGACGTTCATCCCGTGGATCGTGAACCCGGGCAAGACCTACGCCTGGCCCTCTTCGTCGGCCACCAGCTCGCGCAGCGCGGCGAAGTGCCGCTGCCACTCCGCCGGCGCTGGCGCGAGACCGGGTTGATCGCCGAGTTCCACGACCGGCTGCGGGGCCGGGTCCGGGAGGCTGCCGGGCGGGAGGCGGAGCCGAGTGCGGCGGTCATCGACTCGCAGCCGGTGAAGGCCGACGCGGTCGTCTGCTCCGGCAGCCGGGGCTATGACGGCGGCAAGAAGACATTCGATGCGAAGAACGTGTCAAACAGCGAGCGTAAGACGGGGTTCTCGCGAGGTTGGAAAGGCCACAGCCTCGTTGAACGGGACGCGGTGAGACAGGCAGTGGTGAAGGCAGCCGATCACCCGGTTGAAGAGGTTTCTCTGGGCAGCCGTGTGACGGTCTCCGGCCTCACGTCGGCGGTCGTAGTGAGCCCGCGCTCCGGCTGAGAGCCTGTCGGGTGGCCGGTTGATTACGCTGCGATGAGGTCCTCGATGGTCTTGGTTCGGGCGGTCTTGCGGTGGGATTCATGGCTCCACCGTGATGGCTGCCCGGCGAGCCGGACGAGCATCAGGCGGATCATCGCCACCTTGATCATGGCCTCGGAGGGCGCTGTCACGTTGGCTGGCCCGTGGGATGATCTTCGGGTTGATCACGTTGGGGGAGACGTCTGTGGTGGGTGCACCGCCGTCGTACAAGGGGCGCCGACACCCGGTCGAGGTCATCTCGCACTGCGTGTGGCTGTACTTCCGGTTCCCGCTCAGTTTCCGTGAGGTGGAGGAGCTGATGTTCCAGCGCGGCGTGACCGTCTCCCATGAGACCGTGCGCCGCTGGTGTCTGAAGTTCGGCCAGGCGTACGCCGGCGCGCTGCGCCGCCGGCGGCCCCGCCCCGGGGACAAGTGGCATCCGGACGAGGTCTTCATCAAGATCAACAGCGAGCAGAAGTACCTGTGGCGGGCGGTCGACCAGGACGGCAATGTCCTGGACATCCTCGTTCAGAACCGGCGGGACAAGGCCGCAGCCAGGCGATTCTTCCGCAGGCTGATGACGAAGACGGGCAGGGTGCCGCGGGTGGTCGTCACCGACAAGCTGCGTTCCTGCGGCGCCGCTCACCGCGAGGTCATGCCCTCGGTGGAGCATCGCTCGCACAAGGGCCTGAACAACCGGGCCGAGAACAGCCACCAGCCGACGAGGCAACGCGAACGGGCGATGAAGGGCTTCCGCAGCGTGGGCGGGGCCCAGCGGTTCCTGTCCGCGTTCAGCGGTATCTCACCCCACTTCCGGCCCCGACGCCACCTGATGACCGCATCCGAACACCGAGCCGAAATGACCATCCGCTTCACCATCTGGGAACAGATCACCAGCGTCACCGGCCGACCTACCGCGGCCTGAGCCCAGGCCGGCACCCAGCCCCACCACACCTCGACGCACCGTCAGACACCCACACACCCAACAACGTGACAACGCCCACCCGGGAGCTGTGACGGGACGGGGGGCTGCGCCTGACCGGACATCGGGGGCGGCGCCTGACCGGGGCCCTGCGCCGCGGGCCCCCAGGCCGGCGCGCCCTGACCGAGCGGCTGGGCGGGACGGTTCTCACCGAAGCCCTGCCGGGGGTCCACCTGCGGGTTCTCACTCACGAAACAGCTCGCTTTCCTACAGTTCACGCCCTCGGGACGGCAGGAACCCGTCCCAGGGGAATAGGCCGGAACGGAGATCGACCGGGACCGGACACGACGCGCCGAACTCTCTCGCGAGACACTGCAATGCCGATGAAATTCTGCTGAAGCAGAGGATTCGGCCCGCAGGGAAAGCGGGAGACTGCGGGGGACTGCGGGGATCATGGGGGAGTCCGGAGTGGGCACGAACAGAGCGGACACAGCGAACACGATGAACACAGCGGACGCAGCCGGCTCAGGCAGGGGCGCGTGGCATCCGGCTGACGCGACAGCTGCGGCAGGCACGGCAGGCACGGCAGGCACGGCAGGCACGGCAGGCACGACCGGTGCGGAGATTGCGGCGGACCGGCTGCGCTTCGCCCTGCTCGGCCCGGTCGGCGCCCACCGCGGCGTGGTGCCGCTCGACCTCGGGCCCGTGCGGCGTCAGGCGGTGCTGGCCGCACTGATCCTGCGTGCGGAGACGCTCGTCACCCAACAGCAACTCCTTGACGACGTATGGGGACTCGAACCACCGGGCACGGGCCGCCGGGTCCTGTCCAGTTACGTCTACCCCCTGCGCAAGGCACTGGACGTGCCCGGCACTGGCCCCACCGCATCCGTGATCCGCGGTGAGCGCGGCGGCTACCGCTTCGTACCCGGCGAAGCCCGCACGGACATCCGTGAGTTGACCGGACAGGCCGCCGCGGTACGCGGCGCGAAGGCCGCGGGTGACCTCACCACTGCCCTCGACGGCTGTACGCGGGCACTGAACCTGTTCCGCGGGGAGCCGTTGGCTGGCCTGCCCGGCCCGCTCGCCGACGCCGAGCGGCAGCGTCTTGCCCGGCAGCGGCGCACCCTCCACCAGGAGCGGGTGGAGTCCCTGGTGCTCCTGGGCCGGTATGCGGAGGCCCTGGACGAGCTTCTGGCCGCGCCCACGGCGCAGCCGCACGACGAACCACTCGCCGCCCTGCGTATGCGCGCGCTGTACGGCAGCGGCCGGCAGGCCGAAGCACTTGCCGCCTACCAGGAGACCCGGGACCGGCTGCGCGACGAGCTGGGCGTGGAGCCCGGCGAGGAACTGCGCCGGGTGCACGAGGGCGTGCTGCGCCGGGATGATCCGATGCTGCTCGGCCGGGCCCCGTCACCCCGTGCCACAGGCTCCGCCGCCGCGCAAGCACCGCCCCCGGCAGCCGCACCCACACAGCCATCGGCGCCCGAGCGTTCCCCGTCCCCGCCCCCGTCACGACCTCGCCGCAACGAACTCCCCGGCGACACCGCCTGGCTCGTCGGCCGGGAGGCGGAACTCGATCTGCTCACCGCGTCGGTGCCCGTCGGCTCCGTCTCCGTGGCTGCCGTGGACGGCACGGCGGGTGTCGGCAAGACCGCGCTGCTGGTCCGCGCCGCCTGGACGCTGCACGACCAGTACCCGGATGGCTGCCTGTTCGTGGACCTGCACGCGCACGGCGCCCCCCACGAGAGCCTGCGCCCGCAGCGCGCACTGCACCAGCTGCTGCGTGCCGTCAACGGCGCCGACGGCGAACTGCCTGACGAGCTACACGAGTTGGTCACCGCCTGGCGGGCGGCCACCAGCTCCTTGCGGCTGCTGTTGGTCGTGGACGACGCCCGCAGTGCGGAACAGGTACGCCCCTTGCTGCCCGCGGGCCCGGGCAGCCGGGTGCTTGTGGCCGGCCGCCAGCGCCTGCCCGGCCTCGACGCCGACCGGCGGCTCACCGTGGAGCCGCTGGATACGGGCGAGGCGGTCACACTGCTCACGCGCCTCCTTGGCGAGACGCGCGCTGGACAGGAACCGGAGGCCGCGCAGGAGCTCGCCCGCCGTTGCGGCGGTCTCCCGCTGGCGCTGCGGATCGCCGGGGCCCGGCTGCAGAACCTCCCGTCCTGGACACTGACCCACCTGGTCGGCCGGATGTCGGACGATGAACGCCGCCTGGGCGAACTCCGGGCAGAGGACCGCAGTGTGGAAGCCGCCTTCCGGATGTCCTACGATCTGCTCGCCCCCGAACTGCGCCGCGGTTTCCGGGCGTTGGGCCAGGTCCCGACCGCCGAGTTCGACGGGCTCACCCCCGCCGCCATGCTGGGCCGCTCGCTCCAGGACACCGAGGACCTCCTGGAGCGTCTGGTCGACGCGAGCCTGTTGCAGCAGCCACGGCCCAGCTGCTACCGGCTGCACGATCTCGTACGCGACCACACGCGCCTCCTCGCCGCCGCCGTGCCCGAGGAGGCCGCCGCGGACCGCGCCGCCGTGCTGCACCTCTACACAGCCGCCGGGCGTATCGCCAGCGACTGGGGCCCCGAGGGCTTCCCGACGGGCCCCGATGTCTCCCATTCCCCCTTCTCGGACTGGCGGGAAGCCGACGCATGGCTGGAGGGCCGCGGGCGGCCAACTGCTCGACGTGGTCGCTTTCGCGGCGGCCACCGGGCAGCGCGACCACGCCTGCTGGATCGCCGAGTCCCTGGTCGACTCGCTTGTCCGCCAGGGCCGCTTCCACGAGTGCCGCTCCGCCCTGGAGCTCGCGCTGCCCGGCGCCGACCTGGCTGACGACCGGCGGATGCCCTCCTCGCTGCGTAATTGCCTGGCCGTCGCGGACATCTATCAGGGGCGCTTCCAGCAGGCTCACGCCTGGTGCACCAATGCGCTGCGCCTCGCCCGCCACCAGGGCGACCTGCGTGAACAGGCCCGGGCGATGGCCGTCATGGGTGCCGCGGAGCGTGCGCTGGGCCGTTTCCGGGAGGCGGCCGCCCACCTGCGCGAGGCCATGAGGCTGGCGGCCCGGCTCAACGACGACTGGCTGGCCGGGATGTCGAGCTGCAACCTCGGCGCTCTCCACGGCCAGCAGGGACGGCATGAGGAAGCGCTCACGTACTACGCCACCTCCCTCACCTTCGCCGAGAAGATCGGCCGCCCCAGAATGATCAGCAAGACCCTGTGCTTCACCGCCGAGGCCCACCTGGCACTCGGCCGGCACACCGAGGTCAAAGACCTGGCGCGGCGCGCGGCGGGCCTGGCCCAGGAGGTCGGTGACCTGCAATTGCGCGCGACGAGCCTGTCCCTGCTCGGAGCCGCGGAACACGGCCGCGGAGACCTGCCGTTGGCCATCACTCTCCAGCGAGAGGCCCTGGCCACACTCACCGAGCACACCAGCAGGCCGCTGGAGATGGAGGTCCGCCGTCGGCTCGGACGCACCTACGCGGCTGCGGGCCACCCGGCCAAGGCCGAGCAGCAGTTCCGCATTGCCCGGTCCTTGGCCGGGTCGACGTAGCGGCACTGGTACTGTGGCCCGGCCCGCCCCAGGGCGCCTGTTCTCACCCTCTCCTCAGATTCCGGCGCTAACCTGTGGGGCTCGTAAAGTCATCGCTGCTGGTCAGTACCCGCCTCCAGGGTCGTCGGTGGGGACTTGTAATGCTGCCCCTGATGATCGTGTCCCTGCTCTACTGCACCGCCCGCGCGCTACTGTCCGTCCCCGCGGTCCTACTGTGCCGAGATACCGCCAAGGATGCCGAACTGCTGGTGCTGCACGAGAATGCCATCCTGCGCAGGCATGTGAAGGGCGTTGTCACGTTGTTGGGTGCGTGGGTGTCTGACGGTGCGTCGAGGTGTGGTGGGGCTGGGTGCCGGCCTGGGTTCAGGCCGCGGTAGGTCGGCCGGTGACGCTGGTGATCTGTTCCCAGATGGTGAAGCGGATGGTCATTTCGGCTCGGTGTTCGGATGCGGTCATCAGGTGGCGTCGGGGCCGGAAGTGGGGTGAGATACCGCTGAACGCGGACAGGAACCGCTGGGCCCCGCCCACGCTGCGGAAGCCCTTCATCGCCCGTTCGCGTTGCCTCGTCGGCTGGTGGCTGTTCTCGGCCCGGTTGTTCAGGCCCTTGTGCGAGCGATGCTCCACCGAGGGCATGACCTCGCGGTGAGCGGCGCCGCAGGAACGCAGCTTGTCGGTGACGACCACCCGCGGCACCCTGCCCGTCTTCGTCATCAGCCTGCGGAAGAATCGCCTGGCTGCGGCCTTGTCCCGCCGGTTCTGAACGAGGATGTCCAGGACATTGCCGTCCTGGTCGACCGCCCGCCACAGGTACTTCTGCTCGCTGTTGATCTTGATGAAGACCTCGTCCGGATGCCACTTGTCCCCGGGGCGGGGCCGCCGGCGGCGCAGCGCGCCGGCGTACGCCTGGCCGAACTTCAGACACCAGCGGCGCACGGTCTCGTGGGAGACGGTCACGCCGCGCTGGAACATCAGCTCCTCCACCTCACGGAAACTGAGCGGGAACCGGAAGTACAGCCACACGCAGTGCGAGATGACCTCGACCGGGTGTCGGTGCCCCTTGCACGACGGTGGTTTCCTGCCGGCGTCAGGCGGTCTGTGGTGTGAGGGAGTGGAAGGGCCGTCCGTCGAGCGTCCAGTGCGGGTCGGGCGCGATACCCAGGGCGGCGTAGACGTGGGCGGCGACATCGGCGTGGCGGAGGATGTCCGGTGTGGTGGAGGGGGTGATGCCGGGGCCGCTCGCGGCGATCCAGGCGGTGCGCTCCGATGTGCTGCGCCCGCCGTGGCCGCCTTCGTCGCGGTGGCCGTGGTCGGTCACTGCGATGACGGTCCACTCCTCGGACCGGGCGTCGGGACGTCCGCGTACGGCGGTGAGGAGCTGTCCGAGTCGTCGGTCGGCCATCTCGATCGCGTGCCGGTACTCGGGGCCGCAGCCGAGGAAGTGGGCGGTCTCGTCGACAGCGCCGAGATAGACGAAGGAGGCGTCCAGGTCTTCGCCGGAGCTGAGAACCCTTACGGCTTCGTCGGTCACGCTTTGGTCGCACTCCTCCCAGGCCTGCGGGGTGTCCTCGCGCGGGGCGATGTAGGCGAGCCTGCTCGGGGCCGCGAAGACCGGGCCGCCCTGCCGGGCCAGGAACAGGGGTTCCCAACCTCCGGCCGCGAAGGTCCGCAGCCCCTGCTCGGCGGCCAGCCGGGTGGTGAAGTCGGGGAACACCCCAAGCCGGTTTCCGGTGAAGTTGTTGCCCCAGACCCCGTGCTTGGCCACGCCGACACCGGTGACGACCGTGGTCCAACAGGGGCCCGACATGGTTGGTGTGTTGTCGTCGATGTGGACGGGCGCGAGGAAGCCGGCATTCGCTAGTTCGTCGAGGTTGGGCGTTTCCAACATCGGCAGCAGATCGAGGCGGACGCCGTCGATACCGACGACCAGGACGCGGGGTGTGGGCATGTTCTCGGTTCCTTCGTGGGTCGGGCAGAGAAGGGGGCGGGGTCAGACGGTGCGGCGCAGCCGGATCAGGCGGCTGGCGTAGTCGCCGGCGGGTAGCCGCAGGTCGATGCCCCGGCGGGTCAGGACGGCGCCGCTGTGGGTGATGCCCTCGTCGATGTCGAGGTAGCGGGCCGCGGGGTCCAGGGCCGGCAGGGCGAGCCCGGGGGCCGGGTGGCCGAAGCGGGTTGCGGGGCGCCAGGCGAGGACGGCGTGTTCGGTGTCGTCCTGGGACGCGTAGTGCACGGCTGTCACTCCGTCGGGCCCGTGGAGGCGGTACTGGCGGCCGTGCTGGACCAAGGGGCGGATCTGTTTGTAGCGGATGACGAGCGCGGTGGCCCCGTCGAGCTCCTCCTCGGACCAGGCGGTGAGATCCCCGCCGAGGCCGAGCGCTCCGGCCATGGCGACATGGAAGCGGAACCGGAGAGGGGTGGTGCGGCCGGTGGTGACATTGGGGTTGTCGGTCACCCAGGCCGCCATGGCCTGGGCGGGGAAGAGCTGGCTGAAGCCGTGCTGGATGCTGATCCGGTCGACGGGATCGGTGTTGTCGGAAGTCCAGGCCTGGTCGGTGCGGGCGAGGATGCCGAGGTCGGCCCGTCCGCCGCCGCCCGCGCAGGCCTCGATGCGAAGGCCGGGGTGGTCGGCACGGAGGCGGTCCATGATCCGGTAGACGGCGCGGGTGTGGTCGATCCACAGCCGGTCGGGGTCCGGATGGCCGGCCCATCCGGCCTCGGTGACGACCCGGTTGGCATCCCACTTGAACCAGTCGACGTCGTAGTCGCGCACCAACTGGTCCAGAGTCCGATGGGCCCAGGCCTCGACTTCGGGGCGGGCGAAGTTCAGCATGAGCTGGTTGCGCAGTTCGGTCGCGTCCCGAGTCGCCGCATGGACGACCCAGTCGGGATGGGCACGGTAGAGGTCGCTGTCGCGGTTGACCATTTCCGGCTCCACCCACAGCCCGAACGCCATGCCCAGGCGGTGCACTTCGTCGGCCAATGGGCGCAGCCCGTCGGGGAATGCCTCGGGCCGGGGTGTCCAGTCGCCGAGGCCCGCCCGGTCGCTGGTACGGCCGCCGAACCATCCGTCGTCGAGGACGAAGAGTTCGGCGCCCAGACGTGCGGCCAGCCGGGCCAGGTGCAGCTGGCCGGGTTGGCCGACGTCGAAGCCGGTGGCTTCCCACGAGTTGTAGACGACGGGCCGGTCCTGGTCGGGGGCGGGCAGGACGCTGGTGCGGATGTGGGTGTGCCAGGCACGGCTGGCGGCGCCGAAGCCGTCGCGGGTGTAGAGGCCGGCGAAGACGGGTGTGTACAGGCTCTGGCCGGGCTGGATGGTCCAGCTGAGTCCTTCGTGACCGAAGCCGCCGGTCCAGGTGGTCCGGCCGACCGGGTCGCGGTGCACGGTGATGCGCCAGCTTCCGCTCCAGGCCAGGGCGGTGCTCCAGACCTCGCCGCGTTCCTCGTCGGCGGTGCCGTCGTCGAGGGCGAGCCAGGGGTTGGCATGGTGGCTGGTGACGCCGCGGCGGCTGGTGAGCACGGTCTCGGCGACTGGGAGCCGGTCGCGCTGCAGCTGGAACTCGCTGTTCCAGCCGCCCACGAGGTGGCTGAGCCGGTAGTCGGGCAGCGCCGGTACCGTCCAGGAGGCCGAGTCCAGCCGGTCGACGGTGATCGGGCCCGAATCGCCGGCTCCGGTGTGGGTGAGTTCCGCCCAGCGCTCGATGACGTCACTGCCGGGACGGACGCGATAGCCCAGTTCGGCGGCCAACGGGTAACGGCGGTCGGCCAGGTGCAGGCGAAGCTCCCCGTCCCGGACCGTGTGCCCGGTATAGGACCACTGGGCGCCGCGGGTGCCGTCGGCGAACCGCACCTGGAGACCGGCCGGCCCGAACCGCGCACCAGTCTGCGGGGCCAATTCGTCCGGGGCGGGGTCTGACTCGAAGCTGCTCGCGGCAGGTGAGGTGGCCGCGGGCAGTCCACAGAGGGCGTCGGTGTCGAGCATTTCCCCCCAGTGCAGATGCCGAGGGCTGCCGTCGGCGCCGATGCGCACGGCGTAGACGCTGTTCGGGGTCCGCAGGACCACCAGCCCGCGGGTGGGGTCGAAGGAAACGGATGAGGGCGTGGGAGGCACAGGAGGTCCCGAGGGGTGTCGAGCGTCGGTGAGGACCGGCAAACGGAAACGGCGAACGACGTTTGAAGTGGCCGGAGTTGGGCCAGAGCGTAGGGTCGCTCGAACGAGAAAATCAATACTGGACGAAGTTATTTATTTATCGTAGGTTGCCGCCGTGTTTCCAAACCACTCGCGACCACTGGTGACGGCACCGGCCGAAACCGCCATCCTCGCCCTGCTGTTGGCCGAAAGCCCGCTCAGCCGGGTGGAGCTGGCCCGCCGGACGGGTCTGTCCTCGACCGCTGTGACCAAGGCCGCGCGACCACTCATCGACGACGGCTACCTCCACGAACTTCCCCCGGAGCGCACCGCTCCAGGGGCCGGACGCCCCGTGAACCCGCTGGCCGTCACTCCCGACCGGGAGTTCGTCGTCGGTGTGAAGATCAGTGCCGACACCCTCTACGGCGCGGTCTGCGACCTGCGGGCCCACATGCGCACTACCGCCAGCCGACCGTTGGGCGACCGCGACCCGGCCGCCGTGTGTGGGCTGCTGGCCGAACTCGTCGCCGAACTTCTCGACGCGAAACCCGAGTACCGGGCCCGCACCCGGCACCTGGGCATCGCGGTCTCCGGCGACGTGGACCGCCCCTGCGGGCGTGTCCGCTACTCCGCGCTCCCCAACTGGCGCGACGTGCCGCTGGCCGACAACCTCGCCGCGGCGACCGGCCTGACCGTCACCGTGGAGAACGACGTCAAGGCCATCACCGCCGCCGAGCACTGGTTCGGCGAGGGCATCGGCACCGAGTATTTCGCACTGGTCACCATCGGAGCGGGGATCGGTTCCGGGATCGTCATCAACGGTGAGCTGGTCGCCGGTGCGTACGGCGTCGCCGGAGAAATGGGGCACATCAGCATCGACCCGGCCGGGCCACGGTGCCACTGCGGCCAGGTCGGCTGCGTCGAGGCCGTCGCCTCCAGCGACGCCGTCCTCGCCGCCATCCGCTGCGCCACCGACGACCCGGACCTGGACTTCGACGGCGCCGTTCAACTCGCCCGTGGTGGAGACCCCGCCGCGCAGAGCGCCTTCGCGAGGGCGGGCCACGCCATCGGCGTCGGCATCGCCACCCTTGTGAACCTCGTAGGTCCCGAGCGCGTCGTCGTCACAGGCGAGGGGCTCGACACCTACGACCTTTTCGGAATGCACATCAGGGACGCCTACGAAGCGCACTGCTTCAAAGCAGCGGCGAAATGCCCGCTGACCCTGCGTCCGCTCCCCTGGGAGGAGTGGGCCCGCGGCGCCGCCGTCGTCGGCATCCAGGCCCTCTTCCCCTGAACGAGTGTCACCATCCCGTTCGCCGGCCCAAGCTTCCGGCGCAACCGATGTCCATCACCGTCTGCCAACTGTGAATGCCGGACACCGGCTGCGCCGGACAACAACACGTACACCCAACCCTCTCAACCTGAAGGACGCGAAGTGAGCGCACGGAGCTCCAAGCTTAGCCGCAGAGGATTCCTCGGCGGATCCATCCTGTTCGTCGCCGGAGCAGCGGTCGGCTGCAGTACCGACCCGACCGGCGGTGGCTCCGCCGGGGCGAAGACCACCCTGAACGTCTGGTCCCACGCCTACGGCGAGGCCGGCACCCAGCAGGCCCTCACCCGCTATGCCACCGCGTTCACCAAGGCCAACCCGGACATCGCGGTCAAGGTCACCTGGACCCCTGGCGACTACTCCGGCAAGCTCAACGCGACCCTGCTCACCGACGCCGCCCCGGACGTCTTCGAGATAGGCGACTTCAGGGAGAGCCTCGCCCGGCAGGGCCAGATAGCCCAGCTGGACGACATCTACGGCAGCGCCAAGTCCGACTTCAACCCGGGCGCCCGCGACATGGTGACCGTCGACGGCAAGCTCTACGGCGTCAAGACGCTCGACGACGTCATGATGCTCTACTTCCGCAAGAGCGTGCTGTCCAAGGCCGGCATCACCCCGCCCGACAGCTTCGACGCGCTCGCCGACGCGGCCAAGGCCCTGAGCTCCAAGAAGACCAAGGGTCTGTTCGTCGGCCAGGACGGCCTGGGCGACAGCGCCATCCTGTCCGTGTTCTCCAACGGCGGCGACCTCGTCACCGCCGACGGCAAGGCGGGCTTCGGCTCCCCCCAGGCCGCCGAGGCCGTGGCCGGGCTCAAGCGCCTTCACGACGACCGGTCCCTGCTGCTCGGCTTCACCACCGACTGGTGGGATCCCGCCGCCCTCACCCAGAACGTCGTCCCGATGCAGTGGGGCGGCCTCTGGTCGATGCCCGCCATCAAGACCGCGCTCGGCGACGACTTCGGCGTCCTGCCGTGGCCCGCCTTCAAGCCCGGCGGCAAGCCTGTGGTGCGCGTCGGCGGCTGGAGCACCTGCGTCAACGCCAAGGGCAAGAACGTGGACGCGGCCAAGAAGTTCGTCCAGTGGCTCTGGATCCAGCAGACCGACCTCCAGACGGACTGGTCGCAGAGCTACGGCCTCCACATCCCGCCGCGCACCTCGGTCGCCGCCACCGCCGACAAGCTCACCCAGGGGCCCGCCAAGGAGACCGTCGAGCTGGCCGCCAAGTACGGCAGGAACAACCCCAGCACCTGGAACACTGCTGTGAGCTCCCTCTTCACCGCAGCTGCGGCGAAGATCGTCAGCGGGAAGGGCGATGCGGAGCGGCTCCTGGCCGACGCGGCCAAGAAGGCCCAGGGCGAGATCGACAAGCAGCGCGCATGATGAAGTCCGCACCTCCACCCACGCTTCACCACGAGCGTGTCGAGTGCTCCCCGGCCGAGCCGCGGGGCACCGCCCCCGTCCGCCGTTCCCGCCCGGACTGGCGTGCCTGGGGAGCATTCGCACTGCTCGCCGGGCCCCTGCTGATCGGCCTGGGCCTCTTCAAGTACGTCGCCATCGGCTGGAGCTTCCTGCTCAGCCTCAGCGAGGCCCGTGGCACCATCGCCCTGGGTCACTGGGTCGGCCTGGACAACTACCAGACGCTGCTCTCCGATGCGGTGTTCCGCAAGTCGCTCGGCCAGATCCTGCTGTTCACGGTGTTCATCGTGCCGGTGACGTTCGCCGCCTCGCTGGGGCTGGCGCTGCTGGTGCACCGGATCCGGCGCGGCCGGGCCGTGCTGCGCACCGCCTTCCTGATCCCGGCCGCCGTCTCCTACGTCGCAGCCTCCCTGCTGTGGAAGATGAGCCTGTTCAACGGGCTGCCGAGCGGCATCGCCAACACGATCGGCGGATGGTTCGGCATGGATGCCGTCCCATGGCTGCAGACCACCTCGCCGCCGTTGTACTGGGTCGTCCTCGTCACTCTCCGCCTCTGGCTCCAGGTCGGCTTCTACATGGTGCTCTTCCTGGCCGGGCTCCAGGCCATCCCCAAGGAGATGTACGAGGCCGCCGCCCTCGACGGCGCCACCGGCCTGCGCCTGCTGCGCAGGATCACCCTGCCGATGCTGCGCAACACCTCGGTGGCCGTCCTGATGCTGCAGTTCATCGCCGCCTTCCAGGCGTTCGACGAGTTCTACAACCTGTTCAACAGCGGGCTGTCCGGATCGGCCGCGGCCCCGATCCGAACCCCCCTGGGCTACCTCTACGACACCGCGATGGGCTCCCAGAACTACGGCCTCGGATCGGCCGGAGCCTTCGTACTCACCGCCCTCATCGTCGGCGTGACCCTGATCCAGGGCCGGCTCACCGGCTTCGGCAAGGGGGAGGAGTGAGCAACATGACAACAACACGACAACTGCCGCAGGTAGTACGCCGGTCCGTGCGCGGCCTGCTGGCCGGCCTGCTGACGGCGGTGTTCCTGGCGCCCTTCTACCTGATGCTGCGCAACGCGCTGATGGACACGCAGGGCCTGACGTCACCGGACTGGACCTGGTGGCCGTCGACGATGCACTGGGAGAACTTCACCTCGCTCTTCAGCGACCCCGCACTGCACATGGGCCAGGCCCTCGGCAACTCGTTGCTGATCGCCGCGATCACCGCCCCGGTGTCGACGCTCCTCGCCTCGGCCGCCGGATACGCCCTCGCGCGCATCCCGGTACCCGGACGCGGCGTCCTGCTCGCCCTGGTGGTGGCCACGCTGATGATCCCCGGCTCGGTGACGTTCGTCCCCACCTTCGTTGTCGTGGGCTCCATGGGCGGGGTCAACACGCTGTGGGGGATCATCGCACCCGGGCTGTTCAACCCCTTCGCCGTTCTGCTCTTCCGTAACTTCTACCTCCAGTTCCCCAGCGAGATCGAGGAGGCCGGACGCCTGGACGGGCTCGGCTGGCTCGGCCTCTACCGCCGGATCGCGTTGCCGTCGTCCGGAGCGATGCTCGCCTCGCTCGGCGCGCTCGCCTTCATCGACAGCTGGAACGCCTTCCTGTGGCCGCTGGTCATCGGCCAGGACCCGTCCGCGTGGACGGCCCAGATCGCCCTGTCGACGTTCCTCACCTCACAGACCATCAACCTGCCCGGCCTGTTCGCCGGAGCCGTCGTGACCATCGCCCCACTGGTGGCCATGTTCCTGGTCGCCCAGCGCTACATCGTCGAAGGCATCGCCACCAGCGGCCTCAAGGGCTGAGCCGCACCTGACTCCGGACCACCGGTCCGGGCCGCACCACCTGAAGATCCAACCCCCACACCCACCCCACCCTTGGAGGGGACAATCATGAGATCCGACAGGTCGGCTCCCGCCGTCAGGAGATTCTTCTCCCGAATCCTGCCCGCCACGGCAGCCGCGGTCACCCTCGTTCTCGCGGGAACCACCGGCTCCGTCGCAGCGCCCCCCAGCGTCGCCACCACCACCGCGACCACCACTCCAATGACCGGACCGCAGTTGGCAGCCTCCTGGACGGGGCCGTTGAGTACCCGCGGGCGGTACATCGTCGATGCCAACGGCAACCGCTTCAAGCTGAAGGCCGGCAACTGGGCCGGTGCCCAGGGCACCTGGGAAGGCAGCGGCGACGTCAACGACCCCGCGAACCACCAGGCGGACCAGATGTCGCACAACCTCCCGTTGGGCCTGGACCGCGCGCCGATGACACAGATCATGGCCGACTTCCACGAGCTCGGGCTGAACAGCATCCGGCTGCCGTTTGCCAACGCGATGATGCGCGACACCACGGTCGTACCGGACTCCGCGGTCGCGGCCAACCCGCCGCTGAAGGGAAAGACCCCGCTGCAGGTGTTCGACGCGGTGGTGGCGGCCCTGACCGCTGAGGGGTTCGCGGTCATCCTCAACAACCACACCACCTCCTACCGCTTCTGCTGCGGCCTGGACGGCAATGAGCGCTGGAACAGCGGCCAGTCCGCCCAGCAGTGGCAGGACGACTGGCTCTTCCTGGTGAACCGCTACAAGGCGAACAAGCGTGTCGTCGGCGCCGACCTGCGCAACGAGATCCGCCGCGACACCTGGGACGACCCCAACTGGGGCTGGGGTGATGACCACGACACATACGCGGCCTTCGAGCTGGCGGGCACCCGCATCCTGCAGGCCGACCCCGACATGCTGGTCATCATGGAGGGCATCAACTGGTATGGCATCCCGCTGGACGGGCTGGACTACGGCAGGCCGATGCTGACGCCGGTCCGTGAACTCTCCAACACTCTGATCACCTCGGGCAAGCTGGTCTACGCCGCGCATTTCTACGGCTACACCGGCCCGAACTATACGGGTGCCGACAGCGGACCGGGGCACACCAACGACTGGCCGTACGAGGACTTCCCGCTCGAAAAGCTGAAGCAACTGGTGCACGACGAGGCCCTGTTCGTCACCCAGTCCGGCCAGCACTTCACCGCCCCCGTCTGGATCAGTGAGTTCGGTGCCGGCGGCCGAGGGTCGCAGGACACCAAGGAGAAGACCTGGTTCGGCAACTTCACCGACATCCTGGTCGAGAACGACACCGACTTCGCCATCTGGCCGCTGGTCGGATGGACCGGTGCCAACGGCGCGCCGCAGGACACCTGGGCCCTGATCTCCTACGACACCGCCGGCAAACGACAGAGCCTCAGCGACTCCGGTGACTGGCGGTCAGCCGACTGGAACAAGCTGGTCAACGCCTCGGGCGTCTCCGGTCCGGTCGCACAGGTCAACCACTGGAACATGCTCAACCTCGACTTCCGCGACCACAACGTCTCCTCCCGCATGCTCGCCCAGGGCGACTGGAGCCCCGGCTACCGCAAGGGCAACTGCCCCGACAGCCAGCGCCTGACCGGTCTCGGCCGTAGCGACAAGCGCGGCCTGTGCACCGACGCGAACCAGCCCGCCAAGGGAGCCGGTGACTGGGTGGCCGTCCATGACGAGCGCTACGTCACCCACGGCGACTGGGCCTCGGGCTACAACAAACTCCAGTGCCCCGACAACACCTTCGCCGTCGGCTACAGCGTCAACGGCAACTCCATGGCCGGCCTGCTCTGCGCGCCGTCCGCTGCACCGCTGCCGCTCAACGGCCGCAACGTCTGGTTCGACCAGGGCAACAACCGCCCGGCCACCGGCGGCTCGGTCGAAAGCGACTGGGCTCCCGGCTACTACAAGGGTCAGTGCGCCGACAACGAGTACGTCGCCGGCGTCGCCTTCACCTGGAAGTGGAACCACGGCGGAGTCCCCGACGCACTGCTCTGCCGCCCGCTGAGCTGACCCACCTTCACCAGTTCCATCAGTTCCATCATCGAGGAGACCACGGCCATGCCCCGACTCGAGGTTGCCGCAGACGGCTTCCGTCTCGACGACCGACCGCTGCGGATCATCTCCGGCGGGCTGCACTACTTCCGGATCCATCCGGAACAGTGGGCCGACCGGCTTCGCAAGGCGCGCCTGATGGGACTGAACACGATCGAGACCTACGTCCCATGGAACCTCCACTCGCCCCATCCGGGACCGTTCCGGCTGGACGCAGGTCTCGATCTTCCCCGATTCCTCGATCTGGCCGCCGCCGAAGACCTGCACGTACTGCTCCGCCCCGGCCCGTACATCTGCGCCGAGTGGGAGGGCGGCGGCCTGCCCTCCTGGCTGCTCGCCGACGAGGACATCGAACTGCGCAGCCGCGACCCGCGCTACCTGAAAGCGGTGGACGACTACCTCGCTGCCCTGCTGCCGCCCGTCCTTCCCTACCTCTCCACGCGTGGCGGCCCGATCCTCGCCGTGCAACTGGAGAACGAGTACGGCGCGTACGGCGACGACTCCGGCTACCTGGAGGATCTGGCGGAGCTGCTCCACCGGCACGGAGTCGACGTACCGCTGTTCACCTGCGACCAGCCCTCCGACCTGGAGCGCGGCGGCCTCGACGGCGTCCTGCGCACCGTCAATCTCGGCAGCCGGGTGGACGCCGGGCTCGCTGAACTGCGCAAGCATCAGCCGTCCGGGCCGCTGATGTGCAGCGAGTTCTGGATCGGCTGGTTCGACCGCTGGGGCGGCACCCATGTCACCCGCAGCACGGCCGACGCCGCGGCGGACCTCGACCGGCTGCTCGCGGCCGGCGCCTCGGTCAACATCTACATGTTCCACGGCGGTACCAACTTCGGATTCACCAACGGCGCCAACGACAAGGGCACGTACCGCCCCACCGTCACGTCGTACGACTACGACGCGCCTCTGGACGAGGCCGGCGATCCCGCCCCCAAATACGCCGCCTTCCGCGAGGTCATCGCCCGGCATGCGCCCGTCCCCGAGGAGCCGGTACCCGCCCCCGCACCCAAACTCGCCCCGGCCGCCGTGGAACTCACCGCATGCGCCGGCCTCCTGGACCAGCGCGAGCGGCTCGGCAGCGCGGTGCACGCCGACCGCCCGCAGGTCATGGAACAGATCGGCCAGTCCTTCGGATTCATCCTGTACGAGACGGCGCTCCCGGCGGCCGGGCCGACCGTCCTCCGCATAGCCCAGGTGCACGACCGCGCCCAGGTCTTCGTCGACGGCCAGCCGGTCGGCGTCCTGGAACGCGAGAACCATGAGCACGCCCTCGCCTTCCACAGCCCCCGGCGCGGTGCGCAACTGGCCGTGCTGGTGGAGAACCAGGGCAGGGTCAACTACGGGCAGGGCATGCACGACCGCAAGGGACTGCTCGGCGAGGTCTCCGTCAACGCACTGGCGCCGGAGAGCTGGTACAGCCGGCCGCTGCCTCTCGACGACCTGGGCTGGCTGTCCTTCACCGCGTTCGAGCCCGCCTCGCCCCCGGTCGGCCCCACGTTCCACCGCGGGCACCTGGACATCGAGCAGCCGGCCGACGGCTGGATCGCCCTGGACGGCTGGACCAAGGGCCACGTCTGGATCAACGGCTTCGCACTCGGCCGGTACTGGTCCCGAGGACCGCAGACCACTCTCTACGTCCCCGCACCGATCCTGAACGCCGGCCGGAACGAGATCACGGTCCTCGAACTGCACGGTGCCACCACCCGCACGGTGGAACTGCGGGGTACTCCCGATCTGGGCCCCGTCGAGGACTGATGTCCGTGACACCGGACAACAGGCCTCAGCCAGTTGGACCGACCGGCCACGCCGACATGAACCTCCAAAAGGACCGAGAATGCCCCAGCCCCCTGCCAACGACCATGACATCGCCGCCCCGGCCGGATCCTTGGCGAACTGGTGGAGAGAAGCCGTCATCTACCAGGTGTACCCGCGCAGTTTCGCCGACGGGAACGGCGACGGCATGGGCGATCTCCCGGGCGTGCGCAGCCGGCTGTCGTATCTGAAGGAACTCGGCGTCGACGCCCTGTGGCTGAACCCGTTCTACGCCTCCCCACAGGCCGACGCCGGCTACGACATCGCCGACCACCGTGCGGTCGAGCCCACGCTCGGCACGCTGCTTGACGCCGAAGCGCTGATCCGGGACGCCCACGGGCTCGGGCTGCGCATCATCGTGGATCTCGTGCCCAACCACTCCTCCGACCAGCACGAGTGGTTCCTCCGCGCGCTGGAGGAGGGCCCGGGATCGGCGCTCCGGGAGCGGTACCACTTCCACCCCGGCAAGGGCGAGAACGGTGAGCTGCCTCCCAACGACTGGACGTCCGTCTTCGGAGGCCCCGCCTGGACCCGCACGAAGAACCCGGACGGCACCCCGGGCGTCTGGTACCTCCACCTCTTCGCGCCCGAGCAGCCCGACTTCAACTGGGAACACCCGGCCGTCGCCGACGAGTTCCGCTCGATCCTGCGTTTCTGGCTCGACATGGGCGTCGACGGCTTCCGCGTCGATGTCGCCCAAGGCCTGATCAAGGCCGAAGGCCTGCCCGACATCGGGCGCACCGACCAGCGGAACATGCTGGGTACCGAGGAAATGCCGTCCTTCGACCAGGACGGGGTCCACGAGATCTACCGCTCGTGGCGCCGGATCCTCGACGGATATCCCGGGCAGCGGATCGCGGTAGCCGAGGCCTGGACGCCGACGGAAGAGCGCACCGCCCGCTACGTACGCCCCGACGAGCTGCACCAGACGTTCAACTTCTCGTACATGTACGCCCCTTGGAGCGCTGACGAGTTCCGCCGGGTCATCGACGCCGCGCTGGAAGCCATGCGGCGCGTGGGCGCTCCCACGACCTGGGTGCTGTCCAACCACGACACCACCCGGCACTCCACCCGCTTCGCCGGACCACAGACCGGCAGCCGGCTCGCTGAGGCGGGGGGCCGAGCACTCGGTCTGCGCCGGGCTCGTGCCGCCACGTTGCTGATGCTCGCGCTGCCAGGGGCCGCATACCTCTATCAGGGTGAGGAACTGGGACTCCCCGAGGTCACCGACCTGCCCGACGAGGTCCGCCAGGACCCGACCTTCGCCCGCACCCGGGGGGAGGACGGTTTCCGCGACGGCTGCCGGGTACCGATCCCTTGGACGGTCGGGGGCACCTCGTGCGGTTTCGGTACGGGCGGCAGCTGGCTGCCGCAGCCCGAGGGCTGGGGAGCCCTCAGCGTCGAAGCCCAGACCGGCGACCCGGACTCGACGCTTGAGCTGTACCGCAGCGCGCTCACGGTACGGCGGGCGCACCCGGGGCTCGGCGCGGGAGACGCCGTCGAATGGACCGACGCGCCTGCGGGCGTACTCGTCTTCCGCCGCCAGGGCTTCGTCTGCACGATGAACACCACCGATGAGGCGGTACGCATCCCCGCCCCCGGGCGTCTGCTGCTCGCCAGCTCCCCGGTCGGCCCCACCAACGGCTCCCACGGCGCGAGCTTCGAGCTGGATGCGAACGCCACGGTGTGGTGGACGGTCTGACGTCCCCTGTTCCCACACCGCTCCTGTCGGCGAGCCGACCGCAATAAGATCACCGTCCTCCACCGACGACAGAGGATTCCATGCACAGCAAGCGACGCCTCACCGAGCAGCGGCTCTACCGGGTGCTGAACCAGCGCATCCGGCCCGCGGTCCACGCCCGCACCGTCCCGGTCGAGATCGCGATCTGGAGCGTGCCGGGCGAGCCGGTCCCCGTGGCCGACGGCCTGGCCGCACCGTACGAACCCGTGGCGCTCGGGCACCGGTGGGGGCCGCCCTGGTCCACGAGCTGGTTCAGGATCAGCGGCAGGGTTCCGCAGGAGTGGGCCGGCCTGCGGGTCGAGGCGGTCATCGACCTCGGCTTCAACGTCACCGGCGCGGGCTTCTCCACCGAGGGCCTGGTCTACCGGGCGGACGGCAGCGTGGTGAAGGCCCTCAACCCCCGCAACGCCTACATCCCGGTCGCCGATCCGGCGGTCGGCGGCGAGGAGTTCACCTTCTACGTCGAGGCCGCCGCCAACCCGAACCTGAACGATGACCACGTCCCGTCCCGGACCGGGGACCGGCCCTCCTGGATGACGGGAGTCGGCTCCGAGAGCGCACCCTTGTACCAGCTGCTCCGACTGGAGTTGGCGGTCTTCGACGCACAGGTGTGGGAACTCGCCCAGGACCTGGACGTCCTCGGGGGGCTCATGCGCGAACTGCCCGAGGCCGACCCGCGCCGCTGGCAGCTCCTGCACACCATCGAGCGGGCCCTGGACGCGGTCGACCTGCAGGACATCGCCGGCAGCGCCACCGCCGCCCGCGAGGTGCTGCGCCCGGCGTTCGCCGCCCCCGCGGCCGCCAGCGCCCACCGCTTGTCCGCCGTCGGACACGCCCATATCGACACCGCCTGGCTGTGGCCGCTGCGCGAGACCGTCCGCAAGGTCGCCAGGACGCTCTCCAACGTCACCCATCTCATGGACGACCACCCGGGCTTCCTATTCGCCATGTCCCAGGCCCAGCAGCTGGCCTGGCTCAAGGAGCACCGCCCCGAGGTCTACGGCCGGGTCCAGGAGAAGGCGAAGAAGGGGCAGTTCCTCCCCGTCGGCAGTCTGTGGGTGGAACCAGACACCAACATCACCGGCGGCGAGGCCCTCGCCCGGCAGCTGATCCATGGAAAGCGCTTCTACCTCGAGGAGTTCGGCGTCGAGACCGAGGAAATGTGGCTGCCCGACACCTTCGGCTACAACGCGGCCATGCCGCAGCTGATGAAACTGGCCGGGGTCCGGTGGTTCCTCACCCAGAAGATCTCCTGGAACACCACCAACAAGTTCCCGCACCACACCTTCTGGTGGGAGGGCATCGACGGCACCAGGATCTTCAGCCACTTCCCGCCGGTCGACACCTACAACGCCGAGATCACCGGCGCCGAACTCGCCCATGCCGTCGGCAACTTCCAGGACAAGGAGGCAGCCAACAGCTCGCTGCTCCCGTTCGGCTACGGAGACGGCGGCGGCGGCCCCACCCGGGAGATGCTGGCCCGGGCCGAGCGTCTCGTCGACCTGGAGGGCTCGGCCAGGGTCGTCATCGAGAGCCCCGCGGACTTCTTTGAGCGGGCACATGCCGAATACCCCGACGCGCCGGTGTGGCAGGGGGAGCTGTACCTGGAGTTCCACCGCGGCACGCTGACCAGCCAGCTGAGGACCAAGCAGGGCAACCGGCGCAGTGAGCACCTGCTGCGAGAGGCCGAGCTGTGGTCGGCGACCGCCGCCGTGCGCACCGGATTCGCGTACCCTTACCAGGCGCTGGACCGGCTGTGGAAGACGGTCCTGTTGCACCAGTTCCACGACATCCTGCCCGGCTCCTCCATCGCCTGGGTGCACCGGGAGGCGGAGCAGACCTACGCCGCCGTCACCGCCGAGCTGTGCGCGATCACGGACGCCGCCCAGCGCGCCCTGGCCGGCGAGGGCAACCTGCCAGTGGTCTTCAACGCTGCTCCGTTCGCCCGCGACGGTGTCCCCGCCCTCGGCGCCACGCTCCGGACCCGGCCGCAGGGCCGACCCGTCGCCCCGGTCCCCTGCCGGGACGGTTTCGTGCTGGACAACGGCCTGGTCCGCGTCCGGATCGATGCCCAGGGCCTGGTGACCTCGGCGTACGACATCGCGGCCGAACGCGAAGCGCTGGCCCCCGGCACCGCCGCCAACCTACTCCAGCTGCACCAGGACTTCCCCAACGAGTACGACGCCTGGGACATCGACGCTTTCTACCGCAATACCGTTCACAACCTCCTCGACGCCGACTCGGTCAGGGCAGAGGAAGGCGGTGTCCGGATCGTGCGGACCTTCGGTGACTCCTGCATCGAACAGCTGCTCTCCCTGTCCGAAGGCTCCCGGCGTCTGGACATCGACACCGAGATCGACTGGCACGAGAAGGAGAAGCTCCTCAAGGCCTCCTTCCCGCTCGACGTGCGGGCCGACGACTCCAGTGCGGAAATCCCCTTCGGACACGTCCGGCGCCCCACCCACACCAACACCAGCTGGGACGCCGCCAAGTTCGAGATCTGCGCCCACCGCTTCATGCACCTCGGCGAACGGGGGTGGGGCGCGGCTCTGGTCAACGACTCGACCTACGGACACGAGGTCACCCGGGACGTCCGCGCAGACGGCGGCACCACCACCACCGTCCGGCTCTCCCTGCTCCGCGCTCCCCGCTTCCCGGACCCGGATGCCGACCAGGGCCACCACCGCCTGCGCTACGGGTTCGTCATCGGCGCCGACATCGCCGATGCCGTCCGCGAGGGCTACGCGTTCAACCAGCAGGAACGCAGCCTTCCCGGCTCGACCGAGGTCCAACCGCTCGTCACCGCGGACAACGAGGCCGTCGTCATCGAGACGGTCAAACTTGCCGACGATCGTTCCGGCGACATCGTCGTACGCCTCTACGAGGCCCACGGCGGACGCGCACGAACCGTTCTGACCGCCGGCTTCCCGCTGGTGTCGGCGGCCGAGACTGATCTGCTGGAGCGCGAACTCGACCCGAGCGAGAACGTGGACGCCGTACAAGCGGACGGCCGAAGGGTGCTCCTGGCACTCCGCCCGTTCCAGATCCTCACTCTCCGGCTGAGGCCCCGGACGGGTGACTGACCGAGGCCCTCCGGGAATGGGACCCCGGAGCCACCGACCCTACGAGTGATCAATCAAGCCATGACCAAAGAAGGTAGGACCGCCGTGCCTGTACTTCCCGCAGCTGTCCTGTTCGACATGGACGGCACGCTGGTCGACACAGAGCATCTCTGGCTCCAGACCACGGCCGAACTCGCCGCCGGCCTCGGCCACACCCTCACCGAGGAGGACCTGCCCGAGGTGCTCGGCCGCGCTGTCGACCACACCGCCGCCCACCTGTGCCGCATGACCCGGACCAGCTTCACCGCGAACGCCTTGGCCGAGATCCTCAGCGACACGTTCAGCAGCAAGGTCGCCGCCGAGGTCGTCCCCCGGCCCGGCGCACTGGCGCTGCTCGCCGAACTGGGCGATGCCGCCGTGCCTACCGCGCTGGTTTCGGCCTCCCCTCGCCGCGTAGTGGACCTGGTCCTCGGCAGCCTCGGCGATCACTGGTTCACCGTCACTCTCGCCGCTGAGGACACCGAGCGCACCAAGCCCGACCCCGCCCCCTACCTGGCCGCCGCCGATCGACTCGGGTTGGACCCTGCGGCCTGCGTGGCCGTCGAGGACACTCCGACCGGGGTCGCCTCCGCGCGCGCGGCCGGTTGCTCGGTGCTGGCCGTTCCCTCAGCTGTGCCGATCGCCAAGGCCGAACGGATCACCTTGCTGGACAGCCTCGAGCAGGCCGACCTGGCGCTGCTGTCCACGCTGATCGTGCCGACGACGCCGACCGCCTGATGCGGGCGTGGTCTCGGCCGTGCTGCGGGAGGTGAGGTAGCGCTCGGTGTCGAGGGCGGCGGCGCCGGTGCCGACGGCGGTGATGGCCTGGCGGTAGGTGCGGTCGACGACATCGTCGGCCGGGTTCGTACGGGTGGAACCAGCACCCCCTGCGGGACCGTCCACCCGCACGGGGTGATGAAGGGGCTCTCCCACCCGGAGTAGGGCGTGTACCTGGTCGGTATGAAGCCCTACGGCCGCGCCCCCACCTTCCTCGCTCTCACCGGCTGCGAGCAGGCCCGCGCCGTCGCCGCCGCACTTGCCGATGACCACGAAGCCGCCGAACGCGTCGAACTCGTCCTGCCCGAGATAGGCGTTTGCTGCGGCGTGGGACTCTTCGACCAGCCCGACACCGACCAGGCGACCGAGGACGGCTGCTGCGCCCCGGCCACCGCCCCGCAGCTGGTCCAGCTCGGCACCACGGCTGCTGCACCCACGGCCAACGAGCAGTCCACGGGCGGTTGCTGCGGCCCGTGACCGACCTCAACACCCGCAGACGGGGCCGTGACCGGAGCAGGGGGCCGGTCGCGGCCCCGCGCCGCCTTGCCACGCTCTGCCTGACGCAGATCACCAGCCGAAGGGACAAGACCACGGCCTATGCCTCTCTGCGGCCAGTCCAGCAGGCGGAAGAGTTCAGGACCCGGTCCCTCAGCACATCACGGACTCTGCATGTTCATCCGGATGCGGCCAAGTGCGTTCGTGTACCCCGACACAGATGGTCTGTGCCGGGGTGGGTGCCTGGGGTTACAGAGCGGTGAGGAGCATGAGGACCTCGTCGTGGTCCTTGCCGTCCGTGAGGCGGAGGGCGCCGGGCCAGCGGCCTGTCTCTTTCCAGCCCAGCCGCCCGTAGGAGGTTTCCAGGCCGATGCCGCCGCGAGCGGCGAGGTGGAGTTGTTCCAGGTCCATCTCGTCGCGGGCGATGCGGCGTACTTCGTTCATCAGGGCGGCGCCGATGCCCTGTCCTCGCATGGTGGTGCGGGTCTGGACGTGGTGGAGGGTGCCCCAGTGGGAGATGAGTGCCCAGGGGTCGCGGCGCAGGCTGAGCCATCCGGCGAGCTGTCCGCCGAGGTGGGCGGTCAGCAAGCGGCTGGTTCTCGTATCGAGGCTGTTGATGACGGTCTCCAGGGCGGAAGCGGCCTCGGCGGTCTCCACCGGCGGGAAGGGGAATCCGGCTGCGCCGCCCGCGTTGGTCACTTCCACCCAGCATTCGGTCAGGGCCTGCCGCAGGTCAGGGGTGACCTGGCCGGCAGAGGTGTACTGCGTGAAGACGGGGGCGGGGATGGTCACATGCTCTCCTTGTGGCTCGGAAAGTGGCGGATTGGCCGTTGGTGTCAGGCGGCAGTGTGGTGGGCCAGCAGGTGGTGCGGGTCGCGCTCGCCCGTGTCGGGCTCGACGTCGGTATGGATGACGGCGGCGGCCAGCTTCGGGACGGCGTGCAGGAGCGCGTGCTCGGCCTCGACCGCGATGTGGTGTCCGGCCCGGACGTTGAGGTGGCCGTCGATGACGATGTCCGCCTCTGCGCGCAGGCGGTGGCCGATCCAGCGCAGCCGCAGCCCGCCGACCTCCCGCACGCCGGGCACCTGGCGCAGAGCGGTCTCGGCCGCGTCGACGAGGGCGGGATCGACGGCGTCCATCACACGGCGGAAGATCTCCCGGGCCGCGTCGCGCAGGACCAGCAGGATCGCCGCGGTGATCAGCAGCCCGACTACGGGGTCGGCGAGCCGCCAGCCCAGTGCGGCGCCGCCGGCGCTGAGGAGCACGGCCAGCGACGTGTATCCGTCGGTGCGGGCGTGCAGGCCGTCGGCGACCAGCGCGGCCGACCCGATCTGGCGGCCGACCCTGATGCGGTAGCGGGCCACCCACTCGTTCCCGATGAACCCGGTCACGGCCGCAGCCGCGACCACCCACAGGTGCTGCATCTCGCGCGGGTCGACCAGCCGGTCGATGGCGGTCCAGGCGGCGAAGACGGCGGAGGCGGCGATGGTGGCCATGATGACGATGCCCGCCAGGTCCTCGGCGCGGCCGTATCCGTAGGTGAAGCGGCGGGTCGCGGCGCGGCGGCCCAGAAGGAAGGCGATGCCCAGCGGGACGGCGGTCAGCGCATCGGCGGCGTTGTGCACGGTGTCGCCCAGCAGTGCGACCGAACCGGAGATCACGACAATCACCGCCTGCGCGAGGGCGGTGACGCCCAGGACGGCCAGGGAGACCCACAGCGCACGCATCCCCCGCGCCGAGGACTCCAGCGCCGCGTCCAGTTTGTCGGCCGACTCGTGGGAGTGCGGCACCAGAAGATGCCCGGCCCGATGCCGCAGCCGGGCGAGCCGTCCGCCTTCCTGACCGTGCGCGAGGCCGTGAGGGTGGTGCCCGTCCTGGTGGTCGGGGTGGGGGTGGTGGCCGTGGTCGTGGCTCACGTGTTCCTCCTCGTGCGAGTGCGCGGGCAGGGCGAAGCCGCCCCCCCGGTGGACATGGGAGCAGCACACCCTCCATTATGTGCGTATGAGCGCACGCACGCACCTATCAACTGCGCATGATGCGCACCCGCACAACCCCGGTGAGGAACAGTTCTCCCTCGCCGCCGAGATCCTCGCCCTCCTCGCCGACCGCACCCGACTCACCCTGCTGCACGCTCTCGCCCAGCAGGAAGCGGACGTCACCACACTGACCGAAGCATGCGGCGCCCAGCGCCCCGCCGTCAGCCAGCATCTGGCCCGCCTGCGACTGAGCGGCCTGGTCCGCACACGCAAGGAAGGCCGCCGCGTCATCTACACCCTGGCCGACGGACACCTGCGCCGCGTCGTGGACGAAGCACTGAACCTGGCCGACCACCAGCTCACCAACCGGCCCGCGCACGACTGAAAACGCCGAGCTTTCCTCGATGTGGTCTGTTGCGCTGGCAGTTCGACCTGACCTGGTCGTTGTTCGAGTACCACCTGGAGCGTCTGGAGCCCAGGGACGTCCTGTGGGAGCCGACTGCTGAGTGCCGGACCGTTCGCCAGGACATCGAGGGCAACTGGGATCCGGACTGGGGAGACAAAGCCGGATCCGGTGCCGGTCCCCACTGTCGGCTGGGTGAGCTGGCACCTGGGATGGTGGCTGATCGTGGCCACTGACCCGTGCGCGTCCGGACACCTCGAGAGCGGGCGGGCATCGCGTGGCCGGGGGACACGACGCCCGCCCACTTCCTCTGCCGCCTGCCCACCGCGTCCTCGGTGTACGCATCCGCACTCATCCCACCCGTCCAGATGCCCAGCGCATGCCGAGTTGGTCGAGTTCGGCTCGGCGTTCCGCGCTGAGCTTGTCGGCGCGTTTGCGGGTGTTGTCGAGCCATGTGCCGAGCTTGACGACCACGACCCTTCCAGCACCTGCCTGACAGCCCGCCAAGCCCGCTTCCGTCCCCACCTGCTCGACGTGCTTACGGGGTACCCGCAAGTGCCCCTCGCGGGCGTGGAACTGCCGTGCCGCACGCAGGTTGAGGGCCCACTTGTCGTCTTGCGTCCGTTTCACCGGCCGTTCTGCTTCCTCGGCGGGTTCGATCCCGAGGACGTTCTCCAGCAGCCACTGCTGTGCGGGAAGGAGCTGTTCCCACCCGAGCCGCTGCGCCGCGACCCATCGCCCGAGGTCCTCGCCCTGCACGATCACTTTGCCGACCACCACCGGCAAGGCCCCGCCGTCCTGGAGGAGGTTCTGGATGAGCCGGAAACAGCGTTGCCATCCCGATGTCCCATACCGGGCACCAGCCCGGATCGATCTCCTCCAGCGCCGCTCGCCGCGCTTCGGTCAAGGCACCCGCACTGTTTTCGACGGGGAGGCCGGCCTGCCGACGTTGCGCGTTCTGATCTGCTGCCCGGGCGGCGTATCGCTGGTTCTTGACCCAGGTCCCGACCGGGTATCCGTCCCATGCCGCGGTCGTGGGTGGCAGCAGGTGTCCGTGCGCCGTGGCCCAGGCGCGGGCGGCTGTGAGGCCTTCTTCGAACGCGACGTCCTGGTGGGACCACACCATGCCCAGCCCGTCGAGCTGTTTCACCCGCCCCGCATCCAGGCACCCTGCCTTGTGGGTTTTCCGCTGGTCGGCGAGCCAGGTCCCCAGCGGGAACCCGGCCGGCACCCAGGTATCGGGGGTGATGTAGTCGTACGGCACCCGCAACTGCGCTGCCCCGGTCTCCTTCACGTACCGTACGCACGCCTGGATACCGCGCCGCCAAAACGTGTTCTCGGGTTCGATGACCCGCAGCTTCACGAACTGGGCCAGCAGTGCCGGATCCCTGGGTGTGCTGAACTTCAGCAGCTCCCGCGCGGGCACGCTCGGCCCCCGCTCACCCTCCGGCTCTTCCCGCTCAGCCTCCGCTTCGCCTTCCTCGGCTCCCTCCGGGTGCCAACTCCCGCCCGGATACGGGGATCCGCGAGGTGTTCGATCGTTTCGGTGTCGTGCGCCCGCAGCGCCCCGAGGACCTTCGCGAGGGTTCCGTAGGCGTCCGAGGTCAGCATTTCGCCCGGTATTTCACCCGGAGCGAGGAATACCGGAACAATCAGAGAAGCAATCTTCCCTTCCCCGGGCTTGATTCGCAGGGCGCGACCGACCATTTGCACGATATCGATCATCGACCCCCGCGCATCGCAGAACGCGACGGAATCACAATTCGCCGTATCGACCCCCTCGCCCAGCACCTTCACCGTGGTGATCGGTGTCGTTTTGTCGGTGGGTGTTCGTCATCGTTTTGTCAGTGGCTCGGTGGTGTTTCCTGGCCGATGATGCGGGGTGCTGGGTTCTGACAGCGGATGCCGATGAAGGACTGTCGTTCTTGCGGGGCGTGGTGGTCGGTTTGCTGCTGATCGCTACGAGGGTGGGGTGTTCGTGCTGGTCAGTGGTGTGGTGTGGGCGGGTGTCCGATCCCGGTGAAGGTGGCGAACGGACCGCTGATCACGGCGAGCCGGTGAAAGGTCGAATTGAGTGTGCGGCAGAGTGGATCTGTCCGTCTCCTCCGTGGCCGTCCGATGGGTCAGCGGCCGGGGCGTGGTGCCGCGCGCATGGATTCGCGTGACGCGTCCAGGAAGGCACTGCGAGCTTTCCCTGCATTCCTGTACATGTCGCGATATATGTCGTAGTTGGGCCAGCCCGAGGTTCCGGATTTCGAGCGCACCGAAGATCCCAGGGCCTCCAGCGCCTCGGCAAGGTTGATGCACGCCTTGTCCACAAGCTCCGGGACGAGAAGCAGCACCCGCTCCAGGGGACGCTGCACACCTTCAGAGATCCGATCCACATGGGCCGCCGTACTCTCTTCGTGGTCCTCCCAGAAGCTGTCGCCCATCCGAGCTTCCTCATGCGCCGCTATTTCGTCGAAGTACTCTCCCTGGTCGATCTCCTCTTGGAATTCCTTCACCGCGGTGTCCCAGGCATCAAGGAGTGCAACGTATGCGTCCTGACGCTGTCCACGGAGCCACTGGCCGTGCTCAACCGCAGCTTGGTCCCTGACCTGCCGCCGACCGAGGAAGAAGCCACTAACCACTCCCGCCAACGCCACCCCCTCGCCTATCTGCTGCGCCGTCCCCGCGGGGCGTCGCAACGTGCCTTCAGCAAGGGCCTGCATGCTGCCTACATGTTCTGGCGCCGCCACGAACACTTCGACGTCCCCTACGGTTACCTGCATGAGGAGGACGGCCAGAGCCTCCATCTGGGGCGCTGGATCGCGGAACGACGCCGGAACGTAACCCAGCTCAGAGCTGAGCAGATCGCCGCCCTCGAGGCCCTCGACATGCGCTGGATCCCTCGCCCCAGCCACACAGGCGCTTGACCGGCCACACCCGCTTACGAACAGTCGTGCGTCGTACTTGACCAGCAACGGCCGCCGCAGCGGCTTGGCTGGCTCAGTCCCGTCGAGTTTGAGGAGAAGTATTGCGTCGGCCAGGTGACGGTCGAACAACTGAACCTGAAACCCCGTCAACCCGCCCTGACCAGCTGATCGGCACCTCCCGCACACCGGGGAAACCTCATGGCCGGCCCGGTCCGTGCCGCTGGATCCGCGCTGGTCGGACGCGGAAGCGGCCTGCCCTATGCCCAGATGAGCGCTTGGACCGGTATTCCTGAAGACGACCTGGCCCAGCAGGTCCAGGACTATCACCGCCTCATGGCTCTCTGAGCTGCTGCACGATCGCTGTCGCGAGGCTCGACGGGTCGGACCCGGGGCTCGCACGCCCGATTCCTGAATGCTGGTCTGGTGGGTGAGGGCAGCGCTGGCGGGGCGGGTTGGTCACCTGGTGGCGGGGGCGAGTTGCACGCGCATGCTGCGAGAGTTCGTCACGTGACCGCAGAGTCATTCCCGGCGGTCACGCTCTGGTACCGCCTGGCCAACGCGGGCCCTAGAACCCACGTGATGTCGTCGGATCCCGGGTCGTACGACCACCCGTCCGCTACCCGGGCGGCAACCAGCCGGTCGAGGGTGGCAGTCAGGGCGCCAGGTGTGTCTGCTGCGCACACGCGCCCGAGTCGGTCTGCCTCGATGATGCCGTGCACGTGGCCGGGGGAGAGGTAGGTGGCCAGCGCGAGTCCGGCGAGCTGTTCTGAGGCCGACAGGCTGCGAAGCGCCGGGCAGGATGTCAGGCGCAGCGCTGCGTCGGCGGCATGGGCACGGTCCCGGCGCCCAGGGGCCTGTGTCAGGACAGCAGCGTCGAGAAGTTGAGGTTCCCCCGAGATGCGGGGATGGGTGACAGAAGGTCAGATGGGTCTCATGAGAGGAGCCCAGACGATGCCTGCGCCGAGAAAGTACCCGCTGGAGTTGCGTGAGCGTGCGGTCCGGATGTACCGGACCGCCGAGCCGAAGCCCGTGATCCGCCGCATGGCCGAGGAACTCGGCGTGCACCACGAGGCCCTGCGCAACTGGATCCGCCAGGCCGAGGCCGACGCCGGCGAACGCGACGACCTGCTCACCACCGCCGAGCGTGAGGAGCTTGCCGCCCTGCGCAAGGAGAATGCCCAGCTCAAGCGTGCGAATGAGGTCCTGCGGACGGCCTCGGCTTTTTTCGCGGCCCAGCTCGACCCGACCCGGCCCAGGTGACGGCGCTCGTTGACGAGCACCCGCATCTGGGGGTCGAGCCCGTACTCCGGGAACTGAACATCCCTTCCTCCACCTACTACCGGTGGCGCCAGGCCGAGAAGGAACCGTGCGAACGGCGCCGCCGGGACGCCGAGCTGACGGGCAGGATCCAGCAGGTCCACGACGAGTCCGGCGGGATCTATGGCTCACCTCGCGTGCACGCCGTCCTCAAGCGTGAGGGCGTCCACGTCGGCAGGAAGCGCGTCGAGCGGCTCATGCGGGAGGCCGGCCTGGCCGGGATCAGCCCCCGCCGGGGCACGGGTTTCACTCGCCGTGACCCGGACGCCGATCTGGCCCCTGACCTGGTGCAACGCGACCTCACCGCGAATGGGCCGAACCGGCTGTGGGTTACCGACTTGACCATGATCTCCACCGGGGAGGGGCCGTTGTGGCTGTCCGCGATCCGCGACGCGTTCTCCCGCCGGGTGGTCGCCTGGGAGACCTCCGCCCGCGCGGACGCCGACCTGGTCCTCACCTCGCTGGAGTATGCCCTGGCCAGCCGCGAGGTCGCCCCCGGTGAGCTCATTCACCACGCCGACCACGGCTGTCAATACACGTCCGTGAAGCTCACAACACGCCTGGTCAGGGCCGGTATCCAGGCGTCCATGGGCTCGGTCGGCGACTCGTTCGACAATGCCCTGGCGGAGAACCTGTGGATGGTCATCAAGACCGAGTGCATCCGCGGCCGCGTCTTCGCCACCAGAGCCGAAGCGAACCTCGCGCTCTTCGAGTACATCGACGGCTTCTACAACCCCCGCCGCATCCAGAAACGACTGGGCTACCTCAGCCCGATCGAGTTCGAGGAGAAGTACTACGCCGCCCCGGCAGCGACCGAACAAGTGAACCTGAAACCACGTCAACCCGCTCTGACCAGCTAGTCAGCCACTCCCGCGCTGCGGGGGAACCTCAGCAGCGTCGAGAAGTTGCACCGCGAACCCGCGCTGCTTTGCCCAAGGCGGGTTCGTAGCCAGACGCGTGAGCCAGCCGGATTGCTCCAGCTCTTGCCAGAGAGACGAATGACGATTCATGCGCAGGCCTCGCAGTAGCCCTGCCAGCATCCAGAGCCGGCCGGAGACAGTTGCCCGCAGCGCGCACTGCAGAGCCAGCAGCCGCGCAGCGGCACCGACCTCGGAGGGGAGGGCGGCTGCGAGGTAGCTGAGCATTTCCTGGATCCGAACTGCCGCCCCTGGCCCGCGCTCCCGTTGCTTGCGGCGTTCTGGGAGAGCGTCGGGGTGGGGTGCCGTCGCGCGCGTCGTGGGTTCGGGGACGATGGCGCTGTGTGCGGTGGCCTGCGCGCAGGCGCTGCACCGCCCTGGCCTCGGCCACGAAGGCTGCGGGGGACTCCTCGAGACTCCGCCCGTCCAGCATCAGTACGGTGCGATCCGCTGCTGCGGCCCGCTGGGCGAAGCGTCCCAGCAGCGCCGACTTGCCGACACCGCCGGGGCCATGAATGAACAGCACTCGGCCGCCGGTGCACAGCGCCTCCTCGAAGGCAGCGAGCTCTTCCTTTCGTCCGACGAAGGCACGTTGCCTCGCGGCCTGGAGACGCCCCTCCAGGCGCCCGGCATGCTGCCCCTCGTCAACGAGCTTGCAGGGCATCGCGGATCTCCTGGGTCGTTGGTGGCACGTCGGCGTCCGGGCGGTACTCGAAGTGCCACCACTCGTTGTCGTAGATGCGGTAGAGGTCGTAGCGGGCACCGTGTTCCTCGAGCCAGCGCGCGCCTTCGAACGGGCGCACATCCAGCGCGGTGCCCTTGACGTGCCTGGATTCCGCCGGTGGCAGTACGAGCATCCGGGCCGCGGCCGGTGAGCCGACGCGGCGCACCTCCTCGTCGAACAACCGCTGCTGGACGAGGGGATCGCGGTATCCCGAGGTGAGGCCGACGAGCTGCCCATGACGCCAGAGCGCCTCAGCGCGTGCAGCGGTGAACGCCGCCCTGGCACCGTCGGTGAGCCCGGTGAGATCCTCGGCAGGAAATCGGATCCCCAACGCCCAGTGGCAGGCCAGTTCACGGGCGCGGCCGGGATCGCGGACGAACGCAACGGGGAGCAGGAGCACGGCGAGCACCACCGCAAGTACGGTGAACAGCCGGTCACGGGGCCGAAGCGGGATAACGTGTGGCTCGTTCATGCCCCCAGTCAAGGGGGCGTGATGTTGCCAGCCCGTATCCAGTTTTCGATATACCGACGATACGTACCGGCTCGTAACATCGGACTATGCGTGTATTAGTCGTCGAGGACGAACCCTACATGGCAGAGGCGATCCGCGATGGGCTGCGCCTGGAAGCGATCGCGGCCGACACCGCCGGTGACGGTGATACCGCTCTGGAACTGCTGAGCACCAACGCTTACGACATCGCCGTCCTCGACCGGGACATCCCCGGACCTACCGGTGACGAGATCGCCAAACACATCGTCGCCTCCGGCAGCGGCATGCCGATCCTCATGCTGACCGCTGCCGACCGGCTCGACGACAAGGCCACCGGGTTCGAGATCGGCGCCGACGACTACCTCACCAAGCCCTTCGAACTCCGCGAACTCGTGCTCAGGCTCAGAGCACTCGACCGCAGGCGAGCCCACAACAGACCACCTGTGCGAGAGATCGCAGGCTTACGTGTGGATCCGTTCCGCCGCGAGGTCTACCGCGAGGGCCGCTACATCGCGCTGACCAGGAAGCAGTTCGCTGTGCTCGAAGTCCTCGTCGCTGCCGAAGGCGGTGCCGTCAGCGCAGAAGAGTTGCTGGAGCGAGCGTGGGATGAGAACGCCGATCCGTTCACCAACGCCGTGCGCATCACGGTCTCGGCCCTGCGCAAACGCCTTGGCGAGCCCTGGCTGATCGCCACCGTGCTCGGGGTCGGTTACCGCATCGACGCAGGACCGGACGCCGATGACCGGGGAGCGGTGCGTGGATAGGCGTCAAGGGTTGAGCGTCCGCCTCAAGTTCACCCTCAGCTATGCCGGGTTCCTCGTGATCGCGGGCGCATTGCTGCTCGCCGCCGTGTGGGTGTTCCTTCTGCGGGGAAGGTCGAACAGCCTGGCCGTCCCCGATTGGTCCGACTTCCTACGCGTCTTCAAGCCAAGCAATTTCGGCCCAGTCGTCTTCGTCCCGGCGGGAATCCTGGCGCTGGGGTTCCTGCTGGTGTTCGGTCTCGTGGGCGGGTGGATTCTGGCCGGCCGGATGCTCGCCCCGCTGATACGCATCACCGACGCCACACACAGGGTGGCGAACGGACCGCTCTCCCACCGGATCCGCCTACCGGGCCGCCGAGATGAGTTCCGCGAACTCGCCGACTCCTTCGACACCATGCTCGCGCAGCTCGAAGCCCACGTCGCCGAACAGCAGCGATTCGCGGCCAATGCCTCTCACGAACTGCGCACCCCGCTGGCGGTCACGCAGACGCTTCTCGACGCGACCCGCAACGATCCGAACCGCGACACCTGTGAGCTTGTCGAGCGCCTCCGCGTGGTCAACACCCGAGCCATCGACCTCACTGAAGCACTGCTCCTGCTCAACCGCGCCAACCAGCGGTCATTCACCAGGGAAGACGTCGACCTGTCCCTCCTGGCGGAAGAAGCCACTGAAACGCTCCTCCCCTTGGCAGAAAAGCATGGCGTCACCATCGAAACCTCCGGCGACATGAGCACCACCATCGGCTCACAGGCGCTCCTGCTGCAGATGGTCATGAACCTTCTGCACAACGCGATCGGCCACAACCTGCCTGAACAGGGCACCGTATGGGTGCATACCAGCGTCCGCCCCGACACTGTTGTGCTCACTGTCGAGAACACTGGCGAGAAGCTCACCTCACAGCTGGTCTCGACACTCACCGAGCCATTCCAGCGCGGCACCGAACGCATACACAGCAGCCACGCAGGTGTCGGCCTCGGCCTGGCCATCGTCAAGACCATCACCCAGGCACACGACGGAACCCTCACCCTCACCCCCCGCCCCGCCGGCGGGCTCCGCGTCACGGTGCAACTGCCCGCCGCGTCAGCGCACACACAAACAGATGGCGATCAGGCCTGAAGAACGTCCGAATCTCACCGGGGAAACCCGCTGCCTGCTCACGCCCGAACTACGCCGGTCGCTGCTTCCACGCCCACTTCGCGTCTCGCCCGCCGAGTTCCGCCACCGACAGGCCGCCTCAGCCTCGATGGGATATGGAGACGTCGAATGCCTTACAAAGCAGGCGATTCAGCGGCAGATCCCATTCGCCGAGATACTCCAAGGCTTCGCCGCCGGTGCCGACCTTGAACTGGATCAGGCCCAGGTGCAGGAAGTTGTCGTCCACGGCGCCGGTGATGCCGCGCAGGTCGTGGACCGTACATCCGGCAGCCAGAGCATCAGTGATCATCTTCCGCTGCACGGCGTTCGACCCACATACCTCCCGTTCGGCCGTGGCGGAGGCGCCGTAGCTGTACCAGGCGTGTTCTCCGACCCGGGCCCGCAGCTCGCAGCACTCCAGATGCGGGCCACCGCCGTCGACCCGATGCGTAGGGCGAAGGTGCCAGAGTGCTTCAGGTGGTCCACCAATGGGTCGAGCCAGCCGGCCAGATCATCCGAGGCCCAGTCGATCACCGGCCCTTCGGGCAGGTACGCCAGCGATGTCTTGAACCCGGGCAGCCGCCACCGCAGGTTGGGTCGCGTTGGACGAGGCGTGATCGCTCACCGTGATGGCACGTACCCGAAAAGCCACAGCCGCTCCTACCTGTCGTCCATCGGTCGACCTACCAGCACATCGTGGGGTCCGGACGCGAGCGCGGCGGCGACCTTGTCGAGGCGCGCCCCGCGGGAGGCCTTGACGAGCACCACATCGCCGGCAGTGAGCCGACCGCGCAGCCACTCGACGGCCGCGGCGTTGTCGGCCAGCGCCACCGCCCGCTCTCCGGCACCGTCGGCGAGCGGCCGGGTGCCGACCGCGACCACCACGTCGGCCCGGGAGGCGGCGTACTCCCCGATGGCGCGGTGCTCGGCCTCGTTGTCGTCGCCGAGTTCGAGCATTTCGCCGAGGACGGCGATGCGGCGCCCGCCCTCGATTGCCGCCAGCGCGTCCAGGGCGGCGCGGGTCGAGTCGGGGTCGGCGTTGAAGGAGTCGTTGAGCAGCGTTGCGCCGCCGACGAGGTCACGTAGTTCCAAGCGCCACTTCGACAGCGAGACCGTGGGCAGCGCTGCCGCGGCCCCATCGAGGGGAACGCCGGCCGCCAGCCCTGCCGCCGCGGCAGCCGACGCGTTGAGCGTCTGGTGAGTGCCCACGAGCGGCAGCCCGACGCGAGCCGAGGTGGCGGCGGTCCGCAGTGTGAAGGACGGCCGGGCGAGCCGGTCAAGGACTACGTCGAGTACGCGAACGTCGGCGTGTTCCGCCTGGCCGAACGTCAGCACCGGGCAGTCGGTGAGCGAGCGCATCGCGACCACCCGGGGATCGTCGGCGCTCAGGACCGCGGTGCCGCCGGGCGCCAGACCCTGCACCAGCTCACCCTTGGCCTGGGCGGTTGCCTCGCGCGACCCGAGATGGCTGAGGTGGGCCTGGCCGACGTTGAGGACGACACCGACGTCGGGCGCGACCAGGCCGGTGAGTTTGGAGATGTCGCCGATGCGGCGGACTCCCATCTCAAGGACGAGGAACCGGGTGGCCGCGTTGGAACGCAGCATGGTGAGCGGCACGCCGAGGTCGTTGTTGAGCGAGCCGATCGTGGCGATCGTCGGCGCGGCGCTCGACAACACGGCCGCCAGCAGGTCCTTGGTGCTGGTCTTGCCGCGGGATCCGGTCACCCCGACGACAGTCAGCCCGTCGCGCAGCCGTGCCACGACGTGGGTGGCGAGCGCCTGCAACGCGGCCTTGGCGTCCTCGACCACGACGGTCGGTAGCGCCGTGGGCCGGGAGCCGAGCACGGCCACCGCGCCGGCCCGGCCGGCCTGGATGGCGTAGTCGTGGCCGTCGACGTGTTCGCCGGCGAAGGCCACGAAGAGGCCGCCCGGCTCGGCCTGCCGGCCGTCGAGCACGGCCGGCGCGGTCACTGTCACGGCGCCGTCGCCCTCGACCGTCCCGCCGACAACTGTGGCGATCTCACCGAGGCTGAGCGGGATCATGCCCGGACCACGCAAGGATCGGCGAAGCACATCAACAACCGTCCGGTCGCTGTGCTGGCGATCGGGGGCGGGCTGGCGAAGTAGAGGATGGCAGAGGCTGATTCGCTGGAACTCATGCCTTCCAGTCAAGAGAGCGTGGTGTTGCCGGCGCGTATGCAGTTTTCGATACGTCGACGATATGTATGTTGCCGGCCGCTACAGGCGCAGGACGATGCTCGTCCTGATCTTCAAGGACGAGTCCCCAGCCCGTAGAGGTGCCGGCGAGGCGAATGCACAACACGTTGCGTGTCGCCCGCAGAGCTCCGGTCGATCCCACGGGCGAAGCCAGCGCGGCCGACCAGCCGCATCCATGCTCGCGCAGGGTGTTGGCCGGCAACGTATCGTCGGCGTATCAAAAAATGCATACGCGCTGGCAACACCACGCTCTCTTGACTGGAAGGCATGAGTTCCAGCGGACCAACACGAGCAGCGGCGTGCCGCACCCGAGCGCCAGCGTCGCCCTCACGGGCTGTCTCGGCAACGGGAATCACAGTCTATGGGTGCGAGCAGGACGAGGCCCTTCTATTCCGAGAAATGGCGCCTCGCTTTGGCATGGCGCCAACCATCACAAAGGAAGCGGTATCTGAAGCCAATATCGACCTGGCAGTCGGGAACCGATACATCAGCATCGGCCACAAGACGCACGTCACCCGTGCCACACTCAGCGCACTGAGCCGCGCCGGTGTGGAGTATCTCTCCACACGAAGCGTCGGATGCAACCACATCGACGTGAGCTACGCGGACAGCGTCGGTATCTCCGTCGGAAACGTGGCGTATTCTCCCGACAGCGTTGCCGACTACACGCTCATGCTGATGCTGATGGCCGTGCGCCACGCGAAGGCCACCGTCCGCCGCACCGATGCTCATGACTACCGGCTGAGTGAGATACGCGGCAAAGAGCTGCGCGACCTGACTGTCGGAGTGGTCGGCACGGGGCGTATCGGCACAGCAGTCATCGACCGATTGCGAGGCTTCGGCTGCCGCGTGCTGGCCTACGGCAATCGCCCCAAGACCCCCGCCGATTACACGCCGATCGACGAGCTGCTTCAGCACAGCGACATTGTCACGCTCCACACCCCGCTCACCGCAGAAACCCGCCATCTCGTCGATCGCCGACGTATCGACCAGATGAAACACGGCGCGTTCATCGTCAACACCGGACGCGGGCCACTCATCGATACCGAAGCCCTTCTATCGGCATTGGAGAGCGGCAGATTGGGCGGCGCGGCGCTGGACGTCCTCGACGGCGAAGAAGGAATCTTCTACACCGACTGCCGGAACAAGCCCATAGAGAACCGCCAGCTGTTGCGACTACAGGATCTGCCGAATGTGCTCATCAGCCCGCACACGGCCTATTACACCGACCACGCGCTGAGCGACACCATCAGAAACAGCCTCATCAACTGCCTCAACTTTGAAAGCGGGAAAACATGGACAGGTTGAAGATCGGCGTCATCTTCGGGGGCTCTTCCGAAGAACACCCCGTCTCCGTCAAGTCCGCCCAAGAGGTCGCAAAGAACCTCGACACCGGTAAATACGAGCCGTACTGGATCGGCATCACGCAGTCCGGTGCCTGGCAGCTCTGTGACTCCCCTGGCACAGACTGGGAGAACACCGACGCTCGGCCGGTCATGCTGTCACCCGACCGAAGCGTCCACGGACTGCTCGTCCTGGAACAGGACCGATTCGAAGTGATCCGTCTGGACCTCGTGCTGCCCGTCCTGCACGGCACACTCGGCGAAGACGGGGCGATCCAGGGCCTGTTGGAGCTCTCTGGCGTCCCCTATGCCGGCTGCGATATCCAGAGCTCTGCCATCTGCATGGACAAATCCCTGACCTACGCCGTCGCCAAGAGCGCGGGCATCGCCACGCCAAATTTCCGGGTGGTCGCGGGAGACGAGAAGGTCGACGCCGAACAGCTTCCTTATCCCGTCTTCGTGAAGCCAGCCCGTTCGGGCTCATCCTTCGGCGTCAGCAAAGTCGCCGGAGCAGAGGACTTGCCGAGTGCGCTGGAGGCCGCACGGCAGTACGACTCGAAGGTCCTGATCGAAGAGGCCGTGGCCGGGAGTGAGGTCGGCTGCGCGATCCTGGGGGACCCATCCACCCCGATCGCGGGCGAGGTGGACCGCGTAGCCCTCTCCCACGGATTCTTCAGGATCCACCAGGAGGAGTCACCCGAGAGTGGTTCGGAGAACTCGACGTTCATCGTTCCCGCCGACATCTCCGAAGAATCGCGTCGGCTCGTCCAAGAGAGCGCCAAGACCATCTACCGCACACTGGGCTGCCAGGGGCTTGCCCGCGTGGACGTGTTCCTCCAGGACGACGGCCAGGTGGTACTCAACGAAGTCAACACCTTTCCCGGCATGACCTCCTACAGCCGCTATCCACGGATGATGGGCGCCGCAGGAATGCCGCTTTCCGACGTCATCGACCGGCTCGTGTCAATGACACTGCACCGGAAAAAGCGATGAACGGCGACTTCGGGTACCTGGACGAGCTGGTGCCCGGCATCCGTTGGGATGCCAAGTACGCCACCGGGGACAACTTCACCGGAAAGCCGGTAGACGGATACCTGGTGAATCGGATAGTCGGCACCAGAGCCTTGTGCGCAGCCCTGGGGCGAGCGCAGGAAAAAGCCGCGTCCCGCGGCTTCGGCTTGCTTGTCTGGGACGGATACCGTCCGCAACGCGCCGTCGACTGCTTCATGCGCTGGTCCGAACAGTCGGAGGACGGCCGGACAAAGCAGCGGCACTACCCCAATATCGACAGGTCCGAGCTTTTCGACAAGGGATACGTGGCTGCCAAGTCAGGCCACAGCCGCGGCAGTTCCGTCGACTTGACGCTCTACACCCTTGCCACCGGAGAAAATGCTTGCATGGGTGGTGAACACGACCTCATGGACTCGATCTCACATCATGGAGCAGCAGGAATAAGACCCATCGAAGCGGAAAACCGCGAGCACCTTTGCTCCGTAATGGAGGACTGCGGATTTGCTCGCTACGCCTGCGAGTGGTGGCACTACACGCTGGAAAGCGAGCCTTACTCAGATGTCTATTTCGACTTTCCCATCACCTGATGGAAGCCTCCCTTACGTCTCACAGTGGGGAAGCCTGGACCGGAACGACGAGGTCGTCATGCGGCGTGCCGCCCCATCCAGGATCGACGTCTTCCTGAGGCGCACCGATCCATCGCAACTGCACGACTGGACCTCCGACGGGTACCACTCGCGCGAGGAGTACCTGTTCTGGTCCCGCAAAGTCTGCGGCTTGGCATGTCTGCAGTCCCTGCTCCACGGCTGGACGGACACCCGACTGCTGATGCGTGAACTCCTTGCGCTGGCCCTCGACTGGGGTTGCTACGTGGTGGAACCCCAGGGCAAGGTCCAAGGACTGATATACCGGCCATTCATGGCTTGGGTCAGCTCACACTTCGGATTCAAATGCCAACTGGTCGAGAACACACCGATTCAAGCATCCGCCCGAGCGGTGCGCCCCGGGCAAGCCCTGATCGCTTCAGTGTCTCCTGAGATTCGCGACCCAAGCACCTATAAACCGCGGCGGGGAGGGCATCTTGTGCTGGTTCATGAGGTCCATGGCGGGACGGTGCGGTTCCATAATCCGTCGGGCTACTCCCACAATGCGGACTCCGCATCGCTGCCCATGCGCGTATTCGAGCGCTTCCACGCAGGACGAGGAATCCTGGTCAGTGTGACACCGTGAGGCCAGGCGAACCGGCACCGCGCGCCGCTGCGAGCGCACGATTGAGGGTCTGCTGAGCCGGCATCAGCCCGGCCCGGGCGGGCGCGGGAGGAGTGTGGTCCCTCACGGCCCGTCCCCCGAGCCGTGGTCGGCCTGAAAGAGCTCCAGTTGAGCTTCTTCGGCGCTGCCGCTGCGGGCTGGAGACCGCTTCGACGATTGACGTCCTGCGGTGGGACTGCCACGGTATCTGCGGACGACCCGCCAGGACGTCAGGCGGGCGGCGCCGCGCTCGACCGGTGCCCGGGCCCGCCGGGGGCCCCGGTGACGCCCGCGCTCAGCCAGGGGCCGGCGCCCTGGGTCGGCGGGATCGGCCAGGACGGAAACGGCCTGGCCCTCACAGATGCGGATGATCCGGTGAGTGCGGGCGCGGTCAGGTCGTGAGCCCGGCCCGACAGCGTGCGGGCGGAATACCCCACGACGGTCGCTGAGATGTACCACGGGGGTCGGGACGCCCCCGTACACAGCCTTCTCCACACCCAGCTCCACCGGCCGGTCCGCGTTGCCGGACCGGTCCGACCCCTGCGGTACGGCGATCACCGGGGCCCTGTTCGCGGCGGTGCCTCACTGCAGTCGGGGCCGACCACTTCGGTGGTGGGCTGCATGACCCTCGGGATCAGGACCAGGGCTTGTTCCGGGCTGCCCGGCATGAAGGTGAAAGCCGGCCGCCCGGTGACTGCCCGCACCTGCACCCCGTGCCGGCGGCGCGTGGGGGAGCAGTCCGCGCGTGAGACTGCGACCCGGTCGCACTCGGCGAGGGCGCCGCCCGGCAGAGGGTCGAGTACGGCAGGACAGATGACCAACGAGGCCCCCCGGGCAGCATGATGGAGACATCAGACATCTCGATCAACAGCCCCGGGGCCTCGCTCGTGGCGGCTCGCAGACCGTCACTTGACGCGGCCACCTCGAAGAGGCTCACCGTCGGCAAAAGCGGGATCACGTCACGGCGGCAAGCCGACGAGCCCCGGGGCGAGAGGGTGATCGCGGTGGTCCCCCGCGCCGCGGCAGCCGTGCGGCACGGACACCGACAGATGCGTCCAAGTGCCCGAAGTCTTCAGTTGGACTCACTCGTGGACATCGACTTGGTTCAGCACGATTGAGATTCGCTGACTTCGTGAGCCGTGTGAGAGGGGCACCTGCGTGGAAATGGTGTTGCGCTACCAGGGGGTGAGGAAGAGCGATGACGATCCCGATCCCTGGCGGACCACGATCCACCCGGGGACGGTGCGCCGAGTGCTCGCCTACTTCCGCCCGCACATCCGCATGGTGGCGCTCTTCGTCGTAGTCGCCACGATGGAGGCGCTGACCGTCGCCGCAACTCCCTTGCTGCTGAGGGAGCTCGTCGACAACGGCATCGTCAAGAACGATCGCGGGGTCGTGATCTTGACGGCCTGCCTGGCCGTCGGCCTTGCCGTGCTGGGCGCGGGGTTGTCGCTGGTGTCCGCCTATATCTCCGGGCGGATCGGGCAGGTGGTCAGCTACGACCTCCGGGTTCAGGCGCTCGACCACGTCCGGCGGCTGCCGCTCGCGTTCTTCACCCGCACCCAGACGGGGGTGCTGGTCGGCCGGCTGCACACCGAACTGATCATGGCACAGCAGCAGTTCAGCGGCTTGCTGATGGCGGCCACCAGTGCGGTCATGGTCGTGGTGGTGCTGGCCGAGCTGTTCTACCTGTCGTGGCTTGTCGGCGTCATCACGCTGGCGCTGGTTCCGATATTCATCGTGCCCTGGGTTCACGTGGGGCGGGTGATACAGCGGCGCACCCAACGGCAGATGGACGAGAACGCCGGCCTCGGCGGACGGCTGCAGGAGCGGTTCAACGTACAGGGGGCGATGCTCTCCAAGCTCTTCGGCCGTCCGGACGAGGAGATGGCCGAATACGCGGATCGTGCCAATAGGATCCGCGAGATCGGCGTGAACCTTGCCGTCTGGGGCCGGATGGCCTTCGTGATGATGACGCTGATGGCCTCGCTCTTCCGCTATCCCACCGCGGAGGAGGTCTCACTGGCGTCTCTGGAGCATCTGCGGACCGATCGCGAGCACGGGAAAGCGACGCCGGATGTCCTGCGCGACGTGAGTTTTCACGTGCAGGCCGGAACCCTCACCGCAGAACTCCCGCCTGGGGCGGCTGTCCCTGGTCGCCGCCTCGATCGACGACGCGGCGGCCTGGTGCTTCCTGGCCACGCTGACGGCCGTGCACACCGGTTCCGGGGCCGCCGACGCTCTGCCCATGATCGGCTACAGCATCCTGTTCACCGCCGTGATGCTGCTCGGAGTGTCCCGGCTGCTGCGGCCGCTGGCGCGGCACGTCGGCCGACAGGGCACGCTGAGCCCCGGCGTGATGTACGTCGTCGTCATCGTCCCGATCGTCTGCGGATACCTCACCGACCTGATCGGGATCTACTCGGTCTTCGGCGGCTTCATCGCCGGCCTGGCCATGCCCCGTGACCCGCAGTTCCGCCAAGCGCTGCACAGCCGGATGATGGATACCGTCTCCACGCTACTGCTGCCCGTCTTCTTCGCCCTGTCCGGCCTCACCACCGACCTGCGGAGCATTTCGGCCGACACCCTGCTGTTCGGCGTCGCCGCGCTCCTGGCGGGACTCGCGGGCAAATACTTCGGCAGCACCCTGGCTATGAAGACACTCCGCTTCAGTTGGCGCGAGGCATTCGCTGTGGGAGGACTGATGAACGCCCGCGGCATGATGATCATCATCTTCATCAACATCGGCTTGGCGCAGGGCCTGATCACCAAGCCGGTGTTCTCCGTTCTCGTCATGGTCGCCGTCATCACGAGCACCGCGGCCCTGCCGCTGTACCGCCGGGCGCTCCCGAAACACCTGGAGATGCACTCGGCAGCGAAGCGCCCACTCCGGCGCCGGCACCACGCCCCCTGACGACAACCGACATGCACTGATGTGCAAGTACCCGCCGGAGGTCCAGACCCATGGTCGGGTCGAGGACATCCCGGCAGCCACCGGCTGGTGGCGGCCAGAACCAGATAGTGAGCCGCCGGGTGGTGACATATCGTCGGCGTATCGAGAATCGCATACGCCCGGGCAACACCCTGCTACATTGACTGGTGGCATGTCCTTCAACCCCTCCAGCGAACCAATGCGACCTGCAGCCCGGAATCCGGTCGTCAGGCCGATCAGCGCCGCCGAGCATATGGCGTTCGTGCGGGCCCAGCGGTCGGTCAGCTTTCTGCAGACCCCGGCGTGGGGCCGCGTCAAGACCGAGTGGCGCAGCGAGTCCCTCGGCTGGTTCGAGGGGCGGCGCCTGGTTGGTGCTGGGCTCGTACTGCACCGCCCGGTGCCGCGGCTCGACCGCTTCACGCTGGCGTATCTACCCGAGGGCCCGGTCATCGACTGGAGCGGCGAGATCGGTGCTTGGCTCGATCCGCTGGCGATCCATCTCAAGGCCCACGGCGCGTTCGCGATCCGGCTCGGCCCGCCGGTGTGCACACACACCTGGAGCGCCGCCCAGGTCAAGGAGGGCATCGCCGACCCGGGCAGCAAACGGCTCACCGACATCTCCGGCCACTGGGCCGACCCGGTCGGTGCCCGCGTGGCCAGCTGGTTCCGGGACGCCGGCTGGCTGCCGCAGAGCCCGGAGGACGGGTTCGGGGTCGGGCATCCACAGTTCAAGTACGAGATCCCGATGGTAGGCAGGACCGAGGACGAGCTGCTCAGGGGCATGAACCAGCAGTGGCGTCGCAACATCAAGAAGGCGGCTAAGGAGGGCGTCGAGGTCACGGTCAGCGACAGGGGCCCGGAGGACCTCAAGGCGTTTCACGACCTCTACGTCCACACCGCCGAGCGCGACCACTTCACACCCCGGCCGCTGCGCTACTTCGAGACCATGTTCGCGGCGCTGAGTGCCGAGGACCCCGAGCGGATCAAGCTCTACCTGGCCCGCCATCAGGGCGACTTGGCCGCCGCTACTCTCCTGGTCCGCGTCGGCACCCACGCCGTGTACGCCTATGGCGCCTCCTCCACCGCGAAGCGCGAGGTGCGCGGCTCCAACGCCTGCCAGTGGGCGATGATCCGCGACTCGCTCGCGGCCGGCTGCGACGTCTACGATCTGCGTGGCATCACCCCCACCCTCGACGCCGACGACCCGCACGTCGGCCTTGTCCAGTTCAAAGTCGGCACCGGCGGCCAGGCGATGCGGTACATCGGCGAGTGGGACCTGCCGCTGCGACCGATGGTTTACCGGGCCTTCGATCTCTATATGAGGCGGCGCGGACGCTGAACCGCACACACGACTCGATCGGTGCGGCGGTCACGACGACTCCCCGAGCCGGATCGCTGTCGCGGGGCATATCGTGGCCGACTCGCGTACGGCGTCGTGGAGTTCGGAGGGCGGAGTGTCATCGAGGAGTTCGACCATGCCGTCCTCGTCCCGCTGGTCGAAGACGTCGGGGCGAGCATCACGCACTGGCCCGAGGCAACACACCTGGGAACGTCGACCTCAACACGCATCATGGTTCTTCCCTGTTTCTCTGTGTGGGGCCCGTCACCAGATGACGGGTATTTACTCGACGCCGTAGACGATGGAGCCCTGCCTGAAGTCGATCTCCCTCCGGGGCACGGCAATCTTCAGGTCGGGAGGTGCCGGAAGAGCTCGGGCAGGACGATCCGCAGTTCGGTACGGGGCGGGCACTGGAAGGGCCGGGGATGACTCCGTTGCGCGAAGGGGACTTGGGAAGGTCACCTCCGCAACGGAGAAGCTTCGTTGCGTGTGGTTGCGCATCCATCCATCGTCGTCTCGCTACTGTGACCTGCGCACTCACAAGATCCCCGGGGCTTTGCAATCGCCCTGCCTGGCTACCGGCGACTGCGATATTCGCGTTACGCCGACGACACCATGCTCGGTGTCGTTTCGTGGGGTGTAGTTGAGGTACGGGGAGGGGTGTGTGCTGGGGATATCCGGGATTGGTTGAGACCGTGTGAGCGCGGGTTCGCGGGGGCGTAGGCCTGCTGGTCTGGGGATGTCTCTTCTTCGTTGAGATCACCTTGGCGTTCCTCAGATAGCGTCAACTCCTAAAGGACCAAGTGTGTTTTCCCTGGTCACAGCCTTCTGCGTCGACCGCTGGGCAGAAAATGAGAGGGGCTACCGGCGGGGTGCGCGGGACCCGTTCGGGGCGGGGCGGCGGTGGGTTTCGGCGAGGTGGTCCAGGCGGACCTGGTCCAGGGACGCCTTGGTGATGCGTTCGGTGCCGTCGAGGATGCTCGTGATCGCGGCTTGGCGGATCAGCCGGGTCAGGCTCCCGATCCTGCCTGCGGTCCTTTGGTGGAGGTAGGCGGTGTGGCGGGGGAGTGTCCCGGCCCGGTGCGCGCGGAGATCGAGTGCGGCTTCTACGCCCGCGATCAGTTCTCTGAAGGGTTCGCGTGTGCCGAGCCGTGCCGGGAACGCCCCGCATTCCACGAGGGAAGCCCGCCCGGCAAGCTGGGCCCCGCGCACACCGCTGAACAACGCGGTGGTGGTGACGTCGATGCCCGCGTACACGAACGTCGCCCCGATGCGTTCGGTGAGGTCTTTGAGCAGGTCGGTGGTTTCCGCGCCGGTGGTGGTGCGGGGGTTGAGCCGGTGGATCTCGTCGATGAGTACCAGACGCACGCCCGCATGGTTGTAGGTGTGGCAGACGGCGTCGGTGATCTGGGCCTGGGTCATGCGGGCGGTGACGGGGATGCCGAGGTAGCGGGCGAACTCCGTGGCCAGGGCTTTTGCTGTCGCCGCGGGCGGTACCAGGACGTAGGCGACCGGCACCGGCGCAGGAGGCGGCGGCCTGGCTGCGCGAGCTGGTGGCCGGCGGCGAACTCACCGCCGGCGAGGTCCTCGACGAGGCGGCCGACTCCGCGGTGCTGACCGGTCTGCTGGCGCTGCAGGAGGCGCGCATCGCGTCCAATCCGTGCACGGCGGCGGAGCTGTGCCTGAGCGCTGTGCCCCACATCGCGCTCGCGGTCACCCTGGCCAGCGCCGACCTGGACTGAGCGAGACCAGGAAAGAGACCCCCTATGTCAATCATCGGACCCGGCTACGACGACCCCGAGTACGACAACTACGACGGCAGCGCCGGTCCGGGTGCGCGGGTCAGGATTCGGGTCAGACGCACAGCGTTGAGCACCAGGAGGACGACATCGGTCCGCGGCTGCTCCGGCCGCGGCGGCCGTGAGGACCGGTTCTCGTCCAGGGCTGTTCGGTTGGCTGACCAGTGTGGATTCCTGAAGGTGGACGACCGGCTTCAGCGGACCAGGTCGTCCACCCCCGCCCAGCAGACCTCGGGGCAGGGCCGATTCTTGAAACCAGCTCGCCGACGCCCGCTGCCATGGGGTGGCCAGTTGCGGCTCCTCCAGGATCTCGGCGACCTTCCGCGCCAGCCCCGCGACCTGCGGCGGCAGGTAGCCGTCCAGCGAGTCGACGTCGTCACACAGCCTGGCCCTCAGCCCGTGCAGGCACGCCTCGGTGAACAGCTGCTGCTCATCGACCTCGGCCATCAACCCACCCTCGGCATAGCCCTGACCACAGCAATCGTCAAAACCTGTGGGTCGAGGCGTTAGCGTCGCCGAGCGGGGCGTTTGCAGCGGCGCCGGATGTGTTGCCTGAATCCTTCAGAGTCGCGCACTATCCGCGTGCCACAACTGCCGCAACGGCACGTCAGATTGGATTCTCCCCAGCCACCGACGTCTCGACGGTCACGAAGATCCGGTCCAGGTGATGATGGAGTACCTCGATGGCCGACTCCGGACTCCGCTGGCCCACGAGGATGCTGGTGCCCATGGTCGCCGCCATCGCAAGCAGACTGATCGCCTCCGTGCGTGCGTCGATGTCGGGACCGGCCAGGCCTGATGCCTGGGTCTGTTCGAGCAAGCCTGTCAGGGCGTTTTCCGCGGCGTCGGGGTTGTCGAGGAAGGGCTGAGCAGCCAGCGCCTCATTGGTCACGGACAGGATCGAGTAGGAGCTGTAGAGGAGGTGGAAGGTGCGGCTCTCCTCGTCGGTGGGGAGGGACGCCACGAGGATCGCCTCGATAGTCGCGCGGGGGCCCGGGTCCGGGCCGGCGGCAGCCAGGCGGGTGCCCACCCGTGCGGTGAAGCGATCGGTCAGGTGCTGGACCCCGTAGAAAAGCAGCTTCTCCTTGGTCTCGAAGTAGTACTGCACGAGCCGGAGTGACACTCCGGCCTCCGCGGCCACGTCGCGCATGCCGACGGCGTGCAGTCCTCGCCGCCCCGCGACCCGGATGAACGCATCGGCGATCTGGGTGCGCCGCTCCTCGTGATCCACACGCTTTGGCATGTGCCGGTGTCTCCGCCCGTCGGTGGTGGGGTTCGCCGTCCGCTCTCTCCGGACCCCTTCATGGTACCGCCGTACCACCATCATGGTACGGTCGTATTACGAAGAACGGATCTTCCCGGAGGTGCCCCGTGCCCGAGAACACGACCCGTGTGCGCCGCGACGTCGGCCGCTACGTCAACGACACCCTGCGCGACCGCTACTTCGCCGCCAGCGACGTCCTCTACGCGATGGGCGCACCCGTTCGTTCCGAGACGGACGTCGAGACGAGCTTCGGCACCACGCACGTCTACCGGTACGGCCCCTCGGACCCCGCCGCCGAATCCCGCACGCCGGTCGTCCTGATCCACGGCGCGGGCTACTGCTCGGCGATGTGGTACCCCAACACCCCCGCGCTCAGCGGCGAACGGCCCGTCTACGCGCTCGACACCCCAGGTGACGCCGGGCGCAGCGTGCACCGGGAGCCCATGTGGCAGCCCGAGCGTGCCGCCCAGTGGATGGACGAGGCCCTCGACGCGCTCGGCCTGGACCGGGTCCACCTCGTCGGCTCCTCATATGGCGGCTGGCTGGTGCTCAACCAGGCGCACCGCCGACCCGGACGGCTCGCCTCGGTCACCGCCCTCGACCCCGGCGGCCTGGAGAAGGTAGGCCTGCGCTTCTTCGCCTGGGTCTTCGTGAGCCTCTTCGCCAGCTTCGCCCCCAAGGCGCTGCGCCCCCGCCTCGCCTCCTGGCTGGAGCAGCCGGTCATCGCCGTTCCCGAGTTGCGAAAGTGGGTCCAGGTGGGCGCCCGGGCCTTCAGGATCCGCCGCCCCGCACCGCTGCCGCTGGCCGAGGATGCACTGCGCTCCATCCGGACCCCGCTCTACGTCATCATGGGCAAGCGCAGCCTTCTGGTACACCCGCAACGGCAGTTGGAGCGGGTGCCGCGCCTGATCCCCGGGGCCCGTGCCGAGATCATCGCCGCGACGGGCCACGGACCGCAGATCGACCATCCCGACGTGGTCAACGCCCGGATGCTGAGCTTCATGGAGGATGTCGACTCCCTCGACCCGGCCGCAGTCGACGCGTAGGACCTGCGGCTGGGGAACACTGGCGCAGGTGTGGCGGCTGCAGTCAGTGCAGGTGCAGCGGTGGTACGACCAGGACCACGGCGAGGAGACGTGGCCTTGGTGACGGATATCGCCTGCCCCGAATAGGCGAGAGTCGACACCGTTGGCCCGAGAGGCTGGACCCTCCCCGAAGCGGACCGACCTCGAGGCCGCCCGGTACGGTATCCACCGGCTGGGCCTGCTTCACCACCGGTGATCAGCTTTTCACCCCAGTCCCCTGTACCCCGGATCAGCGCTCTGGCCCGGGGTACAGCCGTGTCTCCACCAGCAACGCCGCCTGGTTCGGCACTCTGTGCGCATGACCGACGTCTTTGACCACGCGCCGCAGGTATGGAACGCCGCGCAGCTCCGCGCAGCACTCAAGGACCTGCCCGACGACACCCCCATTCACATTGGTGTCGCTGAAGACCCCGGCGACTTCGGCGGGTACCGCGAATCCGTCCTCGTCGACGCCGACCACGTGGAGAACTGGTGGCCGGCCACTGGCACCACGCCCGAACGGGCAGAGAAGGAGAAGGCGCTCACTCTCTTTGCCGACTGGACGCCCGGAGAGTACGACCTGCTCGACTGAACCTGTGAACCTGAATCCGGCTCTGACCGGAATTGCGTGAAAGCTCAGCCCGGTGACCAACTCCGTTGGTCGCCCAGGGACAGCGGCTCTAATCTGACGAGGTGATGAAACCGGAGGGGAGCCTGGTGCCGCGCCCGAGCGCGCGCGTGGTGTTGCTGGACGACGTCAGTCGGCTACTGCTGTTCTCCGCCCTGAACAAGGGGGACGGTTCCGTCCGGTGGTTCACCCCTGGAGGCGGGCTCAAGCCAGGCGAAAGCCACGAGCAGGCAGCCCTGCGGGAGTTGCAGGAGGAAACCGGGCTGACGAACCTCTCGCTGGGTCCGGAGATTTGGCGAGGGCGTCCGTGGACAGCGGTCCGGGGCAGCGTCGCTTATGAGGTTCGCCAGCGCTACTACATGGCCCGGGTGCCTGCGTTCCAGGTCGATACCTCGGCTTTCGAGGAGATCGAGAAGGCCGCGATCACTGGGCACCGCTGGTGGACCGTAGCGGAACTGGCCGCGACCTCGGATGTATTGCGGCCGGCTGGGCTGCCGAAACTGTTGGCGTCCTTGCTGACCGACGGCCCACCGGACCGACCGATCCCCGTAGACGGCTGAGCGCACGTCCTTACTGATCGTTTCAGAATGAGATCGGTGTGTTGGCTTGGCACTTAGGTGTTGCGTCGGCAGGATCTGCCGGGTGTCTGCTGATCTTGTGCCTGATGACTTGTGGGAGCGCATAGCCCCGCTGCTGCCGGTTCGTCCGCCTCGTCGGCAGCGGTATCCCGGGCGGTTGCCCGCCGATGACCGTGCTGCCCTGCGGGGCATCGTTTACGTGCTGCGCAAGAGTGTGAGCTGGCGGGATGTACCTGCAGAGCTGGTCGGCTGCAGTGGGGTGACGGCCTGGCGGCGCCTGCGGGACTGGACCGAGGCTGGCGTATGGCCCCGCCTGCATGAGGTCCTGCTTGCAGAACTACGCAGAGAAGGTCTGCTGGAGATGGATGACGCTGCGATCGACGGTTCGCACGTCAGAAGCTGTTGTCTTTCCGGACGTGATGGACGTGTTTCCGCTGGTCGGGGATAGGAGTGGTGGGTTCGTGGGAGTGGTGGCCTGTCGGGTCGTCGTTCCCCGGGAGGTCGCGGATGCCGTCGGTTGTTGGACTGCTGGAACAACACGAACTCGCTGCTCGGCGTCGAGTCGACGGGCTGCGGGCGGAGGCCGACCGCATCCAGGCCGAGCTGGCTGCGGCCGAGCTGGAATGGCAGGAGTGGGCGATCGCTCGCAGGCGGGTCGATGCGGTGCTGGCTCCGGTCGGCGGCACCGCCGAAACGGAGGTCCCCGAGGATCCGCGGGACGCGGAGGCGCGGTCAGTGTCTGGGGAGGCGGCGAAGCCGAAGTCGCAGGTGCCGGTGTGGCGTGACGGTCTTTCCTCGGCGGCGCTGTCGGTGGACTACCAGCGCATTCTGCAGGCTCTCGCGGACCGGGCCCGGCTCGGTCAAGGGCCGCTGACCTGCCAGGAGATGGCCGCGGTGTTCGGCGTGGACCCGGTGCCGGCCAAGGTGGAGGCGCTGCGGTCGAAGGCGAAACGTCTGGTCGCGCGCGGCTGACTGGCCGAGCGGCAGCCGGGCCGGTTCACGCTCGCTGCGGGTGTGGCCGGGCCAGGCGGCGGGTCATGAGCAGGGTCATCGACCAGTAGATCATCGCCTCGGCGCTGGTGGTGCGGCGCTCGAAGTCGCGGGCCAGGCGGCGGGTGCGCATCAGATGCGCGAAGAACCGTTCGACGATCCACCGCTTGGGCAGCACCACGAAGCCGCGCATGTCGTCGCTGCGTTTGACGATCGCCAGGACCAGGGCGAGCGTGGCCAGGCAGTGCTCGACGAGGCTGCCGGTGTAGCCGCCGTCGGCCCAGACGCGGGCGAGGCGGTGGTGCGAGTCGGCCACTTGCCTCAGCAGGACGTGGGCGGCAGCGCGGTCGCCGGTGTCCGCGGCGGTGACCATCACGCCCAGCAGCAGGCCGAGGGTGTCGACCACGACGTGCCGCTTGCGCCCGTTGACCAGCTTGCCGCCGTCAAAGCCGCGGCTGTCCACGCCGACGACGGCGTCCGCCTTGACGGACTGCGAGTCGATCACACCCGCACTCGGCTCCGCATCGCGGCCCAGCCTCTCGCGGACCCTGGCACGCAGCCGGTCGTGGAACTCCTTGACCAGCACGTGGTCGCGCCAGCGGCGGAAGAAGGCATACACCCGGTCCCACGGCGGGAAGTCGGCGGGCATCGCCCGCCACTTGATCCCGTTGTCCACGAGATACCGGACCGCGTCCAGCAGCGCGCGGTGGCAGTACCCTTCCGGCCGGCCGCCCCGCCCGCGCATCCAGCCCGGCACCGGCAGCAGCGGCCGGACCTCAGCCCACTCCCCGTCCGTCATGTCCGTCGGGTACCGGCGCTGCCGCGCGGGCCGGTCGGCCGCGTTGCCGTACACGTGCGCGAGGCAATCACACGATGGAGCAGCCGAGTTGGACTGCCCGGCCGTCGGCACGGAAGACTGCGGCATCGGGGCCTCCTGTTGCTCTATGGATTCGACACCCACGAGCTGTTCAGGAGGTCCCGTCTTCATGCCCTGGCCACGGCAGGATCACCCAACCGGGAATCCACGTTCGACCGCCACCGCTCAAGATCGAAAAGACAACAGCTTCTGAGCGGCGGGATCACCATGTGGCGCCCATGAGATCAGGTACCCGATGCGTTCGGCTCTTGGCGGGCCTCGCGCCTGGCCTTCTGGGCGGCGGGCTGGGCGGGCTGGGCGGGGGCAATGAACAAGCCGTCGAGCACCCTGTTCATGAAGTTCATCACGACCAAGAGCTTCATGCCGTTCGTCATCTACCGGATCATTCTGGGCATTTTGCTTTTTGTCCTGGTCGGCGCGGGAGTCCTGAGCCCGCACGCAGGCGAGTCTGCCGGGTGATCCACTCTCCATCCCCTGCCTCCCCCCGTTATGTTTTTCGCGGTCCTGCAAGAGGGCCGCTGGCCTCCGGGCCCGGCATGACTGTGTCCCCCTGTCGAACGGATGACCTGGGGGGTGGTGTCACCGGGCCCGGGAGGTGCCGTCGGAGACGCTGATGAGAGGTCCGGCCACCGCCCGGTCCGGCGCAATGCCGGACAGCTCGCGGGCGGCAGGTCTGCATAACGTGGATGCGCGCGTACGACACCGACGCCGAGGCCGGCACGTTCAACTCCCCTGGAAGGGAACAATGTTCGAAACCGAAGACGTGGGCGTGTTCCTCGGCCTGGACGTCGGCAAGACGGCCCATCACGGCCACGGGCTCACCCCGGCAGGCAAGAAGGTCTTCGACAAGCCCCTGCCCAACAGCGAGCCGAAACTGCGGGCCGTCTTCGACAAACTGGCCGCCAAGTTCGGCACCGTCCTGGTGATCGTGGACCAGCCCGCCTCCATCGGAGCCCTGCCCCTGGCCGTCGCCCGGGACACGGGCTGCAAGGTCGCCTACCTGCCCGGCCTGGCCATGCGCCGGATCGCCGACCTCTACCCCGGCGAGGCCAAAACGGACGCCCGCGACGCCGCCGTCATCGCGGACGCGGCCCGCACCATGCCGCACACCCTGCGAACCCTGGAACTCACCGACGAGATCACCGCCGAGCTGACCGTCCTCGCCGGCTTCGACCAGGACCTCGCGGCCGAGGCCACCCGCACCAGCAACCGGATACGCGGCCTGCTCACCCAGTTCCACCCCTCGCTGGAACGTGTCCTCGGCCCCCGTCTCGACCACCAGGCCGTCACCTGGCTGCTGGAACGCCACGGCTCGCCGGCCGCCCTACGCAAAGCCGGACGCCGCCGCCTCGTCGAGCTCGTCCGCCCCAAGGCCCCGCGCATGGCAGGACGGCTGATCGACGACGTCTTCGACGCCCTGGACGAGCAGACCGTCGTGGTCCCGGGGACCGGCACCCTCGACATCGTCCTGCCCTCCCTGGCCCGCTCGCTCGCCGCCGTCCACGAACAACGCCGGGCCCTGGAAGCCCAGATCAACACCCTGCTGGAGGCCCACCCTAATGGGCAGTGATGCGGGGCACCGCCAGGCCCACCCCGGCCCGTCGACGCCTTGAAAGAGACTGCGGGCCCCGCATCACCCTCGTGACGGTGGTCGGTGCCGGAGAAGCCGCGCACACCCCCAGGGACTTGGATCCCTTGGTCAAGAGTCGGCCTCCGGTGCCGTCCAGCGTCACGAGTCCGTACCCCACCGCATCCAGTCCGATGATCGGATCGTTGAAGTTTGTGGTCCGAGCCGCCCACAGGGGTCACCTCTCACCACGCCTGGAGCCGCCGAGCTCTGGAGCAGACCGAGGGCCCTGTGAGTCGCTGGGGTCACGAACGGCTAATCGGATGCAGGGCCATCGAGCCCTTCCATTAGGGAGACGCGTGCCCCCGCACGGCTGCGACCAGCAGGACACCCCAGACCGAGAGGACGAACACGCCACGATGACCGTCACCTGCGGAATCGACTGGGCCAGCGACCACCACGATGTCGCTCTGATCGACCACGAGGGCACCTTGTTATCCAGGGCCCGAATCAACGACGACCTCGAGGGCCTGCACCAGCTCCTCAGTCTCCTCACCGCTCACGGCGACAGCGCGAACACCCTGATTCCTGTCGCGATCGAGACCTCCCGCGGCCTCCTTGTGGCCTGCCTGCGAGCCACCGGCCGGCCCGTCTACGCGATCAACCCGATGGCCGCCGCACGCTACCGCGACCGGCATACGGTCACCCGCAAGAAGTCCGACCACCTCGACGCCATGGTGCTCGCGAACATCTTGCGCACGGACAAGGCCGCCCACCGGCCGCTGCCCGACGACAGCGAACTCGCCCGCGCTATAGCCGTCCTGGCCCGCGCTCAGCAGGACGCGGTCTGGGACCGCACCCAAGCGGGCAACAAACTCCGCTCCCACCTGCGCGAATGCTTCCCCGGCTTCCTCGCGACCTTCCAGCACAACCGCGAAGGAATCAGCAGCAACGTCGCCCGCGTCCTCCTGGCCGCGGCCCCCACACCCGAACAGGCGGCCAGGCTCACCCGCGTCCAGCTGCGCTCGCTCCTGAAAAGGGCCGGCCGCCAACGCGGCATCGAGGCGGAAGCCGAACGGCTCCGAGACGCACTGCGCATCCCGCAGATGCGCCAGCCTCCGCAGGTCGAGCAGGCCATGGGCCGCCAGGCCATCGCCCTGCTCAGACAACTTGATGCCGCCTGCACCAGTGTCGACGACCTCGCCGAAGCGACGGTGGAGTCTTTTGACACGCACCCGGACGCCGAGGTCATCACCAGCTTTCCAGGGCTCGGGGCTCTCACCGGCGCCCGGGTGCTCGCCGAGATCGGTGACGACCGATCCCGCTTCACCGACGCTAGAGGGCTCAAGGCCTTCGCCGGAGCCGCACCGGTCACCCGGGCGTCCGGCAGGAGCCTCGCGGTCATGGCCCGACGGGTCAAGAACCAGCGTCTGGCCTCGGTCGGCTATGTCTGGGCCTTCGCCAGCCTGACCGCTTCACCCGGAGCCCGGGCCCACTACGACCGGCGGCGAGCCGATGGAGACCGTCACACCGCCGCTCAGCGCAACCTCTTCAACCGCATGCTCGGCTGCCTCCACCACTGCCTTACCAAGCGAACCCGCTATGACGAGCTCGCCGCGTTCCCCGCACCGTCAACCCCACAACTCACCATCGCCGCTTGACAGATCAACTGCATCGGATGTCTCTTTCCCCGGTCCTGACCTCGATGCCCGGAGTCGGCGTCAGGACCGCCGCAGTCCTGCTGACCACCGTCGGCGACGGCACCGGCTTCCCCACCGCCGCCCACCTCGCCTCCTACGCCGGCCTCGCCCCCACCACCAAGCAGTCAGGCATATCGATCCACGGCGAACACGCACCCCGAGGAGGAAACCGGCAGCTCAAACGCGCCATGTTCCTCTCCGCCTTCGCCTGCATGAACGCCGATCCCGTCTCCCGCACCTACTACGACAAACAACGCGCCCGCGGCAAGACCCACACACAGGCCCTCCTCCGCCTCGCACGCCAACGCATCAGCGTCCTGTTCGCCATGCTCCGAGACGGCACCTTCTACGAGCCCCGCGAACCCCGAACCAACACCCCAGCAACCGCATGAACCCCACCCCGGCAAACCACCCCAGAACCGGCACCTTGGGGTTGACGAAGAACATAGAGGCACCCCCCGCCAGAAAGCGAGATTGCTCCGCGTCGTCAGGGCGTGGGGGGCACCGCGTTCGCCGTCGCCGCCGCGCTCCTGGTCCCGGCTGTTCAGGCCGAGGCGACGGCCGCGTGCGCGCCCCGCGCCACCGGCGTGTGCAAGGCCGGCAGCGCGCACCCCGGCGGGTGTCACCGCCCAATGCAAGGACGGGGCCTACAGCTCCTCGAAGACGTTCCGCGGTACTTGCAGCCGCCACGGCGGTGTTCGGTACAGGTACAAGTACAGCTGCTTGGAGACTACTTGGTGCGCGATCGACCTGCTCGGCCACCACGGAGCCGTCCACGTGTGGTGGTGGCACATCACGACACGCGCCTCAGGTTCGCCGAGCGAAGGAGACCGCCCCACTCGCCCTCACCGGCTGCTGTTTCGGGCGAGGGAAACGGGATCGGCCACGAGTCGAGCCAGGCGCCGATGTCCTTGGGTGTCTTGGGATTCGGGCCCGGTTTTCAGTGACCGCCTGCCCCAGGTGCAGCGGACGGTTTCCTGCGCGACGGTGGATGGGGGCCATCTGACTCTCGGGAGAGCCATGATCATCAAAGTGCTGCACGAGAAGGGCCTGAAGTCCGAGCACGCGTACTGCGCCGGCTTCCTTTCCGTCGGTCTGGCCGTTGCCTCGTGGGCCGGGTCGTTGAAAGCGGAGTGCCGGACGGGGCGTGCAGATCACTGGGGCATCTTCGTCGGCGAGTGGGCGCCGACCTTCTTCGCTATCGGTCTGGCCCTCGCCAACTACGAGCACGACGACCAGGAGACCGCATCTGAGGCGTTGCACACCGTGGCCGACTGACAACCGAGCGCGCTGTCGTCGTGATCACCCACCGTGAAGCCCTCGCCCGGGCACTGTCACGTTGACTGACCGGCCTGGGATGATCTTCTGGTTGGTCGTGCTGGGAGGGGGCGTCCGTGGACAGCGCGCCGCCGTCGTACAAGGGGCACCGGTAACCGGTGGAGATCATTGCGCACTGCGTGTGGCTGTACTTCCGTTTCCCGCTGTCGTTCCGCGAGGTCGAGGAGCTGATGCTCGAGCGCGGCGTGATCGTCTCCCACGAGACGGTCCGCCGCTGGTGTACGAAGTTCGGGCAGGCCTACGCCAACGGCCTGGGCCGCCGGCGTGTGCAGCCGGGTGACAAGTGGCACCTGGACGAGGTCTTCCTCAGGATCAACGGTGAGCTGAAGTACCTGTGGCGGGCCGTCGACGCCGATGGCAACGTGCTCGACATTTTGGTCCAGGGCCGAAGGGACAAGGCTGCGGCCAGGCGGTTCTTCCACAAACTGCTCAAGAAGACCTGCTCGGTGCCGAGGGTGATCGTCACCGACAAGCTCCGCTCCTACGGCGCGGCCCACCGCGAGGTCATGCCCTCCGTAGAACACCGCGCCCACAAGGGTCTGAACAACCGGGCCGAGAACAGCCATCAGCCGACGAGGCAGCACGAACGCGCGATGAAGGGCTTCCGCAGTACCGGCGGGGCCCAGCGGTTCCTGTCCGCGTTCAGCGGCATCTCACCGCACTTCCGACCACGCCGCCACCTGATGACCGCCACCCAATACCGCACCGAGATGACCACCCGCTTCACCATCTGGGACGAGATCACCGGCGCCACCGACCAGCCCATCGCAGCGTAAGCCAGGCCCCCACCCGACCCCTACACACCCTGACGCGCCCTCAATCGATCAACACCGCACCAACGTGACAACGCCCCGCTGCGCACTCACCCACCGTCCGAGGTCTTCGCCCTGGACGACGACGTTGCGTTCACGGTTCGCCAGCGGGCCTTTCACGCGCTGGGGCGTACGCTGCGTTCGGCGATGCGGATCAGGGGGCGCTCGGGTACCAGGCGGCTGACGACGCGTGACACCAGGGCATTGCCGGCGCCGTCGACGACGGTCGCCTTGCGTCCGCCGAGCGCCGCGAGTGCTGTGGCGACGACCTGCTGCGGTGTGCGCCGGCTGCCGACCGACGCGTTGTCACCGGCCACGTCGAAGAACGGGGTGTCGGTGGCGCCCGGGCAGATCCCGAGGACGGTCACACCGGTGCCGCGGGTCTCGCCCCAGAGGGAACGCGTGAAGGACAGGACGAATGCCTTCGTCGCGGAGTACACCGCCATGTGCGGCACCGCCTGGAATCCGGCCGTGCTGGCGACGTTGATGACGGTGCCGCGCCCGCGCTCGACCATGCCGGGCAGGAGCCGGGTGGTGTTGCCGACGAGCGTGCCGACGTTGAGCTGCACCTGGGACGCCATGTGGCCGGGGTCGGCCTCGGCGAGGTCGCCGTGGGAAGCGAAGCCGGCGTTGTTGATGAGGATGTCCACCACGACGCCCTGCTTGTCGAGCGTGCGCGCGAGGGTCTCGGAGGAGTCGGGCAGGGAGAGGTCGAGGGCGATGGGTCTGACGGTCACGCCGTGCTTGGTCCGCAGGGTCGAGGCGAGCTCCTCCAGCTTGTCTTTCGAACGGGCGACGAGGACCAGGTCCACACCGCGGGCGGCCAGCTGTCGGGCGAACTCGGCGCCGATCCCTGACGAAGCGCCGGTGACGACGGCCAGCTGGGAGGTGAGAGTGTCCGAGTAGTTCATGTCTGTCTCCATACCGACTTGAAGGTTTTTTTCTTGGCGATGAAAAGGCCGACGTGGCCGACGTGCGTGATGTCCGGCCTGCCCGCGTTCAGTGAGCTTCGATGGTCGCCTCAATGACTTCGGCGAGAGCGCCTGCTGCACGGCGCAGCTCTTCGGGAGTGGCGCGCCCCGTGGCCTCGAGGACGCCCTTCAGCCCGTCGAACGCGCCCACGAATACGGTCGCCAGCACGTGGGCGTCGGCCGGAAGGTGCAGGTCGCCCGCGCGGGCGCCGGCCAGAAGGAGTTCTTCGACCAGGCCGACCCACTCCGCGAGAACGGACACCTGAGCGCGTTCCTGCGGTGACTCGGTGGTGAGCTCGCGGTCGAGCCGCACGACGGACCATCCCGCGGGTTCGGCGATGACGAGGTCCACGAGGACGGGGACGAGTCCGCGTACCTGCGCAGCCGGCCCTCCGAGCCCCTCGAGCTGCCTGCGCACATGCGCAAGCATCCCCTGCTTCTGATCGTCGACGACCGCATGGGCCAGGGCGGCCTTGCTCTTGAAGTGGAAGTACACGGCACCCTTGGTGAGGCCGGTCTCGCTCACCACGTCGTCCATCCGGGCCAGGGCGTACCCCTTGGCATCGAAGACACGGGCGGCGGCGCGCAGAATCTCCCGGCGCGTCGCCGCGCCCTTCGGTGTCAGTTGATCCACTGGCCTTCCCATGCCCCCAATACTAAATACCTTCGAGTCGGTTTTTCAAGTTGATCAAGAGCCGCGTCACCCGGAGGGCCCCGGCCGCGGCGAGCGGCGAACTGGTGTGTTCGGCATGACCGGCCGGATGCAGGTGCCCGATCCGGGAATCGTGGAGGCGGCCCAGACCGCCCTCGACGAGGCCCTGGCGCCGCCCGCTGGTCTCAGCCAAGCGGTTCTGCCCGTCCATGCGCTCCCTGTACGCCGGGCCCAGGCCGCGCACCCTGACGCGGCCGGCGCTAGCGATCGGCTGCTGTCCCGGCTGGGAACAGGCCGGTTTCCCCCACGCGGTCCTGGCCGCCCAGGACCGTGTCCGAGGGGCCGAAAAGCGGCACGGCTGGACCAGTGTCGTGGACAGCGAGGCTGCCGAACTGCTTCCACTACGCCCGCCGGTCATCATGGTCAACCCCGAAGACCTGGCCGAACTGGGCATCGCCGACGGCGATCCGGTGGACCTGGCCAGCGGGCGGCGCAATGGCTGGGAGCGCTGCGCAGAAGGCTATTGCATGGTCGTCTACCCGGCGAGCGGGGCCACGGTCTGGCGCTCTGGGGCCCTGCACAATGAAAAGGGGCTGAAGGGCGAACCAGGCCCGCGTGGGCGGCATAGTGTCGGGGACTTTCGCAGTCATCGGTGTCACGGATCTGGCGGGCGTTCGACCCACAGCCGCACCGCTCGGAGAAGACCTTCAAGCTGTCGACCGATCCGTACGTCGTCGACAAGGTCCACGATGTCGTCGGCCTCTACCTGGACCCGCCGAACGGGCATTGGTGTTCTGTGTGGATGAGTCGGGTCGGACTGGGGCGCGGTGACACCATTTCTGGTGTTCCGTTTCCCCGGCCCGCCCGCCCGCCGAACCGGACGTGCCCGTCTCCGAGCATCCGGCTCTCCACGTGCTCTTGCCGCCGGTTGGCCGACGGCTGCCGGTATTGGCGTCCATGGTGTCGGTATGTTCCGCCTCCGATATCGGTAGCGGACCACCGGAACCTTTTGGGGTTGGATCAGCGAGATCCCGTCTTCGGCCGGCGTTTCCCCGGGAGGAAACGCCGGAACAAGGATGCCCACGGGACACGAGGATGTCGTTTACGCAGCCAGCGGGTCACCCGATGCCAGGAATACTCATCGAGATAGCAGCCACGCAACCGTCGACTTTCGTTGAGACGGTCGAATCGTCATGCCTGTCCGATTCTTTCGGGGACGCCGGTGACGTCCCGTTGGTGTGGTTCAGCTGAACGTGATCGTCAGGTGGAGAGCGCCAGGGTGCGGGATGCGGAGTAGGTGGGCGCGGCGGGTGGCGTCGCGCAGGAACGTGGTGGGGCCGCTGGTGAGGCTGGCGGCGCGTGGGGCATCCCACCGGATCAAGATCGTGGTGTCGCCACGGCGCACGGTAAGGCCGTCCGCGGCAGCCGAAGTCGCGCTGCCGTAGGCCGCCTCCGTGCCGTCGGTGAAGGTCACCTGGTCGGTCGGGTGCAGCACGAGCGGGATCAGTTCGCTCGCCGCCGAGCCGGCGGTCACGACGCGACGCACGGACTGCTGGGCGACAGTGACGTCGGTGGTGACCGCGGAGTCGGGGGTGCGATACTGGATGCAGAAGGGTTCGCCGGGGGAGAGGTCGCCGCCGGTCCAGGGCCGTGCGGTGGGCGCACCGGTGAAGTACTCGGCCGTCAGGTCGCTGTTGGCGTCGAGCCGGCCGCCGTCGAGCTCGGTGGCCCAGGAGTCGCCGTTGTTGAGTGAGTACACGACCATGCCTGCGTCGGGGTGCCACAGGAAGGTGAGGCCGGAGCGGACGAGGCTGGTGGCTCGGGTGCCGAAGAAGGTTCCCAGGTAGAGGCTGGGGCGCCGGATGAAGAGGAAGTCCTGTTTGGCGTCACGGCGGAGTTCGACGAAGTTGTCCTGCCTCAGGTACGGCAGATCGGAGATCGCGTCGTTCTTCTCTGCACGGGTCGGGGACCCATCGCCGTAAGGGACGTGCGCGATGACGCGCGGGGAGGTCTTGCCGCGCTCCAGCACCGGCACGGGATTCGGATCCGCCGCCCAGGCGGCGCGTGCGTCCGCCCGGTCCTCACGGGCGGTGAAGAACGCCGCGAGCTCGGGTGTTTCAGGCACGAAGAGCGAGCCGAGGTGCGTGCGGTCGGGCTCCAGCATGACCCCGTCGTACGAGAGGGAGCTGGTGCGGGCGGAGGCGGCGACGTTGGTGAAGTAGCCCGATCCATCGGGCTCCCACACCAGGTTGTAGCCGAGCCAGGGGGCGAATTTGCGGGCCATGGAGAGCATGGCCGGATCGCCGGTGAGGTGATAGAGCTCGGCCATGTCCGGCAGCATGACATCGAAGTTGTAGCCGACATCCATGCCGCGTGGTTCGTAGAAGAAACCTTGTGGGCTCTGACCGCGGTCTGCGATGAAGGTGATGCGTTCTGCCAGCCGTGTCTGCAAAGCGGCATCGGGGTCCAGTTGCAGACTCAGAGTCGCGCCTGCGAGGCCGGCGATGTAGTGGTTGGTGTATCTCAGGGGGTTCTGCCAGACGGTGGTGTTGCCGGGGTCGAGGAACCACACCATCGCTCTGTGCACGGCGGTCCGGATCTCGGTCTGCCGCTCGGGCAGGGCCCCGGCCGTGCGCAGAACCTGCAGCGTCTTGCTCAGATACCCGAGTCCGAAACCGGTGGCCGCTCTGGAATATTCGGTGGGGCGGTACTCCGGCCATGAGCCGTTGTCGTGCTGCAGGCGCAGATAGTGCTGGAGCGCTGCGTCGAGGCGGGCCAGCAGTGCCGGGTCACCGGCGTACGGGTTCCAGGGCCGGGAGTTGGCGTAGAACCAGCTCAGCGTGTACACGTGCTCCTGGATCCGGGCGTTGTACGGCTCGTCCGGCGTGCGCCACCAGCCGCCCTTGAACCAGCCGTATGTGGCCGGGTCGGCATCCTCGATGTCGTTTGCCATCGGCGCGAGGGTCACCAGGTACGGCGCGTACCGCTGCTCCTCGGGGGCGAACAGCGTGCGGTCGGGGAGTCCCGGGGGCAGCGGGTCGAGGAGCCGCAGGGCGGTCGTCCCCTCGGTGGCGCCGGCGGGGCGGGCGGGCAGCGCGGTCAGCAGCGCTGCGGCGCCGGCAGCTCCGAGCAGCGCGCGGCGGCTGAGGCCGGGGAGTCCGGGCGCGGTGTGGATAGGTCTGTCGGTCGGGTGTCGCACTGGTGTCTCCTTCTGAAGAGGTGGTTTCAGCTGCGGGTGAATTCAGTGAGGAGTTCCGCCAGCGGCGTGCGAGGTATACAGGCGTCGACGCGGAATGAGCCGGCCAGAGCTGCGATGCCGGCGTCGTCGACAGTGGCGAAGAGGGCGGCGAAGTCGGCGAGCATGGGCTCCCCGAGCAGAAGTTCACGGACGAGCCTGCGCACGTACCAGCGCTGGCCGAAGGGCTGGGGGTCGAAGTCGGGGTACTCGGTGGCCATCAGCTCATCGAGCGGGGCGAGGGCGTGGCCGATGCCCTCCTCGCCGGTGGACCAAGGCTCGGTGCCCAGCCGCTCCTTCTTCTCCCTGATCGGCTGCAGCAGCCGGGACCAGGGTGAGTCGGGGTCGAGGGACACCAGCCCGGACAGATGGGTGTCCTTGTAGGTCCAGATGGACCAGTTCGCCCCGTGCTCACGGTAGATCTCCAGCTGATCGCGCAGTACGGCGTAGCGGTGCTTGTCGACTGCGGGGTCGCCGGAATAGACCGGCCCGAACTCGCCCACCCAGACTGGTGTGCCCGTTCTGCGGGAGTGCTCGGTTCGCTCCAGGAAGCGCTCCTCCAGCCAGCTGCGGTCGACATACTGTCCGCGTACTACGCCCGGGTACTCGGTCGCGTCACGGATTCCGGCGAGGGCGTAGTCGTGGGCGGAGTACACGGTGTTGTCGAATCCACTGCCGATGGCATCGAAGTCGTTGGCGTAGCGGTTGCCGTCGAGGAAGATCACATGGTCCGGGTCTATGGCCCGTACGGCGTCGACGAGTCGGCGGTAGAACGGACCGATCACCTCGCCGGTGGGATCGCCGGGCTCGTTGAGCAGGTTGAACCCGGCTACCTCGGGCCGGCCCCGGAACCGGTCCGCAAGCGCCTCCCAGATGGCCACCACTCGGTCCTGGAAGTGGCGGTGGCGCCACAGCCAGGCATGGTGGCTCGGATTGTCGCTGTGCTCGGACTGGTTCTGAAAGCCTGGTGCGGCATGCAGGTCGATGATGGTGTAGATGCCGTGCCGGGCGCAGGCGTCGATGGCGGTAGTGAGCCGCCGTATTCCGTCCTCCTTGATGTCGAACGGGTTGGCATCGTCGGAGAGGTGCCGGTAATTGACCGCAATGCGAACGCAGTTGAGTCCGGTGCGGGCGATCAGCGCTGCATCGGCGTCGGTGAAGAACTCGTCCAGGATGAGGTCGAACAGCCGGTCGGCCTTTTCTGCGCCCATGGAATGCCGCAGCGCGTCCCTGGCCTGGTGCTCGGCGCCGGGGAAGCCGTTGAGGAAGTTCTCCATCATCATCCAGCCGCCGAGCCCGGTGCCGCGCAGAGTCACTGGATTTCCGGACGGGGTGACGAACCGGTCACCGGATACTGTGAGCATTTCCATGACTAACCCTTCAGACCACTGTTGACGATTGACTTGATGAACCAGCGCTGGGCCACCAGGAATACCGCGAGAACCGGAATGACCGTGAGCGTGCTGGCCGCGAGCTGCACATTCCAGACCGGGGCTCCAAAGTTGTCCACGATCTGGGTGAGCGCTACCGGCAGGGTGAACATCTCCGGGCTGCGCAGGAACACCAGCGGTTCCAGGAAGGAGTTCCAGCTGTGCAGGAAGGAGAGCAGTGCCACCGCTGAGAGCGAAGGTCCGGCCAGCGGGAGCGCGATCCGGAAGAACAGCCCGAAACGCCCCAGACCGTCGAGCCTTCCGCTCTCCTCCAGCTCGGCCGGCAGGCCAAGGAAGAACTGGCGCATGACGAAGGTGCCGAAGACCGAGTTGCTGCCGAACACGGCCGGAATGATCAGCGGCCAGTGCGTGTCGGTCCAGCCGATCTCGGAGAACAGCCGGAACAGCGGAACGATGATGACCTCGCTCGGCATCAGCAATGCGGTGAGCAGGAGGACGAACATGGTGCCGCCGCCGATGAGGCGGACCCGGGCGAAGGCGTAACCGGCCATGGCCGAGACCACGACGCTGCCGACACACACCAACGCCGCGATATAGAGACTGTTGAAGTACTGACGGCCGAAGGGCTGGTAATCGGTGATACGGGCGTAGTTGTCCCACCGCCAGTCGCTCGGGAGCAGCGAGGGCGGATAGGAAAAGATCTCCGAGATCGGTTTGAGGGAGCTGCTCACCATCCACAGCAGGGGCAGGAGGAACGGCACCGCGAGGGCCACCATCAGTACGTACAGCAGGATCCGCCCGAATGCGGGCTTCCGAGCCCTGCGTCGGAACAGGGCCAAGGGGTTACTGCTCATGGAACACCCACTTCTTGCGCAACCACCACTGCACGACGGTCAGGACCAGGACAGCGAGGAAGAGCAGTACCGCGAGGGCACTCGCGTAGCCGAGGTCGAAGAACTTGAATGCCTGCAGATAGACGTAGTAGGCGAGTACGGTCGTGGCGTTACCCGGACCGCCGCCGGTCAGCACCATGACCTGGCCGAAGACCTGAAGCGAGCCGATCACCGTGACGATCGCGGCCAGCAGCATGGTCGGGCTGATCATCGGCAGGGTGATCCGGCGGAATATGGTCCAGGGAGGGGCGCCGTCGACCCTTGCCGCCTCCCGCAGCTCCGTGGGGACGCTTTGCAGGGCGGCCAGAAAGAGCACCATGTTCACGCCCACACCTTTGAGGACCTGCACCAGGATCACCGAGAACATCGCGGTGTCCGGCTCGCGCAGCCAGTTGGGACCATCGGCGCCGACCATGCGTATGAGCAGGTTGAGGCCGCCGTCCTTGCTGAGCAGGAAGCTCCATACGATGGTCCACGCGATGACCGACACGACGGTCGGGGAGAAGAAGATCGCGCGGAACACTATGGTGCCGCGCAGCCCCTGGTCCAGCAGCACGGCGAGCAGCAGGGCGAGGCAGATGTTGAGCGGCACCAGACCCAGGGAGAACACGGCCGTGTTCTGAGCCACCTCAATCGCGAGCGGGTCGTCGAGCAGCTTCCGGTAATTGTCACCGCCGATGAAGCTGATATCGCCGGTGAGATTGTTGTACTTCGTAAAGCTGTAGTAGACGACGGCTATGAGGGGCCCCAGCACGAAAGCGGCGAATCCCACCATCTGCGGGGCGATGAGTACGTACCCGGCGAGCATGTCCCGCCGACGCCACCGCGGGGTCCGTTGCCGCCCGCCCCGGCGGGCCGGCCGCACCTTGAGAGGCACGGTGGCCCGCCGGGACACGGCAGGGGTCGGGGCCTTCTTTGTCAGGCTCACGATCCGGCCTGCAGCAGGGGCTCGATGGCGGTACAGACGGCACGGGTGACCTTGTGCGTATCGGCCTTCGGCTTCCATGCCGCGTCGAGGGCCGCCCGCGTCTTCTCGTTCAGCTCGGCGTACCCGCTATGGCCGGGGCGCACCGTACCGGACTTAAGCGAATCGATGATGCTCTCTTGGAGCTGGTCCTTGCTGAGCAGCGGGTTGGTTCTGGCAAGGGTCTCGGCCGTCAGCAGTGAGGCGCGCGGCGGCGGGAAGAACTGGGCAAGTTCGGCGGTGTTCTTCTTGTCGGTGGCGAAGAGGAAGAACTGTTTGGCCAGTTCCTGGTTCTTGGCCTTGGCGAAGACGGCCAGGCCGGCCTGCCCGATCACCTGGTGAGCTCCGGCCGGTCCGGACGGCAGCGGTACGACGCCCCACTTCCACGAGACGTCGGCGAGCGGGCCGGCCTTGCTGACCTGGGTAATGATCATGCCGCTTTCGCCGGAGAAGAAGTCTGCCTGCTCTCCGGGCCCCGGCGTACTCCGGTCGGTGAAGGCCATCTTCCGGAAGAAGTCAATCGCGTCGACCATCTTCCCGTCGGAGAACCCGCAGTCGTTGTCGGACGTCCACGGTGCCGCCCCGTACGCGCTCATGATCGGATAGAGCCGGTCCCAGTGCTTGTAGTCGAAATCGTGGACGAGCAGGCCGAACCGTGCAGTCTTGGCATCGGTGACCTTCCTGGCCGCGGCGGCGAGCGCGTCCCATGTCCAGGCGTCTTCGGAGGCGAGCTTGGCCGGATCGTCCGCGTCGGCCTTGGCCAGGGCGTCGGCGTTGTAGAAGACCGCGAGGGGCGAGCTGGAGAACGGGTACGCGTAGAGCGATTTGCCGCGCCGCCACTGGCTGAGCAGCGCCGGCTCCAAGTCGTTGTATCCGTAGCCGCTCTCCGCCTTCATGGCCGGAGCCATGTCGACGAGCGTGTCGGCCTCGATGAAGTCGGCCGCGTTCGTTTCCAGAATCCAGCCCAGGTCGGGCGGGTTGCCCGAGGCGAGCTGAGTGGTCAGCGCGGTGGTGTAGTCCATGGGGTTGAGCGATTCGAACTTGATGCTCTTCACCTTCGGGTTACTGGCTTTGAAGGCGTCCGCGATGCTGTTCAGCAGCGCCAGATGCTCCTTCACCGCCGTCCACACGGCGATGCGCAGGTTGCCGTCGTCGGCTCCCGACCGACCGCCGCCGTTGCCGCAGCCGGCGGTGAGGGCAGCGGTCGCGGCTGCGGCCGCGGTCGCCGCGAGGACGGAGCGTCTCGATGGGTTCATTGCTGTACTCCTTGCGATGATTGGCTAGTAACCCGCTATTCGCGGCCACTGCAGCTCGACCCCGTCGCCGGTGAGACGGTCCTGGAAGTCGGCCAGGAGGCCGGGCGTGTTTCTGACGGCGCGCGGGGAGACCCGGCGCTCCAGGCAGAAGGCGGCCAGTGCACCGGCCGCCTCGCCGACGTTCCACTCGACGGGGTGCAGGCGGTAGCACCCATTGGTGATGTGTGTCGTGCCGATGTTCTTGGAGGCGGGGAGCAGGTTTTCCACCCGCTGTGGGAGCAGCGCACCCAGCGGGATCCGGAACGGGCAGCACGCCACATCGAGGTAGTTGTCGCCGCCGGTGGTGGGGTGCAGGTCAATGCGGTACATGCCGATGCCCACCGTGTCGGGATACTCCACGGCACCCTTGTCGCCCCGTAACGCGATGGACAGGTCCTGTTCGACGACCGTGTATTCGGCGCGGATACGCCGTGACTCGCGGATATACGGTGCCTGTGCCAGACCGTCGGCCGAGCCAGTGATATCGCCGCGCAGCCGCAGACCGGGGAAGCCGGTGCCGCCGTCGGGCCGTGGAGCCTCGGTCTGCAGCCAGTACAGGTACGCGAAGGACAGTTCGCGAGCGGCCGCGAGGTGCTGCGCGGCATCAGGTACGTCGTAGACTGGACCTGCCAGGTAATCGATCATCGGCCAGTTGACCAGCGTGATGTCGCTACTGTACGCGCCGTCGGTGAAGTTGCGCCGTGCCGCGATACGCCGGAACGTCCACAGGTTGCTGTCGCCGGCGCTGAGCCGCTGGTCCGCGACGACGGCCAGCGGGTCGTCGTCGGGATTCGGGGTGAAGCTGCGCTCGACGATCTCCTTGGTCCGTGGGTGAGGCGCGCTCAGGGAGAGCATCGGGCCGCCCCAGAAGTCCGGCTGGTAGGTGCGCCAGAAGTCGTATCGGACCGGTTTGTCGATCGTGTGATCGCCGTCCACATGGTCCAGCGCGAAGCAGACCGAGGCGGCTTGCATGTTCAAGGGCTGCGCCGTGCCCGGGGCGCTCGGCTCACCGGTCTCGGACTGCGCCTCGAAGCCGGTGACGTACTCGGTACCGGTGAGAGGTAGCAGCTCGCCGGTCTCCGTCGCGTCGAGAATGTACGGTGCGGCGATGGTGATCTCGTCGCCATCTCCGCAGTGCCCCACCGTCACGGCACAGACCCGGTCGCCGTCGGTCTCGGCGGACACCGGTCGGTACGGCTGCAGCACGCGCAACCGCCCGCTGCCCCGGTACGGCGCGAGCATTGCCTCGATGACCGCCACTGCCACCTGCGGCTCGTGGCAGAGCCGACTGACGTGTCCGGCCCCCGGGTTGAGGTGGCGCCAGGCCCGGGACCGCTCGGTCAGCGGGTAGTGCTGGCGGTAGTAGTCGCGGATTCCGTCCCGCAGTGCCCGGTAGCCGGCGGTCACACCGAACTGCTCCACCCAGCTGGGCTCGTCCGGTGGGACGGCCTGGCTCGTCAGCTGGCCACCCAGCCAGTCGTACTCCTCGGTGAGCACTACCCGCCGGCCGGCGCGCAGGGCGGCCAATGCCGCTGCCACTCCGCCGAGCCCTCCGCCGATGACGAGGATCTCCGTTTCCATCCACGTTCCTTTCACTGTGCGGGTGCGGGCGCCAGGGTGGCGCCGGTGACGAGTTCGCAGGGCAGCAGTAGCTGCGGGGTGTCCGCGGTGCCTTGGAGGAGGTCGGTCAGCAGCGCGATGGACTGTCGGCCCATCTCCTCTCTCGGGATCTTGAATCCGGTGAAGTCCACATCGGCAGGTACGGGCGTGGTCGGATCGCCGAGAGTCAGGACCGACAGGTCCTCCGGTACGGCCAGGCCGCGCCGACGCGCGGAAGCGACCAGATCCGCAGCGGTGGCGAAGTCTTCGACCAGGACTACCGTTGCGCGTGAGGCCAGCAACGCCGACAGCAACTCGTCGGGTTCGCGTCCGGGAGACAGCTCGTCGAGCGCGATGAGGACGCCGGGCCCCGGTGCCGCCTGGGTGGCCTGCAGAAAGCCTTTCCGACGGTCTGCGGAGGACTCCACGTCGGTGGGGAGTCCGAGGTATGCCACGCGACGGTGGCCGCGGGTCACCGCCAGCTCGACGAGGCGGCTGACGGCCGTCGCGTAATCGGCGCCCACGTGAGGCACCGGGCCTCCGGCGTCATCGCGCCGGCCAACTGCCACGAAGGGGTATCCGTCGGCGACCATCCGCCTCAGGTCGTCGCGGTCGAGCGACCGGCCGAGCAGCAGGCAGCCGTCCGCCAGCCGGAGCCGATTGTCGCCCTCGAAGACACGCCGCCGACCGCCCGTCACTGATGTGCTGGTGAGCAACAGCAGGTCGCAGCCGACCTGTTCGGCCGCGCCCTCGATACCGACCAGGAACGGGTGGTAGAAGTCGCTGGTGGCGCTGGGGAAGACCGCCTCATAGGTGAAGACGCCCAGTATGCGGTTGCGTTTGTCAGCCAGCCGTCGTGCCACTGGATCGGGCACGTACCCGGATTCCCGGATCACCTTCAACACGCGCTCGCGGGTCTCCTCGGGAATCCGGATATCCGCGTCGGCCCGACCGTTGAGCACCAGCGACACGGTCGGCTGACTCACCCCGGCCAGCTTGGCAATGTCCCGCTGCGTGATCCGCCGCGCAGGGCGACCAATTGTCACTTGAGCCTCCGCTAATACGAATTATCTCGCCTCGGGATCAGTGTGAACCCTGTGTTTCAAACACGTCAAGACTTGGGGGCGCTGATAATGCGAATTAGTAAGTCGGGCGTCAACAGCTTCCGTTGGCAGCAGCTGAGCCGGGGGCGGGCCAGAGCGCCGGAGTGTTCCGTGGATGTCTGATTCGTTCCCGGGATGTCGTGGAGGGCGAGGGTGATTTCGCGGGTGAGGGATCCACGCCCCGGTGGTGAAGAGGCGCTTGAGCGCGTCGTAGCGGCTGATGCCCCACTTGGTCACAACCGGAACGGAACCCGTGGACACTCTGGTCAGACCAGCGGATGACCCCTGCCCGCACCCGGCCAACGGCACCGAACGCCGCCCTGCACAGCCTCAGGAAACCACTTCAAACCGGACCGGTAAATCGAGGCTCAGGCGACCGGGAAGCCAGACGGTGTTCACCGCGTCGGGCAGGGCTGAGGTTCCCGGTCCGCGCTGTGCTCGGCGTGCAGATGCGAGATCCAGATCGCGTCCAGCTCATCCAGTTGGACGTGCCGTTGAAGCTGAGCCAGCGTCCCGCTGCCCGCGTCCATCCACACCCGTGTGTCGCCGCTGGACACCAGGTGGCCGGAGCAAGGGATTGTCCACGCTCGGACAAGGCGTCGCACACCCCGGGACGGTGAGACGGAGAAGCTCGGTGGTCATCCGGGGAGAACGCTTGATCCACAGGTGTTGACGACCTTGATACTGCACCGGCGACTGGTCCGCGACTACGAGGGCCGCCCGGCCCCCTCGGAGTCGCGATGAAGCTCTTGTCCTGCGGGTTCCGCTCGACGATCTCGATGCCGATCCCGTGTCTGTGGCCGTGGGCTTCGCCTCGGTCTTCGCCGGACGGTCGCCGGCGCGCGGGCAGGCGTCAGTCGGTGACGAGGTCGTCCGGGGCGGACCGGGCGAGTTCGGCCAGTGTGGCCAGCGCCTGGGAGAGAACGTCGGTCTGCGGGGAGGCAAGCCCCAGCCGGATCGCGTTGGGGGCCTGGTTATTGCCGACGGTGAACGCGGCGGCCGGCACCACTCCGATGCCGTGCCGGGCAGCGGCGGCGACGAAGGTGTCCGCGCGCCACGGGCGGGGCAGTTGCCACCAGCAGTGGTACGAGCGCGGGTCGCTCCGTACAGCGAAGCCGCCGAGGTGCCGGGCCGCGATCTCCTGTCGTACGGCGGCTTCCCGCTGCTTGGCCTGTACGAGCGCCTTCACGGTGCCGTCCTGCTGCCAGTGGTAGGCCGCCTCCAGTGCGAAGCGCATGGGGGTCCAGCCCCCCGAGCGCAGCGACGTGGCGATCTCGCCCACCAGGAAGCCGGGCGCCACCACGAACCCGAGGGTCAGGCCAGGGGCTATGCGCTTGGACAGGCTGTCGACGAGGACGGTCTGCTGGGGGGCCAGAGAGGCGAGCGGCGGCACTTCGTCGTCGGTCGGCGGCGGGGTCGAGGAGGACGACGCGACCATCGAGGCGGCCCTGCACCGCGAGGTATTCGAGGAGCTGGGCGGCAAGCTGCAACGTGCCGAGCTCGTCCACCTGATCACCGACGAGCTGGAGGGCGGCACCGGGGTTCAACACGGTCGCGGCGAGGCTGAGTTCGAGCCATGCGGCGTTGACCAGGAAGTGGCGGGATGGGAAGCGTCCGAAGCCGGTGGTCTTGCCGCACCGGATGTGGTCCTCGACGGTGGCATGCCCGCGGTGGCGGACTTCCAGGAACTGGGCGGAGCCGGCGCCGGCGAGCGGGGTGTCGGTGAGGAAGACCTGGTGCCGCAGGCCCTCGTCCTGGTCGAACAAGGAGAGCTGGGCTCCGGGGTGCGGGCGCTCGCGGCGCACGATGATGCGGGTGCCGTCCGGGTAGCCGGCAATGTCGACCGTGCCGGTCAGCTCGGCGACCGAGGCGCCGGCACGCAGTGTTCCGTCCTGGTCCAGGGCGGGGTGCCAGACCTGTTCGGGCAGGGCCCGGATCGCGCGGCGGACCGGTTCGGTGACCGCGTATCCGACCGAGAAGAAGGTGCGGATTCCTCGTATCCGCATGTCTCGGACGTGGGCGAGGAAGGCTTTCGCCGATCCGGCGCTGTCGGTGCGGACGAGGATGTCGGTGCCGTGCCGGTGGGTGTCGGGGATCTGCGCGAGAGCGTCGTCCAGCACCGCGATGTGATCGGCGGCGGTGTTGGCTCCGGCGTTGCCGGGCCGCAGCCGCCCGGACATGCCCTCGCCGGTGTTGGCCAGGAAACACACCAGAGGGTGGAATCCGAAGCCGCCTTTGTAGGTGGGTGCGGCTTGGTCCTTCTCGGAGTGGCAGGTCACCAGCGTGGCGTCGAGGTCCAGGACCAGGCCGGGCAGTTCCCGTCCGCCGGCTTTTGCCGCCGGTATTCCGCAGCGGGTCTCGGCGGCCTGCAGCCAGGCCACTTCCCGTGCCTGGGCGCGGGCCGCTCGCAGCCGAGCGAGTCCGGTCTCGTCGATGTCGGCGAGCAGCCGCCAGGCCGTCGGTGTCGAGGCGACCGGGCCGAACACCTTGCCCTGGTCCCGCAACACGGCCAGATCCGTGATGGATTCCCCGCCATCAGCCAGCATCACCGCGAGGTCGGTGGCGATCCGGCCCGGGTCGTGGCCAGTGCCGCGTGGCCGAAGTGGTCCCAACGCGGTGGAGTACGCGCTGGTCAGTTCGGTGGCATCGGCAAGATCAGCCAGCAACCGTGCCCCGGCGTGACCAACCACCCCGGCACCGTCAGCAGAGACATGGAGCTTGGGACGCGAACCGATACCCTGCACGCAGAAAGTGCCTTCCGCCTGGACCGACAGAACCCCTTGGCTCTGTTGATGACGAGGAACAGCGATTCGATTCTCGGGCAGTTCGGGAGGCGCGTACGCACTCCAGAGGGCCCGAATGTCGACGAGTCCGGACGGCACACTCCTGGATCCGCGTGACCTAATTCCCGTCTGCGCGTCCCCGCACCGAGGCAAGCTGAGGTCAAAGATGCTGGCTACGGGATCAGGTGGCCGGGTGGACCGACTCCGTTGCCGGCGCGGAGGTCTCCGTGGGCACTGCCTCCCGTACTCGTCGATACCGGGATCGGGACACCGAAGGCGCCTCCCAAACCCATCGAGAAGCGCCTTCACTGCTGCTCGATAAAGCCACGCCGGTCTTTTGACCGGGGTTCGCTTCCTGAGTCAGGCCGTCTTCGTCCAGGTCGATGTCTCAGCTCAGGCGGTAGCCGAGGAGGGCGAGGCCCGCGGCGGCGGCGCGGTGCTGGTAGGCGCGCAGTCCGGGGGCGCCGGGGGTGCGGGTTTGCGGGCGTTGCGGTGCCAGTGACCGGTGAGTGCGGTGAGGAACGCGGTGGTGGCGTCGGGGTTGGTGGCGGTGGCGGGGTGGTCGCAAAGCAGGCGGGCGATGTCTGCGGGTGCGTGTCCGGCGAGGACGAGTTGCGGGGCGAGAGATGCGGCGTCGATGCAGGCCGGGCCGGTGGTGGCGTGTGCCCAGTCCACGAAGGTCACGCCGAGGTGGCGGTCGCGGACCATGTTGTCGGCCCGCAGGTCTCCGTGGACGATGCGGTTGCCGCGGGCAAGGGCGGGCCAGGCGGCTTCCAGTTCGGCGAGCTGGGGCAGGCGGTCACGGGCGGCGGGGGCGAGGTCTGCGGGCGGATCGCGGAGGAGTTCGTCCCAGCCGTGCAGGCCGGCCGCTGTCGAGGGTGTGGTGCTGACCGCCTTGGCGTACGGTGCCGGGGCGGGGCTGGAGGTGAGCTTGTCCAGGAGCGCCCATGTCTGCCCGGCGTCGCCTGAGGCGGGGGAGAGGTCGGGGTGCGGGCCGTCGAGGTGGGCGATGACGACGGCGGTCCAGTTGGCGGCGTGGTGGATGCCCAGCAGTTTTGGGGCCGGGGCGCCGGGAGGCAGCGCGTCCAGGACGGCGGCTTCGTGGACGTTGGCGGCGGTGAGCGGGTCGTCGTCGGGAGCTGCCTTGACGAAGGCCCGTCGCCCGTCGGCCAGACGGAGGGCGGCGGCCAGTTGGTGGCCGAAGCCGCCGCCGGGGGTGACGGTGTCGGTGACGGGTGCGCCGAGGGCGTCTTCGAGGCGGGCGCGCAGCGCCGTGGGGACGTCGGTCCATTGCAGACGGCCGCTGGTGGGCGGTACAGGCATCGGGGCAGCTTTCAGAGGTCCAGGGGACGGGTGACGGGGTGATGGGGGTGCGCGCCGAGCCGGACCGGGAGTCGGGGCTGAGGGGCGGGGTCCGCTCTCTCAGTGCTCCAGCTCGGCGCCGGGCGCTCGTCGCCGCATCACGCGCATTCGCCTGTGTCCTCTGAGCTTGATCTTTAAGGCTGCTGGTCGGCCCCGTCGCGTCTAGGCATTATCCGTTTTGCGCTGTTTCTTGCCGACTGGGTGGCGGGGTGCGGGTGTGGAGGTGCGGCCCTTGGGGCGGCCTGGGCCGGGGCGGGAGGCTTTTGGCGCGCGGGCTGGAGTGCCCACGGTCCGTCGGATGCGGGGATAGCCCCGTCGGACTCGGCCCGGGGTGAGCTGATCCGGTGTCAGGGGTTTCTCCCAGGGCCGCCGGAGGTCCTCGGCCAGAGGCCGGATGAGACGGAGTTGCGCGTAGGCGGCGAGGATCAGCCACACCCACCGGTCGGCCTGTTCGGGGGTGCGCAAGCGGGGTCGGGTCAGGCCGAGCGTCTGCTTGAAGAAGCGGAAAGTGTGCTCGATGTCGAACCTTCGAAGGAAGATCCGCCAGAGGCGGTCGACGTCGTGCGCGGTGGCGTCGGGGTCGCTGTGCCACAGCCATAGCGGCTTGGGGTCGCGATTGCCGGGCAGGTGCTCGACCGCCAGATGGACCAACGTTCCCTCGACGATGGGGAGTTCGCCTTCGTGGTCAGCCCAGGAGCCGCGCCGGTCCAGCCTGGGGTGCAGGCGGCCCCAGCAGCGGGCGAGGACTTGACCGAAGCGGTCGTGGACGCCGGCCGACTCCTGGACCGGCGCGGGATAGGTCGCGGCGTGGGCCAGGCGGAACTCCGCTCCATGCCGGGGCGGGCGCCCGGGGTTCGTCCCGCGGCGCTTGCCGGCTGGGGCGCGCATCACCCGGTCGGCGCGGATGCGTCCCAGTAGCCGCACCGGCTCCTCGCGCAGCAGCCAGGTCAGACGAACCAGGTCGTAGCCGGAGTCCAGGACGAACAGCACCGGCAAGTCCCCCGGGCGCCACTGCCCGGCCCGCTCCAGGCGGGCGACAAGGTCGCGGATCTGGGCGGCGGTGACCTCGGTGGGATCGTCCTCGGGCCCCAACCGCACCGCGTCCAGCGGCCCGGTCCACGAGGAGCGGCCCCCACCCAGGGCCGCCGCGACCTGGTAGGGCCAGCCCGGGATGGTCTGACGCACCCCGTCGCACCGGCACGGACGGTGGCAGTGCAGCCGCTCGGGCGAGCACTCGGCATCCGGACGCGGCCACGGCGTGACATCCAACGCGATCGACAGCTGCCCGTCCGTCCCGCGCGGCAGCCGCAGACCGGCCAGCGCCATCCGAAGCCGGGACACGTTGATGTGTCCCTGGGTCAGCGCGTCGTACATCGCTCCGTGCCCGCGCCGATGCACCCCCGACAGCGAGAGTTCCGGCAGGGACGTCACCGGCCCGTCTGCGCACAGCACCGCATCCATGAGCTCGAACAGAGCATCCGCCCGCAACGTCAGGCACTCGTACAGCTCACGGCGAAACCGGGACAACCTGGCCAGGGCCTCGACGCGCACGGCGCCGTCTTGCAGACTGTCCATCACGGCCTTTGGTTGATCAACGTGTCTCTTGGCGGAAACATATGATCAAGCAGAGGCCGCTCAGCTGTCAGGCGAACGACAAACCCCACCAAGAAATGATCTTGGTGGGGTTTAAAGCCAAGCTGAGTGCAGAAGTGCAATAAGGGGCGCCCGTGGGGGCGCCCCTTCACTGTAGTGCGGCGGGTGGGTCACGCGCTGTCGGTTGGGGGCAGGTGGTTGAGCAGGGACGGCCCGATGCTGGCGGGTTCGGGCAGGAGGTGATCGGCCCCGGCGGCGTGCAGGGCGGCGGGAGGGTGCCAGCCCCAGACCGCTCCGAGTGCGACGACGCCGGCGGCGCGGGCCGCGGTCATGTCGGTGGGGCTGTCCCCTACGAACACCGCGCGTTCCGGTGGGATGTCGAGCCGGCTCAGGGCGAGATGCAGTCCGTCGGGAGCCGGTTTGGGCGGCGCGTCCTGCCGTGTGACGACGACCTCCAGCAGTTTGGTCAGGGCTGGTGGCAGCAGCCACCGCAGCCGGTCGGGGTCCTGGACCGTGACGACGCCGACGGCCGTGCCCTGCGCGCGCAGGGCCAGCAGCCCGGCGAGAATCCCGGGGAACGGTTCGACGGGGAGGGTTGACGCCGCGCCGTCCCACCACCGGTCGCAGGCGTCGTCGGGATCGGCGACGTCCAGGAGTGCCAGGACCTCGCAGCGGGGGCGGCGCAGGGCAGCAGGCGGAAGGTCATCCGGCATCACCCGGCGGCCGAGAGCACAGGTGGCGACCGCCGCGAGGGTGGAGCGCACTGCGGCGGCACTGTCCAGCAGCACTCCGTCCAGGTCGAACAGCGCCGCTTGGCGGGGCCCGGTCACCGGGCACCGTCCGGATCTTGGACCAGGGCGCGCAGGACGATGTGGTGGTCGGCGAGCAGGGTGGCGGCGCCCGCGTCGCGGTCCAGGACGCACAGGGCCGTGCCGACCCGCGCGCCGCCCATCCGCAGCAGGCGGGCACTGCGCAGGAGACTTGTGCCGCTGCGGGCGGTGTCGTCCAGCAGGACCGTTTGCCGGCCGCTCAGCTCGGCGCCCTCGATCTGCTGCCACGTGCCGTGTTCCTTGGGAGAGGGGCGAAGGAAGGCGGCGGGCAGACCGGTGTGCAGGGACACCGCCGTGACCAGCGGGATGCCGGCCAGCGCGGGACCCGCCAGGACCTCGGTGCCAGCGGGCAGCAGGCTGGCGAGCGCGGCTGCGGTCTCCGCCAGCAGCTCCGGGTCACCGGCCAGCCGGTACGGGTCGAAGTAGGTGTCCAGGGTGCCGCCTTCCGGCAGCCGGTAGGGGCCGGGCCGGTAGGCGACGCCCGCGATCTTCTCCGCGAAGGTGACGGCGGGCAACGTCATCGCTTGCACCGCCCGGCATCGAGGGCCTTGAGATCCGCTTCGAGCGCCGCGGCGTCGGGCAGTTCCCGCAGGAAGCCCAGCGGCCGGATGGGGCTCTCGGTCAGCCATCCCCCGGCCCGCAGGAACGCACCCAGACGGCACGCGGTGGGCCCGAGCAGCCGCACGGGAAGGGAACGGATCGTGGTGGCGTAGTACAGGGCGGCGGTGAGTTCGTGCAGCGTGCCGACCCCTCCGCCCATCGCGACGACCAGGTCGGCGTCGTCGAGATAGGCATGCAGCCGGGCGCCGATGGTCGGGGCGTACACGGTGGCGGTGACGTGGGGGTTGAGCGCTCCCCAGTCGGGGCGGCCGGCCAGCGTGATCGCGGTGACCGGTACTCCGTGGGGTGCGGCGCCGCGCGCGGCGGCCTCCATCAGTCCGTTGTAGCCGCCGTGCCGCAGGGCGTACCCGGCGCGGGCCAGTGCGGCGCCGGCAGCCTCCGCCAGCGGTTCCTCGCCGTCCGGCGGTACGACTCCGGCGAACAGGGCCGCGGTGAGGTCGGTGCTGTTCATACGAGTCCTTCCTCGTGCTGCTGGTAGGAGCGGTATGCGGAGATCTCGTCGGTCAGCGAGCCGGCGGCGTGCGGGGCGATCCGCTGCGCAAGGCGCACGATGCGGTCCAGTGCTTCATCGGCCTGCGCCACGGTGGGGACCGGCGGACTGGTCAGCGCCTGCGTCAGCTGGGCCAGACACTCCCGGCCGGTGGCGGTGCGGCCGACTTCGTCGGGCAGGTGGTACCAGCCGTGATGCCGGGAGTGCGGCACCAGCGCGGTGCGGATCACGTCCCGGCAGGTGGCGTTCAGGTCGTGCAGGAGGCCGTAGGCGATGTAGTGCTGGCCCCTGGCCAGGCGTTTGCGGAGCATCGCGTGCAGGACCATCGCCTGGACGAGGAGACTGCCGCAGTCCGCGGGTGCCTGTGCCGCGCGGGCGAGTTCCTGCGCCGTGCGCTGCCGGGTGCCGGCATCGGCGAGGCTGTCGGCGCCGGGGCCCTGCCACAGCAGGCGGGGGCCGATCCTGCGGCGCAGCGCCCCGACCGTGCTGGTCGGGCACAGGTACAGGTCGAGCTGGAGCAGGTGGCCGTCGTGCGGCAGCAGGTAGACGAACCCGGCGCCGCCGAGATCGCCGACGATGGTGTCCCGCCATCCGGGCAGCAGCGTGCCGAAGGTGGTGGACATCAGCGCGTCCAGGCTGTTCATCAGGTCGGGCAGTCGGCTGTCGTGGACGGCGACGACCAGGTCGACGTCGGAGAGCCGGTCCGCGGTGCCGGTGGCCAGCGAGCCGCGGACCAGGAGGTGGGTCACGGCCGTGGTGGCGGACAGGGCCTGGACCAGGTCGCCCAGGACGGCGAGTTGCGCCGGCCGGTGGGCGTGCGCGAGTTCCTCGATCGCGGGCAGCTCGCGCGGCGGGGATGCCGAGGTGGACATCAGTGTCCTGCCTTTCGGATGAAGAGGATCGGGGCTGGGGTCAGGGGCGGTCGAGCAGGTGCGCCTTCGCCTGGCGCCACCGGTGCGCATCGCTGTCCGCGCCGCGGCCCGTGTGGAGTTCGGCGATCAGGTCGTAGGCCCCGCCCTCCGGCAGGGCGTAGCTGTAGAAAGCGCGCAGCAGGGTCTGTTCCGCCGCGTCGGTGAAGCCGAGTTCGGCAAGCTGCCCGGCCCCGGACAGCAGTGCGGCCCGGTTCGCCCCGGTCATCTCCGGCAGGTCCGCCGCGTCCCCGTCACGCAGGCAGGGGCGGGCGGCCAGGGCCTGGTAGGCGTCGTTGGCGTACACGTCGGCGATCAGGTGGAGCCGGTCCGGGCCGGTCGTGTTGCATACGCCGTGTGCCTGCGAGGGCGTCAGCCGCCACAATGCGCCGGCTGCCATGTGGACCCTGGTCCCTGCGGTGACCAGAACTGCCGAAGGATTGGTGACGAGCGGGATGTGCAGACGGTGCCTGCCCATGTCTCGCAGTTCCGCGTAGTCGCGGTGCTCCCACAGGTAGGAGTGCGGTTCCAGGCGGGCCAGGCGCACGTACATGAAGTCCAGTCCCAGCCCGTCGAGGAACCGCGTGGTGGCGGGCATGGCCTCCAGTAAGGAGGTGGGCCGGGGGCGGCCGTCGCCGATCACGACGTCGTGGGGGTCACCGGAGTGGTTCAGCAGCGACGTGGTCCACCAGCCGCCCGACTGGTACTCGCCGTACGCGACGACGCCGCGGGCGGGCGCTGCCAGCGCCTCGGCCCGCATCTGCTCGACCGTCAGCTCGTCCAGGTCGGCCAGCCGGGCGACCTGGGCAAGGACGTCCGCCCGCCCGGGGCCGGCCTGCGCCACCGGGGTGGCTGCGGGGAGTATGGTCACCATCGGAATCCTCCTGACATCTTGTCGGACGCTGCCCTGCAGGGCAGCCGTGCAAGGACACCGCAGGCACGAACCGCCTCACAGACCGCTGGCGTTGCCGCCCGTTGCAGGCCGTTGCCGTTCACCTCCGGCGGCCTTCCCCCGCCCGCCGGAAGCCGGGAAACTGGTGGCGCCCGCGCCCGCGAAAAGGGATGGCCGTGACCACTGACGCCGCCGAACGCCACCCGCTTGCCTACCTCCTGGCCGTACGCGGCCAGAAGGCGCAGGCGTACCTGCTCCGGGTCGCCGAGCAGCACCAGCGCATGGGATACGGGCAGATGGCGTACCGCCGGGAGAAGGCATCCCGCTGGATCAGGGGGGACTACGCGCCCAACTACCGCACCCAGCTCGCCATGGCCGCGCTCGAAGGCATCCCGCCCGAGGCGATCCACGCCCACGGCTGGCCGGGCTGGCTCCTGTTGGCCCTGCCGGACCACACCCTCTTCACCCTCCCGTGGACGACCACGGGGGTGGTGCAGGCACTGGAGATCACAGGAGGTCCGGTGGACCGCAGGAAGTTTCTGATCACCACATCCGTCACCCTGGGCACCACCGTGGCGCAATGGTCCGCCGCCGCCCCCGCAGGAGCGGCCCCCACCACGGGCTGCCGGATCGGTGACGACGTCCCCGACCTCTTCGAACGCCGCCTTGAGGGCCTGCGCCGGCTCGACGACACCGTCGGCTCCGGCGACGTCTACGACGCGGCCCGCGCCGAACTCCGCCTGATCACCGCCACCCTCAAGAACGCCTCCTTCGGCGAAGGCGTCGAGCGCCGCCTGTTCGCCGCGGCGGCCGAAGCCTCCCGCTCCGCGGGCTGGACGGCCTACGACAGCGGGAAGACCGCCGCCGCCGAACGCCACTACGTCACCGCCCTGCGCGCCGCCGCCAGCGCCGACGACCCCGTGGTCGGAGCGAACACTCTCGCCTTCTGGGCCATCCAGCACTACTCCACCGGCAATCCCCGCGGCGCGGTCGACCTCATCGAGGCCGCCCTGTCAAAAGCACCAAGGACCGGCTCGCCCCGCCTGACCTCCATGCTCCACGCCCGCGCCTGCCGGGCCCACGCCCATGCCGGCGATGCCCGGGCCGCCGACCGGGCCGCCAACGCCGCCCTGGACGCCTACGAGCACGCCGGACCCATCGAGGACGATCTCTCCTGCGTCTACTGGTACAACCTCGGCGAGACCCACCAGCTCATCGGCAGCTCCGCCCTCAACCTGGGCAACCCCAAACGGGCCCTCGCCCACTTCCTGGAAGCCTCCACCGTCCACACCAACCAGGAGGCATACAACGGCGACGCCTTCCCCCGCGGCCACGCCATCTACCTCGCCCGGCTCGCCGAGGCCCATCTCGGTCTCGGCGATGTCGATGCCGCCGTGGCCACCGCCCACGACGCCGTCGACCGGATGGGAGGCATCACCTCCGCCCGCAGCACCCACACCCTGGAAGACCTGCGCAGCAAACTCGCCCGCCGCCGCGGGATACCCGCCGTCGCCGAATTCCTGGACTACACCAACACCGAGTGATCGCCCAACGGCCGGCCGCCAGGCACCCCTCCGGCCATGCTCAACCGTTCTCAAAGGCCATGCGGGGTTGTCCGATTGCGGGAGCGGCTGTCTACAACAACCTCGAATGCCCAGTGGTCTTCGGCGCCCGACGGCGGCAGGCTGCCGGGCGTGGCGAGCATCGGAGCGATCCGCGGCAACCTCATGACCATCCCGCTTCGCGCCTGCTCAGGACGCGCTGCGCTTCTTCGTGGTGGTCTTCTTCGCCGTGCGCTTCTTCGTGGCTGTGGTCTTCTTCGCGGTGGTCTTCCTGGCCGGGGCGGCCTTCTTCTTGGCCGCGGTCTTCTTGCGGGGCTGCATCGTGTGCACAGTGGCGTCCTGGCCGCCGTGCTCGCCGCGCGATTCCTTGGCTGCCTTGACTGAGGCGTTCAGGGCCGCCATAAGGTCGACGACCTTCCCGGATTCCCGTTCCTCGCCCTCGGCCGGCTCCGGGAGCTCCGTGCCTTCCGCCTTCGCCTCGATCAGTTCCTCCAGGGCGTCGCGGTACTCGTCCCGGAAGCCGGAGATGTCGTCGAGGGCCATGGTGTCGGTGAGCTGGACGGCCCGCTCGATCTCGTCGTCGTCCAGGTCGACGTCCTTCGGCTTGAGGGACTCGGGGCTGCGGATCTCGTCGGGCCATCGCATCGCGTGCAGCACGATCGCGTCCTCGCGCACCCGGAGCAGCCCGAGCCTTTCGCGGTTGTGCCACGCGAATTTGGCGACGGCGACCTTGTCGGACCGCTCCAGCGCCTTGCGGAGCAACGTGTAGGGCTTGGCTGCGACTTGTCCGTCGATCGCGAGGTAGTAGCTGTCGCTGATCCGGATCGGGTCGATGCTGTCGGCATCGACGAACGCCACAATCTCGATCGCCTTCGCGGTCGGCAGCGGCATCTCGTCGAGCTCTTCATCGGTGACCGCGACGAGTTGGTCCTTGGCGACCTCGTAGCCCTTGCCGATCTCCTCCTGCGGCACGACCTCGTCCTCGATCTCACAGACCTTGCGGGTTCGGACCCGGCCCATGTCCTCCAGATGGACCTGGTGGAAATGAACCGAGCGGTCTTCGGTCGCGCTGACGACCTTGATCGGGATGGTAACCAGGCCAAAAGAAATGGCTCCGGTCCACAAGGGCCGCGGCATACGTACCTCCAGAACCCCCTGATCGCACTGCGCCGGGAAACGGTCGGAGCACCGGGGAAAGGCAGGAGTCGGGGGCGCGACCGGCCGCCAATACGATCCTTGCCTGAGGCGGACGTGATCGCATACGGAGCGGCCGGCTGCCTGGATCGGGTAGCCACCCGTGGCCGCCGGCAGCTGAGGCAGATGCCGGGTACGCCCAGCGGAACGGTACGAGTAGCGATGACAACCGGGCTTGGTCAGTCCGGCGGCCACGACTTCAGCACGCGCCCGTCGGCCGCTTCGTCGGCGAGGGTGACCCGGGCACCGTTTACGCTGCCGCGCTCGCCGATCCATCGCAGGTACTTCCGTTCGGCGGTTGGTAGGTCGGGCCACCAGCCGCGCATGATGGTCCGGGCTCCGATCGCCAGGGTCAGTCGATAGCGATCCATGATCGCTACACCCCGTCAGCGGCAGTCGTCAGGGTGACGCCCGCCGTTCGGGCCGCCTCCCGCAGCACGGCGAGCGGCTCCGCGAGGGGCGCCTGCGGGCCGCCGCGCGGGGTGGTGGCGACGAGGCAGGGAACGCAGCGGTCCACCCAGCGCCGGCCGTGCTCGGGCACTTCGACGACCCCGGCCACGGTCGACGGCCGGCCACAGCGCACGCATGGATGCCTGCCATGGAGACGCTGGATGCCTGCGCTCCCGCACGGCGTCCATGGCGGGGCGGGATCCAGGTCCGACGGGTCGATGGCGAGGGATCGCAGCAGGTCAGCGTTGATCATGCTGTCCTCCTCGTCCGCTCAGTCCCACGGCGTAGAGTAGAACACATATACGATTTGCCGCCCGATCTGCCGCGTCTCCGCACCCTAGAAGTTACGTGGAATCAGCCGGGGTGATCATGTCCCTCGGTGCCCACGGACCGAGGGAAAGCGTGAGGATGACCCCGATAGAGAAGTGGCCGGTCTTTCGCCGTGGCTTCGTTCACTTTCAGCAGCAGCGTTTGTCCGGCACTTTGGTGTCCTGTCTCAACCAAGCCAGTCGATCCCGAGTTGCTGACCAGTGCGGACAAACTTCGTTGAGACGGGCGCCTTGGAACGGAGCCGCTCTCTCAAGGACGCCGACCTGCAGCGACTGGATTCGATGAGACGGATCGGCGGACAACTCGGTTCGTCGAGACAGGACATTTGGTGTCCTTTGTCATCCAACCGAGTCGTTTGACATCGAACCCAGTCGTTCCGACTTCTCTAACAGGGGTATGTACGGTCGACGGTGGATCTTGAACGCGCCAGTCGAGCACGCCCCCTTCCTGCGCATGCCCCGTCTTGCCAGCGCAACGGCCAGCCCTCGTTGGTGCGCTGGGCAACGACTGCCCGTTCGCCGAGCTCTACGAGCGCCGGGTCACGTCTGCCTTCGCAGGCATCGGCCACAACTGGGTCGCGGCGGTGCCGGATGTCGGCGACGCCAATGGGGTCCACTTTCCACGGGTCGGCGAGGAAGCGTACGCGGCTGGTCTGATCCGCCGCCGCACCATCCGCTCCGCCGTGTGCGAGCTGATGGACGCGCTTCCCTTTGTCGACTTCGCCGCAGCCGGCCCTGGACGCAGGGCAAAGGGCAGCTCGGAGGGGGTACGGCCGTGCCTCACCCGGCCGGTGACGCCGTCGCGACACCGCACGACGAGCCCGGGCGAGGGAGGGGAGCTACGCGGTGACTGCGTCCGTGGCCGTGGTGTCGTCGTCGAAGGTCATCTCCGGTGCGGGCCGGCGGAAGCCCTTGGTCAGGACGGCCAGGTAGACGACGCCGATCGCCAGCCAGACGCCGCCGATCTGGAGTGCGACGTCACCGAGCTTCGTGAGCAGGTAGAGGGAAACGCCGGCGCCGATGGCCGGCATCACCAGGAACGAGAAGAGGTTGGGGGTGCGGCCGTGTCTGCGCTCGCGGACCAGGTGGGCGATCACACAGACGTTCACCAGGGCGAAGCCGAGGAAGGCGCCGAAGTTGATGAACGAGGTGGCTGTGGTCAGGTCGAGTTTCATGGCGATGACACCGGCGGCCGCGGTCAGCAGCAGGTTCAAGACGGGCGTGCCGGTCTTCTTCGACAGGTTGCCGAAGACGGCCTTGGGCAGTGCGCCGTCGCGTCCCATGACGTACATGAGGCGGGCGGCGGAGGCTTGCAGGGCGATACAGGAGGCGATGGATCCGGCGATGGTGACGAAGTTGATGATCTCGGCGTACGTTTTGCCGCCGACCTGCACCTTCAGGTGGTAGGCGGCCGCGTCGACGTCGGCGAACTTCGCGCCGGGGTGGACCAGTTGCATCACGAAGGACAGCACGATGAAGATCGCTCCGGCGGCGATGACGCAGCCGATGATGCCGCGGCCGATCGTCCTCGCCCCGCCCCTGGCCTCCTCACCGAGCGTGGAGACGGCGTCGAAGCCGAGGAAGGAGTACGCGGCGATGGCTGCGGCCGCCGTGACCGCGCCGATCGACGTGCCGGAGTTCCACACGGCGTCCGTGGCAGGGGCGGACGAGCCGTGCTTGCCGAGGAAGACGACACACAGGGTGGCGAAGAGGACCAGCGACCCCAGAGCGATGAACATCAGGACCTTGTTGACGCGGTCCGCGAGCTTCATGCCGAAGACGTTGATGGCGGTGGTGATGCCTACCGAGACGATCAGCCAGACCCACTTGGGTATGTCAGGGAACTGGGCGTTGAAGTAGATCGCCGTGATCAGCCAGCCGACCATCGGGATGAAGAAGTAGTCGAGCAGCATCGCCCAGCCGGACAGGAAACCGATGCGGCTGTCGAGCATCTTGCGGGCGTAGGTGTAGACCGATCCCGCGCCGGGCACGGCGCGCGCCATCTTCGCGTAACTCAGCCCGGTGAGCAGCATCGCGAGGGTGGCGATGGCGAACGCGGTCGGGGCCGCGCCGCCGCTGGTGGCGGCGACCACGCCGAAGATCGTGACGACGATGCCGGGGGAGATGTAGGCCAGGCCGAACAGGACGACGGAGAGGAGGCTCAGGTCGCCCTTCAGTCTCATGGTGTTTCCTGTGGTCTCGCTGTTCATCGTGGCGGCTCCTCGGTGGTGTGGGCGGGGTTCCAGGTGGCGGGGTCGATGCGGCCCCCGTACAGCGGGAGTTCGAGGGCTGGGTCGCCGGGGCGGAACTGGTCCCAGATCCGGTTGAGACCGGCGGTGCCGTAGCGGCGGACGTTGCTGACCTCGTCGAGGTCGATCACGTCGGTGAGGGTGGAGTCTCCGGCATCGACGGTTTCGGCGCGCACCGTGCCCTGTGGATCGATGACGAGGCTGCGGCCGATCCCGGATGGGGCGGCGGAGTTGACGCTGGCAACGAAGACCTGATTGGTGATGGCGTTGGCGCGGCTGAGGACGACTTCCTGCGCGCGGTCGCTCGTCGACGTGCGGACCACGTTGACGATCAGCTCGGCGCCCATCCAGGCCAGATGGCGGGAGATCTCCGGGAACCAGGTGTCGTAGCAGATGGACAGTCCGATGCGGCCGACCCCGGCGAGGTCGACGACCTCGAACCGGTTGCCGGGTGTGGTCGTCTCGTACGGGCGCCACGGGCAGATCTTGCGGTACGCGGCGAGGCGCTCACCTCGTGGTGAATAGACCGGTGTCGTGTTGTGGACGCGGTCGCCGGTGCCTCGCTCGTAGACGCTGCCGGGTACCAGCCAGATGCCCAGATCCCCCGCGAGCTCGGCGAAGGCCGCATCGCGTTTGCCGTCGAGCGGCTCGGCGGCCTTCTCCGGGGCGGCCGGGACGCCGGGGGCGCTCTCGCCTAGGTGCAGTTCGGGGTAGACGACGAGGGCGCCGGGTGCGCGCAGTTTCACGCGCCGCTCCACGTCGGCGGCAAAGCCTGCGAGGTCGTCGGCCGGGCGGCCGGGCGCCTGGGCGAGGATCAGGGGCAGGGGGCGGGCCATGCGGGAACACCAGCCAATCGAAGGGAGGGTTCTACGAGGAGAAACCGACGGAGATTCGGGCGCCGCCGGCCAGAGATTCTGGAGGGCGGGGCCGAGGGTGGGACAAGAATGCAGCCAGTCAGCCATAGCTTCAAATACTTGTGAGGGTTGACTATCATGCCTTCGAGGCATGAGGGTGTCATGCCTCCTCCGTCTCCCGAGGGGCCACCGCCATGGAACTCCGAGTGCTGCGCTACTTCCTGTCCATCGTGGAGACCGGTTCCGTCACCAAGGCTGCCGAGGTGGTCCGCGTCGCCCAGCCCTCGCTGTCGCGTCAACTGCGCGGCCTGGAAGGGTCCTTGGGGATGACGCTCTTCGACCGCGGCGGCAAGCAGATGGTCCTGACGGCGGCCGGCCGGCGCTTCCTTCCCCTGGCCCGCGACCTGGTCGCCCGTGCGGATGCCGCCGAGGCCGCAGTCGGTGCGCTGGCTGCCGGTCGTGCCATGCGGATCACCGTGGCGGCGCCGCCCACCACCATCACCGACGTGATCGCGCCGTTCCTGGCCACCTGGGGGCCGGAGGATCCGCTCGTCACCGTGCAGGCGGAGAGTCCGGCACGTGCGTACCAGGCCCTTGCGTGGGGCGCCGATGTAGCCATCTCCTCGGCACCTCCGAGGCGCCGTTTCGCCGGGCTCCCGGTGGCCCGCCTGCCGCTGTGGGCCTACGTCCGTGCCGACCATGCCTGGGCGGACCGGGGCCGCGTCACCATCAGGGAACTTGCCGCGGAGCCCCTCATCGTCCTCACCCCGGCGCACGGCACCCGCCGCATCCTGGACCATGCCGTGCAGGATGCGGACGCCTCGTACGACATCGTGCTCGAATGCGACACCCCGCACGTCGCACAGGCCATGGCGGCTTCGGGCCATGGTGTCGCGGTGGTCTCCGACGATCCCCGCTTCGACCTGCACCCGCTGCTGATCCTCGACAGCACGGGCGAACCGCTGCAGATCCACCTGCACGCGGCGTGGGACGCCGGCCACTACGCGCTGCACAGCATCGAGGCATTCGCGGCCGGGCTGTCATGTTTTTGTGTCGAGCGGTACGGGCCACAGGTCGCCGCCCGCCTGTGAACTGCAGCGACGACTCCAGACCACGGCCCTCACCACAACGCGAGGCGTGACCGCACGCCGACCCGACGGCCGACAGGCCAAGGAGAGCTGGAGGTATGCCTGGCGAGCAGCCTGACCAGACCGGGCAGGCATTGGACGGCGGCACCGGTGCGCCCCACCATGCAGCGATATTCCGCATCAGTTGCCAGCCCGAGAGGACCTCGGACCATGCCAAGACCGTTCCATGCCCGGCGGCTACGCCGTGCCGCCGCCACTGCCGCCGTGCTCGCGGGGCTGTTCGCCGTCCCGCTGCCGACGATGGCGGCGCCCGCAACCGCACCCGTACCGGGTGATCCGCTCACCGGAAGCGGTGCGGTGAACCGGACCGAACTCACCGCCGGCCAACTCACCGGGGGCAGCGCCGAGGACACCGTGCCCGACAGCGCTTTCGCCCTGCCGGCGCAAGCGGCGCCACCCACCCACAGCTTCGAAGGCACCCTCACCCTCGACGGGCTCTCCACCGCCGGCGGTTTCCGCGCACTGAAGGACCCGAACGGATACGGAGACACGGCGGCAACCCGACACCTGCCGCCGATCGACGTCGCCCTCGTGCAGAACGGCAGCCACCTCGTCCCGGCGAAGCGCGGGCTGCAGTACACGGGGAACCCGGCGTGGAACCTGGCGGTGGGACCCGGCCGCGCGTGGAACGAGGACGGCGACGGCGAACGCACCCGTGCCTCCCTGCCGTTCGCGCTCGTCGAGCGCAACGCCAACTGCGTGCACAACGGCGCCCTGACGTTCCTCTTCGACGCCACATCGATCTCCGAGGTCCGCTACCAGATCACCACGGAGACCTGCGAGTACTTCCAGTTCGACATGTGGGGCCAGGTAACGGCCGACTACCGGCCCGGACCCGTCGACGGCGCCGAGAACCGGCGCGACGCGTACGCCGCCGAGGTCGGGGACCGGCTTCCGGCCAAGCCCATCTCGGCGCTGGCCACCGACTACCCGGACAGTGGGGTGGACGTGACGAAGTTCGGCTCCGGCATCACGCCGTCCGCGCTGAGCACCTTCGGCTTCTACTTCGGCGGAGTCCACTACGTGGGCAACTGTCGCACGCGGCAAGGGGAGTACCCGTTCTGCGGCCAGATGCTGCTGCCCTCGTACTCGACCGCGAAGTCGGCGTTCGCGGGAACAGCCATGCTGCGTCTGGCGCAGCGCTACAGCCCGGCCGTGGCCCAGGAGAAACTCTCCAACCGCATCCCCGAGACCGCCGGCAACACTGCCTGGAGCGGCGTCACACTCGACCACACCCTCGACATGGCCACCGGGAACTACACCTCGCCCGGCTACGAGACCGACGAATCGCGCCGCACCATGGCGGACTTCTTCGCAGCCGAGCCCTACGCCGACAAGATGCGACTCGCCCTGTCCTTCCCACGTAAGGCCAGCCCCGGCAGCAAGTGGGTCTACCACACCTCGGACACCTTCCTCGCCACCCGCGCAATGAACAACTACCTGCGGGACAAGGCCGGTTCGGACGCCGACATCTTCGACATGCTCCGCGACGACGTGCTCGAACCCATCGGCGTCGGGCCCGACTCCCTCGTCTCCTCCCGCACCGACAACAGCCCCGGCGGGGTGCCCTTCGGCGGCTACGGCATGTTCTGGACGCAGGACTCCATCGCCCGGTTCGCGAAGTTTCTCAACAACGACCACGGCGCCGTCAACGGCACGCAGATACTCGACCCGACACTGCTCGCGGCCACCATGCAACGCACACCGGAGGCCCCGGGCATGACCACCACCGGCACCAAGCCCATGAAGTACCAGAACGGCTTCTGGGGCCAGGAGTTCACCTCCGCCGACAACCCCGCCTACACCAGCCCCTTCTACGTACCCTTCATGTCGGGATACGGCGGCATCACCGTCGCGATGATGCCGAACGGCGCCACCTACTACTACTTCAGCGACAACAACGAGTTCAGTTGGAACGCCGCCGTCGTCGAAGCCGACAAGCTGGCGCCCATGCCCGGAGCGGCAGTTACTGCGAGGTAGACCCCATCGAACGCACCCTTGTCGGCCTGGGATGCGCTTCGCCTGACGATGACCGTTGCCGGGGTGTCCCACCCGAACCCTTCCAGGCTCGATAGGAGACTCCGGCCAGCCGACAGGCGCTGAGGGGTGGACAGTTCAGCCTCCTTCGTGTGGTCACGCTCCTGCCCGTCGGGTGCTACAACCGACGGGCAGGAGCGTGCCTGGGTGCGTCACCGGGGCGGGATCGCGATCAAGCAATGACGCACCCAGGCTCAACTGATAGCTCCCACGCAAGGGGCCCATCAGAATCTGCGACCGCTGCTGGCGAAGACCTATTCAGCCGCGCCATCCGGTCGACCCATGAGGCGGAAGCCTCGCCTGCTAGCGGAGCCGTGACCAGCGCTAATTGCCGTGCAAGCATCCTCATATACGGCCTTCACTCTCAACCGCTGTCGGGCATCTCCTGAGTGAATGGCCAGCCTCCCCCTTGACATCCAACTCAGTCGCCCCAGGTCAGCCCACTCCACCCGACTAACTTCGATGGGTGCAGATCTTGTGAGGGTGCTTCGTTGGGGTGATTCGCAGAGGTTCGGGATGTGCCGGTGTGGGGCGGTCTCTAACGTCGGCGAGGTGAGCCGGCCGTGGGTGCGGGCACCGGGTGAGGCGGGGTGGTGTGGTGCCGTCGTTGATGGCCGCGTTGGATGCCAGAGAGAGTGAATGCCGGGCCAGGGTCGCGGAGTTGCGCAAGCAGATCGCAGAGCTTTCCGAAGCGGTGTCCCAGGCGGAAGCTGAACTGTCCCGGTTGCAGATCACGCGGGAGACGGTGAAGCAGGTGCTGGCCGACGGTCCGGTGGCCACACGTGATGTCTCCGTGCCGGCGGCGTCCGGGCCGGTCGATGTTGCCGCGGCGCTGCTGGCCGCCGAGGCCGCGGGCGATGTGACGGTGATGTCGCCGGACTACCAGCGGATCACCGCGCTGTTCGCGACGTCGGGGTCGGCGTGGCGGTGCAAGGACGTGTGCGTGGAGCTGGGGCTTCAGACCGAGGCCCGTCACGTGGAGGGCATGCGCTCGAAGCTGAAGCGCCTGGTGGAGCGGGGGATCCTGGCCGAGACTGCGCCGGGGCTGTTCAGGGTGGACGGACGGGAGTTGGGCTGGTGAGCGCCGCCCTGGAGACCGGCGGTCCGGCGGTGGCCGAGACCGCGTTCGCCGCCGCCCGCGGCCTGTTCGAGCAGGTCGCCAAGGATCTGACGTCGCCGGACGCCGCCGCGTTGACGCATTCAGGGCTGGAAGACCTGCTCGCGGCGCGCATGCGCGAGGTGACCCGGCAGCTGTTCCAGGACCATCTGGATCTGCGCGCGGTGCGCGAGCGGCGGGCCGGGCAGGTGGTCGATGAGACCGGGGTTGAACGCACCCGGATCGAGCGGGGCCGACGCCGGATCCTGGCCACGGTGTTCGGGAAGGTCACCGCGACCCGGATCGCCTACCGGGCCACCGGCTCGGCGGATCTGCACCTGGCCGACGCCGCGCTGAACATGCCGGCCGGGATGCACAGCCATGGGCTGGCCAGGCTCGCCGCCACCGAGTCCGCCCGCGGCTCCTTCGCCGAGGCGGTCGACCGCGTCAACGCGCTGACCGGCGCCGGGGTCGGCCACAGGCAGGTCCAGGAGCTCGCCGTGGCCGCCGCGGCCGGCATCGACGCTTTCTACCAGGCCCTGGTGCCCGAGCCGTGCACCGACGCCACGCTGCTGGTGCTGTCCACCGACGGCAAGGGCGTGGTGATAAGGCCCGAGGCGCTGCGCGAGGCCACGGCGAAGGCCGCTGCGACCAAGAGCGGCAACAAGATGGCGACCAGGCTCGCGCCCGGGGAGAAGCACGGCCGCAAACGGATGGCCACCCTGGGCACCGTCTACGACACCGAGCCCGCCGTCCGCGGCGTCGACGACATCATCGCCGACCCCGCCGACCCCGCGAAGGAGTGTCGCCCGGGACCGAGAGCCAGGTCCAAGTGGCTGTGCGGCTCGGTGAACGACACCGCCGAACAAGTCATCGCCGCGGTATTCGACCAGGCCGAAGCCCGCGACCCCGCCCACCGCCGGACCTGGGTCGTGCTGGTCGACGGCGCCCGGCACCAGCTCGACCTCATCCGAGCCGAGGCAGCACGCCGGAACGTCACCGTGCACATCGTCATCGACATCATCCACGTGCTCGAATACCTGTGGGGCGCCGCGCACTGCCTGCACCCGGCCGGCGACCGCGCGGCCGAGGCCTGGGTCGCCGGACAGGCCCGTACCATCCTGGCCGGAGGCTCCGAGCAGGCCGCGGCCTCGATCAGCGCCGCCGCCGACGCCGTCGGGCTCAGGCCTGGCTCACGCAAGGGTATCGACGACGCCGTCGGTTACCTGAAGAACAAGGCCGCCTACCTGCGTTACGACACCGCGCTGACCGAAGGCTTCCCGATCGCCACCGGGATCATCGAGGGGGCGTGCCGCCACCTGGTCAAAGACCGCCTCGACATCACCGGAGCCCGCTGGGGCCTCTCCGGCGCCGAAGCCGTCCTGAAACTCCGTGCCCTGCGCAGCAACGGCGACTTCGACACCTACTGGGCCTGGCACGAGACACAGGAGTTCACGCGCAACCACCAGGCCCGATACCGCGACACGCTCATACCAGCGGCTTGATCGCCAGAACCCTCATTGGATCTGCACCCGGCGCGGATTGTTCGGCGTGGTGGAGGAGGACATCGGCGAGGGCGTCGAGGTTCTCGGGTTCCGCTGCTGCCAGGTGGCCGGCGAGCGTGTTGGTGGCGTCGTCGATGTCGGTGCCGGGGGTTTCGACGAGTCCGTCGGTGTACAGGGCGAGGACGGCGCCGGGAGGGAGGGGGATCTCGGTGGTGGGGTAGTCGGCGTCCGGGTCGATGCCCAGCAGCAGCCCTGGCGGCACGCGAAGGATGTCGGTGTGCCCGTCGGGGTGGCGGAGCAGGGCCGGGGGGTGTCCGGCCGTGGCGAGAAGCGCGCGGTGGTGGGTGTGGTCGAGGTGGGCGATGAGGCAGCTGGCGAACAGGCCGGGGTCGAGGTCGGCCAGGAGGCGGTTGGTGCAGGCGAGGACCGCGCCGGGGGAGGCGCTGGCGGTGGCGGCGTAGGCGTGGACGGCGGTGCGGACCTGTCCCATGAGGGCGGCGGCGGTGGTGTTGTGGCCTTGCACGTCGCCGATCACCGCGGCGGCCGTCGTGGGTGTGCAGACGATGAGGTCGTAGAAGTCGCCGCCGATGTCCATGCCGTGACCGGCTGGCCGGTAGCGGGCGGCGACGTCAAAGCCAGTGAGGCGCGGGAGGGTGTGCGGCAGCAGTCCGGTCTGCAGGGTGTGGGCGAGAGTGTGGTTGGCGTCGTAGAGGCGGGCGCGGTCCAAGGCCTGGGCGATCAGGCCGGTCAATGACGTGAGCATGGCCCGCTCGGCGGGCGGGAAGGGCCGAGGCTGGTCGTAGGCGAGGACCAGGGAGCCGACCGGGCGTCCTGACACGATCAGGGGGAGGAAGGCCCAGCCTGCCATCTCGTCCTGGTGCACGGCAGGAGGGTAGGCCCTCTTGAGATCGGTGAAGGTGGCGAAGAAGCTGGCCACACCTGTGGTGATGACATGTGCAGCGGGGATGTCAGAGGTCAGGGGGGCCGCGTCGAAGCGGTCCATTAGTTCCGGGCTGTAGCCTCGGTAGCCGGTGATCCGCAGCCGTCCGTCGTTCACCGTGAGAAGAGCCAGCGCCTTCGGGCCGAAGGCCGGCACGATCTGGTCGGCGGCAAGTTCGACCACGTCCTGCACGCTGACGGCCTCGGCTAGGGCGGTGGCAAGGTGCGTCAGGTGGTACAGCCCCGTCGCGCCGACGAGCCCGGCGGGGGATGGGGCCGCGGCCTTGGCCGCTGTGGCGGTCGGATCCCCGGCGGTGGGGGTGATGTGGACGCTGATGCCGCTGTCATGAGGGTAGAGCTGGAAGGACAGCCGGATGTCGGGCGGACGCCTGGCGGTGAAGGAGGTGGGCTGCCGGGAGACCACCGCCTCCCGGTAGCGGTCTTCGAACACCGGGTCGTACAGCCACAGAAGTACCTCCCATGGGCGTTTGCCCAGCAGGGAGGCGGCACCGGCACCGACCAGTCCGGCGCCGGCGGGGTTGATGTAGGTGAGTCGGCCGTCCAGATCGAGCGCGCAGCAGCCCACGGGCAGCCGCTCGGCACAGTCCAGGGCGGCCACGGCCCGGGCCGAGTCGGCCTCGCGGGAGTGCAGCGCAGGCAGCAGACGGGGTTCGTCGGCGAACCCCAGCGGACGGCCGCTGTCGGCGGCCTGTTGCAAGAGCGGTGCCGCGCGCCGGCAGCAGGCGGTGATCGTCTCCTGCTCGGCCGCACTGAGCTGCGCCGGGTGCCGGACGGGCCACAGCAGCACGATGCCGCCCCACACGGTGGTGCCGTCGGTGATCGGGGCTGCGGCGACCCTGAAGTCGTACGGCAGGACGATGCCGACCCGGGGGTAGCGGCGGGCGATCTCCTCCTGGCTGCCCAGCCAGACCAGGCACCTCTGGCGCACGGCGTCCGCCACCGGGATCGCCGCATTGATGGGAACACGGGCCCAGGGAGCGGCGATCTCCCGGGACATCCCGGAAGCCAGCACCAGCCGCAGCACCCGCTCCCCCGGCGGCAGCAGAAACACCAGGCCCACCGATGCGCCGGTATCCCGCATGACGTCGACCAGGACCGCATCCAGCAGCCCCTTTCCGGGGCCGGCAGCACTTGCAGGGACAGCAGGGCCCCGCATGGCCGTCACCCGCCCCGGCCGGCAGGCGCGGCTCTGCGGCTGCGCCCGAAGCGGCTGCGGGCCGCCTCGGCGCTGATCCCCAGCCCCGCACCGATCTGTGCCCAGCTCGCCCCGGCCCGCCGATCCGCCAGCACCGCCGCACGGACCAGCTGTCCGGCCAGATCAGATACCCGGGCCACGGCAGCGCAGTTCCAGCCCACGGGCGAACCCGGGCGAGGCGGCTCCACGGGTAGCCGCGCGACGCTTGTGACGTGCAGCAACAGGAGCTCACCGGCCGCGGCCACCCCTTTCCGCGCGGGCGCTGCCTCCCGCCAACGGCGCCGGGCCCGCCAAGCCGCCTGCCGGTGAGCCGGCCGGCAGTACCGGCGCCCGCGGGCCTCGGATCCCGACAGCCGCGCACCGCACCAGCCGCACCGCACGTCACCCATATACGGACAATATGCCCGTCCCTGTGTGACGGCACCCCGTCCCGACCTCGTCAGAGGGACGTAGCAGCGCATCCGTTACTCCGCCTCGGCTTTGTCCAGAACCTTGTCCGGGTCGCGCAGGGACCGCAACCCTGCATCGCAGCCGGGACCGCCTCACCCTGACGTGGCACCGCCTGTGCTGCCCTCACTACGCGGCCGACCGCGTCCTTCTGGTCTCGGGTATCGAGCTGAAACGCGAAAGTCTCTCCGGTGTCCAAAACCCGGGGTCAAGGCCCAAGGCCGGGTAGTTAGCGTTTTCGCTGGTCACGCAAGCCCGTTGAGGGATTCTCGGCGTGGAGCAACGGAGCTCGTTGGTACAGACAGTCGTCCAAGACAGCTTGTTCCCGAGGAGGTCCGTTGCCGTTTCATCATGTCCTTTCGGCCCCGGTAGTGGCCATCACCCGTACGGTCACCGTGGCGGCGGGCCGGTTCGCGCCGGGGCATCTGGGCGAGCTGACAGCCGTCGTGCCGTTTGAGCTGGTCGACGCGGTCCTGGAGGAGACGCGGTCGATACAGCGGCGACTGCGTGATCTCCCGTCGCGGGTGGGGGTGTACTTCCTGCTCGCGATGTGCCTGTTCCCCGAGGTCGGATACCGGTTGGTCTGGGACAAGCTGGCGGCGGGCCTGGACGGGGTTTCGGTGGCCGGTCCGACGCCGAAGGCCCTGCGTGATCTGCGCCGTCGGCTTGGAGCCGCACCGGTTCGGGCACTGTTCGAGGTGCTGGCCGGTCCGCTGGCCCGGCCGACGACACCGGGGGTGCGATTCGGTCCGTTCCGGACGGTGTCGTTCGACGGGTGCAGTTCACAGAAGGTCGCCGACTCCGAGCGGAACCGGGGCTGGCTGGGGCGGACGTCTCACCACGGCTATCCGACCATGGAGTTGATGACGCTGGTCGAGACCGGGACCAGGGCGCTCATCGGCGCGGTGTTCGGGCCACCGTCCGGCGGCGAAACCGGTTACGCCTCACGGCTACTGCATCTGCTGCGGCCGGACATGCTGGTCCTGTGGGACAAGGGCTTCGACGGCAACAGCTTCCTCGCTGCCGTGAACGCGACCGGCGCTCAGGTGCTGGGCCGGCTCCGGGCCAACCGCCGCACTCCGGTCCTGACGCGTCTCGGTGACGGCTCGTACCTGTCGGTGATCGGTACGGAGAAAGTCCGTGTCATCGACGCGACCATCACGGTGACCTGCGCGGGCGGGACCGTCTTCGCAGGCTCCTACCGGCTGGTCACTACCCTGACCGACGCCCGCCGCTACCCGGCGGCCGTGCTGGCAGGTCTCTACCACCAGCGGTGGGAACACGAATCGGCGTACTACGCGCTCCGCCACACGATCATGAACGGGCGCGTCCTGCGTTCGGGCGACCCGGCCGGCGTCGAACAGGAGATGTGGGCCCTGCTCACTCTCTACCAGACCCTGCGGACCGTGATGGTCGAGGCCGCGGAGTCGCTGCCGGGCACCGACCCGGACCGCTGCTGCTTCACCGTCGCCCTCCAGACCGCCCGTGACCAGGTCGTCCAGGCCGCCGCCGTCATCACCGACCCCGTCGATGCCGGTCGTCCCGGACTGATCGGCCACCGGATCCTGACCCGCCTCCTCCCGCCCAGACGCCAGCGGGTCAGCACCCGCAAGGTCAAGTCACCGATGTCCCGCTACAGCACCCGCCACGAGGACGGCAGGCCCGACAACACCTGCACCGTCACCGGTCTCGACATCAACATCCTCGAGCCTCCGGAATCCCACCCTCAGCTCCCCGCCGTCTCCCGCGACGACCGGCACACCGCCCTCGCCAAGCGCCGCCGGCACCGAATCCTGGCCCTGCTCGAGAAGGACCCCGACCGCCTCTGGCGCCTCCAGATGGGCCGAGACCGGCCTCATCCACAAACTCGGCCCCGGCCTCTACGCCGCCACAACATGGACCCCAACTCCCCTTGCGTGACCAGCGAAAACGCTAACTACCCGGCCTTGGGCCCTCACCCCTGATCTTGGACACTCGAGATAGTGGATCTTGAGGATCTGAGAGATGGACGTGTCGTGGTCATGAAGCACTACTCCGCCGAGTTCAAGGCGGATGCGGTCGCGTTGTACGAGTCGCGGCCGGAAGCGACGATCAAGCAGGTTGCCGCGGACCTGGGGATCAACCCGGAGACCCTGCGGAACTGGATCCGGGTGGCCGGCTCCGGCTGCCCGCGGGGCCGCCGTTCGACCGCCCCGTCTTCAGCCCCGGTAGTGCCGTCGGCGCTGGAAGCCGAGGTCGCCGCCCTGCGACGGGAAAACGCCGAGCTGAAGAAGGAACGCGAGATCCTGCGCAAGGCGGCCCGCTATTTCGCGGCGGAGACGGGCTGGTGAACCGCTGCCAGTTCGTTGAGGACCACCAGCGCCGATACGGCGTGAAGCGGTTGTGCCGTGTGCTGGGCCTGGCCCGGTCGACCTTCTACTACTGGCGCCGGACGGCGTCGCTGCGGGCAGCCCGGCAGGCGGCCGACGCACGGCTTGCCACCCTGATACGCACCGTCCACCGAGCCTCGGACGGCACCTACGGTGTCCCGAGGATCACCGCCGAGCTTCGCGACGGGGGTGAGGTGGTGAACCACAAACGCGTCGCCCGGGTCATGAAGGCCATCGGCCTGGCCGGGCTCCGCCTGCGCCGCCGGCACCGCACCACCGTCCCCGACCTCACCGTCGCGAAGGTCCCGGCCCTGATCGGCCGCGACTTCACCGCCACCGACGTCAACACCAAGTACGTCGGCGACATCACCTATCTGCCGCTGAGCGGCGGGACGTTCCGCTACCTGGCGACCGTGATCGACCTCGCCTCGCGGCGCCTGGCGGGGTGGGCGATCGCCGACCACATGCGGGCCGACCTCGTCATCGACGCCCTGCATGCGGCCGAACGGACCCGCGGCAATCTCACCGGCGCCATTTTCCACAGCGATCACGGGGCCCAGTACTGCAGCCGGGCCTTCGCCGATGCCTGCCGCGAAGCCGGCGTCACCCAGTCCATGAGCGCGGTCGGCTCCAGCGCGGACAACGCACTCGCCGAGTCGTTCAACGCGACCTGCAAACGGGAGACCCTCCAAGGCCGCCGGGCCTGGGACACCGAGCACGAGGCCCACCTGGACCTCCTCCGCTGGCTCCACCGATACAACACCGTCCGACGCCACTCCCGCCTCGGACATCGCAGCCCCATCGCCTACGAGCGAGCACTCCGAACAACATCAACTACGCTGGCCGAATCCGCATAACCCGTGTTCAAGATCAGGGGTCAAGGCCCCTATCTGGCAGTTCCCGACCTTGCCCAGGGTGCCGGAGTACTGCCTGGCCACCCCGGGCGAGGACCTTCCGTCCTTCGGGAACCCGGTGTCGTCCACGGCCCACACCTGCGGCCGGACCACAGCCACCGCCCTGCGAGCCAGCCTGGCACGAACCGTGTCCACCGGCCAGGTCGACGAGGTCATGAACTGCTGCAATTGCTGGTGGTCCACACCCAGCCGACCAGCCATCGGCTGCATCGACTTCCGATGCCCGTCCAGCAGCAGGCCCCGCAGGTACAGCCCGCCCTTCCTCCGCTGATCAGCACGCGCCAAAGGCGCGAACACCTCCCCAGCGAACTCCTCCAACCGGGCCCTGCACGCCGCGAGTTCATCCGCCCTCATAACTGCAGGAAACCATCAAGGCGACCACTTGCCCAGATACGTAACAAAGCCCTACTAGCCACCCCCCAGCGTTGCGGGGGTGGGGCGGAAGGTGCGGCGGTATGCCTGGGGTGTGATCCCGATGGCGGCATGAAGGTGCTGGCGCAGGGAGACACCGGTGCCGAATCCGGCGCGGCCGGCGACCAGGTCGACGGGCCAGTCAGTGGTCTCCAGCAGGTGCCGGGCCAGGTCGACGCGCTGGCGGACGAGCCACTGGCCGGGGCTGGTGCCGACCTCGTCGCGGAAGCGGCGGGTGAAGGTGCGCACGCTGACGTTGGCGTGGGCGGCCATATCGGCCAGAGTGACGGGTTCGGCGAGGTGTTCCATGATCCACGCCTGTGTGGGGGCGGTGCCGGGGGCAGTGGGGTCGGGGACGGGGCGCTGGATGTACTGAGCCTGTCCGCCGTCGCGCCAGGGCGGTACGACGCACGAGCGGGCGACCTCGTTGGCGATTTCGCTGCCGTGGTCGCGGCGGACGATGTGCAGGCACAGGTCGATTCCGGCGGCGACCCCGGCAGAGGTGAGGATCTCGCCGTCGTCGATGAAGAGGACGTCAGGGTTGATGCGCGCGGTGGGGAACATGCGCTGCAGGCGGTCGGCTTCGCGCCAGTGGGTAGTGGCGGGGCGGCCGTCTAGCAGCCCCGCGGCGGCCAGCACGTAGGTGCCGGTGCAGATCGCCACGATCCGGGTTTCGGGGCGGATGGCGGCCAGGGCCTCGCGCAGGGGGTCGGGCAGGCGGCCCTCCTCGCGAATGGGGCCCAGCGCGTGGGAGGGCGGGATGACGACGGTGTCGACGGTGGTCAGCAGGGAGGCGTCGTGGGAGACGGTGAGCTGGTAGTCGGCCTCGGTGCGGACGGGGTGGCCGTCCAGGCTGCACGTGGTCACGGAGTAGAGCCGGTTGCCCGTGCCGTCGCGGGCGGCGCCGAAGATCCGCGCGGGGATGCCGAGCTCGAAGGGGACGACACCTTCCAGGGCCAGAACGCCAATGTGGTGCATGACCCGATCCTTTCACTCCATGGCCATCGGGCCACTACTGGGGGTCTTTCCTCCCAGGCAGTCTTAGGACGTGCCCAGGAGAAACGGCACGAACGACAAGAAACGCACTGCTGAAAAGAGCACGTCATCATGGACCAGGCCACCAGCCCCTCGACCATGCGCGCCGTCTCCCAGGACGCCGCTGGAGCCCCGGAGGTCCTCAAGACCGTCGAGACGCAGCGTCCGGTCCCGGGCCGGGGCGAGATCCTGGTCCGGGTGCACGCGGCAGGCGTGAACCCGGCCGACTGGAAGACCCGCGAGCGCGGCGTGTTCGCCACCGGAGCCAGGCCGCCGTTCACCCTGGGCTTCGACGTCGCTGGGGTGGTCGAGGCGGTCGGCGGCGGGGTGACACTCTTCGAGGTCGGCGACGAGGTGTTCGGGATGCCGCGCTTCCCGCACCCGGCGGGGGCCTATGCCGAGTACGTCGCCGCCCCGACCCGCCACTTCGCCCCGCGCCCCAACGGCCTGAACCACATCCAGGCCGGCGCCCTGCCGCTGGCCTCGCTGACCGCTTGGCAGGCCCTGGTGGACACCGCGAACGTCCAGCCCGGCCAGCGCGTCCTGATCCACGCGGCCGCCGGAGGCGTCGGCCACCTGGCCGTGCAGATCGCCAAGGCCCGCGGCGCGTACGTCATCGGCACGGCCAGCGCGGCCAAGCACGAGCTGCTGCGCTCGCTGGGCGCCGACGAGCTGATCGACTACCGCACCCAGGACTTCGCCGAGACCCTCCGCGACGTCGATGTCGTCCTGGACACCCTCGGCGGCCCCAACTGGGCCCGGTCCCTGCAAACGCTGCGGCCGGGCGGCACGCTGATCTCGATCCTGCCGCTGGACGACACCTTCCCCGCGAAGGAGGCCGAGGCGGCCGGTATCCGGGCGGTGTTCATGCTCGTCGAGCCCGACCATGCGGGGTTGCGCGAGATCACCTCCCTGGTCGAGGACGGCCACCTGCGCGTGATTGTCGACGCGGTCTTCCCCCTCGAAGAAGCCGTCCGGGCCCACACGCTGGGCGAGATCGGCCGCACCACCGGCAAGATCGTCCTCTCCATCGCCCCCTGACCCGCCCCGCAGCTTCTGCCCTGCGGCAGCCAGACCGCCGGCTCCCCGGCCTGCGTCAGGCAGGACCCATCCCACCCGCACGACACACACCACACAGAACGGAACCACCATGAGCACCATCACCGCCCAGGCCAGCACCCGTGACGTTGTCGACGCATTCTTCGCCCGCTTCGGCGAAGGCGACATGCCCGCCCTGCTGGACCTGTTCGCCGACGACATTGCCTTCCACGTCGGCGGCGCTCCCAACGTCCCCTGGGCCGGAAACCGCACCACCAAGGACGACATCGCCGCGTTCTTCGCCTCCTTCGGCCGGCACCTCACCCCCGCAAAGGAGTACGTCGTCGCCACGACCGTCGTCGATGGTGACCACGCCGTGGTCATCGGCCACAACCGCTTCGGGGTCCTGGCCACCGGCAAGACCTTCACCAACCACTTTGCCCTCCACATCACCGCAGCCGAAGGCAAGATCACCGGCTACCGCATGTACGAGGACAGCCACGCCATCAGCGAAGCCTTCACCTTCTGACCACACGTCGGCAACTACCGCACAGTGCTCCAGGGCACTGTCACGTTGACTGGCCGGGTGGGATGATCTTCTGGTTGGTCGTGCCGGGGAGAGATTCGTTCGTGTCGTCCGCGTCGCCGTCGTACAAGGGCCACCGGTACCCGGTGGAGGTGATCGCGCACGCGGTATGGCTGTACTTCCGCTTCCCGCTGTCCTTCCGCGAGGTCGAGGAGCTGATGCTCGAGCGCGGCGTCATCGTCTCCTACGAGACCATCCGCCGCTGGTCCGCCAAGTTCGGCCAGGCCTACGCGGACGGACTGCGCCGCCGTCGGCCACGGCCCGGGGACAAGTGGCACCTGGACGAGGTCTTCGTGAAGAACAACGGAGAGCAGAAGTACCTGTGGCGGGCCGTCGACCAGGACGGCAACGTGCTCGACATCCTCCTGCAGAGCCGCCGGGACAAGGCCGCGGCAGGACGCTTCTTCCGCCGCCTGATGAAGAAGACCCGTACGGTGCCGCGGGTGGTCGTCACCGACAAGCTCCGTTCCTACGGCGCGGCGCACCGCGAGGTCATGCCCTCGGTGGAACACCGTGCCCACAAGGGCCTGAACAACCGGGCCGAGAACAGTCATCAGCCTACCCGGCAGCGCGAACGTGCCATTAAGGGATTCCGCTCCGTCGGCGGGGCCCAGCGGTTCCTGTCCGCGTTCAGCGGCATCTCACCCCACTTCCGCCCTCACCGCCACCTGATGACCGCCTCCGACCACCGAGCCGAGATGACCGTCCGCTTCGCGATCTGGGACCAGATCACCGGCGCTGCCGGCCGGCCCACCACAGCCTGACCACAGGCCCGGACCGCGGGCCCCACCAGGCCACGACGCACCGTCAGGCACCTGCAACCCAACAACGTAACAGCACCCGTGAGGGTGTTCTCCAGGATCCACTGCTGTTCGGGTAGGAGCTGCTCCCACCCGAACCGCTGCACGTTTACCCACCGTCCGAGGTCCTTGCGCCCGGCCAGGTGGTGGGCAGTCCTCCGATCAGCGTCTCCGACGGCACCCCTCAGCCCTCGACGGGCGCGCGGTCGACCTCTACCTCACCGGTCGCCGAAGGTCACCTCCTTCGCGTCCTCGGCGTACTCGAAGTTGCCGGTGAAACCCCAGTTCTTCCAGCCGCCGTCCCCCTTGTTGGTGATGGTTCCGCTGTCGAGGGCGAACACATCGACACCGTCCACCACCGCAAGATGTTCGAGGCCGGACACCCCGGAGAAGGAGAGGTTGTTGAACGATTTCGCCACGATGATGTTCTTGCCGGGGAAGCTGCGGCTGTACTCGTCGATCAGTGAATGGGTCAGCTCGGCGTCGTCGCCCGGCACCTTGCCGGAGTAGTCGGTACCGGGGTACGGGCCGCCGTCCGTGTACTTCGGCGACTCGTCGTCGAAATTGACCGTGCCCGATCCGGTGGCAGTGGAATCGGCCTCCATTTAAAGTCAACCCGGGCAGCGAAACGTCTGCGCGAAACCGTGGCCTTCCTCAGGTGCGCTCCGCGATGAGCTGACGGCACAGGCGCGCGCGGTCTGCCAGCCCATCGCCCGCAGCCGAAAGTTCAGCCAACCCGCGCGAGGTCCGCCGCTGGAAGAGGGAGACAGAGAAGGGGCCGGCGGAGAGCCACTTGCGAGAAGCGACCCGGCACACCACCGGCCCCTGACCAACATCCACGCAGACGTCACCGCCAGCCGAGGAAGTCCCACCAGCGTAGCCCGTCCGCCGGAACACCCGAGAGAAGCCAACCGCCCGTGATCCCCCACAGCCGCCCCGTGATCAACGAAGCCGACATCGCCCAGCAGGCCGGCGTACCCATCGCCACCTGGCGGCGCCGCGACGCCCCCGCATTCCGCCAGCACGTGCCAACCCTCTTCCCCGACAGTCGCGTCCTGGTCTACGACCTCGCCCAGGCCCAGGCCCACCTCGACGGGCGGCCCATCCCCGCCCTGCCCACCCGCGAACACCCCGACGACCTCCTCAACGACGAGGAGGCCGCCGCCCTGCTCGACGTCGCGGCAAGCACCGTCCGCGCCTACGCGACCCAGGGCTACCTCCCGCCCGGCACAACCGTCTACAGCCTCCGACTCTGGGCCCGACGCGACGTCGAGAAACGCCGCAACGCCCCTCCCCGGCAGGGAAAGGGAGGCGGACGCCCCCCGGGCACAGGGAACGGGCCCCTCAAGGCCCACGCCTACGAAGGCGACCCCCGCCTGCGCACCGCCACCGAGGCACTCGAAACCGCCGAGGACGTCCCCCGTACCCGCCTCGCGGCCGCTCTCGCCGCCCAGTACGGCGGATCAACCCGTACCTGGGAACGGCTCCTCGCCCAAGCCCACCGCAGCTCCCCGTCCCGGTGACCTTCTTCTCCGTCCGCGCCCCGATCCGGGGCACCGTGGAGATCAGCAGCGAATGCGGGTCGCGCCGGTTCTCCAGCGACACCCCGTTCGGCATCAGGAAGCGCTCGGACAGTCGGCGGTACTGCTCACCGAGGTGCCGTACGAGGGCCTGGCGTCGGTGTTCGCGTTCAGGACCGGAAGCCGATGACTCCAAAGCCAGGCCGTCCCGCGGCGTGCCGCATCCAGCCGAGACACTGCATAACGGCCTCCACGACCTCAGACTCCAGCGGTGGCGCCTGGCCCGACTCGTCGACCGCCCGCTTGGTGGCCTCGAACTGCTCCAGCGCCTGTGCGATGTGATCGGGCGTCCACTCGCCGCAGCCCGGTATGAATGTGTACGGCAGAGGATCGGGCAGGTCGCTGTAGCTGAAGTCCTCAACAGACACGGCGGTGACGCCCAGAGCATTCAGGCCCTCGTCGACCACCGACAGCCAGTCACCCCGGTGCGGCGTAAAACGGTCGTTGTCCAAGAACGAGCCGGTGAGCGAACACAGCCGCTTGTAGGCGTAGCCGTACTGGAAGGCGTGGTCCCTATCCTCACTGAAGGGCTCGCCGTCGATGACCGCGCGCAGTGCCTCGTATGCCGTGGGGGCGCCTTCCTCGATCGCGTCGCTGAAATAGTCGTCGTCGCGTGCCAGGTCGTCCCCGAAGCCGTTGCGGATCGCCTCCAGCAACTGGTTGTCGCGGGATCCGACCAAGGCGCGCGTAGCGGCCACGTCGAGCAGGTAGACGCTCAGAGAAGAACTCATGGGACGAACCTAAGGGAAGCCGCTGACACTGCTGCGCGCGGGCACCGCCCGGCCAGGCAGGTCACGGCCCGGTGCAGTCTTCGAGGGCGTGCCGGTCATCATGACCACCGCGGAGGAGCGCGGAACGGTCGACGCGCTGCATGTCGTCGATGCCGGTCCGCCCCGCGGCTTCACCCTGAGTCACCCGGACCGGCGTCCTACGGCACGCTACGAGCGGCCAACCCGACCGCGTCCCGCTCGGAGGACAGAACCACGCCCACGATGTCGTTGGGCGCCAGGTCCTGATCCAGGACCTCGATCTCCAGGTAACGGAAGCCGTGGATGGTGAAGCTCGGTTCGAACCACTCACCCGGGGCGCCGATGATGACCTCGTCACGCTGGTACCACGGCTTTTTCCTGTCGCTCAGAATCCACTGCGTGTCCAGCTCGCCGTCAGGGCTGATGAGCTCGCTATAGGTGACGCGGACAGAGGTGCCCGCCCGGCCGGTGAGGCGCAGGCGCGCGACGCCGGCGAAGTTCTGCCCGAAATCAACCAGTTGGCGTCCCCTGGGGGATCGCCACACCGAAACCGGTGTCAGCTCTTTCACGGCAGTGACCGGTGGTACCTGCTCAGCGATCAGCTGCCGGGAGTGCGGGGAGAACGGACGCACCGGGCGCGACTGAGCGTGGTCATGAGGCTGACTCCACGGCGCAGGGATACGCAGATCTGCAAACTCACCGAACTTCGGGTCGGCACGCACGACGGGCCCGCGGCCCACGGTCCACGTGGCGTCCGTGCCCCACGTGCGTCGGGTTCCGTCGGCGAACTCCAGCTCCAAGTGCAGGTATGCCGCCAGTTCCGGCCCGTAGACGCAGCGGCGTGCGAGAAACCCGAGGCGGCCACGGAAACGCCCGTCGGCGACCACCAGGTGGAACAGATTCATGCCGGGGACGATCGCGCCGGCCGGGTCGTACTCGCGGTACTCGACCTCCTGCTCGAACGGCGTGAAGCGTGGCACCAGGCTCGCCCCGGTCAGGTCCTTGCCGTTGACCACCAGGCGGTACCAGCCCAGGGCCGAGGCGTAGGCGCGGGCCCGGACGACCCGTTCGGGAATTTCCAGGGCGGCCCCGAAGTAGAGCACCGGATCTTCGTCGGCTGCGTACGTCATCGAGTCCGTGATCCACTCGCCTTGCAGTACTCGAAGCGCGTAAGGAGACTCTGTCGGGGTCGTGGCCGGCGTGGGCGGCGGTGTCGGCCATCAGGGTGCGAATGGCGTAGTGGCAGCACAGGTGTCCCCAGATTTCTTGCTGGACAAGGTCGGGGGCCTTCGAGCGCAGTACCGCGCGGGGCCCGCGCTGGTGGGTCTTCAGCTCGTCGAAGGTGGTCTCGATTTCCCACCGTTGGGCGTAGGCGGCTGCGAGGTCCTCGGCGCCGGCCTCGGCAGGGTCGAGGATCGTGGTCAGCAGCCGGTATTCCTCGGGGTTGTCCCGGCCGTCATCGATCGTGTAGTCGATCACTCTGACCGTGAGTGGATCCGTCGTGGCCCGGTTCGTTCCCGATGTCGGGACGATCCGGGCCAGCCACGACCCGTCGGCCAGGGTTTCCAGGTACCGGGGCCTCAGGTTCGTCTTCACTCGCCAGAGCAGATCCGCGCCCGTGGCTGCGGCCTGTTGCCAGAGGCGGAACCCGTAGAAACCCCGGTCGGCCAGGACCAGCTGGCCCGGCTCCAGCCGCCCGACGAGCTGCCGGGACAACTCCATCTCCGACACACCGCACGGGCCGGTAACAGCGTCGAAGACCGCATGGGTGCCGCATTCAGCCAATGCCACCAGGCGGGCCTGCGGAAACGCGGCCCGCTCCCCTCGGCTTGAAGCGGGCCGCCCGAAGAACTCTGCGTTGACTGACGTGTCCGCCACGTCCAGGCACGTCCCATCGACCGCCACCAGACGACGCCCCGCCAGCCACGACCCCGGCGTGCCCGGCCCCGCCAGCGGACGTGCGACCCGCGCGAAGAGATCCCGCACCGGCTCGAACCCCAAACGAGACCTGGCCTGGAAGATCGCCGACTTCGACGGCGGCGGGAACGACTCGGACCACCCCGACGCCCACGACAGCCCGTCCGTGAGCTGCGCGAACACATCCTCGTACGAGTCATCGGAATACAGCGCCATCCCGATCGAGAAGTACGCCATTACCCGTGCGGGCAACGACCGGCGACGCCGCTCAGTACGCCCCGCCTCCTCGATCACCGCGTCAACCACGTCCGCGGGAAACACCCGCGTCAGCAACCCCACAGACACCAAATCCGACAACCGGACACCAGAAGACGGCTTCACCCAACCAGAACGCGGCATGCCCCCACAGTACCGCCCTGACCCTTAACTGAACGGTATTGGGTTTAAGCCAAGCTTAGCCTCGATCTTGCATGACGGTCCGTCGGTTCTTCCGTCGGGCCGTTTTGCTGTTGCGGATGTGCGAGGGCATGTTGGTGGCCCGGTTGTCGCGTCGGGTGGGCGCCGGGTTCCACTCCCGGGGTGGTCGTGCAGGTTGTTGGGACGGGTGAATTTACTGGTCAGCCGGGGTTCGGTAGGGCCTGGAGCCGGTCCATGGCGCTGGTGATCACGGATGTCCAGGGCCATCGGGCGGCCAGGCGGAGCCAGCGGCGGCGGCCGGTGTTCACGAGCTGGGCGGCGGCGGAAAACAAGCGGAGGCGGAGGCGCTTCGGCTCCCAACGGCGGGTTTCGCCTGTCAGGGCGAGCATCGGCATCCAGGCGAGGAGGTAGAGCGCGATGGAGACGATCTCCAGCCAGATCCGGTTCTGGGCTGTGTCGTGCAGGGGCAGGTTGCGCAGGCTGGTATCGCGGGCGTTTCGGATGCGGTCCTCGCAGCGGGCCCGCCTGCGGTGACGCAGTTCGAGGTCGGCGAGCTGGCCGCCCTTTGTGTTGGTCGCGAAGCAGGTCAGTCGCAGCCCGTCAACGTCGGTGAAGCGCAACTGGGCGCCGGGGTGTGGCCGTTCCTTGCGGACGATCAGCCGCATGCCCTTGGGCCAGGTGCTCAGGTCGGGCATGTCGGTGATCTCTGCGACCCAGGCGCCGGGCCGTTCGGTGCCGTCGGAGTCGTAGGCCGGTGTCCAGGCCCGTTTCGGGATCTTCAGCACAGCCTGGTGGATGGCGTCGGTGATGGTCATTCCGACCGAGTAGGACAGCCACCGGCCGCGGCGGGAGAGCCAGTCGAGGAAGGCGTGGGTGCCGCCGGCGGAGTCGGTGCGGACCAGCGTCTGCCGTCCCCGCCGCAGGTGTTTGGGCAGTTGGGCCAGGGCGAGGCGGGTGGTTTCGATGTGATCGCTCGCGGTGTTGGAGCCTGCGTTGCCAGGCCGCAGCAGCGCGGCCACCGGTTCCCCGGAACCGGCCTGGCCGTGGTCGACGAACGCAACGAGCGGATGGTGACCGAAGGTCTTCTTCCAGGTCGCGGTGGCGTCCTGCTTCTCGGAGTGCGCAAGCACCAGCACGCCGTCGATGTCCACGATCACGCTGCCACCGGCGGCCGGATTGTCTTCACCGGCCAACTCCCATACTCGCGTGCGCACTTCGGCTCGTGCCGCGCGGATCGCGGTGAGCGCCTTCGGCCCGGCCGCGGCGAGCGCGTCGATGAGCCGGGAGACCGTGGGGTCCGATGCCACTGGACCGAACACGTCGGCCTCGGCCCGCAGCATGGCGACATCAGCGAGGCAGTCCCCGCCCAGAGCCGTCGCGAGTGCGATATCCAGCAGGACCTTGCCCGGATCATGCATCGTCCGCGGCTTGCGCCAGGGCGCCAGCGCCGCCGATATCGCATCGTCCAGGCCCAACGTGCGGACCGTCTCGACCAGCAGCACCGCCCCGGCCTGCGAGACCGCCCCTCTGCCGCCGCCCTCGACGCGGACACGTGGGTACAACCCGATACGCTTACTCACCTGGAGAGTGCTTCTTTCCGTGCAGCCAACAGGACCCTAGACAAGTCCCATCGTTGCAGGTCAGAAGCACTCTCTGCTTATTTGATCAAGGCATGGACGAGCACGCTCATGAAAGCGCGAGGTTAGGGCTCGTAAAGAATCAACACGTTGCTTCACGGTCTCCCTGTCGTTGGTGTGGTGTGCGCATACCGAGTGAGGTTCGTGACCAACTTGCCCTGAGATTCGGAGTGTTGTTCCCTCATCTGAATGAGCGGCAGCAGCGGCTGGCGCTGGCCGCCGAGGCCCGGCTGCTGGGGCACGGTGGGGTCCGGGCCGTCGCGCGTGCCGCAGGGGTGAGCGAGACGACGGTGCGGAAGGGTGTCTTCGAGTTGGAGGGCGGTGAGGACCCACTGCCCGATGGCCGGGTCCGCCGGGACGGCGGCGGTCGCAAGAGCGCCGAGAAGCTTGACCGGCTGCTCGTTCCGGCGTTGCTGGCGCTGGTCGAGCCGGATGAGCGGGGGGATCCGATGTCGCCGCTGCGGTGGACGACCAAGTCGCTGCGGTCTCTGGCCGGGGAGCTGACGCGGCAGGGCCATACCGCGTCGGCGCCGACCGTGGGCAGGCTGCTGCGGGAGAACGGTTTCAGTCTGCAGGCCAATGCCAAGACCCTTGAGGGCGCTCAGCACCCCGACCGGGACGCGCAGTTCCGGTACATCAACGACCAGGTCAAGGACCATCAGGCGGAGGGCGAGCCGGTGGTCAGTGTGGACACGAAAAAGAAGGAAGTCGTCGGGGATTTCAAGAATGCGGGACGTCAATGGCGGCCGGCCGGTGAACCCGTGCGGGTTGACGTCCATGACTTCCCCAGCGATGCACTGGGCAAGGCCCTGCCTTATGGCATCTACGATCTGGCGGCGGACACCGGCTGGGTGAATGTCGGTACGGATCACGACACCGCAGCCTTCGCGGTCGAATCGATCCGCCGTTGGTGGAACGGGCAAGGACGCCTCGACTACCCGCAGGCCAGACGTCTGTTGATCACTGCCGATGCCGGCGGCTCCAACGGCTACCGCACCCGGGCCTTCAAGACCGAGTTGGCCGCGTTCGCCGCCCGGACCGGCCTGGCCGTCACGGTCTGCCACATGCCGCCGGGCACATCGAAGTGGAACAAGGTGGAGCATCGGCTGTTCTCCGCGATCACCATGAACTGGCGCGGCAGAGCGCTGAACAGCCACGAGGTCGTCGTGCAGTCCATCGCCGCGACCACCACCCGCACCGGTCTCACCGTCCACGCCGAACTCGACACCGGCACCTATCCCACCGGTGTGAAGGTCAGCGACACCGAGCTGAACGCGGCGCCGGTCACCGGACATGCCTTCCACGGCGAATGGAACTACACCGTGCACCCCCACCCCGCCAGCCCGGCAGACCCCACCAGGCCGACGCCCGGGCCGGCGGCGGTCTTCGACCGCGGTGCCCTGTCACATCCCGCGCTGACCGGCATGACCTGCACCGCACTGGCCGAGCTGACCGAGACCCTGACCCCTGGCTGGCAGGCGCTGCAGAAACAGGACCCGGCCACCCGACGCGACGGCGGCACCCGGCGCCGGGCCCCGGGCGGCGGCCGCAAAGCCAAACTCGACCTGGCCGACCGGGTCCTGGCCACCGTGCTGCAACAAAACCTCGCTCTGCCGCCTACCGTGCTGGCCCACCTCTTCGCCGTCAGCAAGGACACCATCCGCCACACCACCAGCGAGATCCGACGACTGATGGACCAGCACGCACACACCCCAGCCCCCAGCAGCACACCTCAGCACCCTGGCAGGACTCCTCGTCCACGCCACCGCACACGGCGCGACCCTCACGACAGAGACCAAACCAACGTGTTGATTCTTTACGAGCCCTTAGGGCTCGTAAAGAATCAACACGTTGCTTCACGGTCTCCCTGTCGTTGGTGTGGTATGCGCATACCGAGTGAGGTTCGTGACCAACTTGCCCTGAGATTCGGAGTGTTGTTCCCTCATCTGAATGAGCGGCAGCAGCGGCTGGCGCTGGCCGCCGAGGCCCGGCTGCTGGGGCACGGTGGGGTCCGGGCCGTCGCGCGTGCCGCAGGGGTGAGCGAGACGACGGTGCGGAAGGGTGTCTTCGAGTTGGAGGGCGGTGAGGACCCACTGCCCGATGGCCGGGTCCGCCGGGACGGCGGCGGTCGCAAGAGCGCCGAGAAGCTTGACCGGCTGCTCGTTCCGGCGTTGCTGGCGCTGGTCGAGCCGGATGAGCGGGGGGATCCGATGTCGCCGCTGCGGTGGACGACCAAGTCGCTGCGGTCTCTGGCCGGGGAGCTGACGCGGCAGGGCCATACCGCGTCGGCGCCGACCGTGGGCAGGCTGCTGCGGGAGAACGGTTTCAGTCTGCAGGCCAATGCCAAGACCCTTGAGGGCGCTCAGCACCCCGACCGGGACGCGCAGTTCCGGTACATCAACGACCAGGTCAAGGACCATCAGGCGGAGGGCGAGCCGGTGGTCAGTGTGGACACGAAAAAGAAGGAAGTCGTCGGGGATTTCAAGAATGCGGGACGTCAATGGCGGCCGGCCGGTGAACCCGTGCGGGTTGACGTCCATGACTTCCCCAGCGATGCACTGGGCAAGGCCCTGCCTTATGGCATCTACGATCTGGCGGCGGACACCGGCTGGGTGAATGTCGGTACGGATCACGACACCGCAGCCTTCGCGGTCGAATCGATCCGCCGTTGGTGGAACGGGCAAGGACGCCTCGACTACCCGCAGGCCAGACGTCTGTTGATCACTGCCGATGCCGGCGGCTCCAACGGCTACCGCACCCGGGCCTTCAAGACCGAGTTGGCCGCGTTCGCCGCCCGGACCGGCCTGGCCGTCACGGTCTGCCACATGCCGCCGGGCACATCGAAGTGGAACAAGGTGGAGCATCGGCTGTTCTCCGCGATCACCATGAACTGGCGCGGCAGAGCGCTGAACAGCCACGAGGTCGTCGTGCAGTCCATCGCCGCGACCACCACCCGCACCGGTCTCACCGTCCACGCCGAACTCGACACCGGCACCTATCCCACCGGTGTGAAGGTCAGCGACACCGAGCTGAACGCGGCGCCGGTCACCGGACATGCCTTCCACGGCGAATGGAACTACACCGTGCACCCCCACCCCGCCAGCCCGGCAGACCCCACCAGGCCGACGCCCGGGCCGGCGGCGGTCTTCGACCGCGGTGCCCTGTCACATCCCGCGCTGACCGGCATGACCTGCACCGCACTGGCCGAGCTGACCGAGACCCTGACCCCTGGCTGGCAGGCGCTGCAGAAACAGGACCCGGCCACCCGACGCGACGGCGGCACCCGGCGCCGGGCCCCGGGCGGCGGCCGCAAAGCCAAACTCGACCTGGCCGACCGGGTCCTGGCCACCGTGCTGCAACAAAACCTCGCTCTGCCGCCTACCGTGCTGGCCCACCTCTTCGCCGTCAGCAAGGACACCATCCGCCACACCACCAGCGAGATCCGACGACTGATGGACCAGCACGCGCACACACCCCAGCCCCCAGCAGCACACCTCAGCACCCTGGCAGGACTCCTCGTCCACGCCACCGCACACGGCGCGACCCTCACGACAGAGACCAAACCAACGTGTTGATTCTTTACGAGCCCTTAGGGCGTGCAGATCTTTTACCCGTGGCTTTCCGCTCGGTGGTTCGTTGGTCTGGCATGGGTGGGTTGGAAGAGCAACAGCCGTGTTGTCAGCCAAGTTCGGGGCGATTCTGCCGCATCTCGACGAGCGGCAGCGTCGTCTGTTGATAGGGGCGGAGGCCCGGTCGCTCGGTCACGGCGGGATCCGGGCGGTCGCCCGTGCCGTCGGCGTCCGGGAGGCCACTGTGTCGCTCGGGGTGCGGGAACTGGACTCCGGAGAGGCGCCGTTGGGGTGGGTTCGCCGGCCCGGTGGTGGCAACCGCCCGGCCGCGCGCAGCTCGTCGTTCTCGGCGGCCCGGCGGGCCGCTGTGCGGGCGTTCTTGGCCCAGACCCCGATCGGGTAGTCGGCCCACACCGCACTGGTCGACGGGAGGAAGTGGCCGTGGGCGGCGGTGTAGAGCCGGGCCGCGGCCACCCCGTCCGCCCAGGCCGCGTCCCGCTCGGCCCAGACCATCCCCAATGCCTCCAGCTCCACGAGGCGCTCCGCCTCCAGGGTGCCGTCGGTGTAGTAGCGACCGCGGTGCCGAGTGCCTCGGGCGGAAGGGTGAAGGGAAGCCGCAGATAGCGATCCAGAGCGCCGTCGGGAGAGAAGTGGAAGCCCGGAGTGAGGGCGAGGTTGCGCGTGGCCGCCAGGTCGGCCAACCGGCGGGGGGTGCCCCTATCTGTTTCGTCAACCCTGTCAGGGTCGGTTGGTGGGTGTTGGTGCTGGTTTTGGGAACGTCCCGCGAAGCGGGACGTTCCCGGCGGATCGGGTGCCTGATGGGCAGCCCGGTGGCCGGCACGGCGGGGGTGGCCGTGCCGGTGCGCGCGTGATGGGGTCAGGAAGGGAGGGGCGGTGGTGCTGTCAGGCCGCGAGGCCGATGTCGCCGGGGGTTCGTGGTTCGTAGAGGGCCCCGGTGCGGATCATTGCGTGGATGACGTTCACACGTTGGCGGGCCAGGCGGAGGATCGCTTGGGTGTGGGTCTTGCCGCGTGCGCGTTGACGGTCGTAGTAGGTGCGGGAGGAGCGGTCGGATTTGCAGCCGATCGCGGCGAACGCGGCCTGGAAGAGGGCGCGTTTGAGGAGTCGGTTGCCGCGGTGGGGTGCGTGCTCGCCACGGATGGAGGTGCCCGAGGACTTGGTGGCGGGGGCGAGTCCGGCGTAGGAGGCGAGGTGTCCTGCGGTGGGGAAGGTGGTGCCGTCGCCGATGGCGACGATCACGGCGGCGGTGGTCCTGACGCCCATGCCGGGCATGGAGGTCAGGAGGTGGAAAAGAGGGAGGGCCTCCAGCAGGGCGGCGATCTCCTGCTCGGCCTGGCGGCGCTGGGTGTGGGCGGCGGCGAGCTGGGCGGCAAGTCCGGGCACGATCAGCGCGCTGGCCTCGGTGCCGGGCACGATGACGGTCTGCTCGGCAAGCGCGTCGAAGATCTCCGCGGTGAGGTGGTGGGCCTTGCGCGAGCCGTGCGCCTTGAGCAGGGCCTCGCAGCGGGCGTGGCCCAGTTTCTTCAGCCTGGCCGGGGAGCCGTGCCGTTCAAGGAGGGCCAGGATGTAGGGGTAGCCCAGCCGGGGGCCGACCACCCGCTCCAGGGTGGGATGGATCTGGGAGAGCAGGCCGCGCAGCCGGTTGGAGGTGCGGTTGACCTCGCCGGCCAGGTCGTTGTCGTAGCCGGTGAGCATGGTCAGCTCGGCCAGCTTCTCGTCGTCGCGGTCCACCGCGCGCAGGGTGTGCGGCATGGTCCGGGCGGTGTCGGCGATGACGAAGGCGTCGCGGGCGTCGGTCTTGGCTTCGCCCGGGTAGAGGTCGGCGGCCCGGCGCATCGAGAGTCCCGGCAGGTAAGCGACCCGGCAGCCGGTCGCGCGGGCCACGGTCAGTGGCAGCGCGCCGATGTTGGCGACCTGGTCCACGATCACCAGGACGGTGCCGAACTTGGCCCTGAGCTTGTCGAACAACTCCCGCAGGCGGGCCTCGGTGTTGGGCAGCTTCTTGTCGTGGACGGTCTTGCCCTGCCCGGTCAGGCCGCGGGCGTGGTGGAACTCCTTGCCCAGGTCCAGGCCGAGGAACAGACCTATGCCGGAGATATCGATGACGGTGTCGGCCATGCGCGATGCCCCTCTTCGGTCGTGCCTTTCGCATCCGTCCCGGCCGTCCCTGCGGCACCACACGCCGGCAACCACGTTACGCAGACATCCCGCCCGTGAAGAGGTCCGGCGTTGCACCGGACCAGGCAGTCGTCAGGCCCCTCATCAGCGGTCAAGCGGTGCCCCGAAGCCCGGCGGCAACACCCCCCAGGTCATCGACTTCGACAGGGGGCACACAGCCATACCGGACCCGGGGGCCAGGCGCCCCATTTCGGGGCCACAGAAAAGGTAACGGGGCGGCGTCGAGGAGCATGAGCCACAGGGACCGACCGCCCTGCGGGACCGGGAAACAACACCACGGAAGACCTGCGAGTCGCGCGACCAAGTAGTTTCTCTGGGACCTGAGTTGGGCGCGTCGGCGGCCGAGGACCGTCCGCTGGCGCTCCAGGAGCCGGGCGGCGACGAGCTGGTCGAACGGCGAGGGGGCGAGCGCGGCCGCGAGCGGGAGCGCCGCCAGCCGCCGGGTGACGTCGGGATGGGCCCGGATCCAACCTACGCGCAGGCCCGGCCACAAGGACTTGCTCAAGGAACCCACGTACACGACGTGCCGGTCACCGGCGCATGACGTGATACGCGGCGGCGGCGCGGCTCCCTCGCGCAGGTCCAAGTCCCGCATGGTCTCGTCGAAGACGACCAAGGTGTCGTGGGCGTGCAACCGCCGGCGCAGTTCGGCGCGCTCCTCCTTGCCCATCAACAGGCCCGTCGGGTTGTGGAAATCCGCGATCAGGTAAGTCAGGGACGGCCGGGCAGTCGCGAGAGTACGGTCCATGGCGGGGACGTCCCAGCCGGTGGGGGTGAGGGGCTGGGAGACCAGCCGGGCACCCGCGCCCCGGAACAGGGCGAGCGCGCCCGGATAGGTGGGGGAGTCCAGGACGACTCTGCTGTTCGGCCGCAGGTATGCCGCGCTGAGCAGGCTCAGCGCGACATCGGCGCCGCTGGTCAGCAGGAGGTGCCCGCTGTCGGTCGCGAGCCCTTGGGCCTCGTAGGCGTCGGCGATGGCTGTGCGCAGCGCCGACGGACCGGCGCCTTCAGAGGGGGCGCGCAACAGTGTGGCGGACAGCGTGTCGGTCGCTTCCCTCACGGCCTGGAGCAGTTCGCCGAAGGGTGCCGCGGGTTCCGCGATGGTGAGGTCCAGCGGTGCCCCGTTCTTGCCTGCTTCGCCCCGGTCGCTGGCCCAGGGCGAGAGGCGCTCGTGCAGCCGGGGCAGGGAGACGGTGCTGCCGGAGCCGGTCCGGGTAACGATCAGTTGCTCGGCGCGCAGGATCTGGTAGCCCATCGTCACGGTGCCCCGAGCGAGACCGAACTCGCCGGCGAGCAGGCGTTCGGCGGGAAGCCGCGCCCCGAGAGGAAGCCGACCGTCGCGGATGGCCTTCTCCACGGCATCGGCCAACCGTCGTGCGAGCGGTCCGTCGCCGGCGAGCCAGTTGCCGAGCAACTGGAAGAACCGTGACGCCGGGACGTGCCACACCGTGCCATTCACGTAGGCCACTTTATTGGGATTGGACCATGACCGGATGGATGGTCTCGCCCTAGCGTCGAGCCGTGACCAGCCACTACCGCATCAGTCCTGAAGACCACACGCCCCTGCACTACCGCCATGTCGATGTGTTTGCCAGCAAGGCGTTCACCGGCAACTCCCTTGCCGTCTTTCCCGACGTCCCCGGCCTCTCCGCCGCACAGATGCTCGCGATCACCCAGGAACTCCGGCACTTCGAGACGATCTTCCTGCGCGGTGAGGATGAGAGCCAGGACGTCACCGCCCGGGTGTTCGACCTCTTCGAGGAACTCGACTTCGCCGGACATCCGGTCCTGGGCGCGGCCGCCGTCCTTCACGAGCGTGACGGCGGCCGGGGCCTGCGGCGCTGGACGTTGCGCCTGGTCGGCGGGACCGTCGAGGTGACGACCCGGCGCACCGCCACCGGGTACCACGCGGAACTCGACCAGGGAGCGCCGGAATTCCTTGCGACTGTACCGGCGGAGGACAGGACGGAGATCGCCGCGGCGCTGAATCTGCCCACCCGGGCACTCGCCGACCTTCCCCTGTGTGTCGTCTCCACCGGCTTGCGCTATCTCATCGTGCCGGTGGTGGCGGGTCTGGCCGAGGCGAGGATCGTCCGCAGCGACTTCGCGGAGCTCGTCGGGCGGTACGGCGCGCAGTTCGCGTACGTGCTCGACATCGAGGCACTGGAAGGTCGCCACTGGAACAACGACGGCGTTCTGGAGGACATCGCGACCGGCAGTGCGGCGGGCTGCGTCGGCGCGTACCTGGCTCTGCACGGCGTTGTGCCCGTCGAGGAGGAGTTCACCCTGGGGCAGGGGCGTTTCACCGGCCGTCCGAGCCGGCTCACCGTCCTGCCGCAGGGACGCCCCGACGCGCTGCACAACATCCGGGTCGGCGGTGACGTGAGCATGGTGGCCCGGGGAACCCTGGACGCCCTGCCCGAGTGAGGACCATTGCCATGCCCAGCTTTCCCCTTCACACGGCCGACCGTATTCGCGCGGTCGTGGACCTCACCGACCTCGCGGAGCCGGTCGCCGACGCCTTCAACGCGTTCAGTACCGCCGACGGCGCCCGGGCGCCGTCGGCGGTACTGCCCGTCGCCGACGGCGGGGACTCCCATGTCAAGACCGCCCACCTGCACGTCATGCGGGATGCCGGCGCATCGGTGGGGCTGGTGTTTGCTCCATCCCGGACATGGCCGGGAGCGCGGTGAACTCGATGCTGGAGGGGTCGTGGGAGCCCTTCAGTTCTCCGGGAGGAACTCCAGGCCGATGTCGCTCGCCTTCAGTTCCTCGGCGAGCATGGCGAGTTCGATGCCGCGGCCGTGCCGCTTGTGCTCGTGGACGACGAGGGTCACGGCGACGCCGGAGGAGCGGATCTCCCCGGCGAGCTTCACGGCGGCCTCCAGCTCGGGGCGCCGGGTGGCGCGGGTGGAGATCTTCTCCGAGAAGACCCGCGTCACCCCGGTCTCGGCGAGGGAGTCAAGCTGTGCGTCGAGGGACTGCCGGGCAGTCGAGGCCCGTGCGTAGCCGAGACGGACGTGCCCGGCCGGTTCAGCGCCGGCGCTCACCGGCCGGGCAGCTCGGTCCACTCATGAAGCACCCGCCACTCCCGCTTTTGACTCCGACGTGGACATCGCTGCGACAAGCTTGAGACGCTTCACAAAATCTATAGACCGGTCTATTCTTGAGTCATGGATGGAACCAAGGGAGCCAGGACCAGCTCGCGGCTGGCGGAATCGATGCTGGAACTGATCCAGCGGCACGGCTATAGCGGCACGGGACTCAACACGGTGGTGGAGCACGCGGGTGCCCCGAAAGGGTCGCTCTACTTCCACTTCCCCCAGGGGAAGGAGGCCCTCGGAGAGAAGGCCGTCGAGCTGGCGGCCGCGCGATTTGGCTCTCTCGTCGCCGACTCGGCGCGAGGGTCGGCCACGCCGGGTGAGGTGGTACGCCGTGTGATCGACGAACTGGCCGGGATACTCAACGACAGCGGCTTCCAGCTGGGATGCCCGGTCTCGGTGGTGACACTGGAGATGGGTGCGCAGAGCGAACGTCTGCGAGACGCCTGCGCCCGTGCCTTCGAGTCATGGATCGCGCCGGTAAGTGACCTGCTCAGTGCGCACGGCCACCCTCGTCCCGTCGCCCGAGCCCTGGCGACAGCCGTGGTCAGCATGGTGGAAGGAGCGGTGATCGTCTCGCGTGCCCAGCGGTCCACCGAGCCGCTGCACTGCGCCGCCCAGGCGATCGCCGTGCTGCTGGAACAGAGCGCGGAGGCTTCGGCATGAGCCCGGAGGACCGGCATGCACTGGTGCTGGGTGCGAGCGGCTTCATCGGGCGCCACTTGGTACTCGCGCTCGGCCAGGCCGGCGTTCGAGTCAGCGCGGCCAGCCGGAGCCATGAGTCCTACCAGCGGCTGACTCGGTGGCTGGCCGGGCGCGGGTATGACCAGGTCCCGATCGACCTCCGGGTCGACTTCGCCAAGGCGTCACTGATGGACGGCGAGTGCGACGACATCACCGAGATCTACAACTGCGCCGGCGCCTACCGGTTCGGCATGTCGGTGGATGAGGCGCGTCGCGCCAACGTTGGCAGCGTCCGCGCGGTCGTCGCGTTCGGGGCGCGGCTGCCGAACCTGCGCCGCCTGGTTCAGGTCTCCGGATACCGCGTGGGCGGGCAGGACGCCGCCCCGTGGAGCGAGGAGTATCGACAGGAGACCTACCGGGCCCTGGGCGCCTACGAGGCGTCCAGGGCCGAGGCGGACGCCGTCTTCCAGGATCTGGCAGGGCAGTTGGGTGTCCCCTGGTCCATCGTCAACCCGGCCAGCGTAATCGGCGACAGCGCCACCGGGGAGTCCGACCAGTACCTCGGACTCGCCTCCAATGTGAAAGACCTCTGGCACGGCTCGCTTCCCGTGCTCCCGGGCAACGGGCACACGTTCGTCCCCGTGGTCGCGGTCGATTACCTCGCCCGTTTCATGACGCTGCTTCCGATGGACGAGGCCACCCACCGCACTGCGTACTGGACGCTGGACGACGGCACGCCCGCACTGCCCGACCTGCTCACGCTCATAGCGGAGCACTACGGGGTCAAGGCACCCAGGACACGGGTCCCGGTGTCCCTGCTCAAGCGGCTGCCCCAGTGGCTCACCAAGGCTGATCCGGAGACCGTGACGTTTTTGTCGACCGACCGCTACCCGACCGATTCGGCCCGTGCCTTCGCCGCCCGGCACGGGCTGGCCATGCCGGACACCGCCACGACGATCCGCCGCTGGGCCGACCACCTTGCAGCCCACCGCTTCGGCGACGCCCCCGCAGGTGACAGACGATTCACCAAGCTGGGCGGGATACGGACTTTCGAGCTCGGCAAGGCAGGCGCACCCACGGTGGTGCTGCCCGGTCTGCCGGTCAACGCCGACACCTGGGCGCCGGTCGTTACGGCGGTCGGGCACGCGCGCGCCGTCGACCTGCCGGGGTTGGGTATGAGCGCCGGACGCCGCGAGGACTGGCAGTCCTGGCTGACCGCGCTGGTCACCGAGACCGGTGCCCGTCACCTGGTGGGTCACTCCATCGGCGCCGCGGCCGCCGTCGACGCCGCGACCGCCCATCCCGATGCGGTGGATCAACTCACGCTGGTGTCACCGTTCTTCCTGCAGGGGCACCCGCCCCGCACCGCCAGGCGGCCGGCCCTGACCCGCTGGTACCTGAGGCGGACACCCCCCGAGGCGCTGGCCGAGCGGCTGACCGGCGCCACGGGCCACGCGGCCGCGCTCCGGTCGGCTGTCGCGGATCTTCGCCGCGGCACCGTTGGGGCCACCGCCGCCGGGCTTCTGGCCGCCACGGCGAACCCGCAGTGGCGTGCCGACCTCCAGGCCAAGCTGCAGCACTACCCAGGGCGTGTCCACATCGTCCTGGGATCCAACGATCCGCTCACCGCTGAGGGACAGTCGCTGCTGGACACCCTCCCGCACGCCACCGTGACAGTGGTTGCCGGCGCGGGGCACCATCCTCAGCTGACGCACTCAGAAGTCGTCGCTCAGGCCATCGGTTCGCAGACCGCCTTCCTGGGCTCGCACAGTGAACCCGGCGTCAGGGCGGCACGCGCACGACCGCGGTGACGAGGTGCTTGGCAGTCGAGGCAGTGCGACGAGCACGGCGGGTACGCCAACTGGTCCGCCTCCTAGGTGCGCGAAATGCTCCACGATCGCGGCGCGGTCGCGAGCGGCGCAGACACGCATCAGGTCGAGCGCCCGCCACGTTAGTCGTCCAAGGGTGGCGATGAGGTCGGCGAAGTCCTTCATCGTGTCTCCACGGTCAAATGGGCGACGGCCTCCGCCGGGGCTTGGGGGCGGGGCACTATGATCCCCAGGTCGAGGCGCTTGTCCATGTCGGAGTGATCGTCAAGGCCTGCGGATCGGTGGCTTTCTGCGGAGTCTGACTTTGGTGACGCTATGACCGGGCTGAGTTTCTCAGGCGAGGCCCTTGAAGAAGTCCGAGATCACGGTGTGCAGGGCTTCAGGCTGTTCCAGGTGCAGGTCGTGGCGGGTGCCGGGGATGCTCATGGCCATGGTGGCGGGTCGCTGCCGGAGCATTTCGTCGGCTTCCTGCGCGGGGATGAAGCTGGTTTGGGCCAGGACGACCAGGGTGGGGCATGCGACCTGACCCCACTCGTGATGGAAGGAACGCTGGGCGTTCTCCGCCAGCGAGCGGACCATCACGTCCCGGTCGAAGCGAGGCCACCATCCGCCCTCGCGTTCCTCCAGCCCGGCCGCCCAGCCTGCGCCGACTGGTCCGCCGCCGAGGAACGCGGCTGCCGCTTCGCGTGAGGGGAACGGTGTCGGCCATGAGTCGAGCCATCCGCCGATGTCCGCGGGGCCGTTCGGGTTTGCCCCGCAGGGCCGGCCTCGACGAGCACGAGCGCGCGGACGAGCCCGGTATGTGCGGCGGCGGTGAGCATGGCGGTGTGCCCGCCCAGCGATTGGCCGACCAGGACGGGCCGCGGCAGCGCCAGCTGATCGACAACGGCGATGACGTCGGCGACGTAGGCGGCGCGGGAGACGTCCCGCGGGTGACGCTCGCTGGCGCCGTGCCCGCGCTGGTCGACCGCGACGACCCGATACCCGGAGCTCAAGCGTTGTGCCAGCACGTCCCATTCACCCGTGTGACCGGCCAAGCCGTGCAGCAGCACGATGGGCTGTCCCGGCCCGCCCCAGTCCCGGCAGGTAAGCCGGACGCCGTCTCGCACCACTACGTGTTCAGACCATGCCACGTCGGCCCCCAGGTAATCGGCTGGCGTCGGCCGTTCGACGAGCCGGCCGCGTTCGAAGCGGGCGCCTGCCCGGACGAGGGCGACGAGGTAGGGCGCATTCACCGCCCGCCACCGCTGCCGGGCGGACTCGACCAGCTTGAAGACCATCGCCAGGGCGGCGGTGCGGGAGCCGGTCCCGCGGGTGACCTTGGTCCGCAGCCGGACCGTGGCGAACGTGGACTCGATCGGATTCGTGGTCCGCAGATGCATCCAGTGCTCGGCCGGGAACGCGTAAAACGTCAGCAGCTCGGCCTGGTCGTCGGTGATCTTCATGACGGCCTTGGGGAACTTCGCCCCGTAGAGCTGCACGAACGTTTTGATCGCCGCCTCAGCGTGCTGCATGTCCTCCGCGCTGTAGATGTCCTGGATGGCCTTCTTCGCGCCCGGCTGCGCGGACTTCGGTAGGGAGTCGAGCACGTTTGCGGTTTTGTGAACCCAGCACCTCTGCTCGCGGTGGTGGGGAAACACCTCGGCCAGCGCCTTCCAGAAGCCCAGGGCACCGTCCCCGACCGCTAGCACCGGGGCGCGCATGCCCCAGCGGGCGCAGTCCCGCATCAGGTCGGCCCACGACTCACCGGACTCGCGGTAACCATCCTTGAGCGCGACCAGCTGCTTGGAACCGTCGGCGCGGACCCCGATGAGCACCAGGACGCAGGCTTTGGCCTCCTTCAGGCGGACGTTGAGGTGGATGCCGTCGGCCCACATGTACACATAGTCGACCTCGGACAGATCACGGTCCATGAACGCGGCGTGATCGGCCTGCCACTGCTGGGTCAGCCGGGTGACCGTCGCCGGAGAGAGCCCGGCGGAGGAGCCGAGGAACTGCTGGCGGGCACGAAGTCGCCGGAGGACATGGTCAGGCGTCCGTCCCGCTTGAAGCGGTGCCCGGTGCGCAGGGCGGTGCACTTGGTGGGGTCCCGGCACCGGCGGCGGGAGGGACGGTGCCGGAGATGTCGGGGACACCCGCGAAGCGGCAACGGATCTCCCGCCAGGCGGTCTCCGTCGGTCTTCAGGATCTGGCCCGGGTGGCTGGCTGCTGCGGAACGATCGCGGGGTAGCCCGCAAGGCTGGGGGCGCAGGTTGATTGTAGTGATGGGCGGGGAACACAGGGGCAGCCCAGGGGAGTCTACGCAGGCCGCGAGGAGAATGTCCTGGCCGATGGCGCGGCCCATCATCTGAAGGGCGTGCTGGGCGATTTGGGCGGTGCCATCGGGGCCACAGATGAGTGCGTCGGTGCCGGGACGGTCCATCGGGGACCATTTTGCAACCAAATGAGGATGAGGAAGGAGAGACGAGCCCCGGTAACCCGCGGCCGGGTCCGTCGGCATGTCAGGAGTGGGGGTCTACGAGGATCTTGACGGCCGTCTCATTGTGGTGGATTAGGGTCTCGAAGCCTTCGGTGACGAGGTCGTCCAGGCCGATGGTCTTGGTGATGAACGGCGCCAGGTCGATGCGCCCCTCCTGCACGAGCTTGATGGTTTGCGGGTGGGAGTTGACGTAGGCGATCGTGCCGCGCAGGTCGACCTCCTTGAGGACGAGCTTCTGCATGTCGAGCGACGCGGGCTTGCCCCAGATTGAGATGACGGTGATGACGCCGCCCGGCTTAACGGCGTCCAGCAGTGTGTCGAGGACGACGTTGACGGACGTGGCCTCGAATGCGACGTCCGCGCCCTTGCCGCCGGTGAGACGCCGGACCTCCTCGGCAACGTCGCTGGCGGCGGGATCGATGACGTGGTCGGCGACCTTGGTGTCCAGCGCCTTCTGCCGGCGCAGCGGGCTGAGTTCGGTGACCGCGACCTCGACGCCCATCGCCTTGAGCACCGCGCAGGTGAGCAGCCCGATGGGGCCGGCGCCGCCGACGAGGGCGAAGTCGCCCGCCTTCGCGCCCGAGCGCTGGAACGCGTGGTACCCAACCGACAGCGGCTCGATGAGGGCCGCCTGGTCCAGCGGGACGTCTCCGACCGGGTGGACCCACCGGCGCTCGACGACGACTTTCTCCGCGAGCCCGCCGCCGCGCCCGCCCAGCCCGATGAAGTTCATATCGGGCGAGATGTGATAAGTCGGGTTATTTTCGCTGGTGTCGACGTCGGGGCGCAGGATGTAGGGCTCGACGACGACGCGGTCGCCCGGCTTCAGGCCTTCGACGCCATCACCCACCGCGTACACGACGCCGGACATCTCGTGGCCAAGCGTCACGGGGGCGGACTCACCCGAGACCGGGTGCGGGTGGCCGGCCGGCGGGACGAAGATCGGTCCGTCGAGGTACTCGTGTAGGTCGGTGCCGCAAATCCCGCAGTATGCGACGTCGATGCCCACCGTGCCCGGTCGGACAGTGGGCTCCGGGATGTCCTCGATGCGGATGTCACCGCGGTCGAAGTAGCGTGCAGCCTTCACTTTGAGCCGGCTCCTTCGTCTATTTTCTGCTCACACCTCGTGTCGGGTCTGCCGTGGAGTGAGGTGTGTGCCTCGCGCGGCGCATTTACATTATCAATGCACAATACGGTTCGATACGGTCGGGCACGCGCGGCGGCCATGGCGGCCCCCGAGAAGCGCACCGGCTGCACCCGCTGCTGAGCCGATGCTCGGCCTGGCCGACCACCCCGCCGGCGACCTCCCGGTCATCTCAGGCACGGTCATCCGGCTGCAAGTCGGCCACCTGCCCATCCGTTCGTCGGCGACTTGGAACTCGACCAGGAAGCCATGAGTCTCCCGGACGAGACGGGCGGCCGAGTAATTGTCAAGAGTTGTGGATCGCCTGAGGGCAAGGCTGCCTGTTCGGAGCGGAACCGCTGGACTTCCAGCTGAGCGGCTGACTTCTATGAACGTTGCTCCCACTTGGTTCGGGTGAGTTCGTACTCGACTTCTCCGTGCTCGGAGCCTTCGATCGCCTCCGGCCAGTCGCCGGTGAAGTTGCGGAGAAAGGACAGGCCCGCCTTCTCCATCACACGTCGGGATCCCGCGTTGACCGTCATGGTGTTCGCGGTCACCCGACCCACCCCGAGTTCCATGAATCCCTTGCGGATCAGGGCCCGTGATCCCTCGGTGGCGTAGCCGCTGCCCCAGGCGGCCTTGTTCAGCCGGTAGCCGAGCTCCACCAAAGCGGGGCTGTGTTCGTCCAGGGGGCGGAATTCGAACCAGCCCAGGAAGGCCCCGGTGTCCTTCTCCTGCGCGGCCCAGTAGCCGCGGGTCCCGAAGCACGGGTACTCGTGGAGGAGCCTGGGCAAGGTCTGTGCCTGGATCATCTCGCGGCTCGTTGGCCGGCCGCCGTTGATGAAGCGCATGACGTCGGGATCGTTGTCCAGCGCGAACAGATGGTCGACGTCGGCCTCGGTGAACGCGCGCAGCACGAGCCGATCGGTCTCCAGAAAGATGTTCATGCCGCGATCTTCACCACCGGCAGTAGAGCCCGCCACCGGATATTCGCAGCAGGCCGGCGAAGGGATGGTTGCTCATGCCGCTAGAGCTCAGGTGACAGGCCGGTTCGATGAGCTCGAACAGCTGCTCCGCACACGCCTGCTCGACAAGCAGCACGAACATGACCTGCAGTTCGCGGCCTTCACCGAGGACGGAACCTTCACGTACACACCGACCCTGACCAGATTCACATTCCGCTGTCGCATCGAAGCCGACGCGGACACCGCTGTCGAGGCCGACGACCTCGCCGCAGTGGAGGCCGAAGTCATGGCAATCGACTATCTGACATCCGAGAAGATCCCGTTCAAGCACCTGAGAACCACCACGACCTGCTTGGACGACGTAAAGATCAAACGCCCCCATCCGCAAGGGCGCCGCGACCAACACCACGTTCACGAGGACTGACCATGCCCATCGCCGACGTCCCTTCCGGGGCTTCCATCGCCTACGACACCTTCGGCGAGGCTGCCGATCCGCCCGTCCTGCTGGTCATGGGCTTCGGAGCCCAGATGATCTCCTGGCACGAGGATTTCTGTCACATGCTCGCCGCGCGAGGGCGCTACGTGATCCGCTACGACAACCGCGACAGCGGCCTGTCCACCAAGTTCGACGCCCATCCGGTCGACATGACGCGGTTCATCGAGACAGTGAGCGCCGGCGAAATCCCCGCTGCTCAAGCGATGATCCCCTACACGCTGCAGGACATGGCCGACGACGGCCTGGGCCTGCTCACCGCCATGGGGATCACTCGCGCCCACATTTTCGGCTCGTCGATGGGCGGGATGATCGCTCAGACCATGGCGATCACCCACCCTGAGCGGTGCCTCACCCTGACCTCGATGATGTCCTCCACCGGCGAGTCCGAATACGGACAACCCAGTCCCGCAGCCCAGCAGGCGCTGTTCAGCCCCAAGCCCGCAGACCGTGCCGGATACATCAACGCATCCGAGAAAGAAGCCATCTGGGCGTCCCGGCGTTACACCGATATCGACGGCATCCGAGAACTCGCCGCCCGTAGCTACGACCGCGCGTACTACCCAGCGGGCACAGGCCGTCAGCTCGGAGCGATGATCCTCGGAGGATCGCGCGCCGAAGCACTTACCTCCCTCACCGTCCCGACCCTCGTGATCCACGGCCTCGACGACACCCTCATCGACCCGAGAGGAGGGAAGCGAACAGCCGAACTCGTGCCCGGCGCGGAACTGATCCTGCTCGCCGACATGGGCCACGACCGACCACGAGAACTCTGGCCCGCAATCATCGACGCCGTGGGTGCTCACACGACACGCACATGAGCAAGACATGCTCAGCGAAGCAGCACGCCGCGAGACCGGAGATAGTGCGCTCGGTCTGTAGTGCCCAACGACTGCCGACGTAGGGCGACGCCTTCCGCTGCTCGGTCCCTGGTCCTCACCCGGCCCGCATCCGCCTCCTCTACGGCAACGCCAGGAACCGGGTGGCGATCGGGGTGAGTACGACACGAGAAGGTTCTTCGTCTGCTGGTGGTACAGACTCGATACGTCGTTGACCAGCGGAAACGAAGGGTTCTAAGGCCTGGGAAGCGGTGTTGGCCCGCGTATGGTCAGGATCTTGTGAGAGGGCGTCGATGGGTGCAGAACACTAGCTTCGGATCATTTGCAGCTTGCCGAGCTCGGCTGAGGGCGCGTCTGGACCGTTCCAGCCAACCCAGCGAGTTCCACTGATGTCGGCGACGAGCGCGGAGTCAACGTTCCAGAAGCTGTGGCTGGGTTCTTCGAAGACGTACCAGCCGTCCAGCCAGAGCGGGATCGACTGGTCGGGGTCGCCGGCTCGCTGGTGGTGGCGAGGTTGCGGCATCCGAAGACCGTTTCTTGGAGCACGAAGCTCGTGAGGAACTGTTCGAGAGATGGTGTCAGCGGCATGTACTCGCCTTCCGAGTCGTCGTCCCACATCCAGTGGGCGTTGCTCAGCACGACGGGTGCCGCTGGACCGGCGGCTGTAACACGACATGTCCAGCTGTCCTGGTTCTCGCTGAGGAACTCGACCGTTCCGTCGTGAAGGCTCAGGGCCTCGGCGCGTACGAGCACATCTTGTTGTTGGAAGATCCCGGGCGAGTCCGGCAAGTGCTCCTCCGGATTCGGGCCGGGCCAGCGTCCGGCATGGCGATACAGGCATCGGAGCGGTACTGGGAGGAAGTCGGGTAGTTCCGTCTCGGTCAGGCCGTAGCTCGGTTGACGTGCTCCGTGCCACGCAGTGATGAAGTCCTCAAGCCACTCGACCGAACCATCCGATGCTCGCATGACACCACGATAGACAAATCCGAACGAGGGCGTGAGACGCGTGAACGGGGCGACGATGGTCACGCGAGCGCAGGCAGTCTCACAGCCAGGTGGTGATCGCTGCTGAGACCGTTTCCTGCATGGTCAGTTTGAGGAGCCGTTTGTAGCAGCAGAGGGCGGCGGCAAGTCCGAGACAGGACAGGTAGTTGCCTGGTTTGCGCTCGTAGCGGTGGTTGAGGCGGTGGTATCCGGTCAGCCAGGAGGTTGGGTCGGCCGCGCGGTGAGGTGCTCGCCGTGGGCGAGTCCTGTTCCGCGCGGCCTCCCGCCGAACCGGACATGACGGTTTCCCGGTCATCCGGCTCTCCAGTGACTACGGTGAATGTTCTGGCTGGCTGTTCCGAATGAATGCGGTTGTGGCAGACGGCGCAGGCCACGACCGGGACGAGGGCGGGCCGGCCCGAATGTCCGCGCGCCTGGAACCTGTCCTTGCGACTCGTGTCGGTGAGGCCTTGAGTGGCGCGGTCGTGGTGGGGGAGAGGACGGCAGGCGGCGAGCCGTATAAGCGGGTGGAGACGGATAAGCGGGTGGAGACGGACCTGGTCGTGGATGTGCTGGCCGGGTCCGGCCGGCACGGCACCCTCACCGTGGTCCGGATGCGGTGAAGGCGGGGGGGTGCCCCTATGTAGTTCGTCAAGGCGGCGGGTTAGCTTGCTGGTGATGCCGGCTGGAGAGGGGGATTCGGTGGGGGTGCCAGGCGGAGAGTCGAAGGCACGCGCTGCTGAAGAGTGGCGGGACGTCTATGACCTGCTGGAAGCCGTTCGGCAGCGGCCGAACGCATGGGTGCGTAACAGCTCGTTGCAGGAACTGGCGGTGATGATGTTCGGCTACCACCTCGCTCTTCAGGTCCACGATGCCGATGAGGAGTTCGCGTTTCATCGTGGAAGTGGAGGGTTTGCCTCTTGGCTCAGCAGGACCCGTGGTTGGTCGATGGCAACTGGATGGGACGCTGCGATTGTGGAGAACCTTCCTGGTGAACCTCCGCTTGACGCCTTCTTCCGGCTCGTGGACGAGTACCGAGACGTCGCAGATCAGCCCGTCTCGTGAGCTCTCGCAGCATGGTGTTCGGTCAAGCTGATCGGGTGGGTTGGGGCTCGTAGAAGGTGCTGTCGCGGAGCATCGCGAAGAGGACATCGGCTCGTCGTCTCGCGAGGCAGAGGAGGGCCTGAGTGTGGTGCTTGCCCTGGGCGATCTTCTTGTCGTAGTAGGCCCGGGAGGTCGGGTCGCCCAGGGCTGCGAACGCGGAGAGGAAGAAGGCCCGTTTGAGCTGTTTGTTCCCTCTCCGGGACGGTTGTTCGCCTCGGATCGAGGAGCCCGAGTTGCGGGTTGCCGGGGCGAGTCCTGCGTAGGCGGCGAGGTGGGCGGCGGAGGGGAAGCTGCTGCCGTCGCCGACCTCGATGAGGATCCTGGCTCCGGTCCTGATCCCGACTCCGGGCATCGAGGTCAGGACCGGGGAAAGAGACATCCGATGCAGTTGATCTGTCAAGCGGCGATGGTGAGTTGTGGGGTTGACGGTGCGGGGAACGCGGCGAGCTCGTCATAGCGGGTTCGCTTGGTAAGGCAGTGGTGGAGGCAGCCGAGCATGCGGTTGAAGAGGTTGCGCTGAGCGGCGGTGTGACGGTCTCCATCGGCTCGCCGCCGGTCGTAGTGGGCCCGGGCTCCGGGTGAAGCGGTCAGGCTGGCGAAGGCCCAGACATAGCCGACCGAGGCCAGACGCTGGTTCTTGACCCGTCGGGCCATGACCGCGAGGCTCCTGCCGGACGCCCGGGTGACCGGTGCGGCTCCGGCGAAGGCCTTGAGCCCTCTAGCGTCGGTGAAGCGGGATCGGTCGTCACCGATCTCGGCGAGCACCCGGGCGCCGGTGAGAGCCCCGAGCCCTGGAAAGCTGGTGATGACCTCGGCGTCCGGGTGCGTGTCAAAAGACTCCACCGTCGCTTCGGCGAGGTCGTCGACACTGGTGCAGGCGGCATCAAGTTGTCTGAGCAGGGCGATGGCCTGGCGGCCCATGGCCTGCTCGACCTGCGGAGGCTGGCGCATCTGCGGGATGCGCAGTGCGTCTCGGAGCCGTTCGGCTTCCGCCTCGATGCCGCGTTGGCGGCCGGCCCTTTTCAGGAGCGAGCGCAGCTGGACGCGGGTGAGCCTGGCCGCCTGTTCGGGTGTGGGGGCCGCGGCCAGGAGGACGCGGGCGACGTTGCTGCTGATTCCTTCGCGGTTGTGCTGGAAGGTCGCGAGGAAGCCGGGGAAGCATTCGCGCAGGTGGGAGCGGAGTTTGTTGCCCGCTTGGGTGCGGTCCCAGACCGCGTCCTGCTGAGCGCGGGCCAGGACGGCTATAGCGCGGGCGAGTTCGCTGTCGTCGGGCAGCGGCCGGTGGGCGGCCTTGTCCGTGCGCAAGATGTTCGCGAGCACCATGGCGTCGAGGTGGTCGGACTTCTTGCGGGTGACCGTATGCCGGTCGCGGTAGCGTGCGGCGGCCATCGGGTTGATCGCGTAGACGGGCCGGCCGGTGGCTCGCAGGCAGGCCACAAGGAGGCCGCGGGAGGTCTTGATCGCGACAGGAATCAGGGTGTTCGCGCTGTCGCCGTGAGCGGTGAGGAGACTGAGGAGCTGGTGCAGGCCCTCGAGGTCGTCGTTGATTCGGGCCCTGGATAACAAGGTGCCCTCGTGGTCGATCAGAGCGACATCGTGGTGGTCGCTGGCCCAGTCGATTCCGCAGGTGACGGTCATCGTGGCGTGTTCGTCCTCTCGGTCTGGGGTGTCCTGCTGGTCGCAGCCGTGCGGGGGCACGCGTCTCCCTAATGGAAGGGCTCGATGGCCCTGCATCCGATTAGCCGTTCGTGACCCCAGCGACTCACAGGGCCCTCGGTCTGCTCCAGAGCTCGGCGGCTCCAGGCGTGGTGAGAGGTGACCCCTGTGGGCGGCTCGGACCACAAACTTCAACGATCCGATCATCGGACTGGATGCGGTGGGGTACGGACTCGTGACGCTGGACGGCACCGGAGGCCGACTCTTGACCAAGGGATCCAAGTCCCTGGGGGTGTGCGCGGCTTCTCCGGCACCGACCACCGTCACGAGGGTGATGCGGGGCCCGCAGTCTCTTTCAAGGCGTCGACGGGCCGGGGTGGGCCTGGCGGTGCCCCGCATCACTGCCCATTAGGGTGGGCCTCCAGCAGTTCCTCGATGCGCCCGGCCAGGAGCTTGCGCTGGTCAAGGACGGCGGCGAGCGAGCCGGCCAGGCTCGGGACGATCAGCGCGGCCGCTTCGGTGCCGGGAACCACCACGGTCTGCTCGTCCAGCGCGGTGAATATGTCCTCGACCAGCCGCTCGGCCATCCGCGGCGCCTTCGGCCGCAGCAGCGTGACCAGCCGCCGACGGCCTGCCTTGCGGATCTGGGCCGGTGACCCGAACCGCTCCAGCAGGGCCAGGACAGCCGGGTGTTGCAACCGTGGGCCCAGAACCCGTTCCAGGGACGGGTGGATCTGGGTGAGCAGGCCGTGGAGCCGGTTCGCGACCCGGGTGGCCTCACCGGTCAGGTCGTCGTCGAAGCCGACGATCATCTCCAGCTCGGCGATCGTCTCGTCTTCGAGGTCGACCGAGCGCAGAGTGTGAGGCATCGCGCGGGCGGCGTCGGCGATGATGAACGCGTCCCTCGCGTCTGTCTTGGCCTCGCCGGGATAGAGGTCGGCGATCCGCCGCATCGTCAGACCGGGCAGGTAGGCGACGGGGCAGCCCATGTCCCGGGCCACCGCCAGCGGCAGGGCTCCGATCGAGGCCGGCTGCCCACGACCAGCACCGTTCCGTGCTTGGCCTGGAGTTTCGCGAACAGCTCGCGGAGCTTGGGCTCGGTGTTGGGCAGGCGCTTGTCGAACGCCTTCTTCCCTGCCGGGGTGACGGCGGTGGCGTGGTGTTCGCCTTTGCCGACGTCCAGGCCGAGATAGACGTCGATGTCGCCGGTGTCGATCACGTGCATCCTCCGGTCGTGCTTCTGCCCGGCCTCGTCCACGGCACCGATCGCCACATCCACATTACGAAGAGCCTCCCGACCTGCGAAGAGTCGGTGGTCATGCCCCTAATCAGCGGTCAGTCAGTGCCTCCGGGCTCGGTGACACCACCCCCCGGATCATGGTTAACAAGGGGGGAAGTCATGCCGAGCCCGGAGGCCGGGAGCCCCGTTGCGGAGCCACCAAAAAGGTAAATGGGGGGGAGCCGATCACGGTCCTGTCGCTGGAGCCCGAACCGTACGCGGGTACCGGCATCACTCCACTGAACCCCACCTGACCCCGTGCCGGGGCGAGGCGCCGCGGTGGGTGCCGGTTCAGTCCAGGCGGTCGTAGGTGCCTGGCTCCCAGTCGGCGAACAGCGTCAGCGCCTCCGCCGCCGCGGTACGTTCCGGCGCCGTGGAGGTGGCCGGCCCACCGTGGGCGCCGAGACGGGATGCCCCTGCCCGGCGAGCTCCTCGGCCAGGTGCCGCAGCGACTTGGTCGTCCAGCGCAGCGGCGACATGGGATCACCCCGCTCGTCCGGCTCGACCAGCGCCAGCAGAGCCGGAACGAGCCGCGGGTCCAGCTCCTCGGCACTCTTGTGCCCCGTCACCACAGCGGCGAACCCTCCACCCGGGCAGCGGATCCTCGCCGCCCTCCAGCTCGAAGACCCCCTTTCGCACCGTCGTTTCGCTCACGCCCGCAGTGCGCGCGACGGCCCGGACCCCGCCGTGGCCCAGCAGCCGGGCCTCGGTGGCCAGCGCCAGCCGCTGCTGCCGCTCATCCAGATGCGGAAACAACACCCCGAACCTCAGGGCGAGTTGATCACGAACCTCACTCGGTATGCGCATACCAGACCAACGCGCCAGAGCCCCCAAAGCAACGCGTTGATTCTTTACAATCCCCTGGGCGGGGCCCAGCGGTTCCTGTCCGCGTTCAGCGGCATCTCACCCCACTTCCGGCCACGCCGGCACCGGAGGACCGCCCCCGACCACCGCACCGAGATGACCACCCGCTTCGTGATCTGGGACCAGATCACCGGCGCCACCGCCCCGCCCACCGCAGCGTGACCCAGGCCCCCGCCCAACCCCCACACGCCCTCAACCGATCAACAACCCACCAACGTGACAACGCCCTGTGAACACCTGATGCGCGAGAACCGTCCGACTGAGCATGATCGCCACATCCGGATCATGCCACCCACCAGCAAGAACACATCACCCGCTATCACGCACCAGCTCGTTACGCTGAGGTTCCCCGCTGCGCGGGAGTGGCTGACTAGCTGGTCAGGGCGGCCGCCAGGTAGAGGCCGCCATGCAGGCACTCCGCAACGTCAACCAGCGGCTGATGGTCGAGAACAGCCAGCTGATCGCCGCAGATGCTCCGGAACCACCCGCAGGGTAGCCCGTGTACTCAGAAGCCACGGCGCCCCGGCGGGGTGAGCGGCACGGTTACCGAAGCCGGGCCGGAACAGCTGGGCTGTGCTGGTCCTGATCGCCGACGCCACGCGTGCGTTATTGCCTGCGCAGTTCGATGACTGTGATGTCGGGTGGTGCTCCGACTCTGATGGGTGGCAGGGATGCTCCGACTCCGCGGGAGACGTAGAGCTGTGTGTGGTCGATGGTAGCCAGTCCCGCTGTGAGGGGTTGGGTCAGTGGCACGAGCAGGTTGCCGGGGAAGAAGGCTCCGCCGTGTGTGTGCCCGGACAGTTGGAGATCGACTTTGTGTCGGGCGGCTTCGTGCACCTGCACAGGTTGGTGGGCGAGCAGGACGACGGGGTGGGAGGCGTCGCGGTCGCCGAGGGCCCTGTCGTAGTCGGGTGTGTCGCGGTTCTGCTCGCCTGTGATGTCGGTGACGCCTGCGAGGTCGATGGCTCCGCCCCGATGTTTGATGAGTGTTCGGGTGTTGCGCAGGGTGGTAACGCGGAAGTCGGCGAGTGTGGCGATCCAGGCGTCGACATCGTGGCGGTAGTCGTGGTTGCCCGTGACGAAGAAGGTGCCGTGGGTCGAGGACAGCCGGGTGAGCGGCGCGGCGTGAGCGGCCAGGTCGCCGGCGGTGCCGTCGGAGAGATCGCCCACGATGGCGACGATGTCGGGCGACGTGTTGTTGATCATCCGGACCATGCGTGCGGTGTGGGCGCGGCCGAAGAATGGCCCTAGGTGGAGGTCGCTGGCCATGGTGATGCGCATGCCGTCGAGGGAGGGGTGCAGTCGGCGCAGGGCCACGGGCACGACTTTCACATCGGGTGCTCCCAGGCCGCGGTGAAAGCCGTAGCCGGTGGTGGCCATGGCGGTACTGGTGGCGAGCAGCGCGACCGAGCGGGCCAGCACGAGACGGCGGTCCACCATCCGCGGTGGGTCCTGGGCCGGTCGGGGATTCGGGGCGCCCATGATCGGAGCCGCGACGGACTGGCTCTGCTGCACGACCGGCGCCCGAGGGGCCTGCGCGGGAATCGCGGGGCCGGTTCCGGTTCGACGCCGCAGTGCACGCGCCGTGAGGCGTGCAGGGATCTCCAGGGCGACGAGCGTCATCAGCAGGTAGGCGGCCAGGGCGACCCACACGAAGGCCGGCCAGGCCAGCCATGCGATGCGTGTGGGGTTCGCGTACTGAGCGGCGAGGACACCGGTGGGGACCAGGACCGTGAGGGCGACCGCCGTGGCCCCGCCCGCGCTGCGCAGCCGGGCGGACGATGTGACGTCCTTGACGAGCCTCAGGTAGAGGTAGCGGTGTGCGGCGGCCGAGGCGACGATGCTCACGGCGGCGACGGTGGCTTCCTGCGCGAGGGTGCTCACGCCGCTGCCTCAGCCGGTGGGAACGGACTGGAGACGGATCGCCCGTCGTGGGTGCTGGGGCCGAGGTGTCGGTGCATGGCGGCGGGGTGCTCCGGGAGAGTTGTCGAACGGTCAGGGTCGGCTGGTCCGGGGGGCGGGGCGCCCGGCCGGAGGGACGGCCGCGTCGGACGGCGGCATCTGGGGTCCATCTGTCTGCTCGCGCGGATTCACTGCGGGCGGGCCAGGCCCACGTCGTAGGCGAAGATGACGGCCTGTACGCGGTCGCGGACGTCGATCTTTGCCAGGATGCGGCTGACGTGGGATTTGACCGTCGACTCGGCCAGGTGGAGGTGGGCGGCTATCTCGGTGTTGGACCATCCCGTGGCAACGGCGGCGAGAACTTCGCGTTCGCGTTCGGTCAGGGCGGCCAGTTGTCGTCGCTGTCCGGGGCTGAGCACAAGAGCGCCGGACGTCCGTTGTGGGTGAGAGGTAGTGAAGGCGTCGATGAGTCTGCGTGTCAGGCTCGGGGAGATGACGCTGTCGCCGGCCGCCACGGCCCGGATGCCGACGACGAGTTCCTCGGGGCGTGCGTCCTTGAGGAAGAAGCCGGCCGCGCCGGCCCGCAGGGCCTCGTAGGCGTACTCGTCGAGGTCGAAGGTGGTCAGGACCAAAACCCGCGAACGGCCGCCGGACTCGACGATGCGGCGGGTGGCCTCGATGCCGTTGACGCCGGGCATCCGGACGTCCATCAGGACGACGTCGGGACGCAGTTCCGCGGTCAGGCGGACGGCCTCCTGGCCCTGGGAGGCTTCGCCGACGACCGAGATGTCCGGCTGTGCTTCGAGGAGCATGCGAAAGCCCAGTCGTTGCAGGGTCTGGTCGTCGACGATGAGGACGGTGGTCATATGCGGTGCTTCTCCTGGGCGGCGCTGGGCAGGGTGCGGGATGTGCTCAGGACGGTGTGGACGCGCCAGCCGCCAGCGAGGGTCGGGCCTGCGCTGATGCGCCCCTGGTAGAGGGCGGCGCGGTGGCGCATGCCGACCAGTCCTTGCCCGCTGTGCCTGGCGTGCCGTTCGCTGTCCGCCGCACGGGTCGGGCCCGTGTCCTCCACCGTGACGTGCACCGATTCCTCATCTCTGTACAGGTCGACGGACACGGTGGTGTCGGCCGCGGCATGTTTGAGGGTGTTGGTGAGGGCTTCCTGCACGATGCGGTAGACGGTGAGCTGAAGGCCGGGACTGAGCGGTGTCAGGTCCCCGTTGGTGTGCAGGTCGGCGGTGGGGCCGGCGGCGCGGACGCGGTGGAGCAGCGTGGGCAGGTCCTGAAGGGTCGGCTGCGGGGCGAGCGGGGTGGTGTCCCGTGGTGTCGCGGGGTTGTCGACCACGATGAGCAGGCGGCGTAGTTCCGCGAGGGCCTCGCGGCCGCTGTCACCGATGAGGTCGAGGGTGTCGGCGGATTTCTCCGAGCGGGACCTGGCCAGAGCGGCAGCTCCGTCGGCCAGCCCGATGATCACGGCGAGGGTGTGGCCGAGGATGTCGTGCATCTCGTGGGAGACGCGGGTGCGCTCCGCGGCTGCGGCCAGGCGGGTCTGTTGGTCCCGCTCGGTCTCCAGGGCCACAATGTAGGCTTTCGCCAGGCGTCCGGTGAGGGCCAGTGCGGCGCAGGCGGTCACGGCGAGCATGGCCAGCAGTGTGACGATTTCTGGGCGCTTGGCGTGTTGCAGATGGCCGCTTCCCCAGAATGCCGCGATCCAGAGAACGAGCTGGGCGGCGGTGACCGTGCAGGCGAGGACCAGCTGGCGGTGGCTACCGTAGCGGCCGACGTTGTAGAGCGCGACGATCCGGGCCGCGTCGGCGCCGTTGAGGACGTTCAGCGGCAGCGCGAGGACGGAGGCGGCTGTGGTGATCGCGAACACCAGGCCGGGCCGTCGTTCCCGCCACAGCAGCGGAACCGTGTAGGCGAGGGTGAGGACGATCTCGCTTGGCAGGTGGGCGCGGTTGGCCGGGTTGAGCAGAGCGGGCAGTGCGAGGACGGCGCAGAAGACGGGCACGGCCCACAGCCGCAGACGGGGGTGGTCGCGGTCGAGTATCCGCCAGGCGGCCAGCCCGCTGATGATCGACACCGTGACGCGGTGGTCGGGGTCGCTGGTCAGTGACCGCGGAAGCCGGGAAGCATGGGGCGAGGTGCCGTGTACAGGTTCTCGGGTGGTCGGCTCGCTCATGGCAGGTGGGGGCCTTTTCGCTGTCCGGGAGGGCCGCCCGCCGCTCCATGGGGAGCGTGAACCGGCGGGCGGGGGCAAAAGGGGCCCGGACAGCCGATGTGCGGTGCACGGTGTGCTGTCCGGGCCCCGGGGGCCGTCTGCCGCCCCTCGGGGGGGTGGGGGCCGGCAGGCGGGGTCGGGGTGTGCCGGGGCTGTGCCTATCCGATGGGCGCGGGCGCCGTCGGCTCCTGGTCGTTCTGCGCGGGGAAGCGGGTCTGGCGGTCGCGTTCGGCCAGTACCCGGCGGAGCTTCTCGCCCTCCACGTCGACGTTGGGCAGGAGGCGGTCGAGCCAGCGGGGAAGTGCCCAGGCCCGTGCGCCGAGCAGGGTCATCACCGCGGGGACGAGGGTCATGCGGATGACGAAGGCGTCGAAGAGGACCGCGGTGGCAAGGCCCATGCCGATGGATTTCACCAGGGCGATGTCGTCGAGGAGGAACCCGGCGAACACCGAGATCATGATGATGGCGGCGGCGGTGACCACGCGGGCGCCGTGGCGGAACCCGGTGACGATCGCTTCGGTGGGGCCGGCGCCGTGGACATAGGCCTCGCGCATCCCGGAGACGAGGAACACCTCGTAGTCCATGGCCAGGCCGAAGACCACGCCGATCAGCAGGATAGGCAGCAGGCTGACGATGGGTGCGGTCTCGTCGACGCCGAAGACGTCCTTGAGCCAGCCCCACTGGAACACGGCGACCAGCACGCCGAGGGTGGCGACGACGCTGAGCAGGAAGCCGGCCGCGGCCTTGATCGGGATCAGGACCGAGCGGAACACGAGGAGCAGCAGGACCAGCGCGAGGCCGACGACGATGGCCAGGTAGGGCACCATCGCCTCGCCGAGCTTGGCGGAGACATCGATGTTGAGCGCGGTCGTGCCTGTCACCATCACCTGCGTGCCGCTGTCCTTCTCCACCGCGTCGCTGCCCTCGCGGATGTCGCCGACCAGGTCGACGGTCTCCTGGCTGGTGGGCGGACTGCTCGGCACCGCAGTGATCAGGGCGACGTCACCGGCCTCGTTGAAGACCGGGGGCCGTACGGTGGCGACGTCGTCGAGACCCTCCAGCATGGCGGAGGTGTCCATGGCCGCGGTCTTGGCGTCGTCGCTGTCGCGAGCGTCGACGACGATGGTCAGCGGGCCGCTGAAGCCCGGCCCGAAACCCTTGCTGAGCGTGTCGTAGGCCACGCGCTGGGTGCTGCCGGGAGCGGCCATGCTGTCGTCGGGCAGGGTCAGCCGCAGCGACAGTGCCGGAATGGCCAGCACACCCAGGCCGATAACCGACGCCAGCAGCATCTTCCAGGGGTGGCGGGTGACGAAGCGACCCCAGCGAACGCCCATCGTGACGCGTCGGCCGTGCTGCTCGGCACGCACGCGGCGTGTGGTGAGGCGGCCGTGGGCCACGCGGGTACCGGTGAAGCCCAGCGTGGCCGGCAGGAGGGTGAGCGCGACCAGCACGGCGACGGTGATGGCGAAGGCCGCGGCCAGGCCCATGGTGGTGAGCATCGCGATGCCGATGACACTCAGACCGGCGAGCGCGATGACGACGGTCAGACCGGCGAAGACCACCGCCGAGCCCGCGGTGCCCAGGGCACGCCCGGCGGCTTCCTCGGGCGTGTGCCCCTCACGCAGCTCTGTGCGGTAGCGGGAGACGATGAACAGGGCGTAGTCGATGGCCACCGCCAGACCCAGCATGAGCGCCAGGGTCTGCGCGTTGGAGGCCATGTCGACGAACGACGAGGCGACGGTGATGGCACACAGGGCGATGCCGACGCCGACGATCGCAGACACCAGGGGCAGTCCGGCCGCGACCAGTGAACCGAAGGTGATGACCAGGACGAATGCGGCGACCAGCAGGCCGATCAGTTCGGCCGCGTTGCTCTGCTCCTCCTCCAGCACCGCGTTGCCGCCGAGGCTGATCTTCAGGCTTGCCTTCTCGCCCTTGTCCGCCACCTCGTGCAGGGCGTCCGACGCGGCGGGAGTGATGTCGGCCTGCGGGACGGCGTAGGTCACCTGGGCGTAGGCGATGCTGCCCGAGGAGCTGACCAGGCCGGCGGTGAAGGGGTCGGCGACGTTCGCCACCTGCGGTGCCTTGCGCAGGTCGGCGACCAGGGACTCCACCTCCTGCTTGTGCGCGGCGGACGTCAGCTTCTGCCCGTCCGGAGCCTCGATGACCACACGGGCCGTGGCGCCGCCGGCCGAAGCCTGCGGGAACTCCTTCTCCAGCAGGTCGATGGCCTGCTGCGACTGGGTTCCGGGAAGCGTGAAGTCGTCCGTCGTACTGCCCGACACGCTGCTGACGCCGATGACCGCGGCGACGAGCACCGCGATCCACGCCAGCAGCACCAGCCTGCGCCGCCGGAAGGCGAGCCGGCCGAGCCGGTAGAGAAAGGTGGCCACGAAAGTTACTCCCACCAAGAGGGAAAACGGATGTGTGAGGGCGAGCCCGACAGGCTCCGCCCATGAACGTAGAAGTCGCGTGCGGCTGAAATGAGCTACGCGAGGACGAATCTGCGGCCGGGACGGTACCCCCGTACCGGGCGGTGTCCTCCTCGAGGCGGACGTCCCGGGTCTCAGCCAGCCGGGCGGGCGGCAAGAAGCGCCACCGTCGCGTCCCACAGCTCCCGCTGCACGCGCGGCTCCCGGCCGGGCTCGGGGCACTGCAAGGGACGGGCGTCACGGACGGAGAAGTAGCCCCCGGTGGTGCCCGCGAGCGCCGGGTCGGTGGCGAGTCGCACGATGATGCCAGCGCCCTTGCGGGGATCGCCGATCCTCAGGGTGTTCAGCACCCGCTGCAGGACGGCGGAGCCGGGCAGGTCCCGGCCCAGGCCGGTGGCGTTGAAGCCGGGGTCGCAGCAGTTCACGGTCACCTTGTCCGCATCCAGGCGGCGGGCGAGTTCCTGCGTCCACATGATGGTCATCAACTTGGTGCGCCCGTACAGGGACATCGACTCCCGCCGGGTGTAGGGCTCGGTGCGCCGCAGATCCTCGGCCGGGGCGATCGTTTTCGCCTGCTGGGCTGCTTCGGAGGCGACGTTGACGATCCGGACCGGCGCCGAGGCGCCGAGCTTCGCCGTCAGCGCCTCGGTCAGGACGAACGGGCCGAGGTAGTTCACCGCCGTCATCTCCGCGAGGCCCTCGGTGGTGATGCGCTGCGCGAAGGCGTGCAGGCCGGCGTTGTTCACCAGGACGTCCAGGCGCGGATAGCGCGCGGCGATCTCCTCGCCCGCGCGGCGGGCGTCGGAGAGCACGCCGAGGTCGGCATGGAAGACATCGACGGGCTCGGCGGTCACCGCCCTCAGGTCGGCGACGAGGGCTTGTGCCTTGCTGCGGGAGCGGGCCACGGTGCCGATGTGGTAGCCCCGGCGGGCCAGCTCGAAGGCAGCGATGCGGCCCAGCCCGGAGGTGGCTCCCGTGATCACAGCGACGGGACGATCCATCCCACAACCCCTTTCGTGAGGTACCTCATGATTATGTTGTGCGAGGATACCCGAACCATGGAGCAGCACGAATCAACAACGGCAGGCAGCGCCCCGGAGCAGGTGGGACTGTCCTTCCTCACCCTCGCGTACAGCCTGCGCGAACAGGTCGACCAGCACATGCTGGCGACCGCAGGCCTGTCCCTGTCCCGCACCAAGGTCCTTCAGGCACTGGTCAGCAGCGGCGCGCTCCACCAAGCACAGCTGGCCGCCTCCCTCGGCCAAGCACCGCGCTCCGTCACCCAGATCGTGGAGGGCCTGGAGCGCCTCGGCATGGTCGCCCGAACCGGCGACCCCGAGGACCGCCGCCGCAAGACCGTCTCCATCACCGACATCGGCCGCACGGCACTAAGGGCCGCGGAAGAAGCAGGCACGCACGTGCTTCGCCAGCGCTTCGGCCGCCTCGAACCACAACAGCTGGCCACACTCGACACACTGCTCGCGCACCTGGACATCGCCCTCACTGGCGGCAAGACCGGCTGACAGGCACGAAAGAGCCCCCGCCCCAGTGGCCTCCGTTCTAGCCGTCGTCGCAACACCCCAGCTCAGGGGATGCGATGGGGTTCGAAGCTCGGAAGGACCGCAGGCCGCAGGGGCGCAAGAGGCTCCATGCTGAGCGGGAGGAATACTTCCGGCTCGTGCAACAGGGCTACAGCAGTGCAGATGCGGCCAAGCGTGTAGGTGTCCATGTGCGGACCGCTCGTGGGTGGCGTAACGGCCGCCTGCTCAATAGCGGCAGGGTCGAGCCGCCCGTTCGTTCACAGCGGGCGGCCGTCCCCGTTTCGTCCGGCCGCTACCTCGGTGCAGATGAGCGCATCCACATCGCTGACCGGCTGCGGGAGAAGGTGTCCATCCGCACGATTGCCGCCGAGCTGGGCCGCAGCCCGTCGATCATCGCCGAGAAATACGCCGCAACGGCGCGCTCGGCGCGGCACCGAGTGGACCTACCGGCCTGACGTCGCCCAGGCCCGTGCCGATGCCCGCCGACCTCGCCCCAAGGCCGGGAAGATCGGCCGGTGTCCGCGGCTGCGTGACTACATTCAAGAGCGTCTGGAACGGCGCTGGAGCCCGGAGCAGATAGCCCACCAGCTCCGCCGGGACTTGCCCGTCCACCCGGAGATGCGCGTGACGCACGAGACGATCTACCAGGCCCTCTACATCCAAGGCCGTGGAGAACTCCACCGCGAACTCACCAAGGCCCTGCGGAGCGGGCGGGCCCGCCGGCGCCCCCACCGCCAGGCAAACAAGCGGCAGCCCCGGTTCACCGCCCCCATGGTGATGATTAGCGACCGGCCCGCTGAAGCGGCTGATCGCGCCATACCCGGCCACTGGGAAGGCGACTGCATCGTCGGCGCCGACCACCGCTCCGCCATCGGCACACTCGTCGAGCGCACGACCCGCTTCACCATGCTGGTGCACCTGCCCAACGGGCATCGGGCAGAGCACTTCCACCAGGCGCTCACCGCCACCATCAGCCAGCTTCCGCCCCATCTGCGACGGTCACTGACCTGGGACCAGGGCAACGAGATGGCAGGTCATGAGCTCTTCTCCGCCGCCGCGAACATGCCGGTCTACTTCTGCAACCCGGGCAGTCCCTGGCAGCGCGGCTCGAACGAGAATACGAACGGCCTTCTCCGGCAGTACTTTGCCAAGGGAACCGACCTGTCCCGGCACACCCGCGAGCACCTGGACGCGGTGGCTGCCGAACTCAACAGCCGCCCACGCAAAACGCTCGGCTGGGAAACTCCAGCCGAGCGCCTGCAAAGTCTGCTGAGTACGGGACTCCTGACGGCACAGGGGGCCCTCCGCGCGGCGCCTTTGGCCCCAGGCCAAGCCGAGGCCGACCTCCTAGTGGCGGTGCCAGACCAGCGTGTAGCGCCAAAACAGTCGTCGGTGCAGCCGTGCACCGGGTAGCGCCTGGTGGGCGTCGCGAACGATGTCTGCAAAGGTCGTAGTTGCCGGTCGGGTCGGGGCGGTCATTGAGGCTGGTCGCGGCGCCTTGCGGCCCTTGTTCTTGATCCAGGCCATGGCCACGTTCGCCGGAATGGCCACGGCGTCGATCAGGTAATCGCTCCGAGACTGCGGGCGATACACGCCGACGACGACCAGCGTTCCGCCAGGCGCCAGCTCCTGACGGAAGCAGGTGAGGGCGTCGCTGAACGGCATGTGGTGGATGGTGGCGACACATGTGATGACGTTGTAGGGACCAGGCGGCACATCCTTCAAGGCGTCTCCGACAGTGAAGGTCACCGGGGCGGCGGGTTTTGTGAGTTCCCGCGCGCGATCGACGATCGTGGGATCGACGTCGATACCGTGCACCGCTCCGGCCCGTGAGGCCAGGAGTCTGGCGAGGTCACCGCTCCCTGATCCGACGTCCAAAGCCCTGTTGAAACGGCTGGCCAGCTGGCGCAGGATCCACCGGTGGTAATGGGCGTTGTGGTCCCAGGGATGGGCGGCATGGAACTGCTCAAGTGCTCGAAGGACGCGGGGCAGCAAAGTCGTCATGGCGTGAGTCCATCAGCCCCTCGGCCGCCTGCGAAACCACAACCGAGATAAATGTGAGCTGGCCGGGGCGCCCGGCCTGGAACGACCGACAGCCGCTCGGCCGGGTAGCCCGGCGGAGCGGCTGTCTAGACTGCTCGCCATCACACAACGGCGATCACGTGTTGCGACGATCCTTGGAATCCGACGCCATCGCCCTGCCGGAGTCAGGGCCGCCGACGGAACAGGCTGCGGATTCTGCCTTCGTCCCCTCGTCGTGCTCGTACGTCACGTCCTGGTCCCGCCTGCGGCGAGCCCGAAACCCCGGCGGGGCAGGCCAGCCACCCTCACCCGCCGGCCCGCCCCCACGGGGTCTCGTTGGCGACGCCGCCACCAGGCCCTGTCACAGACCAGCCACTACCAGCGACAACCCACTCAAGCATGAAGATCGCGATCTACAGCAGGAGTGCTAGTGTGATGCGCCAGAAAAGGTGATCTTAAGTCTGCCGCTGGTTTTCGGTGCTGGGTGGGCTGATTTTGGTGAGGTAGTCGGCGAGGGACTTGAGGATCTCGTCGGCGGTCTTGGTCCAGGTGAACGGCTTCGGGTTCTCGTTCCAGGTGTCGATCCAGGCGGTGATGTCCTTCTCCAGGGCTGTCACGGAAGTGTGGACGCCGCGGCGGATGAGTTTGTCGGTCAGCAGGCCGAACCACCGCTCGACCTGGTTCATCCAGGAAGAGCCGGTCGGGGTGAAGTGGACGTGGAAGCGGGGGTGTTTTCCCAGCCACGTCTTGATCTCGGCGGTGTTGTGGGTGGCGTAATTTGTCACAGACCAGATGGACGTCGAGTCCGCTGGGCACGGCCTTGTCGATCCGGATCAGGAACTTCTTGAACTCGATGGCGCGGTGGCGGCGGTGCAGTTCCGATATGACGGTGCCGTCGGCGATGTTGAAGGCGGCGAACAGGCTGGTGATCCCGTGCCGGTAGTAGTCGTGGGTGCGGCGTTCGGGCATGCCCGGCATCATCGGCAGTACCGGCTGCGAGCGGTCCAGTGCCTGGATCTGGCTCTTTTCATCGACGCAGAGAACCACCGCCTTCTCCGGCGGCTGGTGGTAGAGGCCGACGACGTCGACGACCTTGGCGACGAACTGCGGGTCGGTGGACAGTCTGAAGGAGTCCTGCAGGTGGGGCTTGAGGTCGAACTTCTTCCAGATCCGCCCGACGGTCGATTTCGACAGCCCGCTGTGCTTCGCCATCGAGGCACGCGACCAGTGCGTGTCCTTGCCCGGGACGGACTCCAGAGTCGCCACGAGTACGTCCTCGACCTGGTCGAGCAGGACCGAGGGCGGCCTGCCGGGGCGGGGCTCGTCCGTCAGTCCGTCCAGACGCAGGGTGATGAACCTGGAGCGCCAGCGGTTCACCGTCGCGTGGGCGATGCCGAGTTCGGCCGCGACCTCCTTGTTCGTCCCGCCCTCCGCACACCGCAGCACGATCTTCGCGCGCAGTGCCAGGAACTGCGCGGTCTTCGCCCGCCGCGCCCAGCGCGTCAGCTCCGCACGCTCGGCTTCGCTGAGCACCAGGTCCGGCTTGCGCCGGCCCGGCCGCGGCTCATCCACCAAGCCCGCCAGCCGCCGGGCCACGAACCGCGAACGCCACTTGCGCACCGTCTCCACGGACACCCCACAGTCCGCCGCCACAGCGGTATTTGACGCCCCGTCCGCACAGGCCAGGATGATCCGCGCCCGCTCGGCCACACGGGCCGGCACCCCGCCACCCGCCCAGCGCAGCAACTCCGCACGCTCCTCAGCGGACAGCACGACTTCGACAGCACGAGGGCCTCGATGCGACATAAAAACAGCCTACAGACTTAAGACCGCCTTTTCTGGCGCATCACACTAGTACTCCAGCCGTAGTTCGTGATCTCGATCGTGAGGGGCGCCGAGGAGGCAGCCGGCAGCGTCGATCATCTGGATGAGACCGACCACGCCGTCGCGGGCGTTCGTTTCCTTCTCCGCCTACCCGAGTCCACCGAGACGGAGGGCGTTCCTTATCTCGCTGAGCTTCGCGGTCGTCGCCGGGGTCCACTCCTTCGCCTGCTCACCGAGACGGAGGGCGTTCTCAATCTCGCTGAGTTTCGCGGAGGACAGGGCGCCCGCCCGCTCGATCAGGTCGTCCCGGGACACGGTGGTCAGCCACGTGCAAGGGGTAAAGCCCCGGACGCGGGAACGCGAACCGAAGCACGCCTTCAAAGGGCAGTCCTTCCACGGCGCCTACTGCCACTTCGACGCCCAGATCGGTGATGTCGACACCCGCCCGAGCGACGACCTGCATCACCCGGATCCCGGACGCGTCGTCTCCCGACAGCAGCACGACCGGCCGCCGCTCGTCGAACTCCACCCACCAGACTTCGCCACGTTGCACATGTCCTCCTGACACAGGACGGCGGGCGGGCGCTGCGCGACCCCGACGCGCTGTGGAGACGGGTGCGGCCACCCGTTGATCATCGGTGTGTGAAGACAAACGATCACGCGGTGGCCGCAGGTCACAGCGTAGACCCTGCCCGCTGGCAGGAGGCGTTCGAGGGCCTGATGAGCCGGATAGCGGGACGGTTCACACGGGTCGAACCTCGGTTCCGGGTCCGGAAGTTGGTGCTCGGACTGCTGTCGGACCTGCCGCGCAAGAACTGCTGGACCATCGCCGAATGGGCCGGGGAGAGGACCCCGGACGGCATGCAGCATCTGCTGGGGCGGGCCAAGTGGGACGCCGACCGGGTCCGCGACGATGTGTGTGACTACGTGGTGGACCACCTGCACGACGACCAGGCGGTACTGGTGGTCGACGAGACCGGGGACGTGAAGAAGGGCACCGGCACGGTCGGCGTTCAGCGCCAGTACACCGGCACCGCGGGCAGGATCGAAAATGCCAGGTCGCCGTCTACCTGGTCTACGCCGGCCGGCGCGGGCACGCGGCAGTGGACCGGGAACTGTACGTCCCGCGTTCATGGACCTCCGACCCTGACCGCTGCCGGGATGCCGGACTCGACCAGGACACCGCCTTCGCCACCAAGCCGGAACTGGCCACTCGTATGGTTGCCCGGTTCCTGGACGCCGGCCACCAGGCCGCATGGGTCGCCGGCGACGAGGTCTACGGCGGCAACCCCAGGCTGCGAACCGCACTGGAGGAACGCGGCACCGGCTACGTCCTCGCGGTGGCCTGCTCGCACGAAGTCACCACCGGCGCCGGGAAGTTCCGCGCGGACACCCTGGCCAAGAAGGTGCCCAAGCGGGCCTGGCAGAAGCTCTCCACAGGGGCCGGGGCCAAGGGCCACCGTTTCTACGACTGGGCAGTCATCGACCTCGCCGACCCCCGACCCGGGAGTCGTCAGCTGCTGATCCGCCGTAACCGCAGCACCGGCGAACTCGCCTACTACCGCTGCTACTCGCGCGCACCCGTGCCGCTGACCGTGCTGGTCAGAGTCGCTGGATCAAGATGGCGGGTGGAGGAGTTCTTCCAGTCGGGCAAGGGCCTGGCCGCGCTCGACGAGCACCAGGTCCGCCGCTATGCCTCCTGGTCCCGCTGGGTCACCCTCGCCATGCTCGCGCACGCCTTCCTCGCCGTCGTACGCGCAGACGAGCACACCCGCCCCGCACCCGATGCCCTCATTCCGCTCACCTGCAACGAGATCCAGCGCCTGTTCATCACACTCGTTGTCCGACCCGTCCACGATGCCGCCCACCGGCTCGGTTGGTCCGACTGGCGGCGCCGCCACCAGGCCCGATCCCAGGCCAGCCACTACCGTCGACAAGCCACTCAGGCATGAAGATCACGATCTACGGCTGGAGTATTAGCCATATGCCCCCGACCTGGAGATGGAGGCGCCGGCTGCGGCATCGGAGGCTACCGATCGGGTAACGTGCCCCGGTTCTCGACAGACGCAGGACGCCGAGAACCGGGGCGGATGGTCTGACTGGCTCAGTTCAGACAGTGGCCGGTCGTGATCAAGGCCGGTAATTTAGGGATCGGGTCAACTCCCGGTTGGCCGCCCGCGAGGCATCCAACTCTTCTGTTCGTTCTTCAAGTTCGCCCTGCTTGGTGGCGAGCTCTTGTTCGAGGAGGGCGATGCGGTGTTGGAGCCGGTCGATGTCGACCGGGGTGCCGAGGCCGGATTCGGCCCAGATGGCCTCTCCGAGTTGGGAGGACAACCGGCTCTCTAGATGTCGGACTCGTGCCGCAAGGCGCTTGTTACGGTCGAGCGCGTTTGTGAGGTCAGCCTGGAGCGAAGCCCGGCTGACCGCGGCGATTCGCCCCTCATTGACAGGGGTGTTGGCGGCGGCATGGACGCGTTCGAGTAGGTCGCGGTGGCGATAGAGGAAGGTGCGATCGACTCGGGCGGCTCTGGCGAGACCGGAAACGGTGATGTCTCCGCCGTTCTTGGCGGCGGTGTCGATGGCTTTGAGGACGCGTTCGCGGCGGCGGGCCGAGTCTGCGCGTTTTCCATCGATCATGGGATTGGTCATCCTGCGGGCCTTTCGGGACGGAGGCCCTCGGGTGGTCCAACGCGGGGCAGGCCGAGTGAGACGACGCGACGGGTGCGGCGGACCACAGTGACGGCTTCCTTGATCTGAATCTGGTCCTCCTCGGTGAGGTCGCCCAGGTCCTCCCGAACGCGTTTGATCAGGCGGCGGACCCGCGTGATCTCCTCGTCGGAAGGCATGGCCTCGTCCTTTGCCCAGGAATCGGCTGCGAATGCGGCGAGGCGTTCGCGGCCGCGGAGGAGATCGGCGAGGTATGCCTCCAGGTCGGGAAGGTAGGAGACGTCGGTGCGGTAGTGGTCGCAGCCGACGCAGCGGAATCGGACGGGGCAGTCGTGGCCACCGGCCTGGACGTTGGTGGGTTCGGTGCAGAGCCCATAAGGGACCTGGACCTCCCCGATGGCCCGGCGGGCATGCTCGGAGTCGAGCAGGGCCTGTGCCTTGCGCCAGACACGGTTGCCGTTCCGGTCGAACTGCATTGAGGTGACCCGTTCCACCGCCTCACGCTTGCGCTTCTCGCCGACTAATGGTGACGTCGGGTATTGGAACTGTCCGAATGCCTTGGGCGTGATCGCACCCGATGACACCATTGGCCATGTAGGTCACTCATCACAGTCCAACGTGAACTCGCCGGTAGCGCTGTCGCGAGTGGCGTGGCAGCGGCGGGGTGCCAGAGAGAACTCCGCTTCGGCCCACCTGGCGATCGCCGGCGCGAGGGCCACCTCTGCGTAATCGACCTCGAAGATCTCCAGTGCTCGGACTGCGATCAGTATGTAAGGGCTGCTTTCGACGAGTTCGATGTCGCCAGAGACCTTGCCCAGGCCGACTCGCAGCGTGGCGACTTCACTCTCGGTGAGTGTCAGCCGACTGCCGTAGTAGGCGTTGTTGACCTCGGAAGCGTCTAGCCAGACCCGGTCGCTGACGGGGGCGCCGGCAGTTGGCGGGACCGTCAGCCGGATGGCTTCGGCTGCGATCCCGAGAAACAGTCCGAAGCCACTCTTCTGCACTTTGTAGCGATAGGTTCGCATTGGATCTCATTCGTGTCGTGAGTCGCGGCACCGGTCGCCGGACGCGATTTCGTGGTCGTGGCGACTTGTTCTGTGGCTGATCTCGGCTGCGTAGGTGGCCCAGTCGCCCGCGGAGAGACGTTGCCAGGCGACAGCGACATCGGTGTGGATGCCGAGCGTGCGGGCGAGGATCCCGGCCGGGATCTCGGTGGCGAGCTGGAAGAGCGCGGTGCTGCGGGCCTGATTGGGCCGGATCCCGAGCTGGTTCAGCCGCTGGGTCAGCTGTGTGGTGCTGATCGGCCGTCCGGGCTGGCCGCCAGGGAAGAGCCATGGAGACGGAGTCAAGGCCCCGATGGTGGCGTGACCCTTGCGGTTCGCGGCAACCAGGCGGGCCAGTGCGGCGACGGGCTCGGGCAACCGGACGGGGGCATCGCCAAGGTGGAGACGTACTTCCTGGGCGCTGGCCTCGACGTCCTCGGTGGTCAACCGGCTGATCGCTGACGGTCCTTGGGCGTAAAGGAGGAGAAGGAGTCCTGCGAGGCGGTCTTCTGGTTTGAGGGTGTCGTCGTGCAGGAGTCGGCGTGCGACGTTCCATCGATGCTCGTCATCGAGTGGCTGGGTGGGGCCGTGCCAGCGGACGGCGGGGACGTGGACGGTGGTGAGCTTGTTGGTGCGAGCCCAGCGGATGAAGTGTCCGGCCGTGTGGCGGTAGGTGGCGGAGTCGTCGGTGAGCCACTGGTCGAGGTCGGCCTGCTGGCAGGTCTCCAAGGCGAGGTCGTGAGCTTTCAGCCAGGTCAGGAAGGCGACGGCCGCGTGGGTTCGTTGACGCGCGGACATGAACTGCTGCGGGGTCAGGGGTCGGCTGTTGCTGCGTCGACGTAGTCGCCGGACCAGGTGCCATATCGCGTACCGGTGCAGGACTTTGCGCTGTTCGGGGTCTTGCTGTGATGCAAGAAGGCCGGTGAGGAAGCGTTCGAGGCGGACCATGTACTCGTCCCGCTCGGACAGTGCACCGACGCCGACGAGGACTTGGCGGAGGTGAGCGAGAGGTGGGCTGTCGGGCAGCTCGTCGAGGGCCTCGTGAGTCAGGGCTCGTCTGCTGGCCGCGAGGTCGGCCAGAACCGGAGACACGGACGGCTTGTTCAGCCACCGCTTGGCGGTGATGGGGTGCTCGGCGGTGGCGATGTTGTTCCGCAGGACTTCGAGAGCGGGGTGGAGGGCATCGGATGGAGGGCCCAGGAGCTCGTTGAGGCGCCGGTTGATGAGACAGCGAGCGCACTGGCCGGGGTGCGGGTAGTCGGGATCGCTGCAGGTGGGACAGGTGTGCCAGACCTCAAGCGCGGTGCAGTCCGTGCAAAGGGGCTGGTCGAGAGTGCCGGAGACGACCGCCGCGACGCCGCCGCAGGCCGAGCACGGCGCTGAGCGATGCTGGCAGTCCAGGCACCATGGCCGACCCGTGGTGCGGGAGGTGCCGCAGGGCTTTTCCGCGTCGCAGATGCTGCAAGTCGCGGTGGGCAAAGAGGGGCAGCTCGCGCAGAGCGGACCGTCCGGTGTGCGGGTGTTCACGACCTTTCGCCGGCCGCAGTTGATGCAGGTCTCCAGGTTCGCCGGGGCACTGACCAGGCAGTTCGGACACACTGGCCGGCCTTGGTCGTCGCGGGTGGCGGGCTCTCGGCGGGCTCCGCATCCCGAGCACTCCTCGATGCGGGAGTGGGAGATGCACATGCGGCAGACCCGCTTTCCGTCCAGAGGCTTGTCGATGCGTACGACTCTGTGGCAGCCGGGGCAGGAGGGCCGGACGATCCCGGCGATGCCGGCCTCGTGCAGCAGGTCGATCAGTTTGAGGACCGCGCGGTGGGGTGCAAGGTGGCCTTCCCCGGTCAACAGAGCGGGGTTGGATTCCAGGGTCCAGGCGAGTTTCTGCTGGTAGGAGGGACGAGGCGCCGATCGGCGGACCGCGTCGGCGATCGTCTCTCGTCCGGCCTGCGGGTCCAGCGCGGCGATCAGGGCGCCGATCACTGCGATGGGGTCACGTCCGTCGGTGTCCGGGCACTTGCCGCATCGTGGCCGCCCGGCCCGGTCGCGTGAAGCGACCCGGCGGGCGTTTCCGCAGGCAGCACATGGCTCGGGCTGCGGCCCGCAGTTCCAGCAGTACCAGTCCTGACCGCGGCGCTGGAGAGTTCGCATCTGCCTGCCGCACTCGGCGCAACACGGCGGCGAGACCCTCTGGGCCCCGGCCTCACGCAGGGCGATGAGCAGGTCGCCGACGGCCCTGGGCGCCGGCGAGCGACCGTCGTTCAGCACGCGAGGATGCTCAGAGAGATGTGCCGCGAGGCGGCGTGACTTCGAGCGGCCGCCCGCGACGCTGGCGACCACGGCACGGATCCGGTCAGGCTCCAGCTGATGTTCGACGGCCGCGACCAGGTCCACGATGAGCCCGATCGGGTCGCAGACGGCCCGATCGGGGAGCCCGGGTGTGGTCACGGCCGCTCGAGACCGCGGATGCGGGCTCGCTTGGGTCGCAGGTCACCGACACCTGTCTCGGCACCAACGGCCTTCCTTGTCCGGGTAGTTGGTCCGGAACCTGCTGCGGCGACGGGCTCGATGAGGTCGTCCATGGTGCAGTTAAGGATGTCGAGCAGGGCCATGAGGATCTTCAGGCTGAGCCGCTCGGGGCGCTCGACGACGAGCCGGTAGACCTGGCTGGACGACAGGGTGATGCCCCGTTTGTCCAGTAGCGGGATGAGGTCGGTGGTGGAGAAGAGCCCACGGTCGGCCATGACCTTGCGCAGGTGCCAGTGGTAGTCGAGCTTCGCGGCCATCAGCGGTCCTTGTCTGCGGGGATCGGGGCGAGCGCGGGAGCAAGTGCCTTGTGGAGCATCGTGTTCATGAAGTCGTCGCTGACGTGGGTGTAGATGGCGGTAGAGCTGTCATTCTCGTGACCGACTTGCTGCTGCAGAAACCGCCGGTCAACCCCGTCCTCCGTGAGGTGGGTGACGTAAGAATGGCGAGCGGAGTGGACCGTCAGCGCCTTCGGGAGCTTCAGTGCGTCGCGGTAGGCGACGAACCGGGCATTGATCTCCGCCGGCTTGACCCGGCCGCCCCTCTCGGTCACCCACAACGCGGGGTGGTCCTCGCAGCCGAACCGCGGCCGTACGTTCTCCACGTAGTCGGCGACCGCATCCACCGCCCAGTCCATCACCGACAACACGTTCCGACGACGCGGTGGCTGACCCTTCTTCGCTTTGCCGTAGCGGACGTTGAGTGTGCCGTACCGGCCGAACTGCGGAGCCTTCGCGTTCCGCCCGAAGTCCACCACATCCAGCTTCGATGTCTCGGTCCGGCGCAGACCCCACCCGTAGATGACCTTGAAGAGGGTGGCGTCGCGGTAGGCGGCGAGGGCTCCCTTGCGCTTGGCCCGGACCGCCCGTTCGACCTGGTCGTCGGCGTAGTCGAGGAAGCGCTGGATCTCCTCGCGGGTGAACGGCCTCGCCTCGGGGCGCCCCTCGTAGTCATTGAGGTGGGCGATGGTGTTCCACCCGGTGGCAGATGGCCACCGGGTGAGTGCCGAAGGCGTCCTCGCAGGCCACCGACCAGCCGTAACGACCGTCGATCAAGAACTCGCTGAACAGGCGCAGACTGCCCTGATAGCTGCGGATCGTGGACGGCGCGAGGTGCTTCTCGCTGGTCAGCCACAGTGACCACTCGTCCACATGGCCAGGAGCCCAGGCCCACGGATATTCGTTGGTGTACTCCAGGAACCGGCGTACGAGTCGTTCCCGGGCGGTGACCGTGTCCTCGCGGAGCCCACGAGCGGCCTGTTGGGCCCTCCAGCCCCGCACCATCGCCTCGACCATCGCGTCCTGTGGACGCAGCTGGGCCACCCCGGAGACCAGCTCCAGTTGAGCCGCCCCCGCCAGGTCGGCACGTCGCTGTAGACCCACTTTCACCCTCCCCTTCAGAGGGCAAATCCTGCATCAGACGGGATCTGATCGCCAAACTCCCAGCTCAGGACGCCAAGTTGCAGGAGGATGGAGTCCTTGTCAGGCCCCGCCCTGACCTCGCGACCTGCGGTTTCTCGCCCGTCTGATGCAATTCCTGAGAGTTCCGGTAGTACTGCTGGGTGGTCGTCAGTTGACGATGGTCCATGAGTGACTGCAGAGCATCGGGAGCGACGCCGGCGTCAGCGTGCCGCTGAGCGTAGGTGTGTCGGTAGGCGTAGGGAAAAATCTTAGCCTTGTCGAACGGCAGCATCTGGGTGACCTGGCGGTCCTTGACTGTGACCACGGTGGGGACCAGGAACTCGGGCAGTGAATCCACCCAGGTTCGACGGCGCCCGACCGCGCCGCGGACGAGGACGTAGAGAGTCACACAGAAGGCACCGATGTTGCAGGCGACGAGCATGGTGATGAACAGCCAGTAGGTGAAGCCGTGGCCGTCGGACGAGGCGATGAGGGATCCGTAGGTGAGGCTGATGAAGATGCCGGTGCCGGTGAGCCCGACAGCAGGTCCCGGCTCGTCGGCCACTACATGACCGGCACCTTCGACGACTGGAACGCCGTGTCTGTGGTTCGAGGGCAGGGCTCTGGATGCTGCCGAAAATAGGTGACTTGCCCTGTCTGCGATATGCGAGCATGCGGCCATGAACAAGCAGTGTGAGCCGGAGCCGGAGCCGGAGGACGAGACGCTCGGAGGAATAGACCTTTCCCGGATTGTCCTGCCGGACCTGTCTGGCTTCTACAAGTCGATCCTCAATCCGTACCGTGAGCAGCAGAGTCATCTGTCAAGGCTCGTTGCCGGGCTTGCCGTCCCACGTGTGGCCATCCCAACCTCGGAACTCACCGCCGCGGTAGAGGCCATGCGTTTCGACATGGTTGACCTGACTGGTTTCAACGACGCGATCACACGGGCCCTCGCACCGCTTACAGCTGCGACCTTCCAGACCGCGCGTTGGCACCAGGTCTTCTCCTCGCTGGCCGAAGCAGCCCGGAGTATCTACCCGGAGAACCTGCGAGAGCTGGCGCCCAGGCTCGACGAGATGGAGACGCTCCTTGTCGATGAGGGGATCCCGCTCATGTGGGTTCCCGGACCAAGCACGGTTCAGGTTCTCCTGGAGGCTCCCGACGCCGCTGCCCGCAGACGGCTCATCGGGCAGCGCTGGAATGGCATCGTCAACAGCTGCGAGGATGCCCTGGAAGAGGTTAGGCACCCCGACCTTCAGGATGTCCGTAGCTTCGCCCTGGACGTCGTGGACGCGTTGCGGGACGGCCACACCAGCGCGGCCCAGGCCCTGGCGACCAACCTGCTTGACTCCATCCTCCAGCGCCACCTCAGCCAGGCACTGAGAGTCGAGCTCACGAGGAACGACTTCAAGAAGAATGGTGCCAAGTTCAAGCTGGACGCCTACAAGTTCAGGACGGCCTGCACGTTCGCCCCTGTCTGGTACGCGCACGCCAAGTACTTCCCGGCGAACGGAGGCACGATCGGAAGATTTCAAGTCCAGTGAGACGGTCGTGACGCTATGAGGTTTGTGGTGCGGGTTCCCTGCGTTTGGCCGGGTCGTTGATCCAGGCCGTCTGGGGTATCTCGGGTGGTCTGGGGCGGCGGCCGAAGCGTTCGGGGTGGCGGGCGTATGCCTCGGCGAGGGTGACCGCGCGCTGGTCGCGGACTTCCTCGGCGGTCCCGAAGTGGACGGAGGCTGGTGTGTGCCAGCCGATACCCGAGTGCCGGTGCTCATGGTTGTAATACGCGATGAACGCGTCGAACCACTCGCGGGCGTGGGCCAGCGAATCGAACCGTTCAGGATAATCCGACATGTACTTCGTGGTCTTGAACTGGGCCTCGCTGTAAGGGTTGTCGTTGGAGACCTTCGGCCTCGAGTGCGACCGCGTCACGCCCAGATCGATCAGTAGTTGGGAGACCTTCTTCGACGTCATCGAGGTGCCGCGGTCCGCGTGCACGGTCTGGGGCACGATGCCGTTGCGGGCGATGGTCTCGCGGATCAGCTCCTCGGCCCGCACAGCTGATTCGGCTCGCTCGACGGTGTGGCCGACGATATACCGGCTGAAGATGTCGATGATCACGTAGGCGTGATACCAGACGCCCTTGGCCGGCCCGGCCGCCTTGGTGATGTCCCAGGTGAACACCTGCGAGGGCCCGGTGGCGACCAGCTCGGGCACCGCCTTGGCGGGATGGGTGGCCTGCCGTCGGCGCTCACCGGACTGATCCTGCTCGCGCAGGATCCGGTACATCGTCGAGACGGAGCAGTGATAGCGCCCGGCATCCAGCTCGCGGGCCCAGATCTGCGCGGGCGCCAGCTCGGCGTACTCGTCGCCGTTCATCAACTCGAGTACCGCAGAACGCTCTTCGGCCGTCAGGGCCGACGGCTGCATCTGTGGGGCACGTGTTCTGCGTGGTGGTGGGGGCCGGAGCCGACGGTAATGCGTGGCGCGGGAGCGGCCGGTCAGCCGACAGGCGGCCGTGATGCCCAGCTGAACCTCGACGCTGGTGAACGCCTCGTCCACGACAGGGTCGGCGGCAGGCTTCAGTCCGCGCTCTCGGAGATCATTTCCAAGAGCGCGGAAGCTTTTCCCATCACCTCGAGTGCGGCCTTGTTCCGTGCCAGGTCCCTCTGCAACCGCTCCACCTGCTGCCGCAGCTTTTCGTTCTCCACCTCCGCGGCGGACTTCTTCGCACGGGCCGGGCTGGTCCGGCGGTCGACCAGGTTTTCCAGGGCCCCGGCATCCCGGGCGGCCCGCCACTCCTTGACATGCGAGTGGTAGAGCCGTTCCCTGCGCAGGACCGCACCCTTCTCGTTCCTGGGCGCGGCGTCGTACTCGGCGACGATTCGCAGCTTGTACTCCGAGGTGAAAGTGCGGCGCTTCGGCCTCGGCGCCGGCTCGGACCCGACGGGCTCTGTACTGGGCATAAGGGACGGTTCTCCTGTCGTGCCCTCTCAGGCTAACCCCGCAGAACGGGATGTCTCACCCAAGGCTGACAGAGAGGGATCCCCCGCACGTTCGGTAGACACCCCAGTGCCCACGGAGTCTCCAAGGCCCAGTACTCGCGTATCAACACCGTGTACGCCTTGATGCTCGTCACCTCAGTGACCAAGCTCTTCGACACCGAGCTGCCTCACTGAGGCGGAAGCGCCGGCAGTGGGATGGCTGACATGGGCCGGTCTTTGCTGGGGCAGGGGAAAAGGGGACTTCGGGCAAGACCGGTCGTACGGGGCCGGCACACGGCACGGGCCCGGTCCTTCGACGGAGCGGAAGGCCGGGCCCGAAGTCTCACGGAGGCGGGGGATCAGTCAGAGCCCTTTCGACGTGACCCAGGGCCAGAAAGGGCACGAACGGCGTGGCGCCCCCTTGGAATTGAGATCTGCCGGATGCCGAAGGGGAACTCGAAGAAGTTCCTCTGGGAGCTGAGGATCCAGTACGGCGACGTCCGCGTCGCCGTACGGGGCGGCCCGCAGCGCCGGAAGGATGTCGAGCACCTTCTCGCCGGAGGCGAGCAGCCGGGCCTCCTCGTGCGAGGGGCCCCGGGGCGGGGGGCGTCGTCCGGGTCCTCTGTGTCCCACGGGTACGCCTCGGTCTGCAGCACCGCACCGACGGGAGGCCGGTCCCGGTTGGCCTGGCCGCTGACGCTGCCCCAGTTGAGGCTCGCGTTGACGCAGAGGTTCCCCGCGAGGAGCGCCCACGGGGTCCGGACCACACGCTCTCGCGCCAGCTCGACCGCGAGCCGGCCGAACGCCTCCGACCGCACGAGAGTTGGTGCCGGGGGCGGGATGAAGGCGTCGGTCCAGATTCCCATGCCCCTTCTTATAGCAACGGGCCACGGCCCGGCGCGCCGCGGCATCACGTGAGGCTGAAGGAGAGGGTGTCCTGCGTGTACCCGTCGGCTCTGTGCTTTGCATACGACCACTGCTCATGCTCGAATTCGAGTTTCTCCGTGAGCTCCTTCCGGTTGCGCGGCCAGCAGCATGCGTGCCACCCGACGTGCCGAGCGCTGGCCTGCGGTGGCGTATACGGGACAGCCCTAAGGCGTTGTCCAATAGTCTATGCAGGTAGGTGACGGCGGCTCAGCTCTACCAAGCGTCCGAGTGGCACGATCCGGTGTCTGTGCTGTTCGCCAGGAGCCAGAAGGCGGCCGCATGGGGTTGTGACGGAGGGGGAAGCAGTGACTGACAAGCAAGTAGGGTTATTCCTCTTAGTTAGCACCGCAACATTTCTCGTCTTGCATTCTTTGGATAAAGGTGACGGATCCCTAGCAATCTTCATCGGTCTATTGGCGGCAGTCGGTGTATGGCTCTACCCGGACAATATCGACGAGGGCCCTAAGCGCTCTATTTTTACCGTAGCTGCTGAAATCGCAGGGGTCGTCGGAGTGGTGTTAGCCGTTATCGAGTTTGCCAAGAAATAGGCAATGGGGAGGTCTGAACCGCCGACTTATATGGGGAAAGCGGGACGCGGTCGGGTTGGCCGCTCGTAGCGTGCCGTAGGACGCCAGTCCGGGTGACTCGTGAACCGTCTGCCGCTCTTCGGGGCTGGCTCTCCCGGGGTATGTCGCCGGTCCGGTGTCCGTCCGCGGTCTGACTCAGCAGAGGCGTGTCCCGGCCAGGTTGGTTCCGGAAGTCGGCGTGTCGACCGTGGCTGTCCCCGTCGTCCGACTGTGAGGAATCAGGTCCCGTGATACTGCTCGGTGTCGACCCACACAAGTCCACCCACACCGCCACCGCCGTCGAGCCGGTCTCGAACCAGCAGGTCGGGTCGATGCGGATCGAGGCCAGTCTGGCGGACTACCGGCGGCTGCTGGCCTGGGCCAAGCGGTGGCCACAGCGGAAGTGGGCTGTGGAGAACGCCAACGGCCTGGGCCGGCATCTCGCCCAGTGGCTCATCGCCCGCGGTGAGAGCGTCGTCGACGTGCCTGCCGCGGCGACCAGCCGGGTGCGCGAACTTTCCCGCGGTGGACGGCGTAAGAACGACCAGATAGACGCAGCGGCCGCAGCCACCGTTGCTTATCTGCAGGGAGAAGGGCGGGATCTCGCGCCCGAGGATCACACCACGGCGCTGGCCCTCCTGGACGAACGGCGTGTGAACCTGGCCCAGGCCCGGGTGCGCACGGTCAACCAGCTCCACGCGCTGCTGCGTGACCTGCTGCCCGGCGGCGCCCCGCCACAGCTGTCCGCGGACCTGGCCGCCAAACTGCTGCGATCCGTCCGCCCCGCCGGCGATATCGAGACCGTCCGGAAGGACATCGCCTGGGACCTGGTCGCCGAGATCCGGAAACTGGACAAGCAGCTCACGGACAACGCTGCCCGGATGCAGAGCCTGGTAGAGGCATCGAGCAGCACGCTGATGGACACCCCGGGCATCGGGCCGGTCATGGCCGCTCGGCTGATCGGCCGCACCGGACGGGCTCACCGCTTCTCCACCTCGGCGGCATTCGCGAACTATGCCGGTGCCGCCCCGGTGGAGATCGCCAGCGCGGACAAAGCCCGCCACCGGCTCTCCCGCTCCGGCGACCGCCAGCTCAACTCCGTCCTCCACACCATCGCGGTCGTGCAGATACGGATGCCGAAATCACCCGGACACGCCTACTACCAGCGCAAACTCTCCGAGGGTAAGACGCCGAAGGAAGCGAAGCGGTGCCTGAAACGCCGCCTGGCCGACCACGTGTGGCGCGTCATGATCGCCGATGAGCGAAAAGCCAAGCCGCTCCCTATCCAAGGGACTTGACAAGACACAGAGGCACCCCGGGTTCGGTAGAGATCTCAGCTTGTTGTTGGGGCTCGATCTGTCCAGTTCCACCCTTCGATGCCTGTCCGGTCTGCTGAGCGCCCGGCGTCGCGAACGCGGCACGCGGCTGCTCAGTTGCCGACCAGGGCGTCGTGGATGGCCCACCCCATGTCGCCGGCGCACCAGCTGATGTTGCCGAGGACTGCGACGTCCAGGCCCTGCTGCGGGTAGTGATAGAGGCGGGCGCTGGCCCCGTCCTCCTCGCCCGTGTGGCCCCAGCGGACGATGGTTCCTTCGTCGTCGAGGATGTGGGTGAGGCCGAAGCCGTACATCCACTGGTAGCCGCGGACCTTCTCCTCACGCTCGTCGACCTGCGGGGTCAGAGCCAGGCGCGTGGTCTCCTCGTTCAGCAGCCGCCCGTGGCGCAGTGCGTGGGCGAAGGCCGTCAGATCGGCGGCGCTACAGGTAGCCCCTCCGTCGGCGGCGGCCCCGGGGGTGGTCGCGTAGTGATTGGTCCGGTACGGGGTGGGGCTGCCGGCGGTGGTGAGGTATCCCTCGGCAATGTCCGGCCCCAGGTCGTCCAGGGCCGGGAATCCTGCCGCGCTCATTCCGGCACGGGCGAATACATCGTCGGCGATGACCTCCTCGAAGGAGCGGCCGGTCACCGATTCGATGAGCAGGCCGAGCAGGATGTAGCCGGCGCCGTTGTACAGATGACGCTCCCCGGGAGGGAAGTGGGGCTGCTTACCGGCGAACAGCGACAGGTAGTCCTTGTTGCTCCGCAGCAGGTAGAGCGGGTGGGAGGAGGTCAGGGCGGCCCATTCGGCCTCCCAGTCGTCGCTGCCCTCCTCGAACCAGTCGCCGATGCCCGCCGTCATCGTCAGGGCGTGGTGGACCGTGACACGCGGATCGAGCTGGGGCATGTGCTCTTTCACGAAGCCCACCAGCGCGTCGTCGAGGCAGACCTGCTTCCGCTCGACGAGCTGCAGGACGGCCACCGCTGTGAACATCTTGGACACCGACGCCACCCGGAATCGCGTGTCGCACGTGTTCGGTATGGACCACCGCCGTGACGCCATCCCGAACGCGCGGGTGAATACCGGCTCCCCGTGACGCGTGACCCGGACCGTGCCGGAGAACCCCCTTTCCTGCGCCACTGCGGAGACGGCCTCCTCCAGGCAAGCCGGATCGAATCCGTCAGCCCTCGTCACGATCGTCACCGCAGACCCCTCACAGAAGAAAGTTCACCAGTCATCGGTGATGATGATCGTCACCAGTCCGCCTGCGAGCAACCGCTTTACCCTGACCGCACGCGCCGCGGGGAGAGTGTCGCCCCAACCCGCCTCGGCCGCCGGTCCGTTGACCGCGACGTACATTCCGTCACCTCGCGGATCGCGTGTCGTCGGTATCCCCTCCGGCCCCGCGGTGGAGCCGCTGCCCCCCGAGCCCGCGACCGCCTTCAAGGGCCGCAGGTCGACGGACGGCACTGTCACGTTGGCTGACGGGTGGGATGATCTTCGGGTTGATCATGGTGGAGGGGGTTGTCCGTGGACAGTACGCCGCCGTCGTACAAGGGGCACCGGTACCCGGTCGAGGTGATCTCCCACTGCGTGTGGCTGTACTTCCGGTTCCCGCTCAGCTTCCGCGAGGTCGAGGAGCTGATGCTCGAGCGCGGCGTCATGGTGTCCTACGAGACGGTGCGCCGGTGGTGCCTGAAGTTCGGCCAGGCCTACGCGAACAGCCTGCGGCGCCGCCGTCCTCGGCCCGGCGATAAATGGCACCTGGACGAGGTCTTCATCAAGGTCAACGGCGAGGTGAAGTACCTGTGGCGGGCCGTCGACGTCGACGGCAACTTGCTCGACATCCTGATCCAGAACCGCCGCGACAAGGCCGCGGCCAGGCGTTTCTTCCGCAGACTCCTCAAAGAGACCGGCACGGTGCCGCGGGTGGTCGTCACCGACAAGCTCCGCTCCTACAGCGCCGCCCACCGCGAGGTGATGCCCTCGGTCGAGCACCGCTCCCACAAAGGACTGAACAACCGGGCGGAGAACTCGCACCAGCCCACCAGGCAGCGCGAGCGCGCGATGAAGGGCTTCCGCAGCGTCGGTGGCGCCCAAAGATTCCTGGCCGCGTTCAGCGGTATCTCGCCCCACTTCCGACCCGGCCGTTACCACCGCACCGCACCCGACCACCGCCTCGAGATGACCGTCCGCTTCACGATCTGGGACCAGATCACCGGCACCGCCGGCCTGCCCGCCACGGCCTGACCGACAGCCGACAGCCGCCTCGACCACGCCCTGACGCACCGCCAGACGCCTATACCCCCGACAACGTGACAACGCCCGATGCGGCCCAGGCCGCCAATCGGGAACTGACCAGCGCGCTGAAACATCGTGATTGACGGGGAGTTATATGCGGCGAGAATCAGCCATTCTGCTACATGTGTTCGGCAACCGACGAATCAGTCCTCACGGAAATCATACAGGTTGTGCCCTATCTCGGCGCTGATCCGCTCTCGCGAGCGCTTACGGAAAGCAGTCAAGCGTGATCGTTGAGTGGCCGCAGAATGTTCGATCCACGTCATCACGACTCCAGGCAGGCCCTAGTGCTCGGCGTCGACGCGGGAGACGTGGTACTGGCGGATCTGCCAGCCGGCGTTGTCGAGGCGGAGGACCAGCGACAGATGTACATGGGCCTCCCAGTCGTGCGCGTCGCCGAACGTGACGTCCGCGAAGCCTCCGGCGACCTGCTCGCCGATCGTGTATGTGTGCAGGATCGTTGCCTCGGCCCTTCGGTCGGCCGGTACGGCTGTGTAGTAGCCCCGCACCGCGTCCCGGCCGGTGAGGACGGCGGGTCCGAAGCCCTGGAAGAGGGTGTCCGGGGTGAACAGATCGGCCATGGTGTCGGGCTGGTGGCCGTCGAAAGCGGCCTTCCAGCGCCGAAGGACGTCATGCATCGGGTGGGTCATTGCTTTAGCTCTCATCTGCGCGTGGGTGTGCGGGCAGCGGCTCCAGCTGCGGACGGTCGCGGATTGCGACCGAGTGGTCCCGCGGAGTTGCTAGCCGACCGGTCCAGTACAAAATAGTCGAGCGGTCGTATACTTGCAACCATGGGACGGACCAGTGACGCCAGGGAAAAGATCATCAGCACCGCGCAGTCGCTCATCGAGCTGCGTGGCTACTCGGCGCTGGGCGTGGCCGAGATCTGCAAGACGGCCGGGGTGCCCAAGGGGAGCTTCTACTACTTCTTCGAGTCCAAGGAGGCTCTGGCGCTGACTGTGCTCGACGAGCACTGGGCCGACCAGCGTCGCGAGTGGGCCCGTGTTCTGCGCGGCGACGCCGACCCTCTGCAGCGGCTGCGGCAGCTCTTCGAGGAGACCGAGGCGATCCAGCGCGCGGGGCAGAAGAGCTGTGGCACCGTCTCCGGCTGCTTGTTCGGGAACCTCACGTTGGAGCTGAGCAATCAGACCGAAGCGATCCGCCGACGCCTGCAGGAGATCTTCGACGCCCAGGTCGACATGGTGGAGTCGGTCGTCGCCGAGGCGCGTGAGCGTGGCGAGGTCACTGTCGCCGACACCCGTGAGGCGGCGCGATCGGTCGTCGCGCAGCTCGAAGGACAGGTGCTGTTCGCCAAGCTCTACAACAGCACGTCCCAGCTGAGCGTTCTCTGGGCGAACTGCCTGGCTCTGCTGGGCGCCCGGGCGCCGCAGGAGGCAGCGGCCGAGGCATGAGCCCCGGTCCGCTGCCGGCGGGTCGGAGTGTCGGGCGCCAGAGTCCCGTTGGCCCGGAGGTCCCGGACTGCCGGTGCCTTGGTGTGCGTCGGGCGCCGAGGGCGTTCAGACGTGGGAGGCCAGTCTCCGCAGGATCTGGGCGGCGGGCTCGGCGGTGGCCTGGCGGTACCCGGTCCCGGCCCACAGATTGATCCGCTCGGGGTCGCCGGCCGCGGCGGCGGCCTGGCGCATCGGCCTGGTCAGATGGTGCAGGGCGGGGTAGCCAGAGGGGGCGAGGCCGCTGTAGTGGTCGGTGAACCGGTTGGCCAGAGCCCGTGCGGGCCGGCCTGTGAACGCCCTGGTCACCACGGTCCGGCGGCGCTTCGGGTCGGCCAGGGCCGCCTTGTGGGGGAGCGACGTACCGGCTTCGTCCGCCCGCAGCAGGACCGTACCGACCATTACCGCCTCGGCCCCGGCGCGTAGTGCCTCGGCCACGCCGGCCGGGGTGGCCAGCCCGCCCGCGGCGACGAGCGGCAGCGACACCGCCTCCCGTATCTGCCCCAGCAGATCGGTCAGTGGGACGGAGGCCGGAACACGTTCTGGGGTGAGTGTGCCTGAGTGCCCTCCGGCGGCCGACGCCTGTACGGCCAGTACGTCGGCGCCCGCGTCCGCGGCCAGGCGGGCCTCCGCCGGTGACGTGACCGTCTGGACGACCAGGGTTCCGGCGGCGCGCAGTGAGGCGATGACGGCTGTGTCCGGGATGGCGAAGGTGAAGCTGACGACCGGTACCGGTGCGGACAGCAACAAGTCGATCTTGTCCGACCAGTGGTCGTTGTCCTCGACGATTTCCGCTGCCTGGATGTCGAGTTCGTAGACCCGGGCTTCGGGGGCGATCGCGGCGGCATAGCGTCGGAAGGCCTCCGGATCGACCGGCAGGGGGTTGGGAGCGAAGAGGTTGACCCCGAAGGCGATGTCGTGGCGTCGGACCTCGGCGATCTGCTCGGCCAGTGCGTCGGCGGTCTTGTATCCGCCGGCGAGGAACCCTAGTCCGTTCGCACGGGCCGCCGCCACGACCAGTGCGGGGGTGCTGGGACCGCCGGCCATCGGCGCGGCCAGAACCGGGTTGTCCACGGCGAGGCCGTCGAGTGGCGAGGTCATGGAGTGTCTTCTCTCCTCGTGAGATGGGGACGGACTTGGTCCGGCAGGAGGCAGTGGCCCGCCCCGGGCCGGTCCCCGAGGGGGCCGGTGCCGGCCGGTTCGTCGTCGGCGCCGGGCCGTCGGCAGCCGGTTCCGGGGCGGCTGGCAAGGGCACGGGCACGGTGGCGCGCCCCGCCTCGGGCCCGCGCGGGCGAAGCCAGGCGTTGAGTGCCCGCGCTCAGTACCCGGCGCTCTGGCCGCCGTCGACGTGGAGGATCTCGCCTGTGACGAACGGGGCGTTCTCGAGGTAGACGACCGCGTCGACGATGTCGCTCACCTCGCCCATACGGCCGACCGGATGCAGTGCCGCGAGTGCCGCGTGATGCTCCTCGGGGTGCATGGGTGTCTTGATGGTGCCCAGCGCCACGGCGTTGCTGCGGATGCCGCGGCCGGCGTACTCGATGGCCAGCGCCTTGGTGGCGGACTGCAGTCCGCCCTTGGTCAGAGAGGCGAGTACGGAGGTCACACTGGAGCTGGCCTGGTCGGCGAGCGTGCTCGTGATCTGCACGACGTGACCGCCGCCCTGCTCGAGCATGCGCTCCACCGCGAGCTGGGTGATGCGGAAGAAACCGTCCAGGTTCACGCCGAGCACCGCGTCGTAGTCGTCCTCGGTGTAGTCGGTGAAGGGCTTCGCGACGAAGATCCCCGCGTTGTTGACCAGCGTGTCGATACGGCCGAACTGCTCGACGCCGGCGGCGATGACGCGCTCTGCGGTCGCGCGGTCGGCGATGTCGCCCTGGACGGTGACGACGTCGGGGTCGTCCGACGCGGGGATGCGGCGCGAGGTGGCGACGACGCCATAGCCCAGCTTGCGGTAGGCGGTGACAATCCCGGCTCCGATGCCCTGCGACGCACCCGTGACGACCGCGACCTTCTGAACCTGCGTGCTCATGATGACCTTCTTCCAGGGAGATGAGGATGAGATGACTAGCCGACCGGTCACTTATGTCAAAGTAGACGACCGGTCGAAATATTTCAAAAGGCGTGCGTACCGTCGTGGCGGCAGGGTGTGCGCCCGCGGAAGGGCGGCTGCGCCGCCTCGTGTGCGTCGTCACGAGGGGCCGGTAGGCCCCGCAGAGAGAAGGAGAAGTGCCATGAAGGAGTTCCTGGTCGAGCTCACCACCACCGTTCCCGAGGGCACCGACCCGGCGGAGGTCGACCGCCGTCGCGCCGAGGAATCCGTAAGGGCTGGGGAGCTGGCCGCGGCCGGTCACCTCGTCAGGCTGTGGCGCCCGGTGGGCGAACTGCGCAGCATCGGTCTGTGGCGGGCCGCCGACGAGGGTGAGCTGTACGAGAAGGTGCTCGGCGCACTGCCGCTCTGGCCGTGGATGACCTCGGTGGTGACGGTCCTGCAGTCCCACCCCAACGACCCGGGCAGGACTGCCGTCACCGCCTGATCGCACGGGCCTCGTCGCTCCCGCCGTAACCGCGGCACCCGGCCTTGAATCATCTGGACCGGTCGTCTACCTTGAATTAGTGGACCGGTCGTCTAGTTCGGTCTCGCGACAACCCCACCAGAATCCCCACAAGGAACGGAGCCGCTGCCGTGGCTACTCCCGTCAAGCTTTCGATCGTCTACTACTCCTCCACCGGCACCATCGCCGAGATAGCCGAGGAGCTCCGCGATGCCGGTGTGAAGGCCGGTGCCGAGGTCCGCCTGGTGAAGGCCGCCGAGCTGGCCCCGCGGGCGGCCATCGAGGCCAATCCGGCGTGGGCAGCCAACCACGCCGCCACCGCGGGCATCCCCGAGGCGACACCCGAGGACATCGAGTGGGCCGACGCCGTACTGTTCGGATCCGCCACCCGGTTCGGCAACCTCTCCTCGCAGCTCAAGCAGTTCATCGACACCCTCGGCGGGCTGTGGGCACAGGGGAAGCTGGCCGACAAGGTCTACAGCGGCTTCACCTCGTCCGCGACCCTCCACGCCGGACAGGAGACGACGCTCCAGGCGCTCTACACCAGCGTCCACCACTTCGGCGGCATCGTGGTCGCCCCCGGCTTCACGGACCCGGTCAAGTTCGCCGACGGCAACCCTTACGGCACCTCGCACGTGGACGGGCAGGGCACGAACCCGGTGGACGACACCACCCGCGCCGCCGCCCGCCACCAGGCCGAACGCGTCGTGAGGATAGCGGCCCAGCTCAAGGCAGCCTGACCCGTCCACCAGCCGCGTCAGGCAGGCCGGCGCCGCCACACCGGCGGCGCCGGCCGACGCGTCACCGCGCCGGCGCAGGGCGCGGACCCGGCCGGGCCTACAGCGACTCCGGTCGCTCGCCGCCCGACGGCGGCAAAGCGGTGCTGTGGCCCCATCGCCGTGCGCGAGCCCGAGAATCTGCCCGCAGCAGGTGACCCGACGCCCACCCGTGGGCGACGGCCGGTGCACCAGGATCGGCGCGCTGCTCATGGCCCAGGGTGCGATGGGTGGCCGGTCACATCGTGCTCTACCGCAAGGAAGCCGGTATCGACCACAGCGAGCTGCGCGTGCTGACCAAGGGCAGGCACGCGATGACGTACTCCAATGACGCCGGCTCCACTTGGACGGACACTGGCGCGGGAGCCGCCCCGCTGCGCGCCGCCTTCCACGCCCTGTACTTCCACTCCCGCTGGTGACCCCCATTCAGACCGAATGGTAGAGGGCCGCGGCTCAGGGTCTCGCACCTGGATGCGTGCGAGGCCCTGAGCCATAAGATCGCCTCTCCTTCGAACGCCGCAGTTCGCGAGGCCTGGTGTGGTGGCACTACCACGTCCAGCGGAACCTCACATGAGGTCAGGCATCCGGTGCGCCTTGCGCCCGGCCGGGGGTAGAACCGTCACCGGCGAGGTCGGTGCACTGCGCCAGCACGGCCCGGTGGACCGTGAGCGGGGCCGTCACCCGCGCCGAGCAGCCCTGTCGATCGTTCGGCTGGAGCCCCATGGAGCCCTCCGCCGAGAGGTGACCACCCTCCGCACCCACACACCTCACGGTCCCGGCCGGTCTTCCCCGGCCAGCCGGGGCTTTCCCGCGCTCAGGCACCGCTGCCGCTCGGACGGGGACTTCCTGGCCCGGTTGGTGGATCGGCTGCGGAAAGGGGGTGCTGCCCGTCGGGGGAGGGGGAGTTCGTTATGCCGTGGGTGAAGCCGTATGTGTGCAGGGACAGATTCCATGAACCGGTTGACTGCTTTGGCTTATGAGGGTGCGGAGGGTGGCCGCATCCGGTGAGGATGCGCCACCCTCTGGGGCGCCGCGCTGGAACGCGGTGATGCCCGGTCCCTGTTCCATGGTGCAGCCACGACGCCAGGGAGACCTCGGGTACGAGTACCCGAGACAGCGTTGCTAGGAGGGTGTCATCGCGTGCGTGCCTTCGGCAACGCCGGATGGACGGAAACGAATGAAAAAATTGGTTTCATTCTCCTGACCTGCAGCCTCCTGGTAGCCGGCTGCCGGCTCGTCCACCCGTTCGCCCGCATCGCGGACCCGGGCTCTGGACGTTCATGAATCAACGCCCTTGCCCGAAGGGCCACGCATTGTGATGGTCGGGTTACTGGTGAGAGGATCGCCGAACGTTGACGGACCGGACCTGGAAGTCCCCGTCAGCTGTTCACGGTGCAGCCCAAGTCCGCGCCCTATTCAGGGTTCTGACGCGACGCCAGTTGGAGACACGCATGCGTTCATCACTCTTCCCGCCGTCCTCGCCCAGCGCCTACCCGGGCGCGCTGACGCCCGGCGAGGTGGTCATCATCCTCGTCGTCATCCTCGTGGCAGGAGCCCTCGCCCTGGCCGGCCTGCCGATGTTCGGCGCTCTTGAGTTCATCGCAGGCGCCCTCTACGTCGCCGTCAGCTCGCTGAGGGCGATGCGCACGACGACAGCGCCCTCGCCCGAGGCAGTCTGACCCACCTATGGGACGGCGTGAGAACGCCGTCGCCGCAGAACCCGGCAGTCCGAAGCGCTCGCGCTGTGGCTACGTGCCCAGCGCGAGCGCCGAGGCGTCACCTACGCGGCGATGGCCAAACTGATCGGATACCGGTTCACCGCGACCATGCTCTCGCGCGGCGCCAGCGGGAAAGTCCCCTCCCGTAAACTCGTCGAAGCCTACGCACAAGCCTGCGACGCCGATCCCGCAGACGCGATCCGCCTGTGGAAAGCCGCCCGCCGCTCCGAGGAAGAACTCCGGCGTCGAGAGGAGACCACCACAGAGTTCCAGGACCTGGCCACCTCGGTGCGCTCCGCACTCACTCACCCGGAACTGATCGAGACCTTCGGTCAGTTACGCCGGGCGATGATCCAGGTCCGTGCCAGGGAGGGCCAGCCGTCTCTGGGCTACTTGCAATCCGAGGCCGGGCGGACCGCTGATGGCCGGCACTTCCGGCTCCCGAAGAGCAGTCTGAGCGCCGTTCTGCGGGGGGAAGCGGTCCCCTCCCGCGAGCACGTCACCGCGTTCATGGAAGCCCTCGGCGCTTCCCCCCGCAAAGTCAGACCGTGGGAACGAGCGTGGGACCGGATCGCGCAAACCCACGCCCGCCAGCCTCCGGCTGTCGTCGAGATCCGCGTCGCGGACGGCCGTGCCACCCCAACCCCCCGTCCTACTGATGACCGCAGCCGCGAACGGCCCCGACTACGACTACCTCCGTGACCAAGTGGTGAGCGACTACATGAACACCGACATGCCCCGCATCTGGAAGGGCCCGCAGCGCCCCTACCCGCCAGCAGGCCAGACTCGCTCCGGCCTGCCCATCCGGATCCCGCGACGCTACGAACGCCCAGCCCACCGCCTTCAGCCTCACAAAAAACCCAGCCCAACCAGCGCCACACCCGTCCTTGCCGCATTTGGCCGCCCACGCCCGGCCGCTTCCCAAGCCCTGGAGAAGACCCTTCAACTACGCCTGCTCCGTGACGCGTAGCCCGGGCGGTGCAGCCGTAAGCCCGGTGGCTTTATTCACCAGTAGTGGTTCTGGCTCAGGTTGTGTGGTCCGTGCACTGTGAGTAACGACTGAACTCCCTGGGGCGGCCAGGTAAGTTGCCTCAAAACGAGCAGTGGCATGCGTGGCTGGGCCGATAGTTCGTGGCTGTGAATGAGATCTTGTTCCGGCTGGAGGAGCTGTTGTTCCCGTCGATCGCGGATGTCGCGGTGCTGTCGGTAGACGTGAACATCGCGATAGTGCGTGTTGATGTGCGGTGCACCGCAGCTGGTGCCTCGTGTCCGGGTTGTGGGGCATGGTCAGCCAAGGTGCACGGCTCCTACCTGCGATTTCCCGATGATGTTCCGGAAGATTTCAAGTCCAGTGAGACGGTCGTGACGCTATGAGGTTTGTGGTGCGGGTTCCCTGCGTTTGGCCGGGTCGTTGATCCAGGCCGTCTGGGGTATCTCGGGTGGTCTGGGGCGGCGGCCGAAGCGTTCGGGGTGGCGGGCGTATGCCTCGGCGAGGGTGACCGCGCGCTGGTCGCGGACTTCCTCGGCGGTCCCGAAGTGGACGGAGGCTGGTGTGTGCCAGCCGATACCCGAGTGCCGGTGCTCATGGTTGTAATACGCGATGAACGCGTCGAACCACTCGCGGGCGTGGGCCAGCGAATCGAACCGTTCAGGATAATCCGACATGTACTTCGTGGTCTTGAACTGGGCCTCGCTGTAAGGGTTGTCGTTGGAGACCTTCGGCCTCGAGTGCGACCGCGTCACGCCCAGATCGATCAGTAGTTGGGAGACCTTCTTCGACGTCATCGAGGTGCCGCGGTCCGCGTGCACGGTCTGGGGCACGATGCCGTTGCGGGCGATGGTCTCGCGGATCAGCTCCTCGGCCCGCACAGCTGATTCGGCTCGCTCGACGGTGTGGCCGACGATATACCGGCTGAAGATGTCGATGATCACGTAGGCGTGATACCAGACGCCCTTGGCCGGCCCGGCCGCCTTGGTGATGTCCCAGGTGAACACCTGCGAGGGCCCGGTGGCGACCAGCTCGGGCACCGCCTTGGCGGGATGGGTGGCCTGCCGTCGGCGCTCACCGGACTGATCCTGCTCGCGCAGGATCCGGTACATCGTCGAGACGGAGCAGTGATAGCGCCCGGCATCCAGCTCGCGGGCCCAGATCTGCGCGGGCGCCAGCTCGGCGTACTCGTCGCCGTTCATCAACTCGAGTACCGCAGAACGCTCTTCGGCCGTCAGGGCCGACGGCTGCATCTGTGGGGCACGTGTTCTGCGTGGTGGTGGGGGCCGGAGCCGACGGTAATGCGTGGCGCGGGAGCGGCCGGTCAGCCGACAGGCGGCCGTGATGCCCAGCTGAACCTCGACGCTGGTGAACGCCTCGTCCACGACAGGGTCGGCGGCAGGCTTCAGTCCGCGCTCTCGGAGATCATTTCCAAGAGCGCGGAAGCTTTTCCCATCACCTCGAGTGCGGCCTTGTTCCGTGCCAGGTCCCTCTGCAACCGCTCCACCTGCTGCCGCAGCTTTTCGTTCTCCACCTCCGCGGCGGACTTCTTCGCACGGGCCGGGCTGGTCCGGCGGTCGACCAGGTTTTCCAGGGCCCCGGCATCCCGGGCGGCCCGCCACTCCTTGACATGCGAGTGGTAGAGCCGTTCCCTGCGCAGGACCGCACCCTTCTCGTTCCTGGGCGCGGCGTCGTACTCGGCGACGATTCGCAGCTTGTACTCCGAGGTGAAAGTGCGGCGCTTCGGCCTCGGCGCCGGCTCGGACCCGACGGGCTCTGTACTGGGCATAAGGGACGGTTCTCCTGTCGTGCCCTCTCAGGCTAACCCCGCAGAACGGGATGTCTCACCCAAGGCTGACAGAGAGGGTTCCGAGCGCGGGACGAAGCGTGGTTCTCCAGTTGCGGGTCCGCCGGTTCACCTGCGGGAACGTTGAGTGCGGACGTCGCACGTTCGTCGAGCAGATACCCGGCCTGACCCGGAGAAACGGTCAGCGGACCGAGCGGCTCCGCTCGACCCTGGCCTCGATCGGTCTTGCCCTGGCCGGCCGGGCCGGTGCCCGGCTGGCTGCCATCGTGGGCGGGGCGGTCAGCCGCAGCACGGTCCTGCGGTTGGTCGACGCGCTTCCCGAGCCGGAGGTGCCCGCTCCGCGGGTGGTCGGCGTCGACGAGTACGCCACCCGCAAGGGCCGCCACTACGGGACCGTTCTTGTGGACGTCGAGACCCGCCGGCCCATCGACCTGTTGCCTGACCGGGAGTCGTCGACCCTGGCTGCGTGGCTGGCCCAGCGGCCCGGAATCGAGGTGGTCTGCCGGGACCGCGCGCCGTTCTTCGCCGAAGGCGCCGCCGTCGGCGCCCCGCAGGCCGTGCAGGTCGCAGACCGGTGGCACCTCTGGCACAACCTCAGTGAGGCAGCCGAGCGGAGCATCGCCCAGCACCGGCGATGCCTGCGTGTCCTGGTGCCCGAGACACCTGAAACGCCCGAGGCGGAGCCAGGACCTGTGCAGGAGTCCTCCGACTCGCCTTGGCCGACCGGCCACCGGTTCGCCGACCGAACCCGGACCGTTCACGCCACGGTCCACGCCCTGGTGGAGGCGGGGCACAGCCGCCGCGCGATCCAGCGGCAGCTCGGCATGACCAGCCGAACCGTCAAACGGTACGCGGACGCTGCCAGGCCAGAAGATCTTTTCACCGGTCAGTGGCAAGCACGGCGCTCGGTTCTCGACGAGTACAAGCCCTATCTCGACGACCGCTGGAACGAGGGCGGAACGAACGCCTGGAAGCTGTGGGAGGAGATCGTTCCGCTCGGCTACACGGGCAGCTACCAGCGGGTTCGCGCCTACCTCCGCCAGAAACGCACTTCACCAGGGCCGGTGACGGCCCGTGCGCCTTCGCCCCGGATCGTCGCCGGGTGGGTCCTCCGCCGACCGGAAAGCCTCTCCGAGACTGAACAACTCCGCTTGAAGCACGTCCGGGCCAACTGTCCCGAAATCGATGCACTCACCAGGCACGTCCGGTCCTTCGCGACCATGCTCACCGAGCGCCAGGGCGAGCTCCTGCCGGACTGGCTCACCGCCGTGAGACAAGACGATCTCCCCAGCCTCCACACCCTCGCCGCGGGCATCGGCCGCGACCGTGACGCCGTCATCGCCGGCCTGACCCTCCCCTGGAGCTCTGGTGTCGTCGAAGGCCATGTCAACCGGATCAAGATGCTCAAGCGCCAGATGTTCGGCCGTGCCGGCTTCCGTCTCCTCCGGAAGCGGGTTCTCCTCGCCCAGTAGTCGATGCGGACCAAGTACCTTCTCGGCACTAGGATCTGGACGTGGCGATCAAGTATGAGTGGCAAGGCGACTTCGACAACGCATCCCTCAACAGATTGCACGCCGACGGTTTCGGATCCCCGGTCGCTCAGACCGACTGGCAAGCACGGCTTGAGCGCCACAGCCTTGGCTGGGTCTGCGCGAGGGAAAATGGCGATCTGATCGGATTCGTCAACGTTGTCTGGGACGGCGGAGCACACGCCTTCATTCTGGACACGGTGGTCGCCCAGCATCTTCGGTCGATAGGGGTTGGCGCCGCGCTTGTCGCAGTCGCAGCCAAAGAAGCCCGTGCCGCGAAGTGCGAGTGGCTCCACGTCGACTTCGAGGAACATCTGCGCTCGTTCTATTTCGACGCCTGTGGCTTCCGGGAGACAGCAGCAGGGCTGATCGCCCTGTAACACCACGGCCCGACCCCCTCAGCCCCGGTGCACACCGCCCCACTCATTCCCAGCTGTCACTCACCGTGTCGGCACCGCTGAGTAGGCCCGGAGCGCGGTGCCGGGATTGCTCCCGGTCCGTTTCTCCGGACCTCTCGCCGAACCCGCCGTGCGCCTCTCAGCGCAACGGGCTCTCCACGGTCTCTGCCGTCAGACGGGGTTCGCAGGGTGCCATGGGTTGGGGATCCTGCTGGCCCGGTATCGGTAACGGCTGACCGTGACCGATGCGATCTGGAACAGTTCGGCCCCGTCCGCCGCGATCGGTAGCCACCGCCCGGTGGGGGTGGTGAACCGGCGGCGGACTTCGCCCCAACTCCAGTGGTGACGTTCCCGCAGCATGCGGATCAGACGCCACCACACGAAGGCGTCAAGCTTCGTGAAGACATGCTTGGCGACAGCGTGCTTGAAGTAGTTGGCCCAACCGCGCATGATCTGAGTGAGTCTGATCAGCACGGTGGCGAGATCCTGCTGCGATGTCCTGCCTGTCACAGCACGGACCTTCGCCTTCAAGGACCGGATGGGCCGGTCCGCGATGAAGGTGTAGACGTGCCATCTGTCCGTGCCTCCTTTGCGTTTCCACTGGATGCGGAAGCCCAGGAAGTCGAACCCATCACTCATGTGCGCGATCCGGGTCTTCGCCTGCGACAGGCGCAATCCCAGAGGTTCGAGCACGTCAGCGACTTCTTCGCGCAGTGCCGCAGTGTCGGCCTCGGTGCCGTGCACCAGGACGACGAAGTCGTCCGCGTAGCGGACGACCCGCCACGTCGGCCGACCCTTGCGGCGCCGGTGGGCGCGTTTACCTTCGGTGGCCATCGTCCCGCCCGGCTCCCACGTCTCGTGCAGGTGCTCATCGAGCGCCGACAGAGCAATGTTCGCCAGCAGCGGGGAGAGGATGCCGCCTTGCGGGGTGCCGGTCAACGTCTCCTTGTTCTCACCGAGTTCAGTAAGAATCCCGGCCTTGAGGAAGGCTTTGACCAGCGACAGGACACGCTTGTCCTTCACCCGATGACGCACTCGGTCCATCAGGGCCGTGTGGTTGATCGAGTCGAAGCACGCCTCGATGTCCGCATCCAGCACCCAGCGATATCCCCGGGTGCCGAAATAGTGGATCTCGGCGATGGCGTCCTGGGCCCGCCGTCGGGGCCGGAACCCGTAGGAGACCGGCTTGAAGTCGGCCTCGAAGATCGGTTCCAGCACCAGTTTCAGCGCTGCCTGAGCGACCCGGTCCGCGATCGTCGGAATCCCGAGTTTACGGACCTTTCCCGAGCCTCCCGGCTTGGGAATGCTGCGTTCCCGCACCGGCAGAGGACAGAACGCACCGCCCTTGACGGCGACCCGCAGGTCGTTCAGGAATCCGGGGACACCGATGGATTCCTCGACGTCGGTGGCGGTCAGGCCGTCGACGCCGGGAGTCCGGGCTCCCCGGTTGCCCGCGACCCGGTCGAACGCCACCAACAGCGTCGCCGGATCGTGCACGAAGTTGAACAGGTCATCGAACCGGCGGCCGGGATCGGCCACCGCCCAACGGTGAAGCTTGGCCTGCATCTCCAGTACCCGGGCCCGAGGGCCCGGGGCTCCGCCATTCGGCGGGGCATCTTCCGGCATTGCAGCGTCCTTCCCTTCTCGATACCGCTGCCGCCCTTCCCCATGCGGCCGGCTTTCCCGGCCTCGGAGTACTACGGCGGCTCCGCCCCGTCCCGGACCGATCGGCGGTCGATGCGCCCAGCCCCGGCAGCCTGCTGGAGACAGGTAGCGGGGCGAGGTTCGGGACGGTTCCCGTGTTCACTGTGGTTCGCTCGACGGAGTAGGAGCCCGACTGTGTCCCTGCGGCATCGCCACGAGTACGCCGCAGGCTTTCCTCGTGGCCTCCCGGCCAGCTTTCGTAAACCGACCCAGGAGTTGTCAGACCACCCGAAAGGATGACCCGAGTACGCACCGCTTCCGGCCCAGATCCACCAGGTTGGAGCCGGAGGCTCGTTAAGAGACGTAAAACGCCGGTTCCTCGCGTACTCCTCTCCATCACACTTGCCGGACCCGCCCCATCTGGCAGTACTGGTCACGTCCCGGCTTCGTCAGGGCCGCTCTCACCCTCCCCGGCATCACCCGGATCAGGCTGCCCTCAGCTTCAACCCAGCTGCTGCGACAGCGGGTTGGTGCAGGCCTTCCACCTCCACTCGAACCAACAGCGCCTCACGGCGCAAACAGAAGTTGAGCCAGAACCCGTTTTCATGAACAAAGCCAGCTGGCCGCGCGGTGGCGGACCGGTCCGCAGAGGCAGCCGCCTGGCTGCGCGAGCTGGTGGCCGGCGGCGAACTCGCCGCGGACGAGGTTCTCGACGAGGCGGTCGACTCCGCGGTGCTGACCGGTCTGCTGGCGCTGCAGGAGGCGCGCACCGCGACCGATCCGAGCACGGCGGCGGAACTCTGCCTGAACGCCGTCCCTCACATCGCGCTCGTCACCCTGGCCAGCACCCATGGCCGAGGCCAAGGCGACCAGGGCGGTGCCACGTCCGGGTGACAGCGCCCGCTGGTGGGGCGGTACAACCTGGCGAGCCACGGTTCACGTGAACGAGGAGAACGCCAAGGTCGACACCGACACCCGCAACAACATGATCAAGCATTATGACGACGGCCAGAGACAGATGTACGCCATGTTGCGCGGGATGGCGACGAAACGCGGGCTCACGGACTAGGAGCTGGACGCGAGCCCCGGCGAGTACGAGGACCAACTCCAGACGCTCGCTGAACTTCTGAGTCGGCACTGTCAAGTTGAGTGAGTGGTCTCCCAAGGCCACGAAGTTAAGGACGCAGGGGAAACTGCAACTCGCCTGACAGCTGGGGACCTTGGGACGAGGTGGGAGCGATCAACTCCGCAGCGAGTGTGTAGCGCCCGCGTCCGAGGCGTTGCAGTATCCCTTCTTTGGTCCATTGTCCCAACTGGGCACAGAAGCTGCGGTAGTGGCTGATTTCTAGAGCGGCGGCGAGTTCGATGGTCCGCCAGGACCGGTCTGGCTCGGTGCGCAGGAGCTGGAGGGCCCGGTCCCAGCGGCTCGTCCCGGAGCGGGCGTTCATGGTCTCTGGCAGCCGCGGGGAGGGTCGTGAGGCGGCACGGGCAAGGACGTCGACGGCGATGGACACGATGTTCTGGCTGCGTGCGGGGCGCTTTTCGTTCTGTTCGACGGGGTAGCGCGAGACAGGGCACTTCACTTTCCGGGCGCTGAGGCGGGCGCGGCGAGGCGGCAGGAGGTTGTTCAGGATGGCTTTACCGATGGCTTCGGCCCGAGGGGTGGCGGTGGCCGGGATGATGCCGCTCGCGGTGATGACCTGGTCGCGGGTGGCCTGGAGGGCCACGGTGAAGCCAGCGCGGTCGGGGTCGGTCCCCGGTGCGGACTCCACGGCATCGACCATGGCGCGGCGCAACGTCTGGTAGAGGGCGAGCTGGGCCCAGAGTTCTTGCTCCAGGCCGAAGGGGTCGGCCGATCGCAGGACTCGGCCGGCGAACAGTGTGTGGCGCAGGGCCAGGAAGGATGACTCGACCTCCCAGCGTTCGTGGTACAGGTGCACGAGGCGCGCGGCCGGGTCGGCCCGGTGGTCCAGCAAGGTGGTGGCGAGCCGGTAACGGTCGCGGATGCGGTGCCCGTCGCCGCACATGACGGTCACGTCTGCGTCGATGATGCGGAAGGTCCGGCCGTCGATGCGAGTGAGGAAAGAGCCGTCGGGCAGCGCGGCCCAGATGGCGGATCAGCATCTGGGCTCCGGTGTCGCCCACCGCGGTGAGGAAGCCGCTGCCGTCGAAGGCCCGGTCGGCGAGCAGTAGCATGCTCGGGTTCAACAGCGGCAGCAACCGACGGGCGTAGATCGTCTCTCCGGTGTTGGTCGGGCCGAACACCGCACCGAGCAGTCCGCGGGTGCCCGTCTCGCACAGGGCCATCAGCCGCAGGTGTGGATAGCCCTCCAGGCCGCCACGGGTACGCCGGATCTTGCCCAGAAGAGCGCGGATACGGGGCTGGTCAGGGGCTTCAATGGAGCTGCAGCCGTCGAAAGCGACCGTCCGCCATCGCCGATAGCACACCCCCGGCGTCGCGGGCTGAGCCAGGGGCCCGGCCATGACCTCGAACAGTGCCTTCAACGGAGCGGGCCCCAGCCGTCGGCGTAGATCGCGCAGGGCCTTCTCCGACGGGGCCGGTAGTGGTAGTCCGTGCAGGCCAGCGACCAGCTTGTCCCACACCCGCGCGTACCCGAGACCGGGAAACAGCCCCAAGGCCAGCACGAAGTACACACCCACCCGGGACGGCAGCTGTCGCAGCCGGTGCTGCACGGCTCGCGTCTGTTCCAGCACGTCATCGACGAGCTCGAAGGGTAGGTACTGGGTCAGCTCGCCCAGGTGGCCAGGAGCGAAGACACCATCCGCAACCGTGATGGTACGGGTGAGCGTCGTGGTGGCAGACTGGTCGGACAACGGGACCTCTCGCGGCAGGAAGACTTTGGTCGGTCTCCCGCTTCTACCAGAGGTCCCGTTCTCGCATCCCCAAGGTCCCCAACCGTCAGGCGAGTTGCAGTTTCCCCCACGCCCTTAACTTCGTGGCCTTGAGTGGTCTCCGGGCCGGAATGGTAGCCGGGTTTGTTGATCGTTCGGGAGTAGCTGGTGGCGGAGGGCGCCGGGGAAGGGCCGTCGTACAAGGGGTTCCGGTTTCCGGCGGAGGTCATCTCCCACGCAGTATGGCTGTACCACCGCTTCCCGCTCTCCTTCCGCGAAGTCGAGGAGCTGCTCCTGGCACGCGCGATCACCGTCTCCCATGAGGCGATCCGCCGGTGGTGCGACCGGTTCGGCCCCCGCTACGCGGCCGCCCTGCGCCGCCGCACCCGCACGACCGCCTCATGCACGACCAGAAAGACGCCCCGCCCACCAGGATCTTCGCGGTCCCTCTTTACAACGGAGGCTCCCCAAGACCATCCCCCGCCGACCGCCACCGGGACAGAGCATCACGAGCAGAACAAGTGTCGGGGTGTTCGTTGCCAAGCAACCGCTCGCGATCGGCGAGCACGCGCTCTTCGATTTCGATGGCGTCGTTGGTGCGCCCGGCCTGCCGGTAGGAGGCGGCGAGGTTGGCGCGGGCGCTCAGGGTGTCGGGGTGTTCGTTGCCGAGGAGTCGCTCGCATTGGGCGAGGACGGGCTCTTCGATTTCGATGGCGTCGTTGGTGCGCCCGGCCTGCCGGTAGGAGGCGGCGAGGTTGGCGCGGGCGCTCAGGGTGTGGGGGTGTTCGTTGCCGAGGAGTCGCTCGCATTGGGCGAGGACGGGCTCTTCGATTTCGATGGCGTCGTTGGTGCGCCCGGCCTGCCGGTAGGAGGCGGCGAGGCTGGCGCGGGCGGCCAGGGTGTCGAGGTGTTCGTTGCCGAGGAGTCGCTCGTACTCGGCGAGGACGTGTTCGAGCAGGTTGATGGCGTCGTTGGTGCGCCCGGCCTGCCGGTAGGAGGCGGCGAGGCTGGCGCGGGCGGCCAGGGTGTGGGGGTGTTCGTTGCCGAGGAGTCGCTCGTACTCGGCGAGGACGTGCTCTTCGATTTCGATGGCGTCGTTGGTGCGCCCGGCCTGCCAGTAGGAGGCGGCGAGGCTGGCGCGGGCGGCCAGGGTGTCGGGGTGTTCGTCGCCCAGCAGCCGCTCGCAGTCGGCGACCATGTGTTCCCAGTACGTCGAGGAGGCGCTGTGCAGGTGAGCATTGAGGAGGCTTGCTCCCGTGCGGTAGAGCACGGGGTGGGCGTCGGGCGTCCATAAGGACTCTCCGGCATGGGTGGTGAGGGAATCCGTGTTGGCGCGTAGCGTGCTGGCCAGTTCGCGCTGGGTGTGGTCGGGGTCTGGCCATATTTCGACGAGGGTGTCGGCGGCGGTGACGGCGGTCGTCGGCTGCTGGTCCTGAGGAGTGGTCTCGCGCACGGCGCGTGCGGTGAGCGCGTGGATACGCACCGCTCGGGGGTTGTCGGCGGAGTCGTACGTGATCAGTCCGTACCGGTCGAGGAGCCGCAGCGCTGCGGCTGCCTCGTCACCCGTGACGGTCCGCACCGCGCTCCTGCGCCGTCGGCGCAGGCCGAGGTTCCGCCGAGCCGGGACGGCGGCGCGCTGTTGCTGGATGAGGTAGGTGAGGAAGGCGTTGGTGGTCCATAGGGCGGCGGGTTGTCCGGCGGGGTCGAGGTAGGCGGTGATGCGGAGGGCGGTGCGGGCCAGGGGTCCGTGGGGGTCCTGGTCGGTGGCGTCGAGGGCGAGGAGCAGGGTGGTGGTGACCTGCCGGCCGTAGCGTTCGGCGTCGGCCCAGTGGGGCAGGAGTTTGTCCAGGTGCGTGGCGCGGTCGGTGAACTGTTCCAGGTAGGTGCTGCAGGAGGTGTTCTCGCGAAGCATGTAGGCGGCGGCGTGTCCCAGTGCCAGCGGCAGGTGTCCGAGTGCCTCGGCGAGGGCCGGGGCTCGGTGGTCGGCCAGGTGGGCTTTGTGGTCGTGGGTGAGGCGGGTGGTGAGGTAGTCGGTTGCTTCGGTTGGGGTGTAGACGTCGACGTCGATGCGGGTCCGGCCGCCGCCGGTCAGGCGCGGGTCTTTGAGGCGGGTGGTGGCAAGGGTCCAGCCGGTGCCGCGCTGGCTGTCTGGCCACCAGGGCTCGATCGCATCCGGGTTGGTGATGTCGTCCAGGATGACCAGCCATCGTCGGTCGGTGGCCGCCAGCCAGCTGAGGAAGGCTCGTGCGTCCGTTTCCAGGTCCGTGCCGGTATGGCCGGGCGCCTGCACGAGCGCAGCGGCCTGCGCATAGACGGTCAGAACCTGTTGGATATCGGTTGCCGGCGTCCACACCACCAGATCGGCGCCGTCCGTGACCGCTTCACGGGCGTAGGCGGCGGCCAGCTGCGACTTGCCCACCCCGCCGCCGCCCGACATCACCTGCACAGACGCACGCGTACCGGACCGCGACCGCTCACCGTGCGGGGTGTCACTCGCCAGCACGACGCTCCGGCCGTGCCCGCGGGCCTCGTCGACCGCCTGACGCAGTACCTCGCGCGGCTGGAACGCGGACGCCAGCACCGGCACCGTCCCCACCACCACCGGCCACCCCACCGGCACGCCGGCCTCTGCCACGTACTGCTTGTCCACATACGTGACCCGGCTGTTGTCACCCAGCGCGGAACCGGTGATCCCCCCGCCCGCCGCGACCCCACCTGCCCCAGCGGACACTCTGCGCGCCGCCCCCGCCCCTGGGGGAGTCGCACCGTCTCCAGACTTACGCCCGCGACGGGCCCGAGGGAAAAGGCTCACCGCTCGCTTCCCTCACCCAGGGCACTGTCGGTGATGTCGCCACCAGCCGCGACCCCGTCCCGCCCGGCACGCACATCATCCCCATCCCGCCGCGAGGAGCCCATCCTCGGCGGGGTGCGGGGACCGGTCACCTTCGAGTCCTTTCCGAGAGCGGAGCCCGTGATGTCACCACCGGCCACGACCGCACCACGACCACCACGCACACGGCGCCCGCTCGCGGATCCACCGCCGCGGAACAGCGCGACCACCGACACCAGCAACGCCACCAGCGCCACCATCGAACCCACCACGCTCGCAGCCTGACCAGCCGTGTCCAGATCAGCCAGAACCGCCACCAAAACCAGCCCCACCGTTCCCAGGAACGCCACCACCGCCGTCACCCACACCCACACCCGCGCCACCCCCGCCGAAGCCACAAAGCTCACCGACCTTCCCGCAACAGACCACATGAACAAAGCAGTTCAAATCTCAAGAGCCGAGAATCCAATGTGCCGTCAGCTCTACTGAGACCGTAGCGGCCCAGCGCTCCCTCGCCCCAGCCAAACAGGAAAGCCCACCCCCGCCGACGCATCCGTGCCAGCTGCCGTCCTCCCGCCGATGGCGCTGCGGCTACCAGCTCATCCCGAGGGCATCCAGGTCCGCACTCACTCCTGTGCGCCGTTCCATCCTGCGGAAATCTGTGCTTTGCCCCGAGCCGGGCGGTGCGGCCTCTTGTGAGGTCGTATTGCCGATACCGTGCGGTGTCTACGGCGTCAAATAGCGGGCGCCGAAAAATGGAGGCAGCACCCTATGCTGATTGCTCAGCGTCCCGCGTTGACCGAAGAGGTTGTCGATGCGTTCCGCTCCCGGTTCGTGATCGAGCCGCTGGAGCCGGGCTTCGGCTACACCCTCGGCAACTCTCTCCGCCGTACGCTCCTCTCCTCGATCCCCGGCGCTGCTGTCACCAGCATCCGGATCGACGGTGTCCTGCACGAGTTCACCACCGTGCCGGGCGTCAAGGAGGACGTCACCGACCTCATCCTCAACATCAAGCAGCTGGTCGTCTCCTCGGAGCACGACGAGCCGGTCGTGATGTACCTGCGCAAGCAGGGCCCCGGCCTGGTCACCGCTGCTGACATCGCCCCGCCGGCCGGTGTCGAGGTCCACAACCCGGACCTGGTCCTGGCCACGCTGAACGGCAAGGGCCAGCTGGAGATGGAGCTGACCGTCGAGCGCGGTCGCGGCTACGTCTCCGCCGTCCAGAACAAGCAGGCGGGCCAGGAGATCGGCCGTATCCCGGTCGACTCCATCTACTCGCCGGTGCTCAAGGTCACGTACAAGGTCGAGGCGACCCGCGTCGAGCAGCGCACCGACTTCGACAAGCTGATCGTCGACGTCGAGACCAAGCAGGCCATGCGTCCCCGTGACGCCATGGCTTCGGCCGGTAAGACCCTGGTCGAGCTGTTCGGTCTTGCCCGCGAACTCAACATCGACGCCGAAGGCATCGACATGGGCCCGTCCCCGACGGACGCCGCCCTCGCCTCTGACCTCGCGCTGCCGATCGAGGAGCTGGAGCTCACGGTCCGTTCGTACAACTGCCTCAAGCGCGAGGGCATCCACTCCGTGGGTGAGCTCGTGGGCCGCTCGGAGGCCGACCTGCTCGACATCCGTAACTTCGGTGCGAAGTCGATCGACGAGGTCAAGGCGAAGCTGGCCGGCATGGGCCTGACTTTCAAGGACAGCCCGCCCGGATTCGACCCGACGGCCGCGGCGGACGCGTTCGGCGCTGGCGACGACGCCGACGCCGGGTTCGTCGAGACCGAACAGTATTGACAGGGCGATTCACGAGGTTCGGCGCTGGCGCCCGTCCGCGCCGGATGCGCGCCACCGCTTGGGCGTCCGCCCCTTCCCCGCTGGGGCCTTCACGGCCAGGCAACCAACGACCCCGGTCCGTGCAACGCCGCTCCGCTCCTCAGTACCGGAGTGCCTGGTTGAGTTCGTCGATGGTGGTGGCCCGCAGTTCTGGCGTGTACGCGTTGGTCACCTCGTCCGGGGTGACGCCGAGACCGCGGGCGAGCTGCCCGGTCTGCGCGGGAGTGAGCCCGTTGGTTAGTGCGATCGACGCCCACACGAGGAAGAAGCGGCGCCGCGGGACGGTGACACCGTCCAGCTCGTCGACCGCGTCGAGGTCCCAGTTCATCAGCCGGGCGTGGTGAAGCAGCCACCGGTAGAACTCACTGTCTCCCGCACTGATCCGCATGAATTTCTCCCTGGTCGCCGTGGTGCCCTCAGGCCGCGACTCCGCGGCCGCGGGCATGTGTTCAGCCTGCATGGCACGCTCGTGGCCGCGGGCGCGGCTTACGGATGTTTCCTGTTTCGTATTTAGGGCTCGTAAAGAATCAACACGTTGCTTCACGGTCTCCCTGTCGTTGGTGTGGTATGCGCATACCGAGTGAGGTTCGTGACCAACTTGCCCTGAGATTCGGAGTGTTGTTCCCTCATCTGAATGAGCGGCAGCAGCGGCTGGCGCTGGCCGCCGAGGCCCGGCTGCTGGGGCACGGTGGGGTCCGGGCCGTCGCGCGTGCCGCAGGGGTGAGCGAGACGACGGTGCGGAAGGGTGTCTTCGAGTTGGAGGGCGGTGAGGACCCACTGCCCGATGGCCGGGTCCGCCGGGACGGCGGCGGTCGCAAGAGCGCCGAGAAGCTTGACCGGCTGCTCGTTCCGGCGTTGCTGGCGCTGGTCGAGCCGGATGAGCGGGGGGATCCGATGTCGCCGCTGCGGTGGACGACCAAGTCGCTGCGGTCTCTGGCCGGGGAGCTGACGCGGCAGGGCCATACCGCGTCGGCGCCGACCGTGGGCAGGCTGCTGCGGGAGAACGGTTTCAGTCTGCAGGCCAATGCCAAGACCCTTGAGGGCGCTCAGCACCCCGACCGGGACGCGCAGTTCCGGTACATCAACGACCAGGTCAAGGACCATCAGGCGGAGGGCGAGCCGGTGGTCAGTGTGGACACGAAAAAGAAGGAAGTCGTCGGGGATTTCAAGAATGCGGGACGTCAATGGCGGCCGGCCGGTGAACCCGTGCGGGTTGACGTCCATGACTTCCCCAGCGATGCACTGGGCAAGGCCCTGCCTTATGGCATCTACGATCTGGCGGCGGACACCGGCTGGGTGAATGTCGGTACGGATCACGACACCGCAGCCTTCGCGGTCGAATCGATCCGCCGTTGGTGGAACGGGCAAGGACGCCTCGACTACCCGCAGGCCAGACGTCTGTTGATCACTGCCGATGCCGGCGGCTCCAACGGCTACCGCACCCGGGCCTTCAAGACCGAGTTGGCCGCGTTCGCCGCCCGGACCGGCCTGGCCGTCACGGTCTGCCACATGCCGCCGGGCACATCGAAGTGGAACAAGGTGGAGCATCGGCTGTTCTCCGCGATCACCATGAACTGGCGCGGCAGAGCGCTGAACAGCCACGAGGTCGTCGTGCAGTCCATCGCCGCGACCACCACCCGCACCGGTCTCACCGTCCACGCCGAACTCGACACCGGCACCTATCCCACCGGTGTGAAGGTCAGCGACACCGAGCTGAACGCGGCGCCGGTCACCGGACATGCCTTCCACGGCGAATGGAACTACACCGTGCACCCCCACCCCGCCAGCCCGGCAGACCCCACCAGGCCGACGCCCGGGCCGGCGGCGGTCTTCGACCGCGGTGCCCTGTCACATCCCGCGCTGACCGGCATGACCTGCACCGCACTGGCCGAGCTGACCGAGACCCTGACCCCTGGCTGGCAGGCGCTGCAGAAACAGGACCCGGCCACCCGACGCGACGGCGGCACCCGGCGCCGGGCCCCGGGCGGCGGCCGCAAAGCCAAACTCGACCTGGCCGACCGGGTCCTGGCCACCGTGCTGCAACAAAACCTCGCTCTGCCGCCTACCGTGCTGGCCCACCTCTTCGCCGTCAGCAAGGACACCATCCGCCACACCACCAGCGAGATCCGACGACTGATGGACCAGCACGCGCACACACCCCAGCCCCCAGCAGCACACCTCAGCACCCTGGCAGGACTCCTCGTCCACGCCACCGCACACGGCGCGACCCTCACGACAGAGACCAAACCAACGTGTTGATTCTTTACGAGCCCTTAGCCGCAGCCCAGGCAATGAACGGAGTATGCCCCTGGCATACTCCGTTCGCTGGAAGTTGGTAGCTGTGCAGTGCCCGCGTGCGTAGCATCGGCGGTGTCGTCGTGAGACGCAGGAACGGGGCCGTCCCCTGAAGGAACGGCCCCGCGGAGCGGTCGCCGGGCTACAGCGGGAGCCGACTGAGTAAGTCGAGCAGCAACTCGACTGCACTCAGGTAGAAGCTCCACGCGGCGTAGTCCGGCGCATCGTCCCACTTCATGATCTGCCTCCTCGACAAGGCCGGGAGAGGCACTTCCTCCCTCCAGCCAGCTGGTCCGGAGGGAAACCCGCGAAGAGGGACACCGCGCGATCGCACTCTAAGCGCCGGGGCACGGCCACCCTCCGCCATGAACGAAAGTGCACGCTCGGTGCCCCTTCCTGACCGAGTACGAAACCGCCGCGATGGCAGGACCGGAGCGCCGGGAGCACGCTGGAGTCATGACCAGCGCGCCGATCACCGTGCACCAGCCCGCCGGCACGGGCGGCCGACGCGTCACCGTGCACACCCACGGCCGTGCCCTTGGCGCAGGCCCCCAGGCTCCCGCGCCCAGCATTCGCGCCGCCCAGGCCGACCTGCTCGATGTTCTTCCCGGAGAGCGTCTGTCCGACCTCGATGAACTGCGAGCCCGAGGCGTGCTCGGTTCTCGCCCGGCGGCGCCCCGTCCCCGCGGCGGACCTTCGGAACCGGTGGCCGCACCGCCGAGGAACAGCCCTGCCATCCCGCCTGACACTCCCTCAGCGATGGTGCGGCACCTGAGTGCTGCCGCGCCCGCGAAACGCCCGGTGGGCGGCACTCCACCCCCTCCATTGGCTGACGCGCCGAACGGGCTGATGACTCGTTCCGCCTGTCGTGAGGAGCGGGGAGCGGGGAGCTGCCAGCCCGAGTGCGAAGGAGCCCTGACGGCTCGTGTAGGCCGTCAGGGCTTCGTGTCGTTTGCCGCCGGGGTGAGGCTGGCTGGGGTGAGGGGGTCAGGGTTGCGGTCGCAGGACCTTCCAGAAGGCGACGTCGGCGTTGGCGCGGTTGGAGTAGGCGCTGGTGTCCACGTCGTACCGGGCGCCGGTCGCGGTGCTGACGTCGTTGGTGTCCAGGAAACCGCCCCTGTTGTGGTAGGTGCTCCACAGCTGGACGGTGTCGTTGAAGCGGACGAGGCCGTCCAGGGGCGCGGAGGTGGTGTCGAAGATCTGCCAGCGGCTGCTGTTCTCGTCGCGGTCCTTGCCCCAGGCGGTAGTGACGTCGTAGATGCCACCAGAGCTCTGCTGGCCAGCACTGGCTGCGCCGTTGACGTCCAGGTAGCCGCCGTTACCGTCCCAGAGATTGCGCAGGTAGACGATGTCGCCACTCCTCACCGGGGAGCCGGCGGCCTGGCAGGAACCGGAGACGATCTCCCAGGTACCGGTGCCCGGCGCGCGCGTGGCGGTGGGGGCCGTGGAAACTGCCAGCTTGGCCCCTGGCGCGCTGGAAGTGCCATTGGTGTCGAGGTAGCCCCCGTCGCCCTGATAGAGGTTCTGCAGGTGCAGCCGGTCGCCGTAACGCAACTCGTTCGCCATCACTGGTTCCTCTCTTCGGTGGATCCGCGCTGAGCCGGTTCCCGCTCTGGACAGCAGGCGGGGCCCGACACTTCGGATGGTGTCGGCGGCGGCGACGACGCGCCCGGGCAATACATGCAAAGCACACCTTCAGATGAATTGAACTGATAGCGCGCGTACTGGGCGAACAGTCTTTTCAGGACAAAGGTGCGAGCGGGTGCATCCTCTTGCCGACCGCGTGCGGACACGAAAGAAGTGGCGGATACGGCCCGCCCTGCGCCCTTCGGTGTATGTGGAACTGGTCAGCCAGAGGTCTGGGACCGGGGTCCCGTGTGGGATAGCGCGAGTTCATAGGCCCAACCAGCTCGCCAACTGCGGTGCATAGCACCGCAAACAAGGCACTACGCGTTAACGGCGGCAATCAAATCTTCCGGTACGCCGGGGACCAGGGGGCTTCGAACCCGCGGGTGAACGTCTCCGGCAGCCTCAAGCGCATCGCGGTGGGCTCCCGGACGAACGTGTGGGGCGTCGATCCCGCCAGCATGTGCTGGGAGTGGTGTGGGCTGGGGTGTTGCGGGTTGGTTGAGAACCAGTCGGGAACGGGCTGGTCGGGGTGGTGGGTGGTCTGGCCTGGGAGTGTCTCATCTGTGACCTGCTGTGGTCGGGGCCTGGGTCGTGCCGTGGGCGGCCGCCCCGTCGCTGTCGTGATCGTTTTTCATCTCAAATTCGTCCTTCTTCCTGCTCGGATTCAAGGGATTCTTTATGGGATTCCCGCAGGGTGGATTCTGAGTACGTTTCAGGGCCCGAGAGAGGGTTTCTCTCGGGCCCTTCGGGTGTTGATTGCGGGTCAGTTTTTGATGGTGGGTGAGTGGTGATTCTATGGGGTTGTCGGGATTGGTGCGCACGGCCCTGGGCTGTCGGTGCGGCGCATCCTGAAGGGTATGGGTGAGAACGACGAGGTCCAGGGCGGTGTCGCCGGACCGGTGTCGGCGCCGGCGGTGTTCGTCGTGGGGAGAAGTTGGACCGTGGCCGGTGGCCGGTGGCCGGTGGCCGGTGGCCGGTGGGCAGGCCGGTGCCCCGGTCCGGCTGGTGGGCCGGGCCGGGGCACCGGTGGGGGTGTGTCAGGTTCCGAGGTATTCGAGGAGCCAGCTGATAGGCACGTCGTCTGCGGAGTCTCCGCCGTCCTTCTTCATGCGGCCGATGACGACTTTCTGGGTGCCGGCGGGGAGCCGTTCGCCGAGGCGGTTGCCGTTGTCGGGGACGGTCCGGGGCTGGACACCGCCCCAGGTGCTGCCGGTGTAGATGCTCACGCCGAGTTTGGTGTCCGCCCAGGCGCAGCCGAAGCTGAGCCAGCAGTCGCCCCACGGGCCGGCGTTGGGCGGCGGCACGGTCAGGATGATGGTGTGCTTGTAGTGGATGAGACCGCCGGTCTCGGTGAACGCGAAACCGTGCGGGATCTCACCGAGTTGAAAGTTGTTGGCCACAGATACTCCTTGCTCAGCAGGGGTGCGGCACATCACACGGTATGAGCAGGACCGATCTCTTGATCTCCTGCCGGAGACAAACCCCCGGTTCGAGCGGACCTGAAGTACGCCCGGCGGCTTCCACCGCGCCCGTACGCCTCTCCCCACCAGCCAGGTTCGGCACCCGCGGACCAGGGCCACCCATCTGACTGGCGGCGGCGTTGAGCACCAGGCCCAGCCAACGGATCCTGGTTCTCGCCACACCCGCGCCGGACCGTCGACGACCTCGCCTCCCACGCCCACGCGATCGGCGAGCTGCTGCTCGAAGCCACCCCCGCAGTACCTCGCCAACACTGCGGCCACCGGCATCCTCACCCCCGGTCCTGCGACGACATCGACCCCGAACCTGACCACGGCCTCGCCGCTACGCCCGTCTGAAACGTCCGGTGGGCGGCACCCGCATGGGGTGCCGCCCACCGGACGTTGGTGGCGCAGGTGTCAGTCGACTTGGAGGGGGATCAGATGAGGGTGATGTCCCAGTGGATGCCGCCGCTGCGGGGGATTTCGTAGACGTACTCGGCGGAGATCCCGTTGAGGGTGCCGTGCCAGCGGGCGTCGTTGCCCCGCGGGGCGCCCTTGCGCTGGGTGGTCTTGATCCAGTTGGTCACGCAGCGGCCCTCGTCACGGGTACGCAGGTCGAGCTTGTAACCGTTGGCGTGGGAGTGGTTGCCCCGGGTGCTGTGGCCGGACTCGGTGCCGCCGGTGATGACGATGGTGCAGCCGCTGGCCTTCTTCAGAGCGATGACGCCCTGGATGGTCCGGGCACGGACACCTGCCAAAGAGGTCCGCCCGACCGGGGCCTTGATACCGGCCGCGGCGAGCTGCGTGAGGGCCTGGCGCTGGGTCAGCCTACCGTTCGCCGGAGCGGGCGTGGTCGGGGCAGGCGTGGTCGGGGTGCTCGTCTTGGTTCCGTTGACGAGCTTGTTCCACGTCTTCGGGCCGATGATCCCGTCGGCGGTCAGGCCGTGGGACCGCTGGAACGCGGCAGCCGCGGCCTGGGTGGCCGGGCCGAACGCCCCGTCGACCGCGATGCGGTTGCCATACCCGGCCAGCTGCGCCTGGGCCGCCTTCACCGTGGATCCCTTCGAGCCCTGGCCAACGGTGCGGACCAGCTTGTTCCAGGTGTTCGGGCCGATGATGCCGTCGGCGGTCAGGCCGTGGGAGCGCTGGAACGCGGCGGTGGCGTTCCGGGTGTTCGGGCCGTAGATCCCGTCGGCGGTGACGGACTGGCCGCCCGCGGCCAGCAGGTGCTGGGCGGTGGTGACGTTGACGCCGCGCGTCCCGTTCTTGAGCAGCGGCCAGACGGCCGTGGACGGAGCAGATGGCGTCGTGGACGGAGCAGGCGGCGTCGTGGGCGGAGCAGGCGGGGTTGTCGAACCTGTTCCCGGGCGGGTGGGGGTCTGGCCGGGGCTGAGGTGGGCGAGTGCGCGGAGCTGGGTCAGTGTGCCCTTGTAGACGTTGATGTCGGCTTTGCCCCGCAGGCCGGGTACCGTCCCGTTCTCGGTGTACTGCCAGATCGACCAGTACCTGCCGCCGACGGGAGCGGGCTCACGCGTTCCGCTCTCGTAGCGGGGCTGCCACAGCGGGCTGTTGGCCAGGGCGCCGGTGTTGCCGCGCAGGCAGGTGTCGGCGAAGTCCTTCGAGGTGTAGACGATGGGGTTCACCCCGAACGCCTGACGGGCCTTGGAGAGGAACGCGGCGACCTGGGTGTTGTTCACCCCGGCCGGGCACCGGCCGCGGATCTTCTCCAGGTCGACCACCGGGGGAAGTTGCCCGGGCCGCTTGCCGTCGTAGCCGGCGGCCCGGGCCGTACGGACGAAGTGGTCGGCCTGGGCCACGCCGGAACCGGAGTCGTAGAAGTGGTAGGGCGCGGCCATCAGCCCGGCCTGCGAGGCGCCTGCGAAGTCACCGGCGAACTGCGGGTCGCGGTAGCCGGTGCCCTGGGTCGCCTTCTGGAACACGAACGAGTACCCGGCCCTCGCGGCTGCCGACCACTGGATCGGGTGGGAGTTGTGGTGGCTGGTGTCGAAGCCCTTCACGCTGTACGCGGCCGGGCTGTTCGCCTGCGCCTGCTCGTTGCCGGAGTAGCTGATCAGGCCAAATCCGGCGGCCGCGACCGCCACCATGGCACCCGCCTGAAGACCCGTCTTCTTGCTGATGATGCACACGACTTCACCCCTCGTCAGACCCACCGGCACACATCCGGAGGGCGATTCACACGGCGCCTTTGCGGCGTCGACGAGATGAAGATTCGGGGTACCGCCGTCCCACCGGTAGCCTGATCGCCATTCCAGCCGTACTGCGCCGTCCCGGCCGTCCCACAAGGCCCCTGACCTGCGAAAAGGAACGGCTCTGGAACACGACGATCACATCGGCACCAGGGGGAGACCTGTGCAACCCAACCAAGGCGACAATTCACCCGCACAGCCACTGCCGGAAGTCACCGCACTGCTCCAGGCACTACGGCAGGTCAAGACATCCAAGAACCTCTCCCTGGACGCCTTCACCCACGACACCGGCTACTCACGCTCCTCGTGGAACCGGGTCCTCAAAGGCACCGCGTTCCCACCCCGGGCAGCCGTGGAACGACTCTGCTCCCGCCGCGGCCTGGACAAGAACACCCTGCTCGGCCTCTGGGACACCGCCGACCAGGCCCGCCGCGCCGCAGACACCCAGGACGAAGCACCGTCCGAAGCAGCGCACGTTCCGGCACCGGCGGACTCCGCACCAGGCGTACCGGACCCCACACCGCCGACAGCCCTTGCACCGGACCCCACACCACCGACAGCAGCCCCAGACCCCACACCGTCGGCAGCCGCGGACCCCGTGCCGCCGACAGTCCCGGACACCGTTCCTGGCACCGCAGCTCCGAAACCCGCAGCGGCCACCCCGGCTCCCGCACCATCCACGCCCGGCCCGGCCGAACCGGCAAGGCCGGCCGCTGCTCCCCGAAGCAGGATCAAAATCCTCGCGCTGATCGCCGCTGCCCTCGCCGCGCTGCTGCTGGTCGGACGCTGGTACTCGGTCCACGAGACGAAGGACTCCGCCGTCTCCCAGCCCGAGACCGGCGGCGACAACCGCCCCGGCGACGACCAACCAGTGGCCGACGAAACCCCCGTGCCCCCGAAGAGCAGCACCGCACCGACCAAGACTCCGCCGGACGACGAGAAGAAGGACAAGGACCAGGACTCCACGGGCGAGGAGGACACGAACACGAAGCCACCGCGCCCCAGCAGTTCAGCCAAGGACCAGGCCTCTTCCCCGGCCTCTGCTTCTGCCTCTCCCAGTACGGCCGCCTCGCCCGGCGCCGCCGGCCGCGCCAGCTGCCGCTACAACTGGGACCGCACCCAGGTCATGGCTAAGGGCATGGTCGGCTCGAAGGTGAAGCAGATCCAGTGCCTGCTGAACTCCAACTACGACTACACACTCACCGTCGACGGCAAGTTCGGAGAAAGTACCGACGTCGCCGTACGTGCCGTGCAGAGCTGTAGCGGTCTCAATCCCGACGGCCAGGTCGGACCCCAGACCTGGAAGTACCTCGACACCCCCATGTCCGGCTGCGGCCACTGAGCCAGGTGCTGTTCGGTCCAGGCGCAATGGCTTGACGTGATGTGAGACTTGCAGCATGGATATGGGGCGTGAGTCGCGGTGGGAAAAGGACGCAATGACGGTGGAGATCGTTTTTGCTCTGGTGACTGCCGTCGTGCTGGCTGCGGCGGTCTTTGCCGTCGCTCTGGCTCTCGCACTGGCTTTTGGCGTCTCTGGTCCAGCGGGGAAGGGCGCGTTGGTGGGGGGTGCGCTGCTCGGAGCGGCGGCCGGAGTGTGGCGTCTGGTCCGGGTGCTGCGCCGGTTCGACGCACAGCGCCGTAAAGGTCACTGACCGCAGGCCTCCTCCTTGAGGTCGGTAGCCCACCGGCGGTTGTTCCAGCATGTGGTGCCGGAGGCACCCCCCGCGGCCTCAGGGTGGCGGTCGGCGTCGGCATGGCGACCGTGCCCTGGGCCCGCCGATGTCCCGGAGCCGGAATCTCCTGCGGCACCTGTTGCGTCATGCCCCGCGGGTTCTCCTGCGGTATCTGTTGCGCCCTCTCACCAAGGCGTCGGGTGTTTGTGCAGGTCACCATGCCTGTAGGGGCGTGGTCGGGGTGCTGGCATCCCCTCTGCGCACCCCCTGCTGCCCGAACTGCCGAAAGAGAAAGGGGTGGGGGTGGGGCGGGCGGGAGCGCCTCGGGGATCGGCGGCCGGCCAGTCTGTTCGGCCGCGAGGGGCACCCCACACCGCTGGGGGCGGCGTTCGCCGAGTACGGGCGCATCGACAAGACCATGCACCTGCTCGCCCTGGTCGACCCGGTGGACGACACCTACCGGCGCCTGATGAACCGGCAGCTCACCGTCCAGGAGTCACGCCACCGCCTGGCCCGCGCGATCTGCCACGGTGGCCGCGGGCAGATCCGCCAGGCGTACCGGGACGGCCAGGAGGACCAGCTCGCCCTCGGACTCGTCCTCAACGCCGTCGTGCTGTGGAACACCCGCTACCTGGACGCCGCCGTCGCCCAGCTCCGCGCGGAGGGCCACGACATCAAGGACGAGGACATGGCCTGGGAGTCTTCGCTTCTTTGTCTGGGGTGGTTCTCGGTTCGGTGTCCGGTCTTGGGTGCTGTGGGCCGGGCTGATTCGGTTTGTTTCATTGGGGTGTTGAGCGCTGATGACCGGGCGATGATGTTGGACAAGTCGTGAGGATTAGCTGGTCACTGGGTGAGGATTACCTGGTCAGGGGAGTGAGAGCTCCCACTGGGCACCTGCTGTGACCCGGGCTTCGCTTCCCTTCGCGGACGACACCTCCACCTCATGGGAGACGGCGTTCGCCAAGATCGAGGACCGTCTGCAGGGCACCGAACTGGCCGCCCAGGCCATCGGGCTGGTAACCACGCCCGGAGCCGGGCGTTTCGCGCCGCCTTGCCCGATCGACTGCTGGAGTCCGGCTGTCGGGAACCGACGGCTGTTCGAGCCGGCCGATTATCCCGAGCCCTCACAGGGCGCTTTCTGGTCATACAGCTTGTTGATCACGACGGAGGCGGGGCAGTGATCGTTATGCCGGTGGTCGAATTGATCACTGAACGAGGAGAACTCATGGCCGTTTTCACTGCCGCTCTGGTGGCCCGTCACAGCGACAAGCTCGTGTCCGTCACCGCCTCGGGGACCGAGGACGGCGCCGAGGTCGTCCAGTGGACCGACAAGAACAAGCCCAACCAGCACTGGAACCTGGTGGCGACGACGGGTGGCTACTACAACGTGATTGCCGTGCACAGCGGAAAGGCCCTGTCGGTCACCGCCTCGGACACCGAGGACGGCGGGACCGTCGTCCAGTGGACCAACAAGGGCAAGCCCAACCAGGAGTGGAAGCTCGTCCAGAAGGACGACGGGTACTTCTCCCTGGAGGCACGCCACAGCGGCAAGCTCCTGTCCGTCGTCGGCGAGGACACCGCGGACGGTGCCAAGCTCGTCCAGTGGACCGACAAGAACAAGCCCAACCAGCATTTCCGCCTCGGCTGAGCCACGCCTTCGGAGCCCCTGCCGGAAAGCACCCCGGCGGGGGCCCCGCTGCGAAATGGGCTCTTGGACGGAGTGGTCGCCGCGACTACGAGTGGGGCGGGAGTGAACGAAGCCACCGCGTCACGCCCACCGGCTGCGGCCAGCGCTTTCAGGTGAACCTGGCATTCGTGAAAACGGGCTCGACAGGAGCGATGCGGGCCACCCAATCCCGTCTCGGGTCACTAGCTGCTGACCGGTGACCAGGTGGGTACGTTGTTGGCGGCCCCGAGGAGATGGTGGTCGAGCCAGGCGAAGGCTTCGTCGAGTGTCGGGGCGGTGTCGCTGAGCGGGACGGTCAGCCCGGCGTGTTCAGGTGCGGGCCGGCTGCCGTTCTGCAGGCTCAGTCGCTTGGGCACGGTGAGCTGCTCGAAGTGCTTGGTGATCTGCCTGAGCGGGAACAGCGCATCGCTCCCGGCGTGGGAGATGAACGTCGCGGTGCCACGGGCATTGGTTTGCCCGACGTAGGAGAACGCAGCCCGCTGCATCGCCCACGAGGCGACATCGTCGGGGTTTTCTCCGGCCTGGAGGTCCGCGAGGATCTGCTGCGTGTCCTCATCGAACTTGTGCTTCACCGGTCCGCCGGTGAAGTTGGTCAGGTCGGCGACCGCGGCGAGGTGTCCGCGGTCGTTCTGGTGGCCGGCGACCAGGTCCTCCCACGTGCTCAGCGCGACGACGGCGTCCACACGGGCGCCAGGATCGTGCGCCGCGACGAGCTGGCTGATGAGCCCGCCGTAGGCCCTGCCGAAGAAGGCGATACGGCTCGGGTTGAAGTGCTGTTGAGCGTAGTCGATCACGGTCGAGCCGTCGGCCCAGTCCAGGGGGCCGGCCACGTCGATCGTCCCTCCGGAGGTGCACGGGCCGTCCATGTACCCGCCGCCGTGCACGTCTGCCGTAAGCCCGAGCCCGCGGGGGGTGTAGGCCAGCACGTGGTAGCCGCGCAGCGCCAGCTTGAGATACGTGTGCTCGAACAGGGGCCAGCCGGCAGGCGTCCAGTCGGACGGCACGATCACCACCGGCCGGGGCTCTGGGGCATTGAGCTTGATGGTGTGTGCCGACAACCGGATCCCGTCGGCGGAGGTGATGCGGGGGAAGCCGATGGTGGCCTTCTGCCGCACCTGCTCCGTGAGCCGCTGGAGGTCATCGGTCAGCAGCGGCTTTTCCGCCGCGCCTTGCAGCGTGGCGATCAGCGCATGGCCCACATTGACGGCTTTCGGGTCGAGCGAAGTCGGTGTCGCGAAGACACCCTGCTTCGCGATCCGGGCCACGTCTGCCGCGGTGACCGTGGTGGTCGCCTCGTCCTGTTCAACGCTCATGGAACATGCCCTCTCGATTCCGTCGACCGGATGCACTGAGCAGGCCGACGGGGCTTTCCGCCGGACAGCCCGACGTCTTCCAGATCATTTCTCGCTCTGCAAGAGCCTGACCAGGGCGTGCAGGGGGACACGACAGCGCACCCACGTCCACCGCGCGCCCCCACCCAGGACCAATGGGCAAGCGCTCCCCACCGCGGCTTCTGCGAAGTCGCGGGGATCGGCGGCGGCCCGGCGCTCCTGACCGACTGGATGGCCGCACGCCGCATGGACGTGGTGATCCTCTCCGAGGACGGCCCCGACTGGTGACCGACCGCTTCCACTGGCCCCGCGCTACCAGCCCCGGGGCTGGGGCGATGAACTGCGCCGCCGCCTGCACAACGCGGGCCTCTCCGTATGGGAACTCGCCGACCTCCTCGGCGTCCACGAGCACGACGTCACCATGGACGCCCTGCCTAACCAGCCGCTGCACGTCGTCCTCGAACTCGCCCGGCGCCTGGACCTCCACCCCGCCGACCTCACGCCGTACGCCAGGGGCATTGCATAGTCGCGATCGGTCCGGTTCGTCTGCCTCATGCGTGACGTGGCGTCATGTCCCGGCCTGGTCTGAGATGCCCCCGGGAAGCAGAGCAGGCACGGTGCCGGTGATCATGTGGTTGTCGAAGACCCATGAGAACCGAGCGAGACCGTGCCTGCCCGGACATCATCGCCCATGCCCGCCGGGCTGGGGAATCTGGCCCTCCCGAACCTCTGCGCCACTACGCAGGACGCCGCTGACCTGCGACGCTTCCTAGTCTGGGTGCCCGATCCGCGTGGCCTGCGAGGACGACGGTATCCGCTGCTCCCCCTGTTGTGCGCGGCCGCGGCAGCCGTCCTGACCGGTGCCCGGTCTCTCATCGCGATCGGTGAATGGATCGGCGATGCCCCGCAGCCCGTCCTGGGTGTGCTCGGCTTCCCGGCCGACCGTTCACCGGCATCCGGCCGGCGCCGCACGCCGCCACCGTCCGTCGCCTGCTCCAACGCGTCGACGGCGACGCGCTGGATGCGGCCATCGGTGCTTACCTCCAGGCCAGAACGCCACGGCCGGAAGAGTCCGAGCCGCCGCCGAAGCCGGCTCTGCGGGCGATCGCGGTCGACGGCAAGACAGTCCGCGGCTCCCGCACCGCCACGACCACTGCGGTCCAGCTGCTGGCCGCGATGGACCACCACGGCGTGGTCCTGGCCCAGCGTCAGGTCGCCTCCAAGAGCAACGAGATTCCATCTTTCCAGCCACTTTTGGACACCATCAACGTGGAGAACACCGTGCTGACCGGCGACGCCCTGCACACCCAACACAGCCATGGTGCGTACCTCCGCCGACGACTACCTGGCCATCGTGAAGAAGAACCACCCCGGACTGTATGCGCAGGTCACCAAGCTGCCCTGGGCCGAGATCCCGCTGGACCACCGCACCCGGGACCGGGCCCACCACCGCGACGAGATCCGTCGGATCAAGGTCGTCGCCTTCCACCACCTCGGCTATCCCGGCGCCCGCCAGGCCATCCAGATCGTCCGGTGGCGGCGCGAGCTGAGCACCGGGAAACTGACCACCGAGCGCGTCTACGTGATCACCAGCCTCGACGTCTTCGACGCGACACCGGCCCAACTCGCCACCTGGATCAGAGGCCACTGGGGCATCGAGAACCGCCTGCACCACGTCCGCGACCGCACCTTTTGCGAGGACGACTCCAAGGTCCGCACCGGCCACCTGCCCCGCACCATGGCCGGCCTGCGCAACCTCGCCATCAGCGTCTTCCGCCAGAACGGCGAGACCAACATCGCCGCCGCCCTCCGCCGCACCAGCCGCGACTACCACCGGCCGCTGTCGACCCTCGGCCTCACGTGATCAACCCGGACAGATCGCGATCAGGCAACGGCCCTGGCTAACTACCCTCTAGCCTATTGGAGTTGACAAGCGAACCGAACAAGGACGAAATGTCATGATGCCACAGGAACGTCAAGAGCAGGAGATCCCCCGCGTCTCGATGACTGACGAGGAGATCGAAGCGGCGAACCTGAAGACGCCCCCCCTACTCAACAGCAACATCAAGCTGATGGAGTACACGCCGGAATGGGCCGCCGCGTTCGCGGAGGAGGCCCGCCGGATGAGCGACGAGCTGGGCGCGCTGCCACACCGGATCGAACACACAGGGTCCACCTCGGTACCCGGGTTGCCCGCCAAACCGGTCATCGACATCCTGCTGATCGTTCCCGACTCCGCCGACGAATCCGCCTACGTGCCCAGCCTGGCTCCCCTCGGTTACGCGCTCGCGGTCCGGGAGCCCGATTGGTATGAGCACCGCGTCCTGCGCAAGCCCGACCTCGCGCCCAGTGCCGAATCAGCCAATCTGCACGTGCTCTCCACCGGCTGCCCCGAGATTCAGCGCATGATCCTTTTCCGCGACTGGCTGCGCGCCCACACGAACGATCGCGACCTCTACGCCCGAACCAAAAGGGACCTCGCACAGCGGACATGGACGTACATGCAGCACTACGCCGACGCGAAGAGCGAAGTCATCGCGGACATCCTCGAACGTGCCATGAGAGCTGAACCTCCCAGCGCCCATGGCAGCTCATGAAAGGTGATCTCAGCCTGCTGCGGGAGCGGAATTTCCTCCTGTTCTTCCTCGCCCGCACATCGTCCCTGACGGGCAACGTCATCGCACCGCTGGGCCTCGCCTTCGCCGTGCTGGCCTTGCCTGACGGCTCCCCGTCCCAACTCGGACTACTGCTGGGGACCCGCACAGTCGCTCAGCTCGGTCTGATTCTGCTGGGCGGAGTCCTCGCGGACCGGTTCCCCCGCCAGCGTCTGATCATCGTGGGGGAGACCGCCGCCGGATGCTCCCAAGCGCTCACCGCCGCCCTGTTTCTGCACGGCAGCGTGCCGATGAACCTTCTGATCGTCCTCGCCGCCGTCAACGGCGCGTCCTCCGCTGTCAGCCAACCAGCCGCCACCGCGCTCGTACCCCAGCTCGTCGACGCCGAACGCATTCAGCCTGCGAATGCGTTGCTGCGCCTAGCGGCCAACCTCTCGCGTATCGGAGGCGTGTTCGCCGGCGGAGTACTCGTCGCGGCCGTCGCGCCTGGCTGGGCCTTGGCGGCCGACGCCGCCACCTACTTCCTGTCCGCCGTGCTGCTGATGTTCAGCCGCCCTCGTACGGCATCGCGGGCACTCACCGCGACAGAGGCGCCGACCAGTCTCCTCAGCGAACTGCGCAGCGGCTGGACAGAGTTCTCCTCCCTGCGCTGGATGTGGCCGGTCGTAGGCCAGTTCGCCATCGTCAACGCCTCCTTCGGAGGAGCCATCATGGTGTTGGGCCCGGCGGTGGCCAAGCAGGAGCTGGGCGGGGCGGTCGCCTGGTCGGTCGTTCTCGGCGCCCACTCGGCCGGTTTCGTCCTCGGCAGCCTGATCGCGATCCGCATCCGTCCCCGTTACCCCCTGCGTACGGGCGTTTTCGTCACCTTCGGCTTCTTCCCGGCCTACCTGTTCCTCGCCGGGGGCTCCCCAACCTGGCTGATCGCCACCAGCATGCTGGTGGCTGGCATCTGCATTGATGTGTTCGAGGTCCTGTGGAGAACCACGGTCCACACTCATGTTCCCGAGCAGTCCATGTCCCGGATCAGCTCATATGACTCGCTGGTCTCCTTTATCTGCACGCCCCTGGGCCTCGCCGTGGCAGGCCCGGTGGCTGCTCACATCGGCATAGCCGAAACACTCCTGCTCAGCGGTGTACTCGTCCTCCTGGCCAGCACCATCCCTCTCCTCCTCTCGGCCGTCCGCAACCTCCCGGCTCGTTGCACTGTCCCGGAGCATGTACCCGAATAAGAGCTCGCAGAGGATCAATATGCCTTGACCACCCCACAGCTGGTCATCAGCGACGCCGCTTCAGCCCACCCGAAACGGCGAGGTTAGCTGTGGTCGGCCAGGGCCCAGGTCGTTGCCTGATCGCCGACAACCACATGATCACCGGCACCGTGCCTGCTCTGCTTCCCGGGGGCATCTCAGACCAGGCCGGGACATGACGCCACGTCACGCATGAGGCAGACGAACCGGACCGATCGCGACTATGCAATGCCCCTGCGCCGTACGCCGAGGCCGTCTACCGCCTGCCCCGCTACCGAGACGCCGAGCACCCGCCCGAGGACCCCGGCGCCGACGATCGTTATCTAGGTCTGTCAACTATCCCTAGAAGTCAGGTCGTTGCTTGCTTGTCAGGCAAGTAAGGCAAGTTAGGTGTCCTCCCCGGCTAACTCGAAGGACATGGGGGTGAGCCCAACTGACGGACTGCGGCCCCGTAACCGTCTGCCAGCCTCGTAGTTACATCCGCTATGAACACCACACACCGCATCATCGGGGCCGTGGCCCTGTCCCTCGGCGCACTGGCCGCCACCGCACCCGCGCACGCTGACGACGGCTCCAACGGCCCTGCCTACCTGCGGATCGACGCGTCCGATGTAGCGGGCTACTGGGACGCCATCGTCGATTCGCCGCCGGAGTAGCAGAAAGGAATCTCCCGCACGATGGTCAACGACAACCCCCGCTGACTATCAACCGGTCAAAACCGTTCAGGCCCCCGCGCGAATCCGCCGGGGCCTGAGCCCTGTGCGCCGGGCGAGTAGCGTGGTTCCCATGCGACTGACGTTGCCCTTGCCGAAAACGTCATCCATTGAGGTCATGCGGCATGTCGGTACTCGTGGAGAATGCCGCCGAGGCGATCGCGGCGGCGTATGTCGAGGCGGGCGATCTCGTCCGGAACAGTGATCGGCGTGGGCAATGGATACAGCGGGCGGGCATTCGCGATGCCCTGATGCGGCCGATGGGAGTTGTAGAACTGTTCGATCGCGCGCAAGGCGTGGAGCGGCACTGTCACGTTGACTGACCGGCCTGGGATGATCTTCTGGTTGGTCGTGCTGGGAGGGGGCGTCCGTGGACAGCGCGCCGCCGTCGTACAGGGGGCACCGGTACCCGGTGGAGATCATTGCGCACTGCGTGTGGCTGTGCTTCCGTTTCCTGCTGTCGTTCCGCGAGGTCGAGGAGCTGATGCTCGAGCGCGGCGTGATCGTCTCCCACGAGACGGTCCGCCGCTGGTGTACGAAGTTCGGGCAGGCCTACGCCAACGGCCTGGGCCGCCGGCGTGTGCAGCCGGGCGACAAGTGGCACCTGGACGAGGTCTTCCTCAGGATCAACGGTGAGCTGAAGTACCTGTGGCGGGCCGTCGACGCCGATGGCAACGTGCTCGACATTTTGGTCCAGAACCGGCGGGACACCGCTGCGGCCAGGCGGTTCTTCCGCAAACTGCTCAAGAAGACCTGCTCGGTGCCGAGGGTGGTTGTCACCGACAAGCTGCGCTCCTACGGCGCGGCCCACCGCGAGGTCATGCCCTCCGTCGAGCATCGCTCCCACAAGGGTCTGAACAACCGGGCCGAGAACAGTCATCAGCCGACGAGGCAGCGCGAACGCGCGATGAAGGGCTTCCGCAGTACCGGCGGGGCCCAGCGGTTCCTGTCCGCGTTCAGCGGCATCTCACCGCACTTCCGACCACGCCGCCACCTGATGACCGCCACCGAATACCACACCGAGACGACCACCCGCTTCGCCATCTGGGACGAGATCACCGGCGCCACCGACCAGCCCATCGCAGCGTAAGCCAAGCCCCCCCACCCGACCCCTACACACCCTGACACGCCCTCAATCGATCAACACCGCACCAACGTGACAACGCCGGCGTCAATACCCGAACCAAGAAGATCATGCGGCAGATGCGCGGCCGAGCAGGATTCGACCTCCTCCGTCACCGCATCCTCCTGCAATAAGGAGAACGCACCGTCACCACCGACGAACAGAGCCGCTCGTTTGACAGACCCCTACCAAGCACGAAACTCGCGCGCCCTCTCACGAGGCCAGGGCAGGCTCGTCACCGCTGGCCGACTATCTGCTCAGCCTCTATCTGCACGACATCGGCGTGGTCCTGGACGAGGCTGTGCGAACACCTCAACTGCTTGCTGTCCGCGGTCGCGGGTACAGCCTGACTGCGTCTGGGGCGAATTTTCCGAGACCGACGACATTGCTTGCGTAGCTGATGGAGATCTGGATTCCCTCGATATGGCTCAGTGGAGTGATGTCAATCATGGAAGTTCGTGCCGAGCGACAGTTAATGAAGAAGCTTTCGAGATTTGGGAAGAGGTCCGGGACTAGATCCAGCTGTATTTCTGAATTTGGGAGAAGGCGGAGATAGGTGATGCTGGGCATTGGGGCGGCGTGGTTGAGGTCGTATTCTGAAATGCACAGCTCAGTCAGGCGGGGGAGCGTGGAAAGTTCTTGCCACTCTCCGCTGCTGGGTGCGGCGTTAATTACTAACTCCTGCAGTTGCTGCCACCTGGAGATGCCGGCCAAGCGTGTGCCGACCCAGCCGCCAAGCTCTAGCCGCGTCAGACCTTTGGGTGCTGGCAGTTCCGCCAGGGTTTCCCAGGGCAGACGCGTGTAGAGGGTAAGATTGGTTATTTTGGGCAGGGAATCCAATGCGTCAAAGGAGAATTCGTCCGGTAAGTGAAGGAGGCTCAAATTGAGCAACGGAAGTCCTGCAAGTTCTTCTATCTCTGTGATTTGGGTGCATTCGGAGATGGTTAGTTCCTTTAGGGCTGGCAATCCGCGAGCGAAATTTAAGTCTTGGAGTAATTGGCCGGAGTAGATCCGCAGAGTTTCGGTGTGTTCAGGTGAGAGGTGTTCGACGATCTCGCCTGCGGTGAACTTCCCTCGGAAGGCGACGTTGGTGATGGGTTTCAGGAGTCGCAGCGCGTTCAGCTGATCAGCGGTGTGTACTTCCAGAAACAGACGTTCCTGATCCGGAAGGGGGAGCAGTAAGTCGCGGGCGTATTGATCAGCCTCGAAGTGCTCCCAGCGCCGGAATAGCGCGGAGGGCGTTGCGTCAGAAGGCATGGACTGTACGAAGCGGTAGAGGAAGGCGTAGGCCTGGTCGCCGCCGATGGCGGCTGCAGTTTCGATGACGGGACCCACTTCATCGTCTTCCAGGCCTTGGGGCCCCGGCAGCAGCTCCAAGACGCCCGGCCCCAGCGCGGCAAGCGCCTCCGCCTCCTCCGCGGAGCGGGGAGGCATCAGGACACGCGCACGCTGTTCGACCAGTCTGCGAGTGTCGGGCTCGATTTCGGTCGCGTAGTACAGGCTGGCTGCCGCCAGGAGGTGGAGCCTGGGACGGTGCTGGTTCTCAGCATCACCGCGTTCGACGAGGCGCCGTAGCAGATCGGCGCTTTCGACTGGCCTGGCGTGGGTGGCAGCCATGCGTACGACGTCCTCCCACTGGTCATCGTGGGCGTTGTTGACCAGGAGTGGGAAGTCGTGGGCTTCGATGGCGGCCTTGGCCCCGAGGTAGTCCTGGAAAGTGCGGTGCACGAAGTCGATGGTGTCCATGGTGGGCTGGCGCAGGAGCCCGCTGCGTCCAACCAGGTGAGTCAGAACCTGGTCGGCAGTGCCTTGCTCGGCCACGGCCTGCATGGCCGGCAGCGCGTCACTGACTAGGGCCAGCGCGGTTGCCCGGCCCATCTCTGTCTGGCGGTTGCGGATGAGCCAGTAGGCCAGACGCTGAAGAAGCTGGACGTTCTGGTGCTCGGTGAGCTGAATGCCCTCTGGGACGTCGATGCTGCGCTCAAGGTCACGGCGCACGAGGAGCATCGACAGTGCTGCCTCGTAGAGCTCCATACGACTATGAGGCAGATGACCGCGGCGGTCCCGGTGCAGCGCACAGATAAGCGCACACATCAGGGGAGTGCTGGACAACTGTGCCAGGTCACGCTGAGCACGTACCGTCACCAGGAGCACTGCTTCGAGATCACGCAGCTGCGAGCGTTCGGTGTCGGTCGCCGCACTGTGCCGGGCAGCGGTATGCCACCGACCGACGAACATGCCCGTGTCAGCGGCACTCATGGGCCGTACGGACAATTCGGTGAAGCGCGACGAAGCCAGCCAACCTTCGGGAACCGCTGACGGCCGGGTGGTGACCACAAAGTATGCGTCCTTGTAGGCCGCCAAGAGCTGTTCAAGCCAGTCCCGTGTGGCAGCCCGATCCTCCTGGGGGACTTCGTCGATGCCGTCGACCAGGACCAGGGCCTCACCTCTGGCGAGCACGCCATCGGCCCATCCCTCAGGCTGGGAGCTGGCCAGAGGTGTTCCGACCGCAGAGAGGAACTCATGTGGCTCCGGAAGGGGCCCACGCCGCACCAGTGTGCGCAGCGGCAGGACGAACGGAATCTTCCCCCGCCAGTCCGCCAGTTCATCCGGCAGCTCATCGCGCGCTGTGGCGACAGCCAACCACTGCAGCAGCGTTGTCTTTCCGCTGCCGGCGAGCCCTCGCAGAAGTACCCGTCGACAGCTGGCCAACGCGTTCTCTGCACGCTTCACCACAACGGATGGCCGGTCCGCCTCCTCGCTACTCGAAGGCCAACTCTCTGGCTGCTCCGCCAGTTCCAAGCTCAAGTACGCCGCGTCCAGCGGCCAGTGTGCACGTTCTGGCCGGCTCAGGTCCAGCCCTACGACAGTCAGCCGGGAATGCCGCTCCGCGACGTAGCTGAGGTACCGCTCCTCGAACGAAGGCTGCACCGTCGGCCGCACCGACCTACGAAGCACTCTTCTCGGAGAGCCCTCCCCCACCTGCGGCATGCACGCGGCGGCGCGGCGTAAGGCCAGCAACGGGACTACCTCCGTACCCAGCGCCTTAGCCAAGATCACCAGCGTGGCCTCGGATGGCACCTTATGACCGCTCAGCGCTTGGCTGACCGTTGTTCGCCCTAGCCCTGTCCGCTGCTGCAGCCCAGCCATCTGCAGGCCTCGCTGTGTCTTAAGGGTGCGCAGCCGCAGCGCGAGCTCCGCCAACGGATCCTCGTGCACCTCCTCCATGTCCTGCTTCTCCTCTCTTGGGCGACCGTCTTCATTCATCTTTGTTCGGCCTGAACCCCTGTGAACACCAAAACCGCGAAGTTCATCGAAGTCGCCGTCGTCAACCACCTCGGGAAGAAGGCATGAACACCTCCACCAACCACCTGATGCTCCTGGTCCTCCTCCTCTCGGTCGTCGCGCTTTTCTGCACGCTCGTCGGAGCCGCAGCCGGCCTGCTCGCTCGCATCGACGGAGCCACCTACGCCACCGCCCTGTTGCGTGGTGCCGTGGCCTTCGCAGGCAGCGCCACCCTGTCCCTGGCGCTGCTGACCTTCGTCCTCACGGCGTTGTGAACCGAGTGCCAGGTTGACCGCCCACTTTGCATCTTGCGTCCGTTTCACAGGCCGCTCGTTCTCCTCGGCTGGTGTGATCTTGATGGTGTTTTCCAGGATCCGGTCCGTAAGGGCCGCCCGTGGTCTCTTCCCCTGGAGGACCGGGTGCTGCTCGTGGCGGCCCACTGCCGCACGAACTTGACGTTGCGTCAACTTGCTTCGCCTTTCGGCGTTCCGAAGTCCGCAGCCGACCGCATCAGCGACGACCTCGGCCCGTCACTCGCGCTGCATCCCCGCAAGCGGTTCGCGAAGGACACCGTGCTCATCGTGGACGGCACCCTGGTGCCCACCCGCGACCACGCGATCGCCGAGCAGTCCAAGACTCCTTGGTGAGGATCCGGTCGAGCGCCTCCACCGCCAGGGGCCGCAGATCCGCCGAGAGCGCGGGCAGGGGCTCCTTCGGGGCGTACGAGGTGGTCACCGGGTCACCCCCCGGGCGCTGCGCCGCGAGCAGCGCACTGACAACGGCCTGTCGGTGCCGTGTGCTTGGATCGCCGCCATGACGAAGGACGACGACATCCAGCAGGCCCCGGAGGGCTCCGCCGAGCTGTGGATCGGGGCGGTGCCCTCCCTCGGGCCCGGTGGGCGTGATGTGCTTCTGGGGCTCGGTTCGCACGCCGACGAGCCCGGAGCCCGGCTGGCGCGGCTTCTTCTCGACCGGGGGCACGAGGGTGAGGAGGGCGTTTTCTATCTGCTGCCGGAGGATCTGGCCGCCCGCTACGAGCGGACCGGTGACCGGCTCGCGGTGACGCTCCTCGCCCGCCGGGACGTCCTCGCTCACAGCCTCCGGGCGCGCCCGGAGGAGGGGCGCGTACTGTCCGGAGCACTGCCCTCCGATCCGCTCGACGCCGACCGGGTCGTCCTGCTCCGCCGCGAGCTGACCACCGGCTTCGTCCCCGTCGAGCAGGGCGGGGAGTTCCAGCCGGTCCTCCTCGTCGACCACACCGCCGGTCCGGATGCCGGGCCCGAGGAGCTGATCGCCTTGTTCGAGGAGGGCGAGGCGGGCATCGCCGTACTCAACGCGGAACTGCTGCCGGACCGGGCCTGACGTTCCAGTGCAGGACGGTTCGGTCGGGGCCGAAATGTCCCGTCGGTAGCGTGCCGAACGCAGCCCGCCGGCGGCGAACCGGCCCCGCCGGGAGCGGTCACCGGAGGATGTCGTGGCGGTCCCGGCGGAAAGTCGCACCGGACCGTCGACGGGCCCACGACGGCTTCAATGATCGAAGACATTGGCCAGCCGTCCTTCGATAGGAGCCCTGCCTCGGGAAACGGCACGGTCGGTGAGAAGGCATAGCTGTGCCGGGGTGAGTCCGGCAAGGTCGCGGAAGTCGCGGTTCATGTGTGCCTGGTCGTAGTAGCCACACACAGCCGCCCGGTCAGCCAGCGACCTGCAGGCACCAGTCGGTAAGGTGAGCGCCCGTTGAAACCGCAGTATTCGGCTGGCGGTTCGCGACGGCAGTCCGATCTGCTCGCGGAGCAGCACCTGGAGCCGCCGACTGCCGCGGCCCGTGGCAGCGGCCAATTCTTTGGCGGATACCTGTCCGTGGCCGGCGCGCAGCCGACTCCACACCTCGGCAACTGTGACGGAGCAGTGATGTTCAGGGGGTTGGGCTGCTTTGGTCTGGTGTTCCGTCTTTGGAGTGGGACTCGGGACGGCTGAAGTGGCTGTGTTCGGGTGTGATGGGTGTGGCCTGGGATCGCGTTCGGTTTGGTTGTTCGGGCGTTTGGCCTGCGGTCCGGTGGCTGTGTGGGAATGATCTTGGGTTTCCCGTTGATGTAGTGGTGCGTCTATAGGCGGCTGCGTTCTATCCGGGCTTCAAAGCGCGGTTTGGCTGGTCAGTGGTGTGTGTGGGTGAGGAAGATACGGAGGGGGTCGTTCGCGCTGGGGGTCAGGTGGGTGAGGTTCAACCGGTGAGCGATGAGGCCGAGGGCGTCGTTGGTGGTGCGGTGTGGCCGGTTCGGCAGGGTGGCGAGTGCGCGGGTGAGGGCGACGGTTTCCGGGTAGATCACCAGGTCGCGCGCGAGGAGTGCGGGGGAGGCGCTGCCCGTGGTGGCCAGGTGGGGGTTGCCCGCGCAGAGTCGGGTCAGGCGGGTGTGCCAGCGGTGGGTGAGATGTTGCTGGTGGTCGTACCAGCGGGTGGTGATGGCGCGTGCCGCGGTCCAGGCGGTAGCGGCGCCGGGATGTCGTAGCAGGCGCTGGTGGGCGTGGCGCGCGGCCGCGAGTTGGGGCACGGCCCACGTGTGGATGGGGGAGGCAAGCCGTGGGTCGGGGGCGGCTTGGTGGTGACGCGGGCACACCAGCCGGTGCGGCGGTGGGTGAACCCAGGCGGTGTCGGTGGTGCCGTGGCTGCGGTGGTGGGTGCACAGGGTGCAGGCGCGGACGGGCTGCTGTGCGGCGTTGAGCCGCTTCCAGCGTGCGGCGGCCTCGGCGCTGGGGGCGGTGTCGTTGAGGGCGGGGCGGGGCAAGGCACGCAGGAGGTTGGGGAGTGGGACCCGGGCGAGGGCAGCGAGGTGCCGGGCCGCGTTGTGGTTGAGGTGGAGTTCGGCTGCCGGCAGTGTGCCGTGGCCGTGGAGGGCGATACCAGCCCCGTCGAGGAGCTGGGGCAGAGTCAGCTGATAGGACATAGCGATACGTTGGGCGTACGAGGCGGTCGCTTCGCCGGGCAGCGGCCGTACTCGGAACACGCCCGGCGCGGCTGCCGGGACCTGCAGCCATGCCCTTGCGGTGACGGCGCTGCACTGTGGGGCGCCGGCCTCTGCTACGGCACGGTCCGTAACGTCTGTCCGGCTCACAGGGTGCTGGCGCTGCGGCTTCGGGGCCGGGTGTGGGGTCGGTAGTGCTGTTCGGCGAGGTGGTCCAGGCGGATGGCTTCGAGGCTGGTTCTGGTGATGCGTTCGGTGCCGTCGAGTAGGGCAGCGATGGCGGCCTGGCGGATGAGGCGGGCGAGGCTGCTGATACGGCCGGCGGTGCGTTCGTGCAGGTACGGGGCCAGTTGGGGGAGAGTTCCGGGCCGGTGGTGGCGCAGGTCGAGCGCGCCTTCCATGGCGGTAATGAGGTCGCGGAAGGGTTCGCTCTCACCGAGGCGGGCGGGAAAGGCGGCGCAGTCGATGAGGGAAGCGCGTCCGGCGAGCTGCGCACCGCGCACCCCGGTGAACAGAGGTGTGGTGGTGACGTCGATTCCGGCGTAGACGAAGGTGGCGCCGATGCGTTCGGTGAGGTCTTTGATCAGGTCGGCGCTCTGGGCGCCGGTGGTGGTGCGGGGGTTGAGCCGGTGGACCTCGTCGATCATCACCAGCTGGACGCCGGCAGCGGTGTAGGTGTGGCAGACCGCGTTGGTGATCTGGACCTGGGACATGCCGGCGGCGACGGGGATGCCGAGGTAGCGGGCGAACTCGGTGGCCAGGGTCTTGGCGCTGGCGGCGGGCGGGACCAGGACGTAGGCGACAGGCACCTGCCCGGCTGTGGCTGTGGGGCCGTGGCGTCGGGTGTGGGCGAGGTGGCAGGCACGACCGACCTGGAGCAGCGCGGTGGTCTTCCCGGCGCCGGCGGGGCCGGTGACGATCAGGGACGGCCGTGCGGTGACTGCCTGGTGTGAGTTCTCATTTTTGTTGTAGCGGAGGTATGCCTCTGACCTGGGGTGTTGCAGGCGGATGAGACATGTCGTGGTCCTGTTCTGTCACGTCGTAAGGGTGTTTGACCTGTACTGCTGCAAGTTGAGTGAGAAGCCTGCAGATATGTTGAGAAATCTGATGCACGACCACCCCTTTCCTCTGCTCGCTTGCACGTGCCGGTGCGGCTGGGTTGGTTCGAGGCGGATGATGCACGCCCGCCGCCCACCCGGTTCCGGCTTCGCTGTGGAGCCGCGGGTGTGCGTCCTCGTGATCGGCAGGGAGCGGTGTCTGGCAGGGGTCTTGCTGGAGGGCGTGACGGAAGCCACGGGAACGCTGCGGACGCGGGGCCCGGGGCGGCGTTCTGGCCGTCTGTCAGTGGTCGATGTCGTCGAAAAGACTGCGCTGTTCTGGGATCGGTTGGCTGTTCTGTGGGGTCTCTCGTCGGTAGGGAAGAGGATCGGGAGCCCAGTCGCGGTGTGCTTCGTCCGGATCCTCGCGGATCTGTTGGTAGATGTCTTGTGCGCGGTCGAACTCACCGGCGGTGTCATCGTCCAGCCGTCGCTCGAAGGCTTGGCTGTACCAGAACAGCGCGTCGTCGACGGGGTCGTTGTCTGGGTCGCCGTTGAACTCCGAGGCCCAGTCGTATACCCGTTGTTCGAGGCGGGGAACGAGTTCACGGCATACGTGCTCGAACAGGTTCTCGCGTTCCTCTTCCGTGAGGAGGACGTGCCAGGCATGGTGCAAGTCGTTGTCTTCAATCCACGAGGCGTCGGGTGCCATGACGGCTAGGTCCGTCATACGTGCGATCGCCTGCTGCCGGATGTCTTCGGGGAGCAAACCGGCGCGGTGGAGGCGGGCCAGTACCCGCGAGCGGATGTCGTCGTTGGCCGGCGTGCCGAAGTCCATGAGCACCGAGTGGAGATCGGGATCTTCCATGAGGTAGGCGCGTAGGAAGCCGTCGCTGCTGTCCCGCGACAAGTAGGAGAAGACGCTCTGTCGACGCTCGTACTCCTCCTGCCAATCCCTCAGAGGACTGCGGCGATGTCGGCGCAACGCGGAGATCCGTTTGGCCGTCGCCTGGTACAGAGGCGGCGGGATACGCAGGAGAGTGCCCTGGCGCTGTTCGCTGCCGGTGGGCAGGCAGTCCGTGCGGGAGAGCAGGGCCCGGTCGGTCATGCCGGTGAGGACGATGGGCAGCAAGTGGGCCTGGGTGGTCAGCCAGGTGGCGAAGCCCTCCCGGAGAGTGGGGTGGTGGAATGACCAGTACGCCTGCCCGTCAAGGGCGGTCGCCTCGGTGAGGAAGGTGCCGGTCAGCGTGGTCATGGCCCGGCTGGCGGCGCCGGGGGCGGCGCCAGCCCGATCGATGATGTCGCGCTGGGCCGGATCGAGGGCGAGGGGGCTGGGCAGCCCCTTGTCCTGACCTGTGGCGTACACGAGGGCGAGGGCTGCGTGGGCGTGTACGTCCAGTTGGTCGTAGACATCGATCAGGAGCTGCCGGGGCCGGGCCATGAAGGACGTAATGCTCTCGCGGGTCAGGGACAGCCCCGTGGTGAATGCCTGGAGTCCGAGGCGCCGTGCGGCTTCGGGGCGGAACGGCTCGGCGTCGGCTGCGGCTTCGAGGTGCGGTTTCATCCGGCTGAGCACGTCCGCCGGCTGATCGCCCGCAGCGAGATGGTTGTAGAGGATCTGCTGCCGCTCCGTGCGGGCGAGGTCGGCGACATCGACGGTGACCTGCTGTTCGTGCAGCAGGGGGTAGGCATACGGTTTCAGCAGGGGCCGGGCCTCGTTGTAGATGTAGTTGCGGGAGGTCAGCACGACCCGGGCCCCGTTCTTCACGGCGCTCATCACGTGCGGCAGGTCCCGTGCCCAGGCGTGGGTGAGGATCTCCTCATGGCGGACGGCGCCGAAGGCGTCATCGAGCCAGAAGAACTGGTCCTTCTCGTGCGGGTTCCAGCGCTGTACCAGTTCGTCGGAGGTGCGCGGCTTGATGGCCACGCAGCTCCAGTTGTCGGCGGCGCTGATGGCCAGCATCAGGGCGATGACGGATTTGCCCACGGCCGGGTCGCCGAGCAGCAGTACGAAGCCGTGGTCGCGCAGTGCGCGGGCGGCCTTGCGGTAGGCGCTGGTGACGACGAACGTGGAGACCTGTTCCGGCGCGGACTTCATCAGCACTGAGGCCTGGGTGTAGGCGCGTTCGTCGAGAATCTGTGACAGGTCACCGAGTCCATAGACACGGGGGACGAACATCCGCAGCTCTCGATGTGAGGCGATCATGTCGCTCAGCCACTGCCCGTCGAGGACCAGGGGGTGTGCCACCCCGCAGGCGCGTAGTCGCCGCTGGATCTTTTCCTCGGACAGGCCGCTGACCCGGGCGTTGGTCAGCAGCACATAGGTCGCGCATACCCCGCGCTTAACCAAGGCACGGACCTTGGCGAATTCGTCCTCGAGTTCCGACGGGGCGAGTGTGGCATCCGCCTTCTTGGTGTGCTTGCACTGCAGCGCAAAGGGGCCCGGCGGCACATCCTGCACGCCTCCGGGCTCGTCGGGCGGTTGCCAGGTGCCGTAGAAGGCGCCGTCTCTGCCCCCGTCGTTGGAGTCCGCGAACGCCTGTACGGACTGTCCCCACACCTCCCGCAGCACAGCTGCGCACAGGTCCTGAAAGGCGCGCCAGCCCAGGGTGTGCAGGGCGAAGCGAGGCGACCCGGGGGCGATGGTTTCGCTCGTCCCCGTCATACGTCGTCCTTGTGGCCGTCATCGGTTGAGCCGTCGCTGAGCGTGGTGAGCGCCTCCCACATCTCCTCGTCGTCGTAGTCCGGTTCAACCAGGTCTGGGGTCAGGATGTTGCTGTCGGGATCCAGCTCCTCGGACTGGGCAACGACCTCGACCAGGAACTTCTGCGCGGCCTTCATGAGACCGGGGTCCCGTGTCCACAGCCCGAACTCCAGGCTGCGGCGGGAGCTTTCCGTGCCGTTGGCACTTCCCAGCCACAGCCGGCTGGGCCGGAAGCCGATGACATCGGCCACCCCGCCCAACCCGTCTTCGTCGTGCCGCCACAGCTCACCCAGCAGCAACATTTTGGTGTGCAGGATCGGAACGAGATGATCACCGGCCTTGCGGTAACCGAGGCTGCGTAGCGCAGGCAGCTGGATGTCCGGTGACGCAGAGCCGGGACCGAGTACAGGCGCCGCGCCGTCCTCATGGAGGCTCAGTCCCTCCAGATTGGGCAGCGCCCGAGCGGGGAAGCCGGCCGCGCCCTTCACCGCGTTGGCCACCTTGCGCAGTCTCTCCAGGGACCGTGGGCCCCTTGACTGTTTACTGACCACCACGCATGCGGACGGGAACCCGGCTATCCGGCGCAGCAGTTCAGTGTCGTCCACCCACAAGAACGCCCCGAGCATCCCGGCCCCAAGGCTGCGTGAGCGCCGCTGTTGCTCCAACTCGTTCCGGAACGTGTCGATCCCGTCGACGAGGCCGGCCAGCACATTCGTCCCGAACCGGGCGGGACCACCTTCCGCTGCGACCGCCTGCACGTTGAACTGGTGAGAAAACGACAGACTCACGACCCCTCCTATAACAGGAGCATTATGGCGTGCCGTCACAGACGGGTCGTACGGTCACCCCCACCCTCCCGTCGAGGCGCCCGGCCAGGCGGCAGCATGCCGTCGTCGCAGCTGCAGGGACAGACGTGAATGGCCACGGGAGGCACCCTGCTCGTCGACGAGGCCAGCGGCGTGATCTTCGTCGGCGAGGCGACCAGCCCGCCCCCGGACTCTCCGCTGACCGAGGCCTACTTCCAGCACGGTGTCAGCGTCCACCTCGCCGCCGGACGGAAGACACCGGCAGCATCAGCCACTTCCTGGGCATGTGGCACACGCACCCGCACTCCCCGGCACAGCCCAGCGCCACCGGCCGCGCCGGTGCTGCGATGTCACGCCGATGAACCTCGCCACGCCTGCTGAACAGGACCTGCGTGCGGGGCTGTCGCCACGGATGGCGCCGACGCCGTCAGCCGAGAGGCAGGTCGAGGTAGCGGGCGGCGTCGTGCAGGACATCGCGGGTGAGGGTTTCGGTGCGGTCGAGGATGGAGAGTTGGGCGGCCATACCGATCAGCGGGGTGAGGTGTTCCATGAGTCCGTCGGTGATGCGGTAGAGCTCTTCCTCGTGGTCCAGGAGGCTGCCGAGTTTGTGGTGCCGTAGCCGCAGCAGGCTGTCGAGGGTGGCCAGGGTGCCGGCCCATTCGTCGGGGTGTTCCGTGCAGCGAGGCGGGAGCCGGTTGACCCAGAGTGTGGGGACTGAGCGTGGCCGGATGGGGGCGGTAGCCTCGGTGAGGCGTCTGAGGGCGGGGAAGCGGGCGGCGCGGGCCTCACGCAGGATGTCGCTGGAGCCGATGCCGCTCCAGAAGACGGTCAGGCCCAGTTCGTCGGCGAGGTAGTCGAACGTCGGCTGCAGGTCCTCGGGCCGCAGCCGGTCGATTCCGTCGATCAGGCAGACCTCCGTACGGGCATGGCGCATCACGTGGACCGCAGGCCCGGTGAAGTCCTTCATGCGCTGTACGGGCCGTTGCTCGGTGTCCGGGCGGTACAGATCCCAGCCGAGGAAGACGGCCAGGGCCGCGGACCAGTCGGCGGATGTGCCGGGTTCGGGCGGGGCGTTGACGCAGACGACGGGGATGCGGCTGTCGTCGATGCCGTGGCCGCCGTCCCCACCATCTGGCAGGGGCTGCTCGCCGAGGTCACCGCCAACCCGCGCGACCTCGCAAGAAGTACGGCGCCGAGGTGGTCGGCCGGGCGCAGGGATACGACGTCGCCGTTCTGAAGCTGAAGAACCCGCCGTCGGGGCTCGCTCCGCTGGCCCTCGGCAATTCGGACGAGGTCGCGGTCGGCGATTCCACGATTGCCATCGGCGCCCCGTTCGGCCTGTCCAACACGGTCACCACGGGCATCATCAGCGCGAAGAACCGCCCGGTCGCCTCCGGTGACGGCTCCGGCGGCAGCAACTCGTACATGAGCGCCCTGCAGACCGACGCCTCGATCAACCCGGGCAACTCCGGCGGCCCGTTGCTCGATGCGCGCGGTGCGGTCATCGGCATCAACTCGGCCATCCAGTCGACCGGCAGCAGCGTCGGCCAGACCCAGGCGGGCTCCATCGGCCTCGGCTTCGCGATTCCGATCAACCAGGCGACGAACGTCGCCCAGCAGTTGATCAAGACCGGCAAGCCGGTCTACCCGGTGATCGGAGCCACGGTCAGCATGGACGAGAAGACCGGCGGCGCGGTCATCTCCGACCAGGGGGCGGACGGTACGGCAGCCGTGTCGAAGGACGGCCCCGCGGACCGGGCCGGCCTCAGGGCGGGCGATGTCATCACGAAGTTCAACGACACCGTGATCGACAGCGGCCCGACCCTGATCGGCGAGATCTGGACCCACAAGCCCGGCGACCGGGTGACGCTGACCTACCAGCGCGACGGCCGGACGGCAACGGCCGAGGTCACCCTCGGGGACCCCGGTCCCGAGTACGCGGCGAACCGGCACAATGTCGGCTTCATGGTGGCCGATTCTCGCGGCGTCCCTGGTGGGCCAGCCCGATGTGGTGCAGCAGGGTGCGTTTGCCAGTACCGCGGCAGTCGCTGTCGATGGCGACGTGCTGGCAGGGGTGGCGGCGTTCGCCGTTGAGGCGCAGCATCCGCCGTGCGGTCTTCATGCCTGTGGCGATGTCGGTGGTTTCGACGAGGCTGAGCTGGGCGTGGTAACGCACCCGGGGGTCGTCCTCGTCGACGGGCACGGGGCCGTCGACCGGCGGGATCGGGGGAGGGGCCGGCTGGTGCCGTACGCGGGCGCGCCAGCCGTGCAGAGTGGTCGGTGACCCAGGAGACAGGGCCGGCGCCGACGCGGGCGGCGGGACACTTTGAGCGTCACGTACGGGGGGTTTCACCGGTCATCTCCCTGTCGCCCGTTGCCCGGTGGGGGAGGGCCGGTGCTGCTGTCACCTTGGGTGGTGTCTGGGGTGGGCCTGCAGTTGTTGTCGCCCACGGGCCCGGGATCGGTGGGGCCGGGCGGGTGGAGGCCGGGCAGGGAGGCCAGGAAGTCGTCCAGGCTCAGGCCCGCGCCACGGACGGGCTCGGGCGTGTCGAACAGCTCTCCGGAGGGACGGTCGAGGGAGCGGAAGGGGCGGACGGAGTCCGGGTCCAGGGGCGGCAGGCCGTCGGCGTAGGGCTTGGTGGTGGGCGTCGGCCGCGCGGGGCGGGGCACCGCGGCAGCCGCGCGGGGACCCGGCCTGGCCGCGGTAGGCGAGGGCCCGGCGGCCGCGGTGCGCAGCAGCTGAGCGGTGGCCCGGGTGACGGCGGCCTCGTCACGGCGGCTGCCGCCGGCGGCGAGGTGGATACGCAGGGCCTGGTCCCAGGTTTCCTCGGTCCACCGGTCCTTGAGCAGTCGGCGGTGGATGAAGGGCACCTCGACCCACGGGTCGGTGCCCGGCTCGGCCCGGTGGTTGAACAGCCAGGCGACTTCCGGGTGGTCGGGGGAGTAGTGGACCTCCCAGCGCCCCTGCTGCGCTGCGATGCCGGAGGGCCCACGGAAGAGGTCCAGCTTTCCCCGGTCGAGGTTGTAGGTGCGGTTGTTGATCTGGAAGCCCTTGCGGCTGACCCGGACCCACACCGTCGGCAGCAGCTTGCGGTTCTCCTGCGCGGTCAGCGTGGTGGACCGGTAGCCGCGCAGGGACACCAGGGCTGCGTACATCTGGTTGGGAGTCAGGCACAGCCCAGGAGTGAACGGACTACGAAGTGCTGCGTGAGGGGTCTGCTGCCAGCGGAGAACCACCCACTGCTCGAACAGTTCCTGGAGCTGGGGGATTGTCCACAGAGGCTGCTTGCGGACGCGTTTGCCACGCAGGTCCAGACGGTGATGGGTGTAGGAGGCCAGGTACTGGCTGAAGCCGGTTTTCACCGCCAGCATGGCGCGCTCCACGATGGCCTTGTCGACGGCGGTGCGCAGCCGTGCCTCGCGTACTTCGATGCCCATGCAGTGGCAGGCGCGGGTGAAGTCCGCGGAGATGAACGGCGAGCCGTGGTCGATGACGAGTGTTTCGGGTTTGATGACGGGCCTGGCGGCGGCGCCGGCGAAGCGGGGGTCGGCCGCCAGGAGGTCCTCGAAGGGGAGGTCGGATCCTTCCATGAAGGTTTCCGGTGCCCAGCCCGGGCGCGCGGGTAGCGGGGCCGTGGTCTGGGCGACGACCTGCATGGTGTCGAACGAGCGGGTGGCCCGCCCGGCGGTCCACCGTCCCGTCCCGCCTGTGCGGCCGGTGCGCTTGGGCACGAGCAGAGAGCCCACGATGCTGCGGGTGGCCACGTCGATGGCGATGGTGAGCTCCACAGAGATGCCCCGTCCGTCGTCGCCGAGGACGAGGACGTCCAGTCCGGTGGTGTCGATCTGCACCAGTTCCCCGGGCCAGCGGGCCCAGGTCGCCCGCCGGGCGACCGGCCGCTCTGCGGATGTGGCAGGTCCGGCCGCGTGGCGGGCCGCCGCGTCGTGCGCGTTCTGCGCGGTGATCCCGAGGCGCTCCAGTAGCCGGTAGAACGTCGCCGGACTGATCACCAGGCCCCGGGCGGTCTTCGGATCGGCCAGCAGCTGCGCGTAGCGGGTCCGGACCGTCTGCTGCACCCGGTCGATCAGCCGGGACAGGGTTCCCGGAGACAGGCCCTTGTCGCGTTCGTCGTCCAGGATCTCCCACACGAGGTCGACCACCCGCGCATCGACGCGCCCGTGCGGGGCCGTACTGCGCAGGCTGCGTTTGTCGACCAGGCCCATCAGGCCTTCTTTGCGCCAGGCCGCGCACTTCCGTTCGACAGTGGCCGCGGACACCGGTGTTCCTGCCTGCGACAACTGGCCGGCCTTGGCCTGGTAGCGCTAACGCAGGGTGCGCCGCTGCGGGTCGAAGGCCGGTCGGGGCTCGGTGGTGGCGGGAACGTTCGGGGCCTGCTGGTGCAGTACTTCCTTGACATGCCGCTCCCACGCGAGGGCGGCCTTGCGTACATCCTTCGGCAGCGCACGGAACTCGCCGAGGCGGCCGGGCAGCGAACTGCGCGGCGCCGCCCGGTTCAGCACGGCGAAGTCGGAGGCCGAGGTCACGGCCGTCTGCAGGATGATCAGCGGCTCCACAGGCTCTGCCGACTCTGCGGCGTCGAGGAAGAGACGCGGTCCGTGGAAGGCGGTCACGACCCAGGCCACGCCGCGGAAGCGGATAGTGTCCCCCACAGCCAGGGTGTCAGCAGCGGCGAGCGCCCCCGCACCTGCGGTGTGCCGCGAAGCCGAGGTCACACGGCCTCCCCTGAGCGGGCCCATGCCGTCGACGACGGGGTGAGCGGGACACCCATGTCGGTATGCAGCCGCTGCGCCCAGATCAGGTGATAGGCAAGGTCCACCCCCGCGTACGGGGGCAGGGCGGCGGCTCGTAGCCCAGAGCGGATGGTTCGAGGCGAGGTGAACTGCTGTGCCAGCAACTGGTCCTGCCCTGCCGTGAGCCATCGTGGGCTGCGGGCGGCGTAGAGAAGCTGGAGGTTGTCCAGTTCCACCCCGGTGGGAGGTTCCATCACCCGGATCTGCCAGCCTGCTGCTGCCGCAGCCACCGCCAGCACCGCCTGCTCGGATTGCCACCGGTCGGTGAACTGCTCCGGCTGCACGCAGATCACCTCGCGCCAGCCCGCCCGTAAGGCGACGAACGCTGGCCGCAGGCGGTGGCGGCGCCCCTGCTGGCTCCAGCGCAGCTCCATCGGCCCCGCGCTGCGCAGCCCGACCGCCAAGTCGCGGTCCAGGACCATGCCGCAGCGCTGCTGCCGCAGCGAGCCGCAGGCCAGCAACTGGTCGGTGGCCGAGGCCCACGCGTTGGTGACGAACGACTGCCGTCCCGGGTAGGGCACGGGCCGCTCCAGCGGTGCCAGTTCCTCGAACGGCACCTCGCCGGCCTCTGACACCGGGCACTCGCGCTGTCGTCCGAACCGGTCGAGGTAGCAGACGGTGATGTCGCATGCGCTGACCGGGGCCCCTGGCATGTCCGCCGCCCCCTTGGCTGTTGTCGTGGGCCGCACCGTGCGTGCCCCTGCTCCAGCATCCACGTACGGATGGGGCATGCGCAGCCGCACCCGGCTCCACCCCACGATCGAGGGAACAGGGCAGATACGTGTGCGAAACCAGACGGGGCGTGCCGCTGTGGGCGGGAGCTCATACGACGGTGAACGAGTCACTCCAGTCCCAGGGCAGGCAGCAGAGGTTCTCCAGCGGCGCCCGGTGCTCGTCGTCGCGGTGGATCAGCGCTGTGACCGGCCTCCGGCCACGGCGGCGCCCGCCGCACTCGTCATCCCTGGTGGCCGGCGCGCACCGCTGATGCCGGGCGAGCCACTCCGCCACCGGGACCTGCCACCTGCCCGGCGGCAGTTCGAGCGCATCCGCCAGCTGGGACAGCTCGGCCACCAGACGGGACTCGGCCGCAGCCCAGGGCCCGCCGGGCAGAGCGGCGCGTTGCTGCTCGTAGCGCAGCAGCGCCCGGGCTACCTGCAGCACCTCCGGATACACCAACAGCCATGCCGTCTCGACGACTTCGGGCTGCAGTCCCGCCCGCCCGGCCCGCCCGGTCCACCGCCGGGTGAGAGGGGCGCGGCGCCACCACCACCCAGTAAGGGCGAAGGCGTCCGAGACCAGGAACCCTCCGGCCGGCCCGAACCGCCGCTCAAGCCGGCCCCGCCGACGGTGGGCGTCGACCGACTCCGGCAGCGGCGCCAGATCCACTCCCGCCCCATTCCTCTGACGCACGTGCGTGAACCGGCCGTGCCGCTCGCAGATCCGCCACCGCTCCGGCCAGACGAGCCACACCCCACCAAGGCCGGCGCCCCGTGCCGCCGTACACAGTCCGCAAGCCGGCACGAGATAGTGCGCCAGCGGCTGCCACGGCCACTCCCACCGCGCCTGCCCACCCGGCAGAAGATGTGCCTCGCGCAGATGCGGCAGGGCCCACCGAAGCCGCGCGGACGGCACCCCGAGCATCTCCGCGAGCCGGTCTGCCGCCGCACCGCTGAGGAACACCTCGGCCAGATATGGCTGAAGGGCCTCCTGGCCCGGCGGCCCGTCGCCGAGTTCGGCGAGCAGGAAGCCGACCTCCACCCCCTGTGCCCCGGCCACCCGCCACAAGAACGAACAGTTCGACTCGTTGGCCACGAAGCGGACCGGCCGCCGCGGCAGACTTCTGCTCCACACCGTATTCCCCAACCCCTTTGCCCAGGCGGCCCGGCAACCGTCCAATCACGATGCTTGCCGCCCGCCGTACATCGCGCCTCCCGCACCGGCTGTCCTGCCCAGGACGCCACGCCCGCAATGAACCGGATCTCCACCGCACTCCGCTCCCTACCACGGTGAGGACCCAGAGGGCCCGGGGCGTTCACCCCAACGGGTGAGACAGGCCGGGGTGAGTGCCCTGCGCCGCGGGCTCGTCCGCATCCTGCCCCTTAGAAACCCGTCACCTGCCCTTGCGCCGGAGCCGTCTTGTGCTGCACGACCAGCCCGCCAAACGCCTGCCCAGCGAACTGTGGACACGCCAGCGCGCCGCGGCCGACTGCGTCCTCAACGCCTTCGCTATGGGATACGAACGCCAGCAGGTGATCATGCCGTGCGGCACCGGAAAGACCCACCTCGCCGTCCACATCGCCCACGAGCTCACCTCCGACAGCCGCAGCCTGACCGTGATGCCGACCCTGGAACTGCTCAACCAGACCGCCCGCGTCTGGCACACCTCCGGCCGGCCGGGCCACTTCCTGGGCCTGTGCTCCGACACACAGACCAGTGAGCCCATCCTGAGCGGCGTGCTCACCATGACCAGCGACCCCGCCCGGCTGGCTGCCGTCGTACGCGGTGCAGACGGTCCCGTCAGTGCCTTCGCCACCTACGCCTCGCTGCCCAAGCTCGTCGAAGCTCACCAGCGCCATCTGCTGCCGCGCTGGGACATCGCGGTCGTGGACGAAGCCCACCGTACCGCCGGCGCCCGCGGCAAACCGTGGGCCGTCATCCACGACAACGACGCCATCCCCGCCCGCCACCGCCTCTACCTCACCGCCACGCCCCGCATCTGGGACGTCAACCGAGACATCGTCACCGAACCGATCGCCTCCATGGACGACGTCTCCCTCTACGGACCTGTCGCCTACCGCTACTCGCTGGCCGAGGCCATCCATGAGGGACGCCTGGCCGACTACCGCATCGCCGCCCCCGAGATCCACGACCCGCACCTGCGCACCCTCTTGACCGCCGGCAAGGGGGCCAGCCGCACGCCCCAGACCGATGCCATGCGGGTAGCGGCGGCCCAGCTGGCCCTGCTCAGAGCGCGCGAGGAACACAGCATCCGCCGCACGGTCGTCTTCAGCCGCAGCATCGCGCAAAGCGATGCCTTCGCCGAAACCCTGCCCGAGACCGCCGCAGCCATCCCCGGCGGCCACGCCCACGGCCTATGGGTCGCCAGCATCCATTCCCGTAACAGCCGTTCAGAGCGGCGAGAGCACCTGACCCGGTTTGCCCAGCCTCCGCAAGACCAGCACGCCAGCACTCTCGCGGAGCTGAGCGTGCTGTGCAACGTCCGCCTATGTGTCGAAGGTGTCGACTTCCCGCTGGCCGACTCCGTGCTCTTCGCCGACCCCAAACAGTCCACCATCGACATCGTCCAGGCGATCGGCCGCGCTCTGCGCATCGGCCCTGGTATGAACAAGATCTCCACACTGGTCATCCCGGTGCTCTTCGGCCCCGGGCAGCGCCCCGAGGCAGCAACGTTCGGGACCCCGTACCACCTCCTGCACCAGGTCATGATCGCGCTCAAGGCGTACGACGAGCACTACTTCCACCGCCTGCCGATCAACGGCGCCCGGCTGCTACCGCCCGCACCGGCCCTCGCCATTCACCCGGCACGCGCAACGGAGATCGCCCCGCACCTGATGCTGCGGATCATGGAGCCCGAACCCGATGTCTGGGAGAACGGGATGGCCTGCGCGCAGGCATTCTTCGACACCCACGGCCATCTGAACGTGCCCAGCAACCACATCACCGATGACGGGTTCCACCTCGGCTGCTGGCTGGGGTACCAGCGCGCTCTCAAGGCCGCCGGACACCTCTCCGCAGCCCGAGTCGCCGCCCTGGTCACCTGCACCATGCCCTGGGCCCACACCGAAGACAGCACCGAAAACCTCCTCCCCGTTGCCCAGGACTACGCCCGTGCCCACGGCCATCTGCTCCCGGAACCGGATGAGACCTATCAGGGTCGACCACTGGGCGCCTGGCTTGCCGAGCAGCGCCGCCTGGCCGCCGACAGCACCCTGCCCGCCCCCTACGCCCGCGCCCTGAAGGACATCGACCGCTGGTGGAACCCCGCCTGGCACGCGGCGTGGCAGCGCATGTACACGCGTGCCCGCGAGGCCGACACGGACCTGTCTCTCTACCCGGGCCCGCTCCCCGCCGACGCGGACGACCTCACTCGCTGGCTAGACGAGCAGATCGATGCCTTCCCTACTCTCGCCAAAGCACAGCAGACACTCCTGGCCGCTCTGCCGCTGCAGCGCGGCCCCCTCACCCTTGCCCTGTGCCGTCCCCTCGGCAGCCAGAGCGCCACGCACGCCCACGGACTGCGCGCCGCCCGGCGCTTCTTCCGCCGCTACCAGCATCTGCGCGTCCCCGTTGACTACACCGACACCCACGGCAGTTCCTGCTTCCCGCTGGGTCAGTGGATCACCGACTTGCGCGACTTGGCCGGCGCGGCCCGCCTCAGCCGTGAAGAGACCGAATCCGTTGAGGCGCTCGGCATGGAATGGCTTCCTGGACTCCGGTGCGACGATGCCCCAGCCGCCCTGCCCAGGCCCCGCATTCCGTCGGCGGGGCAACATCGGAACCGACGCACCCACGGCGGAGCCGCCGGACGAGCACACTGATCCCATACACCCGGCCCGGTCCTGTGGATCGCCGGCAGTGACCAGCCGGCCAGCTTCTCTTCCGGCGCGGTGTGTTCGAGCAGTCGCAGCACCCGCCCGTGTGCAGCGCCCTCGACGACCTCGAACGTCTCGGTCCACCGCGGATCGATCTCGGGTTCCTCGTAGGCGATCATCAGATGCTCACTGGCACGAGAGGGGAACCACGGTGTCCGGGTTAGCTCACCATGCCCGCTGACCAGCGCCTCGATCTTCCCGGGTGTCCCTCGCCCGCCGCTCGTGCTGGGGTGACCGATCCCTCGATCACCCCAGCCTCATCGAGGTCAGGCGGCGATGTCCAGTTCCTCGAATCCATTGACGAAGCGGCGGCCGACGAGCTCCACCAGAACGTCGGGTCTGTCGGCGATCGCTCCAGGATGCAGGCGTGCCATCAGGCTGGGGCTGCGCAGAAGGCCACGGACCCACTGATCGAAGACTGACTCGAAGCGGGTGTGCGGCCTACCGAGCACCTTCTGCTCGAGCACCCCGGCTCCCCAGCCCACAACCCTGACCCAGGCCTTGATCCAGGGATGCAGTTCGGCCTCCTGCACACCGATGCCGTGCAGGAACGCCAGGTACGTGCGCACATCCCGGGGCACGTTGCGGGCTTTGACGATGAGGTGGGCCGTGCTGCGGGGAAGGGCCAGGCCCGCACGGTCCACCATTTCGTCCAGCGTCGGTCGTGCCGCCGCGTTGTACGCATCGCGCATCGCCTGCCCCAGTTCGGCCCGGGTGCACGCGAGGCCAGGCTTCGGCAGAACCGTGGAGCGCCTCGCCTCGCGCCTCGCCTCGGCCGCGGCCTTCTCGGCCCCGGCGAGAAGCTTCAGGGCGTGGCCGAGATCGCCGTCAGTGACCTCGACGAGCTCGATGACCACGACCTGCTTGGGAGGACGCGAGCCGCCCTTCACGGCCCGCTTCAGTGCCGACTCCGACGAGGTGGGGGTGATGCCGGCCAGGTCACGGAAGGTCATCCCGGACTGGCTGCGCAGGTCCCGGAGGTACTTGGCCAGCATGCCCACCTCCGGAACCGTGTAGTCGATCGGGTTCTCAGGTCGCGCCATGCCGCCTCAGCTCCCCGACCCGTTGTTCAGGACCGCGGTGACGATCCGGCGCAGGAAGTTCCCGCTTCGCCGCCGGTCACTGACACCTGCGGCGAGGAGAACAGCGACACCGATGGAACCGGCACCGCCGAGAAGTAGAAGGACGTCGTAGACGGTGTTCACGGGCATGTGCGCGGCCAGGCAGAGGACAACTGCCGCGGTCACAAAGGCGACCAGCACGATCGCCTGGGCCATCCCGAAACGGGAAGGCGTGATCACTGCGGGCGCGGACTGCGTCCGGCCGGACAGTACGACGGACGACATGGCCGCCTCGTCGGTACGCGGGGGCTTCACCGGGTGGGCTCCTCATGAGCTCGCGTACGGCGGCGGCGTACCGCCGCCGTACTTGCTGATGTCGGCTCACTGGGCCTTCGGTCCGAAGGCGTTGGCGACACCCCACGCGGACTTCAGGCTCAGCCGGATCGAGCCCCACCGGGAGTTGGCGCTCCCGCCTGCGCAGGACTCGATTCCACGCCCTACTCTGACAGGCGCAACGCCACCCACGCGGGCCCCAACTACATTGGTCCACCGCGTATCCAAGCCCGAGTTGACTCCTGTCCGGCCACTGGCCAGCAGGAATCCGGGGCGAGTCGACGTTGGGTCAGCTCCCGTCTCAGTTCAAGGCGTGCAAGGAGTCACCCAGACCTTCATGCTCGGGGTTGTTCGCAGGATCCTTACAGGACCAGGACCCTGCGTTTCACCGCATGAGTTTTGTCGGCTCACTGGTGAAGAAGACTGGCTAGTCATGCTTGGCGGCAGACTGGCCACTAGATAAATCAGGACTGGTGTGCCCTTTTCCTCTGGCAGGGACGAGGGCAACCGTCCGAAGCAGGCCGGCCAGAGGCCGAGCTGCAGGCCTGATGGCTCAGGCAGCGGCTGGCTCTGGTCCGACCTGCTGGAGCACCGGGAAAGCGTCCATGGACGACACCCTCTGATCCGAGAAGGCGCCTCCTCCCTTACGGGACGGAGGCGCCTGTCGTGGACGAAGACGCGACGGCTGACACCCTCTTCTGCCCCTCGGCCACATGTACACCGCCCGCGAACCAGCGCAGCGCCGAGAGGCAGCGGACACCGCCGTCGCCCTTGTCGCCGGACTTGAGCGCTACCGGACGGACTCTCTACCAGTTACCTGCCCCCCTGCCAGACCGCGCCCAGCGCCAAGAAACGATGTGCCAGGATCACCGTGTAAGGAGGTGCGGCCTGGTGAGTTCGCTGCAGGTAGACGTGCTGGCATACGAGGCGCCGTGCGAGCGGTGCTCCTTCTCCCTGTGGTGGGTGTTCGGGCTGCTGCCGTCATACAGCCCGCGCGGCGAGGAGTTCACCACCACGGACTTCCCCGAGGCCGTCGCCATGGCACGCCGCATCCTGGCGGCACCGGACGGCGACACGGCAGACATCGCGGCGCAACTGCACGACCGCCCCGCCTGGCAGCGGGGCCGCAGCTTCAACCCCAACCGGTGCAGTGCCTGCGGGCATCACGCCGACTGGCACGTCCTCGACACGCTCCTCAACCGCGTCTACCACCAAAAGGGCTGGATCTATGCCGCGGCCGGCCGGGTCCCCGTCCCTGAATGGCGTGCGATCAGAGGCCGCGGACAAGGAATCCACTGGCCGTACTGCTGACCACCGCCGCTCCAGCCTCAACGTCTCCTCCCGTGTCCTTGAGGAACCACTTGATGACCACCGACCCCAACTACGACGGCCCGCCCATCTCGGTTCGCCCCGAACGTCGTGTGCTGCGCCCAGATCAGCAGCAGGCGGTGGACAGCGCAGCCCGGCATCTGAAGCGCCCGGGTTCGCGTGGGCATATTGTCTCGGCGTGTGGGACGGGGAAGACCCTGACCGCGCTGCGCACTGCGGAAGCTCTCGATGTCTGGTATCTCCTGGTGGCGGTGCCGGGCCTGGATTTGATTGGTCAGTGGGCGGCCGCGGCCCGCGCGGAGGGGCGCCGTGAGCCGTTGATGGCGGTCTCTTCCTCCGATGCCCGTAAGCATCCTGTGCTGGCGGGTGCGGGGGCGGTGAGTACGGGTTCGGGGGAGTACCTGGCGTACTGGCTTGCTCAGTGCAGGAAACGGCGTGAGCGGGCGACGGTGTTCGTCACGTTCGATTCCCTCTCCAGGATCGAGGAGTCCCAGCACAGCGTCTTCGCTGCCCCTGTCTTCGACCTCCTGGTCGTGGACGAGGCGCACCGCACGGCGGGGAGCTGGGACAAGCAGTGGACGATGATCCACGACCACCAGCGTGTCCTGGCCGACCGCCGCCTCTACATGACCGCAACCCCGTACGAGTGGGAGGCTCCGCGCCTGACCGAGGCCCCCGATACACGGCCCCAGCCGAAGCGGACCGCGGCCACCGTCCCGGCCTGGGAGGCTCCCTCTCTGATCGCGTCGATGGACGATCCGAAGGTCTTCGGCCCGCGCCTGCACACCTACTCCCACGCGGACGCGATCGAGGACGGCGTCCTGGCCGACTACCAGCTCCTCGTGCCCACGATCACCAGCACCGACCTGCGCACCGTCCTCACCAACTCCGGCGACGCCCACACCGGGTTCGCGCCGAGTGCCCGTCGCACGACGGCGCTGCACCTGGCCGTCCTCAGGGCCATGACGGAGCACCACCTCAAGCATGTGATCGTGTACTTCCAGCAGGTCGCGGACGCCGCCGACTTCGCCCGCCAGTTTCCCCATACGCTGCGTGCCCTCCCTGGGAATCAACGCCCCGTATGGGCCGACGACCTTCTCGTGCAGTCGATCAACGGCACCCACACCCCCGACCAGCGCCACGCCATCCTCACCGGCTTCGCCGATGCCGACCGCGGCGTGCTGACCAATGCCCAGGTCCTGGGCGAGGGAGTGGACCTGCCGGCCGTGGACGCGGTCGTGTTCGCGGACCGTACGGCGAGCGTGCGCCGCATCGTCCAGGCGGCCTCGGCCGCGCTCTGCGTAAGCCCCCGACCATCGAGCGCAAGACGGCGAGCCTGGTCATCCCCGCCTACACCCCACCCGACGCCGACCCCACCGACCTCCTCTCCACCCCCTACGAGGCACTGTGGCTGGTCACCGCTGCGCTCCGGCATCATGACCAGTCGATTGCCGCCCGGGCCCCGCGCAAGAACGCCAAGCGCCGCCTGGACGCCAACACCCACACCCTGATCACACGCCGGTTCCGGTTCGACTTCACGCTCGACCCCGGGCATATCGCCCGGGCCATGGACCTGTTGGCCTGGCCCGCTGCTGGTGCGGTTCTGTCCGCACCCCGCCGCGCGGGACTCGCGGCCGCCGTCCGCTATCACACCGAGCACGGTCACCTGCGTGTCCCGGCCGACTACGAGGATGCCTACGGCTACCGGCTCGGCCAGTTCATCACCGGGCAACGCACCGCCTATCACCAGGGTTCTCTCGCCGAGGACTGGATTGCCGAGCTCGAAGACCTGGGCATGGTCTGGGACGACAGCGAAGCCGCCTGGCAGGGGCATATGGCCACCGTTGAGGCCTTCCACACCGAACACGGCCACCTCGCCATCCCTTCCCAGGAACCGGGCGGTCAGTTCCTCGTCGATCAGCGGTCCCTGGCCCGCAAAGGCCGTCTCGCCCCCAGCCGCGAAGCCCAGCTCACCGCCCTCGACCCGCACTGGACGCTCCCGCACGGCCCCGACTGGCACCGCAAATACCACCTGATCAAGCGCCATATCGAAGCCGGCCACGACCCGGCCACGCTGCGCCGCGACACGGTGATCGACGGCGTGAAGGCCGGCAGCTGGCTGCACCGTCAGTTCACCACCTGGCACGATCTCAACTCCGGCCAGCGCGACCTTCTCACCAGCCTCGGCCTGACCGCCGATCAAGTCCCGCTGAAGAAAACGCCGAGAACAACTGTCACATCCGGTACCAGGAAACGCCGTTCCTTCGAGCAGACAGCGCTGCTGCTGCGCGCCTTCGTAGAGCGTCACGGCCGCCCGCCAGGGGCCAGAGAATGGATCGAGGCCGACGGCGAAAGCGTCATGATCGGCCCGTGGCTGTGCAAGACCCGCACCAAACAGAAAGCAGGTCAACTACCCGAAGATCAAGGCAAGTTGATGGACGAGATCCTCCGAGAGGACCGGTCCGGAACCGCCCGCGACGTCTCCGAAGAGGGGCCCGCAGACATCTCGAAGATTCCATAGTTTTTCTGCTTCCATAAGACGGACTGATCTCTTCCCGAAACCGACCACGAGTCAGCGGAAAAGAGATGCCCCATCAAGCAGCCGAGCACACCCAGGCCCTGACGCCCGCACATGCAGCCAGCCCAGGGCCGTGCGGAGCACGGCCCGTCGCCCTGATCGCGGAGCGAACAGGGCCAGAGTCCAGCGGAGTTGGACTCAAGGGCCACGGAGTGGCCCGGATCCCCGGGACGAAGTCCCGGACCACACGGAGTGCGTGGTCGTCTTCCGTCGCGTAGCGACGGCGCGTCGTGTTCGCGGA